>DATGZN010000019.1:0-79296 GCA_035297145.1 Bryobacteraceae bacterium
CGGGTTGCTCTCCAGCAGAGCCCACCTCCGCTTCGCCAGCCAGCCTCATTCTGTTACGATTACATCCGTTCGTCTACGAGGTATCAGCGAACGGCAATCCGTCCCTGATTTCCGTGTCTCACCCGAGGGGCGCGGCGCATAGCCTGTCCCTGAATTAGTCCCGAATTAGTCCGAATTGCCCCGAATTGCCCCGAATTGCCCTGTCCCCGAATTGCCCGAATTGCCTCCTTGTCCCCGAATTGCCTCCTGAATTGCCCCTCATGATCGAGGTCTCCGTCCCCACATTGCTCACAGCTGTGACGGACTCCTAAAAGCTAGTACGACACGCTGAGATTCCAGGATCCCACGTTATCGTAATAGCAGTTATCGTCGACGCCCAGCAGCAACTGGTTCGCACCCGACGGTATGATCAAGGTCGTGGGACCGTTGCCGAGGGCAAACGGGATTCCTACAATCACTCCATTATTTGCGAATGTGCCCACCAGCTCCGCCGCATTGATGGGGTAAGTACTAGGGTTCATGTAATAGCTCGGGTACTTCCCGCAGGGTGGAATTGTAATGTTGTTTGTTGTGAATTTGGGGTTCCCATTTGCATTTGTGTAAGGAAACCCGCCCTCGGGGAAAACGTTCACCAAGCCGCTGACATACGCGAGCTTTATGGCTTCTCCCGGTTTAAACGGAATGTTGCTCGCGGCGCTGACGACAGCCGGTTTTGCGTTGTCATGATACCCGTAATCGAAGCTCGGATTGAGGCTTGGATCCCAAGGCCCCTGATTCCCTTGGATAGTTAGTGAGATCGTATTTTGGGCGCCGGCAGAAGAGATGATGGGTGGCCCCGTTTCATTGTAGGTCGGCGCTGAGGTGAAGGAGAACACTCCCGTCACAGGGTTAAGATTCGATCGCAGGGCTATGATCGCAAAGGTGTCCGTGCTGTAAAATTCCGCCAAACCGGACTGGCCGGCGGTCGCTGGAAATGGTGTCAACATGCCAAACGCCATCCATCCGTTGGCGGGAAGGTTCAGGGACCCCGTGGGGACGCCTGGGTTGCTAAAGTTCACCGAAATGGACACCGGGCTCGGGTTCGGATTTGCCACGGCTAATTCCGTGCCGAGGCTGCCCGTCTGATCGTAAGCCACCAGGAAGCGGGTGGCAGGGGACATGGCCTGCGCGGTACCATCTGAACTCGGTTTGCCCTGGGGGCTGTAGGTGTAGATGATATAGGCCTGCAACGCACCCGGCGGGCTGCTGGTGACCTGGGCCCAGCCCTCAGTCAGGGTGGCAGCCGTACCTGAGGAGTGAACGAACACCGAAGAACCGGCGGGGACCTCGAGGTCCGCGACGTTGGCGTCGAGAGGCGGCGACCAGGGGGTGGTATCGCCCGTTGCATCGATATTCTGAAAAAACGTGATCGAAGCAGTAGCGGCGGCTGTGGTGGTGTTGGTCACCACCAGAGTGAATCGCCAGTTTTGGCCGTCAGGCGCCTGCGGAATGATGAGCGCCTGTGCGGATAGAAACTTCACGGCAAAAAGGGGAATCAGGATCAGGGTACGTAGCATACGCTTCATCTTGTTGCCTTTCTCGCGTTCAGATTCGGTGAACTTGGCGGCGTGGGGGATTGCCACCGTTTGCCGCGCCAAATGCTTTGACCGAGCGATGCGGCGTGATCCATCGGTCATAGAGCATTGCGTAAAGGCGCGTGAAAAACCGTCACACCAGCGACTTTAAGTTCGTACTCGGGCAGGGATGGCGTCGGTTGTGGGCTCGGCAGGTTACGCCGGCTACGGACATGCAGGAACGTGTCCGATAGCGCGCCGCGAGAGATTTGGCGCGCCATCGCCTTCGGAGCGGGAGCGTGCTGAAGATGCCGGGGATGCTTACAAGTGCAAGGGCCCGAGTGAGCAGATAGACGTCATTCCTCAGCCCGCGGCTTAGAACTGCCAGTCGCTCCCGACCAGGTTTCCTCTACTTAGACGACGCACTGGCGGCTTGTTTCGCGAGGCGGCGCCGTGTGGTCGCGGGCACGATTCCCTTCAGCCGAAGGTACATGAAAAGTTGCGAGCGGTGGGTCAACTCGTGTTCTTTGACGAACTGCAGCATCTCCATGCGGGTGAGGCGCTGGAGATCGAAATGCCTGGTCGTCATCTCAGAGAAGAACTCGGGAGGCTGCGCGGCCAATTGCTCCGAGCGCTCAGCGACCGATTGACGCATGGCAGCCGCGATCTCCGCAGCACCGGAATCTTCGGCTAGAGGCCGGAAGTGGGCCTTCGCCCGGTCGCGGAACTCCTGCCCGGTGGCGCCTCCACGAGCGAGCAACATGCCGGTGAGTCCGTCTCCCGCGTTGAGAATGTGGCGCGCGATCTGGCGGAAGCTATCGACATCCGGCGTGGGGCGGTAGTCGAGGTCAGGGAATTCTTCGACGGCGAGGGCGGCGTCGTCGCGGACGGCTTTCCAGGAATTGAGGAACTGCTCCAATCGGACCATTTTCGTATTGTACGGTAGCAAACCGGGTGTTTGGCGGTAACGTGCGGCGAGGAGGGCGAGGCGGTGCCTCGCCCCTACATCAACCGCAGCTATAGAGCCAGCGGGCTGGCCCGCTAGAAAAGCAGCTTTAATGCCAACTGGATCTGTCTGTTCACCGCCGCTGTGGATGTGATCGTGCCCGTGGCTCCGGGGCCGTCGGAGATGTTGTTATCCGGCGGTTGAAAGACCGGGTGGTTGAACGCGTTGAACAACTCAGCGCGGAACTCCAGGCGAAAGCGTTCGGTGAGGGAAAAAAGTTTGCGCAGCGACAGATCGGCGCCCACCATACCTGGACCGACCAACACGTTCTTGCCGGAGTTGCCGAACGCGTAACCCGACGGCAAGGGGAAGCAACTCGGATCAAACCAGAGGTTAATCGACCGCTGTCCCGACGGCAGGTTGCCGTTGCAGACGCGATCGGTCCGTACAAAGCCCTGGGAGCCGGTATTGGAAGGGTCGTAGCCCATTGTCGGCGAAAAGTAGAACCCACTATGCCAGGTGAAGATTCCGCCCAGGTGCCAGCCACCCAGGGCTAGATCCGCGGCGCGGCTGGAGTTGAGATAGCGCTGGCCCTTTCCGAGGGGCAACTGGTAATCGAAGCTCGAAACCCAGCGGGCTCTTTGATCGAAATCCGACGGGCCCTTCTCGGACGCCACATTGTAGGAGTTCTGCGGCCAGGGTGAGTTACAACAGATCTCCGGCTGATCGTTCATCGACTTGCTATAGGTAAACGAGCTGAGGAACATCAGGCCTTGCGAGAGGCGCTTCTCGGCTTTGATCTCGAGCGCGTGAAACGTGGAGTTGCCCCGGTCCACGATATCGGTAAAGCCGGAATATTGCGGATAGGGCCGGCGCGCTTGAACGCTGCCAGGGCCCGGCACCGGGTCCTGATTGGGATCGAGCAGTGTCTGGAGATGGGTCGACTTCGAGCCGACATAGGCAACTTCAAGCAGAATGTTGTCCGGCAATTGCTGCTGGATGTTGAAATTCCACTCATCCAAAACCGGGGCGTGCAGGTGCGAGCCCACGCCGGAGCCGGAGGCCGTCACGCTCGCATCGACCGCCTGGCTTGGGGTTAGAGACGGAAATCCACCCGAGACCGTCAACACTGGGGTAATACCGTCGCTCGTGAAAGCGGGCTGATAGAAAAACGGAAGGTTATAGGCAAGCTGCAGCGGATCTCCTGTCCGGATCTCCTGATAACTAAAGAAGCGCCCGTAACCTGCGCGGATGACGGTGTTCTTGATGGGATTCCAAGCGAGGCCGATGCGCGGGGCGAAATCCGCCTTGTCGGTGGTCACGAGGCCCGCCGAAGCGCCGTTCTGCCCGGCGGCGACTAATTGGCCAGTGGCGAAATCGAAATTCGCCTGCTGATTGTGGGCCTCTTTAATCGGAGTGGAGTAGTCGTAGCGAAGGCCCAGGTTCAACGTCAACTTACGGGTGATCTTGTAGTCGTCCTGAACGAATCCCCCATAGGTTTGCTGGCGGTTTCCGAAGTACGTCAGGGTCGATATGGTGGAAAAATTTGGAAGTCCGAGCAACATGTCGGCCAGCCCGTTGCCAGTTCCGTCTCCTGAGGAAGGCGAATCGGCGGTGAATTGACCGCTGAAAGAAAAGGAGCCGCGGGGTTGGCCGATCTGGAAGAGATTGAACTGGCTCCAGCGCAATTCCGCCCCGACCTTGATAGAGTGCTTGCCATGAACGATGCTGAGAGTGTCTCCGTACTGAAACTCCTGGCTGGTGCTGGTGGTCGGAGTGTAGCCGGGCTCGCCGAGTCTATGAAAACCACTGGGGCCGAAGAGCGTCAAGCCGTTGATGGTGGCGTTGTTCGGAACGCCGGGAACCGCGAGGCCGGCAGGCGGATAATTCTGTCCGTATGACGGCTTGTTGTCGATGTAATGCGCGCGGTTGAATCCCATGCGATATTCGTTGACCATGCTCGGGCTGATGGTGAAGGTATAGCCGACCGCGGCGCCACGGGTATCGTCGAGGTAAGTGCCCGTGCCATAGCTGCCGCCATCGGCCAATCCAGGTAGCGGGGGCTGCACAAAGCGGGTTTGCTGGCTCAAGGAAAACCGGGCGAAGATCTGTTGACGGTCGGAGATGGTGTGATCCACACGCACGTCCATCTGGTCGATCTGTAGGTTCCCGGTAGCGTCGATCACGTAGTTATTGGCAGTAGCTCCAGCGATGTTCGGCGCGGGATACAACTGGGCGACGGCGTGGCTGATGGGGTCGAGTTCCTGCGATGGAATGATATTGCCCGCAAACGGAGTGCGCACCACGCTGCCATTCACTATTTTGGTTGAGTTGGGATCGAAGATCGTGGCAGCGCCGCTGAAGTTGCCGCCGATTTCGGCCGGGGTGGGAACGGTGGAGATGTTGGGCGAGGAAGTTCCCGCGCGCGTGCCTTGATAATCCATGAAGAAGAACGTTTTGTTTCGCCGGATGGGTCCGCCCAATGTGCCGCCGAATTGGTTCTGGCGGAAGGGCGCCTTAGGCGAACCCGCGGGCTCGAAGAAGTTGCGGGCATCCAGAACGTCGTTACGGAGGAAGTCAAATGCGGTGCCGTGGAACTGATTGGTTCCGGATTTGATGGTGGCGTTGATCACCGCGCCGCCGCTACGTCCGAACTCCGCCGAGTAGTCGCTGGTCTGAATTCTGAATTCCTGGATGGCATCGACATTGGTCTGCAGAACGTTGCCCGCGTTATCGTTGGAGTTGTTGTCAACGCCATCGAGCATGAAGTTGTTCAGATTGCCGCGGGTGCCGTTGACGGCGAAGGCGCCTCCGGCATTGCCGTTGCTCTGGCTGGTGGCGCCGTTAATGCTTCCGCTACTTTCGGTGATCTTGATAACGCCCGTGGTTAGCGTTGCCAACTGTGTAAAGTCCCGGCCGTTCAAGGGCAGGTCGGTGACCTGCTGGCTGTCCACGACATCACCCAGCGACGAGGTCTCGGTCTCTACGACCGGCACCTCGGATGTAATGTTCACGACCTCGGCGATGGAGCCCACCTGCAAAGTGAAGTCGACGCGGACGCGCGCCTGCACCTCGAGTACGATTCCACTGTGCGTTTCCTTCTTGAAACCCTGAGCCTCGACGGCGACGGTGTACGTGCCGACCCTTAGCGGCGTGATCACGTAGTTGCCGGACGCATCGGCTCGTGTCGTCGTCTTGCTGTTGGTGTTGACCTCGGTCGCGGTCACAGCGGCGCCGGGCACAACGGCTCCGCTCGAATCCTGAACGGTACCCACGATTGTGGCCGTATCCACCTGAGCGTTCAGAACTGTTACGGCGGACGCGACGAACAGCACTACAGTGAACAGTTTGGCAAACTTTTGCATACTCCCCTCCTGGTGAGGGTTAGTATACACCAGTATGCAGGGTCGCGTGAACGTTAACGGTCAAGATGGCGGAGAGTAACCGATGAACCGGTTTTCCGCCCCGGTTTTCGCGCTTATGGAGTGTTTGTAGATGCAGTCGCTTTCCGGTCGCGTTCGACTTGTTGAAAAGTCGCGGGTCTCCCGCAAACGACGCGGTACCCCCGCGCTACGGGTTATTCATACGTTTCACAGTTGCACCATTTGCCGGTTTCATCGAAATGGGGCCAGGGGCCGCCGGTGCGGAAGCCCGAGACGATGATGTCGTCGAACATGGGGGTTGGCTCAAAGTAGCCGGGACGGCGCAGGTGCGCTTTTACAACATCGTCGTTCAGCTCGAGACCCAGCCCGGGCCTGTCGTCGGGAACCTTCACGTAGCCTTTGTCGATGATCGGTTTCGGAACACCCGTTACCAGGTCTTGCCACCAGGGCATATCCAGCGCGTGGTTTTCCATGGCCAGAAATTCGTTGCCGAAGGTGGCGGCGCAATGGTAGCCGGCGAAGGCGCCGATAGGCGATCCGGCATGGTGCATGGCGACCTGGATGCCGCACGTCGCGGCACAGTCGGCAATCCGCTTGGTTTCTAGCAGTCCGCCGGAAGTTTCGATGTCGGGATGGATGGCGTCCACCGCGCGGTGCTCCAGGAGCGGTTGGAAACCGCCTTGGAGTCCGAAGATATCCTCGCCGGTCAGGACGGGCGTCACGGTGGCGTCGGAAATCGTCTTGTACGCCTGCCAATTCAGATAAGGATATTGGTTGCGTTCCGAAACCTGAAGGAGGTCCTCGGCCCAGGCAAGATGGTATGGTTCGAAGGCCCGAGCGTAACGGATGGAATCGTTGATATTGAGCGGACCGAAATGATCGGCGGCGAGAGGGGCTCCTGGCGGAAGAACTTCGCGGATGGCGGCGATGTATTCGCAGAGGTAACCGAGCCCCTTTTCGGTGCAGACGCCGCGTTCATCGAGCGCGCCAGGGCGGTCTTTCAGCATGCTGGATTGCAGATCCATCTTGAAAAACGTCAGGCCCATTTCCCGGCGCTTGCGCATCCGTTCGGCATAGACCTTTGGATCCGGGTGACTGGTGGTATCGGCGTAGATACGAATGCGATCGTGGTTCTTGTTGCCGATCAGACGATAGGCGGGGACGCCGTAAACTTTACCGGCCATATCGTGGAGGGCCATATCGACGGCGCTGTAGCCGCCGCCCATGCGGCCGTGATTGGCGAACTCGCGCAACATTCTTAGGTTGCCCTCGATATCGAGCGGGTTCTTGCCCGACAGGTGTGCTTTCAGGACGAGCGCAATGCCTTCTACTCCCGCGTCGCGAACCTCGCCCAGACCGTAGACATCCTGATTGGTATAGATCTTGATCAGCGGATAATCGTAATTCGCCGCCACCCGGCAGGCGCGCATGTCAGTGATCTTCAGGGTGCTGGGCGCGGAATTGCGATTTACCTTTTGCTGGGCGCTAACGGACCCTTCGGTGGCCTTGAACAAAGGGCCGAACGTGGCCGCGGCTGCGGCGCTGCGAAACATCGACCGGCGTGTCAGCCTGGCGCTCTGTCGTTTGCTCATTGTTATGCCCTCTCGTTCTTAGTTGCGATTTCGAACGGACAAAGGCTGATGATACTCCTGTCTGATGCCAACAAGAGCAATTGACTGTACAATCGAAAGCGGTCAGGGGGGAGGGTCGTGATGAATCGCCGCCAATCGAGCGTTGCCGCGCGAGTAACTGCACTGTGCTTGCTGCTGATTGCTCGCCACGCCATGGCTCAAGACAGTGCCCGTCCCGCGGGCGTGGAGCAGCCAAAGCCCGACGATGAATACGCCGCGCTCCTCACGCGTGTTCAGGCGGGAGACGCGGCTGTGGATGTGCGTGCGTTTCGGATTGCGGGCGTGCTGAGGTTCCCGCATCAGGCCAGCGTGCTAGAAGCAGGAGAACGGCATGCCTTCAGCAAGCTTATGGCGGCGGGAGACGTAACGGGCGCGCTGGATGCGGCAAAACAGGCGCTCGACCGGAACTACGCCAGCCCAATTGCGCACTTCGATGCGATGACTGCCTACCAGGCGTTGGGCAAGACCGATGAGGCGAGCCTGCACGAAAAGCTGCTTAACTCTCTGCTCGATTCCATTCGCCAATCTGGAGACGGCAAGAGCGCGGAGACGGCGTACTTCGTCGTAACGATCCAGGAAGAATATATCTTTCTGGCGCGCGTTCTCCATTTGCGCCGGAAATCCCAAGCTCTGGAGACGATTGGCAAGCACGCTTACGATAAGTTGGAAACAATCGGTGCAACCGTGAATCAAACACAGGAGGTATGGTTCAATACCGATGTCGATATGGGACTGTACAAGGCACACTGAGCCGGGTGCGGTGGCGCGGCAGTCAGCGTGGCAGGGAGCATCAACAAGTGAAACGGTGACAGTGAGTGGGTACTTTATTTCCTAGTTAGAACCTCATATAATTGATCTATCTGGTTATCCGAAAAGCGCCCCACTCGCTTCTCTTCAGTAAATCATCCTTCCGACTCGAGTTGAGATAACGCTGGCCCTTTCCGAGAGGCAACTGAGAGTGGCACTAGCGGTCCAGCTTGCGGATCTTGATGTTCCGGAACCAGGCGGCGTCGCCGTGGTTTTGGAGTGAGATGGGGCAGTTTGTCTTCGGCTGCTTGGCCAGCAGCTCGTAGACGTGCGGCGCGACTCCCCAGCGCGATTTGATTCCCTGCAAGGCTTCGGGGGAATCGAGAGAGGAATCGACCACCTTGACGCCGTTCATCCAGTGTTCGACGTGGTTGCCGCGCACTACGAGCCGGGAATGATTGAACTCGCCAACAGGTTTAGTGACTCTGGCCGATGGCGCGACCATGTCATAGAGAGCACCGGCGGTGTGCGTCAGACCGGCGTGCGCATCTTCGTTCAGTTTGTCGTCGATCAGTTGGTATTCGAAGCCGATCACGTAATCCTGGCCATGACTGGGACGCTCAGTAACGGGATGAACGAAGGAGCGCTCGACGCTTTGTTCAAACCTTTCTCTGCCGGCGCCGGGCTCTTTGGGCGGGATCAAACGATGGTCCTGGATACGGTATTTGAGACCGCTGTTGCCGGCCGGTGAGATCTTCCAATCGAACTCGAGCTCGAAATCGGTGTAGCCGTCCTTGCTGAACAGGTCTTCCGTGATGCGCGGATGTGGGTTGGCCTTGAGGCATCCGTCTTCTGTGGTCCAGGCGTCGCCCGGAGGCGTCTTGGAACGCGGGTCATCCCAATTGTTCATGGTTTGGCCGTCGAACAGGAGAACCCAGCCGGCCTGGCGCTCCTCGGGGGTGAGAGTGTTGGGCGGGGTGTCGGCGTGACATGACAACGTCATAACTGCCGCGCATAGGATGAGATTGGAAGTTTTCATGATTGCGTCCAGGTTATCAGGAAAAATTCAACGCCGAGACGCCGAGCCGCCGAGAAAACCCAAATACGATATAGTTCCTTGTTGCGGGTGAAAACGTGACGAGACGAAACTTTTGTGACAGGCCGGTCGCTGTGATGGCGGTGCTTTCTCTTTGCTTGGGCGCGGCGGCGCAACAGGGCGGCGCTGTGGGCAATTTCGAGGCTCATGGCGATGTTGGCGACGCCCCCAAGGCGGGTTCCATCGAATACGATTCCGCGAGCGGCGAGTACCGAGTGACGGGCGGCGGCGCCAACTTGTGGGAGAAGGTTGACGCTTTTCAGTTCGCGTGGAAAAAGATGTCGGGCGACATCAACATGACCGCGGACATCCATTTTATCGGCACCGGCAAGGAGAATCATCGGAAAGCGCTGCTCATGATCCGGCAGAGCCTGGATGCGAACTCGCCTTACGCCGATGTGGCGCTGCATGGCGACGGCCTGACGTCGCTGCAATTTAGGACGGCGGCCGGCGCGGACACGGATGAAGTTCGTTCCACGGTAACCGGGCCGGTGCGGATTCGTATCGAGCGGCGCGGGAATCAATTCACGATTCGCGTCGGAAAACCGGGCGAGAGACTGACGGCGTCGGCGCCGGTTACGGTGGCGCTGCAGGACCCGGTTTACGTCGGTATCGGCGTGTGCTCGCATGATGCACAGGTTATCGAGACGGCGGTGTTCTCCAACGTCAGCGTGGAAGCGCCGCAACCGCGGGCGCAGATCCGCAGCAAGATCTCGGTGTATGACCTGACTGACAAATCGGTGCGCGTGGTTTACACCGCGAACAAGCTTTTCGAAGCGCCGAACTGGTCACACGACGGCAAGCACCTCATCGCTAACTCGGGCGGCGATCTGTATCGGATTCCGCTGGATGGCGGGGAGCCGGAAAAAATCGACATCGGAGCGGCGGGCTACCAGTGCAACAACGACCACAGCTTCTCGCCGGATGAGAAGCTGCTTGCCATTTCGTGCAGCTCGGCGTCGTCGGAGGAATCGCAGGTGTATCTGACCTCGCTCGACGGCAAGCCGCCGCGGCTGATGACGCCGAAAGCGCCGAGTTACTTTCACGGCTGGTCGCCGGATGGCAAATGGCTGGCATTTGTTGGCGAACGTAACGGTAACTTCAATCTATTTCGCATGGCGGTTACCGGGGGCGAGGAGCAGCGGTTGACATCGAAGAAGAGTTACGACGACGGGCCGGACTACTCGCCCGACGGAAAGTGGATCTACTTCAACTCGGACCGCTCGGGAAGTTGGGACATCTGGCGCATGCCGGCGAACGGAGCGGGACCGGACGATAAGAAGGCGGAGCGCGTGACTAGTGATGAATTGGAAGACTGGTTTCCGCACCCTTCGCCCGACGGCAAATGGCTGGTCTTCCTCTCGTTTCCACACGGCACCAAGGGGCACGACGAACGCACCAACATCCAGTTCCGTATGATGCCGCTGCCCGGCAAGAAGCTGAAGCCCGGACAAATTCAGAAGGTTATCGATCTCTTCGGCGGGCAGGGAACGATCAATGTGAATTCGTGGGCGCCGGATTCGAAGAAATTTGCGTTCGTGGCTTATGAGATCGCGCCGCAGCAGGCACGTCGGCGGCAGCTTCGCGAGTTCGGATTGAAAGCGGAATCAGATGCGTTTTGGAAGGTGCTGGATCGGGATGCGAAGCTGGAAAAGGTTGCGGGCGACTTCGGGTTCACCGAAGGTCCGGTTTGGGATCCGCGCGGTTTTCTATACGTCAGCGACGAAGAGACGAACTGGATTTTTCGCGTTTTTCCCGACGGGCGACGGGAGAAGGTTTTTCAGACGGGCGATCCGGACGGCAGCACATTCGACCGGCAGGGACGCCTGATTACTACCGCGAGCGTGCTGCGCGCCATCGTCGAGGTGAAGATGGACGGCACATATCGTATGCTGGCCGACAAGTACGAAGGCAAGCGGCTCAACAGTCCGAATGATATCGTTCCAGGCCCGGATGGCGCGTTGTATTTCACCGATCCGACGCTCGATCTGGTGAAGGGCGAAAAGCAGGAGCTTCCGTTCCAGGGAGTTTTTCGTTTGGGAGATGACGGATCGCTCCGGCTGCTGACGAAGGAGCTGCAACAGCCGAACGGTCTGGCATTTTCGCCGGACGGCAAGCGCCTGTACATCGATGACAGCAAGGCGCGCGACATCCACGTGTACGATGTGGGCGCCGACGGCACCATCAGCAACGGCCGGTTGTTTGGAAAGGAAGAAGGGCCGCCGCGTTCCGGCGTGCCGGATGGCATGAAGGTGGATCGGGACGGCAATCTTTACGTAACGGGACCCGAGGGGATCTGGGTGTGGGACCCGAGCGGAAATCACATCGGCACGATCGTGGTTCCGGAGCAGCCGGCCAATCTCGCGTGGGGAGATGCGGATTGGAGCACGCTGTACCTGACAGCGACCACTTCGGTCTATAAGATCAAGACCAAGGCGCGGGGATTTGTGCCGTACGAGAGGATGGGGCAGTAGGGCCAAGATGATTAGCAAGGCGGCCGACGTACAGAGGTATATCGCAGAACTGCCCGCAGAGCGGCGAGTTGCCATCGAGAAACTGCGAAGACTTTGCCAGCAGCATCTCAAGGGGTACGAGGAGAGCATGGATTTCGGCATGCCTGTCTACAAGCGCAATGGCGTGGCGGAGATCGCGTTTGCCAGCCAAAAGCAATACATCTCCTTCTACGTGATGAAAAAAGAGGTGCTGGACGAGTTCCGCAGCGCGCTTCCCGGCGCAAAGATCGGCAAGGGATGCGTTCGCTTTGCGAAGCCGGAATGTATCGACTTCAACGTGCTTAGGCAGGTGCTCAGTAGGACTGCGGAATCGAAGTACGCGCCGTGCTAACGGCGGTAATCGCCTAACCTCCAAACCCGCTGCGCACAGGCGGATCGACTAACTTATTGGCCTTCTCGAAGCTAGTGATCTTCATATTGGCCGCGTCCCACTCGAGCCTCTCGCCGGGGAATTGTTGGGACAGACATCCGAGCAGGAAAGCTTCGGTCACGGGGCTCTGTATCTCGAAGTTAGCCAGCGGGGCCGGTCCCTTTCCCTGCGCATAGGTCAGCCACTGGTCGATGGCGACGTCGCGCATGCCGTATTCGCCACGACGCTGACGGGGCGGTGCCTGGTACTTCTTGTTCTCCGGATAGACGCGGGGATTGTTGCCGTTGAACCCGGCGACAATGTAACCTTTATCGCCCACGTACATGATGCCCTCGTTGTCCTCGCCTTTTTCAAAATAGTGCTGGTCTTGCTGACTCAGGCCGGCAGGGCGCGGCGGCCGCAATCCGCCGTCGTACCACGCCATGTGCACGGGAGGCCGGCTGCCATTCGCAGGGAAATTCAAGTGGACGATCGATGCCTTGGGGAAGGTCTCATCATAGGATTCGCTGGAACAGGCCTCGACTGAAGTGGGCGGCGTGAGGTCAAGGATTTTGAATACTCCGGCGAAACTGTAGCAGCCCATGTCGCCGAATGAGCCGCAGCCGAAATCGTACCAGCCGCGCCAGACAAACGGGAGATAGGCGTTGTTGAATGGACGCTCAGGCGCCGGACCCAGCCACATATTCCAATCGAGGCCATCAGGAATGGGCTGCGACTCCGCGGGCCGGTCGATGCCTTGTTTCCAGAAGGGGCGGCTCGACCAGTTGTGGACTTCGCGCACCTGGCCGATGGCGCCGTCGCCAATCCAATCGATCAGGAGCTTGGTCGCGTCGCTCGACGGATTGTTGACTGTTAGGGAGGTCGATACCTTCATTTCATGCGCGGCGTGGGCCATGCGGTGGGCGTCGGCGATGGAGTGGGCCATGGGTTTCTGGCCGAGCACATGTTTGTGTTTGCGCATGGCAGCGATGGCGATGGGAGCGTGCCAGTGATCGGGAGTGGCGACGTAAACGGCGTCTATGCCCTGCTCCTTATCCAGCAGCTCGCGGTAGTCGCTGTAGGTGGTGCAACCCTTATAGCCGCCGGAAGCGCTCCCCTTGCGGGAGCCGTAGTAGGCTTCGATGGCGCGCTTCACAGGCTCGCGGCCGCCCATGCCGAGGCTGGTGCGGAATTCGCGTGCGAGCTGGACTTCACCGGGCGAAGTGAGATCCTCGCCCCACTTCTCGTAGCCCGGGCCCATCAAATGGCGCCAGGAAGTCAGCAATGCGTTCGAATTGTACTCGACGTAGTTCATGCTGCCCTTGTTGCAGTCGCAGATCGCTGTGACTTGGACGTCCGGCCGCGCCAGCAACTCTTGCGTAACGGCCTGGCCCTGGCGGCCCAATCCGATAGTGGCTAAGTTGATTTTGTCGCTCGGCGGGACAAAGGGCGCACCGAGAACGTGACGGGGAACGATCATGAAAGCGGTTGCGCCGGCGAATGCCCTGCGCGTTATTTTGGCGGTTTCGTTATTGTCCATGGGCACACCTCTTCGTGGAGATTGCGGGCTGCTGAAAGTATATAGCAACTGGAGGCGGACGTGGGTGGCGGATGAGACCTGGCTTCAGGGAGCGGCTGCGACGGTCACGCGGTAAGAGCCCGGGTTGAGGGCAAAAATGTCGAAAAGATACGTGCCAGCATCTAGCATCATGTCCACCACGCCCGAGCCCGGCGTATCCACTTCGAAGTCGGGGATGGTAGACCCATTAGAAAAGACGAACATCGTACCGGCGAAATCCCCGATCCCGGTAAGCTGGAACTGCACAGTGGCGGGCTGGGCTAGCGAGAAGCTGAACCAATCAAAGACGTTGGTCTGAGTAAAGGTGCCGGAGAAAGACAGGGGCAGTGACACAGCAAGCGGGTTCGATTCGTCGGTGGAAAATGGGACCGTCAGGGCGACGTCCACCGGATTGGACGAAACGCCGCCGATGCTTAGCACCACGGGGACTGAGTCACCCCAGCTTGCAACTGTAGGCACGACGAAGCTCACCTGGTACATGCCCACTTCACCCGGCGTCAAAGCCGAAGAGATGACGGTCGCCGGCACCCCACCCACCGACACAGAAGGCGGCACGGTTGTTTGAGCAATTGGTTGAGATGGAGATGCGGCTCCAGTGCGTGGCTGATTATTCACGGCACCAAGGCCGGTGCAGGATAGCGTCAGAGTGTCGCCTGTTTTGGCCGGTCGTGAGCCGGGCGCGGCGCCCAATGGCGCAGCTAAGACCTTCGACTTGCCATGAAAGATGTTGCCCTGACCCGTGCCCGTCCCATCCGCGGAAAAGATGCCGGGCAGGTAGGGAACAACTTGAACTTTTGAGGACGTGGTTGCTGATCCCACCGAAAGCACCGCCGTAGCTGTGCCCAATGGCACTTCCCAAGGAATTTGCACCGTCAGCTTGTCGCTTAATGCCGAAAATTGAGGCGCATCGAATTCCGCGATGGCCAGAGATTCCCCGCCGAGTTTCGTTGGCAGCGGCGGCGCAGCCGCGACGGCTTCCCTGGTGGTTGTCATGCTCGTGCCGAACACGTCCACAACGCTCCCCGGAACGACAGACCCGTTGGTGACGCTCGTGCTGGAGGTCAGTCCCAGGCTTGCCGCATTCACGATTCCACCTGCGGCGATTCCCAAGGGTGGCACAGGTATCGCGAGATCCCACATGCCTCTGCCATGGGTGGAAACGCGGAGGATTCTGGAGGCGTGGTGGAACGCGAGTCCCGTAACGGGCGCACCTGGTAAACCGGTTCCCAAGGGCGACCAGGAAGTTCCGCCATCAGTGGTCGCAAAAACACCAATGTCCGTAGCAAGATAAATCCTTCCACCGATGTCGGGGTCGAGCGCCAGATCATTAGCCGGAATGTCGGGTAGATTGCCACTGATATCCAGCCACGTGCCACCGCCGTCAGGGGTCTCCCAGACGTGACCCGCACCGAAACCAGACAGAGTGACATAAGCAAGCAAAGGGTTGGCCGGATCGATCGCGATTTGAGTCACTGTCTGAGCGGGTAAACCGGCGGAACGATCCTCCCACCTTGCAGCCGGCCCGGAGAGCGCGTTATTCGTTGTCCGAAACCGTCCCGCAAAAGTGCCTACGTATACCGCGTTGGGATCGCTCGGAGCCACCGCGATGGCCATCAGCATGTCATAACCCAAATTTGAGTTCGTGAGATCCGGGGAAATAACCTGCCATGAACCTGCCCCATTTGTGCTTTGGTAGATGTGCTTGCTTCCGGCGAAATAGAGAATCCGTGGGTTCGCTGGATCCATGGCCAGTCCGGGGTCAAACGGGGCTTCGGTAATCCCAGTCGAGGCCAGCTGGAAATCGCCCCCCGCGTTAGTTGACTTGAGTAGCGTACCGCCGGTGGAGCATGCCACATACATATTCGATGGATTCATGAAATCAATGGCATTAGCTCCTCCGTCGCCGCACGCCACGCCCGTCCAGTGGAGTGAGCCATCGTAAAGGAGCGTTCCGTTGTCTTGCGTACCTCCCAAGGTGATCTTAGGATCGGTCGGGTGGAGAGCTGGACTGCGATAGAACTGAGTAATCGCCAGAGTGGCATTCAAATCGGTCCAGTTGGCTCCTGGATTGGAGAAGTCAGTGGTGCTGTAAACACCGCCGTCATTGCCGGCGTAGACCTTGTGCCCGTCGGCCGAAAATGCCACAGCGTGCTGATCGACATGAACGAGCACATTGCCTGGCTGGTAGCGCTCGACATAGTAATTCTCGTAGAACAACTTCCACGTCTTGCCTTGGTCGGTGGAGACGCCGAGGGAGCATCCACCGCCCAACACAACGTCTGGATTAACCGGAGAAACGCTCAGCACGTTGCAATACCAGCCGCCACCGTAGTTCGGCGACGGGAGCGTAGTCCAATTGGCGCCCCCATCGTCTGTGCGGTAAAGGCCCAAGGTGGAGTTTAGATTTCGGGAATCCTGAATGCCGGCGTAGACAGTTGAGGTGTGCGATGGAGAGATTGCGATGGCGATACGCCCCAGGTTTTGCGTTGGAAGAGCGTTCGGAGCAGTTCCGGTAACAGCCGACCAGGTCTGCCCGCCGTCCGACGAGCGAAAGATCCCGGCTGAAAAGTCAAAAAAAGGGTTGCCCAAACCTGCCCAGGCGATGTTGCCGTTCAAGGGATCAAAGGCAACAGCACTCGCGAACTCTCCCTGCAGCACTGGAGCCCAGGTAGCGCCACCATCCGCGGAGCGGTAAACGCCGCCCACACTACCCGCAAGAATAACCTGCCTATCGCTGGGACAAACTGAGACGGCACTAATCGCGAACCCGGCAAACGGCCCAGGAGTATTTATCCAGGTAGCACCTCCGTTGGAGGATTTCAGAATTCCAAGGCCGCCGTATGCGTCGCCACTGTTGTTGGCTTCGCCTGTACCGACATATACCGTGTCGGGCGCGGAAGGGTCAAGCGCGATGGAGCCGATCGAGAGCGAGGGCTGGCCGTCGCTAATCGGCTTCCAGTGTTCCCCGCCGTCCTTGGTTTTCCAAACCCCGCCGTCCGCCGCTCCCGCGTAGACAACATCCCCATTGCGCGGATCTACCGCCAGCGCCGTAACACGGCCTGAGTTGACGCCGAAAAAACTGGCGGGCTGAGGCCCGATGAACTTCCATTTGCCGGTTAGAGGGGCCGCAGCATCACGCGTCGCGGCCGACGGCCCGCGTTCGAGGGCCATCCGCTCTTTCTGGCGGATCGCGCGAAGCCGAGCCCCAACAGGAATGTGATCCAAAGGATATGCGCGCTGGCGATAGAACAATTCCTCGAGGCGCTGCTCGTGCTCCTCTTCTTCGTTGTCATCCTCCCGCCGGCCACGCTCTGTTTGCGCGAAGGACACCGCCGCAAAGCAGAGGCAAGTCAGAAAAACTCCGATCGGTCGTGCGGAGGTTCTCCATCCAGGCGCCCGGGGAGAACGCATATCTGAGGCAGAATATCATGTGTTCGGTCTTACTGCCAGCACTCGCACTCGGTTCCTTGGTGGCGCCGGACGTTCGAACAAGCGTGAACCGGGGCTGCGAGCACTTGAACCTTTCGAACGGAGTGAGTACTCGCTCGTGCGGTGTCCCAGTCCATTTCGTGCGCCGGGCCGGACAGTATTTGGCACCTACTACGGCGTGGATCTTCAGGATGGTCAGACCGCTCTTGGCGTCGCAGATTGAATCCGTTGGCTTCTGTATAATGCCTCTCGATGACTCGCCGGATTGTTTTGTGCGCGCTTGTTGCCGCGTCTGGTTGCATGGCTCAGACGGGCCCGACTTACGCTGAAAAACTGGGATGGAAGAAGGGTGAGCGCGTGCTCATCCTGCATATGGATGACGCGGGGATGTCTTACGACTCGAACGCGGGCATCGAGCGCGTGCTCGAGAACGGCGCCGCGCGATCTCTCAGCGTGATGATGCCGTGCCCGTGGGTTCCAGAGATCGTCCATTATCTGACGGGGCACCCTGGCACTGATGCGGGATTGCACCTGACGCTTACTTCCGAATGGCGCGAATACCGATGGGGGCCGCTGGCGGGTGCGGCTGTGCCCGGCCTGATCGACCCGGAAGGCGCTTTGTGGCCAGGGGTGGGACAAGTGGTCGCACATGCGACTCCGGAGGAGGTGGACCGGGAGATCCGCGCGCAATTGATGCGCGCCGAGAAGATGGGCTTCCATCCAACGCATCTGGATTCGCATATGGGGACTCTGTTCGCGAATCAGGCGTTCCTCGAGAAATACGTCCGGTTGGGCATTGAGAAACAGATTCCCGTGATGTTCCCGGGCGGGCACGATACTTACATCCAGGCGGACACGCGCGCGACGCCGGAGCGGCTGGCACAAATGCAGAAGCTCGGCGCGCAATTGTGGGACGCGGGACTGCCTGTGCTGGATGATCTGCACAATACCAGCTACGGCTGGCGCATTCCGGCGGGCATGGCGCGCGACGATGCGCATCTACAGCAATGGCGCGTCGAGCGGTACGAGGAGACGCTCGAAGAATTGAAGCCAGGCCTGACTATGGTGATCATGCACTGCACGGCGCCGACAGAGGTCTTCCCACACATCTCGAATTCGGGCGACATCCGCAAAGCGGACATGCTGGCGATGCTCGACCCGGGGTTTCAAGCATTTCTGAAAGACAAAGGCTTCGTCGTCACCACCTGGAAGGAAGCCGCCGAACGCCGCAAACGGGCGCAATGACCAATCACCTTAGCAACCCGCTTTTGACATACTCTAATAAATAGAGTACTCTAGATATGCGCCTCGGGAAACCCTCTGCGCCAAGGAGTTCGCCAAATGAAAACCGCGATTTGCGCCTCAGTAGTCATGATTTCGGTCAGTCTTTCGCTGGCCGCACAGCAGCCCGCTTCGAACAGCGCCGACGCGCAGCGCGAGGCCATGCGCAAGCTTTCGTTTCTGGCCGGTCATTGGTCGGGGTCTGTCACCGTCGTTCGCGGACCGGGAGAGCCGCTTCATCTCACTCAAATGGAAGATGTCGAGTACAAGCTTGACGGCCTCGTCCTGCTCATCGAGGGCAAAAGCACCAGCGCCGACGGTAAGGTAGCGTTCAGCGCCCTAGCGACGGTTTCTTACGACGATGCCTCCCATACCTATCGCTTCCGCGCCTACAATGACGGCCACTACCTCGACACGGAGCTTTCGGTGCCCACTAATGGCTTTTCCTGGAGCTTCGCGGCCGGACCAGCCCACATTGTGAACACCATGCACCTGACCGGCAAAGGCGAGTGGGAGGAAGTCACCGAGGTGACCGTTGGCAGCAATCCTCCGCATCGCAGCGTGGAAATGTTGCTTCAACATCAGCCATAAACACGGTAATTCGAGCTTCCTAAAGGAGAACTGCCATGCAGGACCAGACCAGCGAACAGGAACTGAAGGAAAGGTTGAGCCTCATCGAGAGCATGATCGCCGAGGGGCGCCGGCACACAGAGAGCTGGGGATGGACCTTCGTTCTGTGGGGCCTCGTTTACTATCTCGCCATTGCCTGGTCCGCGTGGGGTCAGCGCGTGTGGGCCTGGCCGGTCTCTATGTTGATCGGGGTCATTGTTACCGTTGTTGTTGCTTCTCTGAAGGGAGGCAATCAGCCGGAGACCACCCTGGGCCGGGCAGTCGGTTCTATCTGGATTGCTTTGGGAATTTCGATGTTTCTGCTCTTTCCAGCCCTCGGCCTGAGTGGAAGATTGACTGATCAGCATGTCTTTGTGGCCGTGATAGCGGCATTACTTGGCATGGCCAACGGAGCCTCAGCCCTGATTCTTCGCTGGAAAGTTCAGCTTGCCTGCGCAGTCGTGTGGTGGGTGGCGGCTGTGGCTGCGTGCTTTGGCACCGACGCACAGGGCATGATCGTGTTTCTGGCCGCCATCTTTCTCTGCCAGATCGTGTTCGGTGTATACGGCATGATCGCCGATGCGCAGGAGCGCGGGCGGCGCGCTCCAATCCATGCCTGATTTGCCGGAGCTCAACCCCGTGGTTCACGGCAGGCTGCGCCTGGCTCTGCTTTCGTTGCTCAGTGGTGTGGAAGAGGCTGAGTTTACGTGGCTCCGCGCCAAGACTGAAGCCACAGACGGCAACCTGGGCGCGCAACTGCTCAAGCTCGAAGAAGCCGGGTACCTGACTGTCAAAAAGAAGTTCGTGTTGCGCAAGCCGCAAACCCTCTATCGCATCACCGAAACCGGACGGCAAGCCCTTACCGAATACGTCCAGGCATTGAAACAATTGCTTGGCCCAGCCATCGATGCGTAGACCGGAATGTCACGTTGTGCGCGACGGATCCTCGGCAAACGCCGGGCGGCCTTCGCGTCCCACGCCCGCGTCAAACTCCAGCCGAACGCCCTCGGCTGTTGATCCGCGCCAGTTCGTGAAGGATTCACGGATAAGGCCGATGATGTTATTGCGGTTTTCCAAAAGCACCTTCACCCAAGCTAATGCGCCTTTTTGAGGGAAGTAGATGCCGCGAAAACAGAGTCGCGCCACCAGGTGACTGATCTTGTAGGGCACCGGCGCATCCGCAATCGATCCCATGGCTCTCTTGGTGGCGGCGGGGCTGTAGGAATTGGTCCAGGCGTATTGCACTTCGGTATGGACTTCGGGAATGGTCATCTTCAGAGGGGTGTGCGCCATATGGAATGGCGCAAAATCGAGCCAATGCGTGGGACGCGTAAGCCGCCCTTCTTTGGCGAGCCGAGTGTACAGAGGAGTTGATGGAAACGGCGTGATCTGCCCGAACACAGGCAGTCCAGGGGGCCACTCACGAATCTGGCTCAGGGTGCGTTCGGCGACGCCGGCCGTATCGTTATCGAGGCCAAAGATAAAGGAAGTAATCGCGTAAACATGGCGCCGGGCCAATCGCTCCAGCACGGGACGATACTCGTTTGGCTTATTGAAACTCTTGTTCACGTTCGCCAGGTTGGCCGGGTCCAGCGATTCCATGCCAATGAAGATCCACTTCCCGCCGGACTCCGCGATGAGGTCGACTAGCTCTTCGTCCCGCAGCAGGTTGGCACTGATCTGGGCGACCCAGGCGAGCTGCGCGCCGGCGGCGATGATGTCCCGAAGCAGCGATTTCGTGCGCTTGACGTTAATGGCGAAATTGTCGTCTACGAAGAAAACTGCCACTTTCCCGCGGTCCCGTCGCGCGCATGCTTTCAACCGCAACATCTCTTCCACCACGCTCTGGTTGGATCGAAAACGGATGGAGTCGCCGAAGAAGCCGGTCACGGTGCAAAACTCGCATCCATACGGGCACCCGCGCCCCGACTCGATGGGAATGAGGTGGAACTTCTCCCATTGGACGCCGAAATGTCTCATGATGGGGCGGAAGACCGCGGGAATTCGGTTGAACTGATCGAGATCGAGCGACTCCCACGGAATCTTCGGGTACTCTCCGAGATCGGGTTTGCGATCCTGGCCGAACGCATCCACCGGCGCGTACACATCCTTCAATTGGCCGTGGGCCGCGTCGTTGACAATCTTCGGCCATGTCTCATCGGCTTCCCCGAGAGCCACGGCGTCGGCATGGCGAGGTCCGCCGCTACGCCCCAGCGCTTCGTCCGGCAACTCCGTGACGTGGGGTCCGCCCATCACCACTTTGACTCCGGCGGCGCGAAGGGCGTCTGCCGCCCGGTAAGCCCTCGCGATCATTCGCGTCATGGCGCCGATTCCGACCAGACCGATCTTCCGGTCCTTCACGAACTGGACGATCTCGGCGTCATTCATCGGTTGCGCGTTGCCATCCAGGAGCAGGACTTCGTGGCCTGGAGGCGTACGAGCCTGAAGGAGGAACATCCATAGATGCGGCATGAAGTTGCCGGTCACGCCATTGTCCGGATTGTAAAGTAGGATTTTCATAATGTCGCTGGAACGGTAGTCGGCCCGATGAATCGAGCGCTCCAGCGACGGCAGAGCGGTCCGGCGTGTGGAGTGTACCAGACAACAATACTACCGTTTGGCCCAAGATGCTGGCCAGTTGTCGAAAAAAGGTGAGACGCGGGTGCCGCGAAAACCGGCCGGGCGTTTCCGATAACCCACCTTCCTGGCGCGATCCCCCCTTTCCGGGATGGGATGAAAAGGCCGGCCCGCAAGAGAATTTCCCCGCCATTACAGTTTTCGACGGCTTTTTCCGCCCTTGAAGATGAGGGCATCCGGCCTCAACTGTTCTTGGAGGAGAGAAACAATGATGACGGTCAAGCACACTCTGTTAATTGGCCTATTCCTGCTTTTGCCTGCGCAGCAGGTTGCCAGGGCACAACGGGTTCCCACCGGCATCTACGCTGTGGTTCCAGTGGAGAACGTTGTTGCGCCGCTGCAGACCGAGGGCCTGTCACGAAAGGCAGTGAACAGCCACCTCATCAGTTTTTACGGCGGATTGCTGAGCAATCCAGCGGTTTCTGGGCTAACCCTTCAGATTCATTGGGATACACTGAACCCGCACCCGCCTGCCCACGCCAACCCCTACTTCTGGGACTACGTGGACGATGCCTTTTCGTCGGTTCAATCCTGGAACAGCAACAATCCGTCAGCGACTCCCAAGACGATCCAGCTTATCGTCACGCCGGGGTTTAACTCACCTCAGTGGATGCGGAATGAACTGACAAGCTGCGACGGACTGTTCTATAGCCCACAAGTTCTTCCCGACGCCTCATGTGGGAAGGTGACTTTCTCGTACTTCAAAGAAGGAGGCGACAGCATGGAGCTTCCGCTGCCCTGGAACACCACCTATCAGGCGGCTTGGATGACTTTCCTGCAAGCGCTCGCCGCACGGTATAACGGGAACCCGGCTTTCGTTTCCATCGCGGTGGCGGGGCCGACAGCCGCGTCGGCTGAAATGATTCTGCCCAGCGACTCCAGTGGTGGTCAACCGCAGTTCATGGCGTTTGGAGGCGCGGACATCATGCCCAGCGACATATGGAAGGCCCTGTTGCAACTTGAGTTTCCAGACAACCCGGCCTATTGGGGAACGGATCAAGCATTCATCGACGCATGGGACAACGCGATCGACATGTATGGCGAAGTTTTCAGCAACATAACATTGGTCGCCACCACCGGTAACGGCCTTCCGAAGTTCCCTTCGACCACCGGTCCGTTCCCTGCACCCACCGCGCCCATCGATTTCTCACCGGACTGCCTGCACGACGAAAACATGGATTGCCAGGCGGAGACGACCATTCTTTCGCACTTCGTGCAGCTCTCTGTAGGCGGAAGCAACGCCAAAGCCACCCAGACCAGCGGTTTGGAGGCCACGCGCCCCCCCGGCGACCTGGGCGAAGTTGGCGTAAAATACCTATCGCAACAAACCGCGGGTTCGTCACTGACGTCACAAATCCTTGGCGGTGCGCAGGTCAACGCGCCCCTATCAACGGGCCAGGTGGCTGAGAAGGAGGGAGGTTCTCCCATAGTCGCGCAGGCGCTGTTCAACACGCTGCAGGACTTCTTCAACGGAACAAATGCCGCTGCTTTGTATTGCGAAACTTCCCCCGCTGCTCCGGCGCCCCTCAACTATTTGCAGATTTACTACCAAGACATCCAGTTCGCGTCGAGCCATGGGCCGAAGTCAGTCACGGAAGGCTGCGCCACCGTCACGGTATCGCCTCAGGACGAATTGAACACGGCGAGCGGTCAGCTCTTTGAGATTGCAGAACCGTAGTTGTCGATGTGTTGGCGTTATTCGCCGAGTATGTCTATAACTTGCGGATGAATCCGCTGAATAAGGAGCAAACCGATGGAAAAACCTGGCGTCCGGCCGATTAGTCCCTCTCATGTCTTTGTCGAATCCCTGACCTGTTACCGCGGTTGGATCGGATCTGCATCTTATGTACCTGCGAAGCGCTTTATTCCGGCTATTTGGTCGGTTGAAGTGATTCGCCGACCTGATTCGCTGTCCGCCGGTCTCCGTGCCGCCAAGCTAGGCAAACCCTTTGCGAGCGTCCAGATTCAGATGCCTTCGGGCGACTTCGTTGCGCTGTACCAAGCAGAGGTCGGTGCGTTCGGGGCTGCCGTGTGGAGCGATCCGAAACATCCCAAGCCCAGCGGGCACCTGGAAATGGTGACATACAATTGCGGGGAGGTTCTCGTCGCTAACTCAGGGGTCGCACCGTCGTACGAATGGTGGAAACTCAACGCCTGAGCGATCGTGCTATCCTGCCGCGGCAGCCGCGATTCTATCGTTGAAGTTCTTGAAGAAGGCATCAAAGCCGCCGTTTGCCTCGGCAAAGCGCAACGGCTTCACCCGCTCCACACAGATTTCCGTGGTGTCGGGAGAGGTCTTGAGAATGCTCATGGTCTCGGCAATGAAATCCTTCAGCGGCATGGCGTTGGGATCGCTTGCCTGTCTTGATCCCATCAGTTCTGTCTGCACGTAAGGCGGGATGAGTTCGAGAACCTGCACGGAACTGTCCCTGAGCTGGTAGCGCAGCGATTGCGTGTACGAATGGATGGCCGCTTTGGTCGCGCAGTAGGTAGGCGTTGGCGCCATCGGCACGAACGCCAGGCCGGATGAGACAGTCATGATCGTAGCGCGTGGCTGTGACAGCAGCAGCGGAAGCAGCGCAGCGGTCATGCGGATTGGGCCAAGCAGATTGGTTATCACGATCGCTTCCGCGTCGGCAAGTTCGCCACGCTTCAGATCCTCCGGGCGCATGATGCCGGCGTTGTGAATGACGGCGTTGAGGGCTGGGTAGTCCTTTGCCAACTGTGCCGCAAAGGTGCGGATGGCGTCTGGGTTCTCGATATCGAGGACCATGGATTTCATGCCGGGATTGGCGGCGGTCGATTCGTCGAGCAACTGCTTACGACGCCCGGCAATGATCACCTGGTTTCCGAGAGCATGGAAAGCTTCCGCCAGCCCTCGGCCGATGCCGGAGCCTCCACCCGTGATCAGGATTGTGTTGCCACTCATTTGCATATAGTGCGCTCCATCGTTCTATCGTAGGATGGACGCGAATCTGTTGGGAAGTGGGGATTAGTGGCCCAGTCACTTCGACAGCGCACGCCAGAAGGCGAGGCATGCCTCGCCCCTACATCCCATGCTTCGTAGGGGCCGGGCACGCCCGGCCCGCCGCGACGAAATGACTGGGGCAGTTCACTAGGAAGGTCCGCTCCGGCGATAATGGACGCCAAACAGCGATGGAAGTGATCAGCGTAGAATCAATTCCGATCGTCGTTGGACGCGAGGAAGACGGCCGCTGGTGGGCTGACATCGAGTCCATGCCGGGAGTGATGGCCTACGGTGACACGCGCGAGTCGGCGATTGCGGCTGTGCGTGCGCTGGCGTTGCGCGTTGCCGCAGATTGCATCGATCACGGTGAAGAAGTGCCTGCCGTGTTTGCGAAGCTGTTTTCAGTGGCATGAGCCGCTGGCGATGGGTGAAGGCAGAAAAAAGCGATTCCTCGGATAGGGCGTTTTTCCTCCAAGTGCCCGCTCCACTTCCCACAACGCCGCACACAGCGAAATACGCTAGAATCTCAAATCGATGAGAGCGATTTGGCTTGGCAAATCTTTGAAGCTGGTCGGGGCTCTACTGGCCAGCCTTTTCCTGAATCTGCCGATCGATCTCTACAGAAACGGTCGAAACGACGTGATGGTTTTAGGTTCCGCGATCGCCATCCCTTTCGTCGGTGTTGGTGTTCTGGAGTTTCTACGTCACTCGGGCCGGCTTCGGAACTTTCTTGCACAGCGCAGCTTCGACGGGATGCTTGTCAGGACGTTCATGTGCACCCTCCCTTCGTTTGTCGCAAATGTAATCGCTGCATTCTCGCCGACTCTGTATTCTGGTGGCCTCCAATATGGAATGTTGGTTGGTTTGCTTACGGTAGCTCCGTATGCGACTCTTGACCGCCCCCAAATCACGGATCTCCGATACTGGATGAAGAGCGGGGTTGCGATCGCAGTTGCCTTGGGAGGCCTCATTTACTTCTTGGGCGGCCGCTCGGCCGCTGCGCTCATCCACGCCTTGGGATCGGCCTTGGTCTATCTAGCGGGCCTTTGGCTGGGCCTCATGCTCGGGAACAACGTCAACAAGTGGATCGTCGCCTTGCAGCCAACGTTCCAACTCCTGAGAGTAATGGGCACGACTCTGATGGCATTCGCTGTCGGCTACTTCGCGATTGTAACGGTCTTTTCGACGCTTTTTGCTGCCGTTTGGCGGCTCGCAGGGTCAGACTCGTTTGCGGGACTGCCAGCAAGTCCAGCCCTGCCGACGTTCATGTACTTCTCATTGGTTACCGCGACGACAGTTGGATACGGCGATATTGTCCCAAAATCAGCGATCGCAAGATCACTGACAGGCCTCGAGGCGATAGTATCGCTTGCCTGGACACTTGTTGTATTTGCGGCGCTGTCCGTACGGTTTGCTGCCGCGGCGGTACACCCCAAGTCGCCTAACCGGGAGCCGCAGCAGTGACTGTTCAGAGTAACTTGCCCGAGTGAAGGTGCCGCGCCGCGTGCCCCAAGTCTGTTCGAGGAAGTTGCAATCCACTTGGACGCATACCCGACGGGTTGATGTGAACTGCTCAACGGTCATCCGACGGCATTAGTTCGGGATCAAGCCCCTGCCGTCCTACTTCTCGTGCCCCTGCTGGTAGTGCATTGCCAGCAGGTCCAGTCCGAAGTCGCCGTTGAAGTCGCGCCAGACGGAGTGGATGTGGTTGGCGTTGTTCTGGGTGTTGTCGTACTCAATCAGAAATGTCGGCGACTGGATGCGGTAGTAGTGCGGGCCGCCGCGCTCTTCCACGCCCGCCCAGGCGAAGGACAGGTTCGTGCCAGCTTGCTTGACATGCTCCATGCGGGTTTGCGCGAGCTGCTCGGGCACGTTTTCGGCATAGTCGGAGAGCAGCGTCAGTAGCAGGTCGAACTGCTTCTTGGTCATCTTCGCGGCGGAGAGGCCCGAGGGCTGCCCTTCGAGCGCGGCTTTGCGCGAGGCCGCCGTGAGGATGTCCGGAAACGCCTTGTCGGTCACAATGGCGATTTTCTTCTGCTCCGGAGTCAGCGATTCGAGCAGGTCGCGTGCGAGATCCTCCTCGGCGGCCAGAATGCGTAATCCCTTGCGCGGGCCTTCGCGCACTTCGGCGGGATTGGAACCGAAGAAGCTGGGCGTATCGGCAATCTTGCCGTTGACGACGGTGAAGTTCTGGCTGAGATGGTGGCCCTCGACGCGGTATCCCCAGGTGCCTGTGTCGGACGGCTCGCCGAAGACGCTGAAGTAGTATTTCTGCGGATTGCGGTAATTGGGGTCGGCGTTTTCCAGGATGCGCAGGACGTCCTCCAGGCTCATGATGCTGACAGCTTTGATGTAACCCTGCTGGCTGAGGCCGGCCGCCAGCAGCGCGTGCGCCAGCGCCTTTTGTTGCGGCTGCATATCGAGCAGCGGGAGGCCTTTGCGCTCCTTCGGTATGAAATGCCAGTTCTGGCGCTCGTCGGCCTGGAACGGGAACGTGGCCTGGGCGCGCTGCTCGGGCGTCAGCGCCGCCAGAAAGTGCTGCGCGGCGAGCGTCATTACGGTAGAGGAATTCACGCGGTAGTAGGCGGCGGAAAGCAACATCGCTGCAATGGTCAACGCAACCAGGCGAACCAACCAATCTCTCATTTTCCCGCTCCTCGGTGGGATTAGCTTATCAGGTTTGAAAAGGCTGTTGAGAACCGCCATCCGGATTCTCGATGCACTTGGCCCGCACAGCGCTTACCGCCTCAGAACTTCGCTTAGACGGCTAACGGCGGCTGGCATTTCCAATGCCTTTGTACTTCCAAAGCCGAGAATGAAGCCCTGGCGGACGTCCTTGCCCAGATAGGAAGTCGACAGCGGCCATAGCCAAAGATTGTATCGAGCGGCGCGCGCCGAAATCTGCTGATCGTTCGATTCCGGCGGAAGTGTCACCACCAGGTGCATGCCGGCCTCCGCGCCTAGAATCTCCAATCGGCCGCCGAACTCGCGTCGAAGGGTGTCGACCAGCGCACTCCTCCGCTCGCTGTATAGCAACCGGGTTTTCCGGATATGCCGCGCGAAGTGTCCCTCGTTGATGAAGTCGGCAACCACCGCCTGATGCAGGTGTGGCGGGCAGAGGTCGACCGCGCGGCGGACCGCCGCAAAACGATCGACCAGGTCAGCCGGAATGACCATGTATCCGAGACGTAGCGATGGGAACAGAGTCTTACTGAAGGTTCCGACGTAAATGACGCGAGAGCCACGATCCAGCCCTTGCAGCGAGGCGATCGGCATGCTTTGATAGCGATACTCGCTGTCGTAATCGTCCTCCACAATCCAGGCGCCGGTGTTGTGCGCCCAATCGAGTAGCTGGAAACGGCGCGAAGCACTCATGGTTACGCCGAGCGGATACTGATGAGACGGCGTAACGAAGGCGGCGCGTGCCCTTCGGCATCGCTTGATACCGGCAGCCACGTTCATACCCTCGCCATCGACGGGAACAGGAATGAGTTGACAGCCCGCCATCGCCAGGGCGTGCCGCATCAACTCGTATCCAGGGTCCTCGATCCAGACCGGCCTGCCAGGGTCAAGCAAAACCCGTGCCGAGAGATCCAGCGCCTGCTGCGAACCGCTGACGATCATGATTTGCCGCGCCTCGCAATGCACCGCCCGTGAGGTCCGCACATAGGTTGCGATGGTTTCGCGAAGTTCCTTGGAACCCATGGGATCGCTGTAATTCAACGCGCTGGCCCGTACCTTTCGGGCGTGGCGTGCCACCAGGTTCGACCACACCTGAAACGGAAAATGATCGAACGCGAGTTGGCCTACGCTGAAGGCGCCGGAACCGTACGTCCACGGAGCCTTCTCGCGGCCGGCTAGAAACTCGGAAGCGCGAGAGAGCACGCGGGGGCCTGACCGAGCGTTCTCCGGTCCGGTGCCCAGGGCAACGCAAGATGTCATTTGGTCCGGCAGTGAAGTTGACACGAACGTGCCCGCCCCCACGCGGCTTTCGAAGTAGCCCTCGGCCAGGAGCTGCCCGTAAGCTCCGAGGACCGGTATGCGCGAAATTCCCAGTTCGGCGGCGAGCGCCCGTGTCGACGGAATCTGCTGTCCGGCTTGTAAACTGCGGCCGATGATCCTCGTGCGGTACGCATCGTAGATCTGCCTGTGCAGCGGCTTCGCTTCCTTACGGTCTACGGCTATTACGGGAGAGAAACCGCCGGGCCGGGTCTTCATAGTTTCATCATAGTGGTCATATTGAAATCGGTCTAGCTGGCTATTGCCTTCGACCACTTTTGGAATCAGGATGGGGGGAGAGGTTAGAGTTGAGTTTTCGTGACATTGCACTCCGCCGAGGTGGTGGAGTCTTCAGGGGTTTTTCAGAATCGCTTCGCGCACGACATTTCTTCAGAATCTCGTGTACCTTTCTAGGGACCGTGATATCGATCGCCGCCGCTACGTTTCCGGCTCCGACGATCGATGAGACGGCGCACGCTTCAAAGCCTGAGACTGCCGTCTTAGCGGGCGGTTGTTTTTGGGGGATGGAGGCTGTCTTCGACCACGTGAAAGGGGTTGTCAGCGTTGTATCGGGCTATTCCGGCGGCGACAGCGACACCGCGCACTCCGACCAGGTGGAAACGGGCCGGACCGGCCATGCCGAATCGGTCGAGATCACGTACGATCCATCGCAGATCACTTACGGCCAGTTGCTGAAAGTGTTTTTCGCCATCGCCCACGACCCGACGCAGTTGAACCGGCAAGGGCCGGATAGCGGGAAGCAATATCGCTCGGTGATTTTCTACGCCGGCGATGAGCAGAAGAGAGTCGCCGAGACCTACATTCGCCAGCTCAGCGCCGTGCGCATCTTCAAGCACAAGATCGTAACCCAGGTGGTTCCCCTTGCAGGGTTCTATCCCGCCGAGGACGTTCTCCAGCATTACAGCGAACACCATCCGACGAGTTCTTACGTTGTGCAAAACGATCTGCCGAAGCTGGAAGCGCTGAAAGCGCGGTATCCCGATCTGTACCGGTGATGATGTCTCCATCCCAAGTCCTGATCAGTGCGCTGGTGTTCTCTTTCACCTTGAGCGCCGCGACCGATCCATCCCCGGTAACGTTTTCCAAGGATGTTTTGCCTGTGTTGCAGAAGCACTGCCAGGAATGCCATCGTCCCGGTGAGGCCGCTCCGTTTTCCCTGCTCACCTACGAAGAAGCCAGGCCGTGGGCCAAAGCGATGAAGGAAGCGGTGCTGCTGCGGAAGATGCCGCCATGGTTCGCCGATCCGCTCATCGGAAAGTTCGCCAACGACCGGTCGCTTTCGGAGACGGAGATCTCCACGCTAGTGGCTTGGTCCGACCAGGGCGCGGCGCACGGTGATCCCAAGGACGCTCCCGCGCCACTACAATTTCTCGAAGGCTGGCGGATTCCGAAGCCGGACGTCGTGATCGAAATGCCGAACGCTTTTCATGTTCCGGCATCCGGCATCATCGATTACCAGCATATCGTCGTGCCTTCGGGGATCACCGAAGATCGATGGGTGCAGTTTGCCGAGGCACGGCCAGGGAATCCGGCGCTGGTGCATCACATCGTGGTGTTTACTCGGGAGCCAGGGTCGAAGTGGCTGAAGGGCGCCAAGCCTGGTGTGCCGTTTGTTCCCGATCCGAAAAAGATCAAGAGGAAGAAGGAAGACGAAGGGGTCCCGGGCGAGGCAGTGGCAGGCTATGCGCCGGGAGCGCTCCCCATGCAACTCAAGCCCGGACAAGCGATCTTGATTAAAGCGGGCTCGGACATTGTGTTCCAGGTGCACTACACCACCAACGGCAAGCCCGGCCCAGACCGGAGCAGGATCGGTTTTGTGTTCGCCCCGGGACCTCCTAAGCAACGCGTCGTCGGTCTGGCCGCGTACAACAGCGACTTCAAGATCCCTGCCGGAGATGCGAACTACAGAGTGGACTCGGTGTACGATCTGGGCGCGCAGGTGGAATTGACCAGCATGCAACCCCACATGCATTCGCGCGGCAAGGACTTCGAGTTCCGCGCCATTTACCCCACCGGCGAGAGCGAAACCTTACTGCGCGTGCTCGACTACAGCTTCAGCTGGCAGCTTTCCTACGAGTTGGCGAAACCAATGATTCTCCCCAAGGGAACCAGGATTCAGTGCACCGCGCACTTCGATAATTCGGCGAACAATCCAAACAATCCGGACCCGGGCAAGGAAGTGGCCTGGGGCGATCAGAGCCGGGACGAGATGATGATCGGCTTCTTCTCAGTGGCCATTGACGCCAACGTGCCGTCGAAGAGCCTGGAAGCGGAGCGGAGCACGGAGGTCAAGCCTCATGCCAAATCGAAGAAGGAATCGGACGCATTGCGCGCATTTCAAGACGCCCAGACTCCCGATCAGCAACTGCAGGCCATCGAGGACATTCTCACCAACTTCCCGGATACCGAATTCAAGGTCATGCTGCTCCAGACTGGGATGCAGATTGAGCAGCGTAAGGACGACTTCGCAAAAGTGCTGTTCTATGGCGAGCGGCTGCTCAATGCTGATCCGAAAGGTGCCTTCGCTCTGGTCACCATGGCTGGAGAGATAGCCCGTCATACGCGTGAATTTGACCTGGATAAAGAGCAAAAACTCGCCAAGGTGGATGAGTACGCCAAATCCGGACTGGAGGCTGCGAAAGTAATGCCCAGGCCCAGCGGCATTACCGACGACCAGTGGGACCCTGCAAAGAAGGATTTTCAGGCCCAGGCATACGAAGCGATGGGGCGAGCGGCAGGGTTACGGAAGAAGTACGACGAAGCCGTCGCGGACTACAAGCAAGCCATCTCAATAGCCGCCACGCCGGACGCGATTACGTGGGCCCGCTTGGGCCAGGTTTACGAGGATTCCGGCAAACTCGACGATGCCGCGGACGCGTTCGACAAGGCTCTCGCCACCCCCAACATCAGCCCGCAGGTTAAATCGGTGGTCCAGGCCAAGAAGAACGAAGTCGCCAAACGAAAAGGCGCCGGATCGTAGGGCTCGACAGGCCGCTCGATATCAGAACGGGAAATCCACTTTGGCCTGCTGCACTGGCGTGGTTGCCATCAGGTAGCGGTAGGGATTGACCGGCGCCTTGTGGATGCGGACTTCATAGTGCAGATGCGGGGCGGTGACACGCCCGGTGGCGCCCACGGCGCCCAAGAACTCGCCCTGCCGGATTTCCTGGCCCTCGATCACGTCGACGCGGGAAAGGTGCGCGTAGTAGGTTTCAAACCCGTTGCCGTGATCTATCACGACCAGGCGTCCGTAGGTACTGAACCGGTCGGCGAAAGTCACAACGCCATCGGCGGTGGCGCGAACAGACGTGCCGCTGGGAGCGGAGATGTCGACGCCGGAATGCCAGGCGCCTTCACCCGAGAACGGGTCGCTCCGCTGGCCGAAACTGCTCATGAGCGGGCCGTCGACGGGCCAGATGCTGGGCTTCGTGTTCAGGTGCCAGCGGCGCGCATAGCTGGAGCGAGAGAGGTTGGAGCTGCGCAGGTAGTTGTATTCGTCCAGACTTTCCGAGAATGACGGGACTAGCTTGCCTTCAGAAGCGATATCGCTGGGGCCTTCGAGCTTCTCCTTGATCCCGTATGCTACCGAAACTTCATTGGCGAAGATCTCGAGCGAGGCGAGCTGTTCATTGGTCTGATTCACGACTTTCTGAAGATTCCGGTAACGGGCGCGAAGCTGATCGGCTTCCTGCTGCAGGGAGTTGTAATTGGCGACTTTCCAGGCCATGCGGGCATAACTGGAAACGAACCCGAATATGGAAAAACCGCCGACCATGGCCAGCGCGAGCACGATATAAAGGACTTGATGGGGAATATGAATGCGTCGAAGTCTGCCGTGAAGCGAATGCGCGAGTACCAGAATAAAATACTGTTGCTTCATCCCTTCTCCTTTTTTTCTACTCCGGATGTATGGCGCGGCGCGGTGCTTGGACGCCAGTGCCATTACCGTCGGCCTGGCATTAGGAATTGTTAAGGTTTAAACTTTACCAGCTAGCGAAGTTGCGTGTCAAGGCTGCCTATTGTTAGGATTCGGGCTTGCCTAGTCGTATACCCGGCCTTTTCTTCCTGCAGAACCTGATCGAGCGGAGAAGTCTGCTTTTTCAATTGGTTAGGCGCGATTTTCAGCAGCGTTTCGTGGGTTCGGTGGCGGGTTGGGTGTGGGGTCTGATCCACCCGCTGGTCCTGCTTGTCACCTGGACTTACGTGTTCAGCGTTTGCCTGAAGCAGAAGCTTCCGGATGGGCAACCAGGGACGTATCCTTTGTTCATCTTCGCGGGGATGCTGCCGTGGCTGCTGTTCAGCGATACTGTGCAGCGGTCGTCATCGTCGCTGGTGGAGCAAGCCAGCCTGATTACGAAGACGATCTTTCCGTCGGAGATGGTGCCGCTTTCGGTGTTTTTGTCGTCGCTGGTCAGCCATCTGCTTGCGCTGGTTCTGATGCTGGTGGCGACGGAAATCAAGGTGCGTTCTCTTGGCCTGCCGCTGGCGGTTCTGCCGCTCTATATGTTGTTGCTCGGCATGCTGGCGGTGGGCATCGGGTGGGTTGTGGCGGCGCTGCAGGTTTACTTGAGGGACACGGCGCAATTTGTCACGGTGATTTTGACGGCCTGGTTCTGGATGACGCCAATCTTCATTTTTGAGGATCAGGTACCGGCGCGGCTGCGAATCCTGGTTTATGCCAATCCCCTGGCAGGCGTGGTACGCGCATACCGGCTAGTGCTGCTCTCGACGCGGGTGCCCGGCTGGAGGGAGGCTTTGCCGCTGGCGGTCGTCAGCCTGGCCGTATTCTTCCTGGGCGGGCTGGTGTTCCGGCATTTGAAACGCGGGTTTGCGGACGTGCTGTAGCAGGCGTTAACCCAACAGCGTCATACTGTTCGGATCCCACTTGCACATCCTCTGCTCGAAGTAGCTCACATTCGAGAGCAGCGCCGGGCCGGCGGCGCGAAAGCCGAAGGTTGGGTCTTCGACTACCGGTTTGCGCGAGCGCACGGCGGTGATGAAGTTGCGGTGGTGGTCGAGGTGATCGTTGTAGCCTTCTGGCGGCATGTACTTTTCCTCGCCCTGCGGCCGGATGCTGTCGGCGTTCATGGCCGGTGGCGGATATTTCTTCCGGTAGTCTTCGACAAACCGCTTCTGCATGGCGTCGGTGAAGGTCTCGATGGTGTAGCCTGGTTCGGGTTCACGCGGCTGTTTGGAGAGCGTCACGCCGTCGTCGATGGTCATGATGCCTTCGCTGCCGACGAAACGGAAGCCGGAGCTTTCGCCCGCGCCGTCCACGAAATTAACGCGCAACGACAGGTTGAAGGCGGGGTGCGCGTCGGTGGCCGGGTAGTCATAGAGGCCAAGCAGGACGTCGGGCACATCGCGCCCGTCCTTCCAGAAACGCAGGCCGCCGGTGGCGTAGACGCGCGTGGGTCCGATGGCGCCAGTGACAAAGTGCATGCCGGAAAACAGGTGCACGAACAGATCGCCCGCGACGCCGGTGCCGTAATCGCGATAATTGCGCCAGCGGAACAAGCGCACAGGCTCGAACGGGACTTTCGGTGCGCGGCCGAGGAAGCGGTCCCAATCGATGTTTTCCGGCGTGGCATCAAGCGGGATGGAATATTGCCATGCGCCGATGGCCGAGTTGCGGTCCCACCAGGCTTCCACCATGTTTAGTTGGCCGATGGCGCCGCTGCGGAAAAGGTCTTTGGCCTTCTGATAGACGATGGAGCTGACGCGCTGGCTGCCCACCTGCATGATGCGCCCGGTCTTTTGCTGTGCGGCGATGACCTGCTTGCCGTCATCGAGGCGCTGCACCATGGGCTTCTCGCAATAGACGTCTTTGCCCGCGTTCATGGCGTCGATGGAAATCTGCGAATGCCAGTGATCGGGTGTGGCGATGATGACGGCGTCGACGTCTTTTCGCGCGAGCACTTCGCGATAGTCGCGCGTGATGAAGACATCCTTACCGAAAATCTCCTTGGCGTGATCCAGGCGGCCCTGGTAGATATCGGCGACGGCGACCAGTTCGACGCCCGGCACGGCGATGGAAGAGTGGGTGTCACCAGTGCCCATGCCACCCAGGCCGATGGTCGCGACTTGTACTCGGTTGTTCGGCGAGGTTTTTTCTTGCGCGGCTAGCGCGGACGCGGCGAGCCCCGCGGCGGTGGTGTGCAGAAAATGACGTCTGGTGGTGGGCATATCCTTCCCATCTACTTTAACCCAGGGGTGCTTGGTGCGAGCGAAATGGCGCGTGGTGCGTTCGGCGATTTCCGTAGCGTGGGGATACCGCGGGGGTTGGTGGGATACCCGCGGCTTTTCTCACGTGCCTGCCTCACAGCCGCAGGTACCCGCAAACGGCGCGTGTCCCTGCGCTACACGGGTCGGTCGGCGTCCGTGACTTCGATCAATGCGTTCTTATGTGGTGGACGCGCTGGCGGGCTGCACGGTCACGTTGTTGGGATCGATGTTTGGCCGGCGGCCCGACCCATCCGCGCCGGTTTGCGACGGCGCAATGCTCCAGACGTTTTTCCCCTGGCAGGTGAACGTGTCCCATCCCGGCGGCGCGTCGGTCTTGTGATACACATCGCCCGTGGCGCAGGTGAACGGCAAGGTGGTCCCGCTCTGTACCGATGGCTTTCTGCGCGAGCGATGTTCGATTCTGCCGGCCGGCTCGACGCGTGGTTTGACTTCGACGGATAGCGAGGGCGCGGGCACCGTCGGCGAAGCGCTTGCCGACAGTTGCCGCGCATTGTCATCCGGTACTGGAGCGCCGAAGAAAATTGCCTCTTGTTCGATCGTCCGGCCATCGGGCTCGGAGAGCGACATGCGCAATTCCACGCGCTCGGTCTGGCGTGCATAGCTCACCGCACCGCGTCGCAGGTGGCTGCTATCCAAGCTCACGAACAGCCGCTCGGGGCCATCGGTAATGAACAGCTTTGCGCCGGTCGCTCTACGAACGAGAGACGATTCCGTGTCCCAGCGGATGTGCAATTCGCCTTGCGACTCCCCGACCTGCAAGTTCACCGCGTCTTGATCGCGCCGGCCCGCTACCTTGATGGCTATGGCCAGCAATAGCAAACTGGCAAGAGCGGCAGCACCGCCGACAGCCCAAAGGCGCCGATGCGCGATGAGGTACTGCTTCGCGCGGGAGACAGACCAGCCATCCCACTTCGGCCACTGAATCTGCCTGGGTTTCCGGGGAGGTCGTGTGGGCGGAATGAGCGGAACTTTCATCAACTGCGCGAGTCGCAGGCGTTCTGGCTCCGACAAACTGTCCAGGGGCATGGGGAAGCAGCTTCTTGATTAGATGATAGCGCTGTCTACGGGCACCGGTCCACGCGATTGGTGTCCGTAACCACACCACGGGTGAGGAATTAGTGAGTCCTCGCGGCCTTGGGCACGAGCCACAACCGTTCGTCGGCGGCGGCTTCGACGGCTTGACGCGAATAGGGCATGGGATGATAGCGGCCGTTGCCCCAGTCGTCGAGCAGGTCGCTGTAGTGCGGGCTCTCTGGGTCGCCCGATTCTCCCGGGACGTTGGTCATTACAGAGTTGTCCCAGTTGCTCAGATCGAGTATCTCGCGATATGAGGCGCCACTGTTTTGCTGGAAGTGCGTGCCGCTGGTAGCGTTTACGGTATTTGCGTCGCCTGGACGCGCTACCGGACCGCGGTCGAACGTGCTCACGCCGAGCGGATGATGGAATACGATCTTGTGCACCTTTCCCCATTGCCACGATTGCATGTCAGGTCCGTACAGGCGCTGGATTTCATCGAGCGCGGCGCGCAGCGATTCCGCCAGTGCCTTTGCATTCGGCTCGTGCTCCAGCGTCGCCAAGAGTGTTTGCAGGCTCGCATCCGGTCCAATATCCGGTCCGAAGACAGCGCGAGGTAGTTGTGCGATCCAGTACTCGTAAATCAACGCCGCCGCCGAATCGACCGCCAGATTGGCATCCCATTCGCCCACCAGATTCGCGGCTTTGGCCTCGCGGCTGCCGGGCTCGGGCGCCCAGTTTTTCAAAATGGCCTGGAAGCGCCGTGCCGGAAGTGAGGTGACATCCTGCTGCATCCGTTCGAAATCCTGGATCGTAAATTTCTTCCCGGCGCCGAGCATCTCCTCGACGCGGTGGAATCGAAACGGCAACGCCCATTCGTAGTTGAGGGGAACGGTGTAGCCCGCGGGCAGGATGTTGTGATTGGCGGTGGCGATGAAATGATTGGCGGGGTTATATTTTCGCGGGAGTTCCGCGGCCCGCCGGAATCCGCTCCACTCATATTCGCCCGTATCGCCCGGCACTGGCAGAACACCGGACCAGTTCTTGCGTACGGGGGCCATTCCCGCCGCCTGCCATCCGATGTTGCCATCCATATCGGCGTACACGATGTTTTCGCTGGGGACCTTGTACCGCTCCATTGCGCGCAGAAATTCGTTCCAGTTCCTGGCTTGAGCGACCGCCAGACCAGCGAGATACCCGGCCGTTCCTGGCTCACTGCCTACCCAGCGCAGCGCATAAGCGCGATGGCGCGCCGCGTCTTCGTAGATAACGGGGCCGTGAACCGTGAAGTGCAGCTCGATGGCCTGCGGCTGCCCACCCTTCACCGGGATCGTCTGGCGCTCGACTTCAAATTTCTTCCACGCGTTGCGATAGCGATATTCGTCCCGATTGTCCGGATTCACTTTCTCCACGTAGAGATCCTGCTGATCGATCCCGACGATGGTGAAGCCGAAGCCGATGCGCTCATTGTGACCCAGAGCGATGCCGGGCAGGGACGGCTCGCCCGCGCCGATCGCGTTCCATCCCGGAGCCACTAGATGAACGGTCTTGCGCAGCGATGGAATCTGCACCGGCCGATGAGGATCGTTGGCCAGCAGCGGCTTGCCCGTGGTGGTCATGGTGCCATCGACGACCCAGTCGTTGCTTCCTTGCTGGGACGTGAATGACACCGGTCCGACGGCCTGCTCGTAGACGCGAACAATGTCGTGCGAAATATCGGCAAGATCCAGACCCTGGGGAATTTCAATAGGAATCGGCGGATCGAGCGCGAAAAACTTCTCGACCACGGCGATGCCGAAGCGCTGCACCTGTCCGGCCCGCTTGACCTCGTTTGTCAGGTTGTGGGTCATGAGCAAGCCGGCGACGCGGCTCACGCAGTCTTTGGGCTCCCACAAACCGGGATCGTATCCGGCCAACCGGAATTCCAGCGGCCGCACGCCGTTGAGCGATTTGATGTAGGCGTTGATGCCGTCGGTGAAGGCTGTGACAATCTCGCGCGTGCCCGGGCCATAGCTCGACCACTCGGCATCCCAATCACCGCGAAACGCCACGGAACGGGCGAGGCGGTCGCGATCGATCGCGGACGGCCCCACTACCTCGGCCAGCTTACCTGTACCGATGCGGCGCCAAAGATCGATCTGCCACAGCCGATCCTTGGCGGCGATGAAGCCTTGCGCGAAAAACAGATCGTGCACAGAGTTCGCGTAGATGTGCGGCACCCCCCAGCGGTCGCGGATGATCTCCACGCGTTGCAAGAGGCCCTCTACGGTGACATTTTCAGCGCGAACGAGACCCGTGGCCAGGACGAGGAGAAAGGCGGGTGCAGCGCGGCGAGGCACTACACTTTTTTATCAGAAGTTGTGGCCGGAGTGTTGGAAGATGTCTTAGTTTCGGTTTTAGAAGCAGATTCCGTGGAAGAGGAGCTCTCGCTCTTGGCTTCCTTTTTACCGTCTTTACCGTCTTTCGACGACTGGCTCTTGCCGTTCCCGCTCCCGTAGTCGTTGACGTACCATCCGGAGCCTTTGAATTGGAGCGCGGATGTCGAGATCAGCCGTTCCACGTGTCCGCCGCACTTTTCGTGCGTTTCGACCGGGGCATCGGAGAACTTCTGAATTACCTCGAACTTCTCACCGCAAGACTGACATTTGTATTCGTAGAGGGGCATGCTGCTAAACCGCAGAAAGCTCTTCCTATTCTAGCAAATTGGCCACAATGAGAGCCGCGAACGCCGATCGGCGGATGTAGCGAAGCGCAACGCGCAGTATGCGGGGACCTGCGGCTGTGAGGCAGGCACGTGAGAAAAGCCGCGGGTATCCCGCCAACCCCGCGGTATCCCCGCGCTACAGGAATGGGTGTTTCATTCGGAGCCGTGCCGCCAGTGACAACACCGCCACCGAAATCAACGCACTTCGCCCGCAACGCTGGTTGTCGTAAGATGTCAGCCGATGACTCGGGTGCGTCTTGTCTTGTTCCTGATCTGTGGGTTGGCTCCCGCTGCGCTCCAAGCCCAACCCGTCCAAGCCGAGGACTTCTTTCCCATGTCGGTCTGGTATGGCGGCGGCAAGGCGCGGGCTCCCATGCTGGAGCGCGATCCTCGGTCGAAAGTCGACACTTGGCGGAAGGATCTGACACAGCTCAAAGCGCTCGGCTTCAATACCGTCAGATGTTGGATTGACTGGGCCACGGGAGAGCCGGAAGAAGGGCAATACCGGTTCGACACAATCGACGTGATTCTCAAGCTGGCCGAAGAGCAGGGGCTCAAGGTCGTTATCCAGGTGTACATGGATTCGGCGCCGGCCTGGGTGGGGAAGAAATTTCCGGATTCGTTGTTCGTCTCCTCGAATGGAATGGTGATTCATCCGGAATCGTCGCCGGGCTACTGCCGCGATCACGCCGGCGTCCGCGACGTGGAGCTGAAGTTCTACACGGCCCTGGCGCGGCGCGCTCAAAAGAGCCTGAACTTTTTGGGATGGGATTTGTGGAGTGAGCCCCACGTAATCAATTGGGCGACGCCAACCTACATCGAGCGGCCCGAGTTCTGCTTCTGCCGGCATTCCGTCGCGCGGTTCCGGAGATGGTTGCAGAAAAAGTACGGCTCGCTCGAAGCGCTCAATGACTCTTGGTACCGGCACTTCAGCTCGTGGGACGAAGTGGAGCCGAACCGGCTGAGCACGATCCTTTCCTATACGGATTTCATCGATTGGAAGCAGTTTATCGCCGACAAACTAGGGGAAGATCTGCGCGATCGTTATGAGGCGGTGAAGCTGGTAGACCCGCACACGGTAGCCACCTCTCACGCCGCAGGCATCGGACTGTTCAGCTCGCCTTTGTGGTGGGAAGGCCAGTCGGATGATTGGACCATGTCGAGCCAGGTCGATTACTACGGCACGTCCCTCTATCCGAAGCATTCTTCTTTCGTGAATCGCGATGTCGAATGGCGCGGGGCGCTGCTCGATTTCACACGTTCTTTCGGATTCGCCGAGGGCGGCCGTGGATTCTGGATCGGCGAGTTGCAGGGCGGCTTCGGAACCGTTGCGCTGAATGTCTCGCCCGCCGTTACACCTGAGGACATCCGCATCTGGACCTGGAGCGCACTGTCCCGAGGCGCGAAAGCCATCAACTACTACGCCTGGTATCCGATGAGCACGGGTTACGAGTCCGGCGGTTTTGGCCTAATTAAACTGGACGGAACAATCACGGAGCGCAGCCGGGTAGCAGGCTCGATTGCGCAGGTCGTCAATCGCAATCAGAAGCTGTTTCTTGCCGCCCGGCCACCCAAAGCGGAAGTGGCGATTGTTTATAATCCGCTGACATACTTTGTCGGAGGCCGTGAGCGCGAGGCAGCTTACGGCGGGCCGCAGGGAGAGGTTGAGGGCATCGAGCGCGACTCCATGCTGGGCATCTATCGTGCGCTTTTTCCCACGAATGTGGCGCTCGATTTCATCCACATCAACCGCTTGTCCGAAGATCTGCTGAAACAGTACAAGCTGGTGCTGTTGCCGTACCCGCTGATGATTCCGGCGGCGTCAGCGGCGGAGATGAAAAACTACGTCTCGAACGGTGGAACACTCGTCGCTGAGGCACGGCTGGGATGGAACAACGAGCATGGCTCTTCATCGCCCGTGATTCCCGGCATGGGATTGCATGAGGTAATGGGATGCCGTGAAACCGATGTGCAAACCGGAAAAGCCGGCCGCACCACGGTGAAATGGACGAGCAGCGAGATTCCAGGCTTCGCGGCGGGTGAATCGCTGCAGGCGCGATGGTACGAGGAGACGCTGGAGCCTCTGGGGCCGGGAGCGCACGTGGCAGCGACGTTTCCGGGTGGAGCTGCCGCCGCCGTGATCTCAACATACGGAAAAGGCAAAACGCTGATGCTCGGTTCGTATGTAGGAGCGGCTTACGAAACGCACCGCGAGCCGGCCGCTGCGCAATTTTACGCCGCGCTGCTCGCGTGGGCCGGAGTTCGACTCCCCGTGACCGTCGTTGGAGGGACCGCGGAGGTCCGGTATCTCCAAAGTGGCGCCGACACGCTGGTTTTCGTTTTCAACCACGGCAAGCAGTCCATCGAGCCGTCAGTCTCACTGAGCGTCAGGGCAGGGAAGTATCGTGGCACCGACATCGTCACCGGGAAGACAGTTGAGATATCGGAAGACGCAGGTAGAGTGGCGTTCCACGGACAGATCGCGCCGGAGGATGTCTGGGTGGTCGATCTTTCTCCGAGATAGACGATGCCGTCTGTGATAGCGGTCGACTTAGGCGGAACGAAGCTGAGTGCGGCATTGGTGGATGCCACGGGCGTGGTTTCGTACCGCATGAAGATTCCCGTTGCCTCCGGCGATGTACGGGCATCGGTTGACCAGATTGCGCGCGTGGTGGGAGAGGTGTTGCACACGTGCGGAATGGCGCGCGACGAGATTCGGGCGATCGGCGTTATTGTCCCGGGAATCTATTTTGCGGGCACGGGCGAGGCGTGGGCGCCCAACCTGTGGGGCCACGCCAACGTGCCGCTGTGGGCGGAACTCGAACGCGAGTTGAAGATTCCAATCAAGATCGACAGTGATCGCGCAGGCTACGTGACCGGTGAACGCTGGCTAGGCGCTGCACGGGGCTTGAACGAAGTGGTGTTTCTCGCGGTGGGCACGGGCATCGGCGCGGGTATTATTTCCGGCGGACGGCTGGTGCGCGGCGCTGCCGATATTTCCGGCGCCGTAGGTTGGTTCGCACTGAATCCGGAATGGCGCGAAGTCTATCGCGAGCTGGGCTGTTGGGAAGCCGAGGCTGCCGGACCGGCGCTCGCCCGGCGCATGGGTTTGAGTTCCGCGGAAGAAGTGGTAGCCCGCGCGCGCACGGGCGACGTGGCGGCGAAGAAGGCGGTGGAGCAATCGGCGATGTATCTGGGGATGGGGATTGCTAACATCGTGAGCATCCTGAATCCGGAAATGATCGTCCTGGGAGGCGGTCTGTTGCAAGCCGCCGACCTGTTCTTAGAACCGATTCGACGCACCGTGGCGCAATGGGCGCAACCCGTCGCCGCCAAGCAAGTGCGAATTGAGATGACACAACTCGGCGAGGATGCCGGTCTTTTAGGAGCGGCGCGCCTGGCGCTCGGAGACTCCATCGAGTAATCAACGCAAAGGAATTATGTCGGCAAACAAATACTACGAAAAAATATCGGAAGTTCTGGCGAAGATTCACACGACTCAGCAGAAGCAGATCGAATTGGCCGGCGAAGCGATGGCTACCGCGATCGCCGCGGGTAATCGCGTTTACCTGTTCGGCAGCGGTCACTCGGTAATTCCTGTCATGGATATCTTTCCGCGCTACGGGAGCTACGTTGGATTCTTCCCGCTGTACGATCCGCGGCTGATGTGGTCCAACGTGGTCGGTCCCGGCGGCGCTCGCGAGCTGCTGTGGCTGGAGCGGAAAGAAGGTTACATTGAAGTCTTTTTGCAAAGCTACCCGCTTCGGCCGGGAGACATCATGCTCGTGTTCTCGCACGGCGGAATGAATGCCGCTCCTATTGAAGCGGCGCAGTATGCCAGGAAAAAAGGACTCAAGGTTGTGACGGTTTCGTCGCTGGAAAACGCGAAAGTCGCCAAGTCGACACATTCGACGGGACAGAAGCTTTCCGACGCGGCCGACATCGCCATCGACAACTGCGTGCCTCCCGAAGATGCGCTGGTGGATATCGGCAAGCCGGAAAACGTGGCCGCGGGCTCGACCATGGCGGTTGTGTTCGTGGCCATGTCGCTTGTTGCCGAAACGGGCGCGCGGCTGGCCGCCAAGGGACACAAACTCGTGACGTTTGTCTCGCCCAACGTGCCCGGAATCGAGAAAGATCATAACTTCAAAGTATTCGACATCTTCACCAAGGCACTGTTCTCGCGCAGCCCGGAATGAGCGAAACGCGGCCTCGAATTCGAGCCGGGCTGCTTAGCGGCGCGGCCTACGCCGGCATGTTCGGCTTCGGCATTGTGTTGGCCCTGCTCGGCGCCATTCTGCCGCTGATCTCGCAACGTCTGCATTTCGATCTGGCACATGCGGGCAATCTTTTCCTGGCGATGAACGGCGCGATGCTCGTGACCACCATTACCATCGGGCCTTTGCTCGACCGGTTCGGAATGAAAGCCGCGTTCGTCGTGGCGCCGCTGTTTGTCGCGGGAGCACTGGTTCTGATCGCGGGAATAGACACTTTCGGCGGCCTGGTGCTGGCGGTAATGCTGCTGGGCGCCAGCGGCGGCGCGCTCAATCAGGCAACCAATACCTTGATCGCCGACCTGCACGACGACCCAAAAAGGAAAACCGCGGCGCTGAACCTGCTCGGCGTCTTTTTCGGATTCGGAGCGCTGTTCATCCCATTTACGATTGGCTCGCTGCTCAATGCGCTGGGGCTGTCGGACATCCTTTATGTCGGAGCGGCCGTGAGTCTCATCCCGATGTTGAGCGCCTGGATGCGTTTTCCTGCTCCACGACAGAGTCAGGGCGTTTCCATCGGTGATGTGCTGCGATTTGCACGCCAGCCGCTCGTCGTGATTTTCGCCCTGCTGCTGTTTTGTGAATCCGGCAATGAATTCCTGCTGGGTGGATATGTCACCACTTTCCTGATGCGGAATCTCGGCGCGAGCGTAGGCGCGGCTTCCTACCTCCTGGCGGCGTACTGGGGTGCACTGATGATCGGACGCGTTATCCTGAGCCGTGTGTTGCTTCACGCAAGCGGCGGAGGCTTGATTCTAGCCAGCGCTTTGGGTGTGGCTGCGAGTATCGCGCTATTGCTCCTCGCCTCCGCGCTATCGGTAGCGGCGGTCGCCATCGTGCTGCTCGGGTTCAGCATCGCGGCGATCTTCCCGACGACTTTGGGACTCGCCGGCGCGCGCTATCCCAGCCACTCAGGAACGGTCTTCAGTATTCTCATCGGAGTGGCGCTGAGCGGCGGGATGACGCTGCCCTGGGTGGCGGGTCAGCTTGCGGGAAGCCGCGGCGTCGGTGCCGGTCTGTTGCTGGCCATTGTGAGCGCGTTGGCTATTGCTGGTTTTGAATTAACCGCGGCACGACTGATGAGGAGGGAGAGCTAGTGCGTGTTTCCATTGTGATTCTGGTCGGATTGGCTGGATTCCCGGCTTTGGCACAGCAGCGGACCATCCTGGCCATCGGCGCTCACGCGGCCGATATGGATCTCACTGCAGGTGCAATTCTGGCTCACCAGAAGAAGCTGGGAGACCGCGTCGTGATCCTGCACATGACGTTGGGCGAGGCCGGTAACCCGAATCTGTCGCCCGAAAAGTACGCCGAACAGAAGCGTCAAGAAGCCGCCGCATCCGCCAAGATCCTCGGCGCCGAGGTGATCATCGGGCCATACCCCGACGCCATGCTTTCCAACGATGAAGAGGCGCGCAGATACGTCGCTGATGTGATCCGCCAGGTCAAACCTACTTATGTGATCACGCACTGGAAGAACAGTTTCCACAAGGACCACAGAAATACGTCCGCCATTGTTACGGACGCGGTATTAATGGCGGAGTTAGAAGCGGTGAAAACCAATCACCCGCCTTACCGCGGCATCCAGGGTGTTTTCTATGCCGATAACTGGGAAGATTCGGAGGGTTTTTACCCCTACATATATATAGATGTTTCCGATGTGTTCGATCAGTGGAAGGCGGCCATCCGGGAATATCAGATGGTCCGCGGCGGTGTTTCCACATTCGCATACTTCGAGTACTACACGTCGCACTTGCAAGAGGAAGGCGCCTTGGTCGGCCGCAAATACGCCGCCAGCCTGGACGTGGACGACTCAGCCAAGCGACAGGTGCTTGACTCGCTGCGCTAACTCCGCCAGGGTGGGTAACCCAAATTTGCGTGAAAGTCCCCACCCGATCGTGGGAAACTTCCGGTCTTTCGGCAAATGATTGATGGCTCGCCACTTGCAGTACGTAGAGCGGCCATGCGAGACAAGATTCGCCACAAGTCGATCTTTTTCCTGAGCCACACCATCGATGTGGGACAAACCGTGTGGGTTCCGCATGTGGATGTCTACCGGCGGTCCTCCAACTGGCTGGTTAAGTGCGATCTCGCCGGGGTCAAACCGGATGACGTCTCAATTTCCGCACGAGGCTCGCGTTTGATGATCAGCGGCGTCCGCCGCGATCCGCTGGCGGAACACGGTTGGGAACACTACTCCATGGAGATTCGATACAGCCGGTTTGCCTGCTCGGTGGTTCTGCCCCGTGACTTAGAGCAAGCACACCTGGAATCTGAATACCGTGACGGGATGTTGTTGATTCGAGTGCGATTCGGCGAGGAAGAGGTATGAGCGATCCGGAGAGGTTGGCGGCTATCCCCCTGTTGCCCATCAAGAATGCTGTACTTTTCCCTCACATGCTTCTGCCGCTTTCGGTTGGCCGGCCGAGTTCGGTGGCGGCGGTGGAGCGGGCGATGGCTGGCGAGGAGAAGCACATCGTCATCGTGGCGCAACGCGACGCCTCGGTTGACGAGCCCCGCCAAGAGGACCTGTTCACGGTCGGAACAAACGCCGTCATCAAGAAGTTAGGCCGCCGGCCCGATGGCGCCATTGAGCTGGTCGTGCAGGGCCTGGAACGCGTCACCATCCTGAAAGTGGAGCAAGTGCGGGGAACGCTTCACGCGCGTGTGCAAACCCTGCCTGCTCCGCAAGATACAGGTGATGAAGTAGAGGCGCTGCGCCGGGCGGTGCTGGATATCGCGCAACAAGCTATTGCCCTGACGCAAGTGCAGGCGCCAGAGGAGCTTGCGCGGCTGATCCTGGTTCATGAGGACCCGGCCCGGCTGGTCTATATGCTCGGTTCAGTTCTCAGCCTGGAAGTGGAGAAGGAGCAGGCGCTGCTCGAAGCGCCGACCCGCCTGGACGCACTGCGCCTGATGCACACGTACCTCTCGCACGAGGTGCACGTGCTTGCGCTGCGCAACAAGATCGTCAGCGAAGCTGAGACCGAGATCAGTAAAGAGCAGCGGGAGTACATGCTCAGGCAGCAACTGCGGGCCATTCAGCAGGAATTGGGCGAACAAGGTCCGGAGCAGGCGGAATCCGAACTGCTGCGCGACCGCCTGGCGCAGGCTGATCTTTCGGAAGAAGTCCGCAAGCAAGCCGAGCGCGAGCTAAAGCGCCTGCAAAAGCTCCCGCCCGCCGCACCGGATTACCACGTGATCCGATCGTACCTGGAGCTGGTGGTGGATCTGCCGTGGCGCAAGCGCTCGCCGGAGGCAATCGATATTGCGCGTGCCCGGGCGGTTCTCGACGAGGATCACTACGATCTGAAAGAGGTGAAGGGGCGCATCCTGGAGCAACTGGGCGTGCTCAAGATGAACCCGCAGGCCAAAGCGCCGATCTTGTGCTTTGCGGGACCGCCGGGCACGGGAAAGACGTCGCTCGGCCAATCGATTGCGCGCGCCATGGGCCGGAAATTCGAGCGCATGAGCCTCGGCGGCCTGCACGATGAAGCCGAGCTGCGCGGCCACCGCAGAACCTACATCGGCGCCATGCCCGGGCGGATTATCGAGGCGATCCGGCGCGCCGGAGTCAATAATCCGCTGTTGATGCTGGATGAAGTAGACAAGCTGGGTCAGGACTTCCGCGGCGATCCGGCATCGGCCCTGCTGGAGATTCTCGACCCGGAACAGAACAAGAACTTCCACGACAACTATCTGGATTTGCCGTTTGACCTTTCGAAGGTCTTTTTCATTACCACCGCGAACACGTTTGAGACGATTCCGCGGCCTTTGCTGGACCGCATGGAGATCCTGACGCTTTCCGGTTACAGCGAAGAGGAGAAATGCGAGATCGCCCGGCGCTATCTCATTCCGCGGCAAATGCAGGATTCCGGGCTAACGTCCGCCCAGTTTACGATTACCTCGGAGGCGTTGCGAAAGGTCGTCGAATGCTACACGCGTGAAGCCGGACTTCGGCAGTTGGAGCGGGCGATCGGCCGGCTGGCACATAAGGCGGCATTGAGTTTTGCCGAAGGTAAGAGCGAACCGGTCACCGTCCGGCCGGAGGATCTTTCGGAAATGCTGGGGCCGGAACGATTCTTCCTGGAGCAGGCTCGCGACATTTTGCCGCCGGGCGTTGCGGTCGGTCTGGCTTGGACGGAAACGGGCGGCGACGTGTTGTATGTGGAGGGCACGCTATTGCCTGAGGGGCAGGGTTTGACCTTGACCGGTCATCTGGGCGAGGTGATGCAGGAGTCGGCCAAGGCGGCTCACAGCTACATCTGGTCGCATTGCGACGAGCTGTCAGTTGACCGCGCTCAGTTCCACAAATCAGGCGTGCATATTCATGTGCCGGCCGGAGCGATCCCGAAAGACGGGCCTTCCGCCGGTGTCACCATGCTTTCAGCGCTGGCGTCGCTTTATGTGGGACACGCCACCCGCAAGGATACGGCGATGACGGGCGAGATCACGCTCACCGGCCTGGTTCTGCCGATCGGCGGGGTGAAGGAGAAAGTGCTGGCGGCCCGGCGCGCCGGTCTGCGGCGCATCATTCTTCCCAAGGAAAACGAAAAAGATTTGCGCGAACTTCCCGATGACGTTCGCGCCGGAATGGAATTTGTCTTCGTGCGGCATGTCAAGGAAGTCTTGTCAGCCGCGATTCCGGAACTGGCCGAAAGGCTGGCCTGTGAACCCGTAGCCTGTTGATGGAGGCACATTATGTCGGTGCTATATCTGATTCCCGTTTGGTTCGTTCTTGCTCTGCTTATTCCGCTGACCTGGTCAGTGAGCAAAGTTTATAGCCGATCCCGCGGACGGCGCGTTGTGATCTGCCCGGATAACCATCGAGCCGTCAATATCGAGCTGGACGCCCGGCATGCGGTAGCCATGCACGTTTTGGGAAACCCGGGTGTCAAGATTCAGGATTGCTCCCGCTGGCCCGACCGGCAGAACTGCGGGCGGGAGTGCCTGACGCAGGTTCCACGCGTGGCGTAAATCCGGGAGGCAGGTTCAGCGCGGCGCTGCTATTCCCAATTGGGCTCGCCGTTTGCCCGGCGGCACGACAGGGTTGCTGCGTCTTTGCGCACTTCGCGCACCAGGATCACACGGGTGCCATTGGCGGTTTTCACCTTCGAGCCGGTTACCCGCACTTCGTCGCCTTTGGCGAAAGTTATTTCAAATTGCTTGACGAATTCGGCGGGTCCCAAGTGCGCGTCGAGAGCTTGGGATTCTGTTTTTACAGACAAGTGAATTCCGCTCAGCGGACTGCCGTGCGGAACCTCTCGAACTTCGGTAACGATGGCCACAATGCTGACCTCCGTCGCCGGATCGTAGCGTGGTTCGTCCACCGGGGTGGTGGTTTTTTCGGTGCCGGCGGCGCGCAGAATAGCGCTCGCGGCCAGCAGGAAAACACAAACGATGATGGACCGCATAGCAAACCCTCCTGTCGACGGAAGGGCGAGCGCCAACGAGGCGCTCGGCTTTCGGACCTATGCCTCTTTTATTGTACGGCGAAATGGCGGGGGCTGGGCGACATTGTTCCGCGTTAAGCACCCATTCCTGTAGCGTGGGGATACCGCGGGGTTGGCGGGACACCCGCGGCTTTTTCGGCGTGACGAACCTTAAAGGCCGCAGGTACCCGCAGACGGCGCGTGTCCCTGCGCTACATCTACATCTACATCTACATCCGTCGATCAACGCAGAATTAGCGCAACCAACTTGTTGACTCGCATTACGCCGGTGCTCGCCGGTTCAGGACGCACAGAACTGCCGCTCGGCAACTACCCTGTGCGGCCCGCGAGGAAGAGCGCGCAGAGGCTCAATATTCGCTTCTTGCCCCGGAACAAATGTTGATACACTCCGTCTAATCGCAAGAGGTAATCATGATCCGTGCGTTCGCAATGTTGAGTGTGGTGGTGGTGTGCCACGCAGGGTCGCTGGAGTGGCCGCAGTTCGGCGGCCCAAGGGGCAATTTTAAGTCCGATGCTACCGGGTTGGCCAGCTCGTGGCCAGCCACCGGTCCCAAGGTGATTTGGAAGCGCGCGCTAGGCGACGGCTACTCGGCGGTCTCCGTGGATGGCAACGTGATTTACACCATGTACCGCGTCCTCAACGATGAGGTCGTGTTGGCGGCGGAAGCCGATACCGGCAAGACCATCTGGGAGTACCGGTATGAAGCCAGGTTTCGGCCGGGTATGGGAATGGAGAATGGTTCGGGTCCGCACGCTACTCCGCTGGTCACGGAAGACGGCGTGTACGCGATAGGCATTATGGGAAACCTGATTTGCCTGAACAAGAAAACCGGCAAGATGGTGTGGTCGCATAACCTCTATGCAGAGTTCAACGGCACGTTTCAAGATCGGGGCTTCGCGCCAAGTCCGGTTGCCTATCGAGATCTCGTAATCATGAAAGTGGGAGGGGAAGGGCACTCCTTCGTGGCGTTCGACCAGAAGACTGGCGCGGTTCGGTGGCGGACCGTGCAGAAGTTCGATAACGCTCCAGCCACGCCGGTGTTGATCAATGTGGACGGCCAGGACCAGCTAGTAGCGATGATGCACGACGAAGTGGTGGCGATCGATCCCTCCAATGCCCGGGTGCTCTGGACTTTCCCCCACAAGACTGATTGGGGGCTCAACATCAGCACGCCGGTGTGGGGTGACGACCATCTGCTGTTCATGTCATCCGCATACAGCGGCGGCAGCGCGGTGATCCGGCTGACGCGCCAGGGAGACAGAACGGTGCCCTCCGAGGTCTGGTCGAGCCATCGCATGCGCGTGCATTTCTCGACGGTGGTGCGGGTGGGCGATTACGTCTTCGGTTCGAGCGGCGATTTCGGCCCCGCTCCGCTCACCGCCGTGGATGTGAAGACGGGCAAGATTGCATGGCAGGACCGCACCTTTTCCAAAGCCAGCTTTGTCTACGCGGACGGGAAATTTGTGGTGGTGGATGAAGACGGCAATCTGGCTCTGGCCGATTTTACGCCGCAAGGCCTCAAAGTGCTGTCGCGCGTGGCATTGCTGCATAGCAACGCCTGGACGGCGCCATCGGTGGCCGGAACGCGGCTGTACTTGCGCGACCGGACCTCGATGATGGCGCTGGATCTGAGATGAGAGCGAAATGACGGATCAGGATTACCGGGAAGCCAGGAACTCTAACGGCGCGTAGAGACGCGCACTTATTGATGCGACGTGGATGCCACGGCGCCACCGAGCGCAACCACTAAACAGACGATGGGGCTGCGTTAGCCGGGACGGGCACGGGCTCCTGCCCTACAACCGGCTGCGGGAATCGGAGCACCTCCCAGCTCTTCCATAGAGCCATGGCCCAACTGTATGAGCGATAGGACAGCCCATGCTCAGCGCAGAACTCTTGCACCACCACGCTGACCTCCGGATAGTAGACATGGCTGATACTCGGAAACAAATGATGCTCCACTTGGTACTCAAGACCGGAGCACAAGAACCTGCCTATCCTGCCCGTCCGGAAACTCACGGTTCCCGCAGTCTGGACCGTGAAAAAATCCGCGCCGTCCCGGGCTTCATCGGTCGTACGCTGCGCCTCCGCCGGAAAATGTCCAGGCGCCAGGATGGCGTACATGGCGTACCCCAGCAGAATACCTCGCAGAATATAGAATCCAATAACTGCCGTCATTGGCCAGAACAAGAGTGGTATACCGATCCAGATGAAATAATGTAAGACTAGGGCGCTGAGGTCGATCCAGTGGGCAGACTTTCGGCCCTTAGAATCGCGGAGCATTCGAAAAAGGTGCGCCCACCCGGCCCTCTGAATACTGAAATTGTTCACCGCGAGCGCCAATGGAAATAGCCAGAATTGCAGGTGCTCGTAATAGAAACGACGCAGGCCGGAGCTAGCGTAAACTTCATCCGCCGTGATCGCGAACCACGGCAAAAGGTCGGCGTCGCTGTCCACTCCGATTACGTTCGGCGCCGGATGATGCAGCACCACGTGCTTGTGCCACCAATACGTAGCCGATAGGCCTAAGAACATTGGATACCCGAAATAGCTGAGCGCCTCGTTCACCCAGCGCTGATCACTGGTGCCGTAATGGGTGGAGGTGTGTGTATTAGTCCCGACGCCCATACACCCGAAGGTTGAGATTAGGATTCCCAACGCCCGCGCAGCCGGGTTTTGCCAGGTCATGAAGATGGCCATGCCTACCAGCGCGATGGCCACGTGAATCAACAGCTCGAACGCGATCTGGTTCGTGGCTTTCTTGTCCCAGCCGCGGCGGGTGAATTGTCGGCGCAATTCCGCAACTGCTTCGATGGTCGTCATTACGCAAGGGTGCAATTTCATGCTAACCGAAATTGCTTCGAGAGTTCGTAAGACTTGTGTAATTTATGAACTGCTTCGACGAATTGCAGCTCGACAGTTGTGCCAGCCGGCCAAGACTTCCGGCCGCGTTCTCGTGTGTGCGTTCAGCGAAAGCGTCGGCCGCAACTGAGGCGGGGGAATGCCGGGCCGACAAGTCCGGCACCCTTTCGAGCCAAAGCCCTTCCTCCGAAACGCGACTTTGGCATAGATCCTATCCTGCTTCACCTTGCCAACAGCAGCTTTCATTGGCCTAGCTACACAGGCCGTAAACGTACCTAACTTAACAGACGCAACGTCATTAGTCTGTTCAAAAGTGATCATAGTGGCTGAATTTGCCGGCGAACTATACGGTCCTGCGAATCATGCAGCAGACACGGACTCGGTATTCTGACCGAGTCATCTTGGCCGCAGGTTGCGGGTTAGAGTAACGCACATCGTCTCGGTGCTGCCGGCAGCGGAGAAAAGAAAGATCCGGGCGTTTGCGCCGATCCGGGCCAGGAGGATTGTCACCGATGGAAGCGCCACTATGCTCGGGTCGGTGGGCTTGACTTCGTAGAGCAGCGACTCGATGTATCGCACTGACGCCATGCTGAGTGCCAGGCCGGCGATGGCTCCTAGGGTAGAGCGAACCTTCCTCGACGCGGAGCACCTCGCTGGACATGTCCTGGATTGCGGACATGATCGCGTAGCCATGCAGGCGCGGCCGGCGGGAGAGGATCTTTAAGACGAGCAGAGCGAGGGAGCCTTGGAGCGAGTCGGGTTTTGGCATACTCAGGCTTCTTATTATACAGACGTCTTAGTATCAAAAAAGTTAGGCTTAAAGTCATCACATGTCCCGAGCCGCCAACCATGCATGCAGAGAAATGCGGTGGCTGTCGAATTGGGAGTTCAGGGTCACTGGTCCCGTATGCGAAAAACGATCAAAAATGAGGCGAAAGTCCGGCGCCTCATCAAGTGATGTTTTGGTTCTCCCTGGACTGAGGTGATCTACCAGCTCAGTTCCATCAGAGAAACAGCCTGACGCGGGAGCGAAAACCCCACGCTCGTCGAACCGCCTCGCACATCCACCCACCGCGGAGAGTCCAGTAGCTGCAACTGCCCGGCCGCTTCGAGTGTCGCGTACTGCTCAGGCGTCGGATGCTGCGGAGATCCCAAGGTCTTCCACGCTCTCCAAGCATTGCTGTGAGCCTCATCGATTCTGTAGTGCCGCACCAGCAGTCGCGTGGCCGCGGTCGGGCCGTCCGCTATCTCCAGCCTCACCCTAGCCTCGGGCGCTGGAACATCGTCGTCATGATAGTTCCATACCAGCACGGAGATTCCCCGGTTCGAACGAACGGCGAGAGCATCCACGTCGGGACTGCCGCGGACGCCCTCCGCGAGTATTGTGTCGAGCTGTGCGCGGCCACTGCTCTCGGTCTTCACGCGATCACCCCGCATCAACCCGGCCATGCGGAACACGTTCAACACCGGCTTGTCGATGCCGTTCGTCGCCAGCGTCCGAAAGCCATCGAAGTACGGCTGATCCTCGAACTCGAAGGCCCAGGTCAGCATGCCCTCGATGTTCGTCTGCCGCCGGTCGGCCAGCTCGAAAATATTCTTCATCATTGCCGCCGTATACGACGCGTACAATGCGCCGTTGCGATAGGAGTTCTGCGGATAAACGCGCGCCGAGCAGGCGGCGCAGCCTTCCGGATCCGACTCGCTCAGCACGATCGGCAGCGTTCGAAACTTCGGAAACGCGCGCACGATCGCAAATCCTTCGTCGACGTCTTCGGCATGTTTCGCGATGCCCATGCGAACATGACCATCCACCACCGTGGGCCGGCCTTTGGCGTGATACGTGATGAAGTCGAGCGGAGCGCCCGTTCCGCCGGTTCCGGAGTTGCCGCCGCGATCGCAGTGCTCGAGGAACTGGCGCAGGAATGCCGCGGCCTTCGCGCCCGATGGACCCGTGATGGCCGGCCCGCCGACCTTCGCCGATGGAAGCGCCCTCTTCACAGCCGCAGCCGCGTAGTCGTAGAGCTTGTCGTACTCTTCCGGAGTTCCGTGCCAATACGAGATATCGGGTTCGTTCCATACTTCCCAATACCAGGACTCCACCTGCTCCTTCCCGTACTTCTCGACGCTGTGCTTCACCCACTGGTAGACTAACTCGCCCCACTTGTTGTAATCCTTGGGCGGGAAAGTCCATCCGATCGAGTAATCCCGGTTCGCGGCGCCGGGTATCCAGGTCGGATGATACGGATCCGGCTTCGACGAGAGCGCCTGCGGCATGAAGCCAATCTCGACGAACGGCTTCGCGCCCGCCTGTAAGTACGTGTCGAAAATGCGGTCCGTGATCGTCCAGTCGTATACGGGCCTTCCCGACGCGTCCTCCGTGTAGGCATTCGTGGACCCCCACTTCAACCCGGGCGTTCCGTCTCCGGTCGTCAGTATGAAGTGCGTGCGAATGTATACCGGCGCGCCGCTCAACGCCGCCAGTTCCCCCACGAGCTTGCGGCCGTTCTTCGTGTAGGTGTAGTTCGGCTCGTCGTAACCGAAATAGGCGTAGATCGGCTTGTATGGACCAACGGTCTGGGCGGCGTTGACGCGGATCGTCACCGTGTTCTGAGCCAGTCCGGTAGCTGCGGCCAACCGTAGAAACGAAATCAGTAGCATAGTGTTTAGAAGTTTCGCGGCGCGCGGAGAGTGGACGTCACCACGCCGTCCGGCACCAAGCGAACCAACTACCCTCACGGTCACGGGGGCCGCGATGATTGCTGTGATCCTCATGGCAGCCCATTATCCCGCCCACAGTGCTTCTGAGCTGGCCTCAAAACCGCTCGGGATGCCGATGACGAAAGTCTGCGGTCGATTTCCGAAATTCCGTTGCTTGTCCCGGAATTGGTTCTAAAACTGAGTCACGCTCAGAACGTTACCATCCGGGTCCTTGAACCACGCTACTCTGGCCCCGCTCGGAGACGTCCAGATGCCAAGTTCATCTTGCGGCATGCCCGGGTACCGCTCCAGTTTCACTCCCGCGGCCGCGAGTTCCCTGGCTGTCGCGGTGATATCGGGGACTTCCCAACCCAACACCGTATAAGGGGCCACCACAATCTCACGCACGATAGTTACGCGCAGCATCGTGCCGTGCGCGTCGAACACCAGTGCGAAGGGCAGTTGCTCGGCTTCGAGGCGTAGGCCCAGAGTGTCGCGATAAAAAATCTTCGCGCGATCCGGATCACGTGTTGCTACGAATGCCATGATCTTGCGGGCGCCCAGCACGGAAGAGGTTGTCATGAACGTAGTATCCTCCGTTTCCGGTAATGTCGCCGAGGCGATAAAACGCCATAATATATCTCTGATGCGACACAACGTTACCACCGGCTACGATCCGAAGCCGGGCGTCTCCGTTGCCACACTCTCTTATGAGTATCCGTCGGGCTATCGCGTGCTGGAGCACGCCCACGGCGCGGACCAGTTGATTTATGCTACCCGGGGCGTTATGGAGGTTTCTGTGGGGATGAGTCTTTGGCTGATACCGCCGCAGTTCGCCATCTGGATTCCGGGCCGAACCTGGCACAGCATTCGCATGCCGGGCGCTGTTTCCATGCGTACTCTATATCTGCGGCGGGGACTGGCCGCCCGAATGCCTGCCCGGTGCACGGTCCTTCACATTTCACCTCTGCTTCGGGAGCTCATCGTGGAAGCGGTTCACATGGGGCGGCTCCGATCGAGAAATCGTCTCCATTCCGCGCTCGGCGATTTGATCGTTTCGCGGTTAGAGAGCGCCTCACCAATTCCCACGTTCGTGACGATGCCGAAAGATCCCCGTGCGCTCGCCGTCGCGCAGATGCTGTTGGCGAACCTTGCCGCCACCTTGCCCTTGCGCGCTCTCTGCGCGAGCGCCGGCGCCAGCGTCAGGACCATCGAGCGAGCTTTCCAGAGAGACCTGGGTCTGAACCTCGAGCAGTGGCGGAGGCAGGCGCGATTAATGAAGGCTGTGGAGCTTTTGGTCGCGCGGCGATCCATCAAAGAAGTGGCTTTCGAAGTCGGTTATCGGCAGCCAAGCGCTTTCGTAGAGATGTTTCGCCAAAGTTTAGGGATGACTCCGAGGGCGTGGACGGTGACGCTCGAACAATCCAGCCGATAAAACTACCTTGGTGCGATTTGCACCACCACCGTGCCAGCTTCGCTAGGCGATACAGAAAACTGGAATCGCTGAGTGTCTGGATTAAACGAGACGGCGCCCGCTGTTCCCGTTTGCGCCGTGACGACAGGAGGCTTGGGTGAGTAGCCTTGGATGACACGGCTTGTTTCCCCCGGAGCGAACACGATCGTCATTTCCACCACACCATCGTCGGCCACGTTTGTAATCCGCTGCCGGCTCTGTGGACGCGGCGAGCTTACTCCGTGCGGTTCGCAGGCGCTAGCCGACTTCAATCTCTCCGATCCAGGCGAGTTTATGGATGAAATGGCGCAGTCAGCGGCGGAGCACGGGCTAACCATACAATACTGCTAGCCCCTGCCTCGCCTTTACCTCCAGAGCTCGAAATACAACAACATCACCACGATTCGCACCAGCCCCGACCGTTTCAGCCGCCGCTGGTGGGACCGCTTTCTCTACGGGTCGAGATTAGCCAGCGCCATGGGAATCTGGCCCTGGGCCGATGTCTTTATGAGCACCGAAACCGGCAATCGGCTGCTGGCCACACTTTCCGCGGGGCCGGTGGGCTTGGGGGGCTCTCGGAATCCGCACCCGAGCGAATCAAACCGGCGGCAATTTTCTGGGTGAAATGACCCAGGCTAAGTGCCTTTAATCGTGCAATCTGCCCCGGTTTCGTAAGTCCCAAAATCACCGTCGGGTGCCCTCACCTCAGTGAAGGCCTGTAGTTAAAGTCCACTACCGTGCTTGGACTCCCAACTGCACACGGCAGGTTCTAGCCATGCCACGAACCAAAGTCACCATCGATGGCAATGAAGCGGCCGCCTTCGTTGCCCATAAGATTAATGAAGTCATCGCCATCTACCCGATTACTCCCTCTTCACCCATGGGCGAGTGGTCCGACCAGTGGTCGAGCGAAGGCAAGCCGAACATTTGGGGCACAATCCCTAGCGTGGTTGAGATGCAGAGTGAAGGCGGCGCCGCGGGGGCGCTGCACGGAGCGTTACAGGCAGGGTCGCTGGCTACCACGTTCACTTCGGCGCAAGGCCTGCTGCTGATGATTCCCAACATGTACAAGATCGCGGGCGAGTTGACCCCGACCGTGATCCACGTGGCGGCGCGCGCCATTGCCGCGCACGCGCTCTCGATTTTCGGCGATCACCAGGACGTCATGGCGGTGCGTCAGACCGGCTTCGCGCTGCTGGCTTCGAACTCCGTTCAGGAAGTGATGGACTTCGCCCTGATCGCCCAGGCAGCGTCGCTCGAATCGCGAATTCCCTTTGCGCACTTTTTTGATGGTTTCCGCACATCGCACGAAGTCGCAAAAGTGGAGCAGCTCGATGTCGAAGATCTTCGCGCGATGATCGACGACGAGTTGGTTCGCGCGCATCGCAAGCGCTCAATGACTCCCGACCGGCCGGTGCTTCGCGGCACGGCACAGAACCCGGACGTTTATTTCCAGGCGCGTGAGGCGGTCAACTCCTACTATCGAGCCTGCCCGACGATCGTGCAGAGCGCTATGGACAAGTTCGCCAAGCTAACCGGGCGGCAATATCACCTATACGATTATTGCGGCGCCTCCGACGCGAAGCGCGTGGTGATCCTGATGGGTTCGGGCGCCGACGCCGCGCAAGAAACTGTCGAGTATCTGAACGCGCACGGCGAAAACATCGGGCTTCTCAAGGTGCATCTATATCGGCCGTTCGCCGTCGAGCAGTTCCTTGAAGCGTTGCCCAAAACTGTGGAGCGGATTGCGGTACTGGATCGCACCAAGGAACCTGGCTCCATCGGCGAGCCGCTGTATCTGGACGTGATCACGGCGCTGCGCGAAGCGGGGCGCGACATTCCGGTGATTGGTGGGCGCTACGGGCTCTCGTCGAAGGAGTTCACCCCGGCCATGGTGAAGGGCGTTTACGACGAGTTGAAGAAAGCTTCTCCTAAGAATCACTTCACCATCGGGATTCAAGACGACGTGACGCACACCAGCCTCGCCTTCGATCCGGAATTTTCCACCGAGGATCCCGCAACGGTGCGCGCGATGTTCTATGGACTGGGCGCGGATGGCACGGTCGGGGCCAACAAGAACTCGATCAAAATCATCGGCGAAGAGACGGACAATTTCGCCCAGGGCTATTTCGTTTACGACTCGAAAAAGTCCGGATCGGTGACCGTGTCGCATCTGCGATTTGGTCCACGGCCGATCCGGTCGAGCTATTTGATTTCACGCGCCAACTTCGTGGCCTGCCATCAGTTTGTGTTTCTGGATCATTTCGACATGCTGGCATCAGCCGAGCCGGGGGCGACGTTTTTGCTGAACAGCCCGTACGGGCCCGATGCCGTCTGGGAGCATCTGCCGCGCAGCGTCCAGGAAACGATCATCCGCAAGAAGTTGAAGTTCTATGTGGTGGACGCGTACGAGGTTGCCAAACAGACGGGGATGGGCTCGCGCATCAACACCATCATGCAGACATGCTTTTTCGCTATCAGCGGCGTGCTGTCACGCGAGGAAGCCATTACCCGCATCAAGCAAGCCATCAAGAAGACCTACGGCAAGCGGGGCGAGTCGGTGGTGCAGAAGAATTTCGCGGCCGTCGATCATACGCTGGCGCACCTGCATCCGGTGGAGGTGCCGGCGAACGTCACCAGCACCTTCGAAATCCGGCCACCGGTTCCGAAGCAGGCTCCCGAGTTCGTGCAGAACGTACTCGCGCCGATCATCAGCGGCAAGGGCGACCTTTTGCCGGTGAGCGCGATGCCTTTGGACGGCACCTTCCCCACGGCGACGGCGCAATGGGAGAAGCGAAATATCGCGCTGGACATCCCGGTTTGGGATGAGAAGATCTGCATCCAGTGCGGCAAGTGCGTGCTGGTGTGTCCGCATGCGGTGATTCGCGCCAAGATTTACGAATCCGACAAGCTGGCCGGATCGCCCGAGACTTTCAAAACCGCGCCGGCACGCTGGCGGGAATTCAAAGAATGGAAGTACACGCTGCAAGTGGCGCCGGAAGACTGCACCGGCTGTGGGCTGTGCGTGGAAGCCTGCCCGGTGAAAGACAAGACCGAGGTGAAGCGCCGGGCCATCAATATGCACGATCAGCTCTCGCTGCGTGAGAGTGAAGCCAAGAACTGGGATTTTTTCCTGAACCTGCCGGAGCTGGATCGCACGCTGCTCAGCACAAGCCAGGTGAAGGACGTGCAGATCTTGCAGCCGCTGTTCGAGTTTTCGGGTGCCTGCACGGGCTGCGGCGAGACGCCGTACATCAAGCTTATGACCCAGCTTTTTGGCGACCGCGCGGTGATCGCCAATGCCACGGGCTGCTCGTCGATCTATGGCGGCAATCTGCCGACTACGCCTTATGCAGTAAACGGAGAGGGGCGCGGGCCGACGTGGAATAACTCGCTGTTCGAAGACAACGCGGAGTTTGGCCTGGGTCTGCGGCTCTCGATCGATAAACAGACCGAATATGCGCGCGAACTGGTGCGGAAGCTGGCCCCGGAGCTCGGCGACGAACTCGCCGCGGCGATTTTCAACGCGGATCAATCGAAAGAAAAAGGAATCTTCGAGCAGCGTGAGCGCGTGACCGCGTTGAAGAAAAAGCTCGAAGGGATGAAGTCGCCTGAGGCGCAGGCGCTGGCTTCGATCGCCGACATGCTGGTGAAGAAGAGCGTCTGGATCGTCGGAGGCGATGGCTGGGCATACGACATCGGTTACGGCGGGCTCGATCACGTGCTGGCGTCGGGGCGCAACGTGAATATCCTGGTGCTCGACACAGAGGTGTATTCAAATACCGGCGGGCAGATGTCCAAGGCGACTCCCAAAGGCGCGGTGGCCAAGTTTGCCGCGGGCGGCAAGGCGACGCCCAAGAAAGACCTAGCGCTGCTGGCGACCACTTACGGAAATGTGTACGTGGCGCGGGTGGCGATGGGCGCCGGCGACATGCATACGCTAAAGGCATTCCTCGAAGCCGAAGCCTACAACGGGCCATCGCTGATCATTGCTTACAGCCATTGCATCGCGCACGGCTACGACATGGTGCACGGGCTCGAACAGCAGAAGAACGCAGTGGCCTGCGGGCACTGGCCGCTGTTCCGATTCAATCCGGAGCTGGTGCAGCTGGGCAAGAATCCGTTCGTGCTGGATTCGAAACCGCCCACGTTGCCGCTCGACAAGTACATCTACAACGAGACGCGCTATTCCATGCTGCGGCACAGTAATCCGCAAGCGGCGCAACGGTTGCTGGAGGAAGCGCAAGCCGACATCAAGGCGCGCTGGAAATTGTATGAGGCGCGTGCCTCGCAGAATGGTGCCACCGCGCCTAAAGCCGCGGTGGAAAACGAGCCGGCGAAGGAGACGCCCCATGCCTGATCTCTCGACTAGCTATCTCGGACTGAAATTGCGGAGCCCGCTGGTGGCGTCGTCCAGCCCGCTCTGCAAGAGCGTCGACAACCTCTGCCGGCTGGAGGACGCCGGGGCGAGCGCCATCGTACTGCACTCGTTGTTTGAGGAGCAGATCAATCTGGAGGCGCACGAGCTGGACCGGTGGCTCGAGCCGAACGAAGGATTCGCGGAGGCACAGTCATACCTGCCCGATCTGACGTCTTACAACATCGGGCCGGAAGGTTACGTGGAGCACATCGCCAGCGCCAAGAGGTCCGTGCGAATTCCGGTGATCGGCAGCCTGAACGGTGTGTCTTCGGGCGGTTGGATCCGCTACGCCAGACTGATTGAACAGGCGGGCGCGGATGCGCTGGAATTGAATATCTACTACCTGCCCACGAATCCCTCCTTGAACAGCTCCCAAGTGGAAATGATGCACACGGAGCTGGTTGAGGAAGTAAAGGGGAGCATTCGGATTCCGGTGGCAGTCAAGTTGGGGCCGTACTTCAGCGCCACGCCGAACATGATGATGAAGCTTGATCGTGCGGGCGCGAATGGTCTGGTGTTGTTCAATCGTTTTTATCAGCCGGATTTCGATCTCGAGAATCTGGAAGTGATTCCGAACCTGGCTCTCAGCAATTCGTCCGAATTGTTGATGAGGCTCCACTGGGTGGCGGTCCTTTATGGCCAGATCAAGGCAGACATGGCTATCACGGGCGGCGTCCACACGGCGGAGGATGTGGTGAAGTCGATGATGGCGGGCGCGAAGGTTGCGATGATGACCTCGGCGCTGCTGCGGCACGGCATCACCTATCTGGCCGAGGTGAAGACGAAACTCGTGGAGTGGCTGGACGAACACGAGTACGAGTCGATTACCGAGATGCAAGGCAGCATGAGCCGGCGTGCGGTGGCCGATCCAGAAGCCTTCGAGCGCGCCAATTACATGCGCGTGCTGAGCAGCTACGTGTAACCGCTTGTTGCGGTCGGGGCTCCGTCAAAGCGATTTCGGACTCAGGTGTACCTGCTGGGTACATCGGTGTGTACTCCCGCCACGGTCCTTACTCAATCTGCCTAAACAACACAGTTAGATTGAGCGCGTTCTGATTGGCACGGCAGTTGCGGCACGTCAGTCAGAAAGCGGGTCGATATGCGTGTTTCATGGCTAAGGTTCCTGGCCCAGTTCTCGATTACCGCTTTAGTCACCACCTGCGCATGGGCGCAACCAGGCTGCCCGGCGATCAACTTCCAAACCTCGGTCTTGGCGAATTCACGGCCCACCGATTTCTCGAATGTCTTTCTCGTAAGCCAGAGTGACGGATCGTACACGGGGTACGAGACGACCCAGGGCCCACCGTACACCGTCATCGCGACGACTCCGAACTACCAGAAGCAATTGACCGCGTGTCTGCCGAGCCATGCTGCGCGGCCGCCGCTGGCTGCGCCGACCGGCACGGGTAACGTGCCTGGGGCGCCTTCGCAACCGCAGGCGTTCGCGCGGCTGAGTTCCGGCAATTATCTTGTGGTGAATCCCGATTTGAGCAAGCCGGGTTCTGTCAGCACGGTTGCGCTATTTGATCCGGAACTGAATTTCATCTCACAAAGCCAATTGCCCGTGTTCGCCGGCTCCGCCATTCTGGCTGACGTCAATGGGGACGGGATTCCGGATCTGGTCGGGCTGACCGTGGTGGTGAACGGCAAGGAGCTTCAGGGAACAGCAACTCTCGTTATCCTTCTTGGTAAAGCGGATGGCAGTTTCGAATTTAAGGCGAGCCATCAGCTCATGGGTACCAACTTTAGTTCGGCAACGTTCGCCGTAGGGGATCTGAATGGCGATCACAAGCCGGATGTAGTTGTTGCCAGCCAGGGGTTTTTGAATTCTGGTGGTACGATCTCCGTTCTCCTGGGCAATGGCGACGGCACTTTTCAGCCTGAGCGAGTGGCCTATACCAGCGCCACTGCACCATACGCGGTGGCGATCGCCGATTTGAATGGCGATGGAAAAGCAGACCTGGCGTTTACTCGGAGTGGCGGCCTGGGGGTTGCACTGGGGAATGGCGACGGCACATTCGCGACACCCGACACCTACCAGACCCTCGGCACGTTACCCAACGTTTACCCCACTCTCGCGATTGGCGATGTAAACGGCGATGGCATTCCGGACATCGTTACCAGCGGCGTCTCAATCTTTTTCGGAGACGGAACGGGCAAATTTCCGAAGCGGCAGGATTACCTGGTTCCATACACTAACGGTGGAATTATTCTTACCGATGTTGACGGAGATGGTGGAATCGATATCGTCGAAGGGTCCGGCAATGCGCTCATATTTTCCCCGAGTTGGATCTTATTCGATCGCGGTGATGGAACCTACTTGGGACCAAAGGTTAGCCTGGCGGCGACATCGAACATTGCGGAAACGTTGGTGAGTGGTGATTTTGACAGCGACGGGATCCCAGATCTGGTGTCTCTCAACGGTTCCGGAACTGATGTCTTGGCAGGGGATGGCGCCGGGCACTTCAGCTCGACGTATCGATATGACTTTAACTCAGGCACGCCGGGTGCACTGGCTTCTACGGCGGGTCTTGTGGTCGGGGACTTCAACAACGATGGTAAGCTCGACTTCGCGGCCGGGTATCAGACGAGTCCAGGTTCCGGGATAGTAGCGGTATTCTTCGGCCGCGGAGACGGAACATTTCAGCAGCCCGTGAAAACCACAATACCTTCCGGCGCAGTGTCCCTGGCAACCGGCGACTTCAATGGAGATGGAAAGCTGGATCTCGCTGTTGTCACGCGAACTGGATTAGGCGCTTCGCAAGACGCCATTCTGATCCTCATCGGCAAAGGTGATGGGACGTTCTCGGCTCCCCTCTCATATCCGGCTGCGGCTGACGTCAGTTCGGTGGTCGTGGGCGATTTCAATAATGATGGAAAACCGGACTTGGCCGTGGTTAACACGTATGGGGGAACGGGGGACCCTTCCTCCACCATCGGTTTCCTGTTAGGTAAAGGGGACGGCACCTTCACAACCGGGACGAGCATCCCAATCCCCGATCTGTTCGTGATCGCTGTTGGAGATCTTAACCATGATGGAAAGCTCGATATCGCCGCGGGAACCACAGGCGGATTGACAATTTTCTTAGGTCGCGGTGATGGCACCTTCACAACGGGAGCCGTTTACTCGAATGTCGCGGGCAGTTCGGTATTGACCGATCTCAACGGAGACGGCAACCTGGACTTGCTTCTCGGCACGGCTTATCTTCCCGGCAACGGGGACGGCACTTTCCAGCCGCCTGTCCCGCTATTTGGCAATTCGAGCAGCTTTTATTCCCTCGGTGGTCCCCTGATTGCCGCCGATTTAAATCACGATAGCAAGATCGATCTTGTGGGGATAACGACGCTAGGTGTCGTGAGCTTTCTGAATATTTCCCAGCCTCAGCCGGCGGTGACGGTGGTATCGAGTGCGAGCTTTACGTTTGGGCCGGTAGCGCCGGAATCGTTGGCTACAGCTTTCGGCAACAACCTGGCGACGAGCAGGGCGACCGCTCCTCTTGGCCAGCCATTCCCGACCATGCTAGGCGGGAATACGGTGAACGTGCAGGATGCATCGGGTGCAACGCGGCCGGCGCAACTGCTTTATGTTTCGCCAGGGCAGGTGAATTTCGTAATTCCCGCGGGCACGAGCAACGGCGCCGCGACCGTGACGATCACAAACCCAGAAGCAACGAGCCGGGCACTGTCGGCGCAGGTGCAGATCGCGCCGGTAGAGCCCGCGATGTTCATGCTAAATGCCAACGGGCTCGCGGCGGCTTATGCGACGCTGATGGCGCCAGGTCAGCAGCCGGCTTACGAGTCAGTGTTCATGCTGCAGAGCGGCAGTCCGGTGGCTGCGCCGTTCAGCCTGGGGACGACAAGTCAACAGGCGTACCTGACGCTATATGGAACCGGGTTCCGCAATGCGGGTGGAGTGACGGTGGAGATTCAAGGGCTGAACGCGCCGGTGAGTTCGTCAAGGCCGGTGAACGGGATCGATGGCCTGGATCAAGTGACGGTCATGCTGCCGCGGGCGCTTGCAGGAAGCGGCGATGTGAACATCGTGGTGACGGCGGCTGGACTTGCGGCGAATACGGTTCAGGTGACGATCCAGTAAAATTGTGCGCTCGTCGACCGGCAAGTTCTAGAATAAAAACTTGGCGGGTGCGTGTGCGGCCCGCGGTTTATGACCCGCAGGGAATTGCTGCTGCTGCCCGCTGCCGGCCCCATTTTCGGTGAAGTGCTCTCATCCTCGGAGCCGCAGAATTTTACCTTCCCGCTCGATGGCATCACCGGATCCATTACTCCCCCCGATCGCTTTTTTGCGCGCGACCATTTCCGCGAACCTGAAGTGTCGTTGAGTACGTGGCGGCTTAAGGTGGAAGGGCGCGTGGAGCGGCCGATCGAGCTGACGCTTTCCGACATTCTGGAATCTCCCACCAAGCAACTGGAGGCGCTGCTCGAGTGCGCGGGCAGCCCACCCGATGGCACGGCGGCGAGCACTGCGGTGTGGGAGGGAGTGCCGATGGGCCGCATCCTGGAACAGGCAGGAGTTGCGCGCGACGCGCGGTCGGTGATGCTTGAGGGAGCGGATTCCGGGCGGCTGCTGCAGAATTCGCCGCAGCTTCCATACTGCCAGATCGTGTCTCTGGAGAAATGTATGCGGCCCGAAAGCTTGCTGGCGTTCCGGCAGAACGGGCAGTTCCTGCCACGGCGCAGTGGTTTTCCGGCACGCGCGCTGTTCCCGGGCTGGTATGGGATGGATTCGGTGAAGTGGCTCCAACGGTTAGTTGTACTGGGGCCAGGGGACGCGGCGCCGAATTTTGAAGCGAGCGGCATGAGCAAGCTCTACAACCGGCTGCTCAAGCAGCCGAGCGGAGAGGTGAACGTCACGCGGTTGAGCGAGGTGCTAGTGAAGTCGGCGATTGCCTGGCCGCAAGATCACGCCAAGCTGCCGGCCGGGCGGCACGTGATTCGCGGCTTCGCGTGGACGGGTGAGGGCCTGATACGCCGTGTGGAATTAAGTGCGGATGCGGGCGGCGCCTGGGCGCCCGCGGAGTTCGAAGCGCCGCCAAGGCCATTCACCTGGTTGCGCTGGAAGTATTTGTGGAACGCAGGGCCGGGCGAGCACGTGCTGATGAGCCGCGCCACCGACGACGCGGGCCGGCCGCAGCCGCTCAAGCGCGATCATGCGCGGAAGGACGGTTATGAGCTGAATTTCTGCTTGCCGGTGCACTGTTCGGTGCGATGAGAAGGAAGGCCGGGCGTGCCCGGCCACTACGCTTTGTGTCTGGTGGCGCTGATCTTGCCGCTGATTCCGTTGCCGGCCCACTTGCCGTCCATCTTGTCACCATCGACGGTCATGGTGACCTCGTAGTCGGCGTCTCGGGTTACGGTAAATGACAGCACGTTGTTCTCGAACTTCACTTTGGAAACGGTCCACTCGCCGTCGTCGCCCACGAGCTTTGCATTGAGTTTGCCGTCCGCCTCGGTCACGGTCAGGGTGGTGTGCAGTTCGTCGCCATCGGGGGTGACGGAAACGCACTCCCAGGCGCCGGCGACAGAGTTACCGGCGGCCAGTCCCGCCGTAGCCATCGCCATCAACGCTAGGGCTGCAATCACGCATCGAACTGCTCTGTGGTTTTGCCTGCGAATCATTAAATGCTTCCTTCCTTCATGTAACTTTACAACAGTTTCCGCGGGACAGTGCAGACAGCACCCTGAATCTGTATCTAGCGCCAGACTGAAAAACTATTCAACGCCGAGGCGCCGAGACGCCGAGGAAAGCCCCAGAAAACAACCTCGACTTGGCCAGGGTGGTGCACAGGTCTAAGTATCGATTCCTTCGGGGCGGAGCGAGAGCAAGCTTCCCGCGGGCTCACTTCGTAGTTTAAGAAAAGAGTTGTAAAAAGCGGCAGCCGAGATTTTTGGGCGCCGCCATCATTCGTGAAGGAGAGCCATCGTTGAAACATCCAGTCACCGTCGAACCGCTAACCGAGGCCGTATACCGCCATTTTGTGAAGGCGCCCACGGCACGAGGTAACTACCCCGCCACGCTGGGGGGTTTTCTTGGCAAGCATCCCGGCGCCTCGCACGGGGTGTTTGATGCCGAAGGCCGTCTGGCCTATATCGGCAAAGAAGCGGACCTGCGCGCCGCGCACAAGAAACAGTAGTCGATTTTAATCATCAAGGAGAACTCATAGAATGCTCGTATTGACCCCGTCGGCGGCGTCAGGTCCGTTCACGGTTTCCGGTGCGCCTGCGCCCATTGCGTCGTCATCGACTCTGGTGAATCAACTTTCGGTCAAGCCGCGGCTCGGGCAGTGGTCGAAGGTCCTGATCGGCGGCCCTAATCTTGGCGCCGATGAAAGCAACGCCATGGCAATCCTCTATCCGGTTCCCAATGGCGGCCAAGCGGATGCCTTCGTGATCCAGGACCAGGGCGGCCAGAACACCATCGATCTGAGCCAGATTTACGTTTACGCGACGATTCCGGGCGACTCGCCCATGGTGGAGGCCTTCGGGTACCAGACCGTATGAACAGGCGCGAACTAATTCAAAAAGCATTGGGCATGGGAGCGGCCGCGCTGGCGGTGAGCCAGTTGAGAGGACAGAGCGCCGCCAGCCAATACAACGGACCGGCCGGCGGATCCCGCGGCTCGCAACTAGTCACGATTCTCACGGGCCCATTGAACACTTCAAGCCAGCCGAACGGCGTGGCACCTCTCGCTGCGGCACCGCAGTATGCCACCTACGTACGGATTCAGGCGCACCCGGGTCAGGAAGGCAAGATCGCAATTGGCGGGCCGGCGATGGCGAGCACATCCGGCAGCGTCGCCGATTCTTCGTTCCTCGAGCTGTGGCCCAACTGGGACGCGAGCTTCGATAACGGCCGCTCGGATTCGTGGATCCTCAGCGATCCGAAGTGGCTCAACACGATCGACCTGAGCCAGATCTACGTGTGCCCGGAGATCGCCGGGGAGACTCCGATCGTCACGGCGTTTCAGTTGGTGTAAACGCCAGCATGCCGATGCTGGTGATGTCTCCGTCGGGCCTCGGACCGGTGCAGGTGTCGGGTGCACCGGTCCCGCTACTCGCTCGATCGTGGATGGTGACCAAGCTCACGATCAAGCCGAAGCTGGGCCAATGGTCGAAAATCCTGGTGGGCGGAGCGGATCTTCTGCCGGATGAAGGCAATGCCATCGCGGTGCTCTAACCGGTCCCCAATGGCGGCGAGGCGGATGCCTTCAGCGTGCAGGATCCGAACGGAAAGAACAGTATCGACATCAGCCAGATCTACGTCTACACAACCATCCCGGGCGACACACCACTCGTGGACTCTTTCTACTACAGGACCGTATGAACCGCCGCGAGCTGTTCGGAAAATTGCTGGGGGTGGGAGCGATCGCGATCACGACTTGCGCGATCGAAGCGTCGAGCGACGGCAGTTACAACGGCCCTCCTGGCGGATCGAGGGGCAGCAAGCTGGTTGCGGTCATATCCAGACCGTTCTCCACGGCGAGCGATCCGGTCGGGCTGCTGAATCTCAGGCAGATCCCGCAGTTCGTGGCGTATTTGAGAATTCAGGTGCATCCGGGGCAACATGGAAAGGTCGTACTCGCGAGCTCCAGCATCTACAACTCGTGGAATCATTTTGCCGACGCCGGTTTCGCGGAGCTATGGCCAAACTATGACGGCAGCACGGACAACGGGCGGTCCGACACCTGGATCATGCAGGACGTGAACTGGCAGAACACCATCAACCTGGCCGACATTTATGTCTATACGGAGATCTGGGGTGAGACGCCATTGGTGACGGCGTATCAGTTGGTGTAAAGGCAGGCGCTGAACACCGCTCCCTTTGGTTGCGGCTCGGTCCAAGCGACTGCATGCGTCAGGATTCAGCCAAAATTACAGTTCCTCGGGGGCAGAGCCAAGCTTGACGCTGATCTTTTGCGAGTGTCCGTTCCGGTAGACGGTCAGCTCCAGGGTGTCGCCGGCATGCTTGTGGTTTAGGGTTCGCTGCAAATCGTCATCGCGAGTGACGGGTTTGCCTTCGATGGCGATGATCAGGTCACCGCCGATGCCCAGCTCCACGTTGCCCACGACTACCACACGACGCGGGCCGTGAATTCCAGCCTCCTCGGCGGCGGAGTTGATCTCCACCTGCTGGACTAAAAGCCCACCCTCGGCGGGAAGATCCAGCGCCTGCGCCAGGTCTCCCTGCACCTGCACGGTTTTGACTCCGAGGAACGGGCGGGCGACGTGGCCACGGGTCTCCTCCAGCATTGCCTTGGCGCGGTTGATGGGCATGGCGAAACCTATTCCGATATTTCCTTGCGGCCCATAAATCGCGGTGTTGATGCCGATGACGTTGCCGTGAGAATCGAGCAGGGGACCTCCACTGTTGCCCGGATTGATGGCAGCATCGGTCTGAATCATATGCTCGAGCTTTCGATCGTTCTCGTCGGAGATCGAACGGTCGAGCGAACTGACGATGCCGGTGGTGAGCGTGCCCTCCAGACCGAAGGGATTGCCGATAGCCAGCACCTTTTGGCCGACTTGTAGCGGGTCGGAATCGCCCAGCCGGAGAACCGGGAGGCTCTCGCGCGGCTCGATCTTGACCAGAGCCAGATCATTGCTATGGTCGGTGAACATCACGCGGGCCTTGTACTGTTTCTTGTTGGCCAGGGTCACGGTGAGCTGGTGGCCGCCGGATACGACGTGGTGGTTAGTGAGAATCCTTCCATCGGGACTGATGATGAATCCAGAGCCAGTATCCTTGCCCGGGTAAACCTGGAAGAACCAGCCCTCGCGATAAACGATGCTGGTGATGTTGACGGTTGCCATGTGTGCGGTTTTGTAGATATCGATGTTGTTCATCTCGTCGGTCGAGAATCCCGCCGTGTTGGCCGCCGCTGGCGTATACCAACTGCTGGTGGTGCGGCGCACGAACTGCCCGATGTTCCAGTGCGCCACCGAGGTGACGTAGTAAAAGCCGGCCACCAGAATCAGGGCCCAAAGCAGCGAACGTAGTCTCATACTTCTATTCTCCGTAGGGCGTCGTAGACTTCGCGAACGCGGCGCAAGGTCTCCTCCTTGCTGCCCGAGGTGTCGATGACGTAGTGGGCAAACTTCCGTTTCTCTGCCAGCGGCATCTGGCGGCTCAGCCGAGCCAATACTTCGGCGCGCTCGGTGTGGTCTCGCTTGAGTGAGCGCTCAATCTGCTGTTGCTCCTCACATTCCACCAGAATCAGACGGTCGTAATTCTTATAAGTACCGGTCTCGATCAAGATGGCAGCCTCAACTATGACGATACCGCGCGGATCAGACCGCGCGAACTGTTCTATCAATTCGTGTTCGCGCCGGAAAACATGCGGATGCACGAGCTGGTTGAGCGTTTCCAGTCGCTGCGGCTTGCCGAACACCTCGGCCGCCAGACGTTTGCGATCGATCGTTCCGCCTTCATTCAAGATGCCTTGGCCGAACTCGCGCACGACATCCGCATATGCTTCGCCCGACGGAAGCAGGACCCTGTGGCCCAGCTCATCGGCCTGAATCAGGTGACAGCCAAGTTCCGCCAGCGCTTCGCCGACAAAAGTCTTGCCACAGGCCAAGCCGCCTGTCAGCCCAACTTTTAACATACGACGATTCGGCGCTCGGCGGAATCGATGGTGTTGACCATTAGCATGGCGATGGTCAGCGGGCCTACGCCGCCAGGGACTGGAGTGTAGGCGGAAGCTTTTTCGACGACGTCGAGAGGGTGCACGTCGCCGATGAGCAGCGTTCCCTTGCGGTCGAAAGATGCGAGTTTTTCTGCGGCGCCGGGGCGCTGGGCGGGGAAGATGCGCTCGACGTCGGCGCGGTTGTCGAGGCGGTTCATGCCGACATCAATCACGGTTGCGCCAGGGCGGATGTAGTCAGCGGTGATCAGGGCGGCGCGCCCGATGGCGGCGATCAGAATATCAGCTTCACGGCACACCGCGGGCAGGTCGGGCGTCTTCGAATGACAGATGGTGACGGTTGCGTTCTCATGCAGCAGCATGAGAGCCATGGGCTTGCCGACGATATCGCTGCGGCCCACGACGACGGCGCGCTTGCCGACGATGGGGATCTTGTAGCGTTTCAGCAGCTCGATGATACCGGCGGACGTGCAGGACCGCGGACCGGGACGCCCTGTGGCCAGGTTGCCGACATTGCAGGGATGGAAGCCGTCGACATCTTTCTCGGGCGAAACGGCGAGCAAAACGCGCTTAGAATCGACCTGCGGCGGCAGCGGCATCTGCACCAGGATGCCGTCGATTTCGGGACGGCGGTTCAGCTGGTCAACGATGGCGAGGAGTTCTTCGGTGCTGACACTCTCGGGCGGCGTGAGCGTTTCGCTGTGGATGCCGAGCTCGTGGGAAGTTTTGACTTTGTTGCGGACGTAGATCTCGGATGCAGGATCGTGACCCACGAGCACGACGGCGAGACCGGGAGGGCGCTTGAGGGCAGCAAGTCTTTCGACGCGCGGGCGGCATTCGTTTTTGATTTCATCGCGGACGCGATTGCCGTCGAGGATCTGGGGCATGTGTTATTAATTTAGCGGAAATAGGGAAGGGAACCATGAGCGCGCTCTTGCAAAGAGTCGGCGCCGAGGACTTGCCCTCATGTACTTGTTATAGTACACTGTACCAAGTAAGGTGCATCCCGGGCGCAGACCAAAGACAACCAAAATACCTTTGGTCTTCTTCCGCACCAGTGCAGGCATTGAGCCGGTACGGGAGTGGCTGAAAGCGTTACGTCAACGGGAGCGCCAGGAGATTGGTAGGGACCTGTTGCGAGCACAGTGGCGATGGCCTGTTGGGATGCCGCTATGCCGGCCGTTGCGAGATGGTTTGTGGGAAGTCCGTACAGATCTCCCGACGAAACGTACGGCTCGGGTGCTGGTGTGCGTTTATCGCGAGCACCTCGTAGCCCTGCATGGGTTCATCAAGAAAACGCGTGCTACTCCAAAAAGCGATTTGGCACTTGCGCGGAAGCGTCAGAAGGAGCTGGAACAATGAGCAAGAAGCATATGGGTTCGAGCATCGATCGTTTTCTCAAAGAAGAGGGCATCTTCGAGGAGGCCCAAGCGGAGGCCATCAAGGAGGTGGTTGCCTGGCAGCTAGCGGAGGCCATGAAGAAAAAGAAAATGTCGAAAGCACGGATGGCGCTGCTGCTCAAAACCAGCCGGACGCAGATTGATCGCTTGCTGGATCCGAAAAACGACATTACGCTATCCAGCCTGCAGCGCGCAGCGGCGACGCTGGGGCGAAGGGTGACAATCGAACTGGTATAGCTACGAATAGCAGTCCTTCACCCGCGAATCAGCCGCACGGCTTCGCTCAGCGAATTTCCGGTTGCTTTCGCCTCTTCCTTCTCGGCTGGTTCCGCAGGCTCTTCGCCTTCGCCGGGGGCCAGGAAGAGATTCGCTTCGAGACCGTGCTGGCGGGTGTATAGGTCGAAGTATCTGCCCTGCGCGGCGTAGAGCGTGCCGTGTGTGCCGCGTTCGACGATGCGGCCCTCTTCGACCACGAGAATCTGGTCGGCGCGGCGGATGGTGGAGAGGCGGTGCGCGATGACAAACGTCGTTCGGCCGCGCATCAGGTAGGAGAGACCTTCCTGAATGAGCGCCTCGGATTCGGAGTCGAGGCTGGAGGTGGCTTCGTCCAGGATCAGGACGCGCGGCTCGGCCAGGATGGCGCGCGCGATGGAAACACGCTGTTTTTGGCCGCCGGACAGCTTGACGCCGCGCTCGCCCACGATGGTCTCGTACTTGTCAGTGAACATGTCAGCGAATTCGTCCACGCGCGCGATGCGGCAGGCATCGAGAATCTGCTGTTCGGTGGCGTCGGGACGCGAGAAGGCCACGTTTTCACGAATGGTACCGTCGAACAGGAAGGTGTCTTGCAACACGACGCCGAGCTGCGTGCGATAGGAATCGAGCCGGATAGTCGAGAGATCGACGCCATCCACGCGGATCACGCCCTCAGTAGGAACGTAGAACGCCGAGATCAAACCGATGATGGTGGATTTTCCCGAGCCGGAGGGACCAATTAACGCCGTCACCGTGCCTGGGCGAGACTCGAAACTAACCTCGTGGAGCACGGTTTTTCCCGGCTCATAAGAGAAGCTGACATTTTCGAACGAGACCTCGCCGCGAATTGACGGCAAGGGAGCGGTGCGCCGGGGATCTTCGTCCTCCGGTCGCTCACGCATGACCTCGCGGGTGCGCTCGAGTCCAGCCAGCGCCTCCGAGATCTGGGTGCCGATGCCGACCACCTGGAACATCGGCGCCACCATGAAGGCCATCAGAGCGGTGAACGCAATGTAGTCTCCGAGCGTAATGGTTTTTGCGAAGATCTGGCGCGTCCCGACATACATGACGACGGACCCGACGACGCCGAGGAGCACAGTAGCGGAAAGGCTCATCAGGGAGATCGCGGTCAGGGACTTCATGACGTTCGCGAGCAAGCGCTGTACGCCGCCGGTGAAGACCTGCGCCTCACGGTTTTCCGCGTGATAGCCCTTGATGACGCGAACGCCGCCGAGCGATTCCGTAAGGCGGCCCGTAACCTCGGCGTTGATCTTGGCGCGCTGGCGGAAGATTGGCCGTATAGTAGCGAACGCCTTGCGCAACGTCACGCCGAAGATGATGATGAACGACAGTGCCAAGGCCGTGAGCAGAGCGTTCATGTAAAACAGAATGCCGAGGACGATGAGAGCGGTCATTACACCGCCGACAAACTCGACTAGGCCGGTTCCGATTAGGTTGCGCAGACCTTCCACGTCGCTCATGATGCGGGAAACCAGCATGCCGGTCTTGTTAGCGTCGTAGTAGCTGACCGGCAGGCGGCCGATGTGGGCCTGGACCTCGCTGCGCAGTTGCGCGATCAGACGCTGCGCGGCTTTAGAGAGCAACTGCGTCAGTGCGAAAGAAGTTGCGCCCTGGATAGCGGTTGCTGAAAGCACCGCCAACACTAACGGCAGAAGGAGATCGATGTGCTTGTTCCCGATTACGTCGTCGATCAGGTACCTGGTGGAATATGGGAGCACCAGGCTGGAGCCTCGGTTGATGATCATCAGCACAAAGCCCAAGGCCAGCACGCCGCGGCGCGGGCGGATCAAGGCTAAGATGTCCGGCATCAGCGCTTTCAAGCGCTCGGAGGCGGGAAGTTTTTCTTTTTCCTTTTCTGGAGCCAAGAGAGGACCGTATGTCCATTTTACACGTGGCCGCGATTGGATTGCCCGGCGGGCTTCGGATGCTCGATGAGCGCGAGTACATCCGTGCAGCCGCCGGTGTGCGCGGCAAGCCGTGCGGCGTGGCCGTGGAGATTGTCCTTCAACCGCAGATCCGGCGCTTTCTTTAACAATGCGGCAACGGTCTGCGCCTGACACTTGCCCACCGTAAACTTATCGATATCGGGGACGCCGCCGACGGCCATGACGAGAGCGTTGTCGCCGTCGGGAGTCTCGGCATAAGGATCGGCGGCTTTATCCAAAAGAAGCTGCACGATGTCGGCGTAACCATATCCGGCGGCCATCATGAGCGCCGTGATGCCTCCGTTGCCGCGTACGTTCACATCCGCGCCGCCGGCAAGGAGCGCTTCGACGGACGCTTTTTGATTTTTGTGTATGGCGTGCATGAGTGGTGTCCAGCCGTTCACTCCCCAACGCCGGTTGGCGTCGGCCCCGGCGCCGAGCAATTTTACGATGGTCTGCGTATCGCCAGAGCGCGCCGCTCCGATCAGCGGATTGTCGGGTTGGATGCCGCAGCCGATCAATATAGAGACGGAAAAAATGGCGGCCAGTGTGGCTCGTTTATTGGTGTTCCAGGATGGCCGCAGCCCGAGGTAGCCGCCGAGAAGCACGAAGCCGATGATGGTTGCAGCGAACTCAAAGCCGATGAAGATCGCCGTAATGAGCAGGCCGATCGTAAGGCTCGGAGGCAGACCTTCCTGAAGGTGAGCCACGCTCAAACCCAATCCGGCGAGAACGCCTAAGGAGCAGGCGAAGCGCCACGGATGGGTTCGCGGACTGGTCCACGGAAAACGGGAAAAGAGCCGGTCGCTTGTGAAGTTCTGCACCCAGGATAGGAGACGGGCCGGAAGTATCGCGCGAGCCTTCATTACAGGAATGCGGACCAAGGTCCAAAGGTCATCCAGGCCGTCGGCAGGGGTCAGATCCAGCGGAGGTCCCGGCATGCGAATTCGCCGGAACACACTGATGAGCGCCAGCACACAAGAAAAAGCGAGCGCCAACATAAGCAGCAGGGCCCAACTCAGAATCGCTCCCCAATACGACGGCGGAAAGGGGCGCAGGACCTCGGCGGCGGCATCGGCGACGAGTGAGATCAGAATAGCGGACACCACCACGATGTTGCCTCTCAGAATCAAGCGCGCCTTGGGTGCCTGCGCAACGGACTCTCGCAATCGCAGGGCCCGGGCATAGGTCACGATGGCGGCCAGCAACGCCACCTGGAACCCAAACGAACCGAACGCGTCGTAAGGGTCGTCATTGAACGGGTTGATATCACGAAAAGGCGGGACCTTGCTGACGGCGAAGAACAGATAGAAGGCGACGGCGGCGAAAGTGATCAGGGCGGTCACGCGATAAATCGACTTTGTGCGGTGAGCAGCGATATCCATGCCGGAAAGCATACTACAAACTACTTTGAGATGTAAAGTTAAGAGTTCGGACCACGACTGTTGAGCTGATGGACTTCCCGTTCCGTCAGGGGCCGGTAGCTCCCGATGACCAGTTGCCCGATCTGCACCTCGCCGATCGCCGTTCGCACCAGCTTGAGCACTTTGCTGCCCACGGCCTCCAACATGCGGCGCACCTGGCGATTGCGTCCCTCGGTGATGGTGATCTCAATCGCGGTGTACTTCGCGCTGTCCCGGAGGCGCTTCACCAGGGCGGGTTTGGTGGGCCCGTCGCTCAGGGTCACACCTCGCCGCAAATGTTCGATCTGCTCGTCACTCAGCAGGGTGGATGCCTTTACCTGGTAGGTTTTGGCGACCTTATGTTCAGGATTCGTGAGCCTTTCCGCGAATTGCGTATCGTTGGTGAGAATCAGCAGGCCGCTCGAGTCCAGATCCAGGCGTCCGGCGGGAAACACCCAGGCGCCCAGGCCGGAGATAAGATCGTAGATGGTGGGGCGGCCCTCGGGATCTTTATACGTGGTGAGGTAACCCTTGGGCTTGTAAAGCAGGAAGTATATTTTCTTACCGGCACGGATGGGCTGGCCGTCGAGGGAGACCTTGTCGCGCTCGAGATCCACCCAGAGGTCGGGAGTCTGGATACGTTTTCCGTTTACGTGCACGCGTCCAGCGGCAATCCAGTGGCGGGCCTCGGTTCGGGAACCCAGACCGGCTTTTGAGATTACGCGCTCCAATGTCTTCAGGGGACGCTTCGCACGGGCGCGATCCGGCTGAGATTTCATAATTCGAATCTACAGGAATCATTCCACCATGATGGGTGAGACACCAAGCCTCCGGTCTACCAAGACGCTAGTGCGGGGAGCACGCCAGTTGCTCACGTTGCGCGGTCCGTCTGGCCCACGGCGCGGCGCTGCTATGGGAGAGCTCGGAATAGTGACCGATGGCGCGGTGCTGATTCGTGGCGGAAAGATCCTGGAGGCAGGCCCGAGCCGGCGCCTCGAGAACCTGGGGCTGGCGCGTGGCGCCCATGAAATCGACGCTACCGGACGCGTGGTGATGCCCGGCTTCGTGGACAGCCGGACGCAGCCAGTATCCACGCCCGCTGTACCCGCCCGCCGGCTGGAGGCCTACGCGCAGTCTGTCTTGGATGGCATGGCACGGCACGGTACCACTACCGTTGCAACCAGCGCCGGAGGCGGGCTGGACCCGTCCGAGATGCTCGCGGCACTGCGCATGCTAAGTGGATTGAATGGGCGTCCACTCGATGTCATCCCCGATTGCCACATAGCGGCACCAGCGGACACGGAGGCGATCTGCACCGAGCTATTGCCGCTGTTAGCGCGCCGCAAACTGGCACAAATGGTCAGCGTGAATTGCGAAGCCTTCGACGAGCCGGTCACGAGACGCATTCTGGAGCAAGCGCACAGCCTCGGATTCCGTACGACGGTATGTGCCAAGGCATCGGCCGGCTGTGTACGCCTGGCGATCGAAGTGCAGGCCGCAGCGGTTGTGCTGCAGCGCATGGAGTCCGCTGGCGTCGCGGACCTTGGTCTCGCGCGTCCCGTGTACACGTTAATCCCGCCCTACATTTACCGGCGGCGTCTGGAAAATGCTCCCGCCCGCGCTCTCTTGGAAGCTGGGGGCGCGGTTGCCCTGGCGTCGGGCTTCGGGTTCGAGCACTGTCCCACTTACAATATGCAAATGGTGGTTTCGCTCGCCTGCTCAGAGATGGGAATGTCGCCGGCGGAAGCCATTTCCGCAGCCACCATTAACGGAGCTCATGCGCTCGCGCGCGGACATCTCTGCGGGTCGCTGGAACCGAGCAAAGCAGCGGACCTGCTGCTGCTCAACGTTGCCGACTACCGGGAACTGCCCGCGCAGTTCGGCGTGAATCACGTACATATGGCGCTCAAGAATGGCCATGTGATTTACCGGGAGGGTGAGGTCGCGAGTTGGGCGGTCGAATAGTTGAATGTGTGCCCAACTTTTCCGAGGGCCGCGATGCCAGCGCAGTAGCACGCATCGCGGAAGCCATCACATCCGTGCGGGGCGCCGCGGTTCTCGATCAGACATCTGACTGGGATCACAACCGTTCCGTCATTACTTTCGCCGGATCGCCGGATGCGGTGGCGGAGGCGGCGTTCCGCGCCATCCAGCGCGGCGTCGAATTGATCGACTTGAGCCGCCATGCCGGAGTGCATCCACGCATCGGGGCGGCGGACGTAGTTCCGCTGGTTCCGGTGGCCGGGGTGACGCTGGAGTTCTGCGCGCAAATGGCAGTGCAATTGGGCGAGCGGGTGTGGCGCGAGCTGCACGTCCCGGTCTACCTTTACGAAGCAGCGGCACGCCGGCCGGACCGGGCGAACCTGGCGAACATCCGCCGCGGCCTATTCGAAACTCTGCGCGAGGAAGTCAGCTGCAATCCCGAACGCCTGCCGGATTTTGGCGAAGCCGCGCTCGACCCCACGGCCGGCGCGTGCGTGATCGGCGCGCGGAAATTTCTGATCGCCTTCAATATCAATCTGGATACGGCGGATTTGGAAATCGCACGCCGCATCGCTCGAAAAATACGCGCCTCGTCAGGCGGCCTGCCGGCGGTAAAAGCGCTCGGACTGTTGCTGGAGTCCCGCGGGCAGGCGCAGGTTTCCACCAATTTGACGGATTTTGAGCTGACGCCGTTGTGCGCCATCGTCGAAGCGGTGCGCGCGGAAGCCCGTCAGTGCGGTGTGCGCATCGCGGACACAGAGCTCGTCGGCCTGATTCCCCGTAAGGCCCTCGAAACGGCGGGCGCTTGTCACCTCGGCATCCGCGACGAGCAGGTTCTGGAGAACCGGCTCGACGAATGCCTGCGCTAGGATGGATTTAGTGCTGGTCACGATCACAGAGCCACCGAAAGCGGCGCGGCCACAGTGGCTTCGCGCCCCCGCTCCTGTTGGCGAAAATTACCGCGAACTGAAGTCTCTGATTGATTCGATGGGCCTGCACACGGTGTGCGAGAGCGCAGCTTGCCCCAACATTGGAGACTGCTGGAACCGGCGCACCGCGACCTTCATGATTCTGGGGAACGTCTGCACCCGGCGATGCGGTTTCTGCGCCGTGCAGAAGGGCGCGCCGCTCGCCGTCGATTACGATGAGCCGCGCCGCGTCGCGGAAGCCGCCGCGGCCATGGGGCTGCGCTATGCCGTCGTCACCAGCGTGAACCGCGATGATCGCAAAGACGGCGGCGCGGAATTGTTCGCGCTGACGATCCGTGCCATTCGGGAGCGAATCCCGGGCTGCCGCGTAGAAGTGCTGATTCCCGATTTTCAGGGCAGCCGGGAGGCTCTGGAGATTGTGATGGCGGCACGGCCGAATGTGCTGAATCACAACACGGAGACGGTCCCGCGCTTGTACCGCCAGGTGCGGCTGGGCGCGCGCTACGAGCGATCTCTCGAATTGCTCGAAGCAGCGAAGGAAATTTCACCCGAAACGCCAGTGAAATCCGGCTTGATGCTCGGGTTGGGGGAAACGGCGCAAGAGGTGCTCAGCGTCATGCACGATTTGCGGGCGCATTGCGTCGATATCCTCACGCTCGGACAATACCTGCGCCCTTCGCCGCGACACCTGCCCATTGTGCGCTACGTGCCTCCGGCCGAGTTTGACGATCTGCGGCGCGCCGGTTATGCGATGGGGTTCAGCCACGTCGAGGCGGGGCCGCTCGTGCGCAGCTCATTCCACGCCTCAGACGCGGTTCTGTAGTTCAGTGAACGGCGTCACAGTGCCTCGTAAGTAAGCCTTGCTTCCGTTCGACCAAAGGCGAAGAATGTAGGCAAGCAGAATATCGAGCAGCGCTGCTCCAACTTCTGGCAATGAAATCCATAAGGAAGAAGGAGTGTGTCAACATGGCGGAAGTCGACGTCAAGAAACAATCTCATGAGCAACAACGTGGCGGTGGATTGCAGCGGCGCGGCGCGTATCCATCGGTGTTCGGGATGCGGCCGGGCGAGCTCCTGCATGCAAACCCGTTTGCGCTGATGCGCCGCGTCAGCGAGGAAATGGACCGTTGGTTCGAAGGGCGCTTACCGGGTGGCGAAGCGTCCCTGTGGTCCCCGACGGTGGAGGTGGCCGAGCACGAGGGCAAGCTCGAAATTGTCGCCGACTTGCCTGGGATCAATGAGAGCGACGTGAAAGTGGAAGTGACGGATGAAGGTCTGGTCATCCAAGGCGAGCGCAAGCGGGAGCGTGAAGAGAAGGGCGAGCGGTACTATCGCTCCGAGCGCAGTTATGGCCAATTCTATCGCCTGATTCCGCTACCGGAGAACGCGAAAATCGATGAGGCCCGCGCCGAGTTCCGCAATGGTGAATTGCGCGTCAGCGTCCCGGTTCCCGAGCGCCAGCGCAACACGCGCCAGATTCCCATTTCGACGGGCGGAGAGCGGAAGGAACCGCAATCCCAGACCGCCGCGCAGCAAGCGCGCAAAGCCGCCGGCTAGACGGGTGCCGGTTGTGCTGGAATGATGGAGAGGAGATCCCATCATCGCGATCGCATCCATCAATCCAGCCACCGGCGAAACTCTACGCACATTTCAGCCGCTCGCGGATTCCGAGATTGAAAGCAAGCTCGCGCGAGCGGCATCAACCTATCGCTCGTGGCGGCGCACAACGTTTGCCGAACGGGCGCGGCTGTTGCTGGCAGCAGCCGAAATCCTGGATAACGAAAAAGCCGATTTCGGCCGGATCATGACCGTCGAGATGGGAAAGCCCATCAAAGCCGCCAGGGACGAGGCAG
>DATGZN010000020.1:0-39735 GCA_035297145.1 Bryobacteraceae bacterium
GTGGTCGGGTGGCACCCGCTCCTCCATCGACACGTAGCTGAACATCCCGCCTTGCTGTTTCTCGTCTCCGCGCATAGCGACAAGACGCTTCCAATACTTTCTTGGCTACACACCAACTGGCTTTTTCAACAGTTTCCTAGAAGTAATGAACTACAAGGCTCTGTTGTGAGCATTCCAAATGTGGAGCATCGCCCAGAAGAATATCCATTCTGCATCGTGAATGCAACGGTAGAAGAGAACGTGACAGACAGGAATGCCTGTCCTACGAGTTGCAATTGACGCGTGGCTTGGTAATGATGTGAGCCATGACTCCGAACATGCTGGGCGCGTATGGCGAATGGGCGGCGCGTTCGATCGAGGACCCGCCAAGGTTATCTTTCCGGCAGCCGATGTTCGGCAATGTGGACGCGTGGCGCGCCGTGGCACGGGCGCGATTCCGTGAGTCGCTGCTTGGTCCGGGCGGTGCTGCTACGCCGGTCCCCGTACTGCAGCATCAGTTAGAGTTCGATGGGCTTTCGATCGAGCATTTGCAGTGGCAACTACCCTACGGACCTCCGACTGAGGCATTAGTGCTCAAACCGGCCGGCGCGCGCGGGAAGCTGCCCGGTGTCGTGGGCCTACACGATCATGGTGGAAACAAATACTTCGGACTGCGCAAGATTACGCGCATGTCGAAGGATCCGCATCCGGCCACGGTGCGGCATCAGGATCATTACTATGGAGGTGCAGCCTGGGCCAACGAATTGGCGCGGCGCGGATACGTCGTGCTGGTGCACGACACCTTCACATTCGGAAGCCGGCGTATGCGCCTTGCGGATTTGCCCGAGAGCATTCGCGGCAGCCTGACCGAGGTGAACCCGGAGGCCGAAGATGAGATCGAGCGATACAACCAGTTCGCCGCTAATCATGAGCACATAGTTGCCAAGAGCCTGTTCAGCGCGGGTATGACGTGGCCGGGCGTGTTCGCGTTTGACGATCAGCGCGCGGTCGACTACTTGGCCTCGCGGCCCGACGTGGACGCCACGCGCATCGGCTGCGGTGGCCTATCGGGCGGCGGCCTGCGTACGGTGATGCTGACCGGCGCGGATGAGCGGATTCGCTGTTCGTGCTGCGTCGGAATGATGACAACGTGGCGCGACTACCTGTTGAACAAGTGCTATACCCACACCTGGATGTGCTACGTGCCCGGATTGCCGCGCGATCTGGACTATTCCGAGATCCTGGGACTGGGCGTGCCGAATCCTGTGCTCGTATTGAACAATCGCCAGGACCAGTTGTTCGCCATGCCCGAAATGGAACGGGCGGACCGGATTCTCACCGAGGTATACAAGAAAGCTGGCGCACCGGACCGCTACCGGGCGAGCTTCTACGACGGCCCGCATAAGTTCGACCGGGAGATGCAGAAGGAAGCCTTCGCCTGGTTCGATCGTTGGCTGAAATAGCGATTCCCGCCGCACGCGACCAACTTGGACAGGCAGTAATGGGTGTCCTACTGGAGTGGCAGATCGCTCTGGCCGTTGGCGCCGTTCTTGTCGCCGTCGGGTTCAGCCTCAGGGATTACCGATGCCGCCGCGACTCGATCGCCTTCTTCCATGCGAACCACGCGCACGCCTTGCGCGGAGCGGCCCGTTTCGCGGATCTCGCTCGATTCGATGCGAATGATCTTGCCATCCTTGGTGACGATCATCAAATCCGAGTCTTCCTTCACCGAGAGGATCGCGACCACCTTGCCGGTTTTGGCCGTGGTCTTCATGTTGATGACGCCCTTGCCGCCGCGGTGCGTAAGCCGGTAGTCTTCGAGCGGTGTGCGCTTGCCGAAGCCCAGCTCGGAGATGGAAAGGATGAGGCCTTCCTTCTCTACGACCTCGGTGCCGACCAGGTAATCGCCATCTTCGAGGTCCATGGCACGCACACCGCGCGCGGTCCGTCCCATGGGACGCACTTCTTCTTCGTTGAAGCGGATGGCTTGGCCTTCGTGCGAGCCGAGGAAGATGAAATTATCGCCGTTCGTCAGATTAGCGGCGATCAGTTGATCGCCTTCGTCGAGTGTAAGCGCCCGAATGCCGCGCGCCATGGGGTTGTCGAACTCGGTGAGCTCGCATTTCTTGATGACGCCGTCCTTGGTCACCATCACGATGAACTTGCCGGGCTGGAATTCGCGCACCGCGAGAAAGCCCTTTACGGTCTCGCCTGGCTGAAGGTTAATCAGGTTCGAGATGTGCTTTCCCTTGCCGATGGTGGCCGCATCGGGGATCTCGTAAATCTTCAGCCAGAAGACCTGGCCGCGATCGGTAAAGATCAACAGGTAGCTGTGAGTCGAGGCGACCAGGAAGTATTCGACAAAGTCCTCGCTGCGCGTACCCATGCCGATGCGCCCTTTGCCGCCGCGTGACTGCCGGCGATAGGTGTCGACGGCCGTGCGCTTCAGATAGCCGCCGTGCGTGACGGTTACCGCAACGTCTTCCACGGCAACTAGGTCTTCGAGATGGATTTCGCCCGTGTCCTCGATGATCTGGGTGCGCCGCGCATCGCCGTATTCCTTTTGTACCTCTTTCAGTTCTTTAACAATCAGCTCGCGCAGGATTTTTTCCGAGCCGAGGATCGCCAGATATTCGGCGATGCGGCGCTGGATATCCGCCAGCTCATTGAGGATGTTCTGGCGCTCCATGCCGGTGAGGCGCTGCAACTGCAGCTCGATGATGGCCTGCGCCTGCTTGTCACTGAACTCGAACCGCTTCATCAGGGAATCGCGCGCCTCGCGCGGCGAGCCGGAGGCGCGAATCAGCTTGATCACCTCGTCGAGATTGTCGAGCGCTTTCTGGAATCCGAGCAGGATATGCTCGCGGGCACGTGCCTTGCGCAGCTCAAAATCGGTGCGGCGCCTCACCACCTCGACGCGGTGGTCGATGAAGTAGCGGATGCAATCGATCAGTCCCAGCTCTCGCGGCTGCCCGTTGACGATGGACAGCATGATCACGCCGAAGCCGATCTGAAGCTGGGTGTGCTTATACAAATTGTTGAGAATGACTTCTGCCTGTTCGCCGCGCTTCAACTCGAAGACGATGCGCAGACCTTCCCGGTCGCTCTCGTCACGGATCTCGGAAATGCCTTCAATCTTCTTGTCGTTGACCAAAGCGGCCGCATGCTCGATCAATCGGGATTTGTTCACCTGGTAAGGGATCTCGGTCACCACGATCTGCTCGCGGTCCTTCCCCATGCGCTCGATGGCGGCTTTCGCCCGCAGCTTGAGCTGACCCCGGCCCTTGGTGTACGCATCAATGATGCCCTGCCGTCCCAGGATGAAGCCGGCGGTGGGGAAATCCGGTCCCGGAACCATTTCGAGAATGTGCGCCAAGGGCGTGGCGGGATTCTGAATCAAGGCGATTGTCGCATTGATGATCTCGGTGAGGTTGTGCGGAGGGAAATTGGTCGCCATCCCCACGGCGATGCCGGAAGATCCGTTGATGAGCAGGTTCGGAACGCGCGTGGGCAGCACTTCCGGCTCGACTCGCCGATCGTCGAAGTTGGGCTTGAAATCGACGGTTTCTTTGTCGATGTCCTCCAGCAACGCGGTGTCGATGGGAGATAGCCGCGCCTCGGTATACCGGTAAGCGGCCGGCGGATCGCCGTCGATGGAGCCGAAGTTACCCTGCCCGTTAATCAGCGGGTAACGGAGGGAGAAATCCTGCGCCATGCGGACCAGGGCGTCATAGACCGCCGTATCTCCGTGCGGATGGTAGTTGCCGAGCACCTCGCCCACGATGCCCGCGCACTTGCGGTAGGCCCGAGTGGGAGTCAGGCCCATCTCCGACATGGCGTAAAGGATGCGGCGGTGCACCGGTTTCAGCCCGTCGCGAACGTCTGGTAGGGCGCGACCGACGATCACGCTCATCGAATAGTCGAGATACGACCGGCGCATCTCGTCTTCGATATTGATGGGGACTATGTCGCGGCCGCCGCTGTCACCACCCAGAGGTAGTTGGGGCGGCGGCGGGGGGCCTTGTGGTGGGTTTCCCTGGTCTGCCAAGCGTACTCCTTAATGGGATGTAAACCCCATTTTAACATGAACATACGCTGGCGACGGTTTCTAATTGAACGGGGTGAATTGCGGGGGTGCGAACCGTTCGACTTTCTCTAACAAATCGGCCCGGTGGATGGGCTTGGAAATGAAGTCATCCATGCCGGCCGCGTAGCACTTCTCCTGGTCGGTCTTCATGGCATGGGCGGTCAAAGCGATGATGGGAACGTGCCCGCCGTTTTGGCGCTCGCTCTCGCGAATCGCCGCGGTGGCTTCGTATCCGTCCATATGCGGCATCTGGATGTCCATGAGGATAAGATCGAAAGTTTGGCGAAGGACCATGGCTACCGCTTCATTGCCGTCTGCCACCACGGTAACGCTGTGCCCGCGCTTCTCCAGCACTTTCGCTGAGACCCTCTGGTTCACTGGGTTGTCCTCCGCCAAAAGGACGCGGAGGCCGGGGCCACGCCATTCCGGAATTGCCGGCGCGCCGTTATCCGCCTGCTGGGAACTGGTGTCGAGGGTGGGCAACGCTCGCAGAATGGCTTCGAGCAGGTCGTTTTGGAAAACGGGTTTCACCAGATAGAGTTCGACCCCAGCCGCCCGGCACTTCTCCGCGTCTTCCACATGGTGAGCGGAGCTGAGCATCATCACCACGGCGCCGTTGCGGTCGTACTGTTCGCGGATCCGGCGCGCCAGCTCGAAGCCATCCATTTGTGGCATGTGCACATCGAGCAGGATCAGGCGGAACTGTTGGCCGGCCAGGCGGGCGCGATCGATGGCTGCTAGCGCTGCCGCGCCATCCGGTGCCGTCACCGGGCGCATGTGCCAACTCTCCAGGAGCTTTTCGAGAATCTTGCGGTTTACGTCATTGTCATCCACCACGAGAACAGGCGTGCCGCGCAACGAGGCCAGGCTGGGAGCATGGCTCCCCGTTGCCTCGGCCGGCGCCACTTCAAGCTCGATGTCGAATTGGAAGGTACTGCCCGCAGCGGGCTCGCTTGCCACCGTAAGGCTGGAGCCCATGAGCTTCAAAAGCTGTTGTGAAATTGCCAAGCCTAGTCCGGTGCCCCCATAGCGGCGCGTAGCCGAGCCATCAACCTGGGAGAACAGTTCGAAGATGTAGTCCTGTTTGTCCTTGGGAATGCCGATCCCGGTGTCGCGCACGCTCCAGCGAAGCCGCACGGCATGCTCCTGTATCGATTCCGCGTCAACGCGCAGCGCAATGTCGCCGTGATCGGTAAATTTGACGGCGTTCCCTAGGAGGTTCAGCAGAATTTGCCGCAATCGCGCGGCGTCGCCCACCAGCCGATCCGGAACATCCTGGGCCACGTCGCAAGTCAGCTCCAAACCCTTTTCGTCGGCGTGCAATGCCAGGGTTTTGGCAGCCTCCCGCACCAACCGGCGCAGGGAAAATGGGGCCGGCAGCAGCGCCATCTTGCCCGCCTCGATCTTCGAGAAATCCAGGATGTCATTGATCACCGAAAGCAGGGCATCCGCGGAAGTCTTCACGACTGTCATGCACTCATGCTGTTCCGCGGTGAGCTGGGTTTCGAGCGCCAGTTCGGTCATACCGACAATTCCGTTCATGGGCGTGCGAATTTCATGGCTCATGTTGGCCAGAAACTCGCTTTTCACTCGTGCCAGGCTCTCCGCCCGCTCTTTGGCGGCGGCCAGCTCCTGGTTGGCGAGCGTCAGCTCGCGTGTGCGCTCGGCCACCTGGTGCTCGAGCCGCTCGCGATGGCTCTCCAGCTCCGCGTCCCGCAATTGGATCTGCGCCAGCATGTCGTTGAAGGCGTCGATCAGCTCGCCGGTCTCGTCGCGGCCATGCGGCGCTGCGCGGACGGAATAATTTCTGCCCGCGGAGACTTCTCGTGCCGTTCTCGCCAACGCCAGCAGGGGGCCGGAGATGGTTTGCTGTAATCTTTGGGCGAACAGCATGGAGCCCAGAAGCGAGACGGCGATCACGATTAAGAGGACTACAAAGTTCCGCCTCATGCGACCATAGGCCTCCTGCAGGCTGCACCGGATGAGGATGCTGCCAATGGATTCCCCGTCGAGAAGGATGGGCCGCACCACCAGTAGAGTGGCGCCTTCGAAGTAGAACCCGGTACGCCGCTTTTCGGGGCCATCGCTCGGAACGCCAGGTTGCGCATACTGTGCGAATTGCGCGCCGTCTTTCGCGAATACCGCCGCCAACAAGATCCGCCGGTCTGTCCGCAAACCCGCAAGAATCTCCTTCGCCGCGTGAGGGTCCTGGAAGGTGAGGGCCGCCGTCACGTTGGAGCCAAACGCGTCCGCCAGCGTTGAGATTTCTCTTGCCGTCTGCGCGCGCAGGTCTATAGTCGTGAAAACGGTCAGCGCCGCTGAGGCCAGCGTGAGGGCGACGCAACCGGTCATGAAGATCACCAGGTTCAGTTTGCGCCGGATAGGCAGGTTCTGGAACCAGCGGCTCATGGTTTGCTCCGGGCCAGTTGGGCGGGGGCCTTACTGGAAAGCTGCAACAATTTGGCACTAATGCGGAGCCCACTCCGGCTGACAGCCTCGACGTTTATGGCGAAGCGGAACTTGTTTTCGTCTTTGATGAGCTGGATCATCCCACCCCGCTCCGCGAACCGCTCGCAATCACTCACGGTCAGCGCCCCACTTGCCGTTGCAGCCTCCAGGATGTCGGCAAAATGTTCCTTGTCTCCGCCGATGAATACTACGTTGCAATGCTGATCAACGGCCCGATTCTCGCTGCGGCGAACAATAACGGGGCGACCCGCAATCGTCTTTCCCCTCACGCTCTGCTTGAGCTCGTCATACAACGGTTCCACGCCAATCACGCAAAAAGAGAGGCTGTCATCGCTGGAAGAACCCGGGCCGGGCCACTCCACGAACTTCGCAAAATTGTAGACGAACGCCACTTTTACTTGTAGCTCCAGGCTTGCTTCCGGCGGCTCCGCGGCGCAGCAGGCCACCGCCGCTCCGGCCAGGAGCAGACGCAGAGCGCGTTCCATGGGCCAGGACATCAGAAGCTCCAGGAAACCTTTCCGAAAAAGCTGCGCTGCACCTCGAAACGCACGTTGGGACCCTCATCGGGAAGGTAGAACTCGACGTGCCGGGGATCGAGCAGATTTTGCCCGGAGATGCTGAATTCCAACTGAGGCGAAGCACGCCACGACAAGTGCATATCGAGGCGCGCATAGGCCGGCACCGCCTGATCCGGTATGCCTCCGACGAAAAAGAGCGCACTGTCCCATGTCGTACGGCGAGGCAGGTTCAGCTCGGATCGGATCTGCCAGCTATGGCCCGGGCTGGCGCCGAGTGCCGACGCAGCGTGGCTGGTTGGATAGGCGTCAAGATCCAGACTGAGCCACGAATAACTGCCGGTAACTTTCCAGCGCTTCACTGGAATATAGGTAGCAGCCACTTCCATGCCTCGGCCGGTACCCTTGAGCAGGTTGCCGTAGGTAAGAGGGACAAGTAGATATTGCGGGGACAACCATTGGGGTTGACCCGGCTCAATCGTCGCCAGGTGGTCATAGCGGTTGTAGAACACGGTGGCGTCGAGAGAAATGGATTCCGCCACTTGCGTCCGGTAGCCGGCTTGATATCCCAGCAACGTCTCGGAAAGTTGTTTGGGATTCCCGGAAAGCGAAACGACTGCCAATACGCCACCGGGTTGAGCGGTCACGGACTCAACGGCCTGAATGTTTTCCTCCAAACGAGACGGAGTGCGAACGGCGCGTGAGACAGCCGCCCACAGCGCGTGCCTTGCGGTTGGCGTCCACATCAGCCGCGCGTCCGGCTGTACTTCGAAACCGGTAAAAACGTTGTGCTCGATTTTCGATCCGGCGGTTATGAAAAGCTGGTCGGCAATCAGGCGGATTTCATCCTGTAGGAAGAAACTGTACAAGGTTTCCGCACGCGAGGGTGGATCGAGGCTGGCCACAAAGCTCCCCAACGTGTTGTCGACCGTCCGACGCACCTCGAAGCCCCATTGCAACTCCTGACGAGATGAAATCTCCCAGCGGTGCTGAAAGTCCAGGTCGAGCGTGGTGAGCTGGTCGCCGCCGATCTCGCCGAGCCGGGCATAGCGATCGAAATAGATCTGAAGGTCCGTCTCAGAACCGCCGGACAGACGATGCTGCCAGCGCGCCAATGCGTTGCCCCCGGTCGGGTTGGCGGAGGCGCCATCCAACTGTAGGTAGGGCGGAGTGAGAGTCGGCACCGAATAGCTTTGACCAATCCGGCTGCCGTAGCCATCACCTAGAAAGACAAATGCGTCGCGCTCGGACTCATCCCAGTCCACACGGAAGCCCACATGCCCCAAGTACCAATTGTCCACATAGGCGCCGCCATTCTGGTTGTAGACGCCGTCGTGGTTGCTATAAGTCCCAAAAATCCGATAAAAGGCGTCGGGACCGAGGGCATCGCCATACCGAACGCTGCCTTGTGCCAGAGGCTCATTTCCGCCGCCGGCCGTCACAAGGCCCCCTTGGGTCTGCTTGGCGGGCTTGGTGATGATGTTGATCACACCGTTCACGGCGTTGGCGCCCCACATGGTCGCTCCCGGCCCTCGAATCACTTCGATGCGGTCAATGTCATCCAGCGGCACGTCGAGAGTGTCCCAGTAAACGCCCGAAAACATGGTCGTATACACGCACCGTCCGTCGACCAGCACGAGCAACTTGTTGGCGAAGCGGCCATTGAACCCGCGGGCTGTGATGGCCCATTGATTGGACGAGATGCGCGCCACCTCCACGCCAGGGGCCAAGCGCAGGAGCTCCGGGATGCTGGTGAGGCCTGAGCGTCGGATGTCTTCCTGCGTGATTACGTACACGGCGGCTGGAACCTGGTTGAGTTTTTGCTCCTTCTTTGCGACCGAGGTGACTTCGATTTGCATGAGCTCTTCAATCGTGGCCTCGGTCAGATCCCGTGCTTCCTGAGGAGTATCAGGGGATGCCACCGGGACAGCCGCGGCCATGACCAGAAAGATCATCGCGATCTGGCGCAGCTTCCGTTGGGCTGCCTGGTGGCAACGGGAAATGTGACGCTCCATCAATAGAGAGTTCGGCGTAACTGACGGAATTCTTTAGCCTTGCACCGCACCGGAGGGTTTACCGCGCGCTGGAAGCACCTCCATTGATGCCGCGCGCTGGTTGGCGTATGATGCTCGCTATGAAAGCTTCCTGGACCTTCTTATTGATGTGCCCGGTCGTCGCGCTTCTCGGGGCGCCGCAGAGCGCCAACGCCCCCAGCGTCGACCAGATTCTTGACCATTACGTGCAGGCGGTGGGGGGGAAGGACGCCATCCAGAAAGTCACCAGCCGTGACATGAAAGGGACGCTCGAGAACTCGGATGACGGGACCACGGCGCCCGCGGAGATTTTTGCCAAGGCCCCGAATAAGTATCTGGCGGTGGTCAATCTCGGCGATGGCGGCGAGATGTTGGAAGGGTGGAACGGGGAGAAGGGTTGGGGCAAGGATCCCGATTCCGGCCTCCATGATACCGAGAAGGCGGAACAGATCGCCGCCAAGCGCGACTACGACTTCTACCGCGAGATCCGGCTCAAAGAATTGTTCCCGAAGATGGCGCTGAGCGGCAAGATGAAGATAGATGACCGGGACGCGTTCATTGTTGAAGCCATATCACCCGACGGCGCGACCGAGAAACTTTACTTCGACGCCGAAACGGGACTATTGGTGCGCCGCGATTTTGAGCGCGTGACGATTGACGACGGCATCGTCCTGTACGAGGTGGATTACGACGATTACAAAGACGTGGATGGTCTGAAGCTGCCCTCCACCGTTCGGCGTAAGACGCCCGATTATACGCTGACTTACCGGTTCACCGAGATCAAACAGAACGTGCCTGTAGAGGACACGAAGTTCAACAAGCCGGAGAAATAGGATCTAGGCTTCTTCGGGCGGCAGCTCGAAATTGATGAGCGCGCCACGGAAGCCGCGAGTTTTCCAAACGCCGAAAGCGATACCCACGATCATCCAGATGGCTCCCGCGATTTGCGCGGGCCGGCTGAGGTTCAGCCAGAGTAACAGGCAGACAAAGAATCCAACCACGGGCGGGATCAGGTTGCTCAGCTTCTTTTCGGACGCATGCACGTAGTACCGCATGAAGGAAGCAGCGTTGACGCCCATGAAAGCAATGAGCGCGCCGAAGTTCAGCATTTCGGCGCCGAGGGCATAGGTCATCCCGCAGGCGACGCCGATCAGGGCAATCACCCCAACGAAAATCACGCTGTTGCGCGGGACGTGGCGCTTGCGGTCTATGGCTCCGAAGAATTTCGGCAAAGCGTTGCTGCGTCCCATTCCATAGAGCAGACGGGCCGCCCCAAGCTGGGCGGCCATCCCAGACCCGAAGTTCGCCACGATCAGCGTCATGTTCATCACGCCGAAAAACCAGCTTCCAGCAGCCCGGGTCGAGACGTCGACGAAGGCTGTATCGTTGTCGCGAAAAGCCTCCGACGACGGCCAGACCAACTGCGCGGCATAGCACTCCGCTGCCGAAAGGAAGCCCACCACGACGCAGGTCAGCACGGTGGCCAGAAGAATGTTGCGCCGCGGATTCTCCACTTCTTCAGAAAGCGTGGAGATGCCGTCGAATCCAATGTAGGTGAGGACTGCGATGGAGGTGCCGCCGAGTACCGCGCCGAAATTGAAAGTCGCCGGATCGTAGAGAGGACGCGTGAAAAAGCTGAGTCCGTCATGTGGGTGACCAAATACATAGCGGGCGGCGGCCACGAAGAAGATGGCCACCACCAGCCCCATGGCCGTGGCCAGGGCGGCATTGATGCGCGCCGACGTCTTGATGCCGCGCAGATTGAGCCCTGTGAACATCAGGAAGTAAAAGATGACCCAGATCCAAAAGGGCACGCCGGGCGCAAATCTCATCGACGCTTCGCTGCACCAGATCATGCAGATGAGCGGGTTGAGCATGTAGTCCATCACCATGCTCCATCCGGTGATGTAACCGAGGGCCGGATTGATCTCCTGCCCGACGTAAGTGAACGCCGAACCCGCGCTGGGATAGGCACGCGCCATGCGTCCGTAGGCGATGGCGGTGAACAGCATCGCAATCAGAGCGATGAGAATGGTGGTGACGACGTGGCCCCGCCCGCGGGCGTTGATCACACCGTAGATCGCCATGGGGGCGGTGGGCTGGAGCACGATGACGCCGTAAAGCACCAGGTCCCAAAGATTCAGAGCGCGCTTCAGACGTGGCGCGCCGGCGTCGGTAGTAGGTGTGCTCTCAGCCATGGTTCTCCCTCAAGCGGGATGTCAGAGTTGTGTGAAGTCGCCAGTATACAACACGGGCAGGCTACGGCCTGATTTACGCTTCTTCCGGCGGTAAATCAAAGTCGATGAGTTTCCCGCGGAAGCCGTGTGTCTTCCAAGCGCCGAATGCGATGCCAACCAGCATCCACAGCGCACCCCATTTCTGCGCCGGCCTGCTCAAATTCAGCCAAAGGAGAAGACAAACCACGAAGCCCAGGATTGGTGGAATGAGATTGACGAGCTTCTTTTCGGAGGCCCGGAGGTAATACCGCACAAAGGAAGCCGCATTGACCCCCATGAAAGCAATGAGGGCGCCGAAGTTCAGCATTTCCGCGCCGAGATCGAAGGGAATGAAGAACGCGCCAATGAGGGCGATCGTGCCCACGAAGATCACGTTATTGCGCGGGACGTGGCGCTTGGAATCGACAACTCCGAAGAACCCCTGCGGCAACGCATTGCTGCGCCCCATGCCGTAGAGAAGGCGGGCGGCGCCCAGTTGAGATCCCATCCCGGAGCCGAAGGTGGCGACGATCAACGTGACGCCCATGACCCATGAGAGCGGGGCGGCCGCGCGCCCAGCCACATCCACGAAGGCGGTCACCTCATTGGGGAACGGCTCGGAAGCCGGCCACACTAACTGCGCGGCATAGCATTCCGCCGCTGAAAGCAGGCCTACCACCAAGCACGTAAGCACGGTGGCCCAGAGGATGTTGCGGCGCGGATTCTCGACCTCTTCGGAAAGCGTGGAAATCCCGTCGAAGCCGATATAAGTGAGGACGGCAATGGAGGTGCCACCAAGGACGGCGCTGGTCTTGAACGTTGCGGGATCAAAAAACGGTCGCGTGAAGAAGCCGATGCCGTCGTGCGCGTGGCCGAACACGTAGCGGGCCGCGGCCACAAAGAATATGGCGACCACCAGTCCCATGCCGGTAGCCAGCCCCGCGTTCACGCGCGCCGACGTCTTGACGCCACGCAGGTTCAGCGCCGTGAACATGAGAAAGAAGAAGATGGCCCACATCCAGAAGGGCACGCCCGGGGCGAAGCGCGTCGCCTGGGAGCTGCACCAACTGATGCAGATGAGCGGATTGAGCATGTAGTCCATCACCATGCTCCATCCCGTGATGTAGCCCAGAGCTGGGTTGATCTCCTGTCCGACATACGTAAACGCGGAGCCGGCGCTGGGATAGGCACGCGCCATCCGTCCATAAGCGATGGCCGTGAACAGCATCGCGACCAGAGCGATCAGGATGGTGGTCACCACATGGCCATGGCCTCGATCGCTGACCACGCCGAATACCGGCATCGGAGCGGTCGGCTGGAGCACGATCACGCCATACAGCACCAGGTCCCGAAGCGTGAGAGCGCGTCGTAAACGCGCTGGACTGGTGGTGGGGCTCTCAGGCATGAGTTGGGCGAGGCCGCCAGTATACACTACGGGCCGCTCTTGCTTGCGCTAAATCACCCAGGCAGGCGGCAACGGCTGATTCGTAAGAGCTTCAGGATCAGAGCGCTGTCACGCGGCATTCTACGTGCTCGGTCGCGTAATGTGGGTGACATTTTGGGCACTGGCGCGTACCATTTAAATGTGAGGGGATTGGTGGCATCGCTGGTTGCGGTGGTTCTGCTGAGCCTCATTGCCGTTTGCCCACTTCCTGCCTGTGCCATGGCACTAACGCACCATGGATGCTGCCACAAATCGCAAACGCAGCCGCGCTGCCCGATGCCGACCCTTCAGGATTGTCCCTATTTCATTTTGGAGAAGGGCAAGACGGCGCCAACCGTTGCGAGCTTTGCGCCAGTTCTTTGCCGGCAGATCACTTCGGATTTCTGTACGCCGGATTTTCTTTCCACCATTCGCACCGAAGCCAGACTGCCGGATTCGGCAGGCTTGTACCTTCGCGTGCGAGTACTCCTGATCTAGAAACAACCCATCGCAAATTGCTTTCTGGTGAGGCACGTATTTTTGCGTCACCGGTGTCATTTGGCTGAGGTTGAAAAACTGATTAGGAGAATCTACATGAAAAAGCTAACGATGAGTGTGCTGAGCCTGGCGGCTCTCTTGATGTTGACGTTCGGAAGTTCGTTTGCGAAGTCCGCGAAAGCAGGCTGCTGCAATGGATCATCCTGCTGCCATAGCGGCGCGGCTTGCTGCCGGAAGTAATCAGTCCTGCCAGAACCGGAGCCGGGGTTTTTGTATCCCGGCTTCGGTTTAATACACAATCGTGAAGCCGCCGTCCGGCCTTGCAAGAGCTGCGACCAGGCTCCAGACGGGAACGCCATCCGCCTTTCCGTGTTCCTGGGTGGGCCGCCCGTCTTTGTCGTAGACTTGCCAGGCTAGGCTGCCGCCTTTCTTCCAACCCATGCCTTCGGTCCAAACGAAAAGCGTTTCGCCCTTCGCATTTGCGGCGACGGCTGGATATTTGCGATTTTCTCCCGCGCCCGGTGCGGCGACCGGCGTGAGTTTACCAGTCGCAGGATCGATTCGTCCGAAGTAGACCTGCTTCTCGGTTTCCCAGGCCGCCAAAACGCCGGCGGGGCTCTCCGTGAAAGACTCGCTGCTCATCACGCAATAGCCGACATTCCATGCCGAAATGTCCGAGCCGTCGAAGGTGCTGCCGCGATCGCGGGAAATCAGGAGGTAGATGTCGCGATGTACCGTTTCGGTCGCGGAGCGGTACAGCACGTAGAGTATGCCGTTGCGATCGACGAACGCATCGAGCTTGCAGCAGCCGCAGGCGCCGGTGGGTCGATCCCATGCAGGCCGCTCACGCTCGAACGTGGCGCCATCATCGGTCGAGCGCGCAATCCACACACGTCGATTGTTTTCCCCCTCGGTTCCGGGCGCAGGGGCATGCCACACAACGTAGACATTGCCGGACGCATCGGCCGCTATGCCACCCCCGCCGTCGAGACCCCTAGCCACTTGGATCAAGTCGCGTTGTGTCTCGAACGCAGTTCCAGCATCGTTGAGCCTTGTGTACAGCATCGGCTCCTTGCCGTAGACCGGTCCCGGAGTGAGCACGTGCGATCCGTTCCAGGCGACATGAACCCGTCCGTTTCTGCCGATGGCAATGCTGGCGCCGCGAATGTTGCCGGTAGCAATGGCGCTTCCCGCAACCGAGTTGACACGCAGTGGCGCTGAAAATGTGTCACCGCCGTCGCGAGAGCGAACGTAATAAAGATCACCATGACCGGGATCGCCCTTGTAGTAGACCATGTGGACCGTGCCTGCGTGATCCACGGCCACTTGTGGCTGGATGCCGCCCTCGGGCACCCGCCGCATGGTCACTTTTTCAGAATGCGCGAAATCGGCGGCCGGAGCGGCCAGGGGAAGAATCAGCAGCCCGATGCAGATACGCCTGAGCACACTATCAGCTTAGCTTGCTCAGGTATTCGTAGCTGATGCGTGCGCTTTCGATGGGCGGCCGGTCGCAGAAGTCCTGCTCGACGAAGTAATGTTTCACGCCGGCCGAAGCGGCGGCGAAAATTGGTTTCCAATCGATGATGCCACGGCCCACTTCGATGAACGGCCCTGGCTTGTCGTCCACGTCGGTGGAGGTGCCGAAGCCTGGCTTGCGGTCCTTTATATGCAGCAGCGGATAACGATCAGGATTGCGTTTCATGTAGGCGACGGGGTCCCTTCCCGCCCAGGTCATCCAGAAGCAGTCGAGCTCGATCTTGACGAGTTGGGGATCGGTGAGGCGGAGAAGTTCATCGAACGGGACCACGCCGTTGAACGTCTTGAACTCGAAATTATGGTTGTGATAGCCGAACTGAATTCCCGCCTTCTTGGTCTCGGCGCCCGCTCGGTTGAAAAATTCAAAGTAGCGCTTGTACTTGTCGAGCGACGTTCGCTCCTCGGGCGTCAGCCAGGCCATCAGCATGTATTTCAGGCCGAGCTCGTGGGCGTACTCGATTTCCTTCGCCAAGCGCGGCTCGAGCGTCATGTCGTAATGGGCAACGGGGCATACCAGCCCGTTGTCCGCGATAATCCGGCGAATCTCGGCGGCGGGTTTGTTCAGGAACGCGTACAACTCGACTTCCTTGTAGCCGATGCCCGCTACCTTCTTAATGGTGCCAGGGAAGTCTTTTTCCAGCTCGTTGCGGACGGTATACAGTTCGAGGCCGATTGGAAGGCCGAGCGGGTTGGCACGAAGCGAGCCTTGGTTCAGCGCCGCAAATCCGGTTACCGCCGAAGCCGTCTTGCGCAGAAATTGCCTTCTATTTTGCAGATTCATTGGAGCCTCCGGGCACAACGATCCATTTTGTAACAGAGATCGTATCAGAGACGTCCCATGCTTTGCGCCCGTGTCTGTTACAATCGCCGTAAAGGTCGGGACATCTCACCATGACCATTCGGGAACTCCCCAACACACTTGGTTCACTGAAAAAAAGTGATTTTACGGAAGCGCGTGTCGCTACGCGAAGCGTCAAAGATGAGCTCCGCAGCAATCTGATTTGCAAGCTGCAACGCGGCGAAACCCTGTTCCCCGGCATCGTCGGTTACGAAGACACCGTGGTTCCGCAGGTGACCAACGCGATTCTTTCGCGGCACAACTTTATTCTGTTGGGATTGCGCGGCCAGGCCAAGACTCGACTGGTGCGTATGCTGACCACGCTGCTCGATCCCGCCGTCCCTTGCATTGCCGGTTGTGAGATACACGACAATCCGTACCGGGCCATCTGCCGGCAGTGCCGGGACCTGATCGCGGAAAAAGGCGATGCCACACCGATCGCCTGGCTGGAGCCGGATCAGCGCTACGTGGAGAAACTCGCCACCCCGGACGTCACCATCGCCGACATGATCGGCGACATCGATCCCATCAAAGCGGCGCGCCGGGGCCACGACATTTCGCACGAGCTGACGGTGCACTATGGTCTGGTACCGCGCGCCAACCGCGGTATTTTCGCCATCAATGAACTGCCGGACCTGGCAGGCAAGATTCAGGTCGGCTTGTTCAACATCATGCAGGAAGGCGACGTGCAGATCAAAGGTTACCCGGTGCGGCTGCCGCTCGACCTACTGCTGGTCTTCACCGCGAATCCTGAAGACTACACGGCGCGCGGCAAGATCATCACACCGCTCAAAGATCGTATCGGCAGCGAGATCCGCACGCACTATCCGGCGTCGCTCGAACAAGGGCTCGAGATCACGGAGCAGGAAGCGTGGCTGAAGAGGCCATCACCGATCCAGACCGTTGTGCCGGCGTATATCCGCGAGATCATCGAGCAGCTCGCTTTTGTCGCCCGCGAGGACAAGAAGGTTGACAAGCGCTCGGGCGTCTCACAGCGGCTGCCGATTTCAGTTTTGGAAAACGTGGTCTCGAACGCGGAGCGCCGCGCCTTACGCGCCAAGGAGCCGGTAGCGGTGCCGCGCGTGCTCGATATATACGCCGCTCTTTCCTCCATCACAGGAAAACTGGAGCTGGAGTACGAAGGCGAGCTGAAGGGCGGGGATGCGGTAGCTCGTGAGCTGATTCGCCTGTCCGTCGGCAAAATCTACGACAAGTATTTCGAGAGCGCCAACGTAGGGCAGATCGTTCAATGGTTCGACCTGGGCGGTTCCTTGAAACTGGATGAGAGCGTCGATTCCGCGGGCATGGTGAAGCAGTTGGCATCGATTCAAGGGCTCATGGAAAAGGTGCGCCATCTCGGTTTAGGCGCGAGCGAGCCGGATGCGGTGCGCGCCGCGGCGGCGGAATTCATTCTTGAAGGTTTGTATGCGCACCGGCGCATCAGCCGCTCTGAAGAGCGCGGGTTTGCGGCGGAGGAGAAGCGACGGGAACCTGGAAATCGCGAGGAAGGCAACCCTCCGCGCGGCGGCTATCGCCGTCAATATAATTAGGCCGCGCCATGAAGTGGATCAAATACTCCCGTTATACCGGCGATGACTTCGGCATCGACTCCGAAGACCTGTTGCAAGCGCTTTCCGACTTTCTGCTCGAGAGCGGCTTCAACACACAGTCCATGCCCTTCAGCGAATGGAACGAACACACCCTGGAGGATCTGAAGAACGCCATCCAGCAGGCGCTTGAACAGGGCAAAATGTTTCCCGACGATCGCCTGGAGCAGATGATGGAAAAGCTCCAGGGGCTTTCCGAAGAGCAGTTGCAGCAATTGCTCGATCGTCTGGTGCAGAAATTGATCGATGACGGGCACATCACCATTGAGGAGCCGAACGGGGAGCAGGCACCCAAAGGCGGCGGTGCCGGCAATGGTCCCGAAAGCAAAGTGAAGTTCGAGGTCACCGACAAATCGCTCGACTTTCTGGGATTCAAGACGCTCAAGGATCTGCTGGGATCGCTCGGCAAATCGAGCTTTGGACGTCACGACACGCGCGATCTGGCGACCGGCATCGAGGCTTCCGGCTCATCGAAGCTCTACGAATTCGGCGATACGTTGAACCTGGATATCAGCGAGACGCTATTTTCCGCCATCCGCCGCGAGGGCGCGAAAGTGCCGCTCGACATGGAATACTCGGACCTGCACGTGCACCAGTGCGAATACCAGAGTTCCTGCGCCACCGTGCTCATGCTGGATTGCAGCCACAGCATGATTCTCTACGGCGAAGACCGGTTTACACCGGCGAAGAAAGTCGCGCTGGCGCTGGCGCACCTGATTCGCACGCAATATCCGGGAGACAGTCTGCGCTGCGTGCTGTTTCACGACACCGCCGAGGAGCTGGACATCAGCCAGTTGGCCCGCGTGCAAGTTGGACCCTACTACACCAACACGCGCGACGGCTTGATCCTGGCACAGCGGCTTCTCGCACAAGAGAAGAAAGACATGCGGCAGATCGTCATGATCACCGACGGAAAGCCGTCCGCCCTGACGCTCGACGACGGCCGCATGTACCGCAATGCTTTCGGGCTCGATCCGCTGGTGATCAGCCGCACGCTCGAAGAAGTGAACCGCTGCAAGAAACAGGGCATCCTCATCAACACGTTCATGCTGGCCAGCGACTACGGCCTGGTGAACTTCGTCCAGAAAGTCACCGAGATCTGCCGCGGCAAGGCGTATTTCACGACGCCGTACACGCTGGGGCAGTATCTGCTGATGGATTACATGAACCGCAAGACGCGGACGATTCACTGAAACGGAGTCCCCGGAAGAACCGCGAGCTGGACATGTGAAGAAATCGGGTCGGGCGTGCCCGACCCCTACACATGCTTTCGTAGATTGTTGCCTCCCATCGCATCTCGATGGGCTCGCAACATCGGTTGGCATGTAGCGCAGGGACACGCGCCGTTTGCGGGTACCTGCGGCCGTTTCCCCGTGGACAGAAAAGCCGCGGGTATCCCGCCAACCCCGCGGTATCCCCGCGCTACGAACCTGCTGTTAAGATACGGGCATGATCATTGGAGTCCCGAAAGAGGTCAAGGATCATGAGGCCCGCGTCGGCCTCGTGCCCAGCGGGGTGATCGCGCTGCGGGAAGCGGGCCACGAGGTGCTGGTGGAGGCGAATGCCGGTGAAGGCAGCACTATCACCGACCACGAGTACGTGCAAGCGGGCGCGGGGATCGCGCAAAAAGCTTCCGAAGTCTGGCACAAGGCCGATCTCATCGTCAAGGTCAAGGAGCCGCAGCCATCGGAATATGTATTCCTGCGGCCCGATTTGACCCTGTTCACCTACCTCCATCTCGCGCCGCTGCCGGAGCTGACCAATCGCCTCCTCGAATCGCAGGTCACCGGCGTGGCGTATGAAACCATCCGTGAGGCGGATGGCTCGCTTCCCCTGCTCACTCCCATGAGCGAAGTAGCGGGCCGGATGTCGGTGCAAGTTGGCGCCCAGTATCTGGAAGCCCCCAATCGCGGGCGTGGCGTGCTGCTGGGAGGCGTGCCTGGTGTTGCCCCGGCGAACGTCGTGGTTCTGGGGGGCGGAGTCGTGGGAACCAACGCAGCCAAGATTGCCGTGGGCATGGGCGCGCACGTCACCGTCATCGACCGCAATCTGAACCGCCTGCGCGAGCTGGACGACATCTTCAACCAGCAGATTGTGACTCTCGCCTCGAACCTATTTACCATTGGCGACACCTTGAAGCTCGCGGACCTGGTGATCGGCGCGGTGCTGATTCCTGGCGCCGCTGCGCCCAAGATCGTGCGCCGGCAGATGATCGCGAACATGAAGCGCGGCGCGGTCGTGGTGGATGTGGCGATTGACCAGGGCGGCTGTTTTGAGACGTCGCACGCGACCACGCACACGGAGCCGATCTATTTCGTCGATGGTGTGTTGCACTATTGCGTTTCCAACATGCCGGCCGCGGTGCCGCACACCTCCACGTTCAGCTTGACGAACGCTACCTTCCCCTATCTGCTCGAGCTGGCCAACAAGGGTCTGGAGCGCGCGGTCGACGAGCATCCGGCGTTGCGCGAGGGCGTGAATACCTATAAAGGCTATGTCACGCACCGTGGTGTCGCCGAGTCGCAAGGGCGCCCCTGGAAGGAACTGGCCAGAGCCATTTGACGCGCGCGCCGGCGATCAAAGTCTTCTACGATGATCAGTGCGAAATCTGCCAGGCGTGTGTTTCCTGGCTGCGGGTGCTCGATCGCCGGGAGCGCGCGGAGTGCATAGGCATTCATCCGGAGACGCTCGCGGCGCACCCGGCGCTGCACATCGATCGCTGCCTCCAGCAACTGCATGTAGTCGATTCACACGGTCAAGTTCTTTCCGGCTGGAACGCCGTCGCTCGCCTGGCGCGGCTTTCTCCATTTACGTGGTGGATCGGCGCACTCGGTTCCGCTCCGCCTTTTAGCTGGCTCGGAAAGCTGATCTACGGGTTCGTGGCAAGGAACCGCTACGCTCTGAGCAAATGCCGGGGTGGCGCATGCCATGCATCGAAACCCGGTGACGTGCGCCGTCGCGCGGCCCTGGCTCCACTGTGGACATGTTACGGCCTTGGATTCCTGCTGCGATTCCCACTGAGCGCTGCATCGCTCGTGCGCGGGTTCGGGCGCCATGTGAGGCTCTTGTGGCGCACGCAGGGCCGCCGCATCGATCTACTTAACGGCAAGCTGTCACTCGTGTTTCTGAACTCATGGACCTGCGATCTGGTGAGCCTACTTTTCGGCGAGCAATTCCTCATGATTGTCTATGACGGCGTGGCCATCGATCCGGGTTCCACGCGCATGCGCCGCGCACTTGCGCGCCAGTTGGACCGGCTGCCCAGGGGAACCGTCCGCGCCGTGGCCGCCACGCATCATCATGAGGAGCACTCCTGCAATCTCAACTGGCTTGGCATGCGAATCGAAGGTCCGGTTTACGTGGGAGCCGATACGGCGCGATTCCTCGAGACACCGCCACTGCTGCCTCGCATTCGGCGATGGATGATTGGCCAGCCGCCGCCGCTGAAACAGCCATTCACGATCCTGGAGAATGAGTTGCCGACCGCCAGCGGCCACTTGGAAGCGATCGCAGCTCCGGGCCACTGCGACGATCACATCGTGTTCTACGATCGCGCCGAAAAGCTCCTCATCGCCGGAGATACCTTCATGGGTGTCTACTTCTCGGCGCCGAATCCCGATGTCGACAGCCTGAAGTGGATCGCCACTCTGCGCCGCCTGCTGGAGTTGGAGATCGAGATCCTGGTTGAGGGCCATGGTTTTGTGCACACGTTGCGGCCGGACGTCCCGGATGTTCCCGGCCTCGTCATCCGCCGCCATCCTCGCGAAGAGATTCTGGAAAAGCTGCGTTTTTTCGAGTGGCTGCGCGAGCAGATCGAATCGGGCCTGCGGGAAGGGCTGCCGCTGCGAGCAGTTGAAGTGAGTTGCTTCCCGTGGGGCCGCTCGTTTACGTGGGAGCAGTTCGCGAGCGACGAGATGGCGCGATTGCTGAGCGCGGGCCATTGGTCGCGCACCGAGTTGATCCGGAGCTTTGTGCGGCTTCCGCGCGATGAATCCGTTCTCCCGACCGTCTACGAGGCGCGGTTCTGGCGCGGCGGCAACAAGCCGGATTGATCGCCCTCAACCGCCGTAGTGAAGCGTGGGATACAACGCTCGCAGCGCAAACGCGAACAGGGGCCCGTAGAGCTTCCCGAAGAGTTGCCAGCACAGCAGCAGACCGATAAAGCTGAAACTGCGCACGCTCTGGCGTAGCCCTTCCAGGCGCCGTGCGCCGCCATCGGTGAGAAGGAGACCCAGAGCGCTGTAGCCATCGAGCGGCGGAATCGGCAGCAGATTGAAGGCGCCTAGCAACACGTTGAGCGAGAACAGCAGGCTGAGAAACTTGGCTGCGCCCTCGGCGAAACCCGGCGAGCTCGCTTCCACCACCCGTTGAAAGTTGGCGGATTCAGGAGCCTGGAAAGCGCCCATGGCGATACCGGCGTGAACCGCGATTCCCGCGATCAGCACGAGCGTGAAGTTGGCGGCTGGCCCCGCGAGTGACATCCAGGCGGCCCGGCGCGGATGTTTGAGCTGCCAAAGTGGATCGTACGGCGCGCTGGCCCAGCCCATCATCCATCCCCCGGTAGCATACGAAAGGATGGGCAGCAGCACCATGCCAAAAGGTTCGCGGCGAATGTGCGGTATCGGATTGAGCGAAACCTGCCCGCGATGAAACGCCGTCAGATCGCCGCCCAGTTTCGCCACCAGCGCGTGTGAGGCCTCGTGGGCCGTCGTCGAAAGCAGGAAAACTACATACCAGAGGACCCCGATGGCCACAAATTCCGTCGACATGCAGATCCGATCTTGACGTAGCCCACGCGAGGGAGTCAATCCCGTAAAATAAAAGGATTGATGCCGGCTTCCGCGCAGACCGAGGTGGCTCCGGGTCCGCTCACTCATCTCACCGAAGAAGAGCGGCTGTTCCAATCGACCGTGCGCCGCTTCGCGCGCGAGCAGATTGCGCCGCATGTGCGCGAGATGGACGAAGCCGGCGTGTTTCGCAAGGACATCATCCGCCAGTTCTTCGAACTCGGGTTGATGGGCATCGAAATTCCCGAGCAATACGGCGGGCAGGGCGGCACGTTCTTCCAGAGTGTGCTGGCGGTAGAGGAGCTGTCGGCGGTGGATCCCTCCGCCGGCGTGATCGTTGATGTGCAGAACACCATCGTCAACAACGCGATCCTGCGCTGGGGTAACGCCGAGCAGCAGCAGAAGTATCTGCCTCGGCTGGCCACCGATACCGTAGCTTCCTACGCGCTTTCCGAAGCCGGCTCGGGCTCTGATGCCTTTGCCCTGGCGACGCAGGCGCAAGATCACGGCGATCACTTTCTGCTCAATGGGCGCAAGCTCTGGATCACGAACGCCGCTGAGTCCGGCCTGTTTCTGCTGTTTGCCAACGCCAATCCCATTGCGGGTTATCGCGGCATCACGGCTTTTCTCGTGGAACGTGGCTTCAGTGGATTTCACGTCGGCAAGAAAGAAGACAAGCTCGGTCTCCGCGCCTCGTCCACCTGCGAGCTCATCTTAGACAACTGCCGCGTGCCGCGCGAAAACGTGATGGGCGAGGTGGGCAAGGGGTACAAGATTGCCATCGAGACGCTGAACGAGGGCCGTATTGCCATCGGCGCGCAGATGATCGGCCTGGCGCGTGGGGCGCTCGATCACGCCGTGGCTTACGCCAAGCAGCGTAAACAATTCGGCAAGACCATCGGCGAGTTTCAGGGCGTACAGTTTCAGTTGGCCCATATGGCGACGGAAGTTGAGGCGGCGCGCCTCCTGGTCTACAACGCTGCTCGTCTCCGCGATGCCAGCCTGCCCTTCGTCACAGAGGCTGCCATGGCCAAATATTTCAGCTCGGAGATTGCGGAAAAGGTGGCGTCGAAAGCCATCGAAATCTTCGGCGGCGTGGGCGTCACCAAGGATTATCCGGTGGAGAAGCTCTACCGGGATGCCAAAATCGGCCGCATCTACGAGGGGACCAGTAACATGCAGTTGGCGACTATCGCCAAGAAACTAATGGAGAAGTAAACACGTCTGAAGGTGAGAAGGCTATGTATTTTCGTGCGTTACCTTTGATGCTGGCGGTGTTGTCGGCCCCCATTTGGGCAGACGACGCTAAGAACGTCAACCCCGATGAGATTATCCAAAAGTTCGCCGCGAAGGAGGCGGAATTCGCGCATGCGCGGGAGAACTACACCTACCGTCAGACCGTGAAGGTCCAGACACTGACCGATTCAGGCGCCGTTGACGGCAAGTACGAAATCGTCGAGGACATTATCTTTTCGCCCGACGGGAAACGCACCGAAAAGGTGGTGCGAGCGCCGATGTCGACGCTCGAGCGAATCTCCATCTCCCCCGAAGATATGCAGGACCTTCGCGACGTTCAGCCGTTTGTGCTGACGACCAGCGAGATCCCCTCATACGACATTCACTATCTGGGACCGCAAAAGGCCGATGAGATCCCCTGCTACGTGTTTGCGGTGAAGCCCAAGAAGATGGAAAAGGGGCATCGCTATTTTGAAGGCCAGATCTGGGTGGACGACCGCGATTTCCAAATCGTCAAAACCTACGGCAAAGCGGTGGGGATACTGAAGAGGAACGAGGACCAGCAATTTCCCAAGTTTGAAACGCTGCGCGAGCAGGTTGACGGCAAGTACTGGTTTCCGGTTTACACCGATGCGGAGGACACGCTGCACTTCCGCCAAGGGCCAATCAAGATGCGCATGATCGTGAAGTACGAAGATTACAAGCAGTTCAAGAGCGACGTGAACATCCAGTTCGGCAACACGGTGGACGAGAGCGGCAAGGAGCAGAAAGGCCAGAAGCCCACGCAGAGTCCTGTTCCGCCGAAGTAATCGCGGAGATTTTTGCTACGATCGTGCCATGACGAAGATCACGGTCGTAAACAACGGCCCCATTCGTGTGGAAGGCGAATTCTCGATTGTCGATCCGGAGGGCCGGGAGTTCGGCCTGGCAGGTCGCACACTGATTTCTCTGTGCCGTTGCGGCCTCTCGGAGAATAAGCCGTTTTGCGACGGCGCCCATGGGCGCGCCGGATTTCAGCATCAGGTGATCGCGCGCGAATTGCCGCCGCCGAAACCAAAGGTGTAAGAGCACTCTGAAAAGGGCGCACAGGCTGCAATTCGGGGACTGGCTTCGAAAATTCCGGCGAAAGCAATCATGGAAACCGCTGCCCTCCGAGTCGGAATTTCGTTGCTTGTACCCGAATTGCCCTCAACGAACTCACTCCGAAATCTCGATCTTCGGTCCAGTGGGCGGCCCGATCTGCTGAATCCGATCGACCATCTTCTGTGCCAGTTCGCGGAAAACCGCTCCATGCGATTCATTCCCGAGCGCCACGGGACTCCCGGTGTCGCCGCCTTTGCGTACCGCGGGATCGAGAGGCAGCGCGCCCAGAAAATTCACTTGCATCTCACGGGCTGTCCGCTCGCCGCCGCCGGTGCTGAAGACATCGATGCGCTCGCTGCAGTGCGGGCAGATCAGGTAGCTCATGTTCTCGACAATGCCCAGGATCGGAACCTTCACCTGGTTAAACATGTGGACCGCTTTGCGCGCATCTTCGAGTGAAACATCGGAGGGCGTCGTCACCACCACGGCTCCCGTTACGGGCGCGGTCTGAATCAGTGTGAGCTGCACGTCGCCGGTTCCCGGCGGTAAATCGATCACCAGATATTCCAGATCGCCCCAATCTACGCCGCGCAAGAACTGCTGAATGACGCTGTGCAACATCGGCCCGCGCCAAACAAGCGGCTTGTCGCCCGGGCTGAGAAAGCCCATGGACATCAGCTTCACGCCAAACTGTTCCAGCGGCTGAATGCGCTCCCCGTACGCCATGGGCGTCTTATTAATGCCCATCATCAGAGGTACGTTGGGGCCGTACACATCCGCATCCATCAACCCGGTCCGATGCCCCAGCGCCGCAAGGGCCACGGCAAGGTTCACCGCGACTGTGGTCTTGCCTACGCCGCCTTTGCCGGATCCCACGGCGATTAGATTCTGAACTCCTGGAATCGGAAGCTTGGGAGGCTGGTTCGGCTGATTGGGACTCATCTCGTCCATATTAACTTAGGTAAGACAACGGGCGTTCCCTACCTGCCATCAGGCGATGTGCAGGTGCGCAGTTATAACAAGTTATCTCCTAAATTATTGATATTTACGCCGAAATTACCCGATGTTTTCGATGAATTATGTTAATCTGATTGCGGAGTTTCCGCGGTGATCCAACAGCTAGCTCACAATGGTGTAACGGAGAGGAGCGCCCCCGCCACGCGGCGCCCGTCGTTCTGGCCGTCGGTTCCCAACCGGCTTGCCGACCTGCGGATTCCGAAATCGGTCGTCGTCGATCTCATTCTGCGCCACCTCCACCTGGACGGTATGACCAGCCTTGAGGTCACGAGCCGCACGATTCGGGTCTCGATTCCGATTCTGGACCTGCTGTTCCGCGAGCTGCGCCAGCAGCATCTGGTCGAGGTCAAGGGCGCCGTGGGCGAAGACTACGCGTTCATTCTGACCAACGCCGGCCGCGATCTCGCCACTGAGCGTTTCCGCGTCTGCCGTTATGTCGGACCCGCGCCGGTCTCCATCCGCGATTATCACCTGGCCACCAAGGCGCAGGCCGCGAGCGTCGACATTGACCGCAACATTCTCCGCGATGCGCTGAGCGATCTGGTGCTTTCCGATCACATGCTCGACCAACTCGGCCCCGCCGTCGTTGCCCAGAGGTCGTTATTTCTTTACGGACCTTCCGGAAACGGTAAAACCAGCCTGGCCGAGCGCCTGCTGCGCATTTACCGCGATTCCATCCTCATTCCGCATGCCGTCGAAGTGGACGGCAAAATCATCGTGCTCTATGACCCGGTGGTGCACCAGCCCATCGATCGCGAAGACCCGGAGCTGGACCCGCGCTGGATGCCCTGCAAGCGCCCATTCATCATGGTGGGTGGCGAGTTGGTGGCCAGCATGCTCGAGCTGCATTACGACGAGGCCGGCGGCGTCTTCGCCGCGCCCATGCAGATGAAAGCCAATAACGGCATCTTCCTGATCGACGACTTCGGCCGCCAGGTGCTCTCTCCACGCGAGTTGCTGAACCGCTGGATCGTGCCTCTCGACCGGCGCGTCGATTACCTCACTCTGTCCTACGGCATCAAGTTTCAGATCCCGTTCGAGATGATGGTAGTCTTCTCCACCAACCTGAACCCCGACGATCTGGCCGACGCCACGTTCTTGCGCCGCATCCAGAACAAGGTCTTCGTCGAGCCCGTGGACGTGGGCACGTTCAACGAAATCTGGCGGCGCGTGGCCATCATCAAGAAGCTGCCCTACGATCCCGAAATTGTGGATTATGTGCGCAGCCTGGTGCTCTCCGACGGCCGTAGCGAATTGCGTGCGTGCTATCCGCTCGATCTCTGCAACATCATCATTTCGATTAGTGAATACGAAAAACGCCCGCCGCAGATGACTAAAGCTGATCTCCAGCGCGCCGTGAATCTCTACTTCACGCAGTCGTATCAGAAGAACACCATGGACCACGGCTGGTAGGCAGCCCGCCTCAGAAGTAGGTCAGCGCGTTCCTTTCTCAACTATCGACCGGAACTCTTGGTGATCGGTTCGGCGTCCGTCATGGGAACGCCCACTGTGGGTCCCATGATATCCTGGATAAGAACGTCACTCCTCTGAGGAAATCCGCACTTGAAAGTCGGCTTTGTAAGTTTGGGCTGTCCCAAGAATCTCGTGGACAGCGAAGTCATGATGGGGCAGCTCGCCGCGCATGGGCATGAGCTGACGCCGCATCCCGATCAAGCCGATGTCCTCGTCGTCAACACCTGCAGCTTCATTGATCCCGCTAAGAAAGAATCGGTCGACACCATTCTCGAGATGGCCGAGTACAAGAAAATCGGCCGCGCCAAGAAACTGATCGTCGCCGGGTGCCTGGTCGAGCGATACCGCGACCAGATCCAAAAGGAAATGCCGGAAGTTGACGCGGTGATCGGAACGAATGAGATCGAGCAGATCGTTCCGTTATGCGAAGGCGTGGAAGTAGCCGCCAATCCCTTCGAGCCGTATCTTTATCACGATCTCACGCCGCGCGTGCTGGCAACGCCGAAACACTACGCGTATATGAAAATCGCCGAGGGCTGCGACCATCCCTGCACCTTCTGCGTCATCCCGCAGTACCGCGGCAAGTTCCGCAGCCGCCGCTTCGAATCGGTCATTGCCGAAGCCACGCGGCTCTTTCAACAGGGCGTCCGCGAGGTCAATCTCATCGGCCAGGACACCACCTGTTACGGGGAAGATTTCGGACTCAAGGACGGCTTGGCTGCGCTCCTGGTGCGCCTCGCGCAAATCGAAACGCCCGCTGAAAAATGGATCCGCTTTCTCTACGCCTATCCCAATAAGGTCACGCAAAAGCTATTGGATACGATCGCGCAACACCAGGCGCTGGTCAAATACATCGACATGCCGCTCCAGCACTCCAGCGCGCGAGTCTTGAAGCGTATGAAGCGCGGCGCATCAGGCGACATCTTTCTGAAGTTGATCGAGCGCATCCGGCGCACCATTCCCGGCGTGGCCCTCCGCACCAGCATGATTGTTGGCTTTCCCGGCGAAACCACAAAGGATTTCGAAGAGCTCTGCAACTTCATCGAGGCCGCGCGTTTCGACCGCCTGGGCGTCTTCTCATATTCGGATGAGGACACCAGTGCCAGCTATCATCTGGATGGCAAAGTGGACGGCCGCACAATCCACAACCGCAAACGGCGCTTGATGGCGTTGCAACGCAAGATTGCCCGTGCGCGCAATCGCCAGCTAGTCGGCAGTGAAGTAACTGTGCTAGTCGAAGGCATCTCGAAAGAAACCGACCTCCTCTGGGAATCGCGCATGCCCACGCAAGCCCCCGAGATCGACGGCGTTACCCTGATCAACGATGTCGAGGGCGCCGAGCCCAAGCCAGGCCAGTTCCGCAAGCTGCGCATCACCGAAGCCCACGACTATGACGTGATCGGAACTCTGCTTCCTGGCCCAGCGGAATCGGCTCCCGCAACAACGCCCTTCCCGTTGCTGCAAATCCAGCCAAATCCCAACCCCCAAATCCCAAATCCCGCCTTATGATTTGCCCGATCTGCCGCAAAGAAGTGAAACGCGACAATCCCGAGTTCCCGTTCTGTAGCGAGCGCTGCCGCCTCATCGATCTGGGAAACTGGGCTTCAGGAAAATACGTGATCTCCACTCCATTGACCCAGTCCGAACCAACTCCGGGTACACCCGACGAAGATGAAGAGTAGGGCCGCACGCCTGATCGCTACGTGGTTCGGCTGCGGTTACTCACCGATTGCGCCGGGAACGGCTGGTTCTCTAGCCGCTTTGGCCATCGCCTGGCCCCTGGTGCGTTACGCCGGCTGGCAGCCTCTGTGGTTTCTGGCGCCCGTTCTGGTCCTGACCGGCCCCGCCATCTGGGCCGCCGGGGTCACCGCGCGGGAAAGCCAGCAAAAGGACCCGGGCTTCGTCGTTGTCGATGAGGTGCTCGGCCAATGGCTGGCGCTGGCCGGGGCGCATCACCTGAATCTTCAATCCTGGGTCGCCGCTTTCGTCCTGTTTCGACTGTTCGACATCTGGAAGCCTCCGCCCGTTCGCCAGTTGGAAGCTCTTCCCGGCGGCACAGGCATCGTAGCCGACGATCTGATGGCGGGCATCTATAGCGCTCTGCTTCTGGGCGCAGCGTCGCAGCTTCAAATTCTGTGATAACTCGCACAACGTGCGGGAGATTGGAGAAAATTTAGGAACGCAACCAAACGATTCAGAATTTGCGAATGTTATTTGGAAATCTATGACAATACTTAAAATGTCTGATATCAATGAGTTATCCGCAATTTGTAGTTTGGGCTAAAACGTGCTTATGCTTCCACGCGACTGTGCCGAAGTTGGCCGAGAGGAAGAACGTTCATTCGAACGATCACGGAGGGTCTAGAATGTCAAAAAGTTTGCTTTGCTTTGCCTTTGCGCTGTTACTGGTTGCAGCGAGTCCTGTATTTGCGTCGGGCGTGCAAGCCTGCGCAATACTGACTGGCGGTAGCTCCGGGGGAGAAGGTGTTTCCGGGACTTACACCACGAACCTCGGGGGACAAGCCAATGAGGGCTGCAACGTGCTAATCACGTTTAATTCCAATGGTTCCATTACGACGACCAATCCCAATACCGCCTCGTCTTACGACTCCGGCGGGGACGACAATGAGATTGGCATCGTCAACAATACGAGCCACAGCATTTCCACTGTGTTCCTCAACAACCCGACGTTTCCCATCTTTGCGTTCGACGGCGACGGTGTTTGCGGAGCGCCCGGATACACGTTTGATGCCTCGGGGCCAAATTGCACTGGCGGCTCGGGATATCTGCCATCTGGCGTCAGCACTTCGGGCGTAAATGGTGGTGCAACATCGGGTAATGTCAATTTTGCTGGCGGCATTGCCAGCGGCGGTGGTACCGGTTTCTTCAGCCTGGAAGGACCGGTTTCGACTAGCCTAACTGTAGGCACCGTTCCCGAACCGGGATCCCTGGTACTTCTGGGCACGGTTCTGCTCGGGTTTAGTGGCACATTGCGACGCCGGTTTTCTGGTAAGGCGTAGCGGACTGCAATCCATTTCGACCAAAAATGCCGCTCTTGCGAGCGGCATTTTTTTTTGCGCGGGGTGGCGCAAAACCTGCACGCAGTGTGGCGCCTTAGCTTCTGCAACCGTGAGTTCGGCTTCCCGTTGTAACTGCTGCGCCCTCTGTCCGGCATAATGGCCGCTTATTTTTCCTCCGAAGCGCACCGTTCTGGCATTCCGGATTCGGTGAAGCTCGCACCACTTGTCTTATTTGCTGCGGGGTGTTTCAATCTTTATTAACGATGGGTATCCGAAAAGAGACCAACGGCCGGCCCCAAATCGCGCAAGTTTCGCCCGTTGCGGCCATTGCGGGTGGGGAGTTTCAGATCCAGGGGCGCGGCTTCGCCAAGTCAGACCGGCCGCGGGTGACCATCGGGGAAGTCGCCGCGCCCGTCATCATCGGCTCCGATTCTTTCATGATTGTGCGTGTCCCCGAGGGCGTCTCCGAGGGCGAGCTCGTGGTTCAGAACGGCGAACAAGCCAGCCAGGCCTGGACCTGCGACATTGGGATTCAAATCGCCGAAGGGCTCCATCCGGTGGCCAACCCGGCAGTCGACACCTTTGGCAACGTCTACACCACATTCAGCGGGTCGCGGGGCCAAAAGGTCGCCGTTGCGGTTTACAAGATCGACCTCAACTACAACGTCAAGCCCTTCATCAACGACCTCATGAACGCTACCGCCATGGCGTTCGATACGCAAGGCCTGCTTTACGTCTCCAGCCGATTCGATGGCGTGGTGTACCAGGTGACGCCTAACGGCAGCATGTCGGTCTTCGTAGAGGGCATGGGGATCGCGACTGGTCTGGCATTCGACCAGGAGAACAATCTCTACGTCGGGGACCGCAGCGGCACCATCTTCAAGATCGCCCCCAACCGGCAGATCTTCGTCTTTGCCACGCTCGAGACCTCCATCGCGGCTTATCATCTCGCCTTCGGTCCGAACCAGTACTTGTACGTTTCGGGGCCAACGACATCCAGTTTCGATTCCGTGTACCGGATCTCGCACAAAGGCGAAGTTGAGGTTTTCTACCGCGGTCTGGGCCGCCCTCAGGGAATTGCGTTCGACGCCGAAGAGCGGCTTTACATCGCTGCCTCGCTCGGTGGCCGCAAAGGCGTTGTCCGCTTCGGCAAGGACCGCCAACCCGAGCTGTTCCTCTCCGGGCCAGGGATCGTGGGCCTGGCATTCACGCCTTCGCGATCGCTCGTCGTCGCGACCACCAACGCGCTTTACCGGGTGGATGCCGGCATTCAGGGCAGACTTCTCACCTAGGGGATGAACGCGGAGATCATCGCCGTCGGCTCCGAACTTCTCACGCCGCAGCGGCTCGACACCAATTCCCTTTTCCTGACGCAAGAGTTGAACGACCTGGGCGTCGAGGTCACCACCAAGTACGTCGTTGGAGACAATCGCGACCACGTGGCCGACGCGGTGCGCCGTGCCATGTCGCGCGCTGAGATCGTGATCCTCTCGGGCGGCCTCGGCCCCACCGAAGACGACGTGACGCGCGATGCTGTGGCGCTTGCCATCGACCGTAAGCTCGTCTTTCATCCGGAAATCGCGGACCAGATCGAGCAGCGGTTCCGCCAGGCGAACCGCAAAATGGCGGAAGTGAACCGCCGCCAGGCATTCGTCATCGAGGGCGCCGACATCCTGCCCAACGACCGCGGCACCGCGCCTGGACAGTGGATCGATGAGGCGGAAACCTGCATCATGCTGCTTCCCGGCCCACCCCACGAACTGAAGGCCATGTTCACACGCCAGTGCCTGCCGCGCCTCGAGCGCGTGGTCCCCAAGCAAGTGATCCGGACCCTGGTGTTCCGCGTCACCGGCATGCCTGAGTCGGATCTCGATCAGACCATCTCGCCGGTTTACAAAAAATACGAAAACCCCGTAACGACCATTCTGGCCGGCGATGGCGATCTCCAGGTTCACCTGCGCGCTCACGGCTCAAATGAATCCGACGTTCTGGCGCTGCTGGCCGAGGTCGCGGGACCGATCGAGCTTCTGCTCGGCGACCGCATCTACTCCCGCAACGGGGATTCGCTCGAAGCTGTAGTCGGCGATGCCTTGAAGAAACGCCACGCCTCGCTCGCCGTGGCCGAGAGCGTTACCGGCGGGCTTCTGGCGCAGCGCATCACTTCGGTTGCGGGCAGTTCGCACTATTTTCTGGGCGGCTTCCTGACCTACTCCAACAAAATGAAAACCGAGTTGCTTGGTGTCAGCGAAGAGACTCTCCAGCAGCACGGTGCGGTAAGTAAAGAGGCGGCCGAGGCGATGGCTCTGGGCGCGCGGCGCCGCACTGGATCCACTTTCGCCATATCCATCACTGGCGAGGCCGGCCCCGAACCGAGCGAGAACGTCCCGGTGGGTACCGTCTATATTGGACTGGCGGATGCCGGCGGCTGTCAGGTGGCCCATCGCGTGTTCCTCGGCGACCGCGCCCGCATCCGCGTGTTTGCCACTCAGATGGCGCTCGACATGCTCCGAAGAAAGTGCACGCTGGTTGCATGAGATTCGATTAGTTAACAAGAGTGCACTATGGCTCTAGCTTGAATTTCCGCGTATAATTGACCGCGAACGCGGTAAATGGTGCTAAATGCCATCTTATTTAATTACTCGAGTAAGCGCCGTTCTCGCCCTTGTCTTCGTGTCGCCTCTGGCCGCTGCGCCAGACCCCGATCGAGACTTCTCTGGCGTTTGGATTCTCGATGAGCATCAGAGCGATTTGCGCGCTCTTCCGGCCGCTCCGTCTGCGCTGTTGAACATCACCCAGCAAGAAGAAGTCATCCGTTGCATGGAGACCGCCCAGGATGGAACCTCCTCTGCTACGTGGGTCTACCGCACTGATGGCGACGCGGCCAAGTTCCAGATCGGGAGTTCCCGCATGAACGGCATGTCCAAGTGGGAAGGCTCCGCCCTGATCACCAACACCATCGTGAGCGGCTCGCAGAACTATACCGTGAACGACCGCTGGCGCCTGTCGCGCGATCACAATGTGCTGACCATCAAGCGCCAGATTCAGCGGGCGTCTGGAGAAACTGAAGCTACTCTCGTTTACCGCAACCGAAACGCCAAGCCGCCCGACGTGAATCAGCCCGCTGTGAACCAACCGGCCACGCCGACTGCCGACGATATCACCGTGCCCGCGGGAACGAAAATCCCCCTCGCTCTCATCAACAGCCTCAACACCAAGCGCAGCGCCGAAGGAGATCGCGTGTATCTCCAGACCTCATTCCCCATTATCATCGGCGGGCAAATCATCATTCCTAAAGGCAGCTATGTGGCGGGCACTGTAACCGAAGTGAAACGCCCCGGCAAGGTCAAAGGCAAAGGCGAGATTTATCTGAGATTCGATTCGCTCACTCTACCGAACGGTGTCACTCGTGACTTCCGCGCCCGCCTGGGCGGCTCCGACACCGGAGACTTCGATCGCGAGGAAGGCAAGATCCGCGGCGAAGGCGATAAGGCCGGTGATGCACGCCGCGTGGGCGAGACCACTGCCGCCGGCGCTGGCGTCGGAACCGTCGCCGGAGCCGCGGCCGGTCACGCCGGCATGGGAGCGGGTATCGGCGCTGCCGCCGGCGCCGCGGTCGGTCTTGCTTCCGTGCTGCTCTCCCGCGGCCCCGATCTCATCTTGCCCAAAGGCACCGCGTTCGAAATGGTGCTCGACCGGGGCTTGAAATATAAACCCAGCGAACTGGGGCAGTAGCGCCCAGTAGCTTTTTGACGTCCCGCCGCCCTAATTCTCGGCCGTGAACGTGACACTCACTGCGGTCCCGCCCTGCGATGGCGTGGCCGTGACCACTGCCTTGCGCTTGGTCGCAGTGTCTTCGCCCGACACGATACTCATTCCGGTCGCACCGTTCTGCTGCACAGACTGAGTGGTTACCGCGAGGCCTGCCTTCTTCAGTGCATCTTCGTAGTACCGCGTTACTTGCTCGATGGAGTCATTCGCAGTGAATGTGTAACTACCGGCTACCCCCTTTGGCGTTTGCGAAGAAAAGACTCCCTTCTGCGTCGCCCCGGGATAGGCAGGCACCCACTCCGGCGTCTTGCCGTCGGTCCCAAACTTCATTGTGCCTTCGCTCGACTTGATTTCGAACGATCCCTTATCGCCATTAGCTTGAGCGTTGAATTCCGCCTTCTTGCCGTTCTGCTCGAAGACGAATTTTCCTTTCGCCGCGTCCTTCAGATTTATGGTGAGCGTTTCGCCCGTCTTTTTGTTGCGCACGGTCATCGTGCCGCGGTCTTCGTCGGTCGACAGAACCTCGATGTCCGGATTGGCCGCCGCCATCAGACGGGCTGTCGCATAAGCCGGGTTGCGCTGGGCCGAACTGACAAACTGCCGTGCCTTGTAAGCGATCACGCCAAAAATCAGCGCGACGATGACGATCAATCCTCCGCAACCCGCCAGAACCCAGACCAGCGGGCTGGTCTTGGCAACCATCGCAGGAGCTACCGGAGGCGCCGGTGGGACCGGGCTGCCCGGTGCCGGACCAGGAACGTTTCCACTTCCCTGTGTAGCTGTGCTTGCCTTAGCTGGTGCGCCGCAACTTCCGCAGAACGGCCCCGTTACCTGCGCCCCGCAATTCGTACAGTATTCCATCTCACCCCTCCTACTGGACTTTCCCCGCTCCGTTCTTCCATCGGGGCGAAGCACGCCTCGCCCTGCGTTTTTCAACGCTAGTCAGGCGTAAGATTACGAAAAATGCCGTCAGTTCGCAAGTGAACTCTACATTTACCGCTTCAATTTGTGTTCAGGCGTTGATCTTGTAATAACTTTGGAATACACCCATATTCGGGTAGAAGGCGTTCGAGCGGTACAGTCCATGATCTGCCGGATGTGGCCGAGATCGTGGAATGCGAACTCGTGAAGTAACTGGCCGAAGGTGATCGTGCCTCTCAACTCTTCGTGCCGGCCTGTTCGTTCGATCAGCGATGCCGGTAATTCGTTCAGCCACTCGAGCGTCCTCGCGCGCAGCCCGGCGAAACTCTCCAGCTCCGCACGGTCGTCAAACTTCGCTGCCTCTCGAAACAATGCCAGTTGATCGTAGGCCGGAAGATGCGGATTGTCTTCGGCTGCCATGGCGCGGAACCGGCTGACGAAACCCTTCTCTTCAACGTCCGCCAAGTGAGCAAGCACCATGCTGATGGACCAGCGGTCGGGCCGTGGCTGCCATTCGAGATCGTCCGCCGTTGCGGCCGCGAGCAACTCCCGTAGAGTGCGCGGTGTTTGTGCCAGAATTTTCATTCCAGTGAAGGTACTCTCGACGGTGCCGGATGCCATTGTGCCCCCAGAATCCATATAATCACACGCATGAACTTCGCTCGCGTACTTTTCTATCTAGCCGCAGCCGCCACCATCGCCTCGGCACAGCCGCTTTCCGTCAAATGGGAGGAGCTGACCGCTGCCGACTTTGTGAAAGCCATCTATCAATCGCAGGGTACGTGCCTGCTGCCGTTCGGCATCGTCGAAAAGCACGGTCCGCAACTGCCGCTCGGCACGGACCTGATCAACGTCCGCTATGTGGCGCTGCATGGCGCCGCCCAGGAGTACGCCGTGGTGTATCCCGAATATTATTTCGGGCAGATCTTCGAAGCCAAGCACGAGCCCGGCACTATCGCCTACAGCGCCAAACTACAGCTCGAACTATTGCAAGAGACGACTGACGAAATGGCGCGCAACGGCTGCAGGAAAATTGTCATCGTGAACGGTCACGGCGGCAACAATAGTTTGCTGCCGTTCTTCGCGCAATCGCAGATGGCATCGCCGCACGACTACGTTGTCTACGTCTACCAGCACTCCAACTGGCCGGCGGGCCGACCGGCGTTGAAGTCAAAGACCGATGCCCATGCTGGCGAAAGCGAAACCTCGCACGTCATGGTTTCGCGGCCGGACCTGGTGCATCTCGATCGCGCCGCCACTGAAAATGGTTCCGATCAGAACCGCCAGGACCTGCCGCGCGGCGTCTACACAGGAATCTGGTGGTTCGCCAAGTTCCCCGAACATTACGCCGGCGACGCCACTGGCGCCAACACCGCCCTCGGCGAATTCGACATGAAAGCCTGGGCCGACGACCTCGCCAACGTCATCCGTGCTGTAAAGGCCGATCAGGTCAGCCAGCGTCTGCAGAACGAGTTCTACGAAAAATCCAAGAAGCCCCTGGACACAAAACAGTAGCGCAGGGACACGCGCCTTTTAAGGGTACCTGCGGCAGTTACTCTTTGTTGCAGGAGCCCTGACTCGCGTCATAGCATTGTGAAAACCCGGCCGAGTTTTCTTTCGGGAGGTCAGAATGTTGGCTATCAGGCTCAAGAGCTTCGTGCCCCTTCTTCTTGCGCTGGCGAGCGTCGCCGCCATTCAAGTCGCGTGGGCTCAGAAATCCCGTAGCGAGTTTCACCCCGTGATTCCGAAGACTTGGGACGATGCCGCCATGGCCACGCTCGAGGTTCCCCTAGCAGACCCCGTGGGTTCGCCAAAACACGTGCCCGCCTCTTACTACTACAAGATCCCAGTGCGGCCAATCTACAAGCAGTATCCCGTCTACTCGCCCGGCCACGAGCCGCCCGGCTACATGGGCTGGCTCAAGCGGCAAGAGCCTGTGATTGTCTGGGACGACAATGGTCACAAGCCTCCGCTCAATACCGAAGAAGACTGGATCAAAGCTGGCGAGATCATATTTAACTCGTCGCCCACAACCGAAGCGGTTCTAACGGTTTCGCATGCAAGAAGTCCGGAATGGTGGGCCAAGGTAGGAGCCAAAGCCGCAAAGGATGGCACACTGCCCGGCTACGGTTACGTGATTTCAGAGAAAGGAAAGGTAGAAGTTGGCGACCTGGCTTGCGCCGCCTGCCACACACGCGTAATGCCTGACGGCACGGTGTTGAAGGGCGCCCAAGGAAACTTCCCGTTTGATCACAACGCGGCGGTCACCCTGCTATCCGCCGAGCCTGGCCAAGTTGCTAAGTTTGCCGGCCTGGTGGAGATGGACCTTTTCGGTGCACCCTGGCTGAAGCCCGATCCTCAGGCTCGGCTGCTCAAAATGCCGGTCGCCGAGATCGCTGCCACTCACGCGGTCATCCCGCCCGGCGTGCTGGCGCGTCACCGCTCCAGCCCTTTCTATCCGGTTCAGGTGCCGGACTTAATCGGTGTCAAGGACCTTCATTATCTCGATCGCACGGGACTTCAGCAGCACCACTCCATTGTCGATCTGATGCGCTACGCGGCACTGAACCAGGGGGGCGACGATCTTGCCAGCTTCGACGGATTCATTCCCGCTGACTTTCCGCACTTCAAGACGCTCGCTGATCCTGCCAGCGCCGGTTTCGTGTTTCACGGACGCTATAGCGATGAGCAGCTCTACGCCCTGGCGCTTTACGTCTACTCATTGAAGCCTCCGCCCAATCCAAACGGTTTTGATGCCGCGGCCAAACGTGGGCAGGAGATCTTCAATCATGAAGGGTGCGCCGGCTGCCATACTCCACCGCTCTACACCAATAACAAGTTGACGATTGCCGAAGGCTTCACTCCTCCACCGGATGCCGGGAAGAAGTACGACATCCTGCCGGTTTCGGTCGGCACCGATCCGAATCTCGCTCTCAAAACCCGACGCGGCACCGGCTATTACAAAGTGCCCTCACTCAGGGGCGTGTGGTACCGCGGCATGTTCGGACACAGCGGCTGGTGCGCCACGCTCGAAGACTGGTTCAACCGGCGCCGTGTGCAGGACGATTACGTTCCCACGGGCTTCATGCCATATGGCGCCAAGACGTACGCAGTGAAGGGCCATCCCTTTGGGCTTGATCTATCCGGCGACGACAAGAAAGCCCTGATCGCGTTTCTGAAGACGTTGTAGAAAGACCTCCCCACGGTGCCGCTTCAGAAGGTCAGGCGCAACGAAAACTGGATCTGCCTGGGCAATCCGGACGATCTCAAAGATACCTGAACACAATAGTGATACAATACCCGCCATTCGAATCCGTAGAGTTGGCGGAGCACGCACGTACGCGACGCGCATAACCTCAAACTGAGCTGCTCCGCATTGTTGGGGCTTGGAGGCCCAATACGAATATGAAAACCTCGCTTGCACATTTCCGCATGGGCGTTTTCTTCATGACTTTTGTCGCCTTGGCGACTTGCCTGATTTACGGCCAAGCCACCCAGGCCAACCTCAACGGAACGGTAACGGACACTAGTGGAGCGAGTGTTCCGAGGGCGCAAGTTGAGGTCGTCTCGCCCACCACTGGTTTCAAAAGACAGGTCGAAACCGGGGATGCCGGAGTTTACAGCATTACCGGCCTGCCAGTCGGGACATACGATCTCACGATCGCTCACGAAGGATTTAAGACCTTCGAGCAGAAGGGGATCGCGCTTCTCATTGGCCAGACCCGCACCGTAAACGCGCAACTCGAGGTGGGCGCGGCCATACAGAGAGTCGAGGTGCAGTCTACAGTTCAGGCGCTCGAAAACTCCAACGCCGAGCTCGGAAGCGTCGTCCAATCACAACAGGTGCAAGGCATCCCCGTTAACGGGCGGGACTGGGCCGTTCTTATGGCGCTCGCACCGGGCGCCATCAACTTGGGCGGTGGCGGGCAGAGGGACACGCGATTTGTCGGGCGAGCCATCGACGACAGCAACTACACCTTCGATGGACTCGATGCCACCGGTGTCCAGGAGCAGAGCCAGAAGGTGGGTGTGCGCTTGGCCATTTCACTGGAATCGATCGCGGAGTTCCGCGTGAGTTCCTCGGTCTATACCGCGGATAAGGGCGGGTCGGCCGGGGCGCAGATCAGCATCATATCGAAGGCGGGGACGAATATGTTTCACGGCGGGGTTTTCGAGTTCCTGCGCAACGACGTATTCGACGCACGCTCGCCGTTCGATGGCCCTAGCGTCCCGCCGTTCCGTTTGAACCAGTTCGGCGGCAGCCTGGGTGGGCCAATCAAGAAGAACCGCACTTTCTTCTTCCTCGATTACGAAGCACTCCGCCAGCGCCTGCACTCAACCATAATCGGGTTTGTGCCCAACGTCGCGTATCGGGACAGCGTGGCGGCGACCTCGCCCGTTCTCAAACCGTTTCTCGATTCCTGGCCCATTGGCCAGACGCACCTCGATTCCCTGACCGACGAATGGACTACGGTAGGGCTGGACTCGCGGCGCGAGGATAGCGGGACATTCCGCGTGGATCACAACTTCACCGATAGAACCTCCATTTTCGGCCGCATCGCCGTCGACGACGCCAACGTCAGCTCACCGTTGGACACCCTGGGTGGCCGCGACAACCCTCTCATACGCCCGTCCAATCTGGTTATCCAGTTGACGCACGTCTTCTCGCCGACGATTGTTAACGAGGTCAGAGGGGGATTCAACCGCTCCGCCTTGCACCACTACTTTGATGGAACATCTCCTCTCTCGACAGCCAACGGTGAGCCCGGCTATGTCGGGGTGAGCGTGTCCGGCTTCGATACCCCTAGTACAAACTCACTCGACACGGAGGTCGGCACCACGATTGACGGTTACGACGATCTGAGCATCGTTAGGGGGCGGCACACCATTAAGGTGGGGATAGGTGTTGAGCGCCATCGACTGAACAATTCGTCCGAGGGGATCGCTGACGGGACACTCACATACAGTAGCCCGCAGGATTTCGTGAACAACGTTCTTGCTGACTATAGCTTCGTCGGGCAGTTGACCCTCGGCGGCAATCGGCGCACCTATTACATGCCGTATGTGCAGGATACGTTCAAGGTGCGCTCCAACCTCACCCTCAATCTGGGATTGCGATACGAGTACTACACTGTCTTGCATGAGGTGCGTGACCGCATTGCTGTCGTGACGCTTGCTTGCGGAGGCTTTTGCCCGAAGGGCACGCCGCTCTATTTTCCGGACCGCACG
>DATGZN010000021.1:0-36161 GCA_035297145.1 Bryobacteraceae bacterium
ACGCACATCGGGACTCATGTCACCACTGCGCTGCCCAAGAGCCTCCCCTTCAAGGGCACCCATGCGGAGTGGATTATGGAGCGGCCGTGCCTGGCATCGTGCGGTACAACCCCCGTGTTCGCCGATCTCGCCAACTACAGCATTGCCTTCATGACGAGCGCGTTCGCCGAGACGGGGCCGTACACGTGGATACCCGCCGGCGCTACGGGCAGCACGCAGATGTTTATGTACGAGAGTTTGAACCCCCACCCCGACAACAATGTGCTCTCCGTTGCTGCCGCGATCGTAAGCGGTAGCTCCAGCCTGGTACAGTTCAATTTCGCCAATTGGCATTAAGGCGAAATGCAAATGCCGGACTTGGCGTCACGCCTTGCGGCCGTGACGCCAAGACTCAGGTGATGACGCGAAACCGCACCTGGTCCGGCAGACTGCAATGCCGCCAACGGCACGTACACTTCCGATACGCCGACCGGGCCTTGTTTGACAGTTTTCATGGAGAGTAACGGTCAAGTGTAGATTCACGCGCAAAGTGCTTGGGGCCGATAGGTGCGCTTATCGGAAATCTGGCGCTCTTGAAATTTCCGAGTTCATCTGGACGGGAAACGCCCTCCTCGTAGAAGTGGAGAATGGCCGATGCCTGCTGGCCAAAGAGACTGGAGTGAGCAGCCGTAGAGCCGTCCAGTTACCTTAATAAGTCACTAGCCCACTAAGTTACTCTAAGGTTCCCTAACTGTACATATGTAGCGCAGCTTGGCAAATAAGCGTTCAACTCGGCCGATCTAGTACAGTCGCTGGATTTCTCAGAGCAGTCCTCACAAAACTAGAACTTTCGCTGGACAAAAAAATAATAGTGCCTGGGTTCAACTGCACCGGTGTCACCTGTCATCCATGTCCCGGATCTGCATTGGACTCCCGAAAGTCAAAAAAAAAAACATAGTGCCCGCGGTCAGGCGCGACTGAGACCGGGGAGGGCGAGGGGACCCCTGGACAATGCAATCGTGCGGCTGACTTCGCGTGCTCGATAGTCATTGCACCTAACCTACCTGACATATCCGCGTCGAAAGATACCTGCAGATTTCTCTTGTACCTTAGGCCGGTAAGCTATATTCTGGGGCTGGTTCTGGTGATCGATTCTTAGAGCGAATCGAACATCAGGACAATCGGGACCGCGTCAAGCGTCAACTTGGCACGGCCCCTAACCACCGCGAAAGGATTGGTTTCACGATGTCTGCAAACGAGCATACCGCATCATCAGAGAAACAGGACGTGTACGCGCGCGTCACGTCCCAAATCGTCAACGCAATTGAACAAGGGGTGAGCAACTGGAGAATGCCCTGGCATACCTCAGGCAAGTTTGCCTTCTCTCCCGTCAATGTAGTGAGCCGGAAGCCTTACAGGGGCATCAATACCGTGTGCCTGTGGGCTGCTGCTCAAGCCAAGGGGTACGAACGTGGGGAGTGGGGCACGTATCAGCAATGGCAGGAACGTGGCGCCCAGGTTCGCAAGGGTGAAAAGGCCACGCTGGTAGTGTTCTGGAAGTTCGCTAACAATGCCAGCGAGACGGACGATGGCGAAGATACGCCTAAGTCTGGATCACGGCTGCTGTTTACGCGTGGCTATTCCGTGTTCAATGCCGCACAAGTGGATGGCTACGCGCCTAAGGCTGATGCGGATACGCCCATCGAGCAGCGCATTGAATCCGCTGAGCAGTTCTTCTCACAAATCAACGCGCGCGTCACGCATCAGGGCAATCGGGCTTTCTACTCTCCTGATACGGATGCGATTACCTTGCCACCTTTCGCTGCGTTCTTCAGTCCGATCGATTACTACAGCACGCGGGCCCATGAAACAGGGCACTGGACTTCCACGGCTAACCGTTGCGATCGGCAATTAGGCAAGCGATTCGGCGATAACGCCTACAGCGTGGAAGAACTGGTAGCCGAACTTACGGCCGCGTTCACTCTGGCACATCTGGGGCTGAGCAGTGAACCACGGCCGGATCATGCGCAGTACATCGCGTCATGGCTCAAGGTTCTGAAGGCTGACAAGCGGGCCATCTTTACAGCCGCGTCCAAAGCGCAACAGGCTGCGGATTACCTCATTCAGCAGGCAGGGCAGTCCGCGCATGTAGCGGAGGTGGCAGCATGATCCGCTGGCCTAAATACAAAGAAGCCGTCGCATGGCTTCGCAGCAACGCCCAGGGCCCCACTAGCTTTTACATGTGGGGCAGCATCTACGCGCAACGGGCCCTGTGGGACGGTTCTCAGTGGCGATGGCTGACTGAGGCCGAACAGCGCAAGGCAGCGGAGGTGCGCGCATGACCGGCCGATACCTGATCTACACTCCCGTCGAAAGCGCGCGCGATGAAAAGCGCTTTGACAAGTCATGGCGCCGATTCGCGGAACTGTGCCGGTCATTACATCGAGACGGACTGGCCTATGAGGTGCAATTCAATCTGACGGGCGCCAATCCGCACGTGCTTATTACGGCAAGCGGGACAGCCAAACCGCGCAAGCATTCGGCCACGCGTGCTTTCACCCTGCCGCCCATAGTACCCCAGCAACGCTGTCAGGAGCGGGCGCTAGAGGTGGAATGGTTTCTGCCGGAGAATCTAAACCGCCGAAACAAGGACACGGCGTACTGGCGCAAGCGTTACGCGCGACATCAGGAACTCGCGGGCATGGCCGAAGAGCAACTGCGCGCGGAACTGGAGTACTGGCGCGAACTGGAGTTGCTGAGCGGACAAAGGGAGCATTTCAAACCGGGTCGCACGGATGAGACGGCCTACGCGGATGACGAAGTGCGAACGGATGAGGTGGCGGCATGAAATCCACTCCTCAAAAACTCCGGGTCTACGAAACCCTACACTCGCTCAACCAGGGATTTGAGCAGGTTCTGGCGGATCTCGGACGCCTACAAGACTTCCCGTTCTTCCGTCGCAAGTTCCTGCGCCACTTCCAAGTGATGGTCGAAGAAACACGGGCCTGGGCCGATTTCGAACTGTTGGCAGCCCTGCAGAGCCGCGAGCAGGACGACTGGACACGGTTCGGCCGGTTACGCCGACAGTGGGAGAAGCGCTACCAAGACCCGGATGACGTGGTTCCGTCACCCGCGGAGCTGAAGCGAAAGCGAGCCAAGCCCGCGGGCAAGCTTCGCACCAAGAACGGCAAGGCGGCAGGCCATGACTGATCGCCATTCGCCCAAACCAACGCTCAGAACACGGCTCACACTGTTCCGCTGGTATGTCCATGCGTTTCTCTACCGCGTGATTCGGAGGTGGCTATGACTGGCCTCCGCCGATCATTCTGCGATGCCGCGATGTTCGGCCTCACAGCATCCGTCACGCTCTGGGCGGATCTGGCGCCCGCTGCAGTGGCTATGGTGCTGGCTGCTGTGTTCGGGCTGGCACTGGTAACGCTGGGGCCGGAACACGCCTCAGATACGGCGGTGCGATCATGACCCCTGAGACTGACATGATCGGCCCGGTACAGGTGGCGCAGCACAAGGGGGCGGACATGGCTCCGCTCCCTTCGCTTCCACTGCAAGAGCAGGTCAGGCAGTTCATCCAGGCGTCCAAGGCAGAAAATACGCTGCGGGGCTACCAGAGCGACTGGCGCGACTTCTGCGGGTGGTGTGAGGCGCACAGCCTTAGCCCACTGCCCGCATTGCCGGAAACAGTGGCGGCCTACATCGCCGAGTGCGCCGGACGTTTGAAAGTCGGCAGCATCCAGCGCAGGCTAAACGCGATCGCCGAAGCGCACAAGGCCATGACCCTGGAATCGCCTACGCATAGCCCGATCGTGGCCAACACCATGAAGGGCATCCGCCGGACTTTGGGAACAGCGGCGAATCAAAAGGCGCCGACATTGACGGACGATATCCGGGCCATGGTGGACGCCACGGACGCGGGACTGATTGGCCTGCGCGACCGTGCTCTGATCTTGCTCGGGTTCGCTGGGGCCTTTCGCCGGTCGGAGCTGATCGGGCTGGACATTGAGGACTGCGCATTCAGTAGAGACGGCCTGACAATCACGTTGCGCCGGTCCAAGATCGATCAGCAGGCAGTGGGTCGCAAGATCGGTATACCTTACGGCGCGAATCCCGAGACGTGCCCGGTTCGGGTTCTGCAAGGCTGGATCGAGCAGGCAGCCATCACCAGCGGGCCTTTGTTTCGGTCGATCAATCGGCATGGACAACTACAGCCGGGCCGATTGTCTGGCCAAGATGTGGCGCGTATCGTCAAGAAGCTGGCGGAGCGCACAAAGCTGGACGCTGGCAAGTACGCGGGGCACTCGCTCAGGGCCGGACACGCGACAGCCGCGGCGATTGCCGGAGCGTCAGAGCGGTCGATCATGAACCAGACCGGGCATCGAAGCGTGCAAATGGTGCGGCGGTATATTCGGGAGGGAAATCTATTCCGCGAGAATAGCGCAGGCAAGCTGGGGCTGTAACGGAGGCGGTGGCGTAGCGAGGGCTCAGATATGGAAAACAGGGATGAAGCACGCGACAAAATCCTAACCGAAATCCTGTCGGACGACGCAGAAGTCCGAAGCGAGTACATCAAGCACTTTAAGGATCAAGCAGAAGCTTTTGCTGAATCCATGTCTGATGCCGTCACGGCGTGGCGTTCGCTCGACCGCGACATCGGCAAGAACGAGAACCGTGCATATGTTTCTGCTTTGGTCTATACCGCCATCACGCTACACGTGCAATCGATGAAGGTATTCTTCGCCGGCCAGCCCGTCGCGGCTGGCAATCTGTTCCGTCAGGTAGTGGAATCGATCGCCCTGGCGCTACTCTGCTCGCACAAAGATCTTCAGATCCTACAGCGGTTCATGGCGGATGAATACTCTACGAATAAAGCAATTCGAGATCTACGCGCTCAGGCCGAGAGAATCGGGGTAGACGAAGGTGCGGTCAAGGCCATTGAGCGCGCACAAGATTTCTATCACGTGTACAGTCATCCAACGAGGCTGACCATTGCAAACATGATCTCTGCTTCGGACGGCGCGCTCTACGTCGGCGCATCCTTTGACCATGGAAAAATTGAAGCATACACGAAGGAGGTCAACGGGCGTGTTAACCTTGCTGAGGTTTTTGTCAGCTTCATCGAAGCCGTGAAAGCAAACATGGCAAAGTGGTAGATCTTACTGCGTGAGGCGGTTGGTAGATGCTTTAGGAGGCTCTCGTGGCAGCCTGGATATACTGCGGTTCAAACGCGGCGGTGGATGCCGCGGGCACGCAAAGTCTGTTACGAACCCACCGAGCTATTTGGTGCAGCCCGCCAGGACTCCGCCCGTGACCAGGAACTCCGCAGGCCGGGGAGCGATTGTGGCTCGTGTTCTGGCGCGAGTCGGACTCCGCCCAACTTGTGTTGCTATTGGGTGCGGGGCGAATTCAACAAGCCCCTCGCTCCCTCTTCGGTACACGTCTGTTGTGGACTGACCCCGACGCGCCGGGTCTGCGCGCTGCCGCGGAGCGGCTTGGGTACTGCGGAGCGGCTTGGGTACTTAGGCGGAACGGCGATGTCGTTCCTTCGGCTGAGTGCCGTCGTGTTCCCCACCGGGCTTCCTCTCATTCAAGGACTTGGAGACATCGACAACCGGCTGAATGTGGTGACGCCCGCTCAATTTGCGGCTCTCTCCAGCGTGTTGCCCATAGTGTAATCTGTGCTGCGTTCCCCCTACCGTAGCGCCGCACTGGTAAGCCATCCGTTTGCCGGACTGCGTCAGACCGGGCATCTGTCGGTTCAGATTGGTGTGGCGGTTCATCCTCGGTGGGAGCCGGTTCAGGGAGAGCAGCGCGGCAAATTGGGGCTGTAGCGATTACGAACAAATCGAGGTGCTCCGGCCCGATTTCACCGTTGTCAAGGTGACTCTGGGCTTTCTGGCTTCCTTCGCTATTCTCTGGGGCTTATACCGGACTTGGTACTTATCACGCCAACGTCTTGTTCGCGCGATGTGGGCACATTCGCGAGTGCACCTGAACTGATCCTTTCTGCCCGCCCAGAAAAAGTCTCGGCAGATTTCACATCGGCGGAGACGGTTCGCCTCGATCCCGTCCAGCGCTTCGAGGAGCATAGTGCGATGGAAAACGACCTTACCCTCTGCATCAATGCCCATGCGTACGAAGTCGGCTTGTGCGGGCTCCTCAAGCTGTATTTCAGAATTGATGTCTCGGCTTTGCGTGAGGACCTGGAGTGCGTTACGAGCCGCCACCAAGAAAGAGTACCGCTCATGCACCACCGGCAAGGTCTCTCGTCGAACTGGACCAATGAACTGTTGAAGGTTCTGGGGGAGCTGATCGATTTGGCGTTTGTACTCGTCGATCAAATCTGATACCTCGTCGGACTGTTTGGCGTGAAATGCATCGAAGATTTCGTCGACAGACGCTGGCGCGCTTCCGTCCCGTCGTTTGAATGAATTGACAGTTTGAATCACGCTCGCAAGCTTTTCTGGCGCAGGCCTAAGCCGTGACGTTTCTATCTGGCTTTTCGCCGAAACCGATTGGACCGAATCCATTGCCTTTAGCTTGCAACAAGCATATCTTGGTGTCAAGGAGTGCTCATGAATGACTTACGCCAAAATCTGAGAAACGTCACAAATGAACGCTTGGCTTGGAGCGTTCCGGAGATTTGCGCGAGCTTACCTTTGAGCCAGGGATTCATTCGCAAGGAAATCAAATCCGGAGCTCTCAAGGCCCGGCGGATCGGTAGGCGAGTAATCGTTTTGGACCAGGATTTGAGAACTTACTTGCTTGAAAGAGGGGGAAGTGAGCTGAGAAAACGATCAGCTTGAGGCCCTTTTGACCGGGCTCGGCGTACAGGCCGAACCCGATCAGGTCAAATTGGTCAAGACAAGGTTTCCTAATGTCGAGCATAGAGCAAGATCTACCCGAAAGTCCACGAGACGCCTCAAATATCTCGAATCTCCCGGAAGAGTTGACAACCAACGCTGGCTCGCGGCCGAACGAAACCGACAACCAGCAGGTGGACGCGGAGAAGCCAGGAGAGAGGCCCACTGGCTCAACGGCCGCACCTCTTCCGGTTGACAACGGTGATTCCACCAAGGGCGCAGGAGCAAAATCAAAAGGAAAATCGAGACCACGACCCAAGGCACCCGATGGAGACCAGGAAGAGGAGCGGCTTAGCCAGTCCCAAATTCTCATAAGGCTCGCACGGTCCAAAGCAACCTTCTTCCACACCCCCGATTCCGAGCATTACGGACACCTCCAAGTCGGTAACCACGCCGAAGTGTGTCCGCTGAAATCGAAGACTTTCAAGCTTTGGCTCCAACGACTCTTTTTTGAGCACAAGGGCAAAGCCGTCAGCAGTGAGGCTCTCGCAGAAACGCTGGCGGTGCTCGAAGCTCAAGCGCTCTTTGAAGGCCGGGAGCATCGTGTCTATGTAAGAGTCGCGCAGTTCGAGAATCACGTTTACCTCGACCTGTGTAACAAGGACTGGGAGGTAGTTGAAATCGGCGCTGATGGCTGGCAGATCATCAACTACCCGCCCGTGAAATTTCGCCGCTCTAAAAGCATGCTTCCTCTGCCCCGTCCGGAACGAGGCGGCGACCTTCGTGCGCTTCGGAGGTTCCTCAATGCGCCGGACCAGGCCGTCTGGGTTCTCCTCATTGCATGGCTAGTTGGATCGTTGCACCCTGAAGGCCCATACCTGATCCTGGTATTGAATGGCGAGCAGGGGTCAATCAAAAGCACAGCGGCCAGAATCCTTCGGTCCTTGTTAGACCCCTCGAAGGCGCCGCTTCGCAGGCCACCACGCGATGAATCGGACCTCTCAATCGCCGCACACAACAGTTGGGTTATCGCGCTGGATAACCTTTCATCACTTCCACCCTGGCTTGCGGACGAACTGTGTCGGCTGGCTACGGGGGCAGGCGGCTCCAGTCGCGAGTTGTACACGAATCTAGACGAGGTCGTCACTGACGCCAAACGGCCGATTGTGATTGCATCGATTGATGATTTGATATCCCGCAATGACCTGGCGGATCGCTGCGTCATCGTCACTTTACCGCCCCTCCCACCCAGAAAAAGGAAGCTGGAACGCGAGATTTGGGCGGAATTTGAGCAAGTCCGGCCGCAGATCCTGGGTGCGTTGCTGGACGCGGTCAGTGCAGCACTGCGCAATTCGCCCACATTGAAGATAAATCAACTGCCGCGCATGGCGGATGCGGTGCACTGGATCGCCAGCGCCGAGGAGGTGTTGCCGTGGAAACCGGGGACTTTTCTGCGGGTCTATAAGAAGAGCCAAGAGGGATTGGTCAGGACCGCTCTGGAGTCCGACGCGGTCGCATGCGCCGTCCGGGAACTCGTTAAGGGAGCTCGTTCCGAGTGGAAGGGCACGGCTACAGTTCTCTTGAGCGAACTGAACGACCGCATCAACGGAACTCCTTTAGCAAACAAGCACTGGCCACAGACCGCCAACGTGCTCACGAGTAGGCTACGACGGGCAGCGCCGTTTCTTCGGCAAGTCGGGACAGACGTTCAGTTTCACCGCAGGTCCGGTTCGAGGCTGATAACGATTCGTGCGAAGTCCGCGCGGGCTCCCAAAGTGACGACGCCTTGACGGAGTTATGACGGTCCCTTTGGGACGGATCGTCATTAGCGTATGTTCATGCGTTCAAGAGTGTTAAGCGGCTCGAAACCGAGGCTATGACGATCGTGACGATGTTTTGCATTCAATTGCGGTTCCCGCGTGCCACGCACCTGATGACGCTGAACCGGGCGTGGGGACCCCTAGTTTTCTTTTCCTCTGAGATTGGAGGGAGAAAAAGGGGCGGAAGCGTAGGAGGGTACACCGAAGAGGTAGGCAAATCATCGTCATCATCGTCATCATCGTCACATCGTCATACTCCTCGTTGGCTCAACGCCTTACGCGTGACGATCTTGAGCAGTGCGGCGTCATGCGCTCGTCATCGAATCGAAAGCAATGCCGACTACCGTTCGAGGAGACGGGGAGGCGGTAGGGCAATCTGAGCGATGCAGAACGGCTTCAATTTCGATGCGCTGATCGATGCGCTTGCCGAGCTCGTGGCCGTTAAGGTTGCCGAGCGCACGCAAAATGGCCTCGCGCCGGTGAAGCCGCGGCTGCTCACTGTGGACCAGGCTGCTGTCTACATCGGCCGCACCAAAGAGGCCGTTCAGCACCTCATTACCGGCGGCAAACTGCCCTCGGTGCGCTCCGATCGGCGCGTCTTCGTAGACGTACTAGACCTTGACGCCTGGATTGAGGACAACAAACAGCGCGGAATCTCTTGACGGCGGGCGCAGCGCGCCGCAATATCGATACCGCCGGTATTCTGATCTCCGGCAAAGGCGAACACATGAAGAAACGGAAACCCAGGACTGGGAGCATCTACGCGCGTGGTGGAACCTATTGGATCAAGTATTACCGGAGGGGGCAGGCATTCCGCGAGTCGTCCCACAGCGACAGCTACGAGGAGGCAGAGCGGCTGTTGAAAAGGCGGCAGGGGGAGGTTGTGACCGGAAAGTTTGCCGGTCTGACCGTTGAGCGGATCAGGATGGCAGAGCTTTTCAACGATGTGGTCGAGGACTACGTGATCAAGGGCCGGCGGAGCCTTGCTCAACTCGAATCACGCCTGAAGAACCACCTGAGGCCGGCATTCGGAGAAATCAGAGCCGCCGAGTTCTCGACTGGAAACATCAAGCGCTACATAGCGCGGCGGAGGCACGACGAGGCGAGCAACGCGACCATCAATCGAGAGCTGGAGGTCGTGGAGCGGGCGTTCGCCCTTGCGTCGGAGTCCGATCCGCCCAAGGTTGCACGCCTCGTCCGCATCCCGATGCTTGAAGAGGACAACATCAGGACCGGGTTTCTCGATGATGAGGGCTATGTGCTGTTAAAGCAGGCGCTGCCCGAGTACCTGATCCCCTTGTTCGTGGTGGCGTATCACGTTGGAAACCGGCTTGGCGAGCTAAAAAAGTTGCGGTGGGAGCAGGTCGACTTCAAGAACAATCAGATCCTCATCACCGCCCGCACAGCGAAAAACAAAAAGCCCAGGACCCTGCCCATCTACGGGGAGATGCGCGAGTGGCTTCTGATTCAGCGAGATATCCGGGACGCCCGGTTTCCGGCTTGCCCCTTAGTGTTCCATCACGAAGGTCAGCCGATCGTGGAGTTCAGGAAAGCGTGGGCTTCAGCCTGCAAACGCGCCCAGGTCCCTGGCCTCCTGTTCCATGATCTGCGCCGCTCTGCGATCCGCAATATGCGATTGGCAGGCATTCCAGAGAACGTTGCCATGGAGATCTCAGGACACCGGACACGATCGGTCTTTGATCGATATTCCATCGTCGGAGCACGTGAGCTGGCCGACGCCGCTCAGAAGATGGAGCATCGCCTAAACCAGAGTTTGGGCACAATCTCGGGCACAATCGCCAATTCCGAGTCCGACACCGGGGAGCCGGACAACTCAAAAGCCGTCCGCAAACAGTTGAATTGAAACGGAGCTTCAGGCAGGAGCTTTGGTTGCGGGGGGTGGATTTGAACCACCGACCTTTGGGTTATGAGCCCAACGAGCTACCAGACTGCTCCACCCCGCACCCTTATCCTAGCGTCACTCACCGGAACAGTCAAACTTCGCGTCGCGTCGCGGCGGGCGTTCTGTGCGCTCCGCTTTTTTTCGGTAAAATCGGAAGTTACCGTCATCGAAAGGGCTCTATTTGGCCACGAAGCCGCCGACCGTCATCGCCATCTATCCCGGCTCGTTTGATCCCATCACCAACGGGCATCTGGACCTGATCGAGCGCGGCTCGAAGCTCTTCGATCGGCTGATCGTCTCGATCCTGTGCAACGACGAGAAGGAGCCGTTGTTCAGCGTCGAGGAGCGAGTTGAGATGTTGCGCGAGGTGCTGCGCGGGTTTCCCAACGTGGAAGTGGATCACTTCGACGGCCTGCTGGTGGATTATGCCGCCACGCGCGGCGCCACGGTGCTGCTGCGCGGCATCCGCGCCATATCGGACTATGAGAAAGAATTGCAGATGGCGCTCATGAACCGGCGGCTGCGCCCCGACATTGAAACGTTGTTCTTGATGGCGGGCGAAGCCCACTCGTTCATCAGCTCGCGGATCGTCAAGGAAGTTTTTCGGCTGGGCGGCAATGTGGCCGGACTGGTGCCGCCATCGGTCGAGGCGCGGCTCCACAAACGCCTTCACGCCGTCACGACAGGGGCACACAAACATTCGGAATAGGAGAACATGGCACTCGAACTGAAAACTGAAATTGCAGACCGAATCGCTCTGATCAGCGTTTCGTCCACCATGAAGGTTGCGGCCGATGCGGAAAAACTCCGCGCGCAGGGCGTCGACGTGGTCGACTTCGGCGCAGGCGAGCCGGACTTCCCAACTCCCGACAACATCAAGCAGGCTGCCGTCCGTGCCATCGAAGGGAACTTCACCAAGTACACCAACGCGGGCGGCACGCTGGAGCTGAAACAAGCCGTTTGTGAGCGCCACGCCCACGATTTCGGCACGGCCTATACGCCCGCCGAATGCATCATCAGCGTGGGCGGCAAGCACGTGATCTTCAATCTCACGCAGGCGCTGGTCAACCCCGGCGACGAAGTGATCATCCCCGTGCCCTACTGGGTGACGTACAAAGACGTGGTGAATTACGCCGGCGGCAAGTGCATCTTCGTGGAAACCGACGAGCTGAACGGCTTCACGCTGACCGCGGCCATGATCGAGCCTTACCTGACCGCGCGCACGAAGATGATTCTGATCAACTCGCCCTCAAACCCCAGCGGCGCGGTGCTCGAGCGGCAAGAGTTCGAGAAGATCTATCACCTGACCTCGCGGCGCGGAATCTATCTGCTGACCGATGAATGCTACTGCCACTTTCTCTATCAGGGCACGCCGTACTCGATCGCATCGCTGCCCGGAGCGAAGGAAACCGTGCTGGTGGCGGGCACGCTCTCCAAAACGTATGCCATGACCGGATGGCGTGTCGGCTTCGGTCTGGTTCCGCAGCCCATCGCGGGCGCCATGCTGAAATTGCAGAGCCACTCGACATCCAACCCGACCTCGATTTCGCAGAAGGCCGGCGTCGAGGCGCTGCGCGGGCCGCAGGATTCCGTGCAGGTGATGTTAGCCGAGTACCGCCGCCGCCGCGATTTTGTAGTCCGGCGCCTGAACGAGATCCCCGGTGTCAAATGCGCCGAACCGAAAGGCGCGTTCTACGCCTACCCGAACATCGGCGTTGCGCTGGGCAAGAAGGGCATCCAGAACACGCTGCAATTCTCGGAACGGTTGCTCGCCGACGCGCATGTTGCCGTCGTTCCAGGAGAGGCGTTCGGCACCGACCGCCACATCCGCATCTCCTATGCGACCTCCCTGCACGAATTGACGCGCGGTCTCGACCGGCTACATCATTTCATTGAAGGGTTGGGCTGACATTCAGTCGATCCCACGAAGTTTGGCGGCCAGAAGGGAGCAACAATGCGCTGGTACCACTATGTGGCGTACTTCTTCGGGGGCGCATTCCTCGCAAATTCCCTGCCCCATCTCGGCAATGGGATCTCGGGGCATGCGTTCCAGAGCCCCTTCGCATCACCACCCGGCGAGGGATTGTCATCCTCGACGGTTAATGTCCTATGGGGCCTCTTCAACCTTGCCGTCGGCTACCTGCTCGTCTGTCGTGTCGGCAGCTTCAATCTGCGCAAGACGCAGCACGTGCTCGTCCTAGGGGCGGGCATTGTGCTCGAGTCGCTCATGCTCGCCCACGCGTTCGGAAGGTTCCACGGGGGGCTTTGAACCCAACTAGGACGGGCATTCGTGCCCGCCCGTTCAGTGCTTCCAGGAGGCGACTTTCTTCCCGTCCGGGGTCATCATGTCCCCCGGCTCAACGCCGTCCGGACACGCGCCGGTGTAGGTCTGATCCATCACCATGTTCATTTCGCTCATGCCGGCCAGTGGCGGCGTGTACGTGGTGTGCGTCTCGGAGTGAGTAGCAGTCTCGCTGACAATCGTAGTCGTGGTCTTACCGTGGACTACCGTGTCCTGTGCGGTGCACTCGGTTTCCAGCGTGGTCGTTCCGCCCGACGAGGTGTCACTGATGGTCTTGCAAGTCGGTGGTATCTTTTTTGCCTTCTCCCGCACATAGTCATCATAGGCGTGATTGCGGCAGATCGATCGGGTGACTTCCCTCTTCTTGCCGGAAGGCTGGTCAGTGGCTACGGAGTGGATGGACCAGAGTCCCTCTTTCAACGGCGGGGTGTCGGCGGCAGGGCTAATGCCGATTAGGAGGATGATTGGGACGGGGAATAAGGAGATTCTCTTCATTAATAGCGATTATATGCGTTTCATTCGCGATTTGAACCACTCCATTCCAGCGTGAGGTTAACGCCACGTTTGCGGAAGGCCCGCGGCTTTTTTGGCGTGACAAACCGAAAGGCCGCAGGTACCCGCAAACGGCGCGTGTCCCTGCGCTACATCTTTCTAGCCCAAGGTTAGGTTCTGGTCTACAATGTGAAGTCGATTTCGCAGCCACAGGAGCCATCATCATGAAAAAAGTGCTCTGCGGAGCTGCCCTCGCGGGTATCGTATTTCTTGTCTATAGCGGATTGGTTCCGAACGTAAACGGGGCTTCGAGCGCGCCGTCCATTCTCGAGCCCGCATCGGGTGCGTTGCTCGGTCTATATTACGGCGCTGGCAGCGTGGCCGAGACGGCGGCGAAGCTCGGGCGTACACCCGCGGTTCACCTCACGTACTACGCGTGGGCCGCCGACTGGACCGGCAGCGTCACCAAGGCAGACCTGGCGGAAGGGCGCATCCCTCTCGTCAACTGGGAACCGCACCACATCGACTTCGCCAAGATTATCGACGGGAGCCTCGATGCAACGATCATCGCGCGTGCCAACGGCTCCAAAGCACTCGGCAAGCAGTTCTTCCTCGACTTCGCCGCCGAGATGAATGGCGATGAGGCGTGGAGCGGCAACAACGCCCCCTTGTACGTTTCCGCTTATCGACACATTCACGACCTCTTCGTTGCCGCGGGCGCTACTAACGTGGTTTGGGCGTGGTGTCCGAACGTCACGGATACGCCCGGCGGGAACCGGACGACGATGGACTACTATCCCGGCGATGCTTACGTCGATTGGACGGGAGTCGATGGGTACAACTGGGGTGTGAAGAACGGCGGCTGGCAGAGCTTCGAGCAGGTGTTCCGCGAGATCTACCCGCTCCTGGCGGCGAAGAAGAAGCCGATCCTGATTGGAGATGGCGTCCGCTGAAGTTGGCGGAGACAAGGGCAAGTGGATCGACGACATCATTCCCACTCTGCGCACCAAGTTCCCGCTCATCAAGGGTCTCATCTGGTTCGACATCAACAAGGAACGGGATTGGCGCTTCAGTTCGTCTCCGGCATCGGAAGCGGCGTTCATGCGCATGGTGAAGGATCCGTATTTCAATCGGTAGGAATTCCGCGGATCGCGATGTGGCGTAGCGCCTCTTTTCGCGTCTTCCCCGCAATTACCGAACCGCGCGGCCTATTTACGCAACCGAACTGCTTCGCTCTGACCCCGACAAGGCCGCGCACGCCAGGCCTCGCCAATCATCGCCTCTGGCCGGTGTCGCCGGCGGAATATCTAATAGAACGCCGGGCTCCCTATGCAGCCAACCTTGATCTAGCCCTTCACCCTTCCTTCGGCTAGAAATTTTTCGATCGCCATTAAGAAATCACGCTCCGATTTCGGGTGCGGTTGAAGGTTATCCGCCCACGATCTACCTGGGTGAAGTACATCCCACGGAGAGCGTTGCTGCTGATAGCGTCCCTTCCCCGGATCGTGATTGCCAAAGCCGTCGATCAGGTGGTTCCATACCGGCGAGAACATTTCGATCAAGAGAGATTCACCAAGGGGAATCCAAATATCATCTACAACGAGATAGCGGCAAGAAAAGTGTTTGATATCAAGGTTCTTGGTCGCCTGGATGGATTCCGCGTGCTCGGCCAGCCGACCGTACAACGCTGGCCCAGCGGGAAGGTCTAGCCCAAAGCCACCCTTCCGCGCCCCAGCGGGGACCGCCTTGCCCACATAGATCGGACCAGCTGGACCCCCTGTCTCGTCGTTCGCCGCAAGGGCCCTGTAAGCCGGATAGTCGCCCGTGTAGTAGATGGCATAGATACCTGCACCGATAAACTTCTCTTCTGGTGGGAGAGGGCAAAGCGGGCGGGCGAGTAGTGCATCGGCAACGCTGACTCCAAGATTCTTCTTGTCCAAAGGATTGTATTGCTGCTCAACTCGCAATCTTGCACTCCAGAAGCCGCTCGCGGATATTGCTAGCGATAATCCGACCTAATTGTGCTGGGACTGCGTTGCCGAGTTGGCGCATGTTCTCGCTCCAGGAACCAGCAAACACGAACTCGTCCGGAAAGGTCTGAATCCTGGCGGATTCTCGAACGGTCATGTACCGAATTCGGCCGTCGGGGTAGAGAATGGTGTTCTCGCCTCCGGGCACGCCGTGGTCGCCCGCCTTCAGCGTTTTCGCGGGTTCATCAAGCACGCTACCCGTGTGTCCCGGATAGCTGCGCGCGCCCGGCTGTTGCTGGTGATTGGGAATATTGCCTGAGCCCGGCGGCGGCAAAGTTCGAATCGCGTCGCGAACCGTCCTCCAACGTTGCTGGGTGCAGACGAAAATCGTTCGCTCCTGAAAACGCCCCTCGAGCTTCCGGCCGGCCTGCGCGGGGCGGTCTTTCCTCACAACCTGGTGCTCGTCCCAATACTCGCCAGTAATGAACTGGCTTTCCCAGAGTAACTCCTGCGAATGGGTTTGTTCAGGAAAACTCCACTTGATCCCAAGATCCGATCGAAAAGCAACAATGAAGACGCGCTCGCGCTTTTGTGGAACGCCATAGTTCGCGGCATTCAATAACTCGGAGATCACGTGATAGCGCAGTCCGTACTGGCTACCAGAAGTTTCGTGTTGCTCCAGTCTCGCGAGGTGGTGTCGCCACTGCTCCCCCTGTTTGCGGGTCACGTCAGGAAAGGCGAGCATGAGCTTAATGTACTGGAAGTAGTTGGCGAACGATTCCCGCAGCAAACCCTTAACGTTTTCGATTAAGATCGCCTTCGGACGCAGCGTGCGGACGGCGTTCAGGGTCTGTGGGAACAAGTTGCGCACGTCCTGCATTCCCTTGTGCTTACCGCCCAGTGACCATGGCTGGCAGGGGACCCCCGCAGCCAGAAGATCAATACCCTTACCGCAGAGGGCGAAAGGGAATGTAGTTACGTCCGCTTCGTACAACGGCCAGTCAACGACCGGCTTGAGCCTACGATCTTGGTTGGCCCGGATCGTGTTGCAGGCGTCGTGGTCGATTTCAACAACGGCCTTATGATCAAAACCTGCCAATGAAGTACCGAGAGCCAAACCGCCAGCTCCAGCAAAGAGTTCAACCGACGTCAATCAACCCTCCAGAAACCTCTCTATTCTATCGGCAAGACGGGCCGTTTTGATCTGGCACTCCCAGATAGTCAGAACCCTCCACCCGGCGCGCCTTAAAGACCGGATTGCTGTCACGTCGCGCCTCCGATTCTTCTCCAGTTTCGGCCTCCAGAAATCGAGCTTGGATTTCGGCATACGGGCCAGCTTGCAACGCGAGCTGGGATGCCTATGCCAAAAACATCCGTGCACGAAAATGATTTTACATCGGGATGGGAACACCATGTCGGGCTTTCCGGGCAGGCCGGAAACGTGAAGCCGATAGCGGTAACCCATACCGTGAACAAGGTGCCGGATCACCATCTCCGGTTTCGTGTTTGCGTTCCTCACCAACCCCATGCGCTTGCTGCGCTCCTGGGGGCTCATCGTGTCCATCTAGCGCCTACACAACCTTCGCGGGGCCGGAAAGCCGGGGCGAGACCGCCCAGCTCCCCCAAGATTTTCCTCGGCGCCTCGGCCTTGAAGTTTTTGTGCCCACCTCCTACCCCATCCCCAACTCATCCACTGTCTCCAGCGGCGTGCCGCAATCGCGGCAGATCAGGGCGTGGCAGTCGCCGCACACCAGGGGGTAGCGCACTGGTTTGGCGCACTGCGGGCAATAGAAGTCGGCTCTCGCTGCGGGCTCGGAATCGGGCATCCAACCTATATATACCTTCCGGCAGCGGTTTTGCAGGGTCGGCGGCGGGTGGTAAAATCTTGACAGTTTTCACTCCTTAAGAAGGAGCACTGCCGCTATGCTTCGTTTGGATGCCGACAAGCCGGTGGAGTTTTGCGATGGTTTGCGACGGCGTGATTTTCTGCATGCCGGTTCGTTGTCATTCCTCGGGCTGGGACTCAATCAACTCTTTGGTTTGAAGGCGCTGGGCGCGGTGGATAACGCCAAAAGCGACATCAACTGCATCATGCTGATGCTGGTCGGCGGGCCCTCGCAGCTCGATACGTGGGACATGAAGCCCAATGCGCCGGCGGAGATTCGAGGGCCGTACAAGCCCATCAAGACCAACGTCAGCGGCATCGAAATTTCCGAAAACTTCCCGCTAATGGCGAAACATGCCGATAAATACGCGCTGATTCGTAGTGTTTATCACACTGCCGCCGCGGTCCATGACACGGGCCACCAGATGATGCAGACCGGCCGACTGTTCCAGGGCGGCATTGAATATCCGCACATCGGCTGCGTGCTCTCCAAGCTCAAAGGACCGAAGGGCGACGTGCCGGCGCACGTACTGATGCCGCATCCCATCGGCAACACTGGCGGCAATATGCCGCACGGACAAACAGCGGGCTTCCTGGGAAAGACTTTCGATCCGTTCGTGCTAAACGCCGATCCCTCGGATCCCAACTTCAGAGTTCCGGACATGCTGCCGCCGGACTATCTTTCGGCGCTGCGCGTGGACCGCCGCCGCAACTGGCGCGAAATGGTCGACCACACGGTCAGCAAATTTGAAACTTCGCAGGATGCGCGCCTGCTCGATGCCACTTTCCACCAGGCCTATACGCTGATGTCCTCGCAAAAGGCGCGCGAAGCGTTCGAACTGGCGAAGGAGCCGGAAGATGTCCGCCAGCGCTACGGGCTGAACCGTTTCGGGCAGAGTTGCCTGCTTGCCCGGCGGCTCATCGAGGCGGGCGTTCGCTTCGTCACCATCAACATGTTCGAGACCGTGTTCGACGAGATCACCTGGGACATCCACGGCTCAAAACCCTTCAGTCCGATCAGTTGCTATCGCGATCTGGTGGGTCCGATGTTCGATCACGGGTTCAGCTCGCTCGTGCAGGATTTGCAGGACCGGCGGCTGTTGGATACCACCATGATCGTTGGGATGGGCGAGTTCGGGCGTACGCCGAAGGTGAATCCGGCGGGTGGTCGCGATCACTGGCCGCAGTGCTGGACCATTCTCATGGCGGGTGGCGGCGTCAAAGGCGGGCAAGTGGTCGGCGCATCCGACGACATTGCCGCCGCGCCGAAGGACAGGCCGACCACGCCTGCCCAAATCGCCGCTACGATCTACCATGCGCTCGGTGTGCCGCTCGAACTGGAATTGCCCGGCGCGCAAAACCGGCCGATTCCGCTCGTCGAGCGCGGTGTGGAACCGATCAAGGAATTGTTCACCTAGGCCGGATCATGATCAAACCCCTTGCCTTGTTGTTTGTCACGGGTACCTTGCTCTGCGCAGGCAATGAACTCGCGATATTGCCCGGAACCATCGAGCTTAACGGCTCCGAAGCGCGCCAGCACCTGCTCGCCGAAGCGTCCTTACCTGATCACCAGGAGGACTGGACGCGCAAAACCGAATGGCGTTCGTCGGATCCGAAGGTCGCGATCGTGGACGCGAATGGCGAAGTGCGGCCCATCGGGGATGGCGATGCCACCATTACGGCGACGGCCAATGGCCGCACGGCGACCGCAACGGTTCATGTGAAGAATTCGCAGGCCGCCCACACCTGGAACTTCCGCAACGACGTGATTCCCGTGATGACGAAGGTTGGCTGCAACCAGGGTGCGTGTCACGGAGCGCTGTCGGGAAAAAACGGTTTCAAACTGACCTTGCGAGGTTACGATCCGGACGTGGACTACGACACGTTGACGCGCCAGTCCGTGGGGCGGCGCATTGATCCGGAAGAGCCGGGACGCAGCCTGATGCTGCTCAAGCCGACGATGGCTGTGCCGCACGGCGGTGGCAAGCGGTTCGATTCGAATTCAATCGAGTACAAGATTCTTTCGGGCTGGATAGCTGAGGGCATGCCGCGGCCGCGCGACGACGATCCGCAAGTGACGGCTCTCGAAGTTTTGCCCGCGGCTGTGCGCCTGACGGCGGGCGCCGAACAACAGCTTGTCGTGCGTGCCCGGTACTCCGACGGTGAGATGCGCGACATCACACGCTGGGTGAAGTTCAGCTCAAGCGACGAAGGTGTGGCCTCGGTGGACGATCTGGGTCACGTGAAGATGAACGGCAACGGAGAGGCCGCGATCACGCTGTGGTACTCGAGCCGCGTGCTCTACTCACGGGTGAGCGTTCCCTATCCGAACAAGGTGGATGCCGCGGTCTACGAGAAATTTCCCCGGCATAACTATATCGATGACCTGGTTCTCGAGAAACTCAAGACGCTGAACATTGCGCCGTCTGCGCTGGCGGACGATTCCACGTTCATCCGGCGGGCGTATCTGGATGCCGGGGGCATCCTGCCGACATCCGAAGAAGTCGAGGACTTCCTGGCCGACAGATCGCCCGACAAACGCCAGAAGCTGATTGACGGGTTATTGGATCGCGATGAATTCGTGGATTACTGGGCGTACAAATGGTCCGACCTGCTGCTGGTGTCGAGCCGCAAGCTGGCATCGAACGCCATGTGGTCGTTCTACGATTGGATCCGCGAAAGCGTCAAGAGCGACAAGCCCTGGGACCAGTTCGCGCGCGAAATTTACACTTCATCGGGCAACACACGGCAGAACGGCGCACTGAATTACTTCGTGATTCACAAAGACCCGATTGATATTGCCGAGAATGCCACGCAGGCGTTTCTCGGCCAGCGGCTGACTTGCGCGCGCTGCCACAATCACCCGCTCGAAAAGTGGACGCAGAAGCAGTACTACCAGTTCGCGAATTTGTTCGCGCGCGTGGGTGAGAAGGACGGCGCCGAACCGGGCGATATTGTGGTGTTCGCAAAAGCTTCCGGCGACATCAATCATCCGCGGCTGCTGAAGCCGCTTGCACCCACACCGCTGGATGGGACGCCCATGGCGCTCGATTCCACCGAAGACCGGCGCGTGCATTTTTCTGAGTGGCTGACGAGTAAGGACAACACTTACTTCCAGCGTGCGATAGTCAACCGCGTGTGGGGCAATTTCATGGGCCGCGGAATCGTGGACCCGGTGGATGACGTGCGCGCCACCAACCCGGCGTCCAACGAAGAACTCTTCCGCGCGCTGTGCAAGGATTTTGTCGATCACGGCTTCCGCGTAAAGCACCTGGTTGCCACCATCATGAATTCGGCGGCCTATCAGCTATCGGCGGAAGCCAATGCCACTAACGCGAACGATAACAAATACTATTCCAAGTACATTGTGAAGCGTCTGCCGGCCGAAGTCCTGCTGGATGCCATGTCGCAAGTGACTGGAGTGCCCACACAGTTCAGCAACTATCCGGTTGGTATGCGCGCGCTGCAATTACCAGATACGCAGGTGAAATCGGAATTTCTTGCGTCGTTCGGACGGCCGCCGCGCATTTTGTGCGACGCCGCGGAGCGCACGAGCGCGCCCAGCGTGGCGCAGGCGCTACACGTCATTAACGGCGACACGTTGAATCTGAAATTGGCTGCACCGGATGCGTATCCCGCGCTGGCGATCAAGCTAGGTTTGTCAGATTCGCGGATACTGGACCACTTGTTCCTTTCGTCATACGGCCGATATCCGAGCGACGCGGAAAAGCAGCCCATGCTGGAGGCACTGCGAAAAGCGCGCGCGACGACCGGCTCGCCGGACGTGCAGCGGGAAGCGCGGCGGCAGGCACTGGAAGACATGATGTGGGCCATGCTCACCAGTAAGGAATTCCTGTTTAACTACTGATGCGGCTCATCGGTGCAGTCATTTTTACCGCGAGTCTACTGGCGAGAGCGCAGGATGCGCCGTCGTTCGCCAAAGACGTCGCGCCCATTTTTGCGGCAAACTGCGCGGGTTGCCACGGCGGCAATGCGCGCATGAGTGGTCTGAGTCTTGAGACGTACGATAGCGCGGCGAAGGGCGGGAGTCACGGGAAGGTTATCGAACCGGGCAAGAGCGAGCAGAGCCGCCTCTATCTGATGGTTACGGGCAAAATCGCGCCGGCCATGCCGCTGGGCGGGAAGCCGCTGGCCGAGGGTGACGTCGAAACCATCCGGAAATGGATTGATGCAGGGGCCAAGCCGCCGACGCCGGAAGAGGCGCGGGAACTGGCGGCTCACCTGGCGGCTCCGGCGATTCCCGACATCAAGCCGAAAGGGCCGATCCATCCGCAGATCGGTGCTCTCGCGTTCCGTCCCGATGGCAAGTTGCTGGCGCTGGGAACATACAAGGAAGTTCGGCTTGCCGATCCAGCCACGGGACAGACCGTCGCCACGCTCACGGGGCATGCCGAAGCCGTGCGGGCGATTGCGTTTTCGCCGGATGGCGGATTGCTGGCGGCGGCCGGCGGACTCCCGGCACGCTCCGGCGAAGTGAAAATCTGGGATGTCGCGGCGCGCAAAGAATTGTGGACCATCAAAGGTCACAGCGATTGCATCTACGCCGTGGTGTTTTCGCCCGACGGTAAGAGCATCGCGACTTCGAGTTATGACAAGCTGATCAAGTTATGGAGCGTGGAAACTGGCCAGGAGATCCGTACGTTCAAAGATCACATTGATGCCGTCTACGCGCTGGCGTTCACGCCGGATGGCAAGCGGCTGATTTCCGGCGCGGCGGATCGCACCGTGAAAGTGTGGGACGCGGCAACGGGCGAGCGATTGTACACGCTCAGCGAGCCGCAGGACGGGCTGAACGCGATCGCGCTCGATCCGAGCGGAAAGTTCGTGGCTGCGGGCGGCCTGGACAAGACTGTTCGGATATGGGAACTCGGACCGAAGGGCGGCACTCTGCTGATCTCGCTCATCGCGCACGAAGACGCCATCCTGAAGCTGGCATACTCGCCCGATGGCAAGTGGATCGCGTCGAGCGCCGCTGACCTGACGATCAAGATTTTTAACGTCCATGATTTAACGGAAATCAAGACGTACGCCAATCAACCGGACTGGGTGCTATCGCTCGAATTTTCGCCGGACGGGAAAACGTTCGCGGCAGGCCGGTATGATGGCTCGCTCGAGATCTACAACGTCGAGAAACTTTCGACAGCGCCGGTTCACCAGGCGCTCAGTGTAAGCCATTGAGGTTTGTATGAAACGACTTTTATTCATCTCCGCCATCACTGCGGCTGCTTATGCGCAAACAGCTACGGAATCGCCCACAGGAAACCGCACGACGCCACCGACCATCAACTCGGTATCGCCGATGGGCGTTGCGCGTGGCGCTACGGTGGAGATGAACGTCGAAGGCCTGAATCTGGCCAAGACCAGCGCGGTGTATTTCAGCGAGCCGGGCATCAAGGCGCGCATCCTCCGCATCAAGGAACTGCCGGACCTTCCAGATATTCGCCTGGGATCGAATGGAACGACCTCCACGGTAGATCTGGGCCCGCTGCCGCCGCGCAATCAGGTGACACTCGAATTGGAAGTCAGCCCGGATGCCCCTGTGGGCACGATCGAGATGCGGTTGCAGACACCACTCGGCACGAGTCCCGTGGCGCGATTTGCCATCGAACCGTATTACGGCGAGAGCCCGGATCGCGAGCCGAACGACACACCCGAAGAAGCCGTGGAAACCTACCTACCTTCAATTCTGGTGGGCACAATTTCCAAACCGGGCGATGTGGATTATTACAAAATTGCGGTCAAGGATGGCGAGCAACTTGTTTTTCAGAACTCCGCGCCGGAGTTGGGATCGAATCTCGAACCGGTGGTTGGGATTTACGACGCCAACCAGAATCTGTTGAAGGCGTTCGGTGAAGACGGCGGCCGCGATGCCAACAGTTTCGCATACACTTTCGCCAAGGGCGGCACCTATTACATCCGGGTGGCTGATTACGAAGACGGCGGTAACAGCCGGCACTTTTATCGCATCAAGGTTGGACAGTTTCCGCTGGCGCTGGCGGCATTTCCTTTGGGATTGCAGGAAGGGAAAGAAGCCGAGATCCATCTTACGGCCTACAACCTGAGTTCCGAGGTTGCCGTGAAGGGCGAGCCCTCGCCCGAGGACCGGCGGTCGGTGATCTTCCGGCCTGAAACCAAGAAGGGTGCTGCGTTCAATCGCGTGCGGCTGGCGCTTGGTTCAGAACCGGAAGTATTGGCTTCCGGCGCCAACACCACGCTCGCACAAGCGCAGCCGCTCAGTGGTCCGTTGACGGTGAACGGCAAACTCGAAGCGGTCGAAAACTACTACCGCTTTCGGGCCCACAAGAATCAGAAGTTGGTATTCGAAGTGAACGCCAACCGGCTAGGTTCGCCGCTCGATTCGCTCCTAGAGATTCTGGACAGCAAGGGCGCCCCCGTGGAACGCGCCACGGTGCGCTGCGTGCTGGAAACGTCTACAACGCTCGCCGACCGCGATTCGTCGGATCGCGGCATTCGCATCACCTCGCAGGCCGGGCTTGCCGTGGGAGATTACCTCATGATCGGCGCGGAGATCATCCAGGTGGAGGCGATGCCGCGCGGTCCGGATGATGACTTCTTCTTCAAGGGTTTTGGCGGCCAGCGGCTGGCGTATCTGGACACCACGTCCGAAGCGCACGCGATCGATCAGGCGGTGTACAAGGTGCAGATTTATCCGCCCGGGCAACGGTTTGCCCCAAACGGCTTGCCGGTAGTGCATGTGATGTTCCGAAACGATGACGGAGGCCCCGGCTACGGCAAGGATTCGCTGCTACACTTCACGGCTCCGGAGGACGGTGACTACTTGGTGCGGCTTCGCGACGTGCGGAAACTCAAGGGGCCGGATTACAGTTATCGCCTGACGATGCGGCCGCCCACGCCGGATTTCCAGCTCAGCGTTTCGCCGCGCAATCCCAACGTTCCCATCGGCGGGCGAATCCCGGTCACGGTAACGGCGCAGCGTCTGGATGATTTTGATGGGCCGATCGAAGTTACGATGAAAGACCTGCCTGCGGGGTTGCATGCGACACAAGGAGTGATCGCGCCAGATCAGATGATCACGGTGCTGCTCCTGAGCGCGGCCTATGATTCCCATCTCGATCATGTGGCGCCGCTCGAAGTAGTGGGGCGCGCACAACTCGGCAAGGGATGGGAGGAGCGCTGGGCCAATCCGGAAGACCGGCTCAAACTGATCTCTCTCATGCCCAAGCCCGACATTGTGATGACCGCCGAGACCAAGGACGTGACGTTGGAGCCGGGCGGAACCGCGGAAATCGAGGTCGCCATCGAGCGGAACAATGAGTACGGCGGGCGCGTGCCAGTGGAGGTGCGCAATCTGCCTCCGGGCGTGCTCGTTTTGGACGTCGGTCTGAACGGTGTTCTGATCACCGAAACCGAGAATCGCCGCAAGTTTGTGCTGCAAGCCCTGCCGAGCGCGCAGGCGATCGAGCAGAAAATCGTAGTGGCGGGTGAGATTGAGACGCGTGCTGGCGGCCAGCAGAATTCCTATGCCGCGGAGCCGATAACTCTGAAGGTGCAAGCAAAACTTCAGGCGGGCGGCTCCATGGTGAACACTGTATTCACCAAGCCGGCAGCCAACAAATAAATGTCCGATCGAGCGCTGCTGAAGGACGCTCTGGCGGCGAGCGAGGGGATTGTGCGCCTGGCCCCCTGCTGGGTGCCGCGGTCGTTCCTGATGCCGGGCGGTCGATTGAAGCTCGATCCGCGCGATCTCTACGCTCTCGGCGCTCACCGCGGCGGCATCGATGAACGTTGGTTCGCTTCGACAACCAAAGCGGACAACGGACCCGGGACACCCGACGACGAGGGACTAAGCTATATCGCGATCGACGGCCAGCGCATACTCCTCAAAGAGGCCATCGACACGCTTGGGGGTGAGTTTTTGGGCCCGGACGTGATGCGCGAACAGGGCGGCTGGAACGTGCTCTGCAAGTTCTTCGACAACCTGGGGCCGATTCCGCATCATATGCACCAGTCCGAAGAGGATGCGCGCAAGGTTGGGCAGCACGGTAAGCCGGAAGCCTACTACTTTCCGCCGCAATATAACGTCAAGGAAAACAATTTTCCCTACACCTTCATGGGTCTCGAGCCGGGTACCACAAAAGACGATGTGCGACGCTGCCTGGAGCGGTGGAACGAGGGCGATAACGGCATCCTCTACCATTCGAAGGCTTACAAGCTGAAGCCTGGGACCGGATGGCAGATAGATCCTGGCATTCTGCACGCACCGGGGTCGGTGGTAACTTATGAACCTCAAGTAAACTCAGACGTGTTCGCCATGTTTCAGTCCATGGTCGAGGGCCGGCCGGTACCGTGGTCACTATTAGTGAAAGATGTTCCCGCCGAGTATCACCGCGACCTTGATTACATTATCGATTTGCTTGACTGGGAAGCAAACGTAGATCCGCACTTTGCTAAGAACCGGCTATCTCAGCCTAAGCCTGTCAAAGACGAGCTTGAGATGACGGAAGCAGGGTATTCCGAGAAATGGGTGAGTTACTCGGCCAGTTACTATTCCGCCAAGGAACTTACTGTGCATCCTTCTCGATCGGCGACAATTCGTGACGCGGCCGCCTATGGAGTTATCGTGGTACAAGGTTGGGGATGGGTGGGTAAGACAGAAGTGGAGACTCCGTCGCTCATTCGCTTCGGCCAGATGACCAAAGACGAGCTTTTCGTTACGGCGGAAGCGGCCAGGCGCGGTGTTACGGTCACGAATCGCAGCGACAAGGAAGATCTGGTCATGCTCAAGCATTTTGGCCCAGGCAACCCTGACGCGAAGGGGGTTAAGAAGTGAAATTCGGTGTCAACGTCCTGATCTGGACCGCAAACTTCACGCGCCAGCATCTGCCACTACTGCCGGAGATCAAGCGGCGTGGGTTTGACGGCATCGAAGTTCCGATATTCTCTCTCGCGGAGTTTCGTGCGAATGATATTCGCCGCGGTGTTGAGCAGAACGGGCTCGAATGTACCGCTTGTTCGGTGATTCCCCACGGTCTAAGTGTCGGCTCTAATGATGAATCCGTGCGGCAGAAAGCACGTACTCATATCGAAGACTGCGTCAAACTGGCGGCTGACGCCGGCGCCAAGATTCTTGCCGGGCCGCTGTATACTCCAGTCGGATACTTGCCTGGCCGCCGGCGGACGGCGGATGAATGGAAATGGGCGGTTGAAAGTTACCGGTCGCTGGGTCCGGTGCTGGAGCGGTACGGTGTTACGATTGCCATCGAGCCGTTGAATCGCTTCGAAACGTACTTTCTCAACACAGCGGCCGATTCGGCGGCGCTATGCGAGCAGATCAACCATCCGAACGTCGGGATACTGTTTGATACTTTTCACGCCAACATAGAGGAGAAGAACATCGGCCAGGCGTATCGCACGGTGGGGCGGCACCTGAAGCACGTTCACACCTGCGAAAACGATCGGGGCACCCCCGGCTCGGGACATGTGGAGTGGACGGATGTGTTCAGGGCTCTGCGTGATATGGATTACGATGGATGGCTGACGATCGAGAGCTTCGGTTTTGCCATGGGCGAGATCTCGGCGGCGGCTTCCATTTGGCGCGATCTCGCTCCCACACCGGAGTCGATCGCATTCGAGGGCATCAAGTTTCTGAAGCAACACATGGAGCCGGCGGCGCGATAGACTAAGACCCATGCGGAGCACTCGCAGACAACTTTTCGGAACCATCGCCGCCGCGGCGATGGCCGCACAAGGGAAAAACACTGTGACCAAGTACATACGCTATCGCCACAACACCACGACTGCATATGGGGTTCTTGAAGGTGAAACTATTCGCGAGATCCACGGCGAGCTGTTCGGCGATCACAAGGAGACCGGCAAGACACTCCAGCTTGCGGACGTGAAGCTACTCTATCCCTGCGAGCCGCCGAAGATCCTGGCGGTTGGCTTGAATTACAAGAGTCACGTGGGCGATCGCAAAGCTCCAGAGCGACCGGAGATCTTCTATAAGCCCATCACGGCGCTTCAGCATCCGGGCGATAACATAGTCATTCCCGCGTCAGCGAAGAACGTACATTACGAAGGCGAGATGGTGCTGGTGATCGGCAAGCGAGCCAGGCGAGCCTCAATCGAGGAAGCACGCGCCGCGATCTTTGGAGTCACGTGCGGCAACGACGTGAGCGAGCGCGACTGGCAGGGCGGGCCGGACAAAGATTTGCAGTGGTGGCGCGCGAAGGGCGCTGACACATTCGCGCCGCTCGGTCCGGCGATTGTGCGCGGCCTCGACTACGGGAACCTGCTCCTACAGACGCGGTTGAACGGCAGCGTTGTGCAGAAGCAGTACACCTCGGATTTGATCTTCGATGGTCCCGCAATCGTGAGCTGGATCAGCCAATATGCAACCCTCACACCCGGTGATGTGATTTATACCGGAACTCCCGGTCACACCAGCCGGATGAGTGAGGGCGACATTGTGGAAGTGGATATCCAGGGTGTCGGCGTGCTGCGCAACCGGATCGCGTTGGCTTGATACGCGCCTAGCGCCAGCTCAAGCCGCCGGCTGCTCCGAAGGCGCGGGGCTGAGGTGGGCTGAGTACCTTTTGCACCCGCTCCAACAGGCTATCGGACGTAAAGGGCTTGGGCAGGAAGCCGAGCGCGCGATCGAGAATCTTGACTCGCACCACCTCGGATTCCGTGCAGCCGGACATGAAAAGCACCTTGAGATGCGGGCGAAACGCCAGGATACGTTCGGCCAAGTCAGGGCCGCTGATATCCGGCATCACCACATCCATCAACATCAGGTCGATAGAAAGATCGTCGCGTTCAGCCATCCGCATGGCACTCTCAGCGCTGTGAGCTATAAGAACGTTGTAATCGCCGCATTCGAGCATGCATTTAATTACGCTGAGTACGGAAAGATCATCATCCACAACCAGAATGGTTCTCGCGTCGGGCAAAGCATCGTAATTCGTCAACATGTTTGGTTAGTCCTTAACTAACTTTGGCTATAATTGTGACGCTCGATGAAGGAATAAGCAAGCAAACTTTCCGATCTCTTTAGGTAGCCAAAGATAGTTAGCAGTTAATTGATAACTTTAGTTAGCGCCAAGTTAACACAGGACGGCTTAGCCAGTGAATTTAATCAGTTACACGGGATTGTGGAACGACCGCCAGCTGTAATTTTTCCACTCCACGGATCATGCCTATTTCGCATCGCGCGCCGACCTGCATTTCCGTCAGCGAACGGTGCAGATGGTCGATTCCGGCAACGGGCCGGCCAGCAAACGCCACAATCACGTCGCCGCGCAGGACCCCCGCTGCCTCGGCCGGGCTACCTGCCAGTACTTCCTCAACGCGCACTCCACTCTCCACCGGAAGGTTGTGGAACCGGACCACCCGTCGAGGCAGCGCAACGTCTTGCCCGACGACGCCTATGTGACCCCGGCGAATGAATCCGTCTTTGATCAGCCGGGCGGCGACGAACTTGGCGGTGTTGATGGCAGTCGCGAAACAGATTCCCTGGGCGCCACGGATCACCGCGGTGTTTACACCGATGACTTCGCCGCGGGACGTCACAAGGGGACCGCCGGAGTTACCGGGGTTGAGCGCCGCGTCGGTTTGGATGACATTGTCGATGAGACGGCCGGATTGCGCCCGCAGCGAGCGGCCGAGCGCGCTAACCACCCCGGATGTCACGGTGCACTGAAAACCGTAGGGGTTGCCGATCGCGATCACAAGTTGGCCGGGCCGGATCTGGCCCGAGTCACCCAGCGCGACCGGCGGCAGGTTGGGTGTATCGATGCGTATGACGGCGAGATCAGTATCGGGATCGTCGCCGACCAGGTCAGCCCGGCAGCGGCGGCCATCGGAGAGTGTGACATCAATGCGCGCCGCGCCGTGCACTACGTGGCTGTTCGTCAGAATAAAGCCATCCGGGGTGAAGATAAAGCCGGAACCGCTGCCGCCGGCTTCTCGACCGCGGAGGCGGTGCCGCGTTTCGATGTTGACTACCGAGGGACTGACGGTTTCCGCTGCCCCGATGACCGCGCGTGAATAGGCGTCCAAGAGCTCGCGATCATCGGAGCTATCTTCGGGAGGGGCTTGGAGTTGAGACGCAACAACGTCGTCAGACACGAATGCGAGACAGTGGGACATACCTCTGTGATGCCGCGGAATGGTGCGGAGATTCAGCCGCTGAATCGCCGCCAGAGGAAGTACACCGGGATGCCGCTCGCAATAATCAGAAACGCAACGCTGGATGGGCCGGGCTGCGTGATCCAGGTGTTGGCGACGAACCATACGGCTACTGTGATGAACAGTAAAGGCGTGAAGGGATAGCCCCACATGCGATAGGGCCGCGCGCGATCCGGGTACTTGCGGCGCAGAATGATAACGCCCGTAACGGTCAATCCATAGAAGAACCACGCGGCGATCATGCCGTAGGGAACCAGGGTCTCGAACGATCCCGAGAGCACCAGAATCGCGGCCCAAAGGGCTTGGACCAGTATGCCCACCGAGAGGGTCTGGTATCGCGGGTGAATAGCGGCCAGGCTCCGGAACAGAAGACCGTCGCGCGCCATGGCGAAACAGAGTCGAGGGACGGTCATGACGAAACCGTTGAGGGCGCCCGCGATGGAAAGCAGAATGGTGACGGAGAGAATGGCGCCGCTCGCGTGGCCTAGAGTGTGCTCGGCCACGGCTGCCGCAGTGCGGTCGGTTTTGGCGATGATGCCGACCGGCAGAACGCGAAGGTAGGCGACGTTAGCCAGGCAGTAAATGACAATGACGGTCGCGATGCCGAGGGCGAGGCTCCGCGGAATATTGCGATGGGGATCCCGAATCTCGCCGGCGACATGACTGATAGTGGGCCAACCGTCGTAGCACAACACGATGGGGACCATGGCAACTCCGAGCGCCCCCCATGAAAAAGCGCCCTTAGGGATGGTCCAATCGATTCCGGCCGTAGCGCTCCCCGGCACGAGCGCACTGCCGATGACGATGCAGAGGCCGGCAACTTTCAAGGCTGTCAAAAGCTTCTGCACGGTGGCGCTCAGACGTATGCCGCGATAATTCACGACGGAAAACAGCGCGATCAGCAGTACGGATATCAGTTTGGAAGATAGAGGAGTGAGCGGGACGAAATACGCGAGCGTGATGGAAAAGCTAACCGCCAGCCAGGCCATGGCGGCCCACATCACTACCAGCGTGAACGTCCAGCCGCACAGGAAACCGGCTAGCGGCCCGTAGCACTCGCGGAGATAAACGTAATGTCCGCCGGTTTCGGGCATCATCGCGCCGAGTTCGGCATATGCCAGCCCGCCGAAAAAGCAGAGGACGCCACAAGCGAGCCAGACTCCGACGATCAGGGGCGCTGAAGGCAGCGCTTGCGCCACTAAGCGCGGGACGAGGAAAATTCCCGCGCCGATCACGATGCCGATTATGATGGAGGCCGAATCGATCAGCCCGAGTGTGCGCGGGAGTTCGGCGATGGTGGGCTTCACGATGCTCATTGCGCCGGATTGTCCTTGCACACGTTGCGGACGATGGTGTTGGATGCAATGGAGACTCCGGGCGCCACGTTGATGCAGTGGGCGGACATGCCGAAGCCTGATATTTCGTTGTCTTCGATCACGTTTGCGCGCGCGGGCGACGGATACTCGCCGCCCTTCGCGAGGTAAATGCCGCTGCGCAGTAAGCCGGGCTGGTCGGGAGCATAGTTGCAGCCGAAATGCCCCGTTTTTCCATTGCAGTGAGCCAGATTGATGCGGCGTAGACGATTGTGCGCGATCCGGTGATGCTCGCCAATCAAAAATATGCCGGTGAACAGAGTGCCGTCGAGTGTATTGTCCTCAAGCTCGATTCCTTGCGAATGCATTGCAGGATCGCTGTTATTGAATACGATACCCAGGTTTCCGTCGGGATAGTGCTCGGGGCCGTCATGATTGGTGCATACGTTGCCGCGAACTTTGCCATCGTGAAAGCCGTCAAGGTCCAGGCATTTTCCGTTCACTTCAGAGAATTGATTGCGCGCGTATTCCGAATCACTGGTGTCGCCGGCGGTGTCCATGGCCACAGGGGTCGCGAGGTGCTCCATGTCGACGGCTTCGAGAGGGTAGCCGATCTCATTGCCGGTATTGTCTTCCACGTGAACGCGGGCGCCGCGGCCCACTTGGATCGCGTCGCGGCCGATACGCTCGAAATGATTCGAAGCAATCAGCCCATCACGGTTTTGCGCCGCGGTCGCCAGGGAATGCGTCCAGATGCCGTTTCCACGCACATTCCGCAAATCACAACGCGTTACCGTGAAGTCACGCGTGCCTTCTTCCAGCAGAATGCCGCCCGTGGCATTGTTCCGCCCGGCCGGCGTTCGCGAGCCCGAATCGACGACCTGGACGTTCTCGATCGCGATGTCGCGTGAGCGGCTCACCACAATCGCAAACCCAGGCACGTTGACAAACTGGACGTCGGAAATCTTGAGCGAAGCCACACCGACGGCGAGGATGCCGTTGCCTTTGGTAAAGCGGGCGAACGGTGTGCTGAATCCGGGCAGTCCGCTGCGCTGCTCGAGTGCAAGCCGATTGCCGTCGATGGCGAAATTTGCAAATCTGATGCGGCTCGTGCGCTCGCATGAGAATATGGCTCTTCCTTGAAATTGGTTCGACGCGCGTAGCGTGCTTCCGGAAGCGGCGCCGCGGATCTCGATATCGGTGGCGCCGGTTGGAATGTCGATCTCCGCTTGAATCTCAATCATTCCGGCGGCTAGTTCTATCGTGGCCCCGGTGCGCAGCGCCCGGCGGATCACGGCTTCCGCGGTAGTGCCCGCTGGCGGTTGCCGCCACACGAGTGCAACGGCCGCGACCAGCAGTGCGGTTACGGCGGCCAGCCGCAACTACGCCACCTCAATCGCAATCGGCGGGAAGCGGCGCGATCCCTGCCGCACTTCGAGCTGATGCGGCCCCGCCGCCAGATCCGCGGGCAGCCGGAAATTGAATTCGAAACGGCCGGTCAGGGCGTCGGTCGAAAACAGTTCCAAATCATGCAATGGCCTACCATCCACCAGCGCGGTGACTTCCGCGCCGTGGACCAGGTCTTCCATCATCAGCTTCAAGACACCGCTCTCGATACGCGGCCCGGCGAGCAGATTGGTTCCGTCGCTGACCCAGCACACGCGCGGCACGGCCGGCCCCCGCGGAATCACACGCACCCACGCAGGAGCGGAGAGTGGCTTCCCTAACCACAGCAACTCCACGGGAACGATACCGGTCCGGACGCCGGGCGGCAGCAGCACGTTGATTTGGCTGACGCCATCCCACTCCGGCGGGCCGATATAACATGGAGTGCCCGCAGTGCCTTCGAACAGAATGCGGAGATCGTTCAGATCACAATCTTCGGAAAGCTGTTCCAGTCGGAACGAAGCGTAGGCGAAGGCCCCCGATGCCGGCACCACGGGTTCGCCCGTGCGCGCATCACTGATCCGTTGAACGTTCGACAGCGTTCCGGGATTTTTCAATCGTGCGCGCCATCCGTCGGGTTGCTTGCGAAAGGTGGTCCACATATACTGCGTGGCTTCGCCCTCGAGCAGCAGGAGTTGGAAATCGTGTTTGCGTGCGTATTCGGCCACCTCGTCGCGCGTAAATCGCACACCCTCCCAAGTGTCGGGCGATTTGCCACCCGGTGGAAGGCCGTTCAGCTGCAATCGCGCCAAGCCGCCGGTTTTGAGAACGCGCCGGATCTCGTCGAAGTAGCTCAGCACAACTTCCTGACTGGGAATGTGCTGGAACACGGCGTAGGAGTAGACGAAATCGAAATAGTCCGAAGCGAGCGGGGCAAGGTCGGAGCCGTTCGTGACGCGCAGATGGATGCTTCGTGAGGCGCCGAACCGCTCCTGGGCGAGACGGATCATTTCGTCAGAAACGTCGACGCCATGGAGTTCGCCGAAGTTACGGCTCATGGGCCGCAACAGCCGGCCCGGGCCGCAGCCGATCTCGAGAGCCCGCCGTTCCACAGGCTGCAAGTGGTGAGGCAGCCGCTTCAACTCTTGTTCGAGCGCGCGCACCACGTCGGCTGCGGAGGCGAAGAACTCCTCGTCATCCTGGCCACGCCGCCCAAAAGCGACGTAGTAGCGAACGTCTTCGCGGGCGCGCTGGTTCCAGTCCGCGCGCATCTGTTCGAGAACTTCGGATTCGGGCACTTTGGACTATTCTGGCGGTTCAACGGCCAAGCTTCAACTGCCGCACCAGCGCGTCACGATAGGCGGCCAAACCGGGCACCGCGAGCCCGACGACTTTGCCCGCGTCGTCCCAATGGCGCAGGCGCACGGCATCCTTACCAAACGGCAGGCGTCGGAACTCGGCCGCCTCCTCTTGTGTGAAAGCGCCGCCTTGAAGCTGCAGGCTTTTGACGGAAGCTGCCGATAGCCCGCGCAGGTATTCCGGATCGGCGCTACACAGAAAGCGCTTCGCCGCAACGTGCAAGCGCACAGGTTCCGTGACCGCCGGCGGATAGTGGCGGGCGAGCCAATCGCATCCCGCGTCCTCGTGTCGCGCGTCGATCCCGCGATCCGCCGCGTCCTCACGTGCATCGATCAGGTGGCCGATATCGTGCAGCAGCGCCGCCACCACCAGGGCTTCGGGCGCCCCTTCTTGAGCGGCGAAATGCGCGGCCTGTAAAGCATGCTCCTCTTGCGACACAGCTTCGCCAAAGTACGCCGCCTTTCCCTGCCGACCGAACAGCGCGAATATCTCGTCGACACAATCCATCCCAGGCCCCCCAAGAAGTGGAACACCCATTATGTCCCATGTCCCCGACCCTTCGGAGTGTCGCGTCCGCGAGGGCGATGCTACAATAGTTTGGTCGTAACCGGACTCAACTCCCGCAAAATCTGTTGTTGTCAGGGCGATCGGGCGCGTAGCTCAATTGGCAGAGCAAGTGACTCTTAATCACTAGGTTGAAGGTTCGATTCCTTCCGCGCTCACCAGAATTTTCCGTCAGTCGGTCTACTGCAAGAGTGCTGTCGGCGCTGCTAAAAGGACCCGACAAGGTGCGCACACCAACCATTGATTACTTCCTGCGGCGCGACCGGGAGGACGTGATCAAGAAGACGGCGGCCGCCCGAGACGTTCAAGCCAGGCTGGCCGAGTACGAACGAAAGCTGCGGCGGGAGATGGCGGGCATTTCGGCGGCCAGGGATGAAGAGCGCGTCACTGACCCACAGATCCCTCCAACGAGGCTTTACATTATGGCTGCCAGCGTGGCCTGCGAATTGAGGATGAATGAAGCTCAAGGAAATCATTACCTTGAAAAGGAAAACATCAAATCTTCAGGGTGTGGCTGACGGACTGCGGGCCAAACGACTGTCGTTCTAGAGCATTTGCCGGTGGGAAAGTCTCAACCGCCGTCCCCTTTTCCCTCCTTTTCCCTAGGAACAGACGTCGCCTCGGCCCTTCGCGTACGTGGTAAAGTCACGTAGCATAGTGCCGGTACCAAGTTCTAGGGGGACACAGATGAACAACCTCGGCCGAAGCGCATCGAGCAAAGTCGCGTGGCGCCTCATTCCGTTTCTGATCCTATGCTATTTCATCGCCTTTCTAGACCGCGTCAACGCCGCCTGTGCTGCGCTGACCATGAACAAAGAACTCGGTTCCACTGCCGAGATGTTCGGGCTGGGGGTCGGCATCTTTTTCATCGGCTACTTCATATTCGAGATCCCCTCGAACCTCGTCCTGGAACGGGTAGGGGCGGTTTCGTCGGGCCGTACGCGATTGGCTGGATCAAGGATGCCACCCGGAAGCTCGACTCTGGGACTGGTCGGTCTCGCCACGCAGCCATCCAGTGGCCGACGGCGAAGCTCGTGGAGTCCGGCCATGCCGCTGCGAACTCCCGAAAGTGCAACGCGAGCGATGCGCGCCGCCGGAAGGGTCGCCACGGTGACAGAATGGACCGAGGCATCACCTCTCCACGCTGCACGAGGAGAGCACTGCATGGGCGTTTCACGGCTTCAGCATGCGGTTCGAGCTCTGCTTGGTATTTACATCTCGTCATGGACCTTGCTGCCGGCGGTTGCTCAGCCCAAGGACCTCGTTGATCAGGACCTCAAACCCCGGGAGATTGTTCGGTGTGCATCGACCGATGCCACGATACCGAGTGGAATCGCCGTCGTTCTGCCTTCAGGAGAGAAGGGATATAAATCGGGGAATCTAGAAGCCTTGAATAATCCTTTCGTGAGCGGTGTCGCGGTTCAGATCAATTGGCGCGACATCGAGCCGGTCCAGGGGAAGCCGGATTGGTCGAAGCTAGATGCGCTGTTTGCTGCCGCGATTTCATCCAAGAAATGGGTGCAGCTCGACATCTTCGCCGGCTTTTTTTCGCCTGAATGGGCCCTGGAAGGAGCAAAGACCGATCTGTTCCCGATCCCATATGGGCCCGGCCATGGCACCGTCACGAGGCTTCCGATGCCGTGGGATCGCGTCTACCTCGATCGCTGGTTCGCATTTCTGAAACAACTCGGCAAAAGGTACGGAACGTCACCGGCTTTTAGAATGATTGCGGCTGGCGGACCGACATCGGTCTCCGAAGAGATGACGTTGCCCAACGGTCCGCCGGCCATCCGGAAATGGCTCAGTGACGGTTATACACCCGCCAAATATCTAGGTGCATGGGAAGAGACCTTTCATGTCTATGCCGACACCTTTCCCAATCAGTGCGTTTCGCTTGCAGCTCCGCAACTCCCGATTCTCGAGCAAGGCCGGCGCGATCCCCCCGCCCATTTGCGGTCAAAGCATGAAGTCGTCGACCGAGCGATGCGGGTCTTCGGACGGCGCCTGGCAATTCAGTCGAACGATCTTCACGCCGGCCGCGCGCAGGTCGAAGCTCCCGATGGCACCGATTTCATCAATAGTTATAGCGGACGAATTATCACCGGCTTCGAAATGCGTGGCGGTTCCCAAGGCCCTGTCCCCAGCAAAGTCATGGGCGCCGAGGGCAACCCTCCCCTGGCC
>DATGZN010000022.1:0-13064 GCA_035297145.1 Bryobacteraceae bacterium
AGGGTCGGCGCTCTGAATGAATGGACGGTCGGCCACTCGGAAGTTGCAGGCGCAGCGGTCGGCAATCGATGGGGGTTACGCCGGTTTAGAAGTTGGTGGTCAAAAGACCTCGGCGAATGCCCAAAACCGGCCCGGCCTTGAACACCGAGGAAAGAAGATCACCGAGGAAAGAACGAAACCGCCGCGCACCACCGCGCGCCCGTTCAAAACGAAGCCCCGTCAGGCTGCCGCTTGCGGCTTAGTTCAACGTCCTTTATCATTCACTACTTGGGTTGGCAAGCTAAAAGAGGTTTTGGGGCCACTTGTCCGAAATCGACGTTTTCCGGCCAGGTGCCAGAACAGGGGATTGATCTGCCTTTCTTGAGATTAACTGTTCCGTAAAGATGGGTCACGATGCCTTGGTGGCCACGGAAGTCTTTGTGAAAAACGGCTCCTGCACTTTGCGCATGAGGCGCACGTTGCGCAGCGCCGCCGTGAATCCCCACTTTTCATAGAAGGGAACCATCTCGTCGCGGCAATAGAGTTCCATGTGCTCGACAAACAACAGCGCGGGATGCGCGGTAATCGCATCCAGAAGCATTCTGCCGAGGCCGAGTTCGCGGCGCCGCCGCTCGACGATGACGTCGAAGATGAAGGCCTTGTAAACGAAGTCCGTGAGGACGCGCGCGAAGGCGACGAGCTGGCCCGTTTCGGGGTCACAGAAGGCAAAGATCAGGTCCGAGTGCTCGACCACGCGCCTTATATCCTCGAGCTTTCTGCCGCGGCTCCACCATTCCCCTTGATACATGCGCCAGAGCTGCTCGATGTGCTCACTAGTGAGGCGGATGACGAATTGCAGTTCGGATTCGGAGCGCGCGATCATGAGGCACCGAGTAATCGGACGGCGGTCGAAGCATAAACCATTGAGAACCGTTTCAGCAGGTATGCAGAGGGTTCCTCGAGTACCACTCGGGATGCGGATCTCACTCGGCTCAAATCTCCTGAAAGTCCCTGTGTTTGAGATTGGTCACAAACTTATGCCGCACTCAATTCCGCACGCCCGCCTACTCAGTTTCCGGCGGGAATGATTCCAGCTCTCTCCACCATGAGAATAACCGTGCGTTCCTCCGCGCGCGTACGATGCATCACGCCTTTCGAAACAACGAATCCCTGTCGTGGCGCAAGTTCGACCGTGCGGTCGGGCAGGTCGATCAGCAGCTTTCCCTCTACCACGTAGAAAAATTCGTCGTCATCGTCGTGCTTGTGCCAGTGATACTCGCCTTGCACCACGCCCAGGCGAACCACCGATTCGTTCACTTGGCAAAGAGTCTGGTTGTACCACTTGTAGGCGCAGGCATCGGCTAGCGCCCACTCGTCGATCACTTCGCCTTGCTGGCAATGAATGTTCAGCCGCGTTTCGTATGGATAGCTGTCGTCTCGCTCATAAGAATATGTGTCACATCGTTATTCGGTTCGCAAGGCCGTAATGGGGTCCACGCGTCCCGCGCGACGGGCCGGCAGGTAGTTGGCCAGAATGCCGATCGCCACCAGCGTGACTCCCGCCGCCGCGAAGACGCTCGCGTCGGTGGAGCGCACTTCGAACAGCAGCGCAGCCAGCAGATGGCCGGAAAGCGCGGCGCCGACCGCTCCCACCGCCAGCCCCGCCAGAATCGGAACCATGCCCTCGCGCAAAACCATTTGCACCAATTGGCCGGGCGTGGCTCCCAGCGCGGAGCGAATGCCGATTTCCTTTTCGCGGCGCACAATCGCATACGACGCTACGCCGTACACTCCGATACTCATCAGCAATAACGCCACCACGGCGAAGCACGTCAGCAACGACGCCGCGAAGCGGCGATCGCCGACGCCGACGCGCATCAGCTCGGTCATTTCTACGATCGACGATACCGGCAAGTTAGGATCCACCGACTGAATTTCGCGCGACACAGCACGACTGAGCATGGCGCGGTCTCCCGTGGCGCGAACCAGCACGCCCATCAGCCTTCCAGGCGTCTGGTACCCAGACGTCTGGTACAAGCTGGTGTAAACGTGGGGAACATCCTTTTCATCCAAGCTGGCCAACTTCACGTTGCCGACCACGCCCACCACCGTAAACCAAGGCGCCGACTGCACGATGTGCTTGCGGGTGGTGAGCGCGGAACGAATCCGCTTTCCAATGGGATCCTGTGCGCCCCAGAAATGGCGCGCCGCAGCCTCATCGACCAGCACGACCAAGGGCGCTTGCTTGTCATCCGTATCCTGAATCACCCGTCCCCGAACCAACGGCGCGCCGATGGTCCGAAAGAATTCGGGCGTCACGGAGGCGGATACCGCTGTGGGTGCGTCGCCGCTCTCGGGTGCGTCGCCGCTCTCGGATGCGCCTTCCACGCGGTATCCACTTTGCAGCAGCGCGCCCTGCAGGGGAACCACGCTGGACAACGCCGCGTTCTCCACGCCGGGCACCGCGCGAAGGCGCCGCACCGTCTCGCGAACGAGTGCGGTGCGCGTTTCGAGCTTGTCGTAAATGTCGGCCTTGGGATCATTGGGCACCGGCAACGAAACGCTTCCCGCGACCAAATGCTGCGAGTTGAACCCTGGATTCACTTGCAGAAGATTCCAGAACGTCCGCAGCAACACCCCCGCGCCTACCAAAAGCATCAACGACAACGCGACTTCCGCGCCAATGAGCACCTGGCGGACTTTGCTGTCGTGCCGCGATCCTGAACTGCCGCGCTCGCGCAATCCGGAAAGCGATGGTTCCACCTTTCCGGCTTGGAACGCCAGCACCAGCCCGAAGAGCACGGTGGTGAGCAAGGAGAGCGTGAGAGAAAACGCCAGCACCCGCGCATCGACATGAATGTCGTTGAGGCGCGGAAGTTGCGACGGCAACATGGCGATCAGCGACCGCAAACCGAGCGTCGCAACGGCGACGCCGGCCGCCGCCGAAAACAGACTCAGGACTGCCGATTCGGTGAGCAGTTGCCGGACAATTCTCGCGCGGCTCGCGCCCAACGCCAGGCGCACGGCGATCTCCCGTTGCCGCGCGGACGCGCTGGCCAACAGAAGATTCGCTACATTCGCGCAGGCGATCAACAGAATGAACGCCACCGCCAGCAAGAGCGAAATCAGCAGCGTCCGCGTATTGCCGACGACAACCTCCTTCAACGGAGTCACGGAAAGCGTCCAGCCCGCGCCGGCCGGATAGTCGCTGCCATAGGCGCGGCGCAGCGAATCAGTGAAGGTGGCCAGCTTGGCCTGGGCCTGGGCGAGCGTCATCCCCGGTTTCAACCGGCCGATGAGGTCCCCCAACACTCGCGCGCTACGCTGCGCCGGCGGAAACGGATCGCCGCGAAAGCCCGCGGTAACGTATATTTCCACCGGAACAGCGCCAGCCGATGAGGGATTCCGAAAGTCCGGCGGAAGTACGCCCACGATGGTGTACAGATCGGTATCGAGCCGCATTTGATGGCCGAGGACGGAGCGTTCTCCTCCGAACTCGCGGCGCCACAGGCCATCGGTGATCACCACGGCATCGGCGAATCCTGGCGCGGTGTCGCCGGGGTCGAACAGGCGGCCGAGTTGCGGTCGCGCCCCGAGAATACTGAAATAATTGGGACTGACCACCCCACTCTCCAGTCGCTCGGGATGCTCACCACCGGTCAAGTTGGCCGGCCCTTGATATACAGCCGAGACCGCCGAGAAAACGCCGGCGCGATCCCGCAGGTCGTCGAGCTCCGGAACGGAAAAGCCGACGCTCTGTGCGCCCAGCCCCCGCAGATCGGCCTGCAATACGACCAATTGCTCCGGATCATGAAACGGGAGGGGCCGGAAAAGGGTCGCGTTCACGACACTGAAGATCGCGGTATTGGCGCCGATCCCCAGCGCCAGGGTGAGCAACACCGTCGCGGTGATGCGCGGCGACTTCCACATGGTTCTCAAAGCGAAGCGGACGTCCTGCCATAGATTCATGGGGCCCCCCAGCGGCAACTATCCCTAGGGTTAGTGCAAGTTGTGTTCCTTCGTGGGTCGGGAAGCGTTTCGGAGTTTCCCTGGCGGCGAAGAACATGGCCTCGCGGGAGACCGAGTTTTTCGAGAACATCGGAGGCGTGAAGTCTTACACGGTAGACGTCTTCCGCCTTGCCGGGTAACGCGAAATACGAGGTTTGCTCGACGATGGTTCTGGCCGCTTTGGGAGCGCTCTGTCCGCCAGCCATCAGCGTCATCAGGCTACCAGCGACCGCGAACCTTGCGATCGTTGCTGCGCTAATCCAAATTCCGATCATAAGGACCCGCTTCTCCTTTTCCGGCTTGCCGTCCTGCCCGCCTGTTGCCAGGTTGCGTTGGATGCGAAGGATCGTTATCGCATCGGCGGCGGCCAGATCACCCCGCGGCGCTCCTACTTAGACCAGGGCGGAACCACGCCGTTGCTGCGCGCGTACGCGATCGACTGCCCCAGATGCTCGTGTTGATCTTCGAGAAGCAGCATCAGCGCGCCCTGCTTCGTCATGTCTCTTCCGAACAGTTTCACCGGCGCCTGCAGGTCGTTGTCGGAAAGTCCCGTAATCGCTTTTTGCAGATTGACGTAAGAAGCCTTCAGAGCTTCCTGCAATTTCTCCGGATCGGTGATGGGCGCGGGCCGTGCCCCCGTATTCGGTGTGCCCGAGAGCACGCCGACGAGCATGCCGTTCTCCATAACGATCAGGTTGAACACGTCGCCGACGGAGCGAACGCCCTGGCCGGGCTTCCAGTCGTACTTGCCCGACATAACGCGCGCGAGTCCGGTGAATTTGTCGGAAAGCGTTCCGGCATCTTTTCCGAAGGCGGCCTGCATTCCTGCCGGCTGCGCCTGCGCCATCGGCACCATCAGAGCGGCCGCAAGCGCGCACACTCCGTACTGAGTCAGAATCTTCTTCATGTGGAACTCCTCTACGTCACATTAAACGATTCGGGCTGCTCGTAACGCCGAATGCAGGTCTCGACGCGGCGTTTTTTAACTCCCCTGCCGCCAGCGAACCGGCTAGCCGTTTTCAACCCGCATTTTATGTCCGAGTACGCCGTCCCAATCAGCCTGCTTAGCGCGGCGGCGTTTGTGGATCTACTTGCTTGCAAAGTCCCCTAATCCTGCTGTTTCAACTCTCGCGCAAGGCGACGAATCGGTGTCCAGTTCAGAACCTCGGGGCCGCCAGTCTGCCGAATTTGAATCGCATGAGGCATCAGGGCTTCCACAAAAGCATAAACTCCTTACTCTTTATAACGGAGAACCGACAATTCCACAAGTTCATTATTATCACGATGATATTGACGTCTCCGCACGATTCTGCTATTCGTTGGGAGGAAGTTTTAAGAGTACTTTAGGAGGTTCCCTTGCTCGATGATTTACGCGCCCTCGTAGAGTTTGCCCAGGCCGGGTCCATAGCCCGTGCAGCCGATCGTCTATTCCGGACGCCCTCTGCTATTACCCGGCAAGTGCAAAGGCTGGAGGCTGCATTGGGTGCCGAGTTGCTCGACCGCTCGGTAAAGCCTCCGCGTCTGAACTCGCTCGGCTCCAGGGTGCTCGAACAAGCGCGAGATCTGCTACAGCGGACGGAGGCGCTGAAATCTGTTGCGTCGAGCGACGCCGAACCCCACGGCCTCTTGCGCATCGGGCTCGCGCATCCCCTGGCCGAGGGGACGCTTATCGACCCTATTCTGGCGCTGACTGAAAAATACCCCAAGGTCCGAGTGCGGCTGTTGAGCGAGCTTACCGGTGAATTATTTCACCGGCTGCTCGCCGGTGAACTCGACGTTGCAGCCGTGCTTTTGCCCGAAGGTAGAACCGCGCCTCCACCTCTTCTGACGAATATCATCGCGACAGACCGCATGGAGATCGTTCAAGGCGCCGCAGGCAACGTTGACGGTGATTGGAAAAGTTTGGGCAGAGCACCCTGGGTGCTCAATCCGCCCGGGTGCCCGCTTCGGGCAAGCCTCATCGATCGGATGGAGCGTGACGGCTTCACCCCAATGATTGCGGCTGAAATCCACAACATGCATTTGCAGCTAGCGTTCGTTCAGTCCGGTTATGGTGTCGGGCTGCTGCCTGCTCGCTTCATTGCTAGGAATCATTCTATCGACACCGTGAAAATACTGCGTCCCCCATCGTTTGACTTGCACCCGTCCGTCGCGATAGTCCGGGCTGGGCAACTCGGCGCCTTGGGGAAGGCCGTCGAACTGTTGGAACACGGGTTTCGGCAATTGTTTGAGGCAGCCGACACCCCGAAGCCCTTGACGAGGCACCGAAGAGGTGTGCCCGCGAATCGGCGGCCGGCGCGACCGCCCAAGTAGTCCCCGGACATCGCTTGTTGCAGCTGAGCGGTCTTGAGGCCATTTTGTCCTCGGTTCTCGACCGCCGGGAGGATCGAGCCAGGCGACCCGCTACGCATGGTCGCGCGTCAATCAACCTTGCGCTATTTCCGCGCCAAAGCCGAATCAACAACGACAGCTGGAACCGCGAACCCGACGGGGCTCCCGTCAGGGAAAGCTGTTGGCGACCGATCAGGGAGTGCTCGGGATATTGCGAGCACTGAGCGCTGCGAACCTCCTGAACCGGAATGACGCGATTAACCTCACCGGTCAGTTGGCTTCAGAACAAGTCGCCCAGCTGCAGAAGTTACGCGAGCTCCAGCTGGAAGACATGACCAGCAAGGCAGCCTACCAGGGATACCAGGTGCAAAAAGACGCCGATATGGTCGCCACCGAGCAACAGTTCTTCGGGCTGACAACGATTCATCCAGGAGACAGCCGGGTATTCCCGACGACGCCGTAACATGCGCAACCTAGCGATTTTTTCGGTTCTTGGCTTGTTCATGGTGCCGACGGCATGGGCACAGTTTGCCCCAACCACGCCGGGCGACATCCTGAGCCAATATCATGCGGCTGCGGCGACCTGGGAGACTACCGTTTTCGGGTATGCCCAAGACTTGTTTTACCTGCTTGCGGTGATTGAACTATCGTGGACGTTTCTCGAGCTGTTTTTGCAGCAGGCGGATTTGCAGGCATGGATGTTCGGCTTCATGCGGAGCATTATGGCCATCATTGCCTTCTATGCACTGCTGTTATACGGAAACCAGTGGTTTCCGGCTGTAGTCAACAGCTTTACGCAGATCGGCTCGCTCGTCGCGGGAATCCCGTCGATCTCACCGACCGTGGTGTTCACCCAGGGCCTGAAGATTGCCGGGGCGATGTTGGAGGCCGCTATGGATTCCGGCTTTCTACTGCACATCGGATCGGCGCTCACGATTATTCTTTGCGCGCTGATCATTCTGCTGTGCTGGGGTCTGGTGACACTGAGCCTGATCATCACCTGGGTCGAGAGCTACGTGGCGTTAGGAGCGGCCTACATCATGCTGGGCTTCGGCGGCAGCCGGTGGACCCGTGAGTACGTCAACCGCTACATCTGCCTGGTGATATCGGTGGGGTTGAAGATCCTAACAATCTATGCGGTCATCAGCGCCGGCATGATCTTGAGCGGCAACTGGATCACCGAAGCACAGCAGGTGAAACTAACGCCATTCGTGACTACAGCGCCGGTGTTGGTGGCGTTCGATGTGCTGATCGGGACCTTTATATACAGCCTGCTGGTCTGGTACTTGCCCCGGATCATCACGGCGGTTCTCGGAGGCAGTCTGTCTCTGGGACATAACGAGGTACTAGCGCCGGTCATCATCGCAGGCCAGATGGCCGCCGCCACGGCCATGCAGGGGGTAGCCGTTGCTGGTGGGGGCGCGGCCGGCGGTGGCGCCGCGGCAACCTCGTCGTGGGCATCGAACGGGAGCCTAAATGGTGCCAGCGGAACCGGTGCGCCGGGAAGTCCGTCTGATACAGATGCCGGAATCCGGCGCTTGGTCGAGAGTACGAAGGGCAAAAGCTCATAGGAGGCGGGGAAATGCGATTTCTGAAATTTCTGACGTTCGCACTCGGTGCGCTTGGACTGGTGGTACTGACCGGTCGTGCACCAGTCGCGCCACCGCGGCTGCGGTTCTGATCTGGCGGTCCCGGCGAGAAACGAGCCGGGCCTGGCAGAGTTTCCTGCATTGCTAGCTCGCTAGCGAGTGCTTGGCTAGCGAAAGGAGGAGTTGTGTCAACAAGCGAAGCGGTTAGTCCATATATAGCGGCGCGCCACGAATGGGACGAGCGATACGGGTCGCTGATAACGCAGGCCCGTAACTGGCGAGTGGCCTTCCAGGTCTCGGCTATGATCGCGCTCGTGGCAGTGGCTGGAGCCACGTGGCTGTCAGTGCACTCGCGCACGAAGGTATTCGTTGTGGCATTGGATCAGCTCGGCAGGTCAGTCGCTGCGGGTTATGCGGACCAGACCAGTGTGGCTAGCGATGACCGGGTGCGGCGATCGAGTATTCTCAACTGGGTCGAGAGCTTGCGCACCGTTACCAGCGGCACCGTTGCGCAGGCGAAGGCCATCAGGGCGGTGTACGCGCAAATTGCGCAAGGCAGCGCGGCCATGAGCGCGATCAACGATTTCTATCGCGGCGATCCGCCGCAGATGCGCGGGAAAATGGAAACAGTGTCGATTGATGTCAATACGGTGCTTCCGACGAGCGACCGGAGTTACGAAGTCGATTGGACGGAAACGACACGAGACATGCAGGGTGTGGTGACGGCCACGGCAAGGTGGAAGGGTTCGTTCATGATCGCGGTCGATCCGCCAAACGACGAAGCGACTGCGCGCGGGTATAAACCAAAAACAGATGTTGTCCTTTCCCCGACCGCCACCGAGGCGGTGCGCGTCTCCGCGGGGTTCCGGGCGGAGTCGAATCCGCCGTCACCTGGCCCTGACGGACGGGTCATATATACCTTTGGTGCCGGACTCGCGACGCTGGTCTGCGCGCCGTTGCGGATCTGCGTCCTCGAACTCCAGCCTGGCGAGAAACTCAACGGGGTACCGCAAATCGGGGATTCGCTGCGCGGGCAGATCACACCAGCAGCCTATGGACCCCCCAAACGGGTAGATTCTATCTACCTTTCTGGGCTAGTGGAGCCCCCGGAATGGAATCAAAAAAAAAGCGCCTAGAGTTGCAACTGGATGTATACTCGCTCCACCCAACATACCAACGGAAATCCTGGATAATTTCCAAGTTTTCGAAAAGGCCTTTGTGACGATTTTGGGGATAACGACAGAAAATGCAGGCTTTTTGGACAGAATTGCCGGCGTGGTTCCGGAAACGAAGGGCCTTGAGTCAGATTCCCCTAACAGGAGGCAACAATGGTAATCGAGTGCCGTATCGCGAGCCTGCTATTTTGTACAGATTGTCGTAGGAATAAGAAACAGACGCGAAGCTTTTGGGCGGTGGGGGGCCTCGTTTGTATGAGTTGCCTCGCGGGAGCGCAATCGTTACCGACTGACGCCGATCAAACTTGCATCGTCGCACCTGCTCAATTTGCCGGTTGGTTTCAGAAGGGTGTTGTCAGTTTGAATGGGGTGGTGAATCCGGCCAGCAGCGTGACATTCACCCCCAACCTCCCCAACCCGAATTGTCCTTTCTACCAGTGGGCGGAACAGATGTTTCTCTGGCTGAATTCGCCGGCCCCGACGTTTTACGGAGGCGGCGGGCCAATCTTCAATTCGCCGACTTTTTTCGACGTTTCGCCACCAAATTCGAGCAACCAACGCACGCTGATCCCGCATGTGCCAGGCGTGCTCAGGCCGTTCCCCCTGCCGGTACGGTCGGCGCAGCTAGGCCCGGACGGCTTGCAGGTCATTTTCGACACTGCCGGCCGCATGCTTGAGGTCGTGCCGGCGAAGATCTCGGTGGAGGGGAAGCCGCTCGTCCGCAATGCGGAGGGCCGGGAGGTCGAGATCTCCAGGGCCACCGTCGAAGGCGGGAAAGCGGTTTTTCTGGACAAAGCGGGCCGGCCGATCAGAGGTGCAAAACCGGTTCTGGAGAAACGGCTGCAGGAAAAGGCACTGGCAGCGCTCCGGCCGAAGGCTCCGGCGACTGCCAAATTGCAGGTTCCGAATAGACAAATTCTCATCGTGCAACGGTTCAATATTGGTGGCATCCCGATCTTTATCGATGGTTCCGGCAACCTGGACCCGGTCGAGCAAGGGCAAGCGGACGACAGCGTCCTGGAGACGCAGAATGGATCGTTGGTTTATTACACAATCGCCGTGAACGACGTGTACGCATACTTTCTCACGGGCGCCAAAACCGGCGGAATTACTCCTTTCCCCTCCTTCTTTCCAACGACCACGGCGGATTTGACGAGCATCCAGAATTTCGCTCTGACGAAAGGGATAACATTCCCCGATCCCACTGCGCTGGCCGTCGAAGTGAAGGCTTCGTGGGTGGATGCGTCCACGGTGTCGAACCCCAGCGACTACATCACTATCAGCGCGACAATCCCCATTTATACGCCCGCTACATGCTTTACGTCGGGGACAAACACCACATGCACGGCGTCGGGGACCAAGACGGCCACCTTGGCGCTGGTGGGCATGCATGTAGTTGGGAGCACCCTGGGCCATCCTGAAATGATCTGGTCGACCTTTGAGCACGTTGGGAATACGCCGCTCGCGACCTATACATACAACGGGAGCACGGGGGTGGAAACCGTACCTCAGAGTACGGCGGGAACGTGGTTATTCTCCTCAAGCGGCTCCGCTGGCCCATTCGACAAGCCTCACATGCAAACTTCGGGGGCCAACATTCAGGCTATTGCCCAGCCCCCAAACCCGGCGCCGCCGCCTTTCTTCATCAGCGCCAGCGACACGTTAAGGTGGAAACCTTTTGGAGCGGCCACGGACCTCATTCCTTTCAACCTCTCAGAGCCCACCGCCACGATTGCAAACACGGATATCATTTCCGTCAACAACAGCGTTCGCGGGCAGTTGGTGAGCGGGGACGTCCGGGGCAACTACATCTTCTCGGGAGCAACGTGGACCGCCGGAGGGGCTGCTCCGACACTCAGCAGCGCTACGCCACCGGCCAATAACAGCAACCAAGTCGGCACCAGCTTTCTGACTAACAGCACGATGGAAACATACCAACAAGGCGCCAACAGCACGTCCGCAGGTGCGACCAATTGCTTCTTTTGCCATAACAACGGTTTTCCCCCGGTTGGCACCGCGACATGCGTGAGCCCACCGACTCCACCCGGCGCGTGCAACTTCTTGTCCCCGGACGTTATTGACGGCCTGAGCCATATTTTCGCGCAGCTGCAGTCGCTGCCGTAGAAGCGGAGCCAGGGACGGGGACGCAGATTCTCTTCGGATCGGGACCAATCAGGATATTCCTGACGGAGTTTACAAACGCGTACCGCCAGGCAATCGCCAAGGATGCTACGACGGAAATAAGATTGCAGCGTAACAGGCTGCATGTATGCTTGCTCGGTGGCCAGGGAGGTGAAATGGTCCCGGTTAGGTACCTGACTGCGGGTCAGCGCCGCCTGTCCCCTTTTTAAGAAAAATACCTCAACAGGCGCTGTGTTCATGCCCCAGCCGCTTGCGTTTTCGGCTCTACCGGGGCTATCGCCGTATCGTAGACTTTCTTCAATTCGTCAAGCAGCCGCCAGGCGGGTTCCCATTTGGACACCGACGGGTCCGCTATTCCGGCGTCGACCTCAGCTTTTCGGCTCGCTTCGACCAAACGGCGGAGCTCCGGGACGTCGTCGTGGTAGCGAGGCAGACGTAGCATGAGGCGTTGATAACGTATGTCGTGTTCGTCCGTGAAATGCGTTCGCAGAGAGCGATACGCCACCAGTTCACTAATGAGAATCACGATCGATCGTTCCGCCTGCTCCGGTTCGAACTCCACCAGGTCCTTTATGGCCAGACGCCCGCTCTCCAGGCCTAGGAATAGCATATAGACGAGATTGCGCCCGGCTTGGAGCCTGGCAACGGCCGCTGCCTGGTTGGAGGAAACTGATTCCAAGGCCTCCGGAGGTTCAGCGAGCGCACGCTGCGAATCGCGAACCGCCTTCATGTAGGTGTAGAACGCGGTGATGTTGCTCACCACCTTGGCTTCCAGCGCTTCCAGGTCTTTCGTGTTGTTCTCGAAGACGGGGAAGTAGTTCTCTTGCGAGGCAAAGTGGGGCGATGGCGCATGTGATGTACTGGCCGGTAGTGCAGGCGAACTGGGGTCAAGCCGTTCCACATAGTGGCGCGCCACGTCGGCTACCAGGGTGGCCCGGCAGAGTGTGTCGATCTCACAGGCGAACAAGTCGACCACGCCGAGCCTCGCGCTGCCGGCCCTATAGGCCCAGGCAAGAACTGCGGCGAAAACGGCAAGCACGGGACCGAAAGACGTAAGGACACCGGTCGCGGCCATCAGCCAGAAGTGCAAGGTTAGCAGGGTGTACAGATTCTCTAACACCATGACCAGGGCTTTAACGAAAAAAACCGCGGTGACAGCGATAAGGGAAAGCGCGGCGACCAGTTGCAGATCGGTGACGTGTTGTGAGCTGAACAGCCGGTCCATTGTGGCGGAGGATTCGCCAGTGCGCATCAGCCACTCGAGTGGCTTCAGTATTCGAGAGACGACAGCCGGCTGGAGCCAGCCTGGCTCGGAAGACGTACGAACGGCACCCTGCATATACAGCCCTCTTTAGATAGTGTGGGATCGGCTGCTACCGTTGCAGGTTGCAGGTGCCGGGCGGTCAGCGACAAAATTCACCCGGTGGCATAGATATTTATCACTGTTGGGTCAGGAAAGCAATGGAATTTTCGCTGACATTGGTGAACTTTTCAGATTGGCATCGGAGAAAAAGGGGACATCCATGACGCAATTACGGGTGCTCAGAAGGCATCGTCAGCAAATAGGCATGTCTGCACGCCAGGCTGGTCCGGCGAACTCGGCCGCTTGCGGGCGCAAACCCGCCGTCCCCTGTCCCCTTTTCCCCTGAAAAGTCTGCGGCGATAGAAGATAGATCCAGGACTAATTCAGGGACAGGCTATGGAGTGCGCCCCCGGACTGAGACAGAGAAATCAGGGACAGTTCTACACTGAATGGAGAACTGAACCTGATGAAGAAGAGCCGAGTTTTTAGCCCGAAGTTCAAGGCGGCGGCCGTCCGGCGGATGCAAGCTGGGGAGAG
>DATGZN010000023.1:0-53361 GCA_035297145.1 Bryobacteraceae bacterium
GCCATACTTCGCGCCGAAGATGAATCCGGCCTTTTTCATGCCTGGCACGACAACGACGCAGTGCGCTTTGTCGAGCAGATCTTGGGGGATACCTTTGTCGGAAGCCCGCATCATATCGGTCAGCGTGTCGGCCGAAGCGTCCAGCCTGTCGTCGACCTTGATTTCTCTGTCCGCCGCGAAAGCGGCGGTACTCATGGAACCAGCAATAGCCAAAACGGCCACAAGTGTCTTACGCATTCGATAATTCTCCTCTTCAGCGTCAATAGTGAGCACCGTGGCTGCCAGTGTGCTGGAAGTCACATCAGCGAAGCATTTCCTCGATGCTCGCGGTATCGCACGGACTTCACACGAACTCACGCAAGCCTTGTCTGGCTTCGTTTCTCAGATCTTCCAGGTTTGCGCATGCGCTCCGCCCAGCCCTTTTGTAAATTTTCCCATCCGCGATGACGGTTCTGCCTCGCCGTTTGCGCATTGCATGAAAGAAATGGGCACAAAGGACGATCGCAATATGCGCTACACACGACGGGTTCAGCCTTTATCGCGTGTTTAAACGCAATTTCACCTGCGCTTGCAGGAGCTTGCGACTGTTTTGTTGCAGTTATGGATTGGTCTCTAAAGTGCCAAACTCACCTAACCTAATTGAGAGGTGCAAAATGGAAATACTGGCTCATACACGCACGAGAAAACTCGTCTCTGCCTCAGTGTTGGTCACAGTCTATCTTTCGATGGCCGCGTTGACGCATGCTTCGACACTCACCGGATCGCTGGTCACCCTGACGGGCGATTACCCAACCTTAGGTACGTCCCTCACTAATTCAGTTACGGAGACGGCGCCCGCCACATTCACCAACTCGCAATTCACGGTTCCACCAGGCTTCTTCCTCTTCGGTTTCACTACTGTCGTGGGCGCGAACACAATTGATATCAAATTCAACGGAAAGCCTGGCGGCACAGCAAATAGCGTGGCGTTCGACGGCTACGTTTTCGACTTCTCCGGGGCGCCCACAATCAATGGCGTCTCGCTCGGTTCATCCAGTACGTATACCTCTTCGCAGGCCGTCCTGGGCTTTACTGGAACCGAAGTGTCAGTCAACCTGGAGGGACAGACGGCCAGCGCCGGTGCTGAGGTCCTGGTCGACTTGACCTTGGCCGGTGGCGGTGGCGGCCCAGCTACCGTCCCAGAGCCGGCCACGCTGCCGCTGGTGGTTCTAAGTCTGGCCGTCCTTTCCGTCTTCTTGCGCCGCCGCCGTTCCAATTGAGTTGTTTTGTGTTCCTCGGCGCCTCCGTGTCTCTGCGTTGAGCTTTGTTTAGTACAATGCAAGCGCATGCCCAAGAACACCGCCGCCGATGATCTCCGCGTAAAGCCTCACACCAAAGTCCGCCTCCACGATTGGGACACCGCCTGGGCCGGCACCAAGGAACTGCGCCACCTCCGCGGCGACCAGCTCAAGCAGGAGGCGCATGAGATTCTCCAGCGCAACTTAAAGCGGCTCTCCGAGGCGCAGGATCTCCTTTGGGCTTCCGACAAGTACGCCCTGCTGTTCGTCCTGCAAGGCATGGACGCCGCTGGAAAGGACGGTCTCATCAAACACGTCATGAGTGGCGTGAATCCGCAAGGGTGCGAAGTGGCCAGCTTCAAGCGCCCCTCCGATGAGGAGCTCCAGCACAGCTTCCTCTGGCGCTGCACCCGCCGTCTCCCCGCGCGCGGCCGCATCGGCATCTTCAATCGCTCTTACTACGAGGACGTGCTCGTCGTCCGCGTCCATCCCGAGTGGCTTGAAAAGCAGCATCTCAAACCCAGCCATTCCCTCTGGCGCGAGCGCTACGACGACATCAACAATCTCGAGCGGCACCTCACCCAAAACCGCACCGTCGTCCGCAAGTTCTTCCTCCACGTCTCCAGAAAGGAGCAAAAACGCCGGCTCCTCGAGCGCCTCGACAATCCGCAGAAGCACTGGAAATTCTCCGATTCCGATCTCGCTGAAAGAGCCTACTGGAAGGATTACGTGAGCGCCTACGAGGACGCCCTCAGCGCCACCAGCACCAAACACGCGCCCTGGTACATCATTCCCGCCGATAACAAATGGGTCGCCCGCGCGCTCGTCTCGGAAATTCTCGCCAACGCCATTTGCGATCTCAACCTCAAATTCCCCCAGCCCACTCAAGCGCAGCTAACGGCCATCCGCAAAGCCAAACGGATTCTCGAAAGTTAGCGGCCGCAATTCGCGTGTATTCGCGGCCATTCGCGGCCAGAATAAGGAGTTGTGTTAAGCCCCCAGCCGATTCTCATACGGCACCAGCTCACCATGCTCCAAATACCGCCGCATGATTCGAAGATACAGAGCCCAGCAATTACACGAAATTCGATAGTGCTCGTTTGCGCTAGGCCAACCCGTGTGAGAGAACTGGACCCACGTCGCTCCCTGCCGCGGCTCGATCCGCCAGCCCACACGCGTCCCCGTCCAATCGGCGTCCGCCCTTGACACGAAAGTCGTGAAAGATATCCGGCATGATCGCAGACTTCCGCTCGCCGGGTTGTTCAGCGTCGGATCAGCCAGAAGTGTACACCAGAACCACTCCCGCCCGGCCTGCCCAAACAGTTACACATTTCTCTTTGCCGCGTGAGGGTCTTGGCCGCGATCTGTCGCTTCATAGGTTGACGGCGAACGTTACACGCAGGATGTGAAGCGCCGGCCGCCAAAACTCAAACGATAGGAAAGGAAGGTCCAATCCAATGCCGCAGCAATTTATGATCGGAGAGCATCGCCGCGGAGCCAATCCCGCTCCAGCCACCTCATCTATAGCCATCCCAGCCAGGGTTGTGCAGCACACCGTCCAGCAGCTCGTGGTCCAGGGCCGCAAGTTAGTTTCCAATCTCTCGCACGTTCGCATGTTCGAGAGCCACGAAGCCACCCGCATGGGACTCCCGGCATTCGCCCGCGGGGCAGAAATCCATTTTGCGCCGGGTGCATTTCAGCCACATTCCCAATCCGGGCGTCAGCTGATCGAACAGCAACTCACCGCCCTCGTGCCTCTCACGCCTGTCGGGCCCACGCCGGTGCCGGTTCCCTATCCAAATCTCAGCTCCGCCAGCCAGCCAGCGCCGTTCACCAGCAACGTCATGGTCAACATGATCCCCGGCGCCAGCCTACCAGCACCGCCTAGTTCGGGCGTTATGGGATCCCCGGCCCCTAGCATGATGAAACCGGTTATCGGTGGGCACCGGTTGTAACTGGTCTGATAGGCGCGAAGGACCTTACCGAGCCGCGACCAAAGGGAGCGGTCAAACCCGATCGAACCTAGACCGCTCTCCATCGCTTTGCCAGCAGACCCGTTGCCGTGCTGATGTCGATATCCGCGATCAGCAGCCCTTCTTTGCCGTATGGTTGGTAACACATCAGCGTCCCGTCGGGCCGCACTACCGCCGATGTACTCGGCGATCCGGCGCCAGCACAGTTCACCGTCGCGACATAACACGTATTCTCGGCCGCGCGGCACAACACGGCTTTCTCGTGGAATGAGTTCGCGGGATCGGCGAAGCTCGAAGGCACGTACCCACCTGGCTCGGCTTCGTGAAAATGAGGGTGGAACACGATCTGCGCCCCGTGGCGGACCGCCCAGCGCACCGTTTCCGGATAGCGCCATCCCTCATGGCAGATCGCGACACCAAATGTCAGTGGACCAGTCTGAAAAACCCGCCTCCCCGTACCATGCGCGTAAGTACTCTCTTCGGACGGATCGATTTGTACCTTGTCCTGGATACCGGCGATGGTTCCGTCTCGGTTGATGACCAGCGCCGTGATTAATAGCGCGCCATCCACGATGCGTTCCGTGCCCAGCACAACCGCGATGTTCGCGCTCGCCGCGGCCGACGCAATCGTGGCCCACGCGCGTTCGAGAAACGCAGGATCCGGTGCCGGAATCTGCTTGCCCATTGCCCGGTATCCCGGAACGTAGCACTCCGGAAAGCACATGATGCCGGCGCCTTCGATGCCCGCTTGAGCGATGGCCCGTTCCGCCAGCGTGACCGACTCCTCCGGACTCCCCGGGAACCGGATGTTGGCCAGCGCAATTCGAAACAGACTCATTCAGTACTCCAATTTAGCTCCATTCTGGAACAGACTTCCGCCGGAGGGCACGCAACCGCAATTCGGGGACTGGCTTCGAAATTCCGCCACACATGCTCTGAAAATAGCAAGGACCAGTTTCGGAATTTCGTTGCCTGTCCCCGAATTGCCCTTCGAGAGTATAGTAAGAACGGATATCGCCAGGTTCATCAGAAAGGCATTGACCATGAAACTAACTTCCGCCGTAGCCATTGCCGTCGCGTCCTTAGCAGCCGGTCTAGTCATCTATCCCGCCGCGCATTTGCACGCACAGTTGATTCCGCTACTCCCTTCCATTCGGCCGTACGTAACTTTCGGGATGGTCGGAATCATCGACGGACAACAGGCGCGGCTCAACGCTCTGCTTCTGCCAACGGGCGGTCCGCTAGTCGCCGGAGGCTCCTGCCAGGTGACCTTCACCTTCCTCAATGATCAGGGCGCCACCATCGCCAGTGCGACCATGCCCGCGACCCAGAACCAGGCGGTTCACTTCGACTTTCCCCCGCTTCCCGCCCCCGCGAATCCCGTCGCCGGCAACACGCGTACCGAAATTCGCGGGACGGTGCAAGCCGCCTTCACCGTCACGCCCGGCTCCACCGTCGCCGCCGGTCCCGTCTGCGCGGTCGTCCCCACCATGGAGATTTTCAATCCAACCACCGGCCAGACCGAGCTCGTTCTGGAGAACCCGCACCCGCTCCCCGAGGTCATTCCGCTAGCGGTTATGCCGCAGTGACGCATCCCACACGGTAAATAGAACCTCCCAGGGCGCACACGACGCAATTCGGGGACTGGCTTGGAAATTCCGAGAAGACAATCATGGAAACGGCTGCCTGCCTGCTTCGGAATTTCGTTGCCTGTACCCGAATTGCCCCATGGGACGCTTCGGACGATCAGGTTTCCGTTGCGTTGGGAAAAAACCCATGCGCGTCTTTGGAATCCAGCTATCTGTGCCCATGGCTCTCGATCAGCGAGCCAAATCCGTCCAGTCCACCCACGTCCGCAAGGAAAATGTTTCTTCACGTTTCCGTCGCGTTGCTAGAAAAAACCCATGCCCAACTCGACTGCGCAATTCGGGGGCTGGCTTCGACATTCCGCCCCCGTCTGCTCGGAAACAGCGAGGGTTGGTTTCGGAATTCGCTGCCTGTCCCCGAATTGCCCCCGTTCTTCCCAATGACGTGCGGCTGCAACCCCCGGCGTCACCGCTGTATATTGGCAGTGGAGTTGAATCTTGATGAAGCTGATTCCGAAGAGTTGGCGTTCATGGGACTTTACCGCTTTTGACGGATCACACGCCGTTGCCGATTTCGACATTTCTTCGTGGCGGGAAAAAGCGATCCTGACGGTTCAGGGTGATCAGTATTCGGTGTACCGGGAAGGTATGATGACCGGCGACTTCATCCTGCAATCGGTCGCGGGACAAGAATTGGCGCGTGCGGAGAAGCCCAGCGCTTTTCGCCGATGCTTCGTGATACGGCACGCAGGCAGCTCATATACGCTGCGCGCAACGTCCATGCGCCAACTCACGCTTTTCGACGGTTCCAGAGAAATCGGCTCTATCTCGCCAGATGGATTCTTCACGCGGCGAGCGACAGTGGATCTGCCGGATGCACTGCCGCTTCCTGTGAGGATGTTCATTACGTGGCTTGCGATCATTCTGTGGAAACGCGATTCTGACACAGCCATAGCCTGTTGACTCGGCCTAACCTGTGCCGTCCTGATTACTCTGCCTGCGCCTTCCGCCTTTGACTGCGACAATCGACGATCGGCTCACACCAGTCACTTCGAGTAGCGCGACTCAGGGCAATTCGACCGCGCCCCTTAATTGCCCTTTTGGCGCGTTTGCGATGAATTAACCGAGCCGCGACCAAAGGGAGCGGTAATGTTTTCCACCGCATCTCGTCTACATCCGCCGGAGAGCACGCACTGCAATTCGGGGACTGGCTTCGAAATTCCGCCGGATCTACTCTGAACAATAGCGAGGGTTCGGCGCGGACTTTCGTTACCCGTCCCCGAATTGCCCTCTGTTGACTGGGCCTAACGTGCGCCGTCCCGCCACTCTACCTGCGCTTTTCGCCCTTGACCGCGACAATCGACGACTGGCTCACAACAGTCACCACGAATAGCGCGAGCTCAGAGCGGAGCACCGTCCGCGCTGCGGTCGAGTGACTGGTTTGAAATGATCAACGGCCCGTGTGTCACCGGCTTTAGTCTCAGGGGTTCAGTTCAGACGCAATTACGGGTGCTCAGAGGGCATCGTCAGCAGATAGGCATGTCTGCAAGCTAGCCTGGCCCGGCGGAATCGGCGGCCTTGGGGCAATATTGCGTCTGTCCCCTTTTTTCCCTTTTTTTCCCGTCCCCTTTTTTCCCTTCTCGATTCTCTCCCACCAAACGTGACTGAGACTCGCGGTACAAAATCGTGGATAGGGGCGCGGCTGAAGCTCGGGTCGTTGTCGGATTGATCCCGAACTTCAGCTTTGCCGTTGGGGATCTTGACTTCAGGTTTTACTTCTTCTTCGGACGATGTTCAGTTTCAGTCGTGCGCGGATTGTTTTTGACGTATGCAGGCGAGACGAACTTGCCGTCTACCGCATTCCGCCGGACAATCACTGTCTTTTTGGACATGCGTGACCCTCCTTTCCATCGTGTATTATACAGCACTCGGAAGCGGCACGCTTCAAATAGAGTGCCATCGTGCTGCTCATACCATATGTTGTGGAGCTGTTTGCATTTTCATCGTCTTTTACCTAGCCGGATAGCCATCGTGTGCCGACGCCCATCCGACCTCCTGATCCTTTTTGACGCCGCCCCATGGAGTCGCGAACCGGTCTTGGACGGTGAACTAGTTGAGGTGCGGGCAGACTTTTAAAAAAAAATGGGACGGGCGCATTTTCTCGGCGATAATTGCGTCTGTCCCCTTTTCCCCCCGCGTCTGTCCCCTTTTCCCCCCCTTTCCCCCCCCCTTTTCCCCCTTTTCCCTCGAATAGATGATTTAGCTCGTCGGCAACTCGCTCAATGACAGCAACGTGGCCTTGGACGTCACTTGGCCCCACGACAACGACTCGAATGTGTTCAGGAGTCCGGTCCATGACGATGTCAGGATATCGCAATCGCTGAACCTGACGCGGCGATACAATCCCGGCATGTCGCGCGTAACCTGTTGGCTAGTTCCTGTTGTTGTTCTCTCGATGTCAGTTGGCGTCTTCGCCGCGTGGTTTGCTGTTCGGCCGGGATCGGCATTGAGAAAAAGCCAAATCCACAGATACGGCGATAAAGATTCGCGTCCATTCGCGGCTAATGTGTTCCTCCCCCTACTCACATCTCAACGCCACCATCGGGTCCACCTGAGTCGCTCTCCTTGCCGGCACATAACTCGCCGCAAGCGCCACCACCGCCAGAAACACCGCCACCCCACCGAATGTCACCGGGTCCGCCGCGCCCACATTCACCAGCATGCTCGAAACCAGGTGCGTCACCGCGAACGAGCCCGCGATCCCCGCCGCGAGCCCCGCGATCGTCAGCTTCATCCCTCTGAGCAGAACGTCGCGCAGCACATCGCTCGACCGTGCCCCCAGCGCCATGCGCACGCCGAACTCTTGCGTGCGCTGCGTCACCGCGTAGGCCATCACGCTGTATAGCCCCACTGCCGCCAGCACCAGGGAAATCAGCCCCATCGCCGCCAGCAGACTCGCCGCCACCCTCTGCGGCAGCATCGTGACCTCGGTATACTCCGTCAACGGCATCGGGAAAAACGCGCCGGCATTCGGATCCAGCGCCGCCGCCTCGCGCCGCAGCGTCGCCGTGAACGCGTCCGGATCCCCCGCCACTCTCACAAACAGATGAGGCCGGACGTCACTGCCGGCCACCTGCCGGAACGGCGCGAAGAAATGCGGCCGCGGCTCCTCGGCCACATTGAAATACTTGCTGTCCTGCGCCAGGCCCACCACCGTGAACCATTTGTTCTGGTAGCGCACTCTGCGGCCCACCGCGCCGCCTCCGTTGAAATATCGCCGCACGAAAGTCTGGTTCACAATCATCACCGGCGGCGCAGACCGGTCATCGCTATCCCGGAAATCGCGCCCCTCGATGAGCGGAATCTTGAGCAGGTCGAAGTAGTGCGGCGCAACCAGATCGCGGTTGATCTCCATCGATTCGCCCTTGCCCGCCACATATCCCTCCGGCGCCACTTCATCGGAAGGCCCGCTGCTCGTACCCAGCGGCGCGAAATCCGCGTAGCTCACCTCCACCACGCCGGGCGCGGTCCGCAGCCGCGCGGCCAGCCGCAGAAAGAAATCCTGCATGTCGCGCGTCGAAAAGCCCGTGCCCCCCAGATAGAATTGCGCTAGCAGAACGTTGTTCTTGTCGAATCCCGGATAAATCCCTCTCGCGTTGTGAAAACTCCTGAGAAACAAGCCGGAACCGACCAGGGCCACCGTCGCCAGCGCGACCTCCGCCACTACCATAAAGTCGCGCATGCGGTGAGACTGCGCACTCGGGCTTCCACTGCGGCCGCCTTCCCTCAGCGTTTCGTTGACATCGGTACGCAGCCACAGAAGCGCCGGCGCTGCGCCAGAAAGCAGCGTGGCCCCCGCGCAGATCAGAATGGTGAATGCCAGAATCCTGCCATTCAATTGCGCCCCTGCCGCCAACGTGACCGCGACTCTCGGAATCATCGCCGGCAGCATATTTCCCATCCACTGCGCCAACCACAACCCGCCGATCGCTCCCGCGCCCGCCAGCAGCACCGTCTCCGTGAGCAGTTGCCGCAATAACTGCCACCATCCCGCGCCCAGCGCCAGCCGGATGCTGATCTCCTTGCGCCGCGCGATCGACCGCGCCAGCAGCAGGTTTGCCACGTTCGCACACACGATAAACAGCACCAGAACCGAGATCGCCATGAGGATACGCAGCGGCCGCAGGAACAGATCCGGCGCCGCGCTGTGAAATTCCCAAGCTGGCAGGACCGCCGCCGTGACCCCGCGATTCGTGTCCGGCGACATCGCCTCCAGATTGTGGGAAAAAGCCGCCGCTTCAGCCCGTGCCTGTTCGATGGCGACGCCGGACTTCAGTCGCACGATGCCGTATAAACGCCGGGATGCGCGATTTTTGAATGTCGAATCGTCCAGCATCCCGAGTTCTACGCCCATCGTCACCGGAACCCACATTTCGAAAACCAGCCCCGGCATCGTGCCGCGAAACTCCTCCGGTGCCACCCCAACCACGGTCAACTCCCGCCGGTTCACGCGAACGCTCTTCCCGACGATGCCGCGATCCGCGTGAAAGTAGTTCTTCCAGAGCCGGTAGCCGATCACCGTCACCGGGTAAGCTCCGAGCTTGTCTCCGTTCTCCTCCGGTGTAAACATCCGGCCCAGCACCGGCTTCATGCCAAGAACCGCGAAGTAGTTGCCCGAAACCAGCTCTCCCCAAACCGCTTGCGCGTGAACCGACTCACCCAACGTGAATACGTCCTCGCGATGCAGTGCCAGCCCCGAGATCGATTTCAGATGATCGCGGTAATCCAGATAGTCGAGATATGAGGTCTGATTCGCGCCGTTCGGTGCTCCCGCGGTAACCATTTCGAGAACCGCCAGTTGCTGGCTATCGGTCGAGCCAGGGAACGGCCGGAGCAGCAATTCGTCGATCCAACTGAACACCGTGGCGTTTGCCCCGATCCCCAGCGCCAGCGTCAGCACCGCCACAACCGTGAACCCCGGGCTGCTTTGCAGCAGGCGGAACGCGAAGCTCAAGTCTTTCCAAAGATTCCGCATATCGCACTAGGTGAAATCGCGCACTCGCGAGCGAAATATGACCCTCGATGCGCACGACAACTAAATGGAATGTCAAGCCTTATCCGGCTCCCTGCAACTTGGTCACCTTGATGCAGGTGGTAAATGCGGCCCGGGGGAGGGGTTCCCGCCATGTTGACCGCTCTAGATGTTTTCTTCACAAGGTACATCGCGACCGTGCTGACGATTTACATCGCAGCCGGCATCGTCGTTCTCGCTGCCATTGCCGTTGCGACCGTTGCATTCGCGAAACGCTATTTGAGGTACCGGGGCAAACGCGTCATCACCTGCCCGGAAACCAATTGTCATGAGGCCGTGGAACTGGATGCTTCTCTCGCCGCCTTGAGCAGCCTGGTGGATGGCGCGGAATTGCACCTCACCAGTTGCACTCGTTGGCCCGAGCGCCAGGACTGCGCTCAACTGTGCATCCACGAGATCGAGCTGTCGCCCATCGGCTGCCGGCTGAGAGCGCTGTTGGATAACTGGTACAAAGGCAAGGAGTGCGTCTACTGCCGGCGAGTTTTCGATGAAATCCAGTGGTTCGATCACAAGCCCGCGTTGCAAAGTCCGGAAGGCAAAATTCTGGAGTGGGAAACCGTTCCGCCGGAAGAAATTCCCGATCTGCTGAACACCCACCAGCCGGTATGCTGGAACTGCAAGATTGTAGAGGATTTCCGCGCCGAGCATCCGGAACTGGTAACCGCCCGCCCCTGGAGTCGCTAAACAACCTGAACAATTAAAAAGCGGTGGCCAGCCCGGCCACCGCTCGGTCAGAATGGCAAACCGGGCGGCTCTGTGGAGTGTAGAGCGGCCCGGCTGCTTTGCTTCGGCTTCGTTGGTTTGTCTTTTACTATGCAAACTGCTCGCCGAAGCGTGACACCCCAAAAACCAGCAACTTAGCCTACTTACTCCTTGTGCGCATAGGGTGAAAGATCGCAGCTTGCGTGGCTCCGCTCACTTGCGTGTGGCCATCTCGCGCCGCTGTTCGCGGGAGATTAATTTCGCCACTTCGGTCATCTCATCCGCCAGCAATTGTACGATGTCGTCAGTGGAAACAATTCCGATCAACTCGTTGTTTTCATTGACCACCGGGATGCGGCGAACTCCCGCGTCGCGCATCTGGTGCAGCGTCTCGAAGATGCCCTCGTCCTCATCGACCGTCTCGAGTTCCGGCCCCATGACGTCTCCGACTGACAAGACCGCTGGATCGAGACCCGGCGCCACCACCGCAATCACGATGTCGCGGTCGGTTACGATTCCGACCGGCGTACGCACTCCATTTTGCTGATCCACCACCAGCAGGTCGCCGACATGGTTCTCGCGCATGAGTCGCGCAGCCTGCTGGATTGTCGTTTCCGATGTTGCAGTTACGACCTCACGGACGCAGATATCGCCGATAGGCATGACGCAGCTCCTTTCCCGGATCGAAAGTGTATGGCAATTCGGAGGCCAATTGGTGAGAACTAATATGCACGTACTAGAGGATTTAACACAATAAATCTGAGCGAAATTCCCCAAGCGGAACACTTAGGTCCTGATCAGGCTTACAGCTTAACGACGGCATCCCGCTTGCTAGGTAAGATTTTGCCGTCTCAGTTTATGTAATAGAAGGAGAGTATGGGAGAGCAGCACTCCATTCCGATTCGTACCCCGCAGAAAGTGGAATTGTTAGCCATCAGGGCGCGGTCCAGAGACTGCCTGTCGCTACAGTCCATTCTGATTCACACCAATTGGCGTGTGCATTGGGTAGCAGACAGGCATGAGGCCATGCTCTTCCTCCGTGACCACCCTGTGCCGGTGCTGGTTTGCCCGGAAGAGTTGCCCGATGCCACATGGAGGGATTTGCTGGCGGCGACTTACGAGCTGACAAGCCCTCCCAAGGTTCTGGTCTATTCTGACCGAGCGGATCAAAACCTCGGGAACCGAATTTTGGATGCGGGCGGCTACGATCTGCTGTCCACCCCTTTGCAACGGGACGAAGTCTTGCGCGCGATCAGCCTCGCTTGCCGCACATGGCGTGAAGAGATCCGGAGACAAGATATTCACACCGTTGCCATGACGGCTTAGCTCTCAACGAAATCCTACTTCCCGGCGCAGAAGATCTGCTTCCGCGATGCTGCTGCCGTTAATGGCCCTCTCTCCCGCGGTTGCGATGGTCGACTATACTGACCAAGGGAATGCGACGACGAATTTCACGTAGAAGGTTGCTGTCCGCAGGCGTAATGCTGGGGAGCATCTGGCGGAGTGGAAAAGTGCTCGCTGCGCCTGCCCCGCCAGCGGGAGCTTCCATCTTCGAGGAAATATCGTCCGGAACCAGTGGCATAACGTGGGTGCACGAGAATGCCATGTCGCCAGAGCGCAATCTACCCGAGAGCCTGGGCCCAGGTTGCGCGTTTCTGGATTACGATAACGACGGCTGGATGGACATTTACCTGGTGAATAGCGGCCCATGCGATTTCTACAATCCGAAAAAACCGCTGCGCAATGCGTTGTACAAGAACAACCGCGATGGCACGTTCACAGACGTGACCGAAAAATCGGGAGTGGCCGCGGGCACGAGTTTCGGCATGGGAGTAGCGGCGGGCGATTACGACAACGACGGCTATCCCGACCTCTTCGTGACCGCCTATGGCCGCTGCATTTTGTATCACAACAACGGAAACGGAACGTTCAGCGACGTCACCGACAAGGCCGGCCTGGCCGTGCCCGGCTGGACCACCAGCGCGGTATGGTTCGATTACGACAACGACGGGCGCCTGGATCTATTCGTGTGCAGCTTCGTCGTTTACAAGAGTAATTTGGAGTGCGGCATCAATAAGTTCGGCCAGCGCTACTACTGCATTCCCCGCCTCTACAAGCCCACCCACAGCTTCCTGTTTCACAACAATGGCGACGGCACCTTCACCGATGTAACGCGCGGCACAGCCATCGAGCAGGCCATGGGCAAAGGGCTGGGCGTAGTCGCCACCGATATCAACAACGACGGGCGCATGGACCTGTTCGTGGCCAACGATACGGTGCAGGACTTTTTGTTTGTCAATCGCGGAAACAACAAATGGGAGGAAATCGCGCTCATGGCCGAAGTGGCCTTCAGCGAAAACGGAAGGGCGCGCTCCGGCATGGGTGTGGACGCGGCTGACATCAATGGTGACGGCTGGGAAGACCTGTTCGTGTCCAATATCAACGACGAGATGTTCTCCCTCTACACCAACAACAAGAACGAAACTTTCTTCGATGCCGCGCAAAAGCAGGGTGTCGCGGAGGACACGCGCATGCTCAGCGGCTGGGGGCTGAAGTTTTTCGATTACGACAACGACGGTCTGGTCGACCTGATTCTGGCCAATGGCCATCCGGATGACAGCATCGAATCCAATTATGCGCGGGTGAAGTATCGGGAACCGTTGCTGCTCTACCATCAGGAAAAGGGGCAACTGCGCAATGTCAGCGCTGAAGCCGGGCCCGCCTTCACCAAACCGCTGGCCGCGCGCGGCCTGGCAGTGGGCGACTATGACAACGACGGCTTTTTAGACGTGCTGGTGGGCGCCAACGGCGGTGCGCCAGTGCTGCTGCACAATCGCTGTGGTTCCGGCAACCACTGGCTGGGCGTGAAGCTGGTTGGTGTAGACTCGAACCGTGACGCGATCGGCGCGTGGCTTACTTGGTCAGCCGGCGGAGTGAAACGAACGAAACTCAAGAATAACGGCGGCAGCTATCTGTCGTCCCACGATCCGCGCGAGGTGCTGGGACTGGGTGCTGCCGCGAAAATCGATTGGTTGGAAATCAAATGGCCGCTGCCGAGCGGTAAGGTACAGAGGTTTACCAGCCTGCCGGTGGACCGCTATGTGACCATCGTCGAAGGAAAATCGGCTATTGAGTAATCAATGGTCTCACTTCGGAGGTTCGGTCTCTTGCTTCGATCCCGCGACTCCCGTCTCGATCTCCTGCTTCATCCTTTGGACTTTTGCCGAAGCCTGCTCGTGAAGGGCGAACTCCCGTTTCGCCTCCTCCTTATTTCCCGTGCGGCCATAAGCGGTGCCCAGATACAGGTGGACGGCTGCGATATCAGGCCGGAGTTTAGCCGCCGCATGGAGCGGCGCAAGTGAATCCGCATTGCGGCCGGCTTCCAACATCGCCCGGCCCAGCCCGATGAATGCGTCCGCGAACTGCGGATCGAGCTTGGTGGCTCGTTCGAAATGCTCGATGGCCACGGGAAACTGCTGATCCTGCCGTGCCAATTCGCCCAAGATGTATTCAGCACCGGCATTCGCGGGATTGACCTTGATTTCTTCCTCAAACTCGCGGCGCGCCGCTTGCTTGTTCTCGTCCGTCTTGGGTCCGGCAAGCAGCAGACGGCCGACACGATAGTGGACGTCAGGCAAGTCCGGGTTTCTTTTCAGAACCTCGCGGTATTCGGTGATAGCGTCATCCCATTTTCCCTGCGTCTCGAGCGATTCCGCGTTCAGCAGGCGCACTTGATAGGAGGCGGGCGCGGACACCATGAGCTTCTGCGAGGCGCGGATCGAGAGGTCCGAGAAAACGTGCACCGTGAGATAGAGGACTTCGGGATCGTTAGGGAATGCTCTGTTCAGGTCGTGAATAAAGCTCGCGGCGCTGTCCAGATCGTGAAGCGCCATGGCGCAGTGAACGCCGTCCAGTCCCAGACGCTTCTTGGCTTCAGGGTCAGTGGCGCGCTGCAGCGCCGTTTTGAGCAGGGGCAATGCCTCGCGGCAGTTACCTGCTTCGGCAAGCTGCGCGGCTGATGCAGCGGACGGTGGCGGGGATTTCTTAGGTGGAGCTTGCGCGGCCGCGACGGCGAGGACGGCGCTGATCAGGATTAGCCGTATCAATAGTCTATTGTATGTCCCAGTGGGAAGAATCACGAACGGTTAGTGAGGGAATTGGCAGGAGAGAAAACCTGGGGCGGAACCGAGTCCCGCCCCAGGAGAGTTACTCAGAAACGGTACTTCAAGGCAAATTGAACGTTGCGAGCGCCCTGCGAGCTGTTGAGAAGCCCCAGGGTAGTGCCTACACCGTTGTTGGGAGAATTCAGAATTGGAGTGTTTGTCAGGTTAATGAATTCTGCCCGGAGATCGATCACTTGCCGCTCGGTGATCTTAAAGCTCTTCGACAAGTTGAAATCGAGCGAAGCCAGACCCGGTCCGCGCACCGTGCCGACACCGCAGTTACCGAAAGTGCCGTTGGCGGGTTGCGCAAAAGCGCTGGGGTTGTACCATTGGTAGCCGTTTCCAATAGACGCGTTCGCGTTCTGCGTGCCCAATATATCTACCGGAGCGATACAGTCCGCGCGAGAGCCGCGGGACCCAGTATTCGAAGCGTCGTTTGCCCCGACTGTCATCGGGAAGCCGGTATGGAGGCTTAGGATGCCGGCCACTTCCCAGCCACCCGCCACCGCGTCGAGGGCTTTGTTCATCCCGCTGCCAAACTTGCGCCCATTGCCAAACGGGATATCGTAAACCGCGTTGGTGACGAAATTGTGCGCGGCGTCATAATCGCACGGTCCCCATTCCGCCGCCGCGTCATAGATGTTCTGGTAGTACCAGTTGCTTTGACCGGACTGGCCACCCTGGCCGTAGTAGCCCATATTGTTCGTCATGCATTTGGAGTATGTGTAGGCCACCGTGTATTCCAGGCCCGAGCTCAAGCGCTTCCTCACTTGCATTTGCAGCCCCTCGTAGTCCTGGTTACCTATGGTGGCTGTTCCCGAGATCTGCCCGATCTCTGACAGCAGCGTGGGGTTGCCCGCGAGGTATTCCGTGGGCGACACGGTGCCGTTCGAGTTCAAGACCTTCTGGAAGTAAGGCATGGGCACCATCAGGTGCGTGGCGCGCTGTCCCACGTAGGCCGCTTGAACGGTCGTAGTCGAGTCCAGTTGATATTGCAGAGTGAGGTTCCACTGATTCGACACTGCCGGGCGGATGTTTGGATCCCAAACGCGCAACGTCGCGCCTACTAACTGGTTCCCCGCATTACTAGTGAAGGGCAAGAAGCCTTGATCGAGGGTCGAGCCGGGCATCGTGCCGAAAACCGTGGAACTTTGGTAATTGTTGTCATGCTCCACCGCAAAGGGTGGGTTAATGGGCAAGCGTAAGTTCGTGCCCGTTCCTTCCAGGTAGTTCGACATCGTGTAACCGGCGCGTACCACCAGTTTGCCGCCGCCTGGGGTCCAGGCTACGCCCAGACGCGGCTGGAAGTTGGTAATGCCGTTGTACTGGTTGTAGAGGGCATTACAATCGTTGTAAGGACAACTCTGCCCGGAGATGTATTGCTGACCAGTAAGCAGGTTGAAGTTCGCCTGGCGGTTTTTGACTTCATCCCAAGGCGTGTGCAACTCCCACCGCAGCCCTAGGTTCAGCGTCAGGTTCGGAGTAACGCGCCAGTCATCCTGATAAAACGCAGCGAGGGAATTCGCTCGCTGACCCCAAGTGCCTCCATTGACGCCGCCCTGAATTTCACTCGGAAGGCCCAGTAGAAAATCGGCTTCGGGGATGCCGCTGCCGCTACCGGCCTTCGTGGTCGTCGAAGACGTCGTATATTGGCCGTTGAAGTTGAAGATACCGGCTTCTCCAAAATTGCCGGAATAAAACGTGTCGATGCGATAGCGGTAGCCCTGGAAGCCGATGTGCATCGTGTGCGTGCCCTTGGTATAGATCACCGTGTCTTCGTAGTGGATCACGGCGTCGGCGAAGAGTTGCACATTGTCGCTAGTGCCGAAGCCGGAGACATTGCCACCGCTGAGATTCATGTTAGGCAGAAAAGATGAAGGTACCCCTGGGATACCGACGGTTTGAGCAAAATCTTTGAGGCTATTGGAGGCCGCGCCGTTGTCGTTATAGACGTAATTGACGCCAAAGCGCGCTTCGTTGACCAGTGATGGACTGATGGTCCGTGTCCAATCGAGCACACCGGTGTGCGTGGGGATATTAGTGAATGAGTTGTAAATCAGAGGGTAACTGTTAATTACGGGGTTTGTGTACATGCTCTGGGAATAGCGACCGTAGAAGCGATCTTTGTCGGAGATGTTGTAGTCGATCTTCACGTCGCCTTGATCTCCGTTGATATAGGTGTTCTGCCCGTATTGATAATTGTTCAGCAGGTTGCCGTTGGTTGGCTGCGGATAATATGTGGACGACAGGATTTTCGACGCCGCCGGGCTGAACAGCGAGGAGGGGATGATGTTTCCTGCGAACGGCGCGCGATTCCCTTGCGCATCAACCGAGAATGGATTGTAGAGCTGGATCGGGTGGGCCGTAGTCAGGAGCTGGGAGAAATCGCCTGTCCGTTCCGCCGCGGTATAAACCGTAGTTGTTTGGACGCTCGTAGGCGTGTCGTCACGCGACCCCTGGTAGTCGGCGAAGAAGAAAAGCTTGTCCTTGATGATGGGACCGCCCGCGGTACCGCCGAAATTGTTCCAGCGAACTGCGCTACGCGGGGCGCCGTTAAAGTTGTTGGCCCAATCGTTGGCATTCAGCACATTGTTGCGAAAGAACTCAAAAGCGCTGCCATGAAATTGATTGGTGCCGGACTTGGTAGTGGTGCTGATGATGGCACCCATGAAATTGCCGAATTCGGCCGGTGCGTTGTTGGTGATCTCGTTAAACTCGGCGATCGCGTCGACGCTGGGCGCATAACCGACATCATTTTCGGAGACCTGGTTGTTGTCCAGGCCATCGAGCATAAAATTGTTGGCCTGTTCCCGATTGCCGTTCACGTTGGGACGGCCGCTGTTCATCGTGGTGAATCCGTTCTTAAAAGTCGATGGATCGGGATGAATGCTGCCTGGGGCGAGTAAAGTCAACTGCACGTAATTTCGGGTCGCGAGCGGCAGATCCTCGTTGGTACGCGCGTCGATATGTTGGCCAAGTGATGTGTCTTGAGTCTGAAGAAGCTCCTCAGAGCTGGTGACTTCCACGCTTTGCGACAGGCTGCCAACTTGGAGTTGAAAATCCAATCGGGCCACCTGGTTCATTTCGACGGCAACATGAGACTGCGTGGAGGTTTGAAAACCCTGCTGCTCCACCTTTATGTTGTAGGTGCCAATCGGCACGCGCGGAATGTTGTAAGCGCCATCACTGTTGGTTGTGGTGCTCCACTGAGTACCCCGATCCACGTCGGCAGCGGTGACCTTTGCGTTAACGATCGCGGCACCCGAGGCGTCGGTTATCTTGCCGGTGAATGCCGCAGTAACCTGCTGGCCCCACATGGAGCCGGCAATGCAGCAGACCAGCGCGAAAGACAGAACTAGCGAAGTGACTTTTTGCTTCACAAAACCTCCTCTGCAAATTCGTATAAATACAGCGCAAGCTCGAATGTGCGAACCGATCACTTCAATTCGAACCTCTGGCCGTAGACTTTTCCCTGAGCGTTAGTATGTTCGGGCTAGTACGAGGGTTGTGGCAAGGTTAATCTTTGTCACTAAGCCCGTTACGAAGGATTTCGTTTAGTTTTAGTGATTTGCCGGTGATTCGCCGCCTCGGTGTTACGGCACCGTTACGGGCATAATCTCCATCGCAATCAAGGCTCTGGCGTTGGGCTGAGGGTTGGTGCAGGAGGCAAGCTGTCTCGAACGAGAGGGATGAGGGGATGCCGTTCAATCTGTGATGAGAGCGATGCCACCGGGGTAGAATAGTATAGTGTTACGGAGTTGTTAACGCCGCTGCACGATTCCTTCTGACGTTTCAAATCAACGATGGCCGGATCCCAGCCAGTTCCGATGCGCCCGGCGGCGCAACCCCCGCCGAAGCGCAGTTCATGGAAAAGGGTGGTTCTGAGGTGGAACTCGGACTACCGCCAACTGCAACGCATCCTTTCAAGCAAGGCGCTGTCGCCAGCCCTGGCGAAGTTCCTGCAGTTCGTTGTAGTAGAGACCCTGGAGGGCAGGGGCGAGCAGCTCACGGAATACGTGATCGCCGAACGGGTTTTCAACCAGAGGGACTTCATGCCCAGCGAGAAATCCGTGGTCCGGGTGGAGAAGCGGCGGCTGCGTGAAAAATTGAAGGAGTACTACGAAGGTCCGGGTAAGGATGATCCGGTGGTGATCAGCTTGGGATCGACCTTCGTGCCGGTATTCTCGCCGCGGGAGAACGAAGTTCCGCAAGCGGCGCGGCGGAGTAATTTTCCGTGGGGGCGCGTGGCGCTGGCGACGGGAGCGACGCTGCTGATCGCGGTGGCGGCGGCGTTCTTATGGATGCGGCGAGCGCCGGTGGACGACTTTGTTTTCACGCAATTGACGTACGACTCGGGTTTCACCAGCGATCCAGCGATTTCGCCAGACGGCAAACTGGTGGCCTACGCATCGGACCGCAGCGGGGAAGGCAACCTGGACATCTGGGTGCAAAACATCGCGACGGGTGATCGGGCGCGGCTGGCGCCGAATCCGGCGGACGACACCGAGCCATCTTTCTCGCCCGACGGTTCGAAAGTGGTGTTTCACTCGGATCGCGATGGCGGCGGCATTTATACGGTCGCGGTGTTGGGCGGCGATTTGAAATTGATCGCCAAGGAGGGGCGGGGACCGCGGTTCTCGCCGGACGGGCAGCGGATAGTTTACTGGGTGGGTGAGTCCTACTTCGTGCGCACGCAGTTGTACATGGTTTCATCGGCGGGTGGGACGCCGCGGCAGGTGCAGGCGAGTTTCTATGGCGCGCACGATGCGGTGTGGTCGCCGGACGGGAAGCATTTGCTGTTTTGGGGGCAGCGAGACGAATCGTCGGCGCCCGACTGGTGGTTGGCGCCGGCGGACGGGGGCGAGGCGACACCGGCCGGCGCATTTACCGTGTTCGCCAAGCAAGGTCTGTCGGCTGGCGGACCGGCTGCCTGGGTGGGCGGGCAGGTCTTTTTTTCGGCACGCCGCGACACGACGAATCTTTGGAAAGCCGGGATCTCCACGCGGAGTGGAAAGCTGGGGGGCAGCTTGAGCCGCTTGACGATGGGGACAGACCAGGAAAGCGAACCATCGGTGGCGTCGAGCGGCAACATGGTGTTTTCCAGCGTGGCCTCCAGCACGAATGTCTGGCGCCTCCCCGTGGATTTGAATCAAGGCAAGGCCACGGGCGGAGTGCAGCGGGTGACGCGGGACCTTTCGACGGAAGTTTTCCCATCGATCTCGGCCAACCGGCGCCTGGCATTCAGCGCGGACCGGTCAGGCAAGCGGGAAATCTGGGTGAAGGATCTGGCCGAGAGCAAGGAAAACATGCTGGCGGTAAGTCCGTCGGAGTTCGATTCGCCGAAGATTACGCGCGACGGATCGAAGCTGGCGTATGCGGCGGAACATCCCGAGTGGACGATTCACGTGGTGGCCATTTCCGGCTCCGAGGAGAAAGTGTACAAGAACGGCGGCCCTCCACGGGATTTTTCGGGTGACGGGACGAAGCTATTGTACGAGGCGAAATCCTGTTCGCCGTATTGCGTGGGCCTGCTGGATCTGAGCACCGGCCAGACGCGGGAATTGATCCGGGATTCCAAGCTGGCGCTGTACCCGGAATCCTTCTCTCCCGATGGCGAGTGGATCGCGTTCCAAGCGCGGCCGCTGCACAACGATGCGGCCCGAACGATATACGTCACGCCGTTCCGCGACGGAAACGTGGGGGCCGAGGACACGTGGATCCCGGTGACTGACGGCACTCACATGGACAGGGAAGTGAAGTGGTCGCCGGACGGCGGCATGCTTTACTTTTTGTCGGAGCGCGACGGTTTCCGCTGCATCTGGGCGCAACGGCTGGACCGGCGGACCAAGCACACCATCGGCGCGCCATTTCCGGTTTATCACTTCCACCATTCACAGCAATCGCTCGCAAGCCTGGGCAGCCCGGGGAAGGTAGGACTCTCGGTGACGCGCGACGGCCTCGTGTTCAGCCTGGCGGAGACGACGGGGAATATCTGGATGGCCAAGGGGCGGAGGTAGGGGACACAGGTCCTCCTCGAAAGACACCTGATTTTCCCGACGATGGTTGACTTAGTGTGCTGTCGCAGAGGAGGCGTTTCGCTGGGCGCACCTGATGGCGGAAAAGGCCGGTTGTCTAACTTCAGGAAGCTGGCACGTATTACCAAAGTTAAGAGGAAAATCTTCATTTGAGGCACTAGTATCTGAAAAAGGGGGCTCCAATGGCGCTTGAACCGTCGGGCTGGAGCACCGTTTTCTTTCACTGGCAACGAAGTCTCGCGATTTCTTCCTTCCGGCTTGCCGCGCAAGAGGATTCCGGCTGGCGTATTTCACCGGAAAAGATCAACATCCAGGTGGGGGCCGATCGTCCCTTGCAGTTGCTCGACGACTCTGCGCAAGAGCTTCGGGGCGCAGAGTGGTCCGTCGATGATCCAGCCCTGGCTGACGTTCACGAAGAAGGTGGCCGCGCGGTTGTACACGCGAAGGCGGAAACAGTAAGAATCAGTGCCACCTTACACGAGGAAAAGAGAACCCGCGAAATCAAAATCTGGCCGCAGGAAGAGCCTCTGCCCTTAGGCACCAATCAATGGAGCACGCATTCGATTGGACGTGACCTGGGGACATCCCCGCCGTACCAACGCCTGGTGAAGCGAACATATTCCCTCTGGAGCAACCCTTAAAGGCGATACCTATCTCCGAGGGATCACGGAAGACGGGATGCAGGCCTGGAGCTGGCAGGTGCCGGAGAAGACTCGTAATGTGGAGTTGGTTTGTGGAGACTGGCTTGGGGGCGCTTTGATCAGTGCGAACCGGGGCGACTCGTACACCCTGTACACCGTCGGCAATGACGGCAAGCTGCGCTGGCAGCACACACTCGCGGGCAATCGCAAGGCTCACGCTTATAATCTGCAGCACCTGGTGCACGTGCTCACCCAGTCTCCAGATGGCTTGGTCACAACCGTTACCGGCCTCGAGGAAGTGACGGGGGAGCAGAAATTCGAACTCACGGTCCCCGCGTCCCATGAAAACCTCACCAACGTACAGAGGGCGGGGGAGAAGATCCTGTGCGCGGCCAATTCCATTACTTCTCCTCTCCGCACCAATACCAGCCGCCTGTTCGTGAATATTGACGGTCTCGCGTATTTGGCGTTTACCGAAAATGAGTGGACGTTATCAGCCGCGAGTTGTACTCCCGGGTCGACAATGAGTGGGACGGCGCGCTCGTCGGCTTCCTATTCCCTATCGGCGACGGCTTATCCGGCACCCACATTTAGAGGGGTGCGCTTACCTCCCATTTCCGTGCAAATTCGCCCGCACGCGGGGGATTTGCGGACGGCGAAATTTCGTGCACTCTTGCGATATGTCGCAGAAGTTACAACCTTCCCCCACCCCGAACCCGGATGGCGCAAAGGAACTGGAGCACCTTTACGCACAGCTCGCCGCCGTTGAAGCCTTGATCCGGGCTCTGGAGATGTACCGGCAGTTTTATCCAAAACTGGTGCCGTCCAAACGCAAGACGGCTTGAGAGCCCGCGTCGGCTTCAGTTTCGGGTAATCTCAGACAGCTTCGCCGCAAGCTGCGCATAAGGCATGGCGCCGGGGTGATACAGCCGCACGATCCCCTGGCGGTCAATCAGTACCAGTGTGGGCGTCGTGCTGGCGCCATAGTTGATGAAGTTCTGCTCGCTCAAGGGAACGCTCATTGCGGCGAGGGGAGCATAGTACTGCTGGCGCACCATGTCGATGTACCGCGTTTCCAGATCGCGAGGCGCGTCGTCACCGCCAGCGATGAAGCCATAGTGCTGGCTCGGCCCGATCAAAACCAGGCCAGTGGACTTGTAGTCCGCCGCCAGCCGTGCCAGCACCGGCGCCTCCGCCTTGCAGTCGCCGCACCAGTGCGCCCAAAAGAACAGCAGCACCGGGCGTCCTTTCAACTCCCCCAGCGTCGGCGGTTGTGGTCCCAGCCATTGCGTCTCATCAAGCGGCGGAGCGGGTTTGCCTTCGAGCCGAAGCAAGTTGATATTCTTCTGAATACGCGCGGCGATGGAGGTGGTGCGATACGCCGCCAACTGCTGGCGCAGAAACGCCACCGCTGCCGTACGCTCACCGCGCGCGGCCAGAACCTGGGCATGCACCTCGATGGCGGCGCCCAGCGCGAGCGGCAGGCGGCGCTCGTCGTCCATCTTACGTTTGGCAAGCGCCTCCACCGCCAGCTTCCGGGTCTCTTCCGCGTACCGGTCGGCCTCGCTGTATTGCTTGTCCTCCAACTCGGCGCGCGCCAGCCAGGAGATCGCGTCCAACAATTCGGGTGTGACGCCGTTTTTCGCGCGATCCGTCTGGATGGCGCGCTCGGCGCGCGCAAGATTGTGAGCCTCCAGCGCATCGCGGACGTCTTCAGTGACCTGACTCGTGGCGAGGTACGCGGACACTCCCGCCAGGACTGTTAGCCAAAACCAACGCATCAATTTCAGATTAGCAAAGGCGGAAAACTACCTCACCGCAGAGACGCAGAGGCGCTGAGAAAACCAAAGAACTGCGACATCAGAATGCGACCATCGGTTTGCTAAACTAGCGGAAGTCAATTCAATCCGAAAAGGAGAGTGTTGGATGTCGAAACAAGAAGAAGCCGGACTTATCCTCAAGCTCTACGAACTGCGCCGCGAGGAGACCATGCGCAAGGCGCGCGACTGGTATTTTCGCGAGTTCAATCCGCAATCCATGGAGGACTTCACTGCCGCGTTACTTGGGGAGCATAGCGGTCACTTGCGGATGGTCGTCAGCTATTGGGACATGGCGGCGGGTCTCGTCAATAGCGGCGCCATCAGTGCGGAGCTTTTTAACAACACCAATGGCGAGCACATTGGCACGTTCGGCAAAGTCGAGCCGTTGCTTGGCGAAATCCGCGGTGCTATCGGCCAGCAGTTTGCCGCCAATCTGGAGAAGCTGATTGACGCGACACCCGACGGCCGGAAGAAGGTTGCGGAAATGCGAGAACGGATGAAAGCCGTCCGTGCTCAGCTTGCCTCGAGACAGGCAAGAGCTGCTTCGTAAACTCCAGCCTCCGTGCGGACCGGTTGCGAGAAAACAGCCGGTCCTTCATTGTTCCGAAATCAAGCCCTAGCTATAATCCGTTCTCAACGCCGAGGCGCCGAGAAAACAAGAAGCAGAGAGACAGCAGCGAGCCTGATTGTGACTCACGTCTACGGGTTGAAGTACCACGGAACGTTGATCACCACCGTCTTCTGATTTCCTCGCAGGTACAGCCACGCTTTAAAGATGGCTGGCCGTTGATTGTGCAAGAAGTAGTAATACCAGCGCCTCTCGACCAGTTCCGGTAGCAGTACCGCGATCTGCCGCTCTGGATTCTTCTTCTGCAAATCCAAAACGTAGTCCAGAACTGGCCCCACAATCTGGCGGTACGGGGAGCGCAGCGTGACGAGCTTCGGTTCCGGCAGGCCGACCTCCCGCGCCGGTTCCCCCACGTATTTGTCCCACAAGCCGCACAAGTCGTCGGGCGCCTCGCCGCAGTCGACATGCAAGGCGATCACTTCGGGCGAAATGTTGAGCGCGAATTGCAGCGCTTTTCTGGAAATCATACTCCAGTGATCGATGGGCACAATGACCATGGGTGGCGAGAAGGCCGTCAACCGGAGCGGTTCGGGGCAGGCCGTGGCTATGGCGACGCGATCGTAGTGGCGCTTCACTGCCAGCATGAGCACCACGATGGCCGGGATGAGGAGCATGGTCACCCAGGCGCCTTCGGTAAACTTCGCCATCAGCACCACCACGACGGTGACGGCCGTAGTCATGGCGCCCAGCCCGTTGAGCAGCATGCTGTGGAGCGCACCCGGCCCTCTCACCCGCATCCAATGCGCGACCATTCCGAACTGCGACAGCGTGAACGCCAGGAAGGCGCCGACAGCAAATAGCGGAATCAGCCGGTCGGTAACGCCGCCGAACTGGATGAGCAGCAGCGCGGCCAGAACGGCCAGGACGTAGATGCCCTGCGAATAGACCAGCCGGCGCCCGCGTATGGTGAAGGATCGCGGAAGATAGTCGTCCGTCGCAATCGCCCGGCAGAGCCGCGGAAAATCCGCAAACGCCGTGTTCGCAGATAACGCCAGCACCAGCAGGATGGACCCGATAGAAACGTAATAGAAGATGCCCTTGCCTGCCACGGCGCCGATGAGCATGGATAGGACGCTCTGATAGCCGGGCGCTCCTGGATCGGTTGCGCCGATTCCGTAAGCCCGAACCAGCCATGCGATACCAGCCAGCAGAACGATGAGGAGACCGATGATCACCGTGAGCGTGCGCTGGGCGGAGCGCACAGCCGGCTCACGAAACGCTTTCACACCATTGCTCACCGCTTCCACACCCGTCATGGCGGTGCACCCACTCGAAAACGCCTTCAGCAGCAGCCACAAGCCGGCCGACGCGGTGGCTGCGGCCATTTTCGGTGGGGCCACCACGGGAACAGGATGCCCGCCGCTCAGCAGCACCTTGCCGAAGCCGATCGCCAGTGCCACCACGAGCGAGCCCAGGAACAGATACGTCGGGACCATAAACACGATGCCAGCCTCGCGCACGCCGCGCAGATTGATGATCGTGATGATCACCAGGATGCCGAGGCATATGCCGAGGGTGTGCCGTTCGAGGCTCGGCACGGCAGATACCAGCGCGCCCACGCCCGCGGAGATGCCCACGGCAACCACCAGGATGTAATCGATCATCAGCGCAGCCGCTGCCAACAGTCCCGGAAACGCACCCAGGTTTTCGCGCGCTACGGTGTATGATCCACCGCCCCCCGGGTACGCCGCAATAGTCTGGAGGTAGGAAAAGTAAACAATCGCCAGAAGGATAATGATGCTGACGCTGATCGGCCAGATGTAGGCAACCCCCGCCGCTCCCAAGGGAATCAGCAGCGTGAGCGCGGCTTCCGGCCCATAGGCGGCAGAACTGAGTGCGTCGAGACCAAAGATGGGGATGCCGGCGGCGGCGCCGATCCGTTCCGCTCGCTCATCACTGGTGGCCAGCGGTTTTCCGAACAAGACATCGATGAAAGACATTCACATCATTGTCGTCCAGGCGATGGCCTTGACGCTGGGACGGCTTGCTACAATGGACGAAGATTTCCCGGCGCTATCGTCTAACGGTTAGGACGGAGCCCTCTCAAGGCTTAAATACGGGTTCGATTCCCGTTAGCGCTACCAAGTTTTCAACAACTTACAGCCGAAGAGTGACAACAAGTGACAACGCGCGTCGTGCGCCAGCGGAAAAGCGTGCCGCCGGTCCTCGTGTGCTGCCAAATTGGCCCTAGGTTCCCTTTAGGAATTCCGGCCAGCGTAAACCGCTGAGCAACCAACATATCCAGACTCCAGAGTAGAACCAATCGGAGCGAATGAAGTCTACGTTTCCATGCCCCAGCCGGCGTGCCGTCTTCGGAGGCGTCAATTCTCCACGCGGCCAGCGGCGACACACCCATCGGCGGCCCCACGGAAAGGAATTTACTATGCGAAGCTGTCCGGTCCAGCGACAATCCTCGCATTCTTCGGCCAAACTTGGGGCGGTCGCATAAACTCGTGGGTTTGGCCGAAGGAGTCCACTGCGCAGAGTTTTAACGTCATATTGTCCTGGAAAGCGTCATAATCGCTTTTCTCAAGGTCCCTGATGACGAAGCGGATATATCCAGAGACCGGTAACCCGCAGACCAATGGCCTACCCTCATCAAATTCGGCCAGGGCTTCGGTGACCTTTCGTGAGATTCCGGTGCGCGTCCGGCGATAGCGAGTGTCCCTTTCAATTAGAAGTACATCGGTGATTCTTTCCCGTTGTGGATGGAAGGTACGCCCCGCTGTCTCGATTTCTAGGGACCAGTCCACGACAGTAGGCGGTCCACAAGGTCGAATATTCACAAGCTGGATGCCCAGTGTGATGATGAAATCCGCTCTGGTCGTGCGATCAGCGCCCGATGTACCCTCGAACGGTCCCCACTCGAAAAGCCCTTCGGTGACTGCTATTGTGATTTCGGGCCTCGCATTTCTCCCGCGCTCGGCGAGCAACTCGGCAGTGATCTCGGCGGTTTTCTGCCGCGCGGCCTCCGCTTCGTTCGTGCATTCTTCATGGAGAGCCTTTGGCGAGAGGACGATGTAGTTTATCAGGAAGCTACCCAGCCATCCGGCGATCCACACGAATCCAGCCCAGAGAAAACCATAGAAAGCTACGCTAAGCGCCGCATTGGAGAGCAACTTCAGTCCGACAAGGCCGGAAATGTAGCTGAGAATGATCCCGACGACCCCGATAAACGGCGGGACAAAATTTGTCCACGTCCGATGAACATTCCAGAAGCTCACGGTATCCAACACCGCCCTCTTAAGCCGAAGACGGGGATAAGAAGTCACACATCGCTCCTTGTAGCGGTTCCTTGAACGGTGAAGCCGCCCGCGAGTCACCGCAGTCATCCCGGTTCGTGAGGCCAGGACTATGCGGCCATCTTCTAGTCTAAAGCTGGATCACAAAAAAGCCCAGCCGTCACCGAGCCATACCACATCAATTCAATGCGCTTTTAGCGCCCCACCAACAGGAAGAAGATCCGCATCTTTCGATACAATAATAGGTATAAAAATCTGGCTGTCTTGCATTTCAAATGGAAACCGCTGCTAACGCGAAGACCTCCCCGAACGCAACGCCCGGCTTGCAGGAGGCTTCCGAGCTGCTTTTGAACACTTGGAGACAGGGACGCCGCGTACTAGTGGTTTTGGGAGCTGGAGCCTCAGTCAAAGCCGGGGTTCCAAGGATGAAAGGGGTCTTCTCACAGTTGGAGCGCAGGCTCCAGAATCTAGTTGACCAAGCTGCAAAGGCTGACCCTCAACAGGCGAAGGACGATAAGCATCGCGAAGAGTTGTTAACCAGGCTACGTGAATTGCACGGTTGGTGCACTTCGCTTGCCCGCCAGGGTGCGCCGCGCTCAATCGCCGCTATGGCGCTAGGGATGATGCAGCGGGCGCACGAAACTGCTCAGCGAGATCAGCTTTCCAAGCTGTTACACGGGGAATGGATAAGATTTTCGAACAAATTTATCTCTGAAGTTGCCACCAAGAGGGAACCAACAAACATACACAAAAAAGTTGCCGGCTGGGCTGTTTCGGGTGGTGCCGACGTGCTCAGTGTAAATTTTGACGGGCTTACTCGGCGAGCCATCCAAAACGTTCTCGACGAGGCAGGTGGTAGCGGCAGTGCAGTTGTCTTAAGTGAGCCAAGCGAGATATCGGGGTATTTTCTCGGTGACCGCATTGATAATGACAGCGCGCCTGCGCTTGTTCCGGTGATCAAAATATGGGGTGATGTATTCCATGCGGTCTGCACCAATAAGCAGTGCCCTCAGTCTGGAATCCGAGCGCCAATCTTCCGGCTGTGGCGGGAAGGGGCAAATGGGACATCGCAGGAAACGCTCTGCCCCGATTGTGGCTCTCAACGTCAGCTACAGATCTTCTTTGCTGGATATGAAGAGAAGGAAAAATCGGCAGCAGACTCAATGAATGAATTGCTGAAGTTCGTGGCCCCGCGCATAGGCTGCATCGTCACAGTGGGGTTTAGCGGACTTTGGGATCAGTCGCTAGTTAGATTTCTGGCTGCTCTTTGCACGGACTTGGACAAAGAGAAAGCGTGGCAACGGCGATTGGTCGATTCGACGGAGCTCGGTAACCCGGATCATGTTGATCATGCCTCATCCTTTTGGATTAACGTTGACAAAGATACCCGTCCCCCCTTGCTCCAAGACTTAGCCTCTTTCGGAATTTCGCCGATACATCTTTCAATGGAGGCTGAACAATTCGCTGATGTAGCCCCTGATTTCAAACGGTTTGAGGTCAAGAAAGCCGGAAGATTTACGGGGGATGGAGTGCTTCCCGAGGGCAAGTGGGAAGATATCATCAAAAAGCAGAAGCCCTGCCCTTCCGCGTACAAGATTTTGGTGCAAGAGTCCCACGCAGGAGAGCCGAGTTATCTGGCTGATTTTGCCCTATTACGTCAGTTGGGGATAAAGACTCGCATAGCACTTGCGGCGATTGAACCCGAAGCGGTTGCTACTGAGGAGCCTAACCATAATCGACGAACCCACAGCTTCGGGGCCTCACACCTGGCAATCCTCTGGTTTCGCAAGCTGTCCAGTCGCGGAATCGTGTCACTGACGGAACAAGAGGAGGAAAGACTCGCAACGGTAGTGATGTTCGCTGCGGTCCACCACGATATTGGACATCTCCCTTTCACTCATCTTGCAGAAGACATCTTCGGCGAACTCCATTGGACAGTAGAAGACTGGAGCGCTGAGTTCCATCATGACGAAGCAGTTCTTGCAAATTGCTTTGAGGATATTAGACAGCAAACCTTTGATATCAGCGGGAAAGTTGCAAAAATACTGGCTGCACGCCCGCAGGAATTCCGAACTTGGGTGGAAGCCGCGATTCAGGCTCGGTCTGGCTATCACTGGGTGGACGCGATCCTAAATAGTCCACTGGACACGGACAAACTCGACTACGTCCTCCGCGATTGTGGTTACTTACGCCAAGGAATTCACGTTCCTCTTGGTTCCGAGAGCCTTCGTTGGCTCGAAAATTTCTTCTCAAATACACGTGTGCTGCCTGGAGGCCTGGTCGCCCTCGAGGGTACTGCCGGCGAACATGCACGAGACTTCCTCGAAGAACGGCGCTGGCTTTACAAACACCAATACCATCAGCCTGGATATCGGGCGCTCGAAAGATTGGCGGGTTCGGTGATCCTGCACTGGCTGATCCAACACGTCCCGCAAGAAATAGTTAAGAGCCCGGAATATCGTCGACTTACATCCAACTTTGTGGAGCACTTGAGCGACACCTCCAGCTATAAGGGACGAGTTGCCAGACAACTGCTATGGGCGAAGCTCAAAGAGAAAGAGAGAGGCGGCGAACCCGATTTGCTAATGCGCATCTGCGAAGAACTTGCCAGCCCTTCGGATTCAAGCAAGGGCTTGCCGCCACATCCTCGGTTGCGGGAATGGGCGCTGCGATGCCTGGGTATTTTTGAAAGCGCATTCGAGCATTGGCATCCCCAAAAGGATGGCGAGTTTACTCTCGCTCAGCATCTGACGAAAAGCGCGGGGATCACTTGCTCCGAAACGATTTACATTCCTGTAAACCGGCTCAAGGAAGTCAGGGAAAGCATCCGACAAATCGAAACCCTGCATCCCTTCCGTGCTTTATTCGACGTCGCAGTGGTGCCCCGTATGTTGTCGTATCCGCAACGCCGACGGCTACGGCTCGGCACCAACGTCGTTTATGGAGAGTGCTTCGCTGTTTCCCACAGGGACCCGGACCGATGGGGAATGTCTACGGGCAAATGGATACCGCTCTCTGAAAGTGCCTTTGCCGAACGTGACAGAAATAGATGGGCGAAAATTATGGTCGTATCGCCCGAATCAAATGATCCGGATGTTCCACACACTTTGGATCGCTTCAGGAATCTGTGCCGCGAACAGGATATTCGTTGGACGGAAGTGGACCCGGACGAAGGCATGACATAATGTTAGCGTCAACCTGTGCTGGTGTATCGTGAACGACGACGCTAAGAATAGCGCCCACATCGACTCAAAGCGGTGCGTGGCCGTCGCGTACGAGTGGTTCCTAACCCCTGTCGACTTTCACGACTACGACATAGTATTGAATATTGGGTGCTTCGATTCTACGAAGCCAGAGCCTTGGACAAGAACCTACCATGCGCGTTTGCCGAGGAAGCGGTCCTCTAATCAGCAATCCGACGTCTCCGGGAACTTGGGAATCATCTTTCCGGTATCGGACGATGATGCTGGAAAACGCGCTTCTGCTTCGGAGCGCTTAGTCGCCGACGCCATTATTTGGGAGTTGGCGCAGTTGGATTTTGGCGATACAAAGACTATATTGCTTCTCCAAGGTCCCATGCTTCCCAAGCTTCGAGGCCGGCTTCTGTATCGGGGTGTGCCAAAAGATGTAGCCATCTGGACACTGACGTGGCAACCTGAGTGGTTTTGGAGGTTGGAAGCATCTGAACAGCTCTTACGGAGTATTGAAGAGCCCGCGTCCGTCAGCGCAATGTACCCGCCCGAAGGCATTGATAGAGCATCCCGTTGCTGGGTCTGCCGCAGGGCAGAGAAAGCTGTTTATCATTTTGAGGTGTTGACAAACACTTGGGATTGCGTTGAGGCGCTAGGCTGGGAAAAGGAATATGCTGACGAAATTGCGTCTCTCATCAAACCTGTCAAAGGGGACGTAAACGAGCGTCTGCCTCTCCCAAGCGTGCTAGAGCGAGCCCGCGCTGCAGCGAAAACACGATGTGCCCTTGAGGAAGGATTTGTCTGGTTCCTGCCACAATTAAGAGAGAAGAAGCATGACGCTAGGGGTTGTGCGACCGACGAACGACTCGCGAAGGTCATCCGTTGTATTGATCCGCAAGCTGCCGAAACGGCGGGCGAGGCGGAGCTTTTCGCAGCCACCGAACTGTTCGAATGGAAGAATGAAGCCAACGTTTATACAGCTTTCCGGATGAACGAAGGCAAGCTTCTGAGTGTCCTCAGAGGCTCATAGTGCATGAGCGCATCTGAAAGCCAAACGCTAACGTCAGTGCTCACTCAATCGCGGGCGTGGTCGGAATGGTCCATTTTTCTGGACCGGACGTTACGCGCAAACCGTCTTCCAAGTGGTGAATCGGTCGTTGACTTGTTACGACAATTCCTTGATGCAAAGGGAACTGGTGGTATGGCTTTGCTCAAGCGTGTTCGCCAGTATTTTGCAATCGAACGCCTTGCCGGAGACGATACCTGTGGTTTTCCTTTGCCTGGTCAGGGCTGGGTTCGAGTAGACCGTCCTGTTGGCGAGCTCTTTCGGCGTGCTGCTCAAGTCGCAGTGGGGGAGGCAACCCCTTCGCGACGGCATTCAGTTGAGGCACACGAGATTGGTCATTTGTTCTATGCAACCCTCGCGGAGCGGGCCGAGGCAATTCGGTTAGATCATAAGGTCCGGTCCGATGAAGCGGAGCGATTCTGCTGGGATTTCGCGTTGGAAGTCTTTTGTCCCCGCAGCGAACGCTTTCGATGGGACGCGGCCTACCTCAGGGCCCTGCTCAGAGAAAGCGAACAAGAGACTGTTTCGCAACTGAAACCGAAAGAACTTCGCCCCCTCACTTTCTGGCATGTCCGCGCCCTAGCGCGGCGACATGGCATCTCCATGCGAATGGCCGTGGTGGCGCTAGATCGTCATCCGATTCTTGATGAAGTTAGTTTTGGCATATCGATATTAAAGCGGATGCCCAACCCAGCTACCTCGCACGATGTTGGCTTGCGCGTCTGGCAGCGCGCCAGACCTAGTTGGGGTTTTTTGGTTTCGAATCAGCGCGCAATTAAACAGGGATTTATTTCTGCCGGAACGATCTTTGATCGCGGTCAGAACCAAAAGACCCTGACTGCGAGAGAGCGACTTCGATTGAGGTTTTCCTGCCCTAATGAACAAGTAAAGTGGCCTGTTCGTACCACCGAAACCACCTGCGCATATACTCCTGTAGATGTAAAGTCCGAAGGCAGATATCTGCTGGTGATGTGGCCGTGGCCAAGGGCGGATAAGTAGCTTGAGGCTATGGCAGCGGCCGCGAACCCACGGCTGATAATCGCAGCGCCCCGATCCAGTTCCTATAGTCTCCCTCCGGGTTGACTGCTTACCTTCCCGTGCGAAGGCGGATGAGGGCAAGTAGAATTGCGCTTGGTTCCTGCCTTCATAGATTCGGCACCATCTAACGACTCGGGCATCACCGGGTTTACCACGCGCGAACTTCAGTCCCCGCCTCTCAGAGATGATGTCCAAATGACTTCCGATGCCCAATAACAGGACCTAAGATGAACGATCTGATTGTCGTAGAAGAGATGGCGGAGTGGCAGAGACTGAATGCGCTCGTACTCGATAGCGTCTCTTCGCCGATTACGCGCCGCGTGTACAACATGGCGTTGGACGAGTTCGTGGAGTGGTACCGGCAGGAGCCGCGGACCAGCTTTCTGACGAAAAGTCCGTTCGAGTGTCTGCGTGCATCATCAATGGGATCGACACAATCTGCGAGGCGCTGCCCCCAAGCATTAAAATAGCGGCGAGCGTTCCCCTCACCGGTGACGGTAACCACGTGAAGAAGTTTGACCTCAATATCGAGAAAGTCCTGGAGGACTGGGACGTCCGGCACGGTCTACGGGAGGTGATCGCGAACGCGCTCGATGAGCAAGCGCTCACGAAGACCACGGATGTAGAAATCTCCAAGGACAAGGCGGGCAGGTGGCACATCCGGGACTACGGCCGCGGGCTCAAATATGAGCATCTCACACAGAACGAGAACCAAGAAAAGCAATCGCACCCTGACCTCGTGGTTGGGAAATTTGGTGTCGGGCTGAAAGATGCGCTTGCGACCTTCGACCGCCGCAAAATCAAGGTGCTCATGAAATCGAGACACGGCGACATTACGATTGCGAAATCGAGCAAGCACGGATTCGATGACATAACGACGCTGAACGCTGTCATCGACGACCCCTCCGAGCCGGACCGCGTCGGCACGGAATTCACCTTCGAAGGCGTCACGGATGCGGACATGGCTGCAGCCAAGGACGTCTTCCTACGGTTCTCCGGCGACAAGCCGATCGAGACAACCGCGTACGGCCAGGTTCTCGACAAAGGCGGCAGGAAAGTCGCCCGGATCTACATCACAGGCCTACGCGTCGCGGAGGAAGAAAACTTCCTGTGCAGCTACAACATCACCAGTGTAAACGCGGCCATCAGGAAGGCCCTCAACCGTGAGCGCACTAACGTCGGCAGAACCGCGTACACAGAACGTGTCAAGGCCATCCTCCTGGACTGTAAGCAACAACAAGTTGCCCAGCTCCTGGTGAACGACTTGAAGAACTACGAAGCCGGCACATCGCACGACGAACTCACGTGGATCGACGTACAAGTGCACGCTTGCAAACTCCTTAATGCGGCCGGCAACGTGATCTTCCTCACCCCAGCAGAGCTGATCAACGCCAAGGACATGGTCGACCACGCGCAGAGAGATGGCTACACTGTCATCACGATTCCCGAAAGTGTTAAGGACAAGATTTACGACCTCACGGATGGTCGAGGAAAGCCCATGCGCGATCTCGAAGCCTACTCAGCAGAGTGGAACGAGAGCTTCGAATTCGAATTCATCAACGAGAAGGACCTCACGAAGAAAGAACGGGACGTCTTCCGGCAGACCAGTGCGATTTTCAAGCTCATCGGCGGCAGGCCAAAGACGATAAAAGAAATCCTGATCTCAAGCACCATGCGCATCGAAGCCTTTAATCACCGCGAGGCCGCAGGCATATGGGGGGCTGGCACCGGGCGCATCATCATCAAACGCAACCAGCTCAAGGATCTTCGATCCTACGCAGGGACGCTCTTGCACGAAACCGCCCACGCCACCAGCGGCGCAAGTGACATTTCCGAAGAATTCGAAGCTGAGCTCACCAAAGTCCTCGGGACATTAGCAAAAAACACCCTGTAGGAGCAGCCCGCGCACCCGTCGAAGAGATGCCGAACTCCGACGATGTTGCGGATGCAGGCCATGCCAATCTGGTGTGGGAGAGCGTTGGCTTCGGATAACATTGATTAGTAATATGGCATTCGGCTTTCGCTACTGGATGGTGTTTCTGCCCGAGACCGAATCCCAGTCGTTTCTTCTGTTCGTCCACAATCCGGCCGGTGCCACGAAGCTTCGGAACTATGCCTCGGGCCGGGAACAGGTGATCGGCCAGCCAGGTGTCGATCGGGTTTTTCGTACCACCGAGGAAGGAAAAACCCGGCACGAGTGCGAGCCGCACAGGACGGACGACAACAGCTTCTGGTACCAAAAGACGCAGGAGCTGAACCGCCGATACCTGAGTGGTGCTGGTAGTGGGTTATCCCCCCAAGCGCGCGTTAAAGACGATGAAGCAGCAAGACCCCGGCGGAGCAGGGGCATCATTGCGGGGCGGGCTGTGCGAGGCAGCCAGCGGCAGCTGCAGGATTATGTGAATGAGCACCCGGATGTGCTCTCCAACGCAGTCCTGGGCCAATTACCCGCCCGCATGAAGGAACTGGAGGCACGAATCCGGTGGGTATCGCCCCTGGCGCACGACGGTTACCGCGAATACCGCGACGCCGATTTTCTCGAACGGGTCGGACTGCTTGGTTTTGCGAAGGAACTGGCTGAGTTCTGGCCCAGCATGGGTCCGTCCTGGGATGGGTTGGGCATTGTGTCCGATGCGAGCGCAAGAATCAAGCCGGGCGTCATTCTTGTTGAAGCCAAGAGCCACATTGCCGAAATCTACGGGAGCGGATGCCAGGCGAGCAAGGAATCCTCAATCAAGATCGAGGCGGCGATCGGTCACGCACGGTCCTGGTGTGGAGCTTTAGCCGACACGAACTGGCTTGGGCCACTTTATCAGTCAGCCAACCGCATCGCTCATCTTTACCTGCTGTATGAACGGTCCCGTACTCCGGTGTGGCTGGTAAACCTTTACTTTACCGGAGACCCGATCGGCCCGGTAGACCTCCCGACTTGGGAACGAGAAGTGGCTAGCGTCAAAGCGCAACTCGGACTGACGAGGCCTGTTCCGAATATGATCGAGGTATTTCTGCCCGCTCTCGGTAAATCGGATGTCCGTGAGTGCGAGGAATTTCCGCAGCAACCGAACGAGAAGGTGGCTCCTGCGCCCTTGGCAACCACTAGGCACTTTGAGCTCTGGGCAGAAAGATGGATGGATCTGGCAAGTTTTGCCGGTGCCCACCTGATAGAACCGGCCTGGAGAATCGCGGAGGTCCTCGACCTCTGGACCGAGCCCGTCCCTGGCAATTGGGAGAGAGGCATAGACGCGCAGCTTCTCGGGGCGCGCTACAGGAGAGGAGACTTCGCTAGCCCGCACGCCGGCGAGCATGCGATCGAATACGAAATACTGAGCCAACTGGAAGTCGTCCGGTGTCTGGAGGGCTCTGTCGTCGATGGAATCAACGCCATGCCGCTAGCCCGCGATGAAACCGGCGGTCGGCGTGGCAACGTAGAAGGGGACCTTTTGCTGCTCGTAGAAAAGGACGATGCGTATCGCCTCGTCGTCTGCGAGGTAAAGGATTCCGCCAACACCTGCTGGTATGCGGCGGTCGAGAGCCTGCGGCAACTCAAGCTTCTTCAGCTAAGCGTCGCGGTACGCCAGCTGTTCCATCATCGCAACAAGCACCTCACACTGCCGACGGAGATCCCGCTCATTGGCCTGGTGGTGGCGCCCGTGCGGTATTACACCCAGCCCGGGCAGAAGGCCAATGTGTTGCCGCATGCCATCAGGCTTCTGAACGAGTTCTCAGCGAAGACCGGAGTCGAAGCGCATCTGGCAACCTGGGACGCAGGGCTTAAGGCGATCAGGAGGTTTTGTCCGCCGATTCGATAGAGCAAGGGGCGATTGACAGCCGAGTTTACCCGACCCCCGACCTCGTTACCGTAATGTGGTGACCAAATCCGAGCCGGAAAGAAAGAGCGTGACACAGCGCCGCCTTTGACTAACTGCGCGAGGCAGTCGGATAGGCGGTAGCGGCCTAATCATCCAGTTCGTAAATAGCTAGCGCCGCCGGAGCGCCCGCCCCAAGTCGACCGCTCGTATGAATCCGCCATCGGCGTCCGCATGAACGGCGTTCCCCTTTGGCACCAGCGCGCTCGCAGAAAGATAGTCGCCGGGCCGGCACGTGAATACGACGATCTGGAAACTGTGTGCCTTGTCGGTAAGCAACGCGCGAAACCAGTCCATCCGGTCGTCGTCGCTCTGAACGAGCTGATCGTCCAGAACAATCACCGAGCACAAATATTCAGCCAGTGACAGGCGGTACAAAGTGGACAATTGCTCGCGGGTGCCGACCGATATCTGCCCCGTAGACCTCACCACGCCCGAGACCATAACGCCTTGAGTGCCCAGTTGCGCGGTAAGCTGGACGGTCTCGTAGCGTCGTTGGGTCAATTCTTGGAACCGCCCGGCGATCGCTGGCCCAAGCGTCTGCCCGAGGTTGCTCGCCTGGGCGGCATCGGCCTCCTTCATTTGGTCTAGCAGCAGCCTCCAGGCCTCATACTCCGCCTCGATTTCCCTTTCCTGACGCTCCGCCAACTCGAACGCCTCGGTAGCGTCGCGCAGCCGCTCGCGGGCCACGGCGCCGCCAACTTGTTCGAGAGCGCCATGCGCCCGCTGGATGTCGCGCTCGATCCCGTCAAGCTCCACCTTGATGCCAGCCGCGGCAGTCCGGGCGGCGCTGACCTCGTCATTGCTGACGAGGCGATCAGGGACAGGAAGGGCCGCGTGAGAGTTAATCGCTTCCTGCAGCCGGTTCTCGGCCGCGGCCAAGTTCTCAGCGTCGCGCTGTTTTCGGAGCTCGATCAGTCGACCATGCTCCGCCGCATGGTTAGTTTTGGCCGTCGTGAGCTGTGCTTGTGCAGCCTCGACTGCAGTGGCTGCCTGTGCCGCATTGGTGCGGGCGCCGCTCAGGGCCGCATCGATGCGCTTTTTGCGGGCGTCGATCTGACGTTCCAGGGAGGTGAACCCGGCGGTGACCTCTTCTTTCTCGCGGATAGCGGCTGCGAGGGTGGCCTGCGAGGCTATCAATGCAGCATCCAGGCCCTCCGGAAAGGCCGCGAGCACTGCATCCCGCGCGGCCACGGCCGCGTCCAACGCCAATATCGAGTGCCGGGCGCGCTCGTCGGCGAGTGTGCGGTCATTCGCCGTCTCGTTGGCGATCGCGCGCGCCGCTTCGGCCTCCTGCGAAAAATGCCGTCGTCGCTTTCGCAACCCCGAGACAGCATCAGCGCCGAGCATCTCGATATCGGCGGCCAGCGTAACGAGACCTATATCTCCAAGGGCGGCCCGGTATGCCACCGCCCGTTCCGACGCTTCACGCAATGCCTCCGCCGTGCCATCGAGTGCAGCGATCTGCGTGCGCAACGATTCCAACTCTGTATCCTTGGTCCTGATGCCGGCCTCCAGATCTTGCGCTTCAGCGCTCTTGGCATCCAGTCCGGCGAGGTCCGTGACACCGGCGGCAACGAGGTGCGGCTCCACCTCTCGGCTCCAGCGATCTTCCAAGCCCCTGGCTTTCTCTTGCACCTCGCGTCGGCCGCCGCGGACATGTACCGTAGCGATGTCGCCGACGGTGACTTCAACCTCGGCCTTAGCTTCGATATTGAGAGTTTGGGCGGTTGAAGCCAAATCGACCTGCTGGCCGTCCTTTCGAATCCGGAGGTCGAAGCGGGCCTTCGGGGTCACAGTCACCACAAAACCAACGTCGAGGGCGCCGCGCGCAGCGGCAAGCTCATTCGAGAGACTGCGCATGGGACCGAGCGCGCCAGGCGGCGGGACCATAATCGCGGAGCGCTGTCCAGCCAGTGCCGCCCGGTCTCGGGTAGTCGCCTCCAAGCGACGGTTGAGGTCAGTCTTCTTATCGAGAGCAGACTGAGCCTCTGCGACGTGCTTGTCAGCGGCCTGAACGTCGAGAGCGCGCTCAAGCAAGTCGCATCGGCGAAGTTCCCCGTCAAAGGCCGTCTGTCTTGCCGTTGCTTGCGAAGCGGTTTCAAGCGCGCCGCGGGCTGTTGCCTCCTGGTCCTGGAGATCATGTTCGGCGGTGGCAACAGCTTCGACAAGCTTCTGCGCGGCTAAGCCACCATCGATCCGTTGCTGCGCCTCATTCGCCGCCTGGTCGGCCCCGGACTTTCGCAATTCGAGCTGCTGGCGGACAACCGTATCGGTCACGCCAGGATCTGATCCTTCGGCTCGGGCCGCCTCTTCCGCAGCTTTGAGGGCGGCCTCCGTCTCCTTCTCCCGGCCCCGCGCCCCGTTCAGCGCCTTCTCCGCCTCGTTGATCTTTTCGGCCAGCGTCTCGGTTTCGCGCTCCGCCTTTTCCACTTCGGTCCCGATCCTCTGAATACGCAGCACATCTTCCTGTGCCAGCCGGACCTGCTCCGCCGCGACCGAGCGACACGTGGCCTGCGAGGCAAGCTGTTCAAGATTTGTGACGAGATCGGCCGCCACAGCCAATGCTTCCTGCCTCTGGGTGCGCCTATCCGTAAGATCCAGCAAGTGCCTCTCCGCGCCTTCCGAGTCGGCCACAACTCTCTCCAGCCTCTCCTTCTCGTCCCTTGTCTCGTTCAGTCGCTCGGCGGCCGCCTTGAAAACGCTCCCTTTGGCGGTCTTCTTCGCGCCTTTGTCGGTGTACGCAGAGTCCCGTCGCGCCTGCGTTTCCCTAAGTAGCGCGATGAACAATGGGTCCTGCGCAACGGCCTGCAAAGCTGCGGCGATCTGTTCCTTACCGCTGCCGGTTGGATCATCCTGCAGACTATTGCGGAGCACGGCGCCGACGTCCTCTTGCGGGGACAGGAGCGCCGTCGCGAGGAAACTTGTCGGAAGTCCCTTAGCACCGCCGGAGCCGCCGGGCTCAGGAATGCCCCACCGCAGGATCTCCCGCAGCTTCGCGTCCACCTTCCTTCCCCGCTCCACATCATCAAAGTCCTGGCCATTCTTCGATTCCTGCAGAAGCGACGAGCCACCCTTGCCGAACTGCTTCCGTATGCGCCAGATGCGTTGCGCTTCGGTTTCGAACGTCATCTCGACAACCGGGTCGCCGCTACCCGTCCACCCGACATACTGGTCGCAATGTGTCGACGTGTGAGGAAGCAGCAAGCCCAAGCGAATGGCGGCGACCACCGTGGATTTCCCGAGATCGTTGGGACCGTACAGCACGTTGAGCCCTGGTCCGAACTCGACGTCCACACTCTCGATCGCGGCGAAGCTCGCGATGCGCAGCCTATGGAGCCTCATACACCGCGCTCACCTGTCGCGTCGTGACTCTGCAACAGCTTGTAAAGATGCGCCAGCGCCCGCGTAGCCTTTGATTTCTCGGATTCGTCCATCGCCTCCGCGACGAGCCGGTCAAGTCGCACGACGGTGTCCTTTAGCACTGGCGGGAGGTCGTCGGGAAAAGCGCCCCCGGAACCGACTTGTAACCGCAGGTTGGCCAGATCCTCCACCAGGACGCCAACGCGGCCATGTGTCGCGTCGGTCCCTCGGAGGTCGCGCAGTATCCGATCAATCTCGCTCTCCTCGGAGAGGGAGACGGTCATGTCGAGATGCAGTCGGACGACGTGGCGATCGAGATCGGGGGTGGTCAACAAACCACGAAGCTCGTTCATGTCACGGCACCGTACGTCGATCCATCGCCAGAAGGCAACCGGCTCGGCATCGACGCGTGGGCGCAATCCGCGCCTGAACAGCGCGACGAGCGCGACGCGGCCTGCGCCGGCCTCGTCGAAGCTCGTGGGTTCGGGAGCGCCCGGATATACTGTCGGCACCGGCAGGTTCTCGGTAACGTCGCGGAACGAATGGGTGTCGCCTATGGCGAGATAGTCCAGTCCGCGTTGCACGCCAGCATCCCGGCGAATCGGAAAGTTCGTTTGATACCCGTCAATGTCAAATGTGCACCCGTGGACGCAACCGATGCGGAGCCGTTCATCGCCAGGTTCGCGCGCCGGCAACGCCATCGCCAGATCGTTCTCGCCTGCCTTCGATCGGCACGGCCGCGCGTATAAAACCGCGTGGGGTGCCAGCTCATACATGAAATCATCGCGGTCGACGACGTGAACCCACTCGGGAAGCCTTGCTCGAAAAGCGTGACCGGGCGCCCACACTGACTCCGGCGTCAGAGGGTCATGGTTCCCAGGAATCAAAAAGAGAGGCGGATGCTGGCCAGCATGGCCTCGGAACGTCCTTACAAGCCCCTCCCAAAAGTCCGGAGCCGGGTCCGGATCATCGAATATATCCCCAACACACAACACAGCATTTACCGCGTTGCGTCGCGCGACGTCGAGGATCCTCGCGATCACATCCATACGTGCCCGCGACAACTTTTTCTGCCCCTCGTCCGGGAACGACGGGAAGCGTCGCCCGAGGTGCCAATCGGCGGTATGCAGCAGCCTTAGCACGACGTCTCCGGGTTCGGCGCGGCGATCTGGAACGCCGCCTGGAACAGCCGGGTCACCGTCGGCGCCCGATAACGAAGCTTGTGGTATTCGTCGCGCCATTTTCTGTAGACCTCGTCCTCTCTAGATTCCAATGCGCCGATGCGGTGTTCGAGACTCTCTTCCTTGGTGGCCAGCCTCAAGATCTCGGCCTCGATCCGGTCTCGCGCACTGGACCCAACAATCTCGTCACGTCGAGCCCGCGCGGCCCGCAGCTTTTCAACGATACTAGCCCGCTCGCGCCGACACACCAGGATTTTGTCCTCGACGAAGCGCTCAAGCTGACCGATAGCCTGCTCGAAATGCTGCTGCTCGCCTTCCTCGACCTGTCGCTGGTCGACGAATACGGCCTCATCGACCGCGTCGTCGAGCCATTGCGCGTCCACGGGAACCTTGAATGCCGGACCGTCGGTCGCCGTCAAGCGCGCTATTTTAGCGGCGAGCGACGGATCGACCGAGGTCCCGGCAACCACAGCCGCTGCCACGAGCCGTTGAACGGGCTCAAAGCCGAAGTAGTCGACCAGCGTGACGCAAATAAGCCCAGCTTTCCCCGCGAGTGCAGCGAGGTCCGGAGAAGAGCCTGGAGGCAGGTGCAGCGTGACCGTGTCACCGCCTGACCAGGTTCGGGCCTGCGCGATCGCAGCGCGAACCAGCGGATGTACGAGGTTCAAGGACTCGGCATCGGTCAGTGCTCTCGCGTCCCCCGTGGCGAACCGCCGGCCGTCCCCAACCTCAACGGGTAATGCGGCACCGGGCACCACTTCGAACACAACCCGACCAGCCTCATCGGAACGCCGGTGTTTGACCGCGCGTGCGTAGAGGTATCCATCCACCAGGTCTGCGAGATCCCTATCGAGGTCCGCCAAGCTGTCAGGCAGGTCCTCCCGCAGGCGTTTGAACACTCTGCGCACGTTCTCGTCAAAACGCGACTCGATGATCTGGGAGGTCCGCTCGTACTCCTTCTCGAAAGCCTCTCTGCGCTCTGAAATCTTGTCTCGCAGTGCAGCGATCTCGCGCGTGACCTCGTCGAGCGTGCGGGAACGGCTATAGATGCTGCGGAGATCGCTCTCGAACTCGACTGACAGAGCTGATACCATGAGCTCGGGAGCGTCGGTCCGCGGCTCATGCAAGACATGGTCTGAGGCGTCGAGGACTCTGCCGAAGAGATCAAGCTTTTGGCTCAGAATCTCAAAGGTTAGCCGGTGCGCCTCGTTATCCCGTGCAATAAAGTTGACCACGGTGACATCCCGCTGCTGACTGTACCGATGGCAGCGCCCGATGCGCTGTTCGATGCGCTGCGGGTTCCATGGCAAATCGTAATTGATGACCGTCTCGCAAAATTGCAGGTTCAACCCTTTTGCACCCGCCTCGGTGCAAACAAGGACCTTCGAACGGGTGCGAAACTCGTGCACAAGAGCAAGCCGCACGGCCACCTCGCGACTCGGTCTGACTCCCTGCGGAAGACGGGCGCCTTCCTCCTGTTGCCAGCGCGCGTGCGCTTGCTGCGCACGCTCGTGATCGTTGACGCCGCGGAACAATGTGATGTCTTCCTCGCCGAGGCCAATGGCAAGGAGCAGCCGGCGCAAGTACTCCTGGGTGGTGATCGACTCCGTAAACACAACGGCCTTGCCGCTGCCGCGGCCGTCCCGCCCCAGATCAAGAATCACCTTGATCGCTTCTTGGAATGATCGCGCCTTAGCATCGTTCGGAAGCGACCGCGCGCGGGTGACGAAGTCCTCGACGCGGACCAGCTCGGTCGCGAGGGCTGCACGATCGATGGGCTGAGCCGGCTCGTCCGGAGATTCTTCGATTTCATCCTCGTCCTCAAGATCCTGGAACTCGTTGATCATTGGGTCGTCGGAACGCAATCCCGCTTGCAGGCGACGCAGACGGGCGGCAACGTTCTCCAGACTCGCCGCCAGGGCCGAGATTGACGACGCCATGCGCCGGTGGAATCCGATCAGCTGAAGACGCCGTTGTCGGCCGGCGAACGCATACAGGGACGGCTCAAGGAGGTACTCGGTCACATCGTCGTAGAGCGACCGCTCGGCGTCACTCATTGCGTATTCGTACAATCTGCAGCGTCGTTGCGTGAAAGGCCGGTCAAGAAATTCCTGGGCCTGACGGCGCAGCGTCCTCCGTTGGACCATCGCGAGACGTCGTTTGAGCTCGTGCTCCTGGCCAGGGACCAGCGTTCGATCATCCTCAGAGCAGAACACTTTGCGGAACGTCGTGATGTCCCCGAGAAGAGTGCCCGTTGGCTCGACGTACTGTACCAAGCCCCACAGTTCGGCGAGGGAGTTCTGCATCGGTGTCGCAGTGAGCAGCAGCACCGGCGTTGAACGCAGAAAGCCGCGGACGCGGTGTGCCATCAAGGCCTCATCCGAGCTTTCGTCGTAAATTCCGTCACGCCCGTATCTCTTGTGCAGTCCGGCGAAGATCTCATGTGCTTCGTCGATCACGGCGAGATCGAAGGGCGGGACGGCGCCGAGAGGGGTTGCGCCGCGCTCGCTGCCCGCGAATTCTCGGCCTACCAGGTACACGCCTGGTGCGAAGAAACTCGCCTCGTTCTCACGCGCCTGGATGCCGAATAGATTTAATAGCTCGCCCTGCCACTGGCCGATCAGCGATTTGGGCACAATCAGCAGGATGCGTTGCGCACCCTCGGCCCTGCGTTGGGCAATGACTAAGCCGGCCTCAATCGTCTTTCCCAGGCCAACCTCGTCTGCGAGAATGCACCCACCTTCGCGAAGACGTCGGAGCGCGAAGATCACTGCGTCGATCTGGTGGGGGTTGGGATCAATGCGCGCCTGGCGCTGAGCAGCCGCATAGCGCTCCCGGTCGTCTGGCCGACGGATGCGGACGAGGTCCTCAGCGAGAATGCGCAGATTGAATGCGTGCATGTCGATGGTCGGTGAACCTCAACTCATTGTCGAGAAGGTCTCCAGTAACTCAGCCGAGGAGCATCTTGCGAACCTGCACTGTCTTGCGCACGATTCCGTAGACTGCCGCCAATTGACGAACCAACTGCTCTTCTTCTAGACCGGGATTATCTTGCAGTAGTTTTTCGCGTACCGCGGCAATCTCCATCGGTGGAACTTCTTCGAGTGATCTCGGGCCACGCTCACGGACATTTACGGACGCCGACCCAGCACAGCGGACGACCTGATTGATCTGGCCACCTCGTTTCTGCTCGTCATTCTGAACGAGGCGGCCAAGTTTCACGGCCCGGTATATCGCCCGGTTCAGGACATGGACAATCTGCCTGCCGAGCCGTGCGTTGCCGGCAGCCTTGTTGTAAAGAGAGTATGTCCGTCGGCAGACTATGGGCCCCTCGGCATTGACGATCTCAATGAGAACTTCGATGAGCTCCGACATAGATGCAGAATGCGGGTCGGGCACTGGGCGCAGCTGCCACTGTGAGTACGGTGCCAGGATAAGCGGTGCTTCGTCCTGCACTGCGGAAAAAGGTGGAGCCGGGTCTTCCTCTGGTGTTAGCTCAAACGGTCCGTTCCGGGCGTCTGGCTCTGATTGGTGTCGAAAGGATTCGTCGTTGTCGTCGATCTCCTCATCGGTGTCCGCCTCGGTGGTGTTGGCTGGGGAAGACGCGGCGGGAGCGGTGGACGGCTTTACGTCGGGAGCCGAAGTGGAGAGAATGCCGTTGGCTTCTAAGACTTGCCAAAGAGGCTCGAGGGCGGCTTCCGGATCTCTGTAATACGCACTCCCACGCACCCGCCAAAATTGCAGTCCACATCGTTCCAACATCCTTTGGCGATCAACATCCCTGTCCCACTCTTCCGGTCCGTGCCACTGGTCCCCATCACACTCGACAGCCAGACGACCTCGCATCCCTTCGATCAGCAGATCGATTCGCTTGCCGGCCAATTCGTATTGGGGGATGGCGCGGAATCCGCGATCAACGATCCGAAGGAATACCTCGACCTCGAACCAGCTATCGAAAGGAAGCGGTGCTCTGGAATCCCACCGTCTTGCTTCGATTGCCTGTTGGCGTAGCTTTGTGACATCGAGGCCTTCGACCGTTTCTGTTTGGACTTTGGGGTTGAGGCAATACTCTAGTAGCCGCCGCCGAAGGCACGAACTGCTTAGGTCTTCAATAGTGACGCTGTGGAACAGCCACATCTGGTCACGTGCCCGGCTCGCGGCGACGTTGAACCGCCGCTTATCTGATTCCTTCGCGAGGACACCGATATGGCGCCCGTCATTCGTCGCGGCCACCATCGAGAGAAAGATGACGTCGCGCTCATCACCTTGGAACGCATATGCATTGCCGCACACCAAACCGCGACTCTGCATTTTCTGCGCGCCGATTCGTTCCATTAGTGAATCACGGATCAGATTCGCCTGGGCGTTTCCCTGCAAACAGATCACTCCGAAACTCTTAGCCTCGTATGCTGGATCGGAAAGGCACTTCGCTATCTGGTCCACAATGGCCTCGGCCTCTGGCTGGTTCACCACCCGGTCGCCAGTTCCCTTTGCGTAGCCATCCTGCACATGGCGAGTCAGGACCGGCTTTAGGCGCTGGCTTCCGTATTGTCGAAGCGGAACCAGTGGCTCCGCAGGGTAACAAAGGGTATTCGAAAACTGAATGATCTCGGGCATGCACCTGAAGTGCTCGCGAAGGCGGATGCGGCCCGCGAAACGTATTTCGGCCTGATTGAAGAAACTGTCATCGACCCCCATCGCGTCACGATGATCAAGATCCTGAATGTATCGCTGCTTTAGCAGATCGACAGCCGAACGGTCCACGCCCACTGACTCGGGGCTGATCTGCTGGTCGTCACCAACCACGACGATCTTACGTGCTATGTATTGCAGGAACATAGCCTCCGGTCCCGACTGGCTCGCCTCGTCGATGATTGCGACATCAAAAAGGTTCGGGGCAGGTTTTGTCGTCTCGGCCACCCGGTAGATTGGCATCACCCAGGCTGGGATTGCACTGCGACAGTGATCGAGATGGTAACGGGCCTCCTTCCGGTGCTGGGTTGCGTACTTCCCCGTGCCCTTCCCAAGTCGTCTGACTGCGAGTCGCCATGCCATGAGGTGTTCTCTCTGCTCTGGCTGTAAGCGAGCGAGAACGAATTCCCATGACTTGCAGGCCCCCAGGTCGCGAAGATCCTGGCGAATGCGTTGTTGCGCGAGATCGATTTGCTGACGAATACTCGATTCTTGGTATAGGCCCGCGTGCTTTGTTAGCCAACGATTCGCCCGAGACCAGTTCCATGCCCCCACAAAGTCGGCCATTCGTTCATCCCATGCAGAATCGTGCCGGGAGGCCCGTAGCTTGGTGATAAGATCCGGCCTTCCTAAACGCGTCTCTAAAGCCTCGCGCCGTTGGTGTCTCGAACGGAGTTCCCAAGCAGACACGATTCTGTCGTGGGTTCTGGAGTACCGATCCAGGTCCCGATCCTCGGCGGCCGCGAGCAATTCCAAACTGAGCGGGTGAGCGCGTGGATCACGCCGGAGAGAAGCCAACTCCGCGATCGCTCGTGAGATCTCCGTCTGGACAACACGGAGCTCGTCTTGCACGTTCGCCGCCGCGAAGAGGTTCAGGAAGCTTGCGATTGCCGGGCGATCGTGGAATGGCAACGATTGGAGTTCGGGAACACTTTTTGCGGCAGACGTCACAGCTTCCGCTTTGTCCCTAAGATTCAGCACGCTCGCCAGGAGTTCGGCACGCCTAACCTGATCACCAAAGTGAAGCAATAACGGCAAGTTGGAAGCTGCCAGATACGGCGACCACTGTTCGTCGACATATTCAATAGCGTCGATAACCTCCAGATAGTCCAGTAGTGCATTTGTTTCGTCGTGTCGCTCACACGGCCGACCGTTGACCCGCACCTCGTCTATCAAGTACAGGCTGGCTTTCAGTTGCTTGGGCGTGAAAGGATTGTGGCGAAGCCACAGGCCAGTGCCCCTGCCGGCCAGTAGATGGTCACGGAGTGTTTCCGCATGCGCGCGAACCTCGGCCCGGTTGCGCTGTTCGATCCCGACCACTTTCAGCTGCGCGGTACGGTCGACGCGGCCCTTCAGAAATGCCAGCTTCGCTGTCGTCGCTACGGCGAGATTTTGCCATGAATGGTGTTTTCCCCGGACAATCTCGTGAATTGCGGTTTTGACCCAATCCTCCGACTCATTCGAAAGTCTGTCGTGGAGCGTTAGAAAACCACGCAGGGTCATTTCCAACTCGCGACGCATCTCAGTTGGAGCAGAGGTGAGAGCGTGAAGGAGAGCACCGCTTTCCGGTGTGGCTGCCACCAATCGCGCGCCAAGTTCGCGCTCTTTCAATACCATGTTGTCGAAGCTGGCGGGATTCGCGATTGAGGCTAACTCTGGAAGAACCCTTCTGAAATTCTCTTCTGGGTCATCGCCAAGATCGCGACAGAGCCGCAGGAGTGAACTCGCCTCGTCGTTCGTGAGCGGCGCCTCCGGGATAGGATCGATATCGACGCCCATCCAATCATGCCGGTTGGCGCTAGCGACCAAACGGACTGCCAAAGACTGGGGTGTTCCGCAGTACTCGCCAAAATGCAGATCAATAACCTCCATCTCGCTTGCGCGAACCATCTTGAGCTTCGAGTATCCTTCCGCAAGCTCACGTCTCGAATGATCCAGGTCGACCAATAGCTGTCGGATACGAGTCTGCTTCTTCGCGCTGTCCCACTGATTCAGTTCGCTCAGAATGCCCTGGATGGATTCCTCCAATTCCCGCAGAGCGACCGTGTCGTCGCCGAGCAACGATACGCATAGGGGTGAAAACTCAGGTGGGAAATATTTCTTCAGTACGCGCAGTGCGCGCGCGGTGTGACTCGTTACCAAAAGCCGCTTTCCGGTGGCCAGGAGATGACAGATCAGGTTGGCGATTGTGTGTGACTTGCCAGTTCCCGGCGGTCCCTGTACGAGAACTCCCTGCCGACTGGCGAGGCGCTGCGCAACCTGGCGCTGCGCTTCATTGGCAGGAAGAGGGAAGTACATTTCGTCTGCTTCGCTAGCGCCAGAATCACCCTCCGAGCCCTCGTCAGACGTCTGATGGTCATCGCGAATGCTCACCAGTTTCTCGACTCCGACCGGAATCATCCCTCCCTGGTTCATCTGCTCCGCGATCTCGGCAAAGATCCGGACCAGATTACGGTCACTCCTCTGCCGCACGATCAATGCAGGCGCGAAATTCATGCGCGGTCGAGCCCGGTCGGCTGTGCCGTCTTGCGGTTCGAGGGCCATGTCCATGGTGCTCTCGGGTGAAAGTTGCTGGTAATAGGCGTTCAGGGCCGTTGCTAATCCAGGCCCAGCCCAGATCCCATCCCCAATGTCAGAGAGCTGCTGTTGAACGCGATTCTGCACATCCGGCAATGGTCGGTCCTGCGGCTCAAGCATTTCCTGCTCCAGCGCTAAACGGGCGCCATCGGGTGGCAGACCGACCGTGATGACCCCTGTCTTCGAATCGAATTCGATGGCCGCCTGGCCCGCAGCGACGTGACGCTTGATTTCGAGCCCGTGAGGTGGACGCCAAGTGAGCAGCCCGATTCCTACAACAGCCTCGTAGGCTTCGCCCATCCGCTCCTGGTTCTGGTAAGCGGCAAATAGCTCGTTGTAGATCGACTGGACGGGTTGCAGCCGCCGCTCCTCAAGTGCCCAAGGCCACCACTGGTTCTCGACGTATAGCTCCCATTGACGGGGAATTGTCGGACAATCTTCAAGCCTTCGTACTACCGTTTCTGGCTGGTCGGTCTCCGCATCATTTGTGCCAAGGTCTTCAACGATGCTGTCCCTGAGTTGCGGGGCATCCTGGGATGCATCGGCGATTTCGCTCTCTTTTAGCCATGGCACCAGAGCTGGCGGCGGCGTTGGTGGTCGTTTGCGACGCGGTCGCTCGACGCGAAGCCAGTCGTCGTACGCAGCTTCGCGGCCCAGATCCCAAGCAGCGCAGTAGCACTCCTTTTCCTTCGGGATCTCCGCCCACCAGACCGCTTGGTCATACTCGTCGCAGTTCCGCCTGACGTCAGTTCGAAGCTCCGTCAATTCCTTGAGATACGTGAAAAGCCGAACGGCCTTGTCACGTACCAGAGTGTCGCTACTGGAAGTGTCTACCGTGCCGGTGGTCATCGGACGCCCTATCTTCCCGTGCTGTTATGGGCCAATCTCCCCCTGCTCCGCATGGCTCGCGCGAGCGGTGATTGGCTATGTGTACGAGACCGCACAACGGCGGTAAATGCTTTGATCTTACAGCGGACTCCGTGCGTCGGCAAACCCGCGGGCGGTGAGGGTTTCCTGTATCACGGCCGCCGGCAGTGCTGGCGATCTAGACGGGCCGTTTCATCCGAACGGCGGTCACGCATGCCTTCCAGAACGATGACTCTGCTTCAAGGACAAATAGTGTCCGGGGCAAGACCGAATTGTGCTCCGTTTGGCCACCACGCTCCTCCACAGGCAGTTGCGTCTCACGCACGCCGTCCACAGCCTCCGGTACAAAATCCTAAAGGTTGACGCTGCGGCGACGGTGCGTTCGCGTCGCCTCGTCGAAGCACCAACCCATTCAGTGGGGTTAGGCGCAAGTCGGTGCTTTCCAAAAAGCTATTGCCTTTTATAATGATGATGATATGATTATCAAAAGATGACGGGACGACATTCAGACTCGGAACTGGGCGAGCAGATGACCGGGCAATCCGCCTCCATTCTCCAAATTCACTCAGAGCTCTTCGATACCAACGAGGCGGCCAGTGTAGCGGGGGTTGACGTCGGCAAGTTGCAGAACTGGCTCACGCGTGGAGTCATCCAATTGAAGTGCGAACAGAATCCCGGTCGCGGTCAGTCTCGGGAGTACACACCATACGAGGTCGCACGCATTCGGTTAATGAGAAAGCTAGCGGACGTTGGTGTTCCGCTGTCGACGGCGTTCAAGCTCACAGACGCTCTCAAGAAGGCCTGGGAGCAAATTCCCGGTGGGCATGAGCTTTATGGCAGCGAACCCCAACTCAAAAGCTGGCTCCTCGTCCTGCCCGCGGCGGCGTGGCCTGCAGGCCTGAAGGCTAGTATGGTTCGCGCGGATGATTATGCTGCCGTTTGGCTAGTCGATCAGCAACGGTACCCTGATGACCCAATGGGTCTGAGAGCCACGCTTGCCGCGCTGGACGACGCTGCAGTGATGGTTATCAACATGGGAGCATTTCTCAAACAGACATTATCGCGACTGGCTCGACTGGTGGAGGACAGATGAAGACCGTGAGCTCTCCCGGTATGGATACCAGTGAAACAGTCAACTTGGCGGGAAAGGGAGTCGCTGCCCTCCACGGAATTGGGTTGTGGCAGTTCCGTCGCATTCGTGTTTCTGGCAGCGGCTCGATGTTCATTAACGTTTCCGCCCAGATGGGCCGTCGGGGCGGTCGTATGCCCTATCCGGTCGGCCGGTCGGCTGTCATGTCCGCAAGCAGCGGACTCCTAAATGGAGATTCCGGCTGAGTGGGTTAACGGGAGTTTCTGAAACGCCGATCCGCGTCGGCGAAGAACAAACGCGAGTGGCCGATGGCAATCGACGTGTGCCGGTGATCGACTCAGTGGGACGGCTGGTGGTCGTTATCCGTGAGCCGAGCGCGATTGCCAGGTATCTTTCCGCGCCAAACGCGGAGCCAGTCCGCAACCGCCGGGGGCAACTCCGCGCCATTAAGCTCGCGTCTCTTGCTGATGACCGCGGGAAAGCGGGGGAGCGCCATGGAAGTTCGCTCGTCACTACGGAGCGGTGCAAAAATCAGCGCGGTGATTACATCGGGGCGCCTACAACCCTCAGACATAAGTTGGACAGGAGCGATGCGCGATGATGCTCCGGCAATTTATTAGGCGGGGTGGGCTTTCCGGAACTCTGCAACGGGCGCACTCTTAGCGCTGCTACGGAACGCAACGTCGGGCGCAAGTCCTTTCTCAGTCCGCAAACTTCCTGGTTTACCGTTGGCCCGAGATGGGCCAAGGTGCTCAGTGGCGCGACGGCGGTCGACCGGAGGTCCTGGCATGAACCCTGGTGAGCCGTTCAATCCGCATAAGTTGTTCATCGGATTGTTCATTCCGGTGTCGCTAGCGTCTTCGCAGACAATCTCATCGACGGCAAAACTGGCGTGGGCGCACCTCGCTCGACGGGCTGGGAACGATTGCCGCTGCTTTCCGTCCCGCAGGGATATCGCGGGGCAGTTGGGCATCAGCGAAACGCACGTCAAGCGTATCTTGGCAGAACTGGAGTCGGCAGCGCTGATCAGGCGGATACCGCGTCATGAGGAAAGCGGACGGCAGCGAAGCAACCGCTACGAGTTTCTTTGGCACCCGATGTTCACCGACTCACTAAAGGGTGAGGGGCACGAAGATGTGCCCCTACCAGTCGAACAGCCAAAATCACATAGGGAGGGGCACAGAAATGTACCCCTGGAGGGGCGCAAAGGAGGACCGGGGCAGAGGCACCAAAACGGACCCCACGAGGGGCACCCAAATGGGCCCCCTTTAAGAGAGAAAGAAGAAGAGACATCACCATCATCAAGCGAGAGATCTCGAAGAGAGAAACCGTCGCAAGATTCTACTCCGGCTTCGGAATCTCAAAACGAACGCCCGTCCAAACGCTCATCGAGTGGGCCTGATGATGATGAAAATCCGTCCGCTAAGAAGGCTGATGCAGTAGCCGCACGTGCGACGATTCGGCGAACCTCCGGAGAATCACTGGGCCCTGTGCAGGTTCGGGAACTTCAAGAAGCGGAGCGAACCATCCGCGGTGAAGTTAACCGAAATGAGAGCAAGGCTGAAAGTGAGACATGGGCGTCTCCGCAAGACGAGCTGCGGGCGATTCTCAAGTCAAAGCTTGGAGAGTCGGTCTGCATTGACGACTGGGATTGGATCGAAGAACAGATCGAGTGCCGCGGCATTGATTGGATGGCATTCGTTAGCGAGATTCGAAGGCACGCAGCTAACAACTGGTGCAATCCAGTCGGCTTCGTGAAGAGCCGCGTGAAGAAGTTCCACGCAAGAATCGCGCGTACAGCGGTGCCGAGGACCAAGGGCGAGGTCGATGAAGCCAATTACAAATGCCCGATCTGCCACAGCAGAAAGCGTGGCGAGGGCGTTCGACTGATCGAAGGTCAGTTGGTGCCGTGTGAGTGCGCCAGTCCCGAATACATCGAGCAACAAACCAAACGGGGGACCTTCGCGGCGTGAGCCATCACAGATGAAGACGATTCTCCGCCCGCAGCGTCTCCAGGATGCTCAAGGTTGTGCGAGGAGGTGCCGGGGGGCCGGTCATTTCCTCGGGCCTTTTCGCATTGCGTGACCATGGCGCTGCCACGCGTGAAAATCCGCGAAATTGAAAACGCAATTTGCGGAATGGCGGGTCAGAGATGAGTCGCCAAGTCCATCGAAGAGGAGTTGAAGATGCGAGGACGTAAGCCACGACCAACCACGTTGCAGATCGCTGAGGGTGATCCGCGCAAACTCGGCGTGCACAAGCTGGAGAAGAAGGCCGGGGCGGAAGCCAAAGCGGCGCGTGGCTTGCCGAAGTGTCCGAAGCACTTGAAGGGCGCGGCCCGAAAGGCGTGGCGATTCTGGTCCGAGGAGCTGGAGGCGATGAATCTTGACGCCCGGCCCGACGCCATGATGCTGGAGGGCGCATGCGTAGCCTACCAGGCAGCGGTGGAATGTTACGAGGTCATCTTGAAGCAGGGGAGGCTGGTGGCGAAGCGCATTCTGGACCCGGAGACAAACAAGCTGGTGGTCGCCAACGTCAAGCCTAACCCAGCGGTAGCTCAAATGAACGCGGCATGGATGCTCCTGAAGGCCTTCTGCTCGGAGTTCGGGCTTAGCCCTGTATCGCGCACCAGGCTCGCGGTTGAGAAACCGCCTGCCGACGAAGACGATCTCATGGCGATCCTTTCCCAGCCACGCGACCGGAGACAACAGCAGCCAGGTGAGGTGATCCAGTGAGCCTTGTGTCCGAACACAATTTCGAACTCGAATGGTGGCCAATCGACCGCCCGCGAGACTACCCAAAGAACGCCCGGAAGTGGAGTGCGCGGGCAGTTGACACGGTGGCGGCTTCGATCCGCGAGTATGGCTGGAAACAGCCGATCGTTTGCGACAGCGAAGATGTAATTGTCATCGGCCACCTGCGCCGCGCAGCTGGACGAAAAGCGGGGATGACCGAGTGCCCGGTTCACGTCGCGCATGATCTCACGCCGGAACAGGTCCGTGGGTTGCGGCTGATGGACAACCGCAGTCACGAGGAAGCCGGATGGGACTTCGAACTACTCGGCCCGGAATTGATTGACCTGCAGCGCCTGGGCTTCGGCCTCGAGCTCACTGGCTTCGATGAACAAGAACTTGCCCGCGCGATGATGCAGAAGACTGACGGCCTGACCGACCCTGATGAGTGCCCGCTTGTTCCCGACAATCCCGTGTCAGTGCTGGGCGACCTGTGGTTGTTGGGGCCGCATCGCTTGCTATGTGGAAGTTGCTTGGAC
>DATGZN010000024.1:0-11064 GCA_035297145.1 Bryobacteraceae bacterium
GAGAACCGCAGATACCAACGGACCGCGCAAACAATGATCTCGGGTTCAAAGTGCCGCCATTTGAACAGCGCTAGCCGCGTTTTGATCATGGAACATACTGCAGCCTATCAGACTCGTTCACTGAGTTTTTGCAACACAGCCAGGCCGCGACCATGCTGACGGCAATACCCGGAGCGCGAGATAACACGTCTGAGATGATTACGAGTAAGACCCAGACGGTCGCAAGGCCGCTAGGTCTATGACCGTATGAAAGATTTCCTTTTGTAGGCGAACTTGCGACGGGCAGCTTTACGGTCGAACGTCCAATTGATCTTGGTGCGGGCGCGATTCATCCGACGATTCCAGGCTCGGCTTTCTCGGCGCAGAGTCTTCAGGTCGGGGATTCTTCTGGTACCCAGGCATTGCCGTGAGAAGATGCCGATTGATGGGGCGTGCGAGGCACTGGTAGCCTCTCTCGCTCCCGTTGTCAGGCAATATCGGAAGGCATTCGACGCGGTTTGTTGGCACTGGGAAAGCGACCTGAACCGGGCCCCGTCCGGCTGGGAGTGCCTACCTGGCGGCCGGAGTCAGCTCCACTGCCACCGTCCGCACTTCCACGTCGCGATCGCGGAGAACGTGCAGCACTTTGCCGGATGCATCCATTACAACGCTAGCTCCACCGTAGGTCTGGCCTTTCCACGGCCCGTGCATCATCTGGCCGATCACATCCGTCCCGACCACCGGACACTTCCACTGCGCCGCCCGCCTGGCCACCAGAGTTTCCAGTTCCTTCGCGTGCGCGGGCCACTGGTCCACCGGCGCCGCCCAGCCGTAAGGCACCAGCATCAGATCGGGTGCCAGCTTCTCGATTCGCTCAGCAATTTTGTCCTCGAACGTGTCTGCGCAGATCACCAGGCCTATCCGCCCGAACTCGGTTTCCACTACGCCGATGCCGTCCGGCTGGCCTTCCGAGTACGGCGGATCCATCAGCCAGGCCAACACGTTGAGCTTCCGATGTTTCCACAGAATCTTGCCGCTCTTGTCCACCAGGATGGCCGAGTCATAGAGCTTGTCGCCGTCTTTCTCGTCGAGCCCGATCGAGATCATCACGCCGTATTTGCGCGCCAGCGCGGCGATGCGATCGCTGTCGGCGCCGCGTATGGGGGTGGCCATACGGTGGGCATCCGGATTCTCCCATCCCAGGATTACCGATTCCGGAAACGCCGCGATGTCGGCGTGCGCGGCCCGCGCGTCTTCGAGCGCGTATTCCACGCGTCGGAAGTTGCCTTCACGATCGCCGTCGATCGCAAGAATCTGGCAGACCGCCACCCGCACGGTCCGCGCCTGAGCCTGCAAAACCCCGAGCAGCGCCATTATTGTTACCGCCAGTCTCATATGTATTCTTTACGATATATCGGCGAGGGCGGACAAGAGAAACGTCGCCTAGCGTTTAGCTGAATCGCGTTCCGTTCCGCCCACCCGTCATTGGGACGGAGCAAAGGCTCCCGTTAAGCATCATTATCGGCCACTATTTCAGCCGCATCCCGTGTAGACTTCCAGTCGGGGCCCATAACATTTTAGGGCCGCGTAGCTGGTGCGATAGGGATATCGCGACAGTAATCCGGCTCTCTTGGCCCAGCCCTCGAGTTTCCGGTTTGGGATTTCTACAGGCAGGCATTGTACCGCCCGGATCTCCGGTCGCAAGGCGACCCGGCCACCGTTTTCACGACCTACGTTTGGGCGTGCGAGAGGTGAGCGTCTGAACCCCCGGTCACTCCTGCGGTATATTCGTACCCCATGCAATATTCGAAATCCGTGCGCCTGGTTCTCCTCTGCGCCGTGGCTTTGGCGTATGACGTCGACAGCTATCCGCAGTCACTCAGCCAAACCGGGCCACTCGAGTTACAGGGAGACTTGGCAGCGCAAATGGTGGAGGGTATCCATCATTATCTCGATCAGGACACAGACGTCACGGTAAATTCCCGCGACAAATTCTGGGATCGAGATTACGAGAGCGCCGAGCGCTATAACCAGTCCATTGCACCCAATCGTGATCACTTGCGCAGGATGATCGGCGCAGTGGACCAGCGGCTCCCCGCCACCGGCATTCGCCTTGACGCCGCGAACCTGGAAGCGCCCGCGCTCGAAACCGGCGCCGGTTACAGAATCTATGCCGTGCGCTGGTCAGTGCTTGAGGGCGTCGATGGGGAAGGACTACTGCTCGAACCGGTAAGCCGGCCGGTGGCGCGAGTTGTCGCGGTTCCGGACGCGGATTGGACGCCTGAAATGTTAGCAGGCATCGTCCCCGGAGTGGATGCAAGTGCTCAATTCGCGCCCCGTCTTGCCGAGAACGGCTGCGAGGTACTTGTTCCGGTGCTCATAGATCGAGCGGACACGTGGTCCGGAATTCCCGGCATTCGCATGACGAATCAACCGCACCGCGAGTGGATCTATCGAATGTCGTACGAGGCAGGCCGCCATATCATCGGCTACGAAGTGCAGAAGATTCTCGCGGCCGTGGATTGGCTTGCCAAACAGAACGATGAGCGGACTCTTCCGATCGGCGTAGCCGGTTATGGAGAAGGCGGGCTGATTGCGCTTTACAGCGCCGCACTCGATCCACGCATTCAGGCCACGCTGGTGAGTGGATATTTCCAACAGCGCGAAGAACTGTGGAGAGAGCCGATTTATCGGGACGTTTGGGGTCTACTGCGCGAGTTCGGTGACGCCGAGATCGCGAGCCTCATCGCTCCACGTGCGCTCGTCGTTGAGGCGAGCCGAGGCCCGCACATTTCCGGCCCTCCTTCACCCACAAAGGAACGGAAAGGCGCAGCGCCTAATGGGACTTTGGCGGACCCTCCGCTCGAGTCCGTTCGCGCCGAGGTCGAGCGAGCGAGACCATACTTCGCGAGATTGAAGGTCGGCCAGCGTCTCAAGCTGGCCGTCAGCGAAGACGGGCATGGTCTGCCGGGTTGCAACGCCGCGCTCCAGGCTTTTGTGCAACTGCTCGGAGTTCATGGCACGCTTCGCCCGTCGGGCGCTTTGCCGCAATTTCGCAGGGCTAGTCTCGATCCGAACGAGCGATTACACCGGCAATTCAATCAACTGGTCACTTACACACAACAACTGATAGCCACCTCGGCGGACCGCCGAACCGCATTCTGGGCGAAAGCCGATTCGTCATCGCCGGAGCGATGGCACGAGACCACACGCTTTTACCGCGACTACATCTGGGACGAGGTGATCGGCCGTCTGCCTCCTCCGTGGCTGCCCCCGAACCCGCGCACACGGCTGGTTTACGATGAGCCAAAGTTTCGCGGGTACGAGGTGGTGCTGGATGTCTGGCCCGACGTGTTCGCGTATGGCATTCTGCTGGTTCCAAAAGATCTCCGGCCGGGCGAAAGACGGCCCGTAGTGGTTTGCCAGCACGGGCTGGAAGGGCGCGCTTCCGACCCAGCCAGCCCACGCGCAGACAAGCCTACCTACCATCAGTTCGCGCTGAAACTGGCGGAAGAGGGCTTCGTAACCTACGCTCCGCAAAACCCATACATCGGCGAGGACCGGTTCCGCTTGATCCAGCGCAAAGCGCATCCGCTCAAGCTGGCGCTCTTTTCGTTCATCCTCGGGCAGCATCAGAGGACGCTGGAGTGGCTCGGTTCACTGCCTTTTGTCGATCCGCAGCGCATCGGTTTCTATGGAATCTCCTACGGAGGCAAAACGGCGGTCCGCGTTCCTCCGCTACTGGATGGCTACGCCCTATCCATCTGTTCCGCCGATTTCAACGAATGGGTCTGGAAAACGACCAGCGTCGATTCGCGTTATAGCTACATGCTGACTCCTGAATACGACATGCTGGAGTTCGATTTTGCCAACGTGGTCAACTACTCGGATCTCGCGAAGCTGATGGCGCCGCGGCCGTTCATGATAGAACGCGGGCACAACGACGTAGTCGCGCCGGACGAATGGGTCGCCTACGAATACGCCAAGGTGCGGTGGTTCTACGATACGCGGATGCAAATGCCGGAACGCACCACCATTGAGTTTTTCAATGGGCCCCACGAAATCCACGGTCAAGGCACTTTTCAATTCCTCCACGAACAACTGCGCTGGCCTTGATGAACGAGTGGCTGTAGTGCGAGTTGTTGTAAAGCGCGATGGGTGCAAGTTTGATATAGCATGATCAAAGCTATCAAATAGGGGCTACTCCCGAATATGAATCGTCGAACGTTTGTCTTGGGCGCCAGTGGCGCCATGTTGGCGCAGGCCGCGCCTTCGAACCAACTCAATGTCGGAATTATCGGTTCAGGCGGACGTGGGCGATTCCTGATGCAGCGCTTTGCGAAGGACGAGACCACCCAACTGACTGCCGTGTGCGACGTTTATGAGCCGAATCTCGAGGCGGGTCTCTCGGTGGCCAAGGGCAAGGCGAAAGCTTATCGACGACATCAGGAACTCCTGAACGCTAAGGATATCGATATCGTCATCATTGCGACTCCGGAGCACTGGCACGCTCAAATGGTGCTTGATGCTCTGGCCGCCGGGAAGGATGTTTACGTCGAAAAGCCGCTTTGTCACACACCTGAGCAAGGCGTCGAGTTGATGCAGGCGGCGCGTCATTCAAAGCAAATCGTACAAGTCGGGATGCAGCGGCGGAGTTATCCTCTCTACCTGAAGGCGCGCGATATACGAGCAGCGGGAACACTGGGTAACGTGCGGCTGGTACGCACCTGGTGGATCAACAACAGCTTGAGACGAGGACCTGACGAGAAGCTAGCCGGCCCGCTCGACTGGGAACAGTGGCAGGGGCCGGCGCCACACCACCCCATGGAGCTTGACCGCTTCCGCAATTGGCGCAACTACAAGGACTACGCCGGCGGCATCGTGGCGGACCAGGGAGCACACATATACGATGGCATTCATCTGATTCGCGGCGTCGGCTTTCCCACGGCCGTAAACACATCGTCTGGAAAAGTGCACAGCACCGAAGGGGAGACGCCGGAAACCGTGGTGGTGGCGGCCGAGTATCCGGAGGATTTTCTGGGTGTGTTCACCATCAACTACGCCGGTATGCACTATCCCAACCGCCTGGACCAGCTCAACCAGTTCGATGGCGACGAGGCGCGCATGGACGTCGGCCGGGAGTTCCTTTCGGTCTACAAGCAGGCAGAGCCGGAAACACCAGCCATCACGGATAGTGGCAATTTTGAGATGGCCACCGATGCTCACATTCGAAACTTTCTCGAATGCGTGCGGACGCGCCAGCAACCGAACGCCACTATCGAGAAAGGTTTTCAGGCTGCGCTGGTAATCCAGATGGCAAACCTCTCGCTTGAGACGAGGCGGCGCATCAGATGGAACTCTCAAACGCTCAAGGTCGAGGCTTGAACAACGTTCTTCAGTTCCCCAACTCGATTTGCCACTTCACAGGTTCCGTCTGCCCTTGGAGATTAACGCTCAGAATGCCCGGCGTCGGACCCTCTCTTACGGTCGCGGCGCCCGCTGGCTGGCGTATCGCAGGCTTGGCTGTCTCAACGAAACGCAAGTGGATGATGTACACGCAGATCGAGCAATCCAGCAGCGAGTTGATGCCCGTGGAGAACTTCCGCTGACACATTTTCACATCGGCGTCTTCGATTCCGGATTTGGCGGCCTGACGGTTCATCACACCCTGACAAAGGCATTGCCGCAGTACAGTTTTACCTATCTCGGCGACCATGCCCATGCGCCCTATGGCGAACGCTCATTTGCTGGTATCAAGGAGCTGACGGCTCGGGCGATGGAGCAAATGTTCGGCCTGGGATGCGGGCTGATCGTCATCGCCTGCAACACCGCTTCGGCGGTTGCGCTGCGCTGGCTGCAGCAGCACTGGCTGCCGGAACAGGAGTGCTGGCGAGACAGGAATATCCTCGGCATCATCGTGCCGACGATTGAGGCCGCGACCAGTCGCCCCTGGTCCGACAAGCCGGGCCTCGAATTTCCAGCGCATCTTGCAACGCATGTGAAAAGCCTGGGCATCTTCGGCACGCGCGCCACGGTCGAAAGCCAAACCTACCCGGTCGAGATCCACAAGCGCCGCGCCGATATCTCCGTCTTCCAGCAGTCCTGCCCTGAGCTTGCGGGCGCAATCGAGGCCGGAGCCGCGGACCCCGATCTGCGCCCCCTCATCCGGGACTATGTCGATTCTCTTTTGCGGCAGACGGACGGAATCTGGCCGGACCGTCTCATCCTCGCCTGCACGCATTATCCGCTCGCTGCGCACCTGTTCCGCGAGTTCCTCCCTGAGAGCGTTCCGCTCATCGTCCAGCCGGACATCGTGGCCGCGCGGCTTCTCGATTACCTGAAGCGCCATCCCGGTTATGTCGAACCTGCCCTGGATCCGGTCCGCCATTATTTTTCGACGGGTGCCATCGAAGGAACCCTGCCGCTCGTACGGACATTCTGGGGTGGAGATTTGCCCTTCACTCGGCTGGCGTAAGAATTGGCTTTAGGCGCTGTCAGCCAGCTATGCCGCGGTCAGCCCCAACCCCGGTCCTCGGGGAAGGATCAGTTTGCCGGATTCCACCTTTACACCGCGGAATGGGTCGTTGGCGATCAGCAGGTTGCCGTCCAGGTCGGCGTAATCTACCAGCGGCGAAAGGTGGGCCGCCGCGGTCACCGACACGGAGCTTGAAATCATGCAGCCCAGCATGGTGCGCATCCCCATCGACTTGGCGACTTCGATCATCCGGTACGCCTCCAGCATCCCTCCGCTCTTGTCCAGCTTCACGTTCACGCCGTCGAAGGCGCCGCGCAGCTTAGGGATGTCGGAGGCACGTTGGCAGGCCTCGTCGGCGATGATCGGAATGTGCACGCGGCTGTGGACCCATCGTGTCTCCTCGATCATCTCCGCCGGCATAGGCTGTTCGATGAACTCGACCCCCTGCTTCTCCAGCCAGTTGATCTTGCGCACGGCCTCTTCCTTATCCTTCCAGCCTTCGTTGGCGTCCACCCGTAGCGGTTTCTTGGTCACGCTGCGCACTGCCTCGATGGTCGGCTCGTCGGTGTCCAGCCCAACCTTCACCTTCAGGATGGGGTACGCTTCCGCTTCGCGCGTCTTCTGCCGGGTGATCTCGGGCGTGTCGATGCCGATGGAAAAGGTGGTCAGCGGCGTGTCCTGTGGGTCCAGGCCGAACAGGCTGTAGAGCGGGATGCCCAGCTTCTGCCCCACCCAGTCCATCAGCGCGATGTCGATAGCGGCCTTCCCGGCCCATTCGCCGGAGACCTTCCGGAACACTTCCGCCATCACCTTGGCGAACTGCATGGGGTCGGCCGCGAGCAGCAAGCCGCGCACCGATTCCACGGCTTTCTGCGCGCCCGCAGCATCCTCGTGGTAGCGCACGATGGGCGCGCCTTCGCCGTGACCGGTGATGCCGTCGCGAGTGTAGGCGGTGTGCACCGTGTCGCGATACTGGCTGGACGACATGGTGGTGGTCCAGGTGTGCTGCAGGTTCAAGCGGACGATCCTGGCTTCCAAGCTGGCGTCTCCCATGGCGAGCGCCGGTGCGCCGCTGATCACCGCGGCGGCTGGCCCCAGGATCGCGGATTTACAGAAGCCGCGCCGGTTCATTTCACCCTCCTTGCAGCCACCAGCAGTTTAGTCCAGTGGGGATCGTTGACCTCGTCGACCCGCACCATGGGGGTTTCGTGCGTGGTGGCGCTGATGAATTTGCCGTCGCCCAGGTAGACGCCGGTGTGCGTGATGTGTTTGGCGGAGCTGCCGAAATAGAGCAGGTCGCCGGGCGCCAGATCTTTGAGGTCCACTGGCACCACGCCGCTCCAATCAGCCTGCGGCTGGGCATCCCGCGGCATGCTCACGCCGCGGCGGCGTTCCAGCATCTGGACGAAACCCGAGCAATCGTAACCGAAGCTGGAAGTGCCGCCCCAGGTGTACGGCAGCCCCAAGAACCTGCGGCTCAGGTCCAGCATTTCGGGGATCGTCAGAGGCTTGGGGTCGAAGGCCATATCGCCGGTTTGCAGCCAGCCGGATCGGTCGTCGGGCAAGCGCACTTGCAGCCATCGATGGTTATCCGGCTCGGCCACCACCTCGAAACGGGTCTCGAACGGAACGGTCACAAGCGGCGCGTGCCGCTTCACGTCGGGTTCGCGGTAGACGTGGGCGAAGAGGCTCTGAACGTCGGCTACACGGCCCTTGGCGGCATAGGGCGGGCCGGGGCGTAGCGAGGCCAGAAGAGTCCAGCCGGTGTAATCGTCCGCCGTGCGGATGTGCGCCCAGCCTTCCTGCTGCTCCAGCAGGCTGACGTTGGCCCCGTAAATCGCCTGCGAGACCACGTCTGCATCCTCGCTTGGCTTGGAAAACATGTTGGCGACCGGCTGCAATACCACGGCATTCGGCAACGCTGCCGCGAACAAGGCTACAACTACAATTGCCGGCATTAGGATATTCTCGAAATCAACATATTGCGCAAGGTGGCCGAGGCGGTCGTCGTGACTCGGCAGGAGAGCATCGTTGTGAACAACACTGCAAAGATCAAGTTCCCGACGCCGAACAGAAGTAGCACTTGGAGCAAAACGGTCGACGTGAGAAAGCAAAACAGGCTAATGGCAAACGCCCAATACTTGAGTACCGTTCCGCAGACGAGCAACGGACGATTCTGCCGGTAATCCCGCCAGACTGCAATGTACGCAGTTCCAAAGAGCACGGCCGTGCCGCCAACAAGAACTCGAAACGGTCCTGGACCGGAGTGGCTGAGGTGAATCAGTGGAGCGATGAACCGTTGAAGAAATAGAACCGTCAGGCCACCGATGAATTAAAGATGGCCGCGAGAATTAGAGTAGTTTGCATGTTGTCCCTTTGGCCGGTGTGACACCCGGTGACGCTTTCCTTTAATCTTACTGCCCAGTGCGACGCAAGCGCACGCTTAACTTCTTCGGATGATGGAGGAAGGTAAATGTTGCGCTTCAATAAGCGAGTGTGACATGAAGGTCCATTTGGATGCTACAGGAATGAACGGCGATACTCACGACCACTCTCCGATAGCCTTCACGACGCCGGCCTCTCGATGAAGCCACACCGGAAACCGCTTGTCCACTACGTCGGGACGGACGCAGTCGGTCGGCCACGCCGCCACATCGATGCGCCGATTCTCCATGTGGTCGAGCACACGATGGTGCTCAGCGGGAGTGCTGTTCCGGCTCGCCAGTATGGTCGCTTCGCGCCGGTGGAGGTCAGGGCCGAACAAGGAAATTGTGTCGTTGATCAAGCCGACGAAAACGAGCGTGCCACCCTGTTGGAGCACGTGAATCGCTGCCTCCATCGAACCTTTGTCGCCAGTACAATCGAACACCAGCATCGACGGCTCTTCCTGCCGCGCTTCTTCGTGCGACGGATGGTAGCGCTTCAAACCATAATGTCGGGCCGCAAATTCGAGCCGTTCTGGCATTTTCTCCACGACGCCAATGTCGGTGCCGGCCAACCGCAAAAACTCAATTACGGATAGCCCGATTGGTCCGGCACCAACGACGATCGCGCGGTCGCCCGGCTGTGCAGCCGAGCGCGCTACGGCGTGGCTGCCAACACCAAGCGTCTCCACCAGCGGAATTTGCAGGGCCGGCAAAGTCTCACACTTGTACATCTGTTTCGCCGGCAGAAGAATGCGGTCGCGCATCCCGCCATCGGCATGGACGCCGATCACGCGCATCTTCGCGCAGCAGTTCGTCCGCCCCCGCGAGCAGGCTGCACACTCGCCACAGGTCATGTACGGGTTCACCGCGCATCGGTCGCCGGGCTTGAACCGCCAGACGCCATCGCCGGTCTCGATGACCTCCACCACGAGCTCGTGCCCGAGAATTCGTGGATAACTGAAGAATGGCTGCGTACCTTCGAACGCGTGGAGATCGGTGCCACAGATGCCGACTGTCAACACACGCACGAGCACTTCGCCCGCTCCTGGCGCGCTCGGTTGCGGAGTGTCGGTGAACGTAAATCGGCCCGGTTGTTCAAGAACGACTGTCTTCATACATGTACGTGTCAACTGTACCAGACTATCGGGCCGAAACCGACCGAGGCCAAAGCTCTCAGTGCCCATCGACACAAGCTGCCACCCGGTATTTGAACGTGAACAGCTCGGATTCTAGGAAATGGGGCGGCAGGGCCGCGGGGCAGGGCGGCAGCGTTCTGCTCAGCGGCTTTGTGCCTGCGGCCGTGACATTCCGGCGCGCGATCGCTCGTGCTCACAAGTGCATCAACTAGCCGCAACCCGACTCTTTCTTTTTTCCAAACCGCGACAGAAACGGACAAGAGGTGAGAGAACTCGATGAGGGAGAGAGGCCACGCCACCTGGCGCCACTGAATCGCGATGAAGGCATGAGAGCCACGTGCAGGTCTGAAAACAAGTTGCTGGCGACGCAAGCGGACACCGAAGGTTGGTACGGTAAGCTGAAGAACGCGCAGGAACTGACCGGGCGGGCGGTGGATTCAGCCCAGCACAACGACGCCAAAGAGAGTGCCGCAGCCTATCAGGCAGCGGCAGGGCTGCGTGAGGTGGAATCGGGAAACCGGGAGCAGGCGCGTGCCGAGGCCCATGCGGCATTGAAGCTGGCCCCGAACCGCGATGTGCGGGTGATGGTTGCGCTGGCCCTGGCGCGGGCAGGCGATACCGCAGGGGCGGAGAAGCTGGCGTCCGAACTCGACAAGACCTTCCCGCTGGACACGCTGGTGCAGAGGTATTGGCTGCCCACGATCCGGGCAGGGATCGCCCTGGAAGGCAAAGACCCAAACCGGGCCATCGAGCTATTGAAGGTGGCGAGCACGATCGAACTTAGCGGCCTAACCGGGAACCTCGCCATATTAATGAGCCCCGCTTATGTGCGTGGGGAAGCCTATCTCATGCTGCGCGACGGCTACCGAGCGGCAGCAGAATTTCAGAAATTCATTGAGCACCGAGGACTAGGTCTTTGACCGCCTGAAAAGATTCTAATAAAACAATTCCAATCAGAAATGTTTTGGCGCATACTTAGGGTATGGCCCGTCCAGCCCTGCGTATCGAAGTCACAAGCAAGGACCAGAAGGCGTTGAGGAAACTGTTG
>DATGZN010000025.1:0-4226 GCA_035297145.1 Bryobacteraceae bacterium
GAGAGGGGAAGGACGAAGCCCGGCAAGACCGCACCGCCGTCGAGCGCCTGGTCCGCACGGACGAGGGCCGACTTCTCGATCGTCGAAAAGACGCGGGCAGTGCGTTTCCTGGGATCGATCAGCCAGACCAGTATGACGCCGGCGTCGAAGTATTCTCGCACCTTACGGGCCATCTCCGGCTTGGTGTTCCCCTCGCTGAGCACTTCGACGGCCAGGTCGGGCGCCAGGTCAGGGATCGGCTCGCGGGGGCTTTCACGGCCGGGGAGCCTGTCCCAGGTGATGAACGACAGGTCGGGAATCCGCACCAGGCCGGGAGCGATCCGCATCATCCCGTCGGCTCCGACGCAGATTCCCAGGTCGTTGCGGTCGAGATAAGATTTGACCAGGTGTGAGAGCTCGATGGCCAGTCGCGACTCCTCGAACCCCATTGCTTTCTCCACCAGCGTGCCGTCAACCAGCTCGCAGAGGCGGTTCTCTCGTTCCTCGGCCTCAATGACATCCTTCTCCGTGGCGGTGCCGGGCGCGGGGTGGAACCAGATCCGCTCCAGCGGGATCCCACCCAGCCGCTGCCGCAGGTCGGCCAGGGTCTTGATGTCGGGAGGGGCGATCGTCGCTTGAGACATAACGGTTTCCCCGCGGCTGCGGATACCTCGATGAACCTAGCCACCATACAACCAAGTTCAATTCTGACGCCTCGCGGTTTCCTCGGCAAGGGAGGGCGGCGCGAAGGCCAAAGCCCGGACGGACGTCGCCGCCGTCGAGCGTCTGATTCGCCCGGAGGATGACCGAACGGCGCGGATAGGACAGTCATTGGGAAGGATGGTTTCCCAGCCTTGCAATGCGTGTCCTCAACGCTCCTCAGGGACGGAAACAGGTACGCAGCTAGTATTCTCAGAGCCGAGAAACGAGCTACGTCCCTGTTTCTTTCCACTGTTTCTTTCCACAGCTTGTCGAAGGTGATCCTGTCGTGCGGAACGTTCCACTTGGTCACCAGCCGATTGGGATCAAAGCGCGTCTCGCGCTCTCGCGGCGGAATTGTTTGCGCCAGTGGATATTCTGCGCAGCCTGGTGGATGATTCTACCACGTACGATTCATTAGGGAGACTTGCACAGCAGCTTAATGTCAACGTATGGGTCATTGAGCACCAACTGGAAAACCACGGAATCGCTGCGATTGAGGCCTGAAGCGGGATTCGCACAGCATCGTGGCTTCAGATGAGGAGGTCGGGTTCTCGAGTGCCCGTATCCCGAACGCGCGTCGGTGAGTCGCACCGACGCGCGAAGACACCAAGAGGAAATCACTGCTCGGGCAGGACCTGATGAAGGGACTGACAAATGGACGGAAGAGAGCGAGGATCCTCCTGGACACGCGATTGGTCACTCAGCCCTCGATCGAGAAGAGTACGCCGCGTTCCACGTTGATTCGTTCGAGGACAACGGTGGGCAACAGCGTTAGAGCGGCGGCGAGCCCTACTCCGGCCCTTTCTCCGGCTATTCCATCTTGTGTGACGAGGCTGCCTGGTTTACAGACTGCGACGCGATGGCGCAGAAGTTCGCGTGGTCCAAACTCGTCGCGGAGGTACGGCTTTTGGCGTGGAAGGGACATGCCGCCTTGGAGTGTATGGTAGCACCGGCTGATCCTCTGCTCGACGCAGTCGAATGTGGAAGTCTCGTTGAGCCCAGAGTTTCGATCGAGCACGGAGTCCCAAAACCGGGCTTATCACTTCCTCCGGCCTTGACTGGCTGACATGAGCCATCTTGAAGATCGCTCCTTATTGCTTACTTGCTCGCCCCGGCCGTGGCTTTGCGATATCACACGGACAGGAATATCGCCGTGCAGTCTGCGCCTGTTTAGAAAAACCTGCCGCGCCTGCGCCCATGGTCATGAAAGGCGCATTCATAGCGTCTTCCAGCCGATGCCGATGCGTCGTCCCCAGGTGAAACGGGGCTTGACTGCCGAGGAATTCGTCGAGTTGGCCCCAAAGCCGGGCGAGGCTTCAATTCATGCGGCCGCGCCTTTCTATGCGGAGGAGGCATCTGGAAATCATGAGCACGGACCGCAGACAACGTGACGGACTGTTGTAGGATTAAGGTAGCCGGCGGTTGATCCCAGCTATGCCGGCCTATGAACGGCTAAATTTCTCTTTTATCCTTGTCCAATGTAAACCAGATCGCAATGGAGTGACGAACACCCCATTCTACTTTCGTCACTTCGTGCATATGTTCGAGTCCACACATGAAACCGACTAATCGACCCGCCCTCGGCACAATCTCCCGATGCAATTTGGGGAAGACGAGCAGACCACCGGCAAAGTCCTTGGTTCCGTCATTGAGGTATAGCATTACCGTGGCTACCCGGTCTGGAGTATGATTAGGTGTGCCATCCAATTTTACCGCGTCAGCGTGCAGAATGTGTGACCCTCCTTCAAGGACCGTAGTGTATGCTGTGTAATCCGGATACAGCCTTGGGAGCCCGAAATGATCCTCAAGACGCCGACCGACTGTCTCGAGTATGGCACGCAAATCGACTGGGTCGAGTTCTTCGCTAGGCAGCACAAATTTCCCGTTGAGAACTTTCCGAAGGGGAGTATCTTGGCAATCAGCTCCCCGAGGTTCAAAGGCTCTCATGGCCAAACCGTGATTGTAGACATCAACAAGCCGTTGACAGTCACCCGGCGATATGATGTTCTCCAGGACCAAAATGTTTTTATTCAATTCATCCAAACTGGGGCGTGTGGTTTCTCCCGAAGGAGCCGTGGAGTCGCGTGGAAGCGTGAATGTCGTGACCGACCGCAGTCGTCCCGTATCCCGACAAAGAAGTGCCTCCCGTTCATCGGGGGTCAAGGTGGCATGGTGGGCGAAGAAATCATCCGGCGCACGGTTGAATGCAAGCGCGGCTTTGGGTGTCGTGCCAAGTTCGACCATCGCGCGCAACATGGCGCTTGAAGCGCCCCGGTGCCTAAACTCAGGAGGCGTTTTGTGAGTATCGATCTCCGCGATCGCATCCCTTTCGAATTGGCCGTAGGGTCTATCGTCATCGAACGCTTGCCTCGTAGTAAGTGAAGCAAACGCGACACCTTTGGGCGGCAGGTATAGCGTCGATGCGTTGACAGTATCCAGCGCTTGTCGCTCCCGATACTCAGCCAGCTTCCGCACCACGATCACCGGAGGCACCTCTGGAAAAATCGGTGCCACATAATAAACCGAGTCTTGCTCCTCACCGTAGATCGATATAAGTTTGCCAAAGAACTCGTCGAACTTCGTGCGCTTGAAACCAGTAAACGAGAAAGTTGGATCGCCGACCGATCCAACCTGAATTAAAGCCAAGTGGTTGTTCGTGGCCGGGGTTCCGTTTTTTCGCAAGATATGGCTCGCCTTGAGGATCTGTAATCCGACATAGCCTGGATCAATCCTGAGATCCGCGATTAGGCAATCAATAGCCGAAATGCCCGGCAGCAGCCTGGTCGCATGCCCCTCCAAGTCAGCGATCGCCAGCGCCCTTCGCCCGGCCTTGACGAAGAAACCCGGATGTCCATGGAAGATGCCGACCACGTATCGACCTCGGCGAACCTCGCGCAACATCAACTCGGCCATCTGGACATACGTAACGTTGCGCTCCTTGCCTTCCCCATAGTACTCGTACAGGTCGATCGCGCTGGGGTTCAGCTCGCGAATGTACGTCGCAGTCACGCCGCTATTCGCGTGGTAGAAAACTGAATCGGCAGACTTGATATGTCCGATAGTCTCCAGCGAAAAGTGGGAGACCGCTTTAATCCCTGTGCCGACGATGACGAGGTAACCAGATTTTTCACAGGTCAAATTGTTGTGACATTCTGTCATGATGATAGCCCTGTGGTTGTGGGACAGGGTAGGGATTAAGGATTGTCTGGAATTGGCTTTTCACCTGGCACGACGGTGAATGGCCGAACAGGCCTGACGTCGGTGCGCGGGTAGAACGCCGCGCCGACGGTTCCGGAACCGTCGGCGCGGCCTGTGGAGTTTGGACTAGGCCTTAACCAAGCGTGATATATAGGTCAACTTGGTCGAAATCCTGGAAAAAGCTGGAAAACCCCCGGAGAGTTTGGAATAATGGAGGTAGGAAGACATCTTCACTATTCCAACCTACGGAGGCTTTCGAGTGAGTCATTCTATCTCCCAGAATACCCGAAAACGCAACAGTAGGAAGACGCGAGAACGCAACCGCAGAATCCTCAACGAACGCAAAC
>DATGZN010000026.1:0-249100 GCA_035297145.1 Bryobacteraceae bacterium
GCCGGCGGGAGCGTAGTGCACAGCGGCGGACGGTGCCGAGTGCGCAGCTTGGAGAGCCAACCAGGCCTCGCGAGAATGTCCCATCCACGCGAAAACTCGAATCGGAATGCCTGTGGATGGGCTATTTCAACAAGTTCCTAGGATCGTCCGCAATCGGAGAAGGAACTACTTTGAGGCTTCGCCGGACCTTTCGACGACTCTACGGGCCAGATAGTTCACCACCTTGGCCTCGTTGCGCGCTACTTCGTAATAAGCGGCCTTTAAGAGTTGGTCCTTGCGATTCTGCAAGGTCTCGCGGATGGTCTGCTGGACACGCGGATCGGTTAGTTCGCGCTGGCCGGAGGGTTCCTTGGAGATGACCTTGAAAATGCGGAAGCCGTCGGAAGCCGGCAGGATGGGTGAAAGCTCGCCAGGTTTCAGGGCCATGACCAGGCGGCGCAGTTCCGGGCTAGCTTTGGCGAAGGCCGACTCCGGGACGAAGCCCAGGTCGCCGCCGTTCTGAGCGGTGTTGGCGTCTTCGGAATAGTTTTGCGCCAGCATGGCAAAATCCTCGCCTGTTTGCAGCCGCGCTTGAATATTCAAAATTTTCCGTTTCGCCTCATCGGGGTTTCGCGCCTTGTCATTTTTCAGATTGCGCACATTTTGGTCGGGCTGCGGTGTCACCACGATCTGCGCGATGTGGATTTGGGGCTCGGCCAGATTGAAGCTCGCCTTATTCGTGTTGTAGAAATTGGTGACGTCGGCATCGCTGGGCAAGGGGATGCGCGAGGTAACTTCGCGATTGAATAGTTTCTGAATACTCAAATCGCGGCGCAACTGTAGCTTGAGGTCCTCGACAGTCATCTTGCGATTGCGGAGCTGACGCTCGAATTCCTCTTTGGTGTAGGGCGCGCGGAACTCGTTGAACTTCGCTTCCACTTCAGAGTCCGGAGCCATGAGCCCGAGTTTTTCAGCGCGCTGGAGCATGATTTCGTTGTCGATCAGAGTGCGCAGAAGCTCGAGCTTCTGAATCATAACCTGATCTTCGCTGGAGCCCTCTTGGGGCGTGTTGATTTGGGTTTGGAAGTTCTTCTCCAACTCAGCGTAGGTGATGGGGCGATTATTGACGGTCGCCGCCACGTTGTCGGACTGCGACCGCCGGCATCCGGCGGCCAGGGCGAGAAAGAGCACACCGGCACAGCACAGCAGTCGTCTCATATTTGGAAGATTTCATTTTACTGGAGATGGCTGCGCGGCGCTGATGCCGTGGGTGGCGCGATATACTGCATGATTCCACCATGAACAAGAACGGCTTGCGAGTGGGCATGATCGGCACGGGCGCGATTTCGAATCTGCACGCGCGCGCATATCGGAATATCGGCTACCGGATCACGGTTTGCACGGACATCTTCGAGGAAGGCGGGCGGCGGTTTGCCGAGGCCAACGGCGCGCAGTTCGTGAAGACTTTCGAAGAGGTCTGCCGGCATCCCGAGGTGGATTACGTGGACGTGTGCACCTTTCCGGATTTCCGGCTGCAGCCGCTGCGCATCTGCGCGGAAACGGGCAAGCACATTCAGGTGCAGAAGCCGATTGCAACCAATCTCGAAACAGCGCGGGAGATGATTGAGACGGCGCGCAAGGCGGGCATCGTGCTCGGCGTGGTGAGCCAGCATCGCTTCGACGATGCGAGCCAGTTTTTGGCGAAGGCGATTGCGGCGGGGCGGCTGGGTAAGTTGCTGCAATGCGATTGCTATGTGAAGTGGTACCGGTCGGCCGCTTATTACTCGCGGGCGATCAAGGGTAGCTGGTCGACCGAAGGTGGTGGGGCGCTGATCAATCAGGCGATTCACCAGTTGGACATCTTGCGCTGGATGGCGGGACCGGTGCGAGAGTTGTTCGGATATTGGCAACTGGGCGCGCTGCATAAGATCGAGTCGGAAGATGTGGTGAATGCCGTGGTGCGGTATGCGTCAGGGGCGACCGGCGTTATCCAGGCGTCCACGGCGTTTTGGCCGGGATACACGGAGCGCACTGAGTTTCACGGTACCAAGGGCACGGCGATCATGTCCGGCGACAAGCTCACAACGTGGGATGTGGAAAATGATTCGGGCGAGGCGGCGCCGGTCTCGAAGAATGTGGCGTCGGGATCATCGGACCCGATGGCGATTTCTGTGGAACCTTTCGAGCGGCAGTTCCGCGATTTCGGCGAGGCGATCCGCACGGGGCGCAAACCGCTGATCGCGGGTGAAGAGGGGTATCAGGCGTTGGAGCTGGTGCAGGCGGTATACCAGTCATGCCGGACGGGGCAGAAGGTGGAAGTGGCGGGGTAGGAATGCGGGGAATTGCGCGGTTGAATTTGGGGGGTTTCGTAGCCTGTCCCCGAATTAGTAAGGCAGTAACAAGTGAAAACGTTTTGCGGACGCGAATAAACGCGAACGCAGTCGCACATTGCCCCACCCGGCGTCCTGTATCACCGGGCCAGTTGTTCCGATTCCAGCGGCTGTGCAGACTGTAACGTAGTTCATGTCCGGCACGTCAACGCTTGAGGAGGATTCCCACTCATGAAGTCCCTTTGGCAGGCGCGCGTCTTTGCATCGGTCCTTTTGCTCGCCGCCACGATCGGCAAGGCACAATCGACGGCGGGAGAAACGCAATCCTGTACGAATGCCACCTTAACGGGACCGTATGGATATTTGCTGCAAGGAAACCTGATTGAACAGGGAAGTCTTGCTCCCTACGCCGATATGGGCAGCTTGAGCGCGGATGGAAATGGCCATTTTAGCGGTACTGGTGCTGAAAGTCTTGCCGGAACGATTGCGACGGGAACCACGGTAACGGGAACATACAATGTCAATACGGACTGCACCGCGTCTGCATCGTTGACTTATAGTAATGGCCTTGGCCCCTTCCATTTCAACCTAGTTATCCTGAACAACGGACAAGAGATCAGGTTCATGCAAAACGACAACGGATCGATTGTTTCAGGGGGGGCAAGGCAGCAGCCGACCAATTGTGTTCTGGAATCGATCAACGGCGCGTATGCCTACACGATTACGGGCTCAGTCATCGACACCAGTGGTAACGTCGATCCTTACACCGACTCAGGGAAGATCACGTTTAATGGGACGGGGGGGTTTTCGCTGAGTGGTGAAATCAGCGCCGTCGGCACCGTGACCAGCGTGAGCGTTTCCGGCACCTACGCGACGCATTCGAACTGCACGGGGACGGCGACGTTTGCCGATCCCAATTTGGGGACCCTGAACATGAATCTAGCTATCGTCAACGGAGGGCTTCGATTCGTTGACACCGACACTATCGCCACTGTCGGTATCATCCTCTCCGGCACAGCTACCGCGCTTGGGGATGTCGGCGCCAGCGGGACCATGGCTCACTTAGCCTCCGGCGCCGGTTGGCTCACTACGTTTACTCTGACTAACACGGGAACAACCGAAGCTAGCATTCAACTGAGCTTTTTCGACGACAACGGTGATCCGGTGTCTTTGCCGCTGGCTTTTGAGGACTCGAAGGAAACCACAACCACGGCTACTGTCAGCGAGACGATTGCCGCAGGCGCTACGTTGGTGATTGCCACTAACGCGAAAAGCAATGCGGCTCTGGTCAGCGGATCGGCAGAATTGACAAGTCAGGGTGGAAACACGAGCGGCTTTGCGGTGTTCCACTACAACCCGAACGCACAAGAGGCCGTGGTGCCGCTGGAAACACGCAACTCTGCCGCATACGTGCTTGCCTTCGACAACACGAACGGCCTTACGACCGGACTGGCGCTGGCTAATATCTCGGATCAGCCGGTGAAAGTATCGATGATTGTGCGCGACGACACAGGCGCACAACTGGGCACAGCGACGAAGGATCTTGCGGCGCACGGGCACACATCATTTCTGCTGGCGAACAACTATCCCTTCGCTCAGAACAAGCGCGGGACGGTGGAGTTCGACGCGCCGTCAACCGGGCAAATCAGCGCTCTTGGCATTCGCAGCGCGCCAACTGGGAGTTTCACGACCATTCCAGCGCTGGTGAAGTAGGCCGTGGGCAGAAAGGCCGCAGGTACCCGCAAAAGGCGCGTGTCCCTGCGTTACATTCGTTGTCGGAGTGCGCAGTTTTTCCCAATGTTTTGAGTCAATTTACGCTTGAGCGCACGCTGTGGGCCGGGCGTGCCCGGCCCCTACAGGTGTGATTTGTAGAATCTGAGTTCGGCTATCTCCTTGCAGTTGGATTTGTAAAACCAATCGGCGGCTGGGCGGAGAGCTAATGGTTTCCGATTAGCCGCAGTGACGGAGGAGGCGAATATGCCGAACTTCAAACATATCCTTTTTCCAGTGGACTTTTCGCAGCAGTGTTGCAATGTGGCTCCGTACGTTCTGTGCATGGCGCGGCGGTACGGGGCGCACGTGACGATGCTGCACGTGATGGAACTACCTACCGGCGCCTATCCGGGGTGGCCGGCGCAGGCCGCTGTGATCGACTTCCAGGCCATGGCGGATGACAGGAAGCGGCGTCTGGAATCGTATTTGAAAGATGAGTTTGCGGACGTGGCGCAGACGCGGCTCATGTGTGAAGGCGATCCCGCGCACATGATTACCGACTACGCCCAAAAGGAGCACGTGGACTTGATCATGATACCGACGCATGGCTACGGGCCGTTCCGGCGGTTCCTGCTGGGATCGGTCACGGCCAAAGTTCTGCACGACGTGAAATGTGCGGTGTGGACCAGCGCGCACATCGCGGAGGCGCCAGCGCCGCCTGCCGGATATCGACACATACTGTGCGCGGTGGATTTCACGGAAAAGGCGGCTCCGCTGATTGTCTGGACCACGCGATTTGCGCGCGAGCATGGGGCGACGGTGAAGCTGGTACACGCCATCCCCGCGGCGCAACCGCCGGACGGCATCGATATCGAGGGCCGTAAGTTTCGTGCGTACCTGGTCGAGGTTTCGCGCCAGGAACTGGCGAAAGTGCAATGCGAGGCGGACACGTCGCTGGAGACGATCGTCGAGGGCGGGGACGTAGCGCCGGTGGTGCGCAGAGCCGCGGAAGAGAATCAAGCTGACCTGGTGGTGATCGGCCGGGGCGTGCTGCAAGAGTTGTTCGGGCGGATGCGCACGCACGTGTACTCGGTGATTCGCGAAGCGCCGTGTCCGGTGATCAGCGTTTAAGGTCCGAGCCAGAGCAGGGGGGCGAGACCCAGAATCGCGAGCGCGACTAACAGGCAGAGGCTCTGAACGCCCGTGCGGCGGTCGGAGAGTGTGTAGGCGTAAATGCCTTTCGCCACGTTGTTGCTGGCCGCGGCGATCAGAATTCCGGATGCAGCGACTGGTAACTGGGTAGCCACGCCGGCGGACTGGGTCATGCCCATGATGAAGGGGTCGACGTCGGCCAAGCCCATGATCGCGCCCAGCGCGTAGACTCCACCCTTTCCCAGGTAGGCGGATGCGAGGCGGGTGGCGACCAGCATGAACAAGAAAAGGAGCGCGAACATGAAAGCCGCGCGCAGTTCCAGGGGATTGCCAGGCTGATACTCCCGCTTGACCTCGCCCGAAGAGCCATCCGGCAGGCGCGACCATATCCAGCCTGCGATGCCGGCGAGGGCGGCCAGCGCGGCGAAGGGCACGCCGACCAAGGCCAGCACACTCCGGCTGAACAGGCTCACCAGGGCGATGAGACGCAAATACATCATGCCGGAGGCAATGAGGGTGCAGCCGGCGAACAGGTGCGGGCGCTTTTCGCGTTGCGCGCGGCGGGCGAGGACAACGGTGGTCGCGGTGGAGGAGTAGGCACCGCCGAGGACCGCGGCAAGCACTACACCGCCTGTTTCTTTGGTGGCTCCCTGCAAAACGTAGCTGCCGTAGGAAACGGCGCTGACCGCAACCACGACGAGCCAGGTCTTGAAGGGATTGATCAGGAACGGGCCAAATTCCTGATTGGGCAACACGGGAAGTATGACGGCGCTGAGCAGCAGGAACTTCGTGAATGTCAGGATTTCCTCGGGAGCGATGCGCTTGGTCAGGCTTTCGAGACCGACCTTGAGCTCCAGGAGCAACATGCTGGCGACACTGAGGGTGGTGGCGATCCAGAAGAGTTCGTGATAGACGAGGGCGCCGACGACGTAGGTGGCGAGTCCGGACATTTCGGAGGTGACGCCGGCGGCCTCTGCGGTGGCCAGTTTGTGACGGTATGACAGCCACAGGAATGCGGCCACAACGGCGAAGCCGACGGCCACCGGGATCAACTGGGCGCCGGAAAGCAAAGCGAGCGAGTAACCCAGGAGGCCAATCAAAGGAAACGTGCGCACGCCGCCAAACCCGTAGTGATCGGTGCTGGCTTTGTGCTCCTCGCGCTCCAGTCCAATCAGGAAAGAGAGGAACAACACGAGGATGATTTTGACGCCTTCAGGCGGGAGCCACTGGTAGAGTTGCTGAGGCACGACGGTCTCAGTTTAGACCAAAGTCAGTCTGAATATCTCCGAACCGAGTTGGCACGCGGCATGCACGGAAAACGGACACACAAGGAGGCCTATATGCCGGCAAAGAAGTTGATGGAATTCCTCGACGGCAACCAAGTCAAGTACGTAATGACCACGCACTCAACGGCCTACACCGCTCAGGAGGTCGCCGCGCTGGCGCACATCCGGGGACGTGACATGGCCAAAACTGTGATTGTCAACCTGGACGGCAAGTTGGCTATGGCGGTTCTGCCCGCTTCCAAGCACGTGGATCTTTCGCTATTGAAGGCGGTCGCGGGCGCGAAGGCGGTTGCGCTGGCCACCGAAGCGGAATTTCGTGGAAAATTCCCGGAGTGCGAGACGGGCGCGATGCCGCCATTCGGAAATCTGTACGGCGTGCCTGTTTTCGTCGAGGAAGGCCTGACGAAAGATAAAGAGATCTCGTTCAATGCCGGGACGCACAACGAGCTGATGCGGATTGCGTATGCGGATTTTGACAGGCTGGTGCAGCCGACGGTGACGCGGTTCTCGTCGGCCCGAGCGGCGTAGGGTGCGCGTTAAAAAAAGGGTGACCGAGCCACAGAAGCGCCGAATCCGCGCCATGATAAAGAAGTAGGGCAAAGCGGAGGCTGCATGGTCATCGGGGTTCCGAAGGAGAGCTTTCCCGGGGAGCGGCGCGTGGCGCTGGTGCCCGCTGTGGTCCCCAACCTGGCGAAAGCAGGTTTCGAGGTCCTCATCGAAGCCCAGGCCGGACTGAGCGCGGGATATCCGGACGCGGAATACACGGCCAAGGGCGCAAAGATCGTCACGGAGCGGAGCGAGATTTTCCGGCAGGCTGAAGTGGTGGTGCAGATCCTCTGCCACGGATCCAACGACCAGACGGGCGCGGCCGATCTGCCGCTCCTCAGACCCGGACAAGTTGTGGTGGGATTTCTGCGGCCGCTGGGAGTGCTGGCGACGGTCGAGGAAGTGGCGGCCACCGGCGTGACGGCGTTCTCGGTGGATTTGATGCCGCGCACCACTCGCGCGCAGAGTATGGACGCACTCTCGTCCATGGCCACGGTGGGCGGTTACAAAGCAGTCCTGCTAGCTGCCAACATGCTACCGAGACTTTTTCCTATGCTGACCACGGCCGCGGGAACAGTTACGCCCGCGCGCGTGTTTGTGATCGGCGCCGGCGTCGCGGGATTGCAGGCAATTGCCACGGCGCGGCGATTGGGAGCGGTGGCGTCGGCTTACGATCTACGGCCGGCGGTCAAAGAGCAGGTACAGAGCGTGGGCGGGCGTTTTATCGAGCTGCCGATTGCGGTCCAGGACGCCCAGGATTCCCGCGGCTATGCCAAGGCGCAGGATGAAACGTTTTATCAGCGCCAGAAGGAACTGTTGGGGAAGGTAGTGGCGGAGAGCGATGTGGTGATTACGGCGGCGGTGATTCCGGGGAAGAAATCGCCCGTGCTGGTGACGCGCGAGATGATCGGGAAGATGGCGCCGGGCTCGGTGATTGTCGATCTGGCGGCGGAGCGCGGCGGAAACTGCGAAGTGACGCGCGCCGGGGAGGTGGTGGTGGAACAGAACGTCACCGTGATCGGCACGATCAATCTGGCGAGCAGCGTTCCGTACCATGCCAGCCAGCTCTATGCGCGTAACGTGACGGCGTTTCTGGTGCACCTGTTCCGCGAGGGCCATTTGCATCTGGACGACGATATCGCGCGCGAGACGCTGGTCACGCAGGGCGGGGAAATTGTCAATGCGCGGGTGCGGGAATTTTTCTCACTGCCAGCTAGAGTCATGCAGGGCCAGACGTAAACAGAAGGCCGGGTGAGAACTCGGCCCCTATAATTTTCAAATCGGGAGAACAGATGACGTCGGATCTCATCACAAGCTTGTACGTATTCATGCTGGCGGCGTTCGTCGGATTCGAGGTGATCCGCCGGGTCTCGCCACTGCTGCACACGCCGCTCATGTCGCTGACCAACGCGCTCGATGCCATCGCCGTGGTGGGCGCGATCCTGCTGGTCGGCGAGCATAAGAGCGGCCTCTCGACGGTGCTGGGGACGCTGGCGGTAGTGGCGGCGACGAGCAACCTGGTAGGCGGCTTTCTTATCACCGATCGCATGCTCAGGATGTTCAAAGCCAGCAAAACCAAAAAGCCATGAACAGCGCGCAGATTACCAACCACGTGATCGAAATCATCTACCTGATCTCGACGGCGCTGTTTGTTCTGTCACTGAAATGGCTGAGCGCGCCGGCGACCGCGCGGCGAGGTGTTTTGGCGGGCGAGATCGGCATGGCGCTGGCCATCGGGGCCACGCTGCTGCATCGCGGGATCGTGGATTATACGTGGATCGCGATCGCGCTGGTGGCGGGAACGATCATCGGAATCCCGCTGGGCCTGGTACAGATGACGGCGGTTCCGCAGCGGACCGCGTTGAGCCATGCGTTCGGCGCTCTATGCGTTTCGCTGGTTGGCACAGCGGAATATTACCAGCTTGCGCCCAACGTGCCGCGGTTCATGATGGCGGTGCTCTCGATGGAGGTCATCCTGGGCAGCCTGACGTTCACTGGAAGCCTGATGGCCGCCGGGAAGCTACAGGAGGTGCTGCCGCAGCGGCCCATCACTTACAAGGGGCAGAACATCGTCAACATGTCGCTGCTGGCGATTGCCGTGGTTGTAGCCGGGTATCTTGTAATGCATCCGGACCAGACGCGTCTGTTCCCGCTGATTATTGCGATACCGCTTCTATTCGGCGTGCTCATGATCGTGCCGATCGGTGGCGCCGACATGCCCACCGTCATTTCGCTGCTGAATTCTTATGCGGGTCTATCGGCGGCGGCGATGGGATTTGTTCTCGACAGCAAGCTGCTGATTATTGCGGGGGCGCTGGACGGATCGTCGGGGTTCATTCTTTCGGTGATTATGTCGAAGGCCATGAACCGGTCGTTCACCAACGTGCTGTTCGGCGCATTCGGGCAAGTGCAGGCCTCAGCGGCGGGCGCGATTGAGGCGCGGACGGTGCGAACCGCGACCGCGGAAGAAGCCGCCGGGATTCTGGGCGCCGCAAACTCGGTGGTCATTGTTCCCGGCTATGGCATGGCTGTCGCGCAGGCCCAGCACAAGGTCCGCGAGTTCTATGACGCACTCACCAAGCGCGGCGTCGATGTGAAGTTTGGCATTCATCCGGTGGCGGGGCGCATGCCGGGGCACATGAACGTGCTGCTGGCCGAGGCCGACATTCCATATGACCGTTTGCTGGATATGGATGCGATCAATCCGGAGTTTCCGCAGACCGACGTGGTTCTGGTGATCGGCGCCAACGACGTGACGAACCCGGCCGCGCGGAGCGACAAGAGCAGCCCGATTTACGGCATGCCGATTTTGGATGTCGACAAAGCGCGCACCGTCATGGTGATCAAGCGCGGCATGAGTCCCGGTTTTGCCGGTATCGACAACGAGCTTTACTACCTGGACAAAACGCTCATGCTGTTTGGCGACGCCAAAGCATTTGTGGGCGATATTGTGCGCCAGTTATCCGGAGAAGGGCATGGATAGGGACGTGAGGGCGGACACGAGCTGGAGGGGATGCTAGAGCAGTGCGTCCCCAGAACGAGGAGTATCCTTCTTCATCGTTGGACGACCACTCCCTTTGGTCGCGGCCCGGCAAAACAGACCCGCAAACTAGCAGGGAACGTTTCTGAGCCGCGCGCGTAGCAAGCGGTTTGCCCCTTAACAATAAACGCCGCCATTTCGGACGCACTACACTAGAGCCATATGCTTCGCAGCCGTCTTGCTCTTTGGCTCAGCATTTTCTTATTTCCACCGCTGGGGCTGGTGCTGTTGTGGAAGCGTGGTGATCTGGGGATTCTGCGGCGGATTGCGGGCACGCTGGGAATCGGGATCATCGCGGTCCTGGAACTTTTCTTCGTTTATGGAATGCGCGTGGTGTGGAACGGGGCGTTCTCTCCGATGACGGTCACATTCGACACGCGCGCCCGGCAGTACTCGCGGCTTGAAGAGAGTCGCGCGCGGCAACGCGCTGAACGGGCGGTGGCAGCGCTCCCTGTCCAAACTCCGGCAACCGTTCAACCTGCTGCTTACTGGACCGATTTTCGTGGTCCGAATCGCGCCGGAGTCTACGCGGAGACGGAAATCGACACGGAATGGCCCGCTACGGGTTTGCCGCGCCTGTGGAAGCAGCCGGTCGGTGGCGGATACGCATCGTTCACGGTAGGTGAAGGCCGCGCTTACACCATTGAGCAGCGCCGGGACAAGGAAGCCGTCACGGCCTATGACTTACAAACGGGCAGGGAACTGTGGGCATTCAGTTATCCGGCGTTGTTCGATGAAGTGCTGGGCGGGGCTGGGCCGCGCGCCACGCCGGTGTACCACGACGGACTCATTTACGCGCTGGGAGCGAACGGCGACCTGCATTGCCTGAGTGCCAGGAGCGGCACGGTGAAGTGGTCGAAGAATATTCTGGCGGATAACGAAGCCAAGAACATTCACTGGGCGATGTCCGGCTCGCCGCTAGTGGTAGATGAGAAGGTGATCGTGACGCCGGGTGGTACAAATGGCAAAAGCCTCGTCGCGTACGACCGTCTGACGGGCCAGCCCGTCTGGCGCGCGCTGAATGATCGGGCGGCGTACACTTCGCCCATCGTGGCAACGCTCGCCGGCGAGAGGCAGATTGTCTGGATCAGCGGTGAACGCGCCCTGGGGGCATCGATTGAAGACGGTAAACTGCTGTGGGAATTTCCGTTCCCGGCCCAGATGGATATGAATTGTTCGCAGCCGGTGGTGGTGGATGACGGGCACGTACTGCTTTCATCAGCGCAAGGTCCGGGAGCGGCGCTAATCGAGATCACGAAGACGGGGGATGCTTTCGCGGCGCATCCGGTGTGGCAGAACAACCGGCTGAAGAATAAGTTCAACTCGTCGGTGCTGTATCAGGGATACGTATATGGCTTCGACGAGGCGATCCTGGCGTGCGTGGATGCGAAGACAGGCGAGTTGAAATGGAAGGGCGGGCGCTACGGATATGGGCAATTGCTGCTGGCCGGCGGATATCTGATCGTCACTACCGAAGAAGGCGACGTCGTGCTGGTGCGCGCCACGCCGGAAGGCCATCAGGAGATGGCGCGGTTTTCCGCCGTCCAGGGACGGACGTGGAACATTCCGGCTATCGACAACGGCCTGCTGCTGGTTCGCAATACTTCCGAGATGGCCTGCTTCCGGCTGGGAAAGCCGGCTCAGTAGCGGCGGACTGCGGCGGTCAACACTTCTTCGGTCACCCACGCTCCCGGTAACGCTGAGACGCCGGTTGATCGAAGCGGCGCGTTATCCAGCACCGCGGTGACGAAGTTCTGTATGCAGGGATAATGCAAGTTTTCGTGCGTGGGTAGGTGTTCCTGTCCGCCGGGGTATACAATTGATGGGCCATTGAGCGGCGTCAAATCCATCTCGCCGTCAGTGCCGCGAATTCGAAATTCATCACGCGGCACCCGCGAGTGCCAGCGGACGTCCACTACTCCACGGACGCCATTTTCGTATTCGATGAGCACGGTAGCGTTGTCCTCCACATCGATGGTTTGGACCAGAGTGGAGAAATGGCCCGTCGCCCTCGCGGGTTTGCCGAAAAGATAGTTCATCAGGTCGATGCGATGTGAGGCGATGTCGTAGAGCGGCCCGCCGCCGGCCATCCTCGGGTCGGTGAGCCAGCTTCGGGCGCCATTAGCATCGAGCCAATCATGCGATGTGGCTTCGGCGAAGACCACGCGGCCGATCGCGCCGGCAGCGATCAACTCCAGCGCACGGTTCACCTTCGGATACATGCGGCGGTAGTAGGCGATGCCCAAGAGGCACCCGGTTTGTTCCGCGGCGGCCTGCATCCGACACGCCTCAGCATAATCGAGCGCCATGGGCTTCTCGCAGAGGACGTGCTTGCCGGTATACAAACACGCTATGGTCTGTGGCGCATGCAGGAAAACAGGGGTGGCGACGTAAACGGCGTTGGCATCGGATTGCGCCAGCGCGTCATCGAGGTTCGTCCAGCTTCGAACGCCGTATGAGGCGGCCTTTACCGGATTGCGCGTGACAATGCCCGCCAGGCAGCTGCGCGGTTCCGCCAGAATGGCCGGCAGAACGCGCTTAGTGGTGATGTCGCCGATGCCGACGACCAGCCAGGAGACCAGATCCACGTGACGTTTACGTGAGCGTCCAGCCTTTGCGGAAGGTCGGCTTGAGGTATTTATTAGCTTCCGCATTGTTGGTGAACTTCATCTTGGCCGCGTCCCACTCAAGCTTTCCTTCGACGCGCAACGCGATTACACCGAGCAGCATCCACTCCACGAATGGGCTTGCAACATTGAAATTGGAACAAGCCGGATCGCCGCCCTTGCAGGCGCGAATCCAGTCGCGGTAATGGCCCGGGGAGCGCGTTAGGAACTCCGGCGGGAACTGATAGTCGCGCATCTTCTCCACCGGGATGAGGCGCGTCTGCTCGCCATAGGTGCCGGTGGTGATCATGCCTTTGTCGCCGATGAATAGACTGCCGTCGGGCGGCGGAGTTCTGAGCTCGCTTTCCGATTCGTCCTTGTTTTTTTCGAATGCCTCCCAGTCAAAAACGCGGCCGACGTAGCCGGTGTGCGGCCTTGGCGGCATCTGCCCCTGCGCGGCAGCGGGCCGTCTCCACGGCAGGTCGCCCAAAAGCTCACCCTCAGGCACACCGGGAATTCTGGGCGTCTCCTTCAGGCCGTCGTGCCAGAACAGTTTCACGGGGGGCATGTCGCCGCGGGCTGGGAAGTCGTAGCGGATCACCGATTTCACGGGGAACATGAAATCGCTGAGGCCTTCTTTGTGGATGCATTCCACGCTCAGCGGAGCGCCCAACTGGAGTGCGAGATTCGGTGCGCCAAGAATGTGGCAGGCCATGTCGCCCAAGGCTCCGCAGCCGAAGTCGTAAAAGCCGCGCCAATTTTCCGGCTGGTAGAAGTACCCGCCTATTGGCGACTTGTAATCCGGCCCGCCCGACGTGTACGGGCGTTTTTCGGCGATGCCCAGCCACAGGTCCCAATCGAGCGTTTCCGGCGCCGGCTCCGACGGCGGAATTACGGTGAGGCCTTGCGGCCAGATGGGACGGTCGGTCCAGGCATGCACCTCCGTCACGTTGCCGATCTCGCCCGCCCAGATCATTTCGGCCGCTTGGCGCGTGCCTTCGTTCGAATAGCCCTGGTTGCCCATCTGCGTGGCGACCTTGTACTTGTTCGCGGCTTCCATCAACTGGCGGGCTTCCCAAACTGTGCGGGTCAGCGGTTTTTGCACATAGACATGCTTGCCGCGCTCCATGCACCACATGGCCGCTGTGGCGTGCATGAAATCCGGGATGGCCACGATGACGGCGTCGATGCCGTTTCCCTGCTCATCCAGCATTCGCCGGAAGTCTTTGTACTTGGGAACCTTCTCGTACTGCTTGAACTTCTGCTCGGCTCGCTTGTCATCCACATCGCAGAGCGCAACGATGTTCTCCAAGGCACACCCGCTGATGTCGCTCGAGGCCTTGCCGCCGGCGCCGATGGAGGCGATGTTGAGTTTCTCGTTGGGCGATTTGTAGCCCAGCGCGCGCAGCGAGGGAACCGTTCCGAATCCTGCGGCAGGAACCGCGCCGGCAAATAGTGAGCCGAAGAAGAAATGGCGTCTTGTGAAGTTGTAGGCCATGGGAAGACCCCCTCAATATATTACGCCTGCCGCGTGGCCGGCCGCTGATGGCCGCGATCCGCACGTTTGGTGTTAACCCGTACGCCCGTACTGCGTAACTAGTGGCAGAAGGGAGTATGACAATGGCAACGGCGCGGATGAGGCGGATCTTGGGACTGGGAGCGATCGCAACCTGTATCAGTATCTGGCAGCCGTCACCGGGTTGGGCGCAGAAAGTCCATGATGGCTCGGCTGGGCAATCGGCGACAGTATTGACAGTCGAACAGCCGGACGCCGAGCGAACCAAGAATGAATTGTCTCAGCTGCTGGAACATTATCCGCCGGCGTTGCGGAACGTCCTGGCGCTCGATCCGAGTCTGGCTGCAAACCAATCATACATGGCGCCTTATCCAGGCTTGGTCAATTTTCTGAACGCACATCCCGAAATTGCGCGCAATCCATCGTTCTACCTGGGCGAAGCCAGGTTTTCTCGCGTGAATCAAGATCCCGCCGCGCAGACCATCGAGCTGTGGAGGTCGGTATTAGATGGCATGGGCCTATTTGCCGGATTTAGCCTGGCGTTCGGCGTGCTCGTCTGGCTGATTCGGACGCTCGTGGATTATAGAAGGTGGAGCCGGCTCGCCAAGGTGCAGACCGACGTTCATACAAAAATCCTCGACCGGTTCACGGCCAATGACGATCTGCTCGCTTATATCCAGTCACCGGCTGGGTCGAAATTTCTGCAATCTTCTCCGATCATGTTGGATGCTGGTTCACGAACCATGGGCGCGCCGCTAGGGCGTATTCTCTGGTCTGTGCAAGGCGGTGTGGTGCTGGTCGCGGGCGGCATCGGGCTGCAGACCGTGAGCAGCCGTGTGGCGGATGCTTCCTCGCAGCCTCTCCATGCGCTGGGCGTGCTCGGCATCGCGCTCGGCCTCGGGTTTCTGGTTTCGGCGATAATCTCATTTGTGATCTCTCAACGGCTGGGATTGATCGAACCGGCGACCCGGACGCCGCGAGCCGATATGCCGAGCGCCTAGAGCTCTCTATGCTTCGCGACACCACGTTCAACGATGTCAGCCGCGATTACACCCTGGACGACGCCTGTCCAAGCTTTGTGATGGATGAGGAGTCATTCCGTGCGTTTTACGACCGGACGGCGCGCGGTGTGTGGGCGTATCTGGCGCGGGTCACTGGGGATCGTCAACTGGCGGACGATCTGCTTCAGGAGACGTTCTATCGCTTTCTGCGCGCAGCCGCGACGTATGACAGCGAAACCCATCGGCGGAATTCGCTCTTTCGGATTGCTACCAATCTGGCGCGGGATGCGCGGCGTCGGAGCATCATTCGGGCTCCGTTCAGCTCAGTGGGCGAAGAGATCGAGCGCGTTCCTTCCGCCGATGATGCCGGCACAACCGAGCGCAAGACCGATGTCAACCGCGCCATGTCGCATCTGAAGCCCCAGGAACGGGCCATGTTGTGGCTGGCATATGCCGAGGGAGCTTCGCATCGCGAAATCGCCGACATGCTGGGCTTGCGTCCGGCCAGTCTGAAACCTCTGTTGTTTCGCGCGCGGCGCCGGCTGGCAACGTTGCTGGGTCGCGCGCCGATCGAGGAGGAGTTGTGACGAGGGTGGAGTGCGAGTTCGAATCAGAGGTGCTGTCGGCGGCGCTACAATCCCGCTGGCCCGAGCGGGCGGAGGCGCAGTTGCGCGCGCACGTGGCATCGTGTGCGATCTGCTCCGACGTTATCGCTGTCGCCGGCGCACTGGACGAGGCTCGCGACGACATGCACGCGTGTGCGGTGGTTCCCGATTCCGGCCGTGTGTGGTGGCTGGCGCAGCTTCGTGCCCGCCGTCAGGCCACAGAAACCGCTGGACGTCCCATCACCGCCGCCCAAGTGATCGCACTCGCAGCGGCGATGGGCTTGCTCGGCGCCTGCTTCGGGGCGACATCCAAGTGGTTTCAGTCGTCGCTTGGGTGGTTTGCGTCAAGCATTGCCGGGCTCAGGATTCCTGCGTTGCTGCCCTCTGCGTTTGCTCTCGTGGCAGAACACGGCGCGTTGGTCCTCGCCATGGCTGCGATTGTCTTGGTTGTGCCCGCTGCCATCTACTTTACGATGCTCAGAGACTAGCGCATCACTGATTCCGGGGCGGTGGTACAATCTCCCCAAATGCCAACGGCGCATGCCGCAGAGCGCATTCCCGCTCCGGATCAAGCGTTGCCCAAGCCCGCTACACCGCAGCGTTATCTTGCGCTTGATGCGTACCGCGGCTTTATCATGCTCATGCTGGTGTCGGGAGGGTTTGGCATCACCGAGTTAGCCAAGCGCCGGCCGGCATTCGCGGGCATCGCCAGTCAATTCGACCACATGCCGTGGGAATGGATCGCGTTCTGGGACCTGATCCAGCCCGCGTTTATGTTCATGGTGGGCGTGGCGATGCCGTTCGCGCTGGCCCGCCGCAGGGAACAGGGCGCAACGGAACGGCAACTGTTCTGGCACGTGGTCGCCCGGAGTTTTCGGCTGATTCTGATGAGCCAGATCCTGATCTCCATCGGAGAAGGACGGCTGAGTTTCCAGCTCATCAACGTGCTGGCGCAGGTCGGAATCACGTACTTTCTTGCCTACCTCATCATGCAGCTCCGGTTCCGCTGGCAAGCGATCATTGCCGCGGCGATCCTGGTTGGCTACTGGGCGCTGTTTGTTGCGTTCCCGGGGAAGGAAGGGCCGTTCCTTTCCATGACCACCAACGTCGGCGCGGTCATTGACAAATTCGTCTTCGGGCATGCGAACGACGACAACTGGACCACGATCAACTTCCTGACCAGCACGGTTACAACGCTCTTTGGTGTATGGACCGGCCAACTTCTGCAAAGCGCCCGATCACACGCGGAGAAGATGCGAATCATCGCGATCTCGGCTGTGGTCTGCCTCGCGCTCGGATGGATCATTCATCCCTGGAACCCGATCATCAAACGCATCTGCACGACGTCATTCACGATCTACAGCACGGGATGGATTTTACTGATGCTGCTGGCGTTCTATTGGCTGGTTGAAGTGAAGGGCTACCGCAAGTGGACCTTTCCGCTCGTAGTGATCGGTGCGAATTCGATCTTCGTCTACTCGCTGCACATGTTGTTGCAGGGATGGCTGAGGCAGGCGGTTGACGTATTCACGTTCAAATTTGCCTGGCTGGGCGATTTCGCGCCCGTGGCCCAGTCCTGCGCGCTTCTGCTGGTGACGTGGTACTTGTGTTACTGGCTCTACCAGCGAAAGATCTTCCTGAAGCTGTAGGGCAAGGCAGACCTCGCCGGCGGTCTCGAAGATCAGAAGTTGTCAATCATCCAGACATTCGAGTTGGCGCTGGTCCCGTGCATGGCGAGGTGGCGCCCGTCCGGCGAAGGAATGCCCCATGTCGCATCGGGTTGAGTTTGCTGCCAGATCGGCTGCGCACTGCCGTTCAAATCGACGTGCAGCACGGCGGAGCCATCGGCGCGCTGGCTTCCCACGAACAGGCTCTTGGAATCGTGCGCCCATTCCAGCGAGCAGAGAAGAAAGTGGCCCTTGAGCGCGATGCTGCGGGTTGCGCCGCCATGTAGAGGGATGAAGTGGATTTGATCCGCGTTCCAATGCTCTTTCAAGTAGGCGATCTCGGAGCCATCAGGAGAGAGGGCCCAGTGGTAGCCGCCATCGGGCTCGGTTGGAATCCGCAAGAGTTCCTTGCCTTTTCCGCCGATCGGATCGAAAGCCGTAAGGATCAACTCTCGCCGGTCTTGGGTCCTGGATCCATAGATACAAACATTAGCCGCCCGGCTGCTGCACCGTAAATCGTCGAAGCCTTCGACCGCGAATAGCGGTTGAGGAGCCCCGCCGCTGGCTGACACTCGATAGAGGTTTGGCATCGTTTCGGCCGGCGCTTTCCAGGCTGCAAAGATAATCGATGAGCCGTCAGGAGCGAGCCGGAACCACCCCGCGTGCGGTTCCGATGATGTGCCAACAAGCTGGGGATCGATCCCGTCAAGTGCCTGCTTGTAGACGCCAAAGCCTCCCCCTCGATCGGAGCCGAAGATGACTTCCAGAGAATCAGCGGTCCATGCCGATGGCTGGTTGACATACTCGTCCGCAGTCAACCGATGGACATTGAGCAGCCGGTTTCCACTATTGGTGAGATCACCGATAAATACCGATTGATGAGAGGTTCCTCGCAAGAACACCAGGCGCTTCCCGTCGGCCGTTGCACTCAAGCCAAAAACCGAGAACCCCGACCAATCCGTAAGCCGGCGCGGATCACCTTTGGGCGCTCCGGTTTTTCCGTCGACTCTCAGTTCCCAAAGATTGGATGCTGGCGCACTGCCTGTTCCCGACGATCGCGAATAAATGAACCGCTCTCTCGATACCCAGTTGTAGTACCGGAGCTGGATGTCCGAGATGATCTGCGTTTTGCCAGCGCCGTTGAGATCACAACTCTCAACCGACATCGCCAAATGATCGCCGACCTTATGGAGGTATGGGTACACAACGCGGTTTCCGGCTGGCGACCAAGTGACCACGTAGAATGCGGACTGCTCCGCCGCCGTCAAGATCTTGTGCGGCGCCTCCCCCTGTGGGCCCATTAGCCAGATGCTGCGGTAGCCGTTTGCGGCCGGCTCGGCTAAGTACGCTATATACGAACCATCGGGTGAAACGACTCCAGGGCTCTCCAGGCCTTCGGCAATCTTCCGGAGCGCTCCTCCGAAAATCGGAACCGACCACAAACTGCCCCCTTGTCCGAGTACGCCGAGCGATGCGAGGAACCGAGCGGAGTCCGGGTACCAGGAGTTGAAATACCAGTAACCTTGTCCGGCCAGAACCCCTGGAGGCATGGGTATGTTTTGCGTATCGCCCGTTGCCAGAAGTTGAACATGGATTCCGCGCTGATCGGAGTAGCCGAGATATTTTCCGTCAGGCGAAATTGCTGCATGGTCGACGGGCACGTCCTGCGGATTCGCCGTTAGCCTGCGCTGGTTGAAGTGTGGGAGCGGTTCGGGGCGCCGGCCCAGGAACCAGGCAACGCTCACACCGGCGGCCAGGACCAAGGCTAGCGCGCCAACTATCAGCGGCCATCGGCTTCGTGGCGCAACGCTCTGCACTGGCTGGCGCGCGACCACCGCTCCGGACGCTGCAACCGCCGTGAACTTTCCCGAAGCTATGTCGCGTTTCAATCGTTTCAAATCGGCGCGCAGTTCGGCAGCCGTCTGGCAACGTAGATCGCGATCTTTCTCGAGCGCTTTGTTGATGATCTCCGCGAGCTTCGCGGGAGTCTCCGGGTTGAGTTCGACCGGCGCGACCGGAGTCTTGTGCAGAATGGCGTCAAACAGCGCTGCCGTAGTATTGCCCGTGAATGGCCGAGCGCCAGTCGCCATCTCGTACAGCACCACGCCGAACGAGAACAGATCGGTGCGCGCGTCCAATTCTTCGCCCAGCGCCTGCTCGGGCGACATGTATGCGATGGTCCCCATGGCTGTGCCGGGGCTGGTGAGCATCTGTTCCGTCGCGGCATTTGTGGGCATTGGAGCGGTCGCCGCTTCCGGCGCCAGCTTTGCCAGCCCGAAATCCAGGATCTTGGCCCGGCCGCGTCGCGTGACAAAGATGTTCGCAGGCTTGATATCCCGATGTACGATGCCTTTGGCGTGCGCGGCATCCAGGGCATCGGCAACCTGAATTGCCAGATCGAGCAGTTCATCGGTCTTCAAGGGCTTGCCGGAAATGTGCTCGGTTAGCGTCTGCCCTTCGAGCAGTTCCATGGCAAGGAAGGGACGATTATCGTGCTCGTCAACGTCATAGACCACGCAGATGTTGGGGTGGTTCAACGCGGAGGCGGCCCGCGCTTCCCGTTGGAATCGCTCGAGCGCGGCATGATCCTTGGCGTATTCCTCCGGCAGAAATTTCAATGCGACAGTGCGGCCCAGGCGGATGTCTTCGGCTTTGTACACCACCCCCATACCACCCGCACCAAGCTTTTCGAGAATGCGGTAATGCGAGACGGTGTCGCCAATCATGTGGATGAGTTGACTGAAGCATAATCCGATGACGTGCCGGTTGCAACGTGGGCGCGTGCTCCAGTCTTATTTAGGCGTCGTGAGGTTTTCGTAGAAGGATTCCAGATGTTCCCGGTAGGTCGCGCCGGCGGTTTCGACAATATCGTTGTGATGCGCGCCATGCACAATCCAGAGCAATTTCGGCGCGGGCGCGGCGGCGAATAGCGTTTGGCCGAGACGCGTGGGGATGATCTCGTCACGATCTCCGTGAATGATCAGTACGGGAGCGTGGATGCGGCCGACCTTCTTCCGTGAGTCGAAAGACCACATGACGAGTGGACCGATGATGGGGAACACTGTGCTGGCGACGTCTTTCCCCGAAGTGAAGGGCGCTTCGAGCACCACGGCCGCGCACGGGCGCCGCCCAGCGAGGTCAACGGCTACAGCCGTGCCCAGGGACTCGCCGTGCAGAATGATCTGGCCCTTGTAATGACCGGTTTTGAGCAAGTAATCGTAGGCGGCGTCCGCGTCCCTATAGATGCCGTCTTCAGTCGGCCACCCGCTGCTTTTTCCGTATCCGCGATAGTCGATCATCAGTACCGAAGATCCGGAGGACGTGATCCCGAGGAAGTGATCGTAGCGGTCAGTGATGTTGCCGGCATTGCCGTGGAAATAGAGCGTGACAAACCGTGCGCCGGGCCGGTCGATCTGCCAGCCGTGGATGCGGACACCGTCCGCCGTATCGAGCCACACATCAGCCGCTCCCAATTGTGCCTGCACGTCCCAAGCTCCTTCCGGATACTTTGACGGAAAGTACACCGAACGATTGGCGAACCAGTAGAGCGCGCCGTAAGCCACCGCGGCCATCAGCGGATATGCAACGTACCAGGGAATGTGCGACACGAAGATGTCTTTTCGGACCAAACGCCAGGCCGTGGACATGGTTACGGTTAGACCAGCGCCAAATCACAAACCTGGACGCCTTGGTTCAGTATAATTGCCTGGCGATGACGCTCTTGACGGGGACTCGTCACCCAGACATCAGCCTACGCACCGCTACCCTTGATGACGCCGAGACTATAGCCGGCCACCGTCGCAGCATGTTCTTCGACATGGGGCACCGTGACGAAGAGCAGCTGAATGCGATGATCACCGCGTTCGGTCCGTGGCTTCGCGAGAAGATGACTTCGGGCGAATATCTGGCCTGGATGGCCACCGGCGGCGACGGCGCCATTGTCGCCGGATTGGGAATGTGGCTCATGGATTGGCCGCCGCACTTGAGCGGTCCAGGTTCCCGGCGCGGCAACATCTTGAATGTGTACACCGTCCCGAGTTTTCGCCGGCAGGGGATCGCCCGGCGTCTGATGGAAGTCGCTCTCGACTGGTGCCGGACAAACGGAATTCGCAATGTGATTCTGCAAGGAAGCGATGAGGGGCGGCCGCTCTACGAAAGGCTGGGCTTTGAACCGACAAATGAGATGCGTTTGATGATTGGCTGAGGCGGGCTCATGGATGAGGAGCAGTTGTGAGGGCCGGGTGGGCACCCAGCCCTCAAGGGAGATCGTTTAGCGGCGTCCGCGGCCGTGTTCAAATCCTCGACCTGCAAAACCATGTCCAACGTAGTGGCCGCGACCACCAAAGTACGCGCGGCCACCCCAGCCCCAGTTGGCGTATGGATAAACGTACGCCGGTGCCACCGGATACGCGTACGCGGGGTACGGATTGTAGTAACCGGGGGCGGGCGCCACATACGCGGGCGGATAAACGGGAGCCGGGGCCACATACGCCGGGGCGCCGAGATACACACCAAATCGAACGCCCGCTTTCGCTTGGGGAGTCGGCATAACAATCAGCAACGCGGCAAGTGTGAGTAGCGGAATTCCAATCTTTTTCAGCATCTGTTTCATCCTCCACTCAATTGGATGGAACGGTAAGGGTCTAGGTTCTCGGGTTTACGTTGATTTACAAGCAGGCGAGATTTACGAACCTTTACTCTAACGACAGGTGCACTTCTACTTCGGCCGTTGGCGCCAGGCCATAGATCTCGGTGAAGATGCGCAGCGTCAGTTGGGCGATGCCGGCGGCGTAGTCATCGGTAGGAAGATCATACGTGCGCGAGAAGACCTCTATGGGATCGCCGCCCAGGGCGAAGCCGAGACTCTTCAGCCGATCCATAGCGGCCGAGGACATTTGTAGCTTGTCCGATAAGTACTGGTTCGAGATAGCCTCGCAACGCAGGCGCTGGTTGCCGACATTGCCGGCGAACTGGATGTAGACTTCGCCTGACGATACCACCAGGAAACTGCCGGGGCCGCCTTCAGTGGTGAGAGCCAGGAGACTGGAGCCAATCTCCTCCTCGGCGTCGGTCAGCGTCAACTACGCACCTTCCCACTGAGCTTGGGGGTGGCAAGGGGCACATGGCATGTGGCGAGATGAGCGGGCGAGATCATGGGCGCGTATTAAAGAAATCATAAGCTGTTTGCAGGGCGATTGCGAGCCGGGAGCTAAGGATCACTTGACGAATCCGAGTTTTCGCAAAGTGGCGGCGGGTTCAGGGTCTTCGAACTTGGTGAGGGGTTCCTTCTGGCGTCCGTTTTCCAGGGCAGCAATGGCGGGCGGGTCGCCGAACGGGAAGGTCTTCTTTAGTACGGCGATGTCGGTTGAGATGCCGGCCTTCAGGCCCGTGTCGTGGAGGAAGTCCGGCGCAAATTGCGGATGCACGGTGGGGACGCCGACGATTTTGGTATCGCCCCAATCGAGCTTGGACATGCGTTTGGCGACGTCAAAACAGTGCATGCATTCGGGATCAAAAAAGAAAATCAGGACGTGGCCTTCCTGGGTGGAGAATGGTTTGCCATCCACCATGAGGATGGGCGGCGCCTGAACGCCGCGCTGTCGAACGGCGGTGGCGCCATACGAGACCAGCGCGAAGACGGTCACAGCGCAAAGTACAATGACCGCGCTGCGCCTGCTTTCCGAGGGCCGTGCCCAGAAACCGGCGATTACGGCGAGCAGCAGCATGACCGCGTCCCCAATGAAGAATCCGGGACCGACGGCGCGCTTGATCCAGGGGAAACAGTTGCACTCGGCGCCGTGGAGCGCGGTGTAATTGATCCCGATGTAAATCATGAACGCGACCAGCAGGGCCGACCCGAGCCATGCACCCCATTTGCGGAACCGGGGCACCAGGACCAGAACCGCGGCCACGGTCTCGGCGATGCCCAGCACAAGAGCTGCCGCGAGGCTCAGATTCTCGGGGACCTTGGCCTGTGCCAGACGGGCAGCCGCGGCGATGGGGTCAGTGATCTTCCAAAGGCCCGCGAGGATGAACAGGAGCGACGTGAGGATGGCGGCGATCCAGTTGAGCGCCGACTTCCACGCGGGCAAATCCAGCGGGGGTAGGGATTCTTCCCGCTGTGCCATACTGTCGTTCATGTTGTCCATTCTAGCGTTCTCCGGGGGCCAAGAATTTTGCGCGCGATGAACGCCGCGGTCCTGCTCGCGCTGTTTGCGCCGGAGTCGCAGACGCTGACCGACGAAGTATTTCAAATTCCAGCGAAGGAATGGCGTTATGTCGATGTGGCGGTGAAGCACGTGCCGGTCACGGTGGACTGCGAATTCCATGTAACCTCCAGCACTGGCGCGGTGCGAGTGGAGTTGGTGAATGCTGAAGGTCTGAACGATTGGAAACAGGGCCATCGGGACACGAAGGATTCCGGAGCTTTCCGGGGGCAGGCTAGCTTTAGCCGTATGATCAGTGTGCCGGACGACTACGCGGTGGTGGTGGAGAATAGCGGCCGCAGCCCGGCGACCGTAAGGCTGCGAGTGTCGTTGGATGCTTCGGGGCGCGGCCTGCCGCAAGCGAGATATCTGTCGCCACAAAAACGGCTCGTGGTGATCGCCATCAGTGCAACGGTATTTCTGGCGATTGTGAGCTATTCAGCGAAGAAGCTGCTGACGGTGATGCGAGGGTAGCCGTCCGAGCTAGGCGAGGCGTGCCTCGCCACTACGGAGGTGTGATGTAGGGGCCGGACAAGTCCGGCCTGGCAACTAGCGCGGCTTCGGTTCCACTTGGGCCAGGATGCGGGCGACCACGGGTTCCGAGGCCATGCGGAAGAAGCCCTGGGCGTCCTGTTGCAGGGTGCGTGCGATTTCCTCCATACGCGCGAAAATGTGGAGGCGCTCATCAAGTGACAACTGTGGGTGATGAAGCCTTTCGACGAGGCCGTCGAGCAGGCCGACCTTGACCCGCAAGCTCTCTCCGATGGTATCGACGTTCTCGCGCAGAAAACGCCCGGCCACGGATTCCGCTTTGCGCAGTTCGCGCTCACTCCACTTAGCGTAATCGTTCCCGTAGGCACTCATGGGCTGACCTCGGACGAGTGTGAACAGCGTCACACTCTTTTCCGATTATAGTCAGCGTGTCAATCTCACTAAAGATAACGGGAAACGGGTTAGGTAATTCCGGGCCGCCCTACCAGCGCCAGGAATTCGTCGCGCGTGGTCTTGCGGTTGCGGAACGCCCCCAGCATGGTGCTGGTGACGGCGCCGGAATGCTGCTTCTCGACGCCACGCATCATCATGCAGAAATGGCGCGCCTCGCAGATAACGCCGACGCCGATGGGATCGATGATGTTCTGGATGCTTTGGGCGATCTCTTGCGTCAGGCGCTCCTGAATTTGCAAGCGGCGCGCGAAGACGTCCACGATGCGCGGAATCTTGCTCAGCCCGATGACGCGGCCTTTCGGTAGATAAGCGACGTGGACCTTTCCGAAGAATGGCAGCAGGTGATGCTCACACAAGCTGAAGAACTCGATGTCCTTCACGATAACCATCTCGTCGTACTTCACCTCAAACAGCGCACCGTTGACGACCTGCTGGACATCGGTGTGATAACCGCTGGTGAGAAAGCGCAGAGCCTTCTCCACGCGCTCCGGGGTGTTGGCGAGGCCGTCGCGGCCGGGATCGTCCACCAGTTGATCGAGTACCTGCTGGATGAGAGGCGCGAACGAGCCATCAGCGACATGCCGCGCCGGCATCTTCACAACTTGCTTATGCTTGGCCATGAATTTCCGATACTTCAAAGATGTTTCGCGGCGTTTCCGCGATGCTGATTTTCTCTAGCGCCGGGCCATCAGCGGGAAATGTTGATTTCCAGTGCGCTTCCAGGCGGCGGAAGATCTCGTTGGCCAGATTTTCCGTGGTGGGCACGGAGCCGCGAAACTCCGGTATTTCTTCGTTCAGGTTGCGGTGATCGAACGGACGCAACACCTGCTCCTGGACCAGGCGATCGAGCACCGCTGGATCCAGGACGCGAGCGGTTCGCGGGTCGAGAGGGCCGCGAGCACTAACGGCAATCTCATAGTTGTGCCCGTGGCCATAGGGATTGTCGCACTTGCCGTAGAGTTCGCGATTTTCCTCGTCCGACAACACCGCGGCATGCAGCCGGTGCGACGCCGAGAAACGATACTTGCGGGTGACGCGAATCATGCGGCGTCTCCGAAATAATCGACGTACAGGTCGGGTGTTTCGAAGACCCGGACTGCGTGCAGGCGGCCGTATTCTTTTGTCAGGTGCGGCGCGAGGCGCTGCCAGACGTCGATGGCGATGTTCTCCGCGGTGGGTACGATGCGGTCGAACGGTGGAACTTCGTGATTGAGGAAGCGGTGGTCATATATGTCGACTACTTTGCGGTTGATCACATCTTTGAGCTTCTTTAGGTCCACTACCATACCCGTGACTGGATCGGGATTTCCTTCAACCGTCACCTCGATCGCGTAATTGTGCCCGTGCCCGTGCGGATTGGCGGCCAAGCCGAAAAACTCTTCGTTTTCCCGGTCGCTCAGTAACGGACTGCGGCAGACGTGGGAAGCAGAGAACTCAACGCGCTTGGTAATGAGCATCTAGTGAACCGGATGCCGTGGACTTACGGCGGGATACAATATGATTATAAGTTAACTATGAAGCAGACGAGCGTGATCGACAGAGTCCTGCAAGTGTCCATTGTCGTTCTTCTGGGCACTTTCGCGTGGGTGATATACGATTCCATTTACGAACGTGTTGTGGAAACAGGGGATCGTGCGCCCGACTTTTCCATCACGGCCGACAACGGGCGCACAATCACGCGCGCTGAGTTCGGCGGCAAGCTGCTGGTGCTGAACTTTTGGGCGTCGTACTGCGTTCCGTGCATCCAGGAACTGCCATCGCTCGATCAGTTTCAAAGGGAACTGGCGGACCAGGGCGTGGTGGTGCTGGGTGTCAGTATCGACAAAGACCCGAAAGCCTACAAGCGGTTCTTGGACAAGTACAACGTTTCGTTCCTCACTGCGCGCGATCCGGACAACACGATCAACTCCAAATACGGGACCTTCAAGATTCCGGAAACGTACCTGATCAACCGCGACGGCAGGGTAGTGGAAAAGATCATCAACGCGACGGACTGGATGGATGACCGGATGATCAGTTACGTGAAATCGAAGCTCTGATCATGCTTCCGGCGAAGGCCAAAGAGAAGCTGGCTCAACTGCTGGGCCCGCGCGGCTACCTGGACCGGCCCGAAGATTTAACCCTCTACGAATACGACGGCAGCGTGGACAAGGCGAGGCCGGACATCGTCGTGTTTCCGCGAACCACCGAAGATGTCGTCGGCATTGTCAAGATCAGCCGGGAATTCGGCGTGCCCATTGTGGGCAGGGGCGCCGGCACTGGCTTGAGCGGCGGCGCGATTGCGCGCGCGGGCGGCATCATGGTCGGCTTTGCACGCATGAACCGCATCCTGGAGATCGATCTCGATAATGAGCGTGCCGTGGTGCAGCCTGGCGTGGTGAATCTGGACATCACACTTTTGGTTGACGCAAATGGGTATTTTTATGCCCCGGACCCATCCAGCCAGCGCGCTTGCACCATCGGCGGAAATGTGGCCGAGAATGCCGGGGGGCCGCATACGCTGGCGTATGGCGTCACCACGAATCACGTGCTCGGGCTGGAAGTGGTGCTGCCGGACGGCACTGTGTATACGACCGGCGGCAAGGAACTCGATCTTCCCGGCTACGATCTGACCGGTCTGCTCACCGGCTCCGAAGGCACCATGGTGCTGGTGACGAAGGTGATCGTGCGGCTGATGCGCAAGCCGGAACTGGTCAAAACTATTCTGGCGATCTATGACTCCGACGATGCCGCGGGACGCACGGTTGCTGAGATCACGTCACGCGCGATCACGCCTGTGGCGGTCGAGATGCTGGACGGCGTGATGCTGAAGATGGTGGAGCAGGCAACGCACGCTGGCTATCCACTCGATGCGGCGGCGGTGTTGCTGATCGAACTGGAAGGCATGCGCGAAGTAGTGGAGGAGCAGGTGGAGCAGATTCGCGAAGCGGCGCGATCGTGCGGCGCGCGGGAGGTGCGGCTCGCGAAATCGGCTGAAGAGCGCGAGTTGCTGTGGAAAGGGCGCAAGAACGCGTTTGGGGCGATCGGGCGTGTGAGTCCTTTCTACTATGTGCAGGACGGCGTGGTGCCTCGAACCAAGATTGTTCCCACACTGCGTTTTATCGGCGAAGTCGGCAAGAAATACGGGCTGATCATCAGCAATATTTTCCATGCTGGTGACGGCAACATGCACCCCATCATCTTGTTTGACGCGCGGAAGCCGGGCGACATCGAGAAGACCAAGGCTGCTGGGGAAGAGATTCTCAAGTACTGCATTGATGCGGGCGGATCGATTACGGGCGAGCACGGTGTAGGGATGGAGAAGAACGAGATGATGTCCCATCTGTTCTCCGGGGAAACGCTCGACATGATGCGAGGTTTTAAGGAGCTATTTGATCCTGACAACCGGATGAATCCGGGCAAGGTGCTGCCGACGGGAAAAGGCTGCCTGGAAATTCGGCAGCCTGCGTTGAGCCCGCTGACGTACTGATGTTTGGAATGGACCAGACCAAGACGCAGGAGAAGCCGATCCGTGGGCCCGAGGGCTTACCCGCGGGTGTCATCGTCAGTCCGGATACCCGTCGCGTGCAGCGTGTGCCGCCGGGACAGTCGCGCACGTTGAAGTGGCCAGTGCTGGATGCGAGCGGCGCTCCGGAAATCGCGATCGAGCGCTGGAAATTTCGCATCGGCGGCAAAGTGGCGAAGCCGGTGGAGTGGAACTGGGAGGAATTCCAGAAGCTGCCGCGCGTGAAGGTTTTCTCGGATTTTCACTGTGTCACGCGCTGGTCGCGGTTGGGCAATCTGTGGGAAGGGGTGGCAACTCGCGAGCTGGTTGAGCGAGCGGGCGGCGCATTGCCGGATGCGCGTTTCACGCTGGCACACGGCTATGACGGCGGCTGGACCACCAACATGCCGCTCGAAGATTTTCTGGCGGAAGACGCGATCGTCGCGTTTCTGCATGACGGAGAACCGCTTTCGGTTGAGCACGGTGGCCCGGCGCGTCTGATCGTGCCGCGTTTATATGCGTGGAAGAGCGCGAAATGGGTGGCGGGCGTGGAACTGCTGGATCGCGATCAGGCCGGTTTCTGGGAGCGGAACGGTTATCACATGCATGGCGATCCTTGGGCGGAAGAGCGGTACGGCTGGTGAAGTTTCAGAGATAACGCAGCATTTCTTCGTGTGACAGCCCAGCCTGTTTGACGATGGATTCCAGAGTCCGCCGCTTTAAATCGCGGTTGTGCAAGGGAAGGGTAACACGCAGTGCAGCATTGTCGGGATGCTTGAGGATGTACTGACTGCCGCTGATGTGATGGATGAAGAATCCTGCTCTTTCCAGCGCTCGCAGCAGGGCGCGAGGTTTGAGGGCAGGCAGCCGCACTGCCACTAGGATGGAGCGGGTACCCGAAGTTCTTCCTTGACAGGATCGAGGACGAGTTTTTTGTCGACGGGGATTGGCAACCCGTCCTTCTTCAGGCTTTCCACGTACGCGCGGATGGCATCGCGCGCCATTTCCCGCGCCTCATCGAGCGTTTCGCCTTCAGTGACTAGGCCCGGCAAGGCGGGGCAGGTTACTACGTAACCACCCTCTTCGGCTGGCTCGTAGAGTACGGTGAAACGATACTCCCGCTCACCAAAGTTAATCTCCACGGTTCAATTGTAGCGCGGGAGCAAACTGGTAAGCCTGACGCAGTGCCTGTATCATGGATAGAGGAAGCGCACCTCCCGCATGGCAGTCAAACCAGAACCCAATGTAGGCGTGAATAGTTGGCTCGAAGACGAGCTTTATCAGCAATATCTGCACGACCGAGGAGCGGTCGACGAGAGCTGGAAGCACGTGTTTGAAGATGGCGGCGGAAACGGCCACCCGCCTGCGGAACCCGTGCGGCCGGCGGAAAAAGAGTTGCAGTCCGTTTCGGGCGAGGAACTGGTCCCGCTCCGAGGGGCGGCGGCGCGTATCGCGGAAAACATGGACGCGAGTCTCGCGGTCCCGGTGGCGACGTCGCAGCGCACCATTCCGGTCAAAGTCATCGACGAGAACCGGCGCATTATCAATCACCACCGTACGCTGCTCGGGAAGAGCAAGGTTTCGTATACGCACATCATCGGCTGGGCGATTGTGCGGTCGCTCGAATATTTTCCAGGCTTGAATCACGCATATGCGGAGCAGAATGGCGAGCCGTTTCGCGTCATGCACAAGACCATCAATCTGGGTATCGCGGTGGATGTCGCGGGCAAGAACGGCTCGAGGAATTTGCTGGTGCCGAATCTGAAAAATGCCGGCGAAATGGATTTTCAGCAATACGTGACGGCGTTCGACAATCTGGTCAGCCGGGCGCGCAGCGGAAAGCTCACCAGCGAGGATTTTCAGGGCACCACGATTTCCATCACCAATCCTGGAACCGTGGGAACGATGCAATCCACGCCGCGGCTGATGGTTGGCCAGGGCGCGATTATCGCCGTGGGTACCATCGACTATCCGGCGGAATACCAGGGCACCGCGCCGGAGATGCGAGCAGCGCTGGGCATCAGCAAGGTCATGACGCTGACCTGCACGTACGATCACCGCATCATTCAGGGTGCGGAATCCGGCATGTTTCTGGGCAAGCTGCAGGCGCTGGTGAATGGGGACGACAGTTTCTACGAAGAGATTTTCGAACATCTGAAGCTGCCCTATAATCCGGTGCGCTGGGAACCGGATCGACAGGTGAGCCTTCCGGGTGCGACGGGGCACACGGCGGAAGTCGCGAAGGAAGCGGCGGTGCTCCAGTTGATTAACGCGTACCGCGTGCGCGGGCACCTGATCGCGGATCTCGATCCGCTGGGCGGCGAGCCGAGCTACCATCCGGAGCTGGATCCGCTGCGCTACGGGCTGACCATCTGGGACCTGGATCGCGAATTTCTCACCGGCTCGCTAGGTGAAGCGATCGGCGAAGGCGTGCCCAAGTCGGTTGCCACGCTGCGCGAGATTCTCGAAACGCTGCGCCAGACTTACTGCGGCAAGATCGGATGCGAGTACATGAACATCCAGCATCCGGAGCAGAAGCGCTGGTTGCAGCAGCGTATGGAACCCGAAGCGAACTACTGGCCGCTCGATCGTGAAGTGCGGCTGCGCATTCTGGAAGAGCTGGTCGCCGCGGAGCAATTCGAGCATTTCCTCCACTCGCGTTTTGTGGGACAGAAGCGGTTTTCATTGCAAGGCGCGGAGACGGCAATTGCAATTTTGGATGAACTGCTGGATCGCGCGGCAGATCGTAAGGTACATGAGGTCGTCATCGGGATGGCGCACCGCGGGCGGCTTACCGTGCTGGCGAATGTGGTCGGAAAACCGCTAGCGCAGATCTTTTCTGAGTTTGAGGGCAACATCGATCCCTCCAGCACGCAGGGCTCGGGCGACGTGAAATATCACCTGGGCGCTCGCGGCGTGCGGCGATCGGAATCGGGCAAGGAGATTGTGGTTTCGGTTGCGCCCAATCCGAGTCACCTGGAGGCGGTCGATCCGGTGGTGGAAGGCATCGTGCGGCCGAAGCAGGATCGATTGGGCGATACCGCGCGGGAACGCGTGATTCCGCTGCTGATTCACGGTGACGCTGCGTTCGCGGGGCAGGGAGTGGTCGCGGAGACGCTCAATCTTTCACAGCTCGACGGCTATTCAACTGGCGGTACCATCCACCTGATCATCAACAACCAGATTGGTTTCACGACGCTGCCCGACGAGGCGCGATCGACGCCGTACTCGACCGATGTAGCGCGTATGGTGCAGGCGCCGATTTTCCACGTAAACGGCGACGATCCCGAGGCGGCCATACGGGTGGCGCAGATCGCATTCGATTACCGGCAGGAGTTCAAGAAAGATGTCGTGATCGACATGTTCTGCTACCGCCGGTGGGGGCACAACGAAGCCGACGATCCGAGTTACACGCAGCCGCTGCTTTACAAGAAGATCAAGGACCATCCTTCCGTGGCGGTGCTTTATGGTGAACGGCTGACGCGCGAGGAGGTGCTCGGTTCGCAAGATCTCCAGGCGATCTACAAGCGCCAGACCGCGCGGCTCAGCGAGGCGTTTGACTCCGCGCAAGAGCGGGCTGAGCGCTTCGAAGTGCAGGAGCTGAGTGCCGTGCCCGAGGGGGAGATCACGAACGTTCCTCAGGCAACCGCGGTAAATCGGGCTTTGCTGGAACGCGTGGTACAGGGGATCACGTACTTCCCGGAGAATTTCCATCTGCATCCCAAGCTGCACGGATTTGTGGAGAAACGGAAGGAAGCTTGGGAAAAAGGCGGGCCGATCGACTGGGCCTATGGCGAGGCGCTGGCTTTCGGATCGCTCGTGCTCGAAGGGACGCCGGTGCGGTTGAGCGGCCAGGACTCCGGCCGCGGTACATTCAGCCAACGTCACCTGGTTTTCTACGACGCCGACACGGGCCGCAAGTACTCTCCATTGCAGCATCTCGCCAGTGGTCAGGCACGCTTCGATGTGTTTGACAGCTCGCTCAGCGAGTTCGCGGTGCTTGGATTCGAGTTCGGGTACAGCGTTGCCGATCCGTTGACGCTGGTGATGTGGGAAGCGCAGTTCGGCGATTTCGCCAATGGTGCGCAGGTGATGATCGATCAGTTCATCGTCGCCGCGGAATCCAAATGGGGCCAGCCCAGCGGGCTGGTGATGCTGTTGCCGCACGGCTACGAAGGGCAGGGGCCGGAGCATTCGAGCGCGCGGATGGAGCGCTTCCTGGTGCTTTCGGCGGAGCAGAATATACAAGTGACGAACTGTTCGACGCCCGCGCAATACTTCCATCTGCTACGGCGCCAGATGTGTGGCGGCGCCGACCGCCGCGGCATGCGAAAACCGCTCATCATTTTTACTCCGAAGCGTATGCTGCGCTATCCGCGCGCGACTTCGACGTTCGCCGACCTGACCACGGGCGGGTTCCGCGAGGTGCTGGACGACCCCGGATTAGCGGACACGGGACGCGTGTCGCGGGTCGTGTTCTGTACTGGACAGATGTATTACGATCTCGCGGCGGCTCGTGCGGAACAGAAATCCGAGCAGGCGGCCATCGTGCGCATCGAGCAGCTGTACCCTTTTGCGGCGGAGCAGGTGAAGGACGTGCTGCTGCGATATCCCATCACCTGTGAAGTGGTGTGGGCGCAGGAAGAGCCGCGCAACATGGGCCCGTGGCGGTTCATTTCCGAGCAAATGGAGCCACTGCTCTCACCGACGCAACGCGAAATCCGCTACGTAGGCCGTCCCGAGAGCGCCAGCCCGGCAACCGGTTCGCTGAAACGCCACCAGGAAGAGCAGGCGGAGATCGTTCGGGAAGCATTGACGCCCGGCGCGGCGTCGAGCAAGCTACGGGTGGTGGGACGGCGCAAGCGAAGCTGAGCGGGGAGACTTACTGCACAACCGTCTCGTACGCGTCATCTGCGGTCATGGCCTGGGTGGTGGCGCCATCGACGATGCCCCGCACGAAGAACAACATTGTCGTGAACCAGAGCGCGACGACAAACGCCAGCCCGACCGCGGACACGACCATGGCGCCCGATCCGAACCAGAGATAAGTTCCGCTTTGCACTCCGTCCATTGCTGTGTTTGTGTTGCGCATCGTCGCCTCCGCCGTTGTTGAAGCAAGCCAATCTCCAGGACGCAACTGTTAAAAACAAAAGACTTGTCGTAAGTTTGGTTGGCGAACGGTCTATCCAATCTGCCTACTGCCTAACCAAACGGATAGATTCGCCCTAACCGCTAAACCTTTCTACAGTCTAAAGAGCAGCCGGATGGGACAAAGCGATGCCGAGGCGATCGCACAGATCCGCGCCGGGAATGCCGACGCGTTTCGTGTGCTGGTGGAGCGCCATAGCCGCAGTGTCTTCCGCCTGGCGTTTCGTATGACGGGTAACCAACAGGACGCGGAGGATCTGGTGCAAGAGACCTACTTGCGAGCCTACCGGCAGATTCGGAAGTATGACGGCCGGGCGGCTTTCGGTACATGGCTTTACCGTATCGCCGCGAATTGCTCGCTGGACCTGATCCGGGCGCGCAAGCGGCGGCAGGAGCAGCAGACGCCTGTGGATGATGACGGGCAGGAAGTAGCGGCAGCGGCTGCATCGGACGCGCCTACGCCGGACCGCCTGGCCTTCAGCGTCGAGTTGCAGCAACTCCTCGGGCCCGCGCTTAACCTTTTGAGCCCGACGGAACGGACCGCGTTTGTGCTGCGGCATTACGAAGGCATGTGTATTGAGGACATTGGGCAAGCTCTCGGCGTCCAGGCGGGCGCGGCTAAGCACAGCGTGTTTCGCGCCGTGCAGAAGCTGCGGCGCGTGCTCGAGCCCGCGGTGAGTACGGGAAGGCCATGAAACATCTGAATGAAGAGGACCTGGTCCTGCATTACTACGGGGAAGGTGCGGCCGGCGCAGGTGAGCACCTCGAAACATGTGACGCGTGCCGCGCATCGTTCGAGTCCCTGGCGCGCGTGCTGCGGGCCATGGACAGGCTGGACGCACCAGAGCCGCTAGAAGGGTACGAAGGCCGCGTGTGGAACAGGCTCAGGCCGGAGTTGAAGAATTCGAGGGAACACTGGTGGAACCATCTTGCCTTATGGCTCACACCCCGGCACCTGGGGGGGGCGGCGGCGATGGCGGCGCTGCTGGTGGCGGCGTTTCTGGCCGGAAGAGTTTCGCAGCAACGGCAGCAGGTGGCGGGCCTCTCCGGCCCGGTGCGGGAGCGCATCATGCTGGTGGCGGTGGGCGAGCACCTGGAGCGCTCGCAAATGATCCTGGTTGAGCTGATCAATAATGCATCGGCGGGGCCGGTGGACATCACGGAAGAGCAGGAGCGCGCGCGGGATCTGGTCGACGAGAACCGGCTCTACCGCCAGGTGGCGCTCAAGAGTGGTGACACGGGCGTGTCGAGCGTGCTGGATGAGCTGGAGCGTACGCTGCTCGAGGTGGCGCACAGCCCATCGAAACTTGATTCGGTGGAGTTCGCGCGGATTCGGGAGCGCATCGAGGCGGAAGGAATCCTGTTCAAGATTCGCGTGGTAGGCAGCAACTTGAGAGAGCGGGAACGATCTCCGCTCGGGCCGCAAGTGGGCAAGGCGCTTTAAGGGAGGGGAAATGAGGACATTCGCGACGTTTTTGTTGGTAGTAGCGGGAGTTGGCGGCTTGATCACAGCGCAGCGCCTGGAAACTGCGCACAAGAATGGCGACTCGAAGAAGTCGGTGCAGCAGTTGGCTGATAGCGAAGAAGATCGCGATGAGCTATTGGCGGAAGCCGATGAGCAGCAAGCCGAGCGCGATCAAGCGCAAGCCGACGGGGATCAGGAGCAGGCTGGGCGAGATCAGGCTCAGGCGGAACGCGATCAGCAACAAGCGGAGCTCGACCAACAACAAGCTGAGCGTGATCAAGGACAAGCCGAGCGAGACCAGCAGCAGGCGGAGCTGGATCAGCAACAGGCCGAGCGCGACCAGGAACAAGCCGAGCGGGACGAGGAACAGGCGGAGCGTGATCAGGAGCAAGCGGAACGCGAGCAGGAGTTCGCGGCGCCGGCCCCGCACGTGCCACCCGCCTCGGCAGTCGCACCCAATAGACGGGAGAAGTAGTCATGAACACGGTTTGCAGAATTGGTTTGACGGTATCGATTGCAATGGGGGCATCGTGGATGGCGCTGGGGCAAGACGATGTGCCTCCACCGGTGCCGCCGGTTCCACCGCCTGCGATGGCGGATGAGTCGGAGGATTTGGCAACCGAACCCGCGCTAGCGCCATTCCGGCTGGACATGCCGGATATAGCCATCCCGCCGATCCCTCCCCTGCCTCCGGATGTGACCGAAACGCTAGCCGCGCTGCCCTCGATTCTGGCGCAGGCTGAGACTGCGAGGGTGCAGGCCGCCGACGCAATGAGAACCTGGCAACTCAAGGGGCCGGCCATGTTGGCCGAGGTGGAAACACTCCGAGACCAAGCGATGTTTTTAGCCTTGCAAGTGCCCCCGGCTCCTCCGGCCCCACCAGCCTCCAACCGCAACAGCGATCGAGACAATCACTACTACGAACGCGGCCAGAGCGACCTCGACGCGAGCCGTTGGGAAAAGGCGGTGAACGATTTTAGCGAGGCCGTTTCGCGGGAAAGTTCACGCGCCGATGGCGCCCTGTATTGGAAGGCATACGCGCTGAATAGACTTGGCCGGCGCGATGAAGCGCTCGCGGCAATCGGCGACCTTCGCAAGAACCACGCCAGTAGCCGCTGGCTGGATGACGCACGCGCGCTAGAGATCGAAATCAAGCAAGCGTCGGGCAAAACTGTCGGCCCGGAGTCCGCCGACGATGAAGAGATGAAGCTGATGGCGCTGAACGGCTTGCTGAGTTCGGATCCGGATCGCGCGCTGCCCCTGCTAGAGAAGCTGCTGCATAGCTCGCAATCTCCCAAGATCAAGGAACGCGCCATGTTTGTGCTGACGCAGAGCGGGTCATCCAAGGCGCGCGAGCTTGTGGTCCAGATCGCCAAGGGCGGTTCGAATCCCGATCTGCAGATGAAGGCGGTCCATTACCTGGGTGTGATGAGCGCTAAACAGGAGCTAGGCGACGTCTACGCCGCGACCAGCGACGTCGAAGTGAAGCGCGCTGTGTTGCATGGCCTCATGGTGGGTGGCGCTAAAGAGCAGTTGTTTGCCGCGGCGAAAAGTGAAAAGAATCCCGATCTGCGGCGCGATGCCATTCACTGGCTGGGAACGATGGGCGCGGATTCCGAGTTGTGGCAACTCTACCAGAACGAGCCAGTGCTCGAGGTCAAGGAGCAGATTCTGCATTCGCTTTTTATCGGAGGCAAGACCGATCACCTGCTGGAGGTCGCCAAGACTGCGAAAGAGCCGGAACTACGCGAGCAGGCAATTCACTGGCTCGGAGTCTCGGACTCGCACCATACGGGCGATGCACTGGCCTCGATTTACGCGGGCGAGTCCAATCCGGAGGTGAAAGGCCAGATCATCCACGCACTGTTCATCCAAAACAACGGAAAAGCGCTGGTTGAGATTGCGCGCAAGGAAACCAATGTCGAGTTGAAGAAACAGATCGTGCACTGGCTTTCGGTGATGAAGTCGAAAGAGGGCATGGATTACCTGATGGAGCTGCTGAACAAATGAGAACCATCGCGCTAGCGCTTGCCGCCGCGAGCTTCTTGCCGGCCCAGCAGCCGCGGCTCACCAACGCCAAGCTCGATACGCGGGTGGTGGCCTCGGGCCTTGATCGCGAGTTTCATTCCATCGTGTCAGCCGAAAATGGCGCGGCATGGATCGGCTACGCCGTGCGCGCGATTCCGGGCGAGCATCAGATGTGCTGTTACAGCTCGTTTGACGATGGCGCGGGCAACCGCTGTTGCCGCGGCTGCGCGCTCGGGAGCGCGAGGGCCGCCGTCACGGTCTCGATCACGCAAGCACCGGTTTCGCTCGAGTCATCGGGGTACATTTTCGTACTTTTTCGCATAGAGCAGCACGCCGTCGATCGCATCCGGACCTTCTCGGCGGATTGCGAGCTGGATGGCGGCGGCCTGCCAGTGCACTGGTTCACGGGCGTGCCGGCAGTGGAGAGCGTCGCACTCCTGAGCGGTTTTGCAACGCAGGCTGGCGCCGAGCATCGCCAAAGCGAGCCCGCCATCACGGCCATCGCGCTGCACGCCGATCCCGCAGCGGACGTGGCGATCGAGAAGTACGCCGCTCCGGGCCAGCCTGAGCCATTGCGGGAAAAAGCCACATTTTGGCTCGGAAATGCGCGGGGCCACCAGGGATTCGAAGTGCTGCGGCGGATCGTCAAGGAGGATGCGAGTGATCGTGTCCGGGATAAGGCCATTTTCGGTTTGAGCGTCAGCAAAGAGCCGGAAGCGGTCGGAGTCATGATCGAGGTGGCGAAAAACGACCGCAGCAGCCACGTCAGGAGCCAGGCGCTGTTCTGGCTGGCCCACAAGGCCGGTGAGAAAGCGGCAGTAACCATCACCGAGGCCATAGAAAAAGACCCTGATACGGAGGTGAAGAAACGCGCGGTATTCGCCTTGCAGCAGCTTCCGGCGGACGAGGGGGTGCCCCTGTTGATTCAGGTGGCGCGGGCGAACAAGAATCCGGCGGTCCGCAAGCAGGCAATGTTCTGGCTGGGGCAGTCCAATGACCCCCGGGCGGTAAGGTTTTTTGAGGAAGTGCTGCTAAGGTGAGACCGGCCGAGGCGTCTCAATTGTAGGGTAGATTTTTGGGAACCTTTGCGTCAGCCTATGCGTAAACCCCATGTAACCAGGAGGTACTGAATGCAACCGTTGCTCCGTCTGGAAGGCGTTACGAAAGTATTCACAACCGATGAAGTCGAAACCCACGCTCTCGCCGGGATTCATTTGGAGATCAATAAGGGCGACTATATTTCGATCTCCGGACCGTCGGGTTGCGGCAAGTCCACGTTGCTGGCGATTCTGGGCCTGCTCGACACGCCTTCGGACGGCAAGTACGTGCTGAACGACACGCCAGTGGAAACGCTGAAAATGCGTGACCGCGCGCGTATCCGGAACCGGGAAATCGGCTTCATTTTCCAGGCATTCAATTTAATTGGCGATCTCACGGTTTACGAAAATGTCGAGCTGCCGCTGACCTACCGCAATATGCCGGCGCGCGAGCGCAAGGGGCTGGTGATGGAGGCGCTCGAGCGCGTGGGCATGTCGCACCGCATGAAGCACTATCCCTCGCAGCTCTCGGGCGGCCAGCAGCAGCGCGTGGCCGTGGCCCGGGCGCTGGTGGGGAAACCCTCGATTTTATTGGCTGACGAACCGACTGGGAACCTGGACTCCGCGAATGGCGAGGCAGTCATGGACCTGCTGCGCGATCTGCATCGCTCAGGCGCAACCATCTGCATGGTGACGCACGACCCGCGTTACGCCCGCACTGCCGACCGTATCATCCAACTATTCGATGGACGGGTGGTGGAAGAAGGCCAGAACGCGCCGGCGGCCGCCGTCAACTGATTTATCCAGAAAAATCGCTTTAAATACTGGAACTTAAGCGGATTCGACGCTCGGGGTATTTCCCGATTGTGTCTCCTCCCCGCAACCTTTATTCTCATAACAAAGGGAAACATCGCAGTATACAGCGTGGTTAACAGGAGGATTCCGTGGAGCGATACGTGTCACTAACCTCGGATTTATTGGAGCGGCTGGGAAACTTGATTTGCCGGCTGATGCACGATCAAATCACGCGCCCGGTTCAGGGCCATTACACCTGCCTGAGGTGCATGCGTCAGCATGAGGTGAACTTCTAAGTCGCGCTCAGCCCTTCCTGTGGCTGCGCACCCACCATACCGCGAGTCCAACCACCACGACGCCGATCGTGATCCACAGCAGTACGCCGTTCACCTCATCCGTCATGCGCGACCATTGCTCCCCCAGGAAGTAGCCCAGCGAAACAAAGCTCGTCACCCACAGCAGGCCGCCGCTGTAAGCGAATAGGGCGAAAACGTGCGGCTCCAGTTCCGAGCTGCCGGCAACGATGGCGGTGAAGTGGCGGATTCCCGGCATGAAATAGCCAAAGAACAAGGCCCATCGGCCCATGCGCTCAAACCAGTTGTGCACGCGATCCAAGCGCTCTTGTGTGAAATGCACGTATGGGCCGTATTTGTGGATCAGGTAGAGCCCGCCGGTGCGGCCGATCGTGTAACTGATGGTAATGCCACAAATGCTGCCCGCGTATGCGGTGAGAACGGTCGGCAGGAAGTGAAACTGCCCCCGGTAGACCAGGTATCCCGAAAACGTCAGAAGCGTCTCATCGGGGATTGGAAGGCCCACAATCCCGAGTACGAGTAAGCAGAAGACGGCCAGGTGCCCGTACTGCGAGATCAGGTGAAAGACGGTGTCCATGCGGGCTGGGCGCGAGACACGGTCTGAACTTCATCGAGAATTTGGCGCACGGCCGCGGCTGGATCCTGCGCGCGCGTTACCTGGCGACCGATGACCAGATAGTCCGCGCCATCGCGAATAGCTTCCGCCGGAGTGGCAACTCGTTTCTGATCACCTTTTCCCGCGCCGGCTGACCGCACACCGGGCGTCACCAGAATCGGCCCCGGTCCGGCTGCTGCGCGGATAGCGCGCGCCTCTAAGGGCGATCCCACCAGGCCGTCCATGCCGGCTTCCATGGCTTTGCGCACGCGCCATTCAACCAGGTCGGAGACTGTGCGCGAGTAGCCGAGATCGTTTACGTCCTGCTGATCGAAGCTGGTGAGCACGGTGACCGCAAGCAGCTTGAGCGGTGACGAGCCGCGCCCTTCGATGGCCGCGCGCATCACCGCGCTTGGACTATGGACGGTAAGAAAGCGAACCCCGGTGCGCGCCACTTGCGCGACAGTGCGCTTGACGGTTTCGCCGATGTCATAAAGCTTCAAATCGAGAAACACGTTCTTATCGCGTCCGATCAGTTCTTGCACGAAGCCCATGCCGGCAACGGTGAACAGCTCCAGGCCGACCTTGTAGAAGTCCGTGTGATCTCCGATGCGGTCCACCAGCGCGCGGGCCTCGGCGGCGGATTCGACATCCAGCGCAACGATGACCGGATTGTGATCTGTCATGCTCTCGCGCATTATACCAGCCGGATCGGTTTGGAGCCTTTCGGTAAGACGCGGCCAATGCGGTAAGCATCGGGACAACTCCGCTCAAGCGGTGCCGCATCGGTTTCCGGCAGCGTGATCAGCAGACCGCCCGAAGTCTGCGGGTCATAGAGCAGGTTCTCGATTTCGGAAGCGAGAGGACGCGTGACCTCAACCGCGCAAGAAGCGAACTCGCGATTATTAATCAGGCCGCCGGCCAAAGCGCCCTGGCGCGCGTACTCGACCGCACCTGGCAGGAACCGTACCGCACCGGTCTCGATTTCGAGCGTCACGTTGCTACCCAGCGCCATCTCGCGCGCATGTCCGATAAGTCCGAAGCCCGTAACATCCGTGCAGCCGTGCACGTCGAACTGCAACATGGCTTCACACGCCTGGCGGTTCAGGGTCAGCATGGAATCGATGGCCGACTGAACATCGGATTCGGCCGCGATTCCTCGTTTGAGCGCGGTCGCGATGACTCCGGTTCCGATGCGCTTGGTGAGTACTAGCGCATCGCCAGCGCGCGCTCCCGAGTTAGCCTTGATGCGCTCCGGATGCACCGTGCCGGTGACGGCGTAACCGAATTTCACCTCGTCATCGGCCACACTGTGCCCGCCCAAAATCACGCAGCCCGATTCGTGAATCTTATCGGCCCCGCCTTTCAGAATTTGTTCCAGGGCATCGATGTCCCCCTTGGCCGGATAAGCCAGCACTGAGAGCGCGGAAATCGGCTTGCCGCCCATGGCGTAAACGTCACTGAGCGCGTTGGCCGCGGCAATAGCACCGTAAGTGTATGGATCGTCGACAATAGGCGTGAAAAAATCGACCGTCTGCACCAGGGCAAGCTCCGGCGTCAGCTTGTACACGCCGGCATCGTCGGCAGTGTCAAACCCAACCAGTACGTTCGCATTCGTGACGCGCGGAATCGCGGCCAACACCCGGTCCAACAACTTTGGACTCAGTTTGGACGCTCAACCCGCGGCTTTCACGTGTGCAGTCAGTTTGTGCTGCGTTGTCATTCTGTCATCACCTATCATAGGGTACCTGACCGAAAGTCCTGGCCTCTCGCCTCGAGTTCGAGTTGAACCGCGAAGAAGAGGTTATAAACTGCCCCAAGCAGGTCGTCAAGACATGCCTGCACGGGTTCGCCAGTACGGCGCATTGCAGAATCTAAGAGGGCGGCAATCCGCCCCGACATTTCGCACAAATCGGCAAAACGAGGGGAGCCTTTGTCGGATTGCGGTATAAGGTCAGCTCTCGAGGGCAACCCGCGTCGCTCCGGATTCATTGGTCAAGGATTTCCAGCTTTCAGAGGCTCAGGCTCAACCCGGCACATTCCGCTGCGCGACCGCGGCTACTGACTATAATAGGGCACTGGAGGTGCTGATGCGCCGCGTCTCGTCGAAGACTCCCGCTGTTTTCGCATTGCTGCTGTTGTTGCTTTTGGCCGTCACTCTGGTTTCGCGCGAACCGCAAACCGATCCGCGCTTGAAAAACTCGTATCGGCGCCCGGAAAAGAGCGGCTGGACCTTCGTACATCTCGAAGGCACGCCCGCGGAGATCGGGTTCCAGCACGGCTACCTGCTCGCGCCGGAGATAGCTGACGGCCTCAAAGTGACCGAGCTCGAGCAGACGCACGATAACAACAAGACCTGGGGATTCTTCCGCCACGCTGCGCAGGAGATGCTGTGGCCGCACATCGAGCAGGAATACAGGGACGAGCTGAAGGGCATCGCGGACGGCGCGGTGGCTCACGGTGTGAAGGCCGACCTGTGGGACATCGTGGCCATGAACGCCTTTCCGGAGTGGACCTACTATGTGTACCAGTACGACAAGGAACACGGGATTCATTCTCCGCCCTCAGTGACGGCCCCGCCGCATTGCAGCGCCTTTGTCGCAACTGGCAGCTATACGAAAGACGGCCGCGTGGTGATGGCACATAACAACTGGACACAGTATCTCGATGGCGAGCGGTGGACCATCATGTTCGATATCGTGCCGGCGCAAGGCTATCACTTCATCATGGACGGCTACCCGGGCCTGATCCACAGCGGCGACGATTTCGGCATCAACACAGCCGGGATGATGGTGACCGAGACCACCATCTCGAATTTTCACGGATGGGATGCAAACGGCATTCCCGAATATGTGCGTGCGCGCAAGGCGCTGCAATATTCCGCCTCGATTGACGATTTCGTACGCCTCATGAAGGAAGGTAACAACGGCGGCTACGCCAATAACTGGCTGGTGGCGGACCGCAAGACCTCCGAGATTGCCGATGTGGAGTTGGGATTGAAGAACGTCAACGTCGAGCGCACTAAGGATGGATACTTTGTGGGCTCCAACTTCCCCATTAACGAGAAGATGACTCGTGAGGAGACCGATTTCCCGGTGGGCAATCTATCCAATAGCGCCAATGCGCGCCATGTGCGTTGGGACGAGTTGATGAAGGAAAACAAGGGCAAGATCGACGTCGCGGCTGCGGAGAAATTCCTGGCTGATCACTTTGACACGTTCGACAAGAAAGAGGAACCGGACGAGCGCACCCTGTGCGGGCACGTCGATCTTTCTCCGCGCGGTGACCGGCCGTGGATGCCGCCCTACGGTATTGCCGGTGCTGTGATCAATAAAGCTTCGGATTCTGCGATGGCGGAAAAGATGACGCTGGCGGCAGCCGCCGGTCATGCGTGCGGAATCCATTTCAAAGCGGCTGAGCATCTGAAGAAGCATCGCGAGTTTGCCTGGCAGAAACCGTTGCTGCACGACATGAACGCGCATCCCTGGACGACTTTCAGCCCCGGGATGTGAGCCGCTCCAAAAAGCCGGTTACTGCTCTATCCGCCACACCACCTTGCCGCCGACTATTGTCGCGACCGGCCCGCCGCGGAATTGCCATCCGTCAAAGGGTGTGTTCTTGCTTTTCGAGAAACTCCGGTTGACATCGTAGGTCCAGGCTCGCTCGGTGTCGAACAGCGTCACGTCGCCTGGTGCGCCGGGAGCCAGCGTTCCACGGTCGAGCTGCAGGATGCGAGCAGGTCCTGTCGTGAAGAGCTCCACCAGGCGCTTCAAGTTGATCTTTCCACTGTGAAAGAGTTTTTCGAGAGCCAGGCCTAGCGCCGTTTCCAGGCCGATGATGCCAAAGGGGCACTTTTCGAACTCCTGCATTTTTTCGCTGCCGGGATGGGGAGCGTGGTCGGTCGCGAGGGCATCCACCGTTCCGGAAATGATGCCCTCGAAAACCGCAGCCACGTCGCAGTCCGAGCGCAGCGGCGGCTTCATCTTGTAGCTGCTGTCGTAGAATGCGATGTCGGCATCGGTCAGCGCAAAATGGTGCGGAGTAGCCTCACAGGTGACGGGAAGTCCCCGTTTTTTTGCAAATTGCACCATCTGGATGGAATGACGTGACGAGATGTGGGCCACGTGGAAGCGAACTCCGGTGGTCTCGGCCAGCAGAATGTCGCGCGCCACCATCACATCCTCGGAACTTCCGGGAATGCCGCGCAGCCCCAGGCGAGTGGATTGTGCGCCTTCGTGCATCTCGCCGCCGGCGCTCAGGTTCAAATCTTCGCAGTGGTCGATGACCGGCAGGTCGAACGACTTGGCCATCTGCATCGCGCGGCGCATGACGCGCGCGTTCATCACCGGGCGGCCATCATCGGAGATAGCGACGATGCCGGCGTTCTTCATGGAACCGAACGCCGCCAGTTCCTCACCCGCGCTGTTCTTGGTGATGGCCCCGATGGGGAAGACGTTCACGGCCGCGTGCTGGCGGGCGCGCTCAATGATGTAGCTGGTGACGGTGGCGTTATCGTTCACCGGCAGCGTGTTGGGCATGCAACAGATGGAGGTGAAGCCGCCTGCCGCCGCGGCGCGCGCGCCGGTTTCGATGGTCTCAGAGTGCTCGATCCCTGGCTCGCGCAAATGGACGTGCATGTCGATGAATCCGGGAGCGACCACCAAACCGGTGGCGTCGAGCACTTCGGCGCCATCGCTATCCAGATTCCGCGCCACCGCCGCCACGCGTCTATCGTCGATCAGGACGTCGGCGGGGCCGTCGTGGCCCGACGCTGGATCGATAACGCGGCCGTTCTTAATAAGCAGCGAAGCCATTCGCGCGTTCTCCCACGATGCGTTCGAGCACAGCCATACGCACCGCGACACCATTTTCCACCTGGTTCAGAATCACCGAGCGCTGAAAATCGGCGACTTCGGAAGAAAGTTCGCGGCCCCGGTTGATGGGACCGGGATGCATGACGATGGCGTCGGGTTTGGCCAGGGCCATATGCTCCAGGCGCAGTCCGTAAAACTGGAAGTACTCTCCCGCCGAGAACGCCGGATCGTGCTGGCGCTCCAGTTGCACGCGCAGCATCATGATGACGTCGGCGTCACGAATGGCTTCCCGAATATCGGTGGTCAGGCTCACACCCGCGGCGATTTGGGTAAGCTCCGGCGGCAGCAGAGTGGCCGGGCCGCAAAGCACAATATCCACGCCGAATTTCGCGAGCAAATGCACGTTGGAGCGCGCCACGCGGCTGTGCGCGATGTCGCCAATGATGGCCACGCGCAAGCCCTCGAGTGCCGGGCGCCGGTCCAGAATCGTGAGTGCGTCAAGCAGCGCTTGCGTGGGATGCTCGTGCGTTCCATCACCCGCGTTGACGATGGGAATGGCAAGATGCCGCGCCAGGAAATGAGGCGCACCCGATGCGGCGTGGCGCATCACGATGGCGTCGGGGCGCATGGCGGCCAGCGTGTTCAGTGTATCGACCAGCGATTCACCTTTGGACACGCTCGATCCGGACGCCGTGATCGATATCGCATCCGCCCCGAGACGTTTTGCGGCAATTTCAAAGCTGGTACGCGTTCGCGTTGAAGCCTCAAAAAACAGGTTGACGATCATCCTGCCGCGCAGTGTGTCGAGTTTCTTGAAAGCTTGGCTTTGCAGCGGCTGAAAATAACGGGCGCGATCGAGAATGGCTTCCACCTCGGTACGCGAGAGTTCTTCGATTCCGAGCAGTCCGGCCATTGTGGAATGCTAGGCGGTTTCCGCCGCCACTTTTTCTACGAGCAGAACCTTTTCCAGTTGATCGATTTCCTGAAACTTCACTTCAATGATTTCGTTGTCGGTGGTTTGCACCGTCCGGCCCACAAACTTCGCTTCGATCGGCAATTCCCGATGGCCTCGGTCGATGAGCACAAGCAGCTGCACGCGCGCCGGCCGTCCGTGGTCGAACAGTGCGTCCAGAGCAGCGCGTATCGTGCGGCCGGTGTAGAGAACGTCATCCATCAGGATAATGTCCTTGCCTTGCACGGAAAACGGAATCTCCGTGGCATTGACCACGGGCTTGATGTCCACCGTGGTTAGATCGTCACGGTACAAGTTGATATCGAGGATGCCAACCGGCACAGCTCGTTTTTCGAGAGCTTCAATCTTGCGCGCCAGTCGCTGCGCCAGCGGAACACCGCGCCGGCGAATGCCGACGAACGCCAGCCGGTCGAGATCTGCATTCTTTTCCAGGATTTCGTGCGCCAGCCGGACGAGCGTGCGGTCCACTTCCGACGCACTCATCAACTGAGCTTTTTCCCGCGTCGCAGCCATTTTGTGGGTATCCGATTCAGGTTAGCACAGAGTCACCGGAGCTACTGCGCTCATCGCATATAATCGGATTATGGCCACTCTGGTTGGCGTGATGGACGCCGCTGCGCTCGAGGCGAAACAGGACAAGCTGTTTTCGATCCTGCGCGGCTTGGGGAGCGTCATCGTGGCGTACTCGGGCGGGACGGATTCGGCTTACCTCGCCTGGGCCGCGCAGCGCGTGCTGGGTGGGAACGCGGTCGCCATCACCGCGGATTCGGCATCTATTCCCGAATCGCACAAACGCGATGCGGAGGACTTCGTTCACCGGTTCGGAATTCCGCACGAATATATCGAAACGCACGAGTTCGACAATCCCGATTACACGAAAAACGACCAGAACCGTTGCTTCCATTGCAAGGACGAGCTGTTCACGCGTCTCGACGAAGTGGGCCGCGCGCGCGGCATTTCCCACATCATCTACGGCGTGAACCAGGACGACCTCGGCGATTACCGGCCCGGACAGAACGCTGCCAAGATCCACCAGGTGAAAGCACCGCTGGTGGAAGCCGGGCTCCTGAAAGCCGAGATCCGCGAACTTTCACGCATGGCAGGCCTGCCAACATGGGACCGGCCGGCATCGGCATGCCTCAGCTCCCGCATTCCGTACGGAACGCCGGTGACTATCCAGAACATCAAGACTGTCGAGAAGGGCGAAGAGGAGATCAAGGCGCTTGGGTTCCGGCAGTTTCGCGTGCGATTTCACGAAGAACTGGTGCGCATCGAGATCGCCAAGGACGAACTGGCGCGCGCGCTCACGCCTGAAATGGCCGCCGCCTTCACGGGAATCTTCAAGAAACTGGGTTTCAAGTACGTGACCCTGGATCTCGAAGGCTATCGGCAAGGGTCGCTGAACGAAGTGCTTAAGCTGAATTCCTGAGACTTCCGCGCGCGGCGCTACACGCGCACGTGCTTCCAGCCCTGCGAGAAGATCAGCACCAGATTCCAGGTGACCAGGCCCGCGAACCAGATGTTGGCCATCACGACGATCTGCGGCCTCTTGCGCCGCAAGGCGATCAGCACCAGAATGACGGCCAGAATCTTCGAGATCATGAGCCCGGGCACGACGCCGAGGTGCATGAGGGTCCCCACAAAAGCGCTAGCTTCGCCGGCGCCCAGGCGCAGCCCAATCAGAGTGGTGAGTATGTCCAGAGTTTGCAGGAAAACGAACACAGTAAGGGAAGGCCGCTGCTTCAGAAAGCGCATTACTCCATTGTTTTCCGGCGCGCGGGGACGGGGCCAGTTTCCTTTGGTTAACTACCTTGTGAATTCGCCAAAGGCCTGGGCCGTTCTTTGAATGTCTTCTTCGGTGTGAGCCGCGGAGACGAAGGCGGCTTCGAATTGCGAGGGGGGAAGGTAAATACCGCGTTCCAGCATGTGGCGGTGAAATTCGGCGAACCGGGTGGTATCGGATTTCTTGGCGGAATCGTAGTCGGTGACAGGCACGTCCGTGAAAAATATGGTGAACATCGACCCCACGCGATTTACCGTGGTTCCGCGCGGTGCAGCGGCGCAGATAGCCGCGGTGCGGGCGTCGAGTTGCGCGTAGGTTTCAGGGTGCGATTTCAGGTACCGCATCATGGCGAGCCCGGCGGCTACTGCCAGCGGATTTCCGGAAAGAGTCCCAGCCTGATAGATGGGTCCCGCGGGCGCCACGCGGCTCATGATGTCGGCGCGGCCCCCGTAAGCGCCGATCGGCAAGCCGCCTCCGATCACTTTGCCCAGCGTGGTGAGGTCGGGGCGAATCCCGTAAAGTTGTTGCGCTCCCCCCAAAGCCACGCGAAAGCCGGTCATCACTTCGTCCAGGATGAGGAGCGCACCGTGGCGAGCCGTAATCTCGCGCAGCTTTTCGAGAAACCCAGGCGCGGGCGGGACGCAGCCCATGTTGCCGACGACCGGCTCGACGATTGCTGCTGCGATCCGATCGCCATGCGCGCGAAAAGCCTGGTCAAGAGCCTCGGGCGCATTGAAGGGCAGGGCGATGGTCGTGTCGCTGAAGCTCTTTGGGACCCCTGGCGAATCCGGTAGTCCGAGCGTGGCGACGCCCGATCCCGCTTTCACCAAAAGCGAGTCTACGTGCCCGTGGTAGCAGCCCTCGAATTTCACGATCAGGTCGCGCCCCGTGAATCCGCGCGCTACGCGGATAGCGGACATGGTGGCCTCGGTACCCGAATTCACCAAGCGCACCATTTCGATGGAAGGAACGATCTCTGAGATCAGCTCAGCCAGTTCGATTTCGCGCTCGGTGGGTGCACCGAAGCTGGTGCCGTTTGCCAGCGCCTCGCCGACTGCCGCAACAATCTGGGGATGCGCATGGCCGAGCAGCAGCGGTCCCCAGGAGCCGACGTAGTCGATGTATTCGTTGCCATCGGCGTCGTAGATGCGCGAGCCCTTCCCGCGCGTGATGAAGAGCGGTGACCCACCGACGCCGCGAAATGCGCGCACCGGAGAATTCACGCCGCCGGGGATGTGCTTTTGCGCCCTGGAAAATAGCTCTCGGGATTTGACACTGGTCAAGTGCGCTCTGTCGCCGGTTCCGGTTGGCATGATGGTCAGATAAATCGAGTATAGCGAGTGCCGTTGCGTTCCTCTCGAATTCGCCGCTGATGCTATAATTTCGAGGGCGAAAGGGGCTCAACGATGGATTCCTGGCCCAAAGCATGAACCAAGCACACTATGATGTCATGGTAATCGGTGGTGGGCCCGCGGGATCAATAACCGGTTACCATCTCGCAAAGGCAGGTCTTCGGGTGGTCGTCATAGACGCGAAGACATTTCCCCGTGGAAAACCTTGCGGGGGAGGCCTTCAGGCTCGGGCAATACCCTACGTGCCATTCGACTTGGGGGACGTCCTGCGTGGTGCGATGAGCCAGATGTCGTTAAGCTTCGCGCTCGGTGAACCCTGTGCGCGGCGTTGTTCAGAGCCTCTTGTATATGGCGTCCTGCGAGCCGAGTTCGATCACCATTTGCTACTGGGTGCTGAAAGTGTCGGTGCCACAATTCGACAAGGCGTCCGCGTGCGGAACTTTAGCGTGGAAAAGCAAGGTCCTCTGGTTGCGCACACAGACGATGGGGATTTCACGGCGGACGTCCTTGTTGGGGCCGACGGTGCAAACAGTGTAGTCAGCTCGCTTCTGAACAAGCGCGAAGACTATTTCTGGCAAGCCGCAGTGTACTGTGAAGTACCGGAAGAGTTCCTTAACGCTAATGCCGTGGCCGGTGATTGTATGCGCATTGATTGGGGGAGCCTCCCCAGCGGGTACGCATGGGCGTTCCCCAAGAGGGGTTATGTAAACGTCGGAGCTGGTGGACCCGTTGCAGTCGCTAAACTCTTGCGACCGTATCTGACCAGTTTCCTTCGAGCTACAGAAATGCTGAAGGCCGACGTGCAGCTCAAGTTTTCTGGGCATCAGCTTCCTACCCTGACGCGCCGTACTCGGTTTTCAAGTGAGAGAATCCTGCTAGTAGGAGACGCCGCCGGCTTAGTCGAGCCGTTTACGGGTGACGGCATTTCTTTTGCCTGTCAGAGTGCGAAAATCGCTGCCAGCAGTATCTATGATGCTCTAATGAGCGGGGAACCTGACGTATCGGGGTATGAACGGCGCATAAAGTCGGAAGTCGCCAGCGAGATTCTTTTGTCCCGGAAGCTCTTGTCTCTCTCGGTAGCCTTCCCCGACATCGTATATCGGCTTTTTAGGCACAACGATCGGATTTGGCACACGTTTTGTGCGATTTTGCGAGGAGACGAATCTTTTCGGCGGTTGAAGAACGAGATACTAGGACCGCTCCAGTTCGTTTCGAGGGCGGTAGATTTGGTGACCCGGCGGCGCGAGCATAAAGCCTTGGGTGTTCGAAGTCTGACCTCTACCCTTCGACAGTTTTCCGTTTAGCCGGGGCCGTTCACTTGGGGCAGTTCTATCACTACATGAAGCGACGCTCTTCGAGGACATCACCGCCAGTTTTGTTTGCAGTCGAACGGTAGAGCCTGTTGCCGAGATCGCTTCACATATTCGCGCGGCTTAACCTATCTCGCAAACCGAGCAGCCTAAGACCTCTTCCATATGTCGCGACATCGACAGCGATCTCCAGTAGAGTTGGCTTCAAGCCGTCGAGTAAGCGTGCCTTTAGATGGCGGTAGGGCTGCGTGCCGTCAAACAGTCCCTCGATTGTAGAGCGAAATATACTGCTGTGGCGCGTGAATTGCACCATGCGGGCCGGAACGCTGCCGAATAGGAAGCGTCCGAAGAACACTCGCTTGGCCAGGCGTGATCCGAATTCCAAATCGGCGGCAAAATCGCGCCGCAACATGCGCCGGTAGGCCTGGCCGGCGAGATCGCCAATCTCCGAAAGCAAGGCCTTGGCTGCGAGGTCCGCGGATCGGATGGCGTAGTACAAACCCTCGCCCGTGATGGGGTCCACGAGTCCCGCGGCGTCGCCTACCGCCATCCAGCCTTCTCCAGCAACGCGGTTGCGTTTCCAGGAAGCTGTTTCCAGTGACGGCAGCAGATGGCTGTAGAACGCGCCATCTTTCCAGGGAATTCCTTTTTCGATCATGTATGCTTCCAGGCGCTTACGCAGCGACTGTGCAGGCTCGCCCTTGCCGCAAATACCGACTGAAAGATGCCCGCATCGGGGAAAGACCCAAATATAGCCCTCGAGATGAGGTAGGAACTGGATCTCGATCTGCTCGCGCTCTCCCGGCACGTAGTAGCCGAGCGCGGTCATCGCGTCCGATTGCGTAAGTACGGTGCCGACGTCTCGCAGCGAGTTGCGCGCACCCGTGGCCACAATGCAATAATCCGCGTGCAGCGAGCCTGACTTGGTTTTGAGCTGCCAGCCGGCGCTGCACCGGTTCATCTCGGTGACGCGGGCCTGTTCAATGCGGGCGCCCGCGCGTTCCGCACGCTCCAGCAGCAGGCGATTCAGATCGAAACGCGAATAAATCAGGATCGGATTCCGCAGCCGCAGCGTCACGTCGCCAGCCTTCGGAGCGGCCAGCACCGTTTCCCCGATCATTTTTTTGGGTGTGCTGTTCTCGATCAGGAAGGGATACTGGTTGTACGCTTTGAACGTGAGGCCGCCCCCACAGGGTTTTTCCCACGCCAGTTTCTCGTCGAAAACCACCGTATCCAGCCCCGCCACGCTGAGCTGCTCGGCCGCGAACGCACCCGCCGGACCGCCTCCGAGAATTGCGACGCGCTTCATTGTTTCGGAGCGCCGCCTCCAACTGGGGGATGTCCCGGGGGCAGTGCAGCGCCGGGTTGCGCGGCTCCCGCCCCGGCGCCGTGCGGGTTGCCGCCGGTTTCGGGTTTGCTTTTCACCACCCAGTGCTCGCCCTGACGCTCGAGGGTGTATGGAAACGACATCGGCTGCCCGGGATTCGCGCCCTTGGCGGAGAATGCAACCGTGACGTCCGCATCCTTTTCGCGGCAGACGAGCGACGTCACCGTGACATTCATCGCGGCGACGTTCAGATTCGCGCGTTTGGCCAGGTAATCAACCACGCTCTGGCGCGCGGTGTCCTCGTTGCACGCGGCCCCGCGCCTGCAGCCCGCACCCCCGCCAAGCAATAAAATCGCGGCCCAAATGGCCCAATGTCGCTTCACCATTCGATTATACTTGCGTCCCTGGCTCCGAGAGGCCTTGCCCTCGTTCTCAGGCGTTCCCAACGGTCCGGCGGTTACTACCCCGCCACAGCAGCCGCGCGCTCCGTAGCCTGGATTCGTGCTCGTACCAGTCCCGCCAGTGCCGCAATGAACGCGGGCGAGTCGTTGAGACCCGGCATCATACGGTAATCCTTGATTCCTAAACTCCGCGCCTGCTCGCGGTGTTCGATATCGATTTCGTGCAGCGTTTCCACATGATCGGAGACAAACGAAATCGGTACTACGAGTATGTTTTGTGAGCCCGCCGAAGCCAGGCGCTGGACGGTCTCATGCATCGAGGGACGCAGCCACTTCGACGCACCCACTTTGCTCTGATAGCAAATCTGCCGTCGCGCCGGCCACCCGCCGCGCTGCCAGACCAAATCCACCGTGCGTTCGATCTGCCGCTGGTAAGGATCTCCCTGCTCAATTACTGCGACAGGCACGCTGTGAGCGCTGAACACAACATCGACATCGGAAATATCCTCGACATCTCGCAACATTCCGTTGATCGCCGCCACCACCGCGTCCAGATAGGCTGCATCTTCGTAGAACTCGCGGACCAGGTGCGTACGCGGATTCCAGCCGTTTGTGTGGAAACGCCGGTTCCATTCATTGATGCTGCTGCCCGTCGTGGTTTTCGAGTATTGCGGATAGAGAGGCAACAGCACGACATCCTTCGGCGCGAACGTGGCCAGCTCCGCAATGGCCTCCTGGGTGAAAGGATGCCAATAGCGCATCGCCACCACCACGCGAGCATCGAATTCGCGGCGTAGCTCCGCCTCGAGCGCCCACGCTTGGCGACGCGTGAATTCCAGAATCGGCGACTTGCCTCCGATCTCCGCGTAATGATGCGCCACGTGCCTGGCGCGCGTGGTTGAAATCAGCTTGGCCAGCGGCTGGCGCGCGATCCGGGCGAACGGGAAGTCGATGATGTCGGGATCGCAAAACAAGTTGTAGAGGAAAGGCTCGATGGCCTCCAGCGAATCCGGCCCGCCCAGCTGAAACAGCACCACACCGATCTTCTTCCGCATCATGAGTCGAAAGCGTTGAGTTTACACTATTGGCATGGGCCTTCGCGCACGCTGCCAAATTCGCATTCATTCGCGTCTATTCGCGGCCACATTGTTTTTCATTCCTTTCGCGGCTCACGCCCAAACCGTCTGTGGTCCGACCCCCGCGTTTTCGCCGTGCGAAATTGTCTTCGATTTGAGTGACGCCGATTCCGCGGCGCACCCGAATCCGTACCGGACAGTCGAGATCAGGGCCGAGTTCCGCTCACCGCGCCATCGGACCTTCCTTCTACCGGCGTTCTGGGACGGCGGCCGGCGCATGGTCATTCGCTTCGCGCCCACCGAGCCGGGCGGCTGGGATTTTCGGCTCACCAGCAATCTGGAAGTCTTTAACGGAAAGATCGGCCAGTTCACGGCGACCGAATCCGAAGCTCCGGGATTCATTCGCACTGCCAACATGCACCATTTCGCATACACCGGGGGCGACGGTAACACGCCCCATCTTTGGATGGGCGACACCCTGATGCGCGCGGCCTTCGTGGATGACGGCGCTTTCCGGCAATTGGTGGATGCGCGCGCCTCGCAAAAGTTCACGCACATTCGCGTCAGCGCTACGGGCGAGGCAGAGGACATAACTAAGGCCTTTCCCACGCGCGAGGCTCCCGATCCCGCTTACTTCCGCCGCCTGGACGACCGCCTTCGTTACATCAGCCAGAAGGGACTGACAGTTGACCTGGTGCTCGCCGGCGGCGACAATTGCCTGCGCAAGCTGTTTCCCGATTGGGACCAGCGCCAGCGTTTCGTCCGCTACATCATCGCGCGCTATGGCGCGTTCAACATCACTTGGGGCGGTGTGGAGAATTTTGAGGATTACGACGACGGCCGCAGTCTGCTCCGCGAGATCGGCATGCTGCTCAAGCAGGAAGACCCCTATCGGCATCTTCGGTCCACCGGCGCGCGCGTGACTTCGGCCCCGCTGCTTGACGATGGCTGGATGGATTTCGTCACACAGGAATCCACAAGCGATGCTGTAGGCGCGGTCGAATACCAGCTCTACCCCGTGCCGTTCGTAAACATGGCCTTCGCGGGCAAGCCGAGCGCCAAGGGCACTGAGTTCCGAAATCGTTTGTGGAATGCCGCTATGAACGGCCAATACGTGACGGCGGCCGGTGTCGACGACGCTGGCGCCGCCGAGATGAAGATCTTTTTCGAATTTTACGACGGCAACCGGCACTGGGAGCTCGAACCGTTTTTCTACGTGGATGGCGGTCGCGGCGTGGCTCTCGAGGACGTCGAGTACATCGTCTATGTCGACAAGCCCGGGCCCATCGAGGTGACCATCGAGCGCCATGGCTACGATACCGTGTGGATGAATCCCGCCAACGGTGAAATCATCAAGCTGAAAGACGTGAAGGGTGAGCATTTCACCGGCGAGCCGCCCGACCGCACGCACGATTGGGTGCTGCACATTTCGCGCGAGGGCCACAAACAGGGCATGCTGAAGTCGTACAAGTTCGAATCGCGACGCGTTCTGCAACAGGAGGTCGAGGTCAGCGCGCAGAAGGTCCCATTCAAGATCGTCGACCCCCCCGGCGATACCATCTCCATGCGAGCGCCGCCCGCGTATTCCGCAAAACTGACCCACGAGACGCACGCCACCCGCTCCGTGCTGTATCTGTGGACCGCGGACATCGCCGACGAATCACAAGGCTATCGCGTGATCGGCACTGGCGAAAAAGGCGTCTTCCAGATCCTGCCCAACATGACGCGTCACTTTCCGGCCGTCTTTCACGTTCGCCTCTTCGGAATCAACGCCAACGGGAAGGTCTACTCAGCCGATCGCACGTATCAGCTCACCCCGTGAAGCCGCTCATTCTTGCGTTCGATACCACACACGAGTTTGGCAGCATCGCGCTACTCGAAGGTGCCGGCGTGGTGGAGGAGGTGCTACTCCACTCGCCGGATGGCTTCGGCCACGTTTTGTTCGAGCATCTCGACCGCTTGCTTCGCCACCACAACCGGCGCGTCGACGAGATGGCGTGTTTCGCGGCGGCTTCAGGACCGGGTTCCTTCACCGGTGTACGCGTGGGCCTGGCCTGTGTAAAAGGACTCGCGGAGGCCGCAGGGCGGAAAGTTGTGGCAGTCTCGAATCTCGAAGCGATAGCGCGCTTCGGCTCGGCAGCGCAAAGAGCCACGGTCCTCGATGCGCGGCGCGGCGAGGTTTATGGTGCGGTCTATGGCGCCGATGGCGAAGTGCTGCGCGAGCCGGTAGTGAGGCGGTTCCCGTCGTGGCTGGAAACGCTGCCCGCCGGCGAAATCGAGTTCATCTCAACGCATTTCGAGCCGTTCCGTCCCGCACTCAAAGGCACCCGGTTCGAGATGTCGCACATCACCACGGCACCGCGTGCGCTCGCTGCCGCAGTGGGACGCATTGCCTCCGAGCGGTGGTCAGCCGGCCTGGCGCTCGATCCGGCCGCGATCGACGCCGACTACGTGCGCCGCTCCGACGCCGAGCTGTTCTGGAAAGACGCCTAGACGCTACGGCGTATCCACCTTCACAACAAAATACGTGATCTGCTTGCCCGCCGGAACCATGATCTGGTGCGGCGTTTTCGACGCGATGTGCACGATATCGCCGGGACGAAGCTGCTTCGTCACCCCGTCCTTAACAGATGTGCCGCGCACCTCATGTGGCGAGACGGTTTTCGCATCGACCACCGTGCCCCCCACCACCAGCGTCCCTTCGCCGCTCTCCACCACAAAGACATCGGCTTGCGTTTCGTGCAATTCCGCCTGGCCGCTGGCTTCCCGGTGAGCCACCATGAAAAGGTGATTGCCGTAGTTGACCAAGTTCTCCGTCGCGACCTTGTTTTGATCCATTTTGGGAGCGAGCTTCTTGCCAGTTTCCTTCAGCTCGGCGCTCGTCCATATGCCGAAACCATCCGGATCGGCTGCGATCACACCAGCCGCCAATACGATGAACAACGCGATGAGTTTCATTTCGCCCCTCTTTGCTTTGATTTACGCCGGCTCGGCTCCGCCCGGCCCCGTCACAACTTTCAGGTTCGGGATGCGCGCTGCCGCCGGCGGCAGCCGCGGAAAGTCCGTGCACGGCTCGGACTGATACCAGTACGCCACCGAATAGAAATTGTCGGCGCGGTCGTTAGCGTGCCCGTGTTCCATGGTGTGCTTGAGATAACGCGTGAATGTCACCGGGTTGTCCGCGTGCCACCGGTACAGGCAGTATCGGCCGCCCGCGCGCTCGGGGTTGATCATGAGAGGTGCGCCGTTGTAAAGATGAGCGAACGGAATCGCTCCGTCACGTCCCCCAAAATCCCACGCGCCGTTGAAGTAGTCCTCCGAGCCAGTGCCATTGATCACCGGCGTGGTCTCGTCGTCCACGAAGATCATATCGTCGCCTTCGCCCATCCAGTGGTCGGTATTCTGCAGCACGCCGAGCGTAACGCCCATCAGGTGGCCGCGGCCGCGCGTCTCGACATACACGTAATTGTGGCGCCCGTCCAGGTTCTTGTCGGACTCGGTGTGCGCCGTGTTGGGCGTTGCCTGCCGGTACTGTGCGTGAAAATACAGCGTATCGTCGGGCAGCGAGGGCACGAGCTGGTAGTCGATATTGGAGTAAAAATCGTCCACTTTCCGCGTTCCTTCATTGCTCGCCGTCAGCCGCGCCGACTTGCGGAAGGGCATCGCGAAGTAGCAATTCAATGCCTTGATCGACGAACAATTCAGGTACACCGACTGGTACACGAAATACTGGCCCAGATTCAGCCCAAAGAAATCGCCCACCGGCACTTCGATGCTCGGTTTGCTGTTGCCATCCCAGTAAGCGCGGATCACGACCTCCTTCAGATGATTGGCGCTATCCGCCGCGATCGTAAACCAGATGTGGGAGATCACGCCCGGCCCCGCGGAATTGAAAATCTCTTTGGTGGCGCCGGGCTCGATCGGCCACGCGTCCGCGTTGCCGCCGGTGCGATCGTAGCTCGATTGCTTTAGCGATTTGTAATTCTGGGCGCGGGCATAGGGCGGCAGGAATCTGGCATCCCCGGCACCCTCCCGCTGCTGTGCTGGAGCCGCTTGTGGTGCGGCTGCGGCTGCGGACAGCCCCGCGAATCCGGCGATGCGCCGCAAAAAATTGCGCCGTGGAGCATCTGAAAACGGCATGCTTCCTCCCCTTGGGAACTAAACATCATACCCGAGAGGGGGAAGGCAGGGCGGGAGAGCTGGCGCGGCGCGCTCTAGTCGGCGACCATGGCACGCAGATCGTGCACGATCTGCCGCAGCGTCTCGGACTGGGCGCTCAGTTCTTCGCCTGCAGACGCGCTCTGCTCGGCGCCGGCAGCCGCTTTCTGAGTTACTTGCTCCATTTGCGCAATGGCCTTCGAAATCTGGTCGATGCCCTTGGCTTGCTCTTCGCTGCTGAGGCTGACTTCGTCCACCAGCGTCTTGACTTTGCTGGTGCCTTCGGTGATGGCGCGAATCCCCACAGCTACCTGGTCCAGCCTGACGCTGCCGTCTTTCGAGCGTCCGATCGATTCCTCGATCAGCGCCGCTGTGTCCTTGGCGGCTTGCGCGCTGCGCTGCGCCAGATTGCGGACCTCGTCGGCAACCACCGCGAATCCCATGCCGGCCTCGCCGGCTCGCGCGGCCTCCACCGCCGCGTTGAGCGCCAGGATGTTGGTCTGGAACGCGATTTCGTCGATCACCTTGATAATCTTGGCGATCTTATCGCTCGAACCGTTGATCTCGTTCATGGAAGCGACCATCTGAACCAGCGTCTGATTGGCTTCCACCACGCGCCGGTCCACCATCCCCATCAGTTCAGCCGATTGCCGCGAATTCTGGGCATTCCTTGCCGTTGTCGACGACATCTCCTGGCTGGACGCGGAAGTCTCCTCCAGGGACGCGGCCTGTTCCGAAGTACCTTGTGCCAGGTTTTGGCCGGCGGTAGAAACCTGTCTGGCAGCCGCGCCGACTTGGTCGGCGCCTTCACTCAATCCTTCGACTGCGTTGCGCAATCCGCCGTTCACACGCCGCACCACCATCAGGGACACGGCAGCCATGACAGCAAAGCACATCAACAGGCCGACCGCGATTAAGCGCCGTTCCTTCGTCACTGCTTCTTGCTGTGATGCTGTCAGGGCCTTGGCCCGTTTCGTTAGGCGCTCAGCAACCTTGTCAAGGAGGTCTGTGGGAGCGCGATCTTGCCCTTTCACCAGGCTATCCGCTTCGTGGGGACTCTGCCCGTTGGCGGCTACGAATGCATTCAAAGCCTGCGCGTAGGCATCACTCATGCTCTGGTGAGCCCGCAGGAATTCCACAATAGTGGCCTTGGACTCCGGATCTTCGAGTACGCGCTCAAGTTCGGCCGCCGACTGTCGCACCTCCTGCTCTCGTCGATGAAAAGAATCGGTGTATTTCGCTAGCGCTGCTGGATCGTACCCCCGCAACAGGATGTCCTTCCATTCCTGTACCTGTTTCTTGAGGGTCACCTGCAAGACGCGGCCTGCATCCTGCTCGCGGAACTGCTCCATCCCGTGGGCAAACGTCGTGTCATAGGCAGAGCAGATGGCTCCCAGACGATACAGCAGGAACGCAGCGGCGCCGCCTCCAACTAGCCAGGCAGCCCCCAGAATGCACCAGAATTGCGTCGCGATCTTCCATCGTTTCATGACATACCTTAGCCATCTATCGGCTGGTGGAACGAGTACCTTTAGCTATTCGGCCACGAATCGTGGAGTGGCGAGGCAATCAGTTTCCAGTGCTGGGCCGTTATGGATTAATCGCAATGTAAACCGGCAAACTGGTCTTGCCATTGATCGAGACCGTCACGGGAACTTGCGCGCCCGTGGGTACGGAAGAATCCAACGTGAACTGCACCTGGTAGGTGGAAGTCGTCCCCACTTCGGATACGACCGCAGCCATCCTGGTTACTCCGCCAACGGTCACATGTACAGTCGTTGGGTCGATAGTGGTCCCCGCTGCGCCAAGACCGGCTACCAGTAGCGTCAGGGTGTCACCGGGTTGCGGCGCATTGGGCGCTGCGACCGCGGCTCCCGCTGAGTTTTGCACACCCGTTATGGCCGGCGGAGCAGAAACGAGGGTGATCACCACGGGAGAGGCGTTGGTCGTTCCGTTGTTGAGCTTGAGGCCCGCAATCCCCGGTTTGAGCGCCGAAGGAACCACGAAATTAACCTGTGTCGCCGTGGCATTGAGGACGTTGGCCGCTTGGCCGTTAATCGTGATCGCGGTCTGGGAACCCCCTAGGTTCACACCGTGCAGGCTTGCCGTCGAGCCCGGAAATACGCCACTCGGCGCCCAGATGGCGTTCACCAGCGCCGGATCCACCACGGGCAGCGTCGGATTGGGAGCGGCAATTTGCAGCGCGGCCGGTTGCGTAGCAATCTGGAATCCGGAGATTACCGTGGCCCCAATTGTCCCTTGCGGCGCGTTCGGCGAGATCTGCACGTTTACCAGCGCGTGCGTCGGGCTCAGCACCCACACACCACGCACCAACACGTCGCTCGATCCGTACCCCACGGTTATCATGCCGTTTAGGAAATCTGTGTTGACGCCCTCGACATCGATTTCCGCCTCCGCACCGGCCGGCAACGTCTCTGGTGAGAACGTAACTTGCGGTACCGGGGAACCGGGATAGCTGAAGGTCGGCGGAGTGGGGTCCGTGAAGGTTGAATCCTGGCCGTCGATGTTGTACACAATAATGGCGGCCGTTTGGTTGCTCGCTCCCGGTGGTGGCACAGCGGTCAAATGGGAGGTGTCCACCATGTTTGTGCTTGCCGGCAGCCCGTCGAAATACACCTGGCTTTGCGGCGTGAAGTTCGAGCCGGTGACGTCCAGATTTCCGTTGCCGTCAGGGGAGACATTCGAGATCGACGGCGGATCGCTGTTTGCCAGGTTCAAGCCGCGGGGCAGCACGTAGGCGCTGTTGTCCACACTGAAGATGAAGTGCTGCTGTCCGGGAGTCGCGGCTAGCGAGAAATTCGGGTACAGGGCCAGATAGGTGGGCGTTGTGCCATACCCCTGGAATCCGCCGGTTGCAGGTATCGACGTGAACCCCAGGGACGCTACGTTGAGACCCGCCGTGGCCCGTCCGTTGGCCCCCAGGCCGGTTCCCGCTGCCGAGAGCCTCGTCGTGCCTGTCACCAGGTTGGCATAGGCAGGATGCGAGCCCTTCTGGCCAACGTAGCTATAAGTCTGGATGTCGTAAATCGGCATCAAATGCCGCAGGTTCACTGAGAAGTTGATTCCACTCGTCGAGGGTCCGGCCGTTACGCTAACCGGCGCCGCCTTCGTCACATCGATCGTATTCGGGTAGAACACGCCGTTGAATGCCCCGGAAGGGTTGACCGGATTTCCGTCCGGATCCACCGGCGGGATGATATTCGCGTCCGGCGGCAGTGGACTGACGTATACGAAGTACGTGCCCGCCGGAATGCCGTCGATTTCGTAGGTGCCATCCGGATTGGTGAGCGCGCTGATTGACGGCGCATTGGGTTGTAATACGGCCACGTACGCCATGTGCACCCCATTGCCTCCGGCAGTCACCGTGCCCGTGATCGATCCCGTATTCGCTCCGAAATTGCGCGGATACAGCAGCGACAGCCCCACAATATCATCGGTGTCGAGCGGTTCCACCGTCGAAGTAGCGTTAGTGACTAACACCGACATTGCGCTCGAGGTGTACGTGTGCTGCAGGCCCAGCGCGTGCCCGATCTCGTGTACCATGCTTCGATAGAAGGCACTGAAATAGCTGGGCCCGGGAAGGGTGGTCAAATCCGAATGCAAGTGAATCATGGATTGCGTGATCGGGAAAAACGATCCGTTCGGCTGCGTGACCATCGTGCTCGCCGCCACGGGAACCGTGTACGCCAGCAGCCCCGGGGGAATTTCATCGTCGAACACCACTTCCGCGCTGGGCGTCGACTCCGCGGTCCCATCCACGAACAGCCCGCCGAAAGCTACCCGAATATCCGAGCTGGCAACGCTGTTCCACGCCAGGGCGGCCTGTTTGATCTGCGTCAGAATCGACGGGAGGCCATCAATCTGCGTTAGCTTCTGGGGCCCAGTCGTCGACACAAACACCGAGACTGTATTGTTCGGCAACGCAGTCAGATCGAATTTCTCCGGAACCGGGTTATATGGCGCTGTCTTGCTGGTGTAGTGGACGAAGTGGTAATACGCACCCGCCGAAGAGACCGAGAGCGCCCAGCCCAAAACCAGCGCAGCCGCTTTCCGGTATCCTGGCATGGCTAGCGGTTCGCTCCCTTGCCCAAAGTGGCCGAAATCCTTGCAGTAAGCTCCGCGTACTGCATTTGGATGCCATCGTCTCTCACCGGCCGCCAAGTTCCGTGCTCCACCATGGTTTCGCTCGCCGGCGCGCGCGTCGCCACCAGTTTGCCCGCGTCGTCCTTGGACAGCTCGAACACGCCTTGGCCCCATCCCGTGAGGTACGTCGCCCCGCTCTTCGACGTCCAGAGGAATAGCACGTACTCCTTCCCGACTGTCAACTGCGGGGCTCCCGGAACGCCCTGCCTGTATCCGTGCACGCTACCGCCAGGCCCCATCACCTCGGCCGCCCGTTGGCCTTTCCACTGTTGCTCCACTTCCAGCTTCCAGTGCGTGAAAATCTCGGCGCCCCGGAAATCCGCGTGGGAATCCACAACTCTCGCCTGCACGATCGCCGTCGATTTCTGAATCAGCTCATCGAGCGAAAGTTGCTCAAGAGTCGCGCCGCGGAGTGGTGCGAAGGCCAGGCACAGCACGAGAAGCGGGAGACGCCGCATGCCGATCAGAACAGCATTCCCCGTGCCAGTCATATCTAAATGATAACAGGTGCTTTAGGCTATCAAAGGTTATCGTTGGTGTGTTCACCCGACACGCTCGCGGGGCAAGTTGTCTCAGCCGGTACTAACCCCTCAGCCTATTTCCGTGCAGCCCGCACCACCAAAAGGGGGATGCGCAACTTGTGCCGGACTGAATTGATCGTCGCCCCGAAAATGAGGTCCTTCAGACCCCCATGGCCGTGGGCTCCCATCACCAGCAAGTCGGGCTGGATTTCGCGCGCTACGCGGATGATCTCGCGCGTGGGCTTGGACGAGTGCGCCACCATGGTTTCGACCTCAATCCCTTCCGCCCGCAGCGACTCCACGATGTCCTCGAGATACTTGCGCCCGGCCTCGACCTCCGCCGTCGAAGACAACGAGCCGTAGATCTGACTGGTGACGCCTTCTTCCACGTGCAGAAGGTACAGCTTGGCGTGATGCATACGCGCCATGGCCGCGGCATGCGCAATAGCCAGGTGATCGAGATCCGTATGATCGAGTGGCACGAGGATGCGGTTGTATAAGGGGGCCTCGGTGGCGGAAACCGCCGTGCCCGGAAGGACGATGGGGGCGCGGCCCCCGCGGAAGCCCCAGCGAGCCAGCAGCGGCTCCCCGATCACCCACAACATGAGCGCGCCCAGCACCGCAAACACCGGTACCACCAGCAGCCATACATACGTCCGGTACCCGCCCGCCACCGCCAGCCAATCGGAGACCGACTGCCTGATCAACCAGATGTTGAGCCCCAGAATAACGGCCGCCGTGATCCAGGCCAGAACCGTGACCCAAAGTTTGTTGGCAAACTCACCCATGCGCCGCCGGTCACTGGTGAAATGCAACAGCGGGATGACCGCGAAGGGAAGCTGCATGTTAATGATCACCTGGCTCAAAATCAGCAGGCGATATGTCCCCGCGTCGCCGGCAATGTAAATCGTGATGGCGGCCGGTATTACGGCCAGGCTTCGGGTAATCAGCCGGCGCAGCCACGGCCGCATGCGGAAATTGAGAAAGCCCTCCATCACAATCTGCCCGGCCAGGGTTCCGGTCAGCGTGGAGGATTGTCCCGAGGCCAGCAGCGCAATGGCGAATACCACGCTCGCCACAGCCGTTCCGAGCAGCGGCGCCAGCAGCAGGTGCGCCTGTTGAATTTCCGTCACCACGATGCCGCGTTTAAAAAATACCGTCCCCGCGACAATCAGGATTGCGGCATTCACCAGCAGCGCACCGTTCAATGCGACTAACGAATCAATGAAGTTGTACTGGCAGGCGATGCGCTTATCCGCTTGACTGGTGCCGATGCGCCGCGTCTGCACCAGCGCCGAATGTAGATAGAGATTATGCGGCATCACCGTAGCGCCAATGATCGCGACCGCAATGAAAAGATTGTTGGCGTTTACGCGCGGAATCAAGCCGGTTGCCATTTGCGACCACGCCGGTTTGGCCAGAAAAATTTCAAAGCAGAAACAGCCCGCGATTACCGCAATGAGCGCCAGCACGAACGCCTCAATGATGCGGATGCCGAAACGCTGGAACCACAGCACCAGCAGTGTGTCGGCGGCGGTTACGATGACACCGATGAGCAGCGGCAGATGGAACAGCAGATTGAGCGCGATGGCCGCGCCCAACACTTCCGCCAGATCGCAGGCGGCGATGGCGATCTCACACAACACCCAGAGCGCATGGGTGACCGGACGCGGATACGTTTCGCGGCAGGCCTGCGCCAGATCACGCCCCGCGACAATGCCCAAGCGCGCGCTCAGCGTCTGCAACAGCACCGCCATGGCGTTCGACATGACCAGCACCCACAGCAGCCGGTAGCCGAATCGCGCGCCACCTTCCAGGTCCGTGGCCCAGTTGCCGGGGTCCATATACCCTACGCTGACCAGGTAAGCCGGCCCCGCAAAAGCAAACATGCGCCGCCAGATGGTGAGGTGCGTGGTGCCGACGGACGAATGTACCTCCGCCAGTGACGGATGCCCTACGTCCGCGGTGCGCAAGGTGCCCACAGGCTTCCATATTACTTAACTATAGTTAAGTAGGCAAGAAGCCTTGGAGAGCTTTCCTGGCTGATCGGGACTATGGTTTTTGCCCAAGAAGATTTTACCGAGCGATCAACTTGTGCCCATGGCACTGATCGAGCGGAGGATTCTTCTCATCCGAGCGCACAAGGTGATGCTCGATCGGCATCTTGCCGAAATTTACGAGGTCCCAACGTTCCGGCTGAATGAAGCCGTGAAGCGGAACCGCCAGCGTTTCCCCGAAGATTTCATGTTCCAACTCAGCCGGAAGGAGGCGGCATTTTTGACATCGCAAACTGCGATGTCAAAACCAGTCCGTGGAGGTCGGCGGACGCTGCCTTACGTTTTCACCGAGCAGGGGGTCGCCATGCTTTCGACGGTCTTGAAAAGCGAACGAGCCATCGCCGTCAATATCGCAATCATGCGTGCCTTTGTCCGGTTGCGCCAGATCTTGGCCACTCATAAGGACCTGGCCGAGAGACTGGACGCCATGGAAAAGAAGTGCGACAAACAGTTTAAGACAGTCTTTGAGGTCCTCCGCCAGCTCATGGAGCGACCACCCCAGCCTTCAAAACGCCCAATCGGATTCGTGGGCCCGGCAACGCCCTAGCCACTCATCTTCACGGGTACACCGCCGTCACTCTCTCCCCATCCCGCAGAGCGAAATCAGTAGGCAACGCCACCGCATCGCCCTCGGCTAGCCCATCCGCAACCTGCAAACGGCTGATGCTGCTCGTGCCTGTCTTGATGGCGCGCCAGCGGATCGTATCGCCCGTCAGCACAAACACGCCTGCGCCGGCGGTGTCGCGGCGCATCGCCTCTTTAGGAATCGTCAGAGCATTCTCCACCACGCGCGCGCGAATCTCCGCATTCACGTTGGTCCCGGGGACCAACACATGCTGCGGGTTTTCGATGGTGCACAGCACCTCACCCACTTGGCGCGTTCCTAACGGATGGATCTCGGTCGGCAACTGCTCCACCACGCCCGGCCAACCGCGCCCAGGCAGCGCGTCCCAAGTGATGTTCATCGGAAACCCCACCGACACGCGCCCCAGCTCCGGCTCGTCCACATAAACGCGCACGCGCAGCCGATCCAACACGCCGACGCCTGCAACCAGATCACCAGGGTTTAGGTAGGTTCCCATCCGCACCGGCAAGTTGTATACCGTGCCCGCGATCGGTGACCGGACGAGCGCGTCCGCTATGCGGCGCTGCGCCAGCCGTATGTCGGCTTCAGCCTCGTGCAGCCTGGCTTCGGCCACCGCCTTGTCGGAAGAAGTAATCAGCGCCGAGCGTTTGTGCTCCAGGGACTCGATCTCGAGATTCGCCTGGCTAAGTTTGCTCTGCGCCGCATCCACCTCTTGCCTGGTCGCGGCCTGCTTTTGCTCCAACCGGTGCAGCGCATCGTAATTTCGCTGTGCGGTGTCCCGATCCAGCTTGGCGCGCGCGATGCTGCCGTCGATTTCCACCAGCTCGGCTTTTCGGCCTCCGCGCTCGATATTGTCCAGCGTCCCCTTGGCCTGCTCCAGGCGCGATTGCGCGGCCGCGAGCTGCGCATCGAGATCCGGTACCTTGAGCCGCACCAGCTCGGCCCCCTCGGCGATGGTTTGCCCTTCCTTCACGGGTAGCTCAACCACCGATCCCGCCATGTCCACGCGAACCGAAGCGAACCGCAGCGGCTCCACTTTACCGTTGGTGATGAGGTTGCTGATGAGAGTCTCGCGCCGCACTTTGACGAAAGGCGTCTCGGGCGGCTCATGATTTTTGGTGTAAGCCCAAAACCCAAGCGCGGCAAGGGGCGCAAGCACGAGAATCAGAATGTAGCGTCTCTTCAATCGAGGCTCCGTCGGGCGCAGTAGTCGAACAACAGTTGCCACTCGGCGCGCTGAATTTCCAACGCGGCGTGTTCAAGCTCTGAATCCGGTTGGCGGCGCGCGCGTTCGCAGACGGCGATGAAAGCCATAGGGTCCCACGCTCCGGAAAGGTTTAGGTTAGCCTTGGGGTGCGCTGCCTCAATGGCTCGCGCTTGCTCCAGCAGGGCGGGGAAGACCGGATGCTTTCCCACTCTCTGGAACCAGTACGAGGAATTGCCGGCATCGGGTTCCTGCCGATGAACGATAGCGTGCCAGTAGCTGCCTTCCGCGGTCGTGTCCGCTTGCGTGATTTCGTGAGCCTCGTCACGGCACGAGAAGTATAAATAGAGTCCCGCCAGCGAGCCACGCGGAGCGCGAGCTGAGGCGAATAGATCTTGCGATTTCGAGTTTCGGATGCGCCGCCGCGCCTCATCGGAGCAGCACGCGCCCTCAGCCAATGGCATCAGGCGTGCCCCATTGCCCGCAAGCGCAAGAATCTCAGCGACCGTGGCGCCATAAACTATTGGATTCCAATGCATCAAAACCGGTTTCACGCTGTGAACAGGCCGAAAGTTTCCCAGCCGCGTATGAATACTGATACTTCATTGTCTAACATGTAACTATGGCGGGTACAGTCGCGTGGCGGTAAAGACTGCGCTGGTGCTTTCGGCGGGAGGGATGTTCGGCGCTTATCAGGCAGGCGTGTGGCGGGAACTCTCTGCATGGTTCCATCCTGATCTTGTGGTCGGCACATCGGCCGGAGCACTGAATGGGTGGTTGATCGCCGGCGGCTGCGAGCCGGAAGAACTGATCAGCCTGTGGACCGATCCTGCGACGGCGGCATTTCTCAAGTTGCGGCCCCCGCTCCAGCGCTGGCGTGGATTCTTCGATGGCGAGACGTTTTCCGAACGTGTTCAGGAGCTGTATTCCCGGCACAGGCCTCGCATTCCGATCGGTGTGGTGCTCACCGAAGTGCCGCGCCTCGTGCCACGCCTGTTTCAAACCGACGAAATCACGTGGCAGCATCTGGCGGCTGCCTGTGCCATTCCCCTGGGACTGCCTCCGCAACGCATCGGCGGCCGTTGGTATGTGGATGGCGGATTGCTAGGTGCGCTGCCTCTCTGGGCGGCACCGCAAATGGGCGCAACACGCGCCATCGCTGTGAATGCGCTCCCTTTCCTGCCTTCCCCCGTCATGCGCGCCGGCGTCGGGGCGTTGCGCCGGGCCAGTCCGCCACTTCCAACCGTTGGCTCACTCGATGTGATCACGATCGCACCCGAGGGCGGTCTGGGCACCGTCTCCGATGCCGTCCGCTGGAGTCGCGACAACGTGCTGCGCATGATCGAGCGCGGCTCGGCGGACGCCCGACGCGTCACAGCCGCCGAGTGGGCGAGTCGCGATTCCGCCCAGCGCGTTCTACAATAGCCCTTAATGCCGAATTACCGGATTTATCGCATGAAAGAGGGTCCGCGCCAGCACTTCCGTTTAGCGCCGCATGTCGCCGGCGCGGCCAACGTCAAGCGCAAGGATTACGAGGAAGGCGGCCAGGTCGAGGCCCCCAACGAATACGCGGCGTGGGACCAATTGCGCCCGTCCCGCCAGCCGCTCGACGTGGGCGATTTGCTCGAAACCGACAGTGGCGAGTTGCGCATCTGCAAGTACATCGGATTCGAGGCAGCCGCATGGGTGCTGCCGCCGCCCGATCCCGCCTTGACGCAAGAAAGTTTCGCGCAGGAACCCGAGGTGGCGGCGCCGGCCGCGGGAGACTCCCATGCGTGAGGTCCGGTTGGGTGACATCATCGACGACTACTGCGTGAAGTGCAAGCGCATCATGAATCACTCGGTTGTCTCGATGCTCGATCGCGATCCCGCCAAAGTCCGCTGCCGCACCTGCTACAGCGATCACGACTACCGCCACGAGCAGGCCCCGCCGCCTAAAGTGGACACCCGCAAGGCCGCTCTGTTTAACGCAGTGCTCGAGAAAGTCCAACCCGAAGCTGCACCAGCGGCCGCCGCTGAGCCGGAGCCGGCGAAGGCCAAAGCCAAGCGAAAAAAATGAACAACGCCGCTGTGGCGCGGGGGTACCGCGGTTTTGGCGGGACACCCGCGGCTTTTTTTCTCTCCAGTCCACGCAAATGAGTGAGCTTCGATGGCATCCTCTACTGCGCGAGTGGGTGGCGGTAGCGGCGCACCGGCAGGGCCGGCCGCAAATGCCCAAGGACTGGTGCCCGTTCGACCCCGGCTCCGGCCGCGTGCCGGATAACTTCGACGTCCTCATCTACCCCAACGATTTTGCTGCTTTCAGCCTCGACGCCCCTCCGTTTTCCCCCGAGGCCGGCCTCTACGCGAAGACCGGCGCACGTGGCTCCTGCGACGTGGTGATCTACCATCCCGAGCACAATCTCGCGCCCTCACAACTTTCAGTCGAACACTGGGGCAAGGTCGTGGACATCTGGATCCGGCGGCACCAGGAGCTGACGGCGCAGCCGGACATCCAATACGTCTACATCTTCGAAAACACCGGCGTGGCGATCGGCGTCACCATGCCGCATCCGCACGGTCAAATATACGCGTTCCCCTTCGTTCCGCCTCTTATACAGAGTGAACTCCACGCCGCGTCGGATCATCTGCGCGATCATGATGAGTGCATCTATTGCAGGATTCTGCGCGAGGAACTTGCGGCCGGCGAGAGACTCGTCACCGCAAATGCCGATTTTGTGGCCTTCGTTCCGTTTTTCGCGCGCTGGCCCGGAGAGATGCAAATTTGCGCGCGGCGGCATTTCGGAAGCATTCCCGAGCTAACTGGCGGCGAAGCTGCCAACCTCGCGGCCATCATCAAAAAGGTGCGGATGAAGTACGACAACCTCTGGGGATTCCAACTACCCTTGATGATGCTTCTCCGCCAGAGCCCGGCCAAGGGCCAGCATCCGTACTTTCACTTCCACATCGATTTCTATCCCATCCAGCGCAGCTCCACCAAGCTGAAATACCTGGCCGGCGTGGAAAGCGGAGCAGGGACCTTCCTCAACGACACCGTAGCTGAAGATAAGGCGCGCGAATTTCGAGAGACCGACCCGAGAATTTAGAGCTTCCGCGGTTTGAATCCGTTCTTCTGCATGATCTGCTGCGTAGCCCCGATCGCTTCCGGCAGCACTTAGAAGAACGCGCCCACGCGCTCGCTTTGAAAAATGATGGCGCCGCGATAGTTGTCGGCCTCGACTCCGTAGTCGATGCCGGCGGCGGTGATCGCCTTCACAAGTGCGCAGCTTCGCGATCGAGTGTTAGCCCCGGAGATGTGCAATGGCTCGCCGCAGGTGACGTGAACTCAATCCAAGGTCTTGCCGGTTCGACGGCTCATGTTCTGCGAACCGAACTTCCTGCGCGAAGTGACAGGCCAAGCACCGCAAGCGCCGCAGCCAATAGCGCCGCGCTTCCCGGTTCGGGTACGGTGTTGGTGATGGTCAGCGTCATCGTCCCCGTAGCTTCAAACAAATTTGCGATGGGGCCGATGAATTCGGTGGTGGTGGGCGTCTCAAATAACCCGTAAAAGTTGTGCGGCGTATAAACTCCTGGCATTGTGGGCAGACCGTTGTCGGTGACAAAAGCGAATGCAGCCTGCAAGCCCGGTCCGCCGACGCCAATAACGCAATCGCCGATGAACGAAGTGGCCTCGATCGTGGCATCCGGATTCCCGAACATCAAACATCCGAAGGGACTTGGCGCCGCGGCCAAGTCCTGCGTAAATGTCCAACTGGTGGTCCCGTCCGTCACTGTGAACGGCGTGAACGTGGGCATGGCCCCGTCCGTTACAAAGTTCGGAGAGGTAAACGAGAAGCTGAAACTGTTTATTGGTCCGTCGAGAGCGTCGTATTGAAACGTGTACAACTCGCTGGCACGCGAGTATGGGGTCAAAGCCGCGGCAAAGGTGCATAGCAGCGCCCATCGCGGCAACACGCAAACCATGACGTGAAGTGTATCATGGCCGTTCTCGCGGCTTGAAACCATTCCTCCGCATCACCTGATGCGTAGCTTCCATCGCTTCCGGCAACACATAGAAGAACGCACCCACGCGTTCGCTTTGAAAGATGATGCCGCCCCGATAGTTGTCGGCCTCGACCCCGTAGTCGATACCCGCCGCCGTGAGAATGGATTCCAACTGCACCGCTTCATTCAGTCGCTTGGCGATGTAAACCAGCTCGGCACGGTCTTCCCCGAAAAACGCGGCGTCCTGCTTCATTGAATTGAGATTCCGGGCCAACGTCGCCCACCAACACATCTTAGGAGATATGCCCGTACAAGTCGCTAGCCGCGAGGAAGAACTTCATTGGATTGCCCTGACTCTCGTTCCGGGGCTCGGCACGCGCAACGCCGGGAAGCTGATTTCGCGGTTCCGCACGCCCCAAGCGGTGTTTCGGGCTTCACGCACGGAACTGGAAGGCGCCGGGATCAGCGGTGCGGTGGCCCAGAGCATCTCCAGCGGCTGCTCGTTCGAAGATGCCGTGGCGCAGCAGGAAAAGATGCTCGAAACCGCGACCGTGGCGGTCACGCTGAACGATCCACGCTATCCCGCGCAATTACGCGAAATCTACGATCCGCCGGTGATGCTATTTGCCCGAGGACGAGTCGAGCTGCTGCAAGCGACATTGTTTGGCGTGGTCGGTACTCGGCGTCCAACTCCTTACGGTCTGGCCGCCACCGAGCGGCTGGCGGGCGATCTGGCACGCGCCGGGCTTGTGATCGTCAGCGGCATGGCGCGCGGTATTGACACCACGGCACATAAGGCCGCCTTGGCGGCTCAGGGCGATACCGTCGCGGTGCTGGGCTGCGGTGTGGATGTGGTGTACCCGTCCGAAAATCGCAAGCTCACGGAAGAGCTCGTTTCCAAGGGGCTGATTCTGTCGGAGTTTGGCATGGGTTCGACGGCCTTTCCGCAAAACTTTCCGATTCGAAACCGTATTATCAGTGGGATAGGGGTTGGTTTGCTGGTGGTGGAGGGGGCGCAGTATAGCGGCTCGGCAATTACCGCGCGCCTCGCAATCGATCAGGGCAAGGAAGTTTTTGCGGTGCCGGGAAACATCACGTCGAAGATGAGTTGGGGCCCTAACTTATTGATAAAGCAAGGTGCTAAGCTCGTTCAGGACTGGAACGACGTGGTTGTCGACCTCCCGCCCGACGTGCGCCGGCGGCTTGTGGATGAAGGCAAGAAGCGCCTTTTGGATCAAGGAGTTACAGGTACTGATGCATCCTCTCCAGACGGTCAGGCATCATTATTAGGCAAGCAGGGTGAGGCCGCCCGGCGGCTTCTGGAAACGCTGAAACCCGACGCCAGTACGCATCTGGACACGTTGGTTGAGGCATTAGAGGGGTTTACGACCTCCGAACTGATTGCCGCCCTCTTTGAACTGGAAATGACGGGTTTGGTAAAACAACTTCCAGGGAAGAACTTTGTTAAAGTGTGGTAGGCAGTCCTCGGCTCAGGTTCTGAGTATCAATTCCTATGGCAAAGGCTCTCGTAATCGTCGAATCGCCGGCTAAGGCGAAGACCATTAACAAGTACTTGGGCAAGAACTATCTCGTCAAGGCTTCGCTTGGCCATATCAAAGACCTCCCCAAAAAAGACCTTGCGGTAGATGTGGAGCACGGCTTTGAACCCCGGTACGAGGTGATCGAGGGCAAGAAAAAGCTGATCCACGAATTGAAGGAAGCTGCCAAAAAGGTGGAGCAGATTTACCTGGCGGCCGACCCTGACCGGGAAGGCGAGGCCATCTGCTTTCACCTGCAGGAAGAGCTGGGCGGGGGGAACGGCAAAGACAAGAAGAAGAAAGCCGGCCCGGAGATTTTCCGGGTGATGTTTAACGAAATCACGTCCCGTGGGATCAAGAAAGCGTTTGAGAAACCGGGCCAGGTGAACATTCACCTGGTGGAAGCGCAGCAGGCGCGGCGCGTGCTCGATCGCCTGGTGGGCTACAAGATTTCTCCGCTGCTATGGGACAAAGTCCGGCGCGGGTTATCGGCGGGACGGGTACAGACCGTGGCGCTGCGGCTGATTGTCGAGCGTGAACGCGAAATCCGCGCGTTCGAAAAGCGAGAGTACTGGACGATCGACGTCAATCTCGGCGCGAAGAAGCCACCGAACTTTGACGCACGGCTGTTCAAGCGTGCCGCGGCGGGAGCGGAAGCCGAAACGCCGGAAATCGCGACGCAGCAGGCGGCCGAGGCATTGGTGAATGCCGTTTCGGGGGCCGAGTACGTTGTCAAATCCGTGGTCACGCGCGAGAAGCGCCGCAATCCGGTAGCGCCTTTCATCACATCCACTCTGCAACAGGAAGCGGCGCGCAAGCTGCGATTCAGCGTGAAACGCACCATGATGCTGGCGCAGCGGTTGTATGAAGGCATCGAGCTGGGCAAAGAAGGCGCCGTCGGCCTCATCACCTACATGCGTACGGATTCGACGCGCATCGCCGGCGAAGCGATCGAGGAAGTGCGCGGGTTCATCGGCGAAAGGTACGGAGCGCCGTATCTGCCGCAGGCGCCGAACGTCTACAAGTCGAAGAAAGAAGCGCAGGACGCGCACGAGGCCATCCGGCCCTCGTCGGTGCTGCGCACTCCGGAAGAGATCGAGCGCCACCTATCAGACGACGAGCTGAAACTTTACAAGCTAGTCTGGATGCGGTTTTTGGCGTCGCAGATGATGCCGGCGGTTTTCGATCAGACCACGATCGATGTTACGGCGCGGGGAAAAGACGAGGCCGAATATACGTTCCGCGCGACGGGATCGGTCCCCAAATTCGACGGTTATCTGCGGGTCTACGAAGAAGGCAAGGATCAGAAGGACGAGGACGACGAAGAACTGCGCCACAAGCTGCCGCAAGTGGAGGAAGGCGAGACGTTGCGATTCCGCGGCATCAAGCCGGAGCAGCACTTCACCGAGCCGCCGCCGCGCTACAACGAAGCCACGCTGGTGAAGAAGCTGGAATCCGACGGCGTGGGCCGGCCTTCTACCTACGCTTCTATTCTCTCGACGATTCAGGAACGCGAGTACGTCACCAAGGATGGCGGCAAATTCAAGCCGACCGAGTTGGGGATGGTGGTGACCGACCTGCTGCTCGAAAGCTTCAGCGACATCTTCGAAGTGAAATACACGGCGCGGATGGAAGAGGAGTTGGACGAGATCGAGGACGGGAAGATCGACTGGCGCGAGGCCATGGGCGAGTTCTACGGGCGCTTCGAAAAGGATTTGAAGCGCGCCGAAGAGAACATGACCGACATCAAGCGCATGGAGAAGCCCACCGATCTCACGTGCGAAAAGTGCGGCAAGCCGTTGGTGATCAAGTGGGGCAAGCACGGCAGCTTCATCGCGTGCACGGGGTATCCGGAATGCACCAACACGCGCGAGGTTCCGGTGGAACTGGCTGACGCCGATAGCGGCGACCTGACGGAACAGGGCGATGAGGAATACTGCCAGAATTGCGGCCGCACCATGGTGCTGAAGAAGGGCCGATTCGGGCAGTTTTACGCCTGCACGGGCTATCCGGATTGCAAGACTACGCGGCCGATCGGGGGGACGCAGAAGAAGGCCGATGTCGCGCTGGATGAAAAGTGCCCGCAGTGCGGCAGCAACCTGGTTATGAAATACGGGCGGTTCGGCGAGTTCACGGCGTGCAGCAATTATCCGACTTGCAAATTCGTCAAGCAGAAAACCGTGGGCGTGAAGTGCCCGGAGTGCTCGGAAGGCGAAGTAGTGGAACGGCGCTCCAAGCGCGGCAAGACGTTCTACGGTTGCAGCCGGTATCCGGAATGCAACTTCGTCGCGTGGGCGAAGCCGGTGCCCGAGAAGTGCCCCGAGTGTGGCAGTCCATATATGCTGGAGAAATGGCTGAAGGATGGCGCCACGATCCAGTGTCCCAACCAGGATTGCAAATTCAAGAAGAAGGTGGCTGAACCGGAGCTGGTCAGCCACTAATGGCTGGGCAGAAAACCGTCTCCCACCTGCGCTGGTGGATTGGCGGCCTGCTGTTCGCATCCACCGTCATCAACTACATCGACCGCCAGACGCTGAACGTGCTGGCGCCCTACCTGAAAGCCGATTATCACTGGACCAACTCGGATTTCGCGCTGATCGTGATCGCATTTCGGCTCTCGTATTCCGTGGTGCAGTTTATAGGCGGACGATTCATTGATATTGTCGGGACGCGGCGCGGCCTCACGATCACGGTCGCGTGGTACTCGGTGATGGCCATGGTCACCTCCCTCGCGACTGGCCTCAAGAGCTTCTGCGCGTTTCGTTTTCTGCTGGGCGCAGGTGAGGCGGCGAACTGGCCGGGCGCAACCAAGGCCGTTTCGGAATGGTTTCCCGCACAGGAGCGCGGCATTGCGGTAGCACTGTTCGATAGTGGCTCGGCGATCGGCGGCGCGGTGGCGCCGGCGCTGGTGGTATGGCTCTATCACGTGTTCGGCACGTGGCGGCCGGCGTTTCTCATTACCGGCACTCTGGGATTTCTGTGGCTGTTGGCCTGGATTCTGACCTATCACAAACCGGAAGAGCACCCGCGCATCAGTGATTCCGAACGCAGCATGATTCTCGGGACGCGCGCCGGCGCCGACGAGAAATTGGCACGCGCACGGACGCCGATGTCCCGGATTCTCGGGTACAGGCAGACGTGGGGCTGCATTCTGTCGAAAGCGATTCTCGATCCGTACTGGTATCTGGTGGCGGATTGGTTTGCGTTGTTCCTGGTGAGCCGCGGATTCAAGCTCGAAGACACGTTGGTGGGCTTCTGGGTTCCGTTTGTGTGCGCGGACCTGGGCAATTTCGTGGGCGGCGGCCTTTCGAGCTGGTTTATTCATCGCGGCTGGACGGTGGGCGCGGCGCGGCGGGTGATTTTCCTGATCTGCGGCCCGCTGATGCTGCTCATGATCCCGGCGGTGTACACAAAGCAGCTCTGGCTGCTGATTGCAGAGTTCGGCCTCGCGACGCTAGGCTACGCGGCGTGCGCTACGGTGTTTCTGACGCTGCCGTCGGACCTATTCGAAAGCGGGTCAGTGGCGACGGTAAGTGGTCTGGCGGGAGGGGTGACGGGCTTCGTGACCATCGCCGCGACGTACACGATCGGCGCGGTGACGGACAAATATTCGTTCGCTCCGATCCTGATGGGAGCCAGCGCGGCCCCGGTGTTGGCGGCGATTGTGGTGTTCGCGCTGGTGCAGAACACGAGGAACACGGGGAACGGGGTGTTGCTGAAGATTTGAGGGGCGTGCGCCCCGGGACTCTCATCTCCGCAAACGGTCCGTACTTAATTTCACAATTTCAGCGGAAAGATTGCAAGCTGATTTCGAAACGGTTGGCTGTTTGTTTTCACATTTCTTTGGATAGACTCTGTGTGCTTGATCAATTTCCAATCGATTCTGCGCCTTAGTACATCGGTGGCAGTGTTCAGCGCCACCCGAACCTATCCATGCTGAGAAAGAGATGAAACATGATAGCGACTACGACGGAGGCGAGTGCCGTACCCCTTCCATGGCGCGCACTCTACGAACTTGGACGGCAGATCTGCATAGGTTTCGCGGTAACTTTTGGGCCGCGTCCGGTCCGCCCCTTAAGCCAACTAACTAAAGTGAAGAACGATGTTCTCCAGATCAGGCTCGTTCTGATCAGTGAAGGAGAGGAGACGGTCCCGGTGACGCGCGAATTGCCGAGGACAGTGTTCGAGCCCCATGCTTTAGCTGCGCGACTCGCTGATGCCATCGCGGAGGGATTCGCGACCGCGGGACGCACTGGCTTCCATGTCCCTCGATGATCGGAAATTCCATGATCGAGTTCCCGCCGATTCGTCGCTTAACTTCGTGGGGGAACAAAACGCATGAAAGAATTGAAGATGTCGTGGAAAACGGAAGAGGGCCGTCTGGTGTGCCATTGGATCGAATCAGCAGCGGCCTGGAACACGAGCGTAGCTTTGAAGCGGATCAACCCGTTAACGCCCCCTGACGACCTATGGCAGCCTTTGGCCCTTTCTCACACAAAGACCAATTGGCACTATTTCGGGCTGCCTAAGACCGATTTTTTTTAATGCTCGCGCACGCGCCGGCTGCCGGGGCTCAGGCTCTCCGACTAGGGACCGTATAAGAGAAGCTGCGATTGCAAATATCCCACGGGTTTCACATTAGTAGCTCCCGGTTCTTGAGGCCAGCAACCGGATGGCTCTCGTTTGCATTCCAGATGTTAAAGTCCGTTTATTTTTTCGAAAATCGTTGACACGAGTTCCGTCATGGGTTTATAAGTGAAATTGGGAAGGTTAAGAGAGCCTTCCCAGATGCAAGGATCCTCGGCAGGCGAGGCGTCCGCGCGGCAAAAAGGCCACTACCCTCCGGCGTCGAAAGATGCCAATGAAGGGTGACCAGGAATTCTCGGGTTAAGGGTTTTCCTAACGTGGCTGAGGTCGAAAGACCTCTACGGCGTGCGGTGCTGAAGCTTAGGCCAGTGGGGAAACCGCCAGCCATCGTTAGATAGTCGGCCATTTCTCCGCTTTGGGGGAAGTGGCTTTTTTGTTTCCCCTCCAAAGCTTCCGTCCGTCTCCGGGAATAGTATGCGAACAAACGACGATAAGCCTCCGAGTACGGAGATCACTGTCGTGGAATCGCCGGTTATGACCTGGTAGGTTGCTTTCCTGCCGCTTCATCCTCTGCGATTCCACTTGAGAATTTGCGGAGGGTGAAGACCTTAGCTCTTCCCCTTCTAGCAAGTCGCGGTCAACCGGATTTCTACGCCCGGACGCCGCCCAGGAGGGAGCGAGATGACGGACCGAATCATCCCGATGCCCGCGGATGTGGTGGAGGTGCAGCCCACGCCCATCCGCGGGATCGCAGTCAAGTCCAGGTGGGCGCACAGCCTGCTCACATTTCTCGCGGTGTTCGGCCCAGGCCTGATTGTCATGGTAGCCGACAATGACGCCGGAGCCGTCTCGACCTACACCCAGGCAGGAGCGCAATACGGAATGCATCTGCTGTGGCTGGTGGTTCTGCTGCTGCCGGTGACCTACTTCATCCAGGAGATGGTGGTTCGTCTGGGAATTGCCACGGGCAAAGGCCACGCCGCGATGATCTACCAGCGTTTTGGCAAGTGGTGGGGGTTGTTTTCGCTGGTCGATCTCGAAATCGTGAACTTCCTGACCCTGGTCACCGAGTTTGCCGGCATCGATCTGGCGCTGACCAAACTCGGCGTGGACCCGCGCATGGGCGTCCCGATTGCCGCTATTGGGCTGATTCTGATCGCCGTCACCGGCAGCTATCGCCGATGGGAACGAACAGTGGTGTTCCTCTGCCTGCTCGACTTCGCCTGGTTCCTGATCGCGTGGAAGATGCATCCCGCCGCCGGTGAGGTCATCCGCGCCATGGTTGTACCGGGGATCCCGCCGGGTGGATTGACTGCCGACCTGGTCTTTCTGGCGATCGCGGTGGTCGGAACAACCATTGCCCCCTGGCAACTCTTCTTTCAACAGAGCTGCATCGCGGACAAGCGCCTGCGGTTTTCGGACGTGCGGTGGGCGCGTCTGGATACATTTCTCGGCGCGTGCATCACCATCAGCGTCGCGGCTTGCATGGTGCTGGCCGGCAACACCTCGCTCGTGCACGGCTTCCGGTTTACCGATCCTGCGCAGATGGCGGTGGACCTGGGATCGTTCACCGGTCCCTGGGTGAAGGACATCATCCTGCTGATGATGATCAATGCCGCGGTGGTGGGCACGACCGCGATTTCGCTTTCGAGTTCGTGGGCGTATGGCGAAGTCAGGGGATGGCCGCACAGCTTGCAGTTGCCGTTCCGAAAAGCGCGTGGATTCTATTTGGTGTACCTGGTGTGCGTGGCCGCGGCCGCGGCGATTGTGTTGATTCCACGCGCGCCGCTGCAGCTGATCATTCTCGGAGTACAAGTGCTGGCCGGCGTGATGCTGCCATCGGCGATCATCTTTCTGCAACTACTGCTGAACGACAAGGAACTGCTCGGCACATATGCGAACAAGCGATGGAACAACGTGATCAACTGGACCATCATCATTCTGCTGTTTGCTCTGTCGCTGGTTCTCGCGGCGCAGGTGACCGCGCCTAATCTATTCCCCGCGTCGAGCGGAACCAATTGAAGGAGGTCAGTCCAATGCGAATGAAAACAATCAACGGACTACGCGCCACAGCATTTTGGGTTCAGCGCTTTCTTGATGTGCGTTTGCCGATGGGCGTGGTCAATGGGCCGCGCCAGCGGCGGCGTTGCGTGATTGACGGTTCCGGCTTCGAGCGGAACTCATTTTAAGAGGAGGTAAGGACAATGTCCACCATCACGAGTATTCTCAATCCCGAAGAGGTGCTGAAGCACGGCTATGACGTGAGTCTCAACCGCTACATCGTGGTGCATCCGCTCGACGACATACCGGAGGAAAAAGTCGACACCGACGCGCTGGGAGCAATGGCAATGACGGCCAGCGTGAGGTGGTCGCTGATCAGTCTCCGCGCCTACCTGATCCTGATGTTCCTGCTCGTACTGTTTCGGGTAGTGCAATTGGCCGGCTGGTTCGGCGGGAGTCATTAGTGGCTGACAGTCACAGAGCTTACGCCCGCCACGGCGGCGGGCGACTGGGAGAGAAATACCATGCGCGTGAACCGTCTGCTCATGCTTTGTTTGCTGGCCGCCGCCTGCTGCTGGTGCCAGGACGACGGCCAGCCTGCCAGCGATGATGCATCAGTAGCTCAGCCCGCCTCCGGCCGAACCTGGAGCGTCCACTTCCAAGCGACCTCCATCGGCCAGGAACACGGCTGGTTCCCCTCGCTCTACGCGGGTGAGAACAGCCTTCCTTCCCATCCCGAGCATCGGGCCTCGATTACTGCGACAGTCTTTCTTAGCCTGCGTTTGAACTCGCACTGGGAGTTTGTGGTGGATCCGGAAATCGCGGGTGGCCGCGGGTTCGGCAACGTCACGGGCATCGCCGGCTTCACCAACGGCGAGATTCCGCGCGTTGCAAGCGCTACGCCCACACTGTATCCCGCGCGGGCCTACGTGCGCTACACGATCCCGCTCGGAGGCGAAGTGCAACGAGTCAGCAACTCAGCGAACCAGGCCCCCGGCACAGACCCGGTAAGCCGGATTTCTGTTGTGACCGGGAAATTCGCGATCACGGACTTCTTCGACAACAACACTTACAGCCACGATCCGCGAACGCAGTTCATGAACTGGTCATTGATGTATAACGGCGCCTGGGACTATCCCGCTGATACCCGCGGCTACACTATTGGAACGATCGAGGAGCTGAAAATGCCGTCGTGGTCTTTTCGCGCGGCGAGCGTGATGGAACCTACTATGGCGAATGGCCCAACCTTCGACACACGCATCGGCCGCAACCGAGGGACTGCCCTAGAATACGAGCATGACCACACGATCGCGAAGCGAAGCGGGGCGTTTCGTGTTCTGGCCTTCGAAAATCTGGAAGATGCCGGCACCTACCGCGAAGCGATGGCGGGCCACGGAGAAACGCCGGACCTGGCCGCCACCCGGCGCAACGGAACCGAGAAATACGGCTTCGGCCTGAACGCGGAGCAGGAGCTTTCCCAAGACGTGGGTATTTTCGGGCGTTATGGATGGAACGACGGCAAGACAGAGACCTGGGCATTCACCGAGATCGACCGATCGCTCAGTGGTGGAATTTCGATAAAAGGCTCACGCTGGCGGCGGCGCGAGGACACCGTCGGCTTGGGAGCGGCTCGCAACTATATCTCCGGCGACCATCGCGCATTCCTGGCTGCCGGCGGGTATGGTTTCATCATCGGTGACGGCCGCCTGAACTACCGCCCTGAACAGATTGTGGAAACGTACTATGCCCTGCACTTGGCGGCCGGATGGACGATGACCGGCGATTTTCAGTGGATCGCAAACCCGGCATACAACATGGACCGAGGACCGGTATCGGTGGCGTCGATCCGCCTGCATTGGGAGCATTGAGGCCGCGATCAAGAGGTGACGAAGTATGACGCAAGAGGACGAAGTGAAACGCCTCCGCCGGATGGCGGCAGAACTTGTCGAGGACTCGGAGCGGCGCGATCATCCGCTTTCTCTGGAAGAGGACGCCGCGATTCTGATGCTGCTGAAAAAGGCGGAAGAACTGGAGCGTCAGATCCACAGCACACGCACAATCAAGAAGGGGTTTCACGGCTTGGGGCAGGAAGCGCTTGCCGCGGCTGGTGCGATTACGCGGCGAAACTCGCTCAGCTAGAGGTAAGCTGCTGGCTTAAGGACGTAGAATGCTTAGCTGTGGAGGTGCCTCATCGCGGCGTCGCCAGCCGCCTTGGAAATTGGCGCTCCAGATCCCAGCGGCTGTGGCTGCTGGTCGCGGAGTTTGGATTGGCTACGCTCGGCTACGCGGCCTGCGCGACGGTGTTTCTCACGCCCGGCCGAAATCCGCCGAGCGCGGGTGAAAGCTCCTCGTTTCTCTATGCCGCCCGAGCCTTAGTGCCTACTTATTCTGGGTTTCCCCGTCCCTCGTTATATGCCTTCAACTTCCGTCCCAGGGTGCGCAGGGAAATCCCGAGAATCCCGGCGGCGCGCTGCTGTTGTCCCGCGGTTTCCGCAAGCACGCGAAGGATGGCTTCGCGCTCCAGATCTTCGAGCGTAACCGCCTTGGGAGGCGCCGTGCGCACGGGAACCGGCAAGTGCTTCACCTCCATTACGCCCTGTTCCGCCATCACCGCCGCCTGAACCACGGCGTTGCGCAGCTCGCGCACGTTCCCCGGCCACGCATAGCGCTCGAGCGCGTCCATGGCCTCGGCCGAGAACCGCAACGGACGCTGCTCTTGTTGCTCCTGCTGTGCCAGAAAGAATTTCACCAAAGGCGCCACGTCTTCCGGACGCTCGCGCAGCGGCGGCACGCGTACGTGCAATTGCGCCAGCCTGTGGTAGAGATCGCGCCGGAACGTCCCGGCTGCCGTTGCCTCATCCAAATCTTGATTGCTGGCGGCAATGATGCGCGCATCCACTGAGACCTTGCGCGTTCCGCCGAGCCGGTAGTAAGGCGCCCCGTCCAGCACACGTAAGAGTTTCACCTGCATGCGCGGCGACAACTCACTGACTTCATCCAGAAACACGGACCCCGTGTGAGCCAGCTCGAACATTCCCGGCTTGGGGGTCATGGCGCCGCTGAACGCGCCCCTTTCGTAACCGAACAGCTCGCTTTCGATTAATAACTCAGGCAGCGCGGCGCAGTTGAGGTCGATCCAAGGCCGGGTCGCGCGCCGCGAATACTGATGAATGGCGCGGGCGATCAGCTCCTTTCCTGCGCCGGTTTCCCCAGTAATCAGCACCGCGGCCCTCGAACGGCCGGCACGCTCGACAAACTCCAGCAGCCGCCGCATGACGCCACTTTGAATGACAGCGGGCATTCCCAGGAACACGTGGACGGCGGGCGCGCCGGCATCCACCCCGGGGGAACCCCTTACCTCGTCGGAATCATCCGGCTCGGAGTGTGTGTCCGGCAGGGACGGCGGGCGCGGAGGCGCAACGGGATTGCCCATGAGCTGTCATTCAAAAAGTTCGTCAGTTACAGGGGAAAACTTCAGGCGTTGCGACGCCCTGTGCTATAAGTTTGGCTGCAAGCAGCCGATAAAACCTATGGACCCGATTCGTGTCTCGCCGAGCCAAAGCCTACATCATTCTCACCGCCACGCTCGGCGTGATCGTTCTGCAACACTCCCCAGGCGCCATCCGTCCCTCGGGCGCCACGCGGTTTCTTTGCTATCTCGTGGGAGCCGCCATCACCTCGCAACTGAAGGTGCGGTTGCCCGGGATTCGGGGAACCCTGTCGGTGAACTTCTTCTTCCTCATGATGGGTATCCTCGATCTGGATATCCGGCAGGTTCTCATGCTGGCATGCGCCGGCACCCTGGGGCAGATGTTGTGGCATGCGCGCCCGTGGCCGAGGCCGGTGCAAATGGTTTTCAACTTGGCCAGCATCACGGTCGCGTCCTACTGCGCTTTCAATACCTATCACTGGCATGTACTCCAGGCGCTCGACGGCTCTCCCCCCGTTCCGCTCGTGGCTTCCACCCTCTTGTTCTTTCTGCTCAACACGTTGGCCGTTTCCGGAGTGCTCGCGCTCACCGAAGGCAAGGGGCTGTGGAGCATCTGGCGGGAAAATTTCGTGTGGACGGCTGCGCAGTACATGGCGCTCGCCGCTCTAGCGGGCCTGGTGCACGCGGTGGATGAGCGGACCGGTTGGGAGATTGCGCTACTGCTGTTTCCCATCATTTATCTTGTGTATCGTTCTTATGACCTGTATCTCGGCCGGCTGGACGAGGCAAAAAACCATGTCGCCGAAATGGCCGCCCTGCACCTGCGGACCATCGAAGCTCTGGCCCTGGCCATCGACGCCAAGGACGACAACACCCACGATCACTTGCGGCGCGTGAAGGTCTACGCAACTGAAATCGGCAGGGAAATGCACCTCAGTTCTTCCGATTTGCAAGCTCTCGAGGCGGCGGCGTTGCTCCACGATATCGGCAAGCTGGCGGTGCCCGAATACATCATCTCGAAACCCGGCAAACTCACTCCGGAAGAATTCGAGAAGATGAAAATCCATCCCGTGGTGGGCGCCGAGATTCTGGAGCGCGTGCAATTTCCCTATCCGGTGGTACCCTTCGTGCGCGCGCACCATGAGAAGTGGAACGGATCGGGCTACCCCGACGGCCTGAAAGGCGAGGAGATTCCCCTGGGAGCCAGGATTCTCGCGGTTGTGGATTGCCTGGACGCGCTAGCTTCCGACCGGCAGTACCGGCGGGCTTTTCCGCTGCCTGTGGCGCTCGAAAAGGTCTTGGCCGAGTCCGGCACGAGTTTCGACCCGCGCGTGGTTGAGGTTCTGGCGCGCCGTTCCGGCGAGTTTGAGAGTTTGGTCAAAGCCGCGACTGTTGTTCAGCGCAAGCTTTCCACCGATGCCCGCATCGCGCGGGGTGCTCCCGGCGCGGGATTCGAGACACTCGGGCAGCCCGTGCGCGTGGAAAGCACGATGGATTTTCTGGCCTCCATTGCGGCCGCGCGCCAGGAGTTTCACATGCTCGCGGATGTGCTCAACGAGCTGGGCAGTTCGCTCAGCGTGGAAGAAACCCTATCGCTACTGGCCGCGCGCCTCAAGCATATGATCACGTTCGACACCGTAGCCATCTATGTGCGCGACGGGGATCGCCTAAAGGCGCAGTTCGTCACGGGCGAAGAGTACCGGCTGTTCTCGGCTCTGGAGATTCCGCTGGGCCAGGGCCTTTCGGGCTGGGTGGCCGAGAATCGCCGGCCCATCATCAACGGCAGCCCATCCGTCGAGCCCAGCTACTTGAACGATCCCGCAAAGTGCAGCCGTCTGCGCTCCGCTTTGGCGGTGCCGCTCGAGGGCGTGGCTGGAGTGGTCGGCGTCCTGACGCTCTACCACGCCGAGGCCGACGCTTTCACACGCGACCACTTGCGCATCCTGCAAGCCATCAGCTCGAAAGCCGGGCTGGCGATCGAGAACGCCATGAAATACCGGCAGGTGGAGGATTCGTCCGTCACCGATGAGCTGACCAGCCTTCCCAATGCCCGCTCGTTGTTCATCCAGCTCGACAGCGAACTGGCCCGCTCGCGCCGCACGGGCGCTCCGCTGGTGGTGCTGGTGCTGGATCTCGATGGCTTCAAGAGCGTCAACGACCGCTTCGGCCACATGGCCGGCAACAAAGTGCTGCAGATGATCGCCGAGGGCCTTCGCAACACCTGTCGCGAGTACGATTGCGTGGCACGTATGGGTGGCGACGAGTTCGTGGTCATCGTGGCGGGAGCGGCGCGCGAGGCAACCGCAGCTAAATCGCGGCAGTTCCAACAGGTGACACGCGAGGTGGGCCTGGCGCTCTATCAGCAGGACTTTCTGTCGGTCAGTATCGGCGAAGCTTGTTTTCCGGAAGATGGCGCGGACGCCGAACAATTGCTGGCCGTTGCGGACAAACGCATGTACGAGGCCAAGCAGCGGTGCCGCGCGAACCCGATCGCCCAGTTGGTGTAGCCTACTGTTCGGGTTCGGTCTTCTCTACGAAGCGCTCCACGTGGATGCGGTAGATAGCCGGCTTACCTTCCCTATCGCTATTAAAGTAGACCAATTGGCTGTCCGGGGAAAAGATTGGTGCGGCCGTGGCAGGATCGCTCGCCCGGTGCTCGCACAGCGTCAGTTCGCGTCCCGTGGTTCGCAAAAGCAACAGAATGTGGGGTGACGCCTTGTTTCGGCTGGCGCCCACGAACACCGAGGTGTCCCGATTCGCATCAAACTGCACGAACTGGCTGGTCTTGGCGACCAATTGGTCCTGGTTGGCATCGGGCGTGTGTTCGCGGATGGTGTTGAGCTGCGTCTTCTCTTCGGGAAAATGCAGATAGAGGATAGTCCGGCCGTCGGGCGCCCACCGCGCGGGCCCCACCGGGCCAGGAGAGATTTTGAGTTTGCGATTCTGCTGGCCATCGAAGTTGACCAGCCACAGCGCGCTCGATTCCTGCCTGTACAGCACCTGCGTCCGCCGGGGCCTGGTGACGGGATTGCTAATGGGCCAGGGGGTCTCGGCGATGGTGGCGGCGGCGCCCTTGGCTATTGACACCAGTTGCAAGCGCGAATTGTCTTTCCGGCACTCGGCGAAGACGGCGTAAAGTCCGTCCTCGGTGACGGAGACGCCGGGGCAGCGCTGCCAGACTTCAGGCACCCGGTAGATTTCACGCTCGCGGAAGCGCGAGAAATCCGACCGCTTGAGAGAAGGCCCATCGAAATAGCAAAAGCTATGCTCGTCGGCGAGCAGGGTGAGGGTGGCGCCATCGAGCGCCGCGGCATCGGTCACTTGCTGCCACTCGCCGGATTTCAGATTCAGACGGAACGCCTGCGGCGAGCCGGTGCGGTCGCTCCAGCAGAGCAGGAAGTGTCCTTTGTGCGAGATGGCGCGCTCGTAATAGGCGGGCAGGTACGTCGAATAGGATGGGCTGGTCAGCCGGACGACATCCAGCTCCGTGGCGGGGTCGGGGAAACGCTCGAAATCGGAACCGAAGAGCACGCCCTTGCCGCGCTCGGAAGCGAAACCGGATGCGGCAAAGAGCGCCAGCACGGAACGGCGCGTCCAGCGGCGCGGCTGCGCCGCGAAAGGGCCCATGAACTGATGGTAACAAGTTGTGTGGAATCGACGGATGGCGGAGGGTGTTAATTCGCGAACGTTGAGCGCCGTAAGCACTAAAGAAAAGATCGTCTGTGCATAGTGGCCTGGGAATCATATGCCGGGGAGCCGCCGGTTTAGGACGAGCACATGATACACTCCGAAACCTGTGGCGCTCGCGACCACCTTTGGCCGACGCGTACAGAGGTTAGTCAAATGAACATCAATCCCAATATCGCAAGTTCCCCCTTGGGCACAACTGGCGCCGCTGTGATCCCGGCGCCTGCCGATGACAGCGGGCGGCGGTGGACAATCATCGGTTTGCTGAGCCTGGGAATGATCATCGCCTACGTCTCGCGATCCAACCTCTCCGTTGCGCTGGTGATACCCGATGTTCTTAAATCGTTTCACCTATCCGACACCGACCGCGGTGCTCTCAACTCAGCCTTCTTCTGGGCATACGCGGCACTACAGGTACCCGCCGGATGGGTCGTAGACCGCTACGGGGTGAAGTGGCCATACGCGTTGTGCTTCCTGTTCTGGTGCCTGGCTTCGGCCGGGACCGCGCTGGTAAGCTCCGTGGCGCAGTTGATTACTTTGCGGATACTTGTGGGTGTTGGGGAATCGGTCGTGGCGCCGGCGAGCTATCGATGGATTCGTCTGAACTTCGTTGAACGCGAGCGCGGGCTGGCCGTGGGCTTATACATGACGGGCACGAAGATCGGCCCGGCTATCGGGACCCCCTTGGCTGCGTGGCTAATCATGCGTTACGACTGGCGAACCATGTTCGTGCTGGTCGGCACCGGCGGTCTCATATGGCTCATCCCCTGGATTCTGCTGGTGAAAGAGCGGGTCGGCCAGCCGCTGGAGTTCGACAAGCCTACTGCCGCAAAGACCGTTGGGTTTGGCTTGATCCTGGCCAGTCCTGTGACATGGGGAACGGTAATCGCGACGTTCTGCTACATGTACTTTGTGTACTTCTGTATGACATGGCTGCCTGCTTATTTCACGGAAAAACGCCATTTGTCGCTCTCCCAGATGGGCCTGTATACGTTCTTCAGTTTCGGCGGAATGGCGGTGGTGGCTGCGTTGGCAGGGTGGGCGGCCGACCTATTGATTGACCGAGGAGGCAATCCGGTCATGGTGAGGAAATGGTTTACCATCGCGGGCTTTGGCATCGCCTGCACGGAACTGATTGGCGCCCACGCTGCCTCGGTCCCTGTGGCGTTGACGTTCTCTATAGTCTCGCTATCCGGCCTGGGTCTGGCGACCGCCAACTACTGGGCGCTGACGCAAACTTTAATCCCAGTTTCTGCCATCGGCCGAGTATCCGGAATCCAGAACTGTGCGGGAAGCGTTGCCGGCATCGCGGCGCCAATTTTCACCGGATGGCTCAAGCAGCAAACAGGCAGCTATGAGGCGCCGATGCTGGCATGCTGTGTTTTTCTCCTCGTCGGTGTTTTCTCGTATCTGTTCATGGTGAAGGAACAGTACGCGCCTGGGGCCAGAAACTAAAGCTGCGGCCTATTGGTGTGCAAAGCCTCCCTGGCTTCGTCCTGATTCGTGCGGAAGCGGGCCGCAAGACGCTCAGCTCCTCGAGCGAGAATACCAACATCGCTGCCGACTGCGATGAAATTGAATCCTAGACCGAAGAGACGATCCACGTCGTCGACATCTGTTGCCAGCGTGCCTGCTGACTTGCCGGTAGCGCGGATGCGCTCCGCGGTTTCTTTGATCGCCATTTGCACCTCTGGGTGCATGGGATTGCCGAGATGACCGAAGTCCGCGGCCAGATCGCTCGGGCCCACAAAAATTCCATTCACGCCATCGACTGCGGCAACTGCCTCAACCGCTCTGAGTGCGGCGCGGCTCTCCAGTTGAATTAGGACGCAAATGTCAAGATGTGCGTTCCGATGATAGTTGCGGATGCGGCCGTAGTCGTTGGCACGGGGCGCAACGGAGACTCCGCGAATGCCAAGTGGAGGATAGCGAGTCGCGGCGACTGCCACCCGCGCTTCCTCCGCGCTTTGGATGAACGGGATGATCAAAGAACGGGAACCAATGTCGAGAACGCGCTTGATCACAACAGAATCGTTCCACGGGATCCGGAAAACGGGTTCAGCCGTGCCCCCACGCATGGCTTGAAGTTGTGCCAGCAAGGATGCGATATCGTTCGGGGCGTGTTCGCCATCGACCACAATCCAGTCAAAGCCGGCGCCGGCGATAATCTCGGCCGCTATGTTACTGCAGAGACCGCTCCACAGCCCAACCTGTCTTTCAGAGTCTAATAACGCCTGCTTAAAGCAGTTGCGGGCGGAGGTGCCTGGCCGATCGGGCATCAGTTAATCTCCTGTCCCGCGTGACAACGAAGAGATGCGTAGCGATGGCGTGCGGAATGTATCCAGCCTTCGTGCATCGGCACTGCTCTTCACCCGGAGGCGCGAAGGCTGGTGGAGAAATCTGGGTGCTACTGGCTGAGGCAGTCGAAATACCTCTTGACATAGGATATCATATGTCGCACAATTCTTATCCCAAGGAATATAGATCATAAATATGGGGGTAAATACGGGAGACGAACCCCTAGTCATATGATGTCATACAACTAGCAAACCGCAATAACGACAGCAGAGAGAATGCAGACGCATGAAAGCATTAGCGCCTAACGGCAGGAATCCGTCCCGGAACCTGACCCAACAGCTCGTAGCTCACTTATCGAATTTGATCGGGACGGGTGTGCTTGCGCCTGGCGAGAAGCTCGCCCCCGAATCCGAAATCGTACGTCAGCAGGGTGTCAGTCGAACTGTCGTGCGGGAGGCAATCTCGCAGTTGCAGGCCGCCGGACTGGTGACTACGCGGCACGGAATCGGAACGTTTGTTCTGGACAGAGTAACCCGACAGAATTTTGGCATCAGTGCGGGATCTGTAACGACTCTCCGCGATGTCCTGGCAATGCTGGAACTCCGGATCAGTCTCGAGACCGAAGCGGCAGCATTGGCGGCCATCCGGCATACGGATGAGCATCTCGCGGAAATACGAAGGGCCTTGGACTCCTTCCGAGAACGTCTCGGCAACGGAGGTGAAACCATAACTGCCGACTTTCAATTTCATTTGGGCATCGCGAAGGCGACAGGCAATCACTACTTCTCGGACATTCTCGATCACTTAGGGCCGTCCGCAATTCCGCGCTCGAGGTTTCCAACCAACGAGCGCCAGCCGGAGGAAGTAAAGTATTTGATCCGTATCAGTAACGAACATGAGGACACTTATAACGCCATAGTACGCCGTGATTCTGAGGCCGCACGTGCCGCGTTGCGAAATCATCTTGGCAACAGTCGTGAAAGAATGCGGCGTGCGTATCACATTGATGAGTAGAACTTGTATCTGCTGAACGAGCTGGCAATTTGATGCGAAGCGGGCCGAGCCTATGAGATCTGGTTCCCATGAAAGAAATGGGTGAACTTCTCAAATGACTACAACGTCGGTAGGTAACTTTGAGCATATCTTGGAGGTAGCATGAGGAATCGCATTCGAAATCTGTCGAAGGCTAGTACACTGGGTTGGCTGGCCGTCGCCGCCGCTTTTGTGGCTTTGGCAGTACCCCTGCCAGCGAACGCGCAAATCACGCGAGGCACTATTTCGGGCCTGGTGGTGGACTCGACCGGGGCAGTCGTGCCGGGCGCCAAGGTAACCCTCATCGAAACTGAAACCAATGTGCGCACGACGGCACAGACGGAGCCGGATGGGCTGTTTCTCATTGCCGGCGTCTTGCCCGGATCATATACGTTGAGAGTCGAGGCTGGCGGTTTCAAGACGCTTGAAAGAACCAACCTCAATCTTTCCGCCGGCGAGAGACTCGACATCGGACAAATCCAATTGCAAGTCGGCAGCGAGGCGCAGACCCTGACTGTCACAACCGCCGGCGATGCGGTGCAGCTAGACACCAGCTCTCGCGGCGACGTTGTGACCACTAAGGACATGGAATATCTGCCTATGGCGGGTCGAAACTGGGCCTCGCTACTAAATGTCCTGCCAGGCGCCATCACTCAACCCGATTCACTTGAGCCCGACTCCGGAAATGCAAACATACCTATTTACAACGGAGTTAGTAACGCCTTTAGCGCCATTTACGAAGACGGAATCAGTAACAACCTACAACGGTCTTATCAATACGGCGCGGGCGAAACCCCCGATGTTATTGCCGAGGTCAAGGTGGAAACCGGCAATTTTAATGCGGAGTACGGCGGGGCCGGCGGGGCCAATGTCCAACTGATCAGTAAGTCCGGAACAAGCGAGATTCATGGCAACCTTTTTGCCTACGTTCGGAATGAGAAAATGGATGCAAACGACTTTTTTAATGTTTTAACCGGATCTCCCAAGCCGGTGGACCGCTTCCAGGACTACGGCGGCACCATTGGCGGCCCGATTTTCTGGCCAGGCAAGTTCAATCAGGACAAGAACAAGCTCTTCTTTTTTATTGGTCAGGAATATGTGCCGGTTAATGGTCCCGCTGGCGGCCTCAGCACGCTTACCATGCCCACCGCGGCGCAACGAAGTGGTGATTTCTCTCAGACTCCCGGAGTTACTATCCTCGACCCACTCAACAATCATCAGCCGTTCCCGGGAAACATGATTCCTGCGAGCCGCATCAATTCCGCGGGGCAAGGTCTCCTGAATGTCTTCCCCTTGCCAAATTTCGACAATCCCGCCGTATCGAGTGGCCAATACAACTATATTTATCAGCCATACCTGGCCAGCTACAACAACTATCACTTCTATCGGGTCGACTGGGATCCCACACAGAAACTCCGCATGTTCTGGCGTCTGGACTATGACCCGGTGGGCGATACGCAGTTGTTCGGCACGAACTGGCCAGAGTTGACAACCACTGATACTTTTCCCTACACCGTGACTGCCGTAGACGTATCCTATACTTTTTCTCCGACCATGATCAATGACTTCGTCTTTGGGATGAATGGGCGGCGCGAGAGTAATATCCCGAAGGCTTCGCAGTTTGCGGCGTTGAATCGCCTCACGAATGGCGCCAATATTCCTCAGTTCAATCCTCAGAACAATCCAAACAACCTCATTCCCGACGCGGCCTTCGGAGGAGGCGTCATTCCCAATGCGCCCGCGATGTCATTAAACGGAGTTATCCCCTACCGCGCATGGGTACCGACGTTTACCGGCTCCGATTCGCTCACCGTGGTTCGCGGCACGCACACCATCAAGGGCGGCGTTTACTTTACGTGGAATCGATATTTTACAGATGGCGGCGGGTATCCCTATAGGGGCTCTTTCGACTTCTCTAGCAACGCCAATAATCCCTTCGACACCAGCCATCCGTATGCGAATGCTCTGCTCGGAACATACACTTCATACCAGGAAAGCAAAACCAGGCCGGTCCAGGATATCCGGGGATTAGTCGCGGAATGGTACCTCCAGGACACTTGGAAAGTTACACGAAGGCTGACGCTTAATTACGGCATGCGGTTTTCCTATTACACGCCGTGGCACCAGGCGAATGGCCTTGGCTTAAATTTTCTTCCATCGGCTTACGACCCCTCGCAGGCCGTTCAGTTGTATCACCCGTTTATCAATGCGCAGGGTCAACTGGTGGCTCAGAACCCGGTGACTGGGCAAACCTTGCCACAAGGTTTTATCGGATCTATCGTGCCCGGCGTGGGCAATATCAACAACGGCCTGGTCTCGGCGAAAGCGTCTGGAGTGCCGGAGGGCTTTATGAACAATCGCGGCGTCCAGTATGGCCCGCGATTCGGCTTCGCTTACGCGTTGACGAACGACGACAAGACTGTGGTCCGTGGAGGGTTTGGAATGGCCTATAGCGGTCACGACAACCAGAACTTGATCGTGGGGACTGTCCTGAATACCAGCCAGACTGCATCAGAGTTTAACGGCACATTTGGGACGCTCACGTCGGCTCCGACAGCCATATTCCCCAACTCGTATAACGCGATCAATCCAAACACGAAGTACCCCACGATCATGAGTTACAGCCTCGGAGTGCAGCGCTCTATCGGCTTGGGAACGCGCGTGGACGTGGCATACGTAGGATCGTTGACGCGGCACCTCGACGATCCGCAGAGCGCGTTTGACAACGTGCCGCCAGGGGCCGAGTTTTTGCCGCAGAATCAGGATCCCACAAACCCGGGTCTGCCGTTGCCCGATGATTTCTTCCGGCCCTATCGAGGATACTCGGGTCTCACCGTACAGCAGTTCGTTAACTCGAATTACAACGCGCTCCAAGTCTCTGCGGTGCATCGCTTTTCCAAAAACTTCGACATCAGCGCGAATTACGCCTGGTCGAAGTCACTGGGCTACTATCCCCCGTTCGCTACTTACCATGACAACAAATTGCAATATGGCGTCCTGCCTTTTGACCGGACAAATGTTCTGCGTTTCTACTATGTATACAACCTTCCCAAGGCCAGCACGAAGTGGAATGTGAACGCGGTCCGCTGGGTATTGGACGACTGGCAGCTCTCGGGGATTTCGCAGTTCCAGAGCGGGTTTCCCCAGAGTTTGAACTGCCAGTTCACCTACCCGGTCAACCTTTTCGGCGGCGGGGATTACAGTCGCTGCAATCTCACCGGTCCAGTGCACCTGTCTATGGGCAACAGAACCTTCTATCGTTTTTTCGACACCAGTGTGATCCAACCGCCCACGAGGACGAATCCGGGTAACGCCGCTCCCGGTGTCGTCCGTGGCCCTGGAGTTGAGGACTTTGCCATCACTTTATTCAAGAATTTTCCGTTCGGCGAAAAGCGATATGTACAATTCCGGCTGGAAACGTTCAATACCTTCAACCATCCTCAATTCAACACGGTTAACACCAATCCCCAATTCGACCAGACGGGCGCCCAGGTGAACGGCCAGCTGGGACAAATCATATCGGATTATCTCCCGAGACAAGTCCAGCTTGTCCTGAAGCTCTACTTCTAAGCCATATGAAGCGCAGGAATTTCATTCAATTTGCCACCGCAGGCGCCGCGGCGGCGACCCATTCGGACCGGGCAGCGGCCGCTGCTACGCCCGCTCGACCTGTCTTGTTTCACGCCGGCACGCAGCAGGGCCACTCTCCGGAAGTGCTTCGGTCCATGGCGGCTTTCGGACTGAAGCATATTTGCAGCGGCGAGATCTCGTCACGCCTCGATGAGAAATGGTCGGTCGATGGCCTGTCGCGCTTCCGCGAGCAGGTGGAATCCTTCGGCCTGAGCCTCGCCATGATCCCGCTGCCGATGCCCTCGGTGACCATCAACAAAACCAGTTATCCGAATATCCTGCTGGGCAAGAGTCCCGAGCGGGACCGCGAGATCGATGAGATCAGCAGTATGATCCGCAATGCCGGGAAGGCCGGTATTCCCGCCGTGAAGTACAACCTGACTTACTTGGGGGTTGTTCGCTCCGGGTATACGCCGGGCCGCGGCGGCACGCGCAGCAGCACGTTTGTCTTTGAGACAGCCAAGGTCGATCCGCAGGTGTTCGAGATGGTCAAGGCTGATGACGCCATGATGTGGGAACGAATCGAGTACTTCCTCAAGCGTGTCGTCCCCGTGGCGGAGGAAGCTAAAGTCAAAATCGCCTGCCATCCAAATGATCCCGGGATGCCCAAAGGCGGCTTCCACGGTGTTCCTTCCGTGCTCAGTTCCGTGGAAGGCCTGAAGAAATTCGTCGACATCTCCGCCAGCCCTTACCATGGTTTGAATTTCTGCCAGGGTACGGTCTGCGAAATGTTGGACAACCCGGCCAAAGAAATTCCAGACGTGATCCGCTACTTTGGCTCGCGCAAGAAGATCTTCAACGTGCATTTCCGTAACATCATTGGGCATCGGCTGAATTTCCGCGAGGCCTATCCCGATGAAGGCGACATCAACTTTCTCGAATGTGCCCGCGTATACCGCGAGGTCGGATACGACGGTATGCTGATGCCGGACCACGCGCCGCAAATCGAAGGCGATAGATCCGGGCTCGCTTTTGCCTTCGAGATCGGTTACATCCAATCCATTATTCAAACCGTGAGAAATGAGGCCTAATCTGGAACAAATGACGAAACACATCCTGACGTCCTTACCAATCCTCCTGTTTGCGAGTCTTTCGACCGTTCAGGCACAGACCGGCTGGAAGGTCGAGAAGACCTTTAGCGTTGGTGGGCAAGGCGGGTGGGACTATCTCACCGTCGACCCGCAAACGCACCGGCTCTACGTTCCGAGGAGCACTCACACGATGGTGATTGACTCCGAATCGGGTAAGACAATTGCCGACATTCCAGGTCAGAAGATCGCTCATGGTGTCGCACTGGCTCCCGAGGCGGGGCGCGGCTTCATCACTGACGGCGGCGGCAATGGCGCAATCGTGATTTTCGATTTAAAGACGAATGCCATTCTGGGCTCGATTGTCGCCCAGCCCGATGCCGACGGCATCATCTTCGACCCAGGCAGCGGGCGCGTCGTGGTGGTATCGGGAGATAAAGGAGTGTTGGTGTCCATCAAGCCGGACATTGATCCCAAGAGCGGAAAAATCGATGCGCCGCTCGATCTGGGTGGAGCGCCGGAATTCCTGGCGTCCGATGGGGCCGGTAAAGTCTATGTGAATCTGATGGACAAGAACGAAGTAGCGGTTGTCGACATGAAGGCGATGAAGGTTGTCGCACGCTGGCCCATAGCGCCTGGTGGCGCGCCGGTCGGAATGACGATAGATACGGCAAAGCGGCAACTGCTGATCGGGTGCCGGAAGCCGCAGAAGTTGATCGTGATGAGCACCGATACTGGCAAGGTGCTGGCGGCCCTGCCGATCGGCGACCACGTGGACGCCGTTAAGATCGATAGCGGCCACATATTCGCCAGTTGCGGCGACGGCACGCTCGCTGTGGCTCACGAGACATCTCCAGGAAAGTTCGAAATAGTACAGACCGTGAAAACACCGCCCGGTGCGCGAACCATGGGCGCGGATCCAACAACGCACAAGCTCTACCTGCCTACCGCGGAGTCCGAACCAGGATCGGGAGGCCGCCCGAAAATGAAGCCGGGGTCGTTCATGATCGTCGTGGTCTCACGTGACGCGGTGTAATAGTGTCCCGTCTTGCAATCGTCGCGTCATACGCGGCGTTTTCCTGCTGTGCTTTCCCGCAAGCGTTGCGGAAGGTCGCGAGCATTGACTTGCCGGGCCCAACCGGCCAGAGATTCGATTACCTCGCCATTGACGAGGAGGATCACTATCTTCTCTCCGCCCACCTCGGTCCGGGACTTCTCTATGTTGTCGATACGAAAACAAACAAAGTCGTGAAGACGATCCCCGGGCTGCCGGGTATTACGGGACTCGAGTACGTCCCCGGCTTCCACAAGGTGTACACCTCGAATTGGGGCGAGGAGAAAATCGGCGTAGTCGACCTCCTTACGATGTCGGTTATCAAGCGACTGCCCACAGAATCGAAACCGAATGGAATCGCCTACGCAGAGCCATTTCGAAAGGTATACGTCGTGAACACGCTGGGAAAGGCAGTTAGCGTGGTGGACGTGAACACGGACGAGATTGTGAAGGTTCTGCGGTTCCACAGCGAAACCGGGGCGCCTGCGTATGACGCCGTTGCAAAGAAGATCTACGTCACCCTGCGTTCCACCAACGAAGTTGCGGAGATCGATCCATCCACCGATCGCGTGATCGGCCAGTATCCAGTTGAAGGCTGCCGCTACGATCACGGCATGGCCGTGGATGCGGAGCACCATCGAGCGTTCCTCCTCTGCGGTGGAACTGGAAATCTGACAGTATTCGCTCTCGATGGACACAAAGCCATTGCGCACTTCGCAATCCCCGCCGGCGCAGATGTTGTGAAGTTCGATTCCGGTTTGGGCCGGGCCTACGCCGCATGTTCAAGTGGCGCCATCTCGGTCGTGCAGGAAGACGGCCCTGACCTCTTTCGGAAAATTGAAGACTTTCCCGTCCCGAAGTTGGTGCACAGCCTTGCAGTCGACCCCGCCACACATCGTGTGTATGCGCCCGAGCAGGAAGAGGATGGCCAGCCAGTAGCGCGCATCGTCGTATATGAGCCCACTAAGAAATGAACTGGAGAAACACAATGAACCGCGCGGGAATTGGAGTTTTTCTGCTGTCGCTCGCTACCGTCTGGGGGCAGTCCGGCGCGAGCGAGCCGCTCAAGCTGGAGACGACAATTCCGATGGCAGATGTCCAGGGGCGCATCGATCATCTCTCAGTAGACCTGAACAGCCAGAGGTTGTTTGTCGCCGCTTTAGGGAACAACACAGTGGAAGTCCTCGATATCCGGGGAGCGAAGAGGCTCCATACTATTTCCGGACTGCATGAGCCGCAGGGCGTGCTCTATGTGCCGGGCGAGAACAAGCTCTTTGTTGCAAATGCGAAGGATGGCACCTGCCGGATCTACGATGCCGGCTCCTTTCAGCTGTTGCAAACAATTGAATACGGTGACGATGCCGACAACATTCGTTTTGATGCTCCCGCCAAGCAGGCCTATGTAGGTTACGGCAGCGGCGCACTGGGAGTCTTTGACCTTAGCGGAAACAGACTTGCCGACGTAAAACTCGATGCGCACCCCGAGTCTTTTCAGCTTGAGAAGAAAGGCACCAGGATCTTCGTCAATCTTCCTGATTCGCGAAAGATCGCTGTGGTAGATAGGGAAAAGAAAGCTGTGGTGGGACACTGGGAAACCGGTGGAGCACAGGCGAACTTCCCCATGGCGCTTGACGAGGCGAGCCATCGATTGTTCACGGTGCCGGCGGCCAGCGGTGCTCATCATCCTGAATACCGATTCCGGAGCCGTCGTCGCGAAAATTCCAACTGTCGGAGACTCAGACGACGTGTTCTATGATCCGGCCCGGAAACGGATCTACGCGTCTGGAGGCGAGGGAGCGATCGATGTGTTGCAGCAAGAGGATCCGGATCACTATAAAGAGATCGCTCGCATTCCAACCGTGAAAGGCGCTCGCACAAGTCTGTTTGTACCGGAGTTGGGGCGCCTGTTCCTGGCAGTTCGAAAGCAAGGCTCCCAAGACGCAGCAATCCGGGTGTACAGAGCCTCTCAGTGACTTGATGAAAAAAACGTGGAAATCCGAGCCCAAACTGGAACCACGCGTTGGCGCAATCGCAACAGACGTTCGAAAGGGCCGCATCTGGCCCTACCCTCGCTGAATTCTTGCAGCTTAACAGGCGGCATGTCGAGCCCGAGGCCCCGACTGTCGGAAGGGTCTCTGTACTTCGGACAGCGGCGTCAGTCCGGCAGTGCCGCGTTCTCGTGCAAGAACATTGGCTTGCTCGCCGCACCGTCGGCAATAGACTACAAACAGCAGGTCCAGCTTGCCCTCAAGGTCGGCACGCCCGATGAATCCTCCGGCATTGAGCAAGACCTCGATGCCGCATTTGTGGCAGATCGGATTGGCGACACCTCTGTTACGCATTCGCCCCTTTAACCTTTTACGAGCCCTGTTTAGTATGACGCGCAACAATCAATGCAAGGCCCAAACGCACTGTAACCTGATATTAGCCTTGGGCAGAATCTGATCCCGGACCGCGGTACGGGCGTTGTGATCGGTCGCCAGCACCGCATGCGCGCAATGTCAAACTGTGCTGTTGCGCACGACTTGGGACAGAAAACAGTTCTCGGGTCGATGGGGAGCGCCTACCGGCGAGGATTACAATGGCGGAGTGCGATCCTAGCGACAGTCTCTCGCTCCCGGGGGAAACGCTGTCTGGTGATTGCCAGCGCGGGTGCTCCACCGCGATAAGGCCGACTGAATCGAGCGGACAGGTCGGGGAAAAGCAGAATGACCGAGACCTGGAAACAGTGGGAAGGCCAAGTCGTAAATGAGGAATTCCACCTGCGCCAGTACCTGGGTGGCGGCGAAAACAGCGCTGTGTTCCTTACGGAGCATGGTGAGCCGGAACCTCAAAAAGCCGCGATCAAACTGCTGGAGACGCCTCCAGAAGAAACGGAGTTTCAACTCTTCCAGTGGGAGCTGGCCGCGAAACTGTCTCATCCTCACTTGATTCGGCTCTTCCAGATGGGCCACTGCCAACTGGGCGATATGAGGCTGCTTTACGTGGTGATGGAGTATGCCGAAGAGAACCTGGCACAAATTGTTCCACTCCGGCCGCTTACGCCAGCGGAAACACGTGACATTCTGGAGCCCATTCTAGACGCCCTTGCCTACGTTCACGGCCAAGGTTCCGTGCACGGTCACATCAAACCAGCCAACATCATGGGCGTCGAGGATCAGCTGAAGATTTCGAGCGATGGGATCTTCCGGATGGGCCAATCGAGGGTCGGTCGAGGAAAGCCCGGCGTCTACGACGCGCCCGAAATGGCTGGGGGATCGATCTCGGCGGCTGCGGATATGTGGTCGCTTGGCATGACGCTTGTGGAAGTGTTGACGCAGCATCTCCCTGTTTGGGACAAGTCGGAAGGACGGGAGCCGGTGCTGCCGGAGACACTGCCGGCCCCCTTTTTTGAATTAGCGCATCACTGTGTGCGGCGGGATCTTCAACGCCGATGGACAGTTGCGGACATTGCCGCGCACATGCGGCGGACCTCGTCAGCGCTCCAGGCTGGAACGGCGTCGAGTCCCCAACCGGCATTCATGAAATGGCGTTATGTGGTGCCCTTAGTCGCACTCGGCGTGTTACTCGCGGTCACGCTGGTGGTTCCCAGACTATTCAACGGTCGGCGAGACGTTGAGCGAGCCCCTTCAGCCGTAGTCGAACAGCCAGCCGTTCGGTCAGAAGCGGCGCGGAAGCCGGTGACGCCCGAAGCGACTGCACCTACACCGACCGTTGGTCTGGTGCCGGGCAAGGTCCTTCATCAAGTCCTGCCAGACGTTCCCCGGAAGGCAAGGGACACCATTCGAGGCAAGGTGAGGGTGGGCGTAAGGGTCCGCGTTGATTCGTCCGGCAACGTGGCGGGAGCCAAGCTTGATTCTCCGGGACCGAGCAGATACTTTACCCAGCTCGCGCTAAAAGCAGCGCGGCGGTGGAAATTCCGTCCGCCCAAAGTTGACGCGAGAAATGTTCCAAGTGAATGGATTCTGCGATTCCAGTTCGAGAAGGCTGGAACCACGGCTGTTTCGGTGCGTGAAGCTCCTTAGCGATGCGGCGATGCACCAAAGCGGCAACCGGCGATAACGGCCCGACGCTGATTTGGCATATCCCGAGGGAGTATGGACGCCGTCTTCCTTTTGGTCCACGATGAAAACGTTTCTCCTTAGGGACGGCATCCCCGCGGTCGGACGATCCTATTACCAATTCGCCCACGAGCCGGAAGCGCGCCGGGATCAACCGACCCGATCCGCAGCCTGCAAGACGCTTTCATCATCTTCGTCTTCCGCATCATCGTCGTCGCAGCACTCTCTGCGGCGCTCTTTGCAACAGCCACAGCGGTGTTCCTCACAACTCTCCTTACGAGGCTCCTTGCAGCATTCGTCGCAGCAGTCCCAGATCGTATATGCAACTACTTCCAACGTGCGGACCGGATCGTGCGGGTCATCGCTCTTGATGATCAGCTCACTTGGTTTTGGCACCCGCTCATTGGCAAAGTACTGAATCACCAAGCTGAGGCAGGAGCCCGGCCGGATGGTCGCGGGAAAAGGATTGTTGATCAATCGCAGATGCCGCCGTTTGTGTTTGAGTCCCACATGACTTACATGCAAAGCACAGTCTCCGGTGTTGCACAGCGTGATCGTCCGCTGCTCCCGGTGGCAGCATTTGACTCCACCGAAGATGGCCGATCCCGTGATGGTGAGCTTGCCGGCAGGAGCATCGCCTGAAACGGTGATGGTGCGCGGTCCGGCCGGGTCGTCGCTGTCCACAGTGAGCGTTGCCGTTTTTGGACCCAGGCTGACCGGCTGGAACCGGATTGGCGCCGGCAGAAAGTTCCCAGCCGCGATGCTCACCGGGTAACTCAAAACCTGCGGTGCAAGGAACTCCGGCGAGGACGAACTGATTTTGGTAATCGAGAGCGTACACTTGCCGCTGTTGCTCAGAATCAGCGGCTCATCCACGAACGAGCCGACGCACGCCTTGCCAAAGCTGCCCGTGTTCGCGATCAGCAGGCTCAGCCGCGGCGTCCTCGCGTCGCCCGATACCGTAATTTTGTGCGGGCTGGCAGGGTCGTTGCTGATCACGCTGATCGTGGCAGTCTTGTTACCTGGCCCGGTGGGCTGAAAGCGAATAACCACGTCAATGGATTCGCCCGGGTTCACCACCAGCGGGTACGCGATCACGCTCGGCGCCAGGAAATCAGGCGATGAAGAAGTGATGTTGGAGATCTTCAGCGTCCCAAAAGCCCCGGTGTTATTGATGGTCAGCAATTCATCAACGAACGAGCCCGGGCACGTGTTACCGAAATTGCCCCCGCCCACAATGGCGGTTGCCACGTGCGGAAACAGAACTCCGAGCGCGTGGAACACATTGATCCGCCCGTACCCCGGCTCCTGGTTCCATGTGCCGTTGGGGTGCAACGGGTCGTTGACGTAGGCATACCCTCCGGTCTTGTCCGCCGTCTGTTCGATGATGTTCCGCACCTGCGTGTTGGTCAGCCCGGGGTTGACGGATAACAGTAGCGCCGCCAGTCCCGCCACATGCGGCGTTGCGGCGGAGGTGCCGTTCATTAGCGCGAAATACTTGCCATCAGCAGTTCCTGAGCTCGCGTAATTCACGCACGCCCAGTTAATGGGGCCGCCGTTATTGTTGTTGAAGCTTGCACCGCCATTCGTGTTGTTGGCAGCCCAGCACAGTACTCCCGGCGCGATCACGCTCTGCTGCGAACCGAAGTTGCTGCCCCAGCATTCGCCGTCCGGACTGGCTGGCGACTTGCGCTTGTCGATTTTGTCCGACGCGCCAATCGCCATGATGTGGGGATTAAGCGCCGGCCAGATAATGGCGCCATTAAAATTCCCAGACGCAGCTACCAGCACCATGTTGGCGGCGTCTGCTGCCGCGAATGCAGCATCGGCGCTGGATGTCGTGCCGGTCCAAAACCAGCTCATGCTGACGACGTTCGCGCCATTCGTCCTCGCCCAGTCAATAGCCGAGACAATGTCCGCCTCGGAGTTGATGAAGCCGAACTGTAGCAGCTTGATCGGCATCACCCGGCAGTTCCAGCTCACGCCCGCCGCGCCCAGGCCGTTACTCGTCGCCGCCGCGGCCAGGCTCGCGCAACACGTCCCGTGGCCGAAATCGTCGTTCGGTGTATTCGTCCCCGCCACCACGTCCCGCCGGTTCGCCACCGGCACATATTTCGAAACGAGATCTTCGTGGTTCAGATCGCAGCCCGTGTCTACGATGGCAATCACCACGTTGGCGCTGCCATGCGAAAGGTCCCAGCCCTGCGGTGCTCCGATCTGCGTCATGTCCCATTCCTGCGAGAACAGCGGATCGTTCGGCGTGGTTGTTGTGATCGATGGGATCAACGGCAGCCAATCCGGGTGGACCTCGTTCACCTCGCGCAGTCTCGATAACCGCTCTGCGCACTCGAGTGCATTCTCCCGCTTCGGGTCTGCCACCGTTAGCCGCACAAGCACCACATCATTGGGTTGCTCGATTTCTGCGGTAACGGTGACGCCACTTTCTTCCGCCTCGTAAGCGGATTCAGCCATCCTTCGTGTATCCACGCCCCGCCGAACCCTCGCCAACAATCGGTCGCTGAAGCTGAGAGCCGTCTTGAACTGCAGGTCGGGGCGATGATAAACGGGGCTCGCCAGGCGGATCCGGTCGTCCGCCTCCAGCCTTCCAATCACCGTCTCTACAGATTCTCCGGCCGGGATTCGAGCCCAGCGCCGGTCCGGGAAGTTGGCATTGAAGCTCGCCGGGTGCGGCTCGGTCACGTGCGACTGCGATTCCAGTCCGTGGCGCCGCATCAGTTCCCGGAGTTCCTCCTCCGCGAGGACGCCGGCCGTCTCGAAATAGACTTCATCGTGCGTCAAAGCCAGAACTATGCCGCCTCCCGAGATCCGCTTGGGAAGGGGCGCCCTTTGTCTGTTGTGTTGTTTCTTTTCCGGCACTTGTGTCCTCCGACTGCGTCGAAACCTCGACTCCTGCTTCGATGCCATGCATACGATGGTGAACGCGGATCGATTATCGTTTCAGACAACAATTTGTATGTTAGCGGTGAAGCGGCTCCTAAACCGGGTGCCCGCGTCAAAACCGAGATGCGGTGGTTCTGAGTAACCGCCTTTATTGAGGTATCTTCAGAAGACTCAAGACGATGATGCCAGAAATCCAGAGTCGATGCCTCGAGCGGATCCCGACTCCAGCCATATTGGCCCTGATGTTTCTTCTATCTTGGCCGACGTTCTTGGGTGCGGATGGCAAACGGGTTTTCAGCGAGAGGTGCGCGAGTTGTCATGGCAGCGACGCGCGGGGCAGTGGCAAGGCGCCTGGCCTGGCTGGGAATCCGCGGCTGGCCAGCCAGTCGGTGGAGCAGTTGGCCGATGTCGTCAAACACGGTTTTCCGGACTCGGGTATGCCGGCCTTCGATCTTCCGGTCGACGAACTGAATTCCATTGCCACTTACGTGCATGCTCTGAACGCCGGTGTGAAACCCGAAATGGCTCACGAAGCCCAACGAGTGATGTGGAACCAGCCACAGTTGGGCGATTGGCTCACTTACAACGGAAAACTCGATGCGAACCGCTACAGCGAACTGAAGCAGATCAACAGGGCGAACGTCCCTCGCTTGCATTTGAAGTGGATCTTCTCGATCCCTCATTTCGGCCTGGAGGTCACACCGCTCGAAGCCGACGGAGTCATGTACGTGACTGGGCCGAACCAGGTGTTTGCGATCGACGCTTTGACCGGAGGTCAGATCTGGAAATACTCGCGACCGCAAACGGCCGGTTTGGTCGGCGACGCCGCACTTGGAACCAATCGTGGCGCAGCCATCCGGGACGACAAGGTGTTCTTCGTAACTGACAACGCGCACCTCCTGGCGCTGGATCGTGCCACTGGCCGCCTGGTGTGGGAAGTGGTCATGCCAGACGAGCCTCAGAGTTATGGCGGCACTCTGGCTCCGCTGGTCGTAAAGGATATGGTGCTCGCAGGCGTATCAGGCGCAGATGAGGGGATTCGAGGCTTCATCGCGTGCTACAAGACAGATTCCGGCAAACTATTGTGGCGGCGGTGGACGATTCCTCGAAAGGGTGAACCGGGTTCGGAAACCTGGAAAGGTAGCGAGCCGTTGGTCGGAGGCGGATCAACGTGGCTCACGGGCTCCTATGATGCGGAAACGGATATGCTGTACTGGCCAACTGGGAATCCATTCCCTGATTCTGAGGATGCGGACCGGGGCGGTGACAACCTGTACACAAACTGCGTTCTTGCGCTAATTCCGAATACCGGGGAACTGAAGTGGCATTTTCAGTTCACTCCGCATGATTTGAGAGACCGCGATGCCACCGAGCCGCCGGTTCTAGTGGATACGGTTTATCACGGCAAGCCGCGCAAGTTGCTGCTGCACGCCGACCGAAACGGTTTCTTCTACGTACTGGATCGAACGAATGGGGAGCTGTTATTGGCCGAACCATTCTTGCGCCGCGTGGATTGGGCTGCCAGGATTGGCGCCGATGGCCGTCCTCAGGTAACGGATACCAAAGGATGCCCGGATGATGCTGCGAATTGGAGTTCTACCGCTTACAGTCCCGGCACTGGGCTCTACTACTTCCTGGCGTTGGAGGAGTGCGTTGGCAGCCCACTGGGTTATCCGGATCAAACGGGCCAGCGTTTTCTGCGGGCAGTGAACATCGAGACTGGCAAAGTAGTCTGGGAAGTGCCGCAGCCGGGACCGGCCAAGGCAAAGACTTGGTCGGGAGTACTTGCCACGGCCGGCGGTTTGGTATTCTTCGGGCAGCCCAACGGCGGCTTCGCAGCGGTAGACGAGCGCGATGGGAAGACTTTGTGGCAGTTTCCAACCAACGTGCGCATGAAAGCTTCTCCGATGACGTTCACGGTGGGTGGGAAGCAGTATGTGGCGGTTGCGGCCGGCCCGAACATTTTGTGCTTTGGGCTGTGACGGCAGCAGCATCGTGGACGCGACACTTCGACTCAGGTGTGGCTCGCCGTGACCGACGTTTTCTCGCCAAACGCTAGACTTGGGTTATGAAGCACTGGACTTGGCTGTTGGTTGCAATGAGCAGTCTGGCCGTGGCGCAGAATGCCGCCACTTGGAAGTTCGCGATCTCCGGCGATTCGCGGAATTGCGGCGACATCGTGATGCCTGCCATCGCCCGGGCTGTGCGCCAGAGTGGCGCGGAGTTCTATTGGCATTTGGGGGATTTCCGGGCGATTTACACATTTGATGAAGACATGGTTCCTCCGGCCCAACTCGGCTTGCCTACCAAGCCCATGGCCATCAGCCAGTATGAGAGCGCCGCGTGGCCAGACTTCCTCGCCCATCAAATCGCCCCTTTCCGCGATCTCCCTGTCTTCCTGAGTCCCGGCAACCACGAAACCATTCCGCCGGCAACCCGCGATGCGTATATCGCTCAGTTTGCGGACTGGCTCGATGTTCCGCTTTTGCGCGAGCAAAGGCTCAAGGACGACCCTCAGGATCACAAGTTGCGCGCGTACTATCACTGGGTCGAGGGCTACGTAGATTTCATTGCCCTCGATAATGCGTCCGCTGACCAGTTCGACGCTGCCCAGATGAAGTGGATTCACTCGGTGATCGACCGGGATGAGAAATCGGACCAGGTCCGCACTATCGTTGTGGGCATGCATGAGGCCCTTCCGGGCAGTTTGGGCGATAGCCACAGCATGAGCGAATCTGCTCAGGGCGACAGGAGCGGTCGGGAGGTTTATGAAGCCCTACTGCACGCCCAGAATTCGGCACGTAAACACGTCTATGTATTTGCCAGCCACTCGCACTTTTTCATGGAAGACGTGTTCCGTACCGATACCTGGAAGGGCAGGGTGCTGCCGGGCTGGATTGTGGGTACGGCTGGCGCGGTCCGCTATCGCCTGCCGCCGGGCGTCAAACCCGGCCCCAAAGCCTTCACCGACGTTTATGGTTTCATGGTCGCGACGTTGGGCGGGGATGGGTCGATGTCGACATCTTTCCAGCAGCTCATGCTGGACGACCTGCTGCACGCCAATCCGGATGTGCCCGAGCCTCTGGTGCGCTGGTGCTTCGAGCACAACAAGCAGGAGTAGCGCGTCCGGCCCCGTGGAGCAGGGCGATTCCTGGGGAACCAGCTTTGCGGCATGAATCCATCCAATCCGTAGTGACGCTCGCAGCCGTCGTGACGCTGGGACTATCCGCATTGGCCGCGTCCTTGATTCCGGCGCTCCGAGCAAGCTTGATTTCGCCCCTGGAAGCGCTGCGGGTAGAGTAACGCGACACTTTTCTGCGAAGCTAGAAAGAACAATGAAAGCTCTCGTCAAAAAGCTTGCTGAGCCCGGCCTGTGGCTGGAGGATGTCCCTGAACCGAAGATCGGGATCAACGATATCCTCATCCGCGTGAAGCGCGCATCGGTTTGCGGCACCGATGTGCACATCTACAACTGGGATGCGTGGGCGAAACAGACGATCCCAGTGCCCATGGTCATCGGGCACGAGTTTGTCGGAGAGATCGCCCAGGTGGGGTCGAACGTTTCGGATTTCTTCCCGGGACAGATCGTCAGCGGCGAGGGCCACGTAGTCTGCGGTCACTGCCGGAACTGCCTGGCGGGCCGCCGCCATCTCTGCGCGCACACGAGTGGCGTGGGCGTGAACAGGCCGGGCGCGTTCGCTGAATACATCGCCGTGCCCATGAGCAACGTCTGGGTGCATTCGCCGCACGTGGATCTTGAAGTGGCCAGCATTTTCGATCCGTTCGGCAACGCTGTCCACACCGCGCTCTCGTTCCCCGTGCTGGGCGAAGACGTGCTGATCACCGGCGCCGGTCCCATCGGGCTCATGGCGGCAGCGGTCACGCGCCACGCGGGCGCGCGTTTCGTGGCGATCACCGACGTGAATCCCTACCGCCTGGAGCTTGCGGCCAAGCTGGGCGTCACTCGCGCGGTCGACGTTCGCACAACGAAACTAACCGATGTGCAGCTGCAGCTCGGTATGAAAGAGGGATTCGATGTCGGCCTGGAAATGTCCGGCAATCCGGCCGCTCTGCGCGACATGATCGCCAACATGAGCCACGGCGGCAAGATCGCGATGCTCGGCATTCCTTCCGAGCCGATGTCGATCGACTGGCGCACCGTCATCTTCAGCATGCTCACCATCAAGGGCATCTACGGCCGGGAAATGTACGAAACCTGGTACAAGATGACCGTGATGCTGCAATCCGGCCTCGACATCAAACCCGTCATCACCCACCGCTTCCCCTACACTGAATACGAGGAGGCGTTCGAGGTAATGCGCCAAGGCAAATCCGGCAAAGTGATCCTCAATTGGGAAATGTAAGCGGCCTTCTTATACGCGTGAATTCGCGGTCCCCGTTCTTACTCCACCACTTCGAAGCTCCCCGTCAGCCGGATGTCCTCCGATGAATGCCCGATCATCACTTTGAACTCCCCCGGCTCCACCACGCGCACCAACTGCCGGTTCAACAGCGACAAATCGTCCGGCGTAAGCGTGAAGTGCACGGTCTTCTTCTCTTCCGGCTCCAGCGCCACTTTCGCAAAACCTTTCAACTGCTTCACCGGCGTAGTCACTGAGCTGATGAGATCACGGATATAAAGCTGCGCCACTTCCGCCCCCACGCGTTCGCCCGCATTCCGCACGTCAGCTGTGATGTGCACATCGCCTCCCGTATGCACTTTCGGCTCCTCGATGCGCAGATTGCTGTACTCGAAATTCGTATAGCTGAGGCCGTAGCCGAACTCCCAAAGCGGGAGCGGGCTCATATCGACGTAACGGCGGCCCCAACCATCCTTGATCCAGTATTCCTTCGACGGCTTGTAATTGTAAAATGCCGGCAGTTGCCCGGAGTGGCGCGGCACCGTGATGGCCAGCCGCCCGCTCGGATTCACATCGCCGAACAGGATGTCCGCGACTGCATTCCCTCCTTGCTCGCCCGGTAGCCACGCCTCCAGCACCGCCGGAACATGCTCCGCGATCCACCGCACCGAGAGCGGCCTCCCGTTCACCAGCACCACCACCGTCGGCGTGCCAGTCGCCGCCACCGCCTCCACCAGTTCTTCCTGCATCCCCGTCAAATCGAGACTGGCGACATCGTAGCCTTCGCCGTCAGTGGCGTCCTCGGCCTCGCGTGCGTTCTCGCCCACAACGACAACCGCGACATCCGCGTTCTTCGCAGCAGCCCGCGCCTTCTCAATCTCATTCCCCTTCGTGCCCATCACGTCGCATCCCTTGACGTATTCGACGCGCACACCTGGCCCCACCTTGTTCTGAATGCCCTCGCGAATCGTGACTACGTGCTGTAACACTTTGAGCGCGACGTAATCACCAAGGATGTTGTGCTCGTCATCCGCATTCGGCCCGATCAGCGCAATCGATTTGATGCTCTTCTTCAGCGGCAGCAGATTCTTTTCGTTCTTCAGCAGAACAATGCCCTCGCGCGCCACAGAGAGTGCCAACTCCTGACTCTCTTTCGTATGTGTCACCTGCACGGCGTGTTCCGGATCGACGAACGGATGGTCAAACAGCCCCAGGCGGAATTTCTGGCGCAGAATGCGGCTCACCGCGCGGTCAATGTACACCATGGAAACCCGGCCCTCGTGCACGTTCTCGATCATTGGCTGCATGTACGCCGGCTCGTAGGAAATGCCGACGTCGACGCCCGCCTTGATCGCCAGCTCGCCCGCCTTCTTCTGATCCGGCGCGATGTGTTCGTAGATCAATGTCGAGATCCCGCTGCCTTCACTCAGCACCAAACCCTGAAAGCCCATCTCTTCGCGCAAGATCTTCGTCAGAATCCAGTCGGAGGAATGCGTGGGCACACCGTCAATCGCCGGATACGTGGCCATCACTCCCAAGGCGCCCATTTTCTTGACGCCCGCCATCCACGGCGGCAGAAACGAATCCCGCAGCATGCGCTCGGAAATTTCCATGGCCCCGCGCTCGAATCCGCTCGCCGGCTGGCTCTGTCCCGGATAATGGCAAAGCCCCGAGACGACCTTATCGGGCGCCGAAACATCTTCACCCTGCGCCGCCCCCACAATGGTCTCCGCAATTCGCGAGCACACATACGGATCCTCGCTGAAGCCCTCCTGGTTCCGGCCGAGCCGCGGATCGCGATTCGGTTCGATGACCAACGTGTAGATCTGGTGGATCCCGATGGCGCGCGCCTCCCGCGCTGCAACCGTGTAGATCTGCCGCACCAGATCCATGTTCCACGTGCTACCGATGGTCAAACCTTCCGGAAAAACCGTGGCCCCTGAGCACATCAGCCCATGGGTGCCTTCTTCGCTTTCCAGCAGCGGAATCTTGAGGCGCGTCTTTTCCGTGGCGATGTGCTGCAATTCGTTCAGCAACTCCGCTTCCCGCCGTGTCCCCTCGGGCGCGACCGTATTGGTATACGTAAAGAATCCGCCGCCCGGCCCGACGCCCTGCTCGCGCGTCCCCTCGGTGAACCGCCGGCACGATTCGATCTTGGTGGCGTTGTCCTTGCCCAATTCATCGACGTATACACACGGCATGTTGATCTGCCCGAGCTTTTCCTCGAGCGTCATGCGCCCCAATAGGTCGCGCACGCGCACCTCGATCGGCTGATGCGGATCGAGATATAGCGGAGACTGCGCAAACAGGACAGCGGAACTAAACAGAAGAACCAGCACACTCGGTCGGCCCATCGGTTTTCCTCCTAGCCGACCTGAATATACTGCAACTAGAGTGATTCAGACAAATCCTCCCGGCCGGGCACGATTCGAAACTTTTTGCGCCCTTCGATCCGGTAGGTCTCAAAATCATCGTGATCGATGGTAAAAATCAGCTGGATCGACTCACGCTGCGCAAGATGGACCAGTGTGGCATCGGCAAAATCCATCGGCCGGTCTCGATATTTCGACATCAGGCTATTTAGAGAGCTTAAGTCGTCGTCCGTGATCGCTCTGACCGTCACCGCGCCAGATCGGACGAGTCGCCATGCCGCATCCACATCGTTTGTGCGGTTGCCGAGCAGGTGAAATGCCTCCGTGAGAACAGCGGCCGAAGTTACTAGGGGCACAGGAAGCGATTGAAACGAACTCACGCATGCCTCGTGCCAAGGATCGGCACGGTTAATCATGGCCACAATAGGACCCGTATCAACTAGGGCGCGATCGCGCATGCTGCTTCCTCAGGCGTTCGCGGATCGCTTGGCGTGCGGCTTCGCCATGACTGGGAATGTCGCGCGATATCGTACCGAAATACTTCGTGGCCTCGCGATGCAGCCGCACCTGCTCCGCCTCATCGTCGGAGTCACTCTTGCCGTTGCGCAACCAGTCCTGTACGACGCGATCCAGCAGACCGGATACTGACCGCCCTTCCATACGCGCCCGGCGCTCTAATGCGGCTTTCAAATCCGGCGAAACCCGCCAACTGAAGACCTCGCTCTTGGCCATGTATTACATTGTAGTGCACGCGTGAGATCCTCGCTATCCGGGCGCCACCACCCGAAACTCTACTGGTCTCACCGTTTGACCCGCCGTCTCCGCCAGCAATTCGCGCATCGTCTTGCGTGATACCGGATCCCGCAGATCCGGCTCAAGCTCCGCCATCGGCGCCAGCACAAACCGCCGCTCGGCGAATCGCGGATGCGGAATGGTCAGCTCGCCCGTCTGCACAATGGCATTCCCAAAAAACAAAATGTCGATGTCAATCGTGCGCGGTCCGTTCGCGATCCCTCGCCGCCGCCCCAATTCCCGCTCGATTTTGACAATGCGCCCCAGCAACTGCCGCGGAAACAGTTCCGTCTCCGCTTCTGCAACCATGTTCAAAAACCACCGCTGGTTCTTGATCCCCTGCGGCTCAGTCTCATAAACCGAAGACAACCGAGTGATGCGTAGCTCCCGCGAGTGCAGCCGCTCCACCGCTGCCTGCAAATTCTGCTCACGCTCCCCGACATTGGAACCCAGCCCGAGGTAAACGGTCTTCCCTAACACCTGAAACCTGGCACCTAGCACCTCAAAACAACCCCGCCTGCTCTCCACCACGCAGCCTTCTCTGCACCTTGAAATAATCGAACGCGCTCTCCGTCGCCACGCGCCCGCGTGGTGTGCGGTTGAGAAAGCCGAGCTGGATTAGATAGGGCTCGTACACTTCTTCAATGGTCTCCGGCTCCTCGCCGATCGACGCCCCTATGGTATTCACGCCCACCGGTCCGCCGCCGTAATTCCGCAGCACCGTCAGCATGATTTTCTGGTCGATCTCGTCCAGCCCGAATCGGTCCACCTCGAGCAGGTCGAGCGCCGTCTCCGCCACCGCGCGCGAAATCCTGCCGTCCGCGCGCACTTGCGCATAGTCCCGCACGCGCCGTAACAGCCGGTTGGCGATGCGCGGCGTCCCCCGGCTGCGCCGTGAGATTTCCTCCGCGCCTTCTTCATCAATCTCCACGCTCAGCAGCCGCGCCGACCGTTTCACGATCTGCTCCAGCTCCTCGACGCCGTAGTGATTGAGCCGCAGCACCAGTCCGAAACGTCCGCGTAGCGGCCCGCTCACGAGGCCCTGCCGCGTGGTCGCGCCAATCGCCGTGAACTTCGGAATCTCGATCGAATGCGTGCGCGCTCCCGGCCCGGCGCCGATCAGAATGTCCACGCGAAAATCCTCGATCGCCGCGTAGAGGATCTCTTCCACGTCCGGCAGCAGCCGGTGAATCTCGTCGATAAAGAAAACCTGCCGCGTTTTGATATTGGTCAGAATGCCGGTGAGGTCGAGCTTTTTCTGCAAAATTGGCCCGGAGGTCTGCTGGAACTCGACCCCCAGCTCCTCCGCGATGATCGCGGCGAGCGTAGTCTTTCCGAGGCCCGGCGGACCGTAGAGCAGCACATGGTCCATCGCCTCGCCCCGTCGCCGCGCCGCCTCGATCGCGATGGCGAGATTCTCCTTAAGCTTCGCCTGCCCCGTAAATTCGTTGAGCCTCCGCGGCCGCAGCCCAGCCTCAAACTGCGCCTCATCGTCCTGCGGCGCCGCGGAAACAATGCGAGGATCCATGCTCACAGCTATCTGTTATAGCTTAGCCCTGACGGCGCTCCAAACCGCTCACTGACGCGCGCAGCTCAGTATCGGTTGTATCGCTTGCCGAGCCGTGACCAAAGGGAGCGGTCATGCTTCACATTTGCCCCGCACTGGTGGTCTGGATCAATAAGGGCCTGACTCAAAGTGGTGCGCAACGTTCTCTCGCGGAAGGGCTGGGGCTTAATCCGCCCCAACCTCAACCTCGATTCGTCCGCAATTTGGGCGGGCGCGTGGCTTGCGGCAGTTCGAAGTGAAGTTCGAGCGCTTCTTTCAGATTGGCGAGAGCGGCTTCCTCGGATTCACCCTGGCTGGCAACATCAACTTCCAAGCACTGGGAGACATACCAATTCCCCTCGCACCAGACGGTTGCGGCGAATGGTCGCTTCACGACTGCATTCTTTCACAGGACGACTGGGCCTCGCACAAACCAAGGCGCTAGGATCAAGACGTACAAGCGATCACCTTGGACCGCGCCGAGACGTTGCGCAGCATCTTCTTGAGACCGTTTTGGTCGGGACACGAATGGTGTACCGAGCGGACCAAAGCCGAGGGGCGCACGATTTCGACCTGTGCTACCCCGACGGACGCGTATCCGCCTTGGAAGTTACCTCATCGGTGGATGATGTCGGAGAACGAACCAACGCGGCAATTCTTGACAAGCGGAAAGGTGGTCCAGCCATCAAGACCAAACTTTGCAAGAAGGATTGGTACATAACGCCAGCGCCAGGCGCGAACATCAACAAGATTCGAGCGAGTGTCGACGAATATCTGGCTGCCGTCGAATCCGCCGGCATCGAGAAGTTCTTCGGTCCGATCGATTTGCATCCGAGCGTAGAACGCATTTATTGTGATCTCGGCGTGGTGAGCGGCTCGGTCTTTCCGTGGAAAGAACCGGGGTACATCTGGATGGCGCCCCCCGGTGGAGGCGGTGCCCTCAAGGCAAGCACGGTCATCGATGCGGCCGAACGTGAGGCATTTAGGGAGGACAACCGAAAGAAACTGGGTGCAGCCAGTACTGACGAAAGACACCTGGTTGTATACGTTTATCCGACCAATTACCTGCCTTGGTGCGCGCTTGTAGATTTCGAGCCTCCGCCAGACTTGCCACGGCTTCCATTGGAGATTACGGAAATATGGGTGTACAGTGAGACCCACTCGGAGCATCAGTACGCTGTGTGGCGAGCGGCGCTCTCTCTCCTTGGCGCAATCTTGGGCCCGTTAGCCTCAAGATCGTCATCTGACAAGGTGCTAGAAACATCTCCTCCTCACCGCACCAGCTCCAACGCCCTCCGAAACAGCGGCTCGAACTCCGTCCCCGCGCCACCCGCCTTGGCCTTGCGCACTGCCTGCTCCGCTGCCGGCCGCGCGCACCCCAAATTCATCAGCGCTGAAAGCACATCCTGCTCGATCTCGCTGAGCGACGGCGCTGCCGGGGCCGCGGCGCCCTCACCCACCGGCGCGGGCAGCTTGTCACGCAGTTCCAGCACCATGCGTTCCGCCGTCTTTTTGCCCACTCCCGGAATCCGTACCAGCCTTTCCACTTCGCCCTTGCGAATCGCCGCGATCAGCTCTCCAGCCGCCAAGCCCGACAGCACTTTGATCGCCAGCGACGGCCCAATGCCGCTCACCCCGATCAACTTCTCGAACATGTTCTTCTCGTCCTGAGAGAGAAACCCGTAAAGCGCCAGCGTGTCCTCACGGACGTGCGTATACACCCGCAGCCGCACCTCCGCGCCCGCCTCCGGCAGGTGTGTGTAAGTCGTAATGGGTATGTGCAGCTCATACCCCACGCCGCCCGCGTCCACCACCGCCTGATTCGGATGTTTCTCCACCAGCACTCCCCGCAGCGCCGCAATCATAGGCTTCAGTATGCCATTGGATTCGCGTTGATTCGCGTGCATTCGCGGCCTACCATGTCTTTTGGCCCGCCGCCGCTTCTTCGTCGACCGCATCCGCGACAACCACGCCTCGCTCACCGGCGATGACGCCCACCATCTAGCCCGCGTACTCCGAGCCGAGCCCGGCCAACGCTACGAAATCTCCGATAACGAACGCGCCTACCTGGCCGAAATCGCCGCCATCACTCCCCACCACGTCACGTTCACCGTCATCGAGCTGCTTCCCACTCTCCCACCTCAGCCCGAAATCACACTCTACGCTGCTCTCATCAAGTTCGATCGCTTCGAGTGGCTCATCGAAAAGGCCACCGAACTCGGTGTCTCGCGCCTCGTCCCGGTAACCTCCGAGCGAATCGAAAAGGGTCTCGCCCCAGCCGCCGCCAAACGTCTCGACCGATGGCGTAAGATCGCCCGCGAAAGCAGCCAGCAATCCCGCCGCATTCGCCTCCCCGAAATTTCCCCTGTCGAGCCGTTCGCCACCGCAATCGCCGACGCCTCTCCGCACAGCCGCTTCTTTCTCGACGAACAGCCCGGCGCCCCGCTTTTATTGCAGGCATTCCCACCAGACCCTCCCAAAGACGCCGTGGTGATCCTCACCGGCCCCGAAGGCGGCTGGACCGATCGCGAGCGCACCGCCGCGGTGAACGCCGGCTGGAAACCCGTTTCGATGGGCGCGAACATCCTCCGGGCTGAGACCGCCGCCATCTCCGCCCTGGCCGTTCTTAGTCAGGCCTGTCACATTCTCTCCTGAGAGCGGACCCTCCAGCCGATTACAATAGAGAAAGGCCCATGGGTCAGTATCTAGGCATGGCTTCGGAGATTGCGCTGTTGTGCGCGTTGGCCGCCGTTCAGTGGCGGATCGCTCGCGCCGCTATTTCATTCATTAATAGGCACTTAGCGGGACGGTCTGCTCGCGCGGCCCGCATCGCCACAATAACGGTGTTCACAGCCGTGATCCTCGCCCTGCTCCTCCATTTGCCAAATGCCCACATCCTGCCGCTGCCCGGCGTGTTCTTCGGTTGGGTGCGGGGAGCGGCGTTAATCTGGGCGTTGACCTCGGCTCCCGCCTGGCTGGTTCTGCAATTGCTCCGGTCCCGCCAACCCCGCGAGGATACCGTCGATTCCACCCGTCGCGCCCTGTTGCACACGTTGACAGGAGCCGCCGTCGCCGCTCCATTTGCTCTTGTCGGGTTCGGCGCCATCGTCGAGCGCACCGATTTCCAGGTCACGGAAGTTGACGTGCCCATCCCCGGCCTCCATCCTGACCTCGTAGGGCTGCGCCTGGTTCAGCTCAGCGACATCCATTTGAGCCCGTTTTTGAGCGAAAAGGAATTCGCTCGCGCGGTAGACGCCGCTAACGAACTTCGGCCACATCTGATGTTCGTGACCGGCGATCTAATTTCCGTGCATAACGATCCTCTGGATGCCTGCCTGCGCCAGATCGCCCGCTTGCGCTCCGATGCCGGGATCTTGGGCTGCCTCGGAAATCACGAAGTCTACGCCGGCGTGGAAGACTATGCGACCGAACGGGCTGCACGCCTCGGCATTCCCTTTCTGCGTGGCGAGTCCCGACAACTCCGGTTCGGAAATGCCCGGCTCAACGTCGTTGGTATCGACTACCAGAGAATGAGCTGGCACGATCACTATCTCGAAGGCGCGGAGCGCCTGGTGGCGCCGGGAGCCCTCAACATTCTGCTCCAGCACAATCCCGACGTCTTCCCAACCGCCGCGCGCCAGGGCTGGGACCTCACGCTCGCCGGCCACACGCACGGTGGCCAGGTCAACTTTGAGATCCTACACCAGAACTTGAACGTGGCCCGTTTCTACACGCCTTACGTCCGCGGTCTCTATCGCTCCGGCCCGTCTGCCGTCTACGTCACACGCGGCATCGGCACCATCGGGATGCCCGCTCGCATTGGCGCCCCGCCCGAGATCACTTTGATCCGCTTGCGAAAGGCCTGAAGCCGCTCTTGCGCTATCTCATTCTCAGCGATCTCCACGGCAATCTCGAAGCGCTCACCGCCGTTCTGGAATCTGCCGTGGGCGATTACGATCGCGTCCTTTGCCTCGGCGACCTGGTCGGTTATGGCGCCGACCCCAACGCTGTAACGGATTGGGTCCGAGCGAACGCCGCCGTGGTTGTGCGCGGCAATCATGATCGCGCTTGCGCCGGGTTAGAGGACCTTGCCTGGTTCAATCCGGTGGCGCGCACCGCCGCCGAATGGACCCACACGCAGCTCACGCCCGAAAATCGCACTTACATAGCTGACCTACCCAAAGGCCCCATCGCCGTCGATGGTTTCCAGGTGATGCACGGCTCGCTGCTCGACGAGGACGAGTACATGGTGCAACCCGCCGACGCCGGCCAGGCCTTTCCCTATCTGGAAACCTCGCTCGCCTTCTTCGGCCACACCCATCTGCAAGGCGGCTTCGAATGGGCGCGCAGCCGTGTCCGCGTGATCGGACGCCCCGCGCCTGGGCAGAAGGAGACGTTCCTCGAACTCGAGCCCGACAACGCGTATCTCATTAATCCGGGCTCCGTCGGCCAGCCGCGCGACGGCGACCCGCGCACCGCCTACGTCCTTTACAATCCCGACGACAAATTCCTCATCTACCGGCGCGTCCCCTACGACATCACCACCGCGCAAGAGAAGATTTACAACGCGGAATTGCCCGACATACTGGCGCACCGGCTCGGCGTGGGACGCTGAACGCGCTGCATCGCTAATTCTTGTCCGCGGGAGCCTGCGCCGGAGCCTCTGTCACGGAAGCCTTCCTGTCTCTGCTCTCCAGTTCGGCGTCCGTCTCACATCCAGCCGGCTTACGAAGCTGGCCGCTCTTTGCCAGTTGGTCGAGACGAACCGACAACATCTCCCAGCGGTAGCGCCATACCCTTCGCACGCACATTTCCAACTCACCGCAGCGGGAGTGCTTGGCAAACAGCGCGCTATCGTGATTGGCGCCGGCAGGCCACAATTGGCCTAAAGTGTCGGCGCTGCATTTCGGCTTCTCCACCTCTTGCGCAAGCGCGACCGGCACAATCAGTAAGAGGAAACAATACAGCACCGCGCTCTGTGCCCGCCCATGACTCGCCCTATAGAACATGTCTGGTCTCACGTGACTATAGCCGGGACCGTCCCAGGATACAAGGAAATACGGCACTAAGGCCCGCTCCATGAGTACCAGCACCGCTTCATCGACCTTTCGCGCAGGCATGGCCTTGTGCGTCACACGTATAACGTACTCCGTAGTATGATAGTCGTTTGATCCGCTCTTTTCGTGATAAAGACACGGAGTCCGTATTCCATCAGGAGCGCGTCAAGAGATTCCAGCAGATTGCGACTGTGGCGTTGCGAAGGCTGGTTCAGATCGATAGCGCGGATGAGCTTCGAGACTTGGCGTCACCGCCGGCCAACAGGCTGGAGGCGCTGAGAGGCGATCGTGCAGGACAATACAGCATCCGCGTGAACGATCAGTATCGCATCTGCTTCCGCTGGAATAGCGGGCACGCTTTCGACGTGGAGATTACCGATTATCACTGAGGATAAAGTGGAATGAAACGCAAACACCCCGATCGCATCCCGTTTCCCCACCCCGGCGAAACCATTCGCGAGGACTACCTGAAGCCGCTGAAGATGAGCGTCAACAAGCTGGCGCTAGAACTGCGCGTGCCTGCCACCCGCATGACCGAGATCGTTAACGGCCGCCGCGGCATCACCGCTGACACCGCGTTGCGCCTGGCGCGTTACTTCAACACAACTCCCAAGTTCTGGCTGAACCTCCAGGCCTCGTACGATCTGGCCAAAGCAGCCGAAACGAAGCTCGCCGAAATCGAACGCACCGTCCAACCGCGCGAAGCCGCGTGAATAGGAAGCGCAGGTTGCCTAAGGACTTGTAATGGGAGCTCTCTCAGCCGCAGACTTGATATATTCAACAAAGTCCAGCCCTTTCCTGAGCAGGGCGTATGGCGTGGGATCGTCTGAAATCAAGTTGACGTTGCGCTCTGTGCGGCTCACAAGGCCAAAGCTCTCCAGTTTGGCGCAGATGCTGTCTACTTCGCCCTGAATGAAGCCATCTTGCCGCAGCGAGCCAACAATGTCGCGCATGGAATTGTGTGCAGTGAAGTGCTTGACGCGCCCGAGGTCTTGGCTCAACAGCGGGCCTTGAACGCGAACAATTTCGCGCAAGACTCGTACGTCCCTTGCATCAAGATTCGTGGCAATCCGAAGCATTTCCTCTACATAGCCGCCCTTATCACGATGGCCGACTTCTGCTGCATGTACCAATATCCTGGCCAATTGGGCGATCCGATCCTTAGTGCGTAGGTTCTCTGCCCTCACCATGGAATCGAGGATCAAACCCGGCATTTCCTCTTCAATGAAGTGACGATGCTCATCGCTGGCTTCCTTCAGCCGATCTATCTGACCACCCCTGACCTTTAGTTCCTCGGCAATAACATCGACCAACTCGGAAATGTTCTGACTGGACCGCTGAGCCAGCCATTCGACGACAGCAGTTACGCCACCTATTGGAAGCGTGGTCCCTGGCGGGGCGAATAGCTTGATGATGTTGAGAAAGTGTTTCGCGTAACGCTGCACTGGCGATCGCTGGCGATCGTCGCTCGAACTCAACGCCTGTAAAGCTGAAATAGGATCGTCAGATGGCATTGTCGCCTCGCGCAAGAGGCTTCACTCCACACTTCTCACACACGCACACCTTCCCCTTCGCCTCCTCCGGCACCCGCGCCAGCACTTCCGGCGCAATCTTCGCTTCGAAGCACCAGCATTCGCTCTTGCCTGCGGCCAACCCACACTCGTTCGGCCCACCGCACAGCGGGCATTGGTCCTTCCTCAACTCACTCATACGTTTTCCGGATGCTCCACCGGCGTGTAAAACTCCGCCACGCGCCGCGCCGCCGCCCGCCCCACAATCTGTGCCAGCTCGTCTTCAGACGCCCCACGCACCAGCTCCGAGCTGCCGAAATTCCGCAACAGCTTCTGCACCGTCTTCTCTCCCACTCCCGGAATCTGGTCCAGTTCCGAAGTCAGCCGCGCTGCGTTCCGCCGCGTCCGATGGAAGGTCACGGCAAAGCGGTGCGCTTCGTCGCGGATCGATTGGATCAAATGCAGAATCGGCGAAAACCGGTCCAGGACGACCGGCTCATTCTCCTGCCCGTAAACATAGATGATCTCCTCGCGCTTGGCAATCGAAGCCAGCGGCTGGTTGATGATGCCGATCGCCTCCAGCGCATCCGCCGCCGAATGCAGTTGCCCGAGGCCGCCGTCGATCAGCACCAGGCCCGGCATCGGCTGGTTCTCCTGTTGCAGCCGCGAATACCGCCGCGTCACCACCTCTCGCATGCTCGCAAAATCGTCGTTGCCCACCACATCGCGGATGATGAACTTTCGGTAGTCCGACTTCTTCATCCGCCCCTCTTCCCACACCACCATGCTGGCCACTTTGTCGGTTCCCTGGATATGAGAAATATCGAAGCACTCGATCCGCTTGGGCGCGTCCGGAAGGCCGAGCGCGTCCTGCAACGCTTCCTGAATGGCTCGCGAAGATGGTTTCATCACCCGGAACCGCTGGTCGAAACTGTGCTTCGCGTTGGTCTCGACCAGATTTAAAAGCGCCTTCTTCTGCCCTCGCTGCGGTGTGTGGATCTCGACCTTCCGCCCGCGTTTCTCCGACAGCAGTTCCTCCAGCGTCTCGCGATCTTCGAAATCCACAGGTACGTGAATGATCGACGGGATGTGCTGCTGGTCGATGTAAATCTGCTTGATGAGCGCCGAGAAGAATTGCGGCTCGTCGAACTCGTGCTGGTCCTCCCAGAAGAATTCGCGCCGGTCCACAATCTGCCCGTTGCGCAGATGGAACAGGTTGAGCGCCACCAGCGGCGGCTCGGCATAGGCAGCGAAAATGTCGATGTCGTCGCCCTTCGCCGCCGCCATCTTCTGCCGCTCGTCCATCTCTTCGACGGTCGAAAGCAGGTCGCGCAGCGCCGCCGCTTCCTCGAAGCGCATAGCATCCGATGCCTGTTGCATCCGCTCGCGCAGGCCCTTCGCCAAGTCCGCGTGCCGGCCTTCGAGAAACAGTTTCACGTTCCTTACCGCGCCGGCGTAGGCGTCATCCGTCGTAAGCCCCTCCACGCAAGGCCCCAGGCAACGGTGGATGTGGTACTGCAAACACGGCTTCGGGTGATAGCGCGTCAGATCGACCTTGCAGGAAGGCACCAGGAAACTGCGGTGAATGAAGTTCACCAGACGATATGCCAGGTTTGCCGGGAAGTACGGGCCGTAGTATGTCGAACCGTCTTTGCGCAGCCGCCGCGTCACGTACACTCGCGGAAACTTTTCGGCGGTCAGCTTGATGTAGGGGTAGGTCTTATCGTCGCGCAGCAGGATATTGAACCGCGGCTTCCACTGCTTGATGAGGTTGTTCTCGAGCGCCAGCGCTTCCTTGTTGTTATCGACCAGGATGTAGTCGATGTCGCGGGCTTCCGAAATCAACGTCCCCGTTTTCGTGTCCGCTAAACGATCGTCGGAAAAGTAGCTGCGGACCCGCAGCCGCAAGCTCTTGGCTTTCCCGACATAAATCACGCGTCCGGCTGCATCTTTGTATAGATACACCCCCGGCTCCAGGGGCAACTGCGCAGCTTTCTCTCGGAGTTCTACCGCGGGCAATATAATTTAATTATGTCACGCTGGCTGGGAGCGGCCTTTCTCTTCCTGGTGAGCGGCGCTGCGGCGCTGCCAGGTCAGGAGAAGAAGCCGCCACAGACGAAACCTGCCGAACAGCAGGAACAGGCGCCGCCCGAGGAAGATGAGGCTGAGAAGCCCAAAGAGTATTCCTTCAATCCCCTTCAGGCCGAGAAAGAGGTGCGCGTCGGCACTTACTATTTCCATAAGGGGAGCTACAACGCGGCAGCGGGGCGTTTCCGGGAAGCCACCAAATGGAACCCGGCTTTGGCGGAGGCGTACGTCCTGTTAGGCGAGGCGGAAGAGAAGCGAAGATCCTGGAAAGCTGCCGAGGTGGCCTACGAGAAGTTTCTGGAATTGGCGGCCGATGACAAGCGGGCACCCGAAGTCCGCAAGAAAGTCGAAAAGCTGGCCAAAGGCAAACACTAGGCCGGAATCGGCTGCCTGCGAAGCTGGCGGGTCAGAATGGTGACGATCCGCCGGAACCCCCGTTCCCAGTCCGGAAACAGATCGATGTACTGAATTTCACGCCGGATGCTGGCCGGCACCGCGCAGGCATCCAACCGCACCGGGATCAGGAAAACATCGTCCAACGGGACGCGGCGGGCGCAATCCAGCGCATATCGGATCTCGGCTTGGAATCCACCCTTTTTTGAGACCGAGTTCCGGGAAAAGCATGCGATCACGAAATCCGTCGCCTCCAAAGCATCCTCGATGGAGCGCGGCCAGTTCTGCCCCGGCAGCAACTTGCGGCGGTCAAACCAAGGGTCGAAACCTCGTTCCGCGAGGGCATCGCACAAACGTTCCACTTGCGGCGTATCCTCTTGGACATACGCGAGGAAGACGGCAGGAACTGAACGCCGTACGAAGCGGTAGCCGTGCTTGCCGTCGGGATGAAACGCGCCCAGGCCATCGATGATCACGCTCTTGCCCTCTTCCAGGCAGTCGCGCACGATTCGCGCCACCTGCCTGGCCGAGGAACAATTACCGTTTGCCGCGACGACCAGGCGCTTTCCCCCCTTTTTGATCGAATTCGAACCCCCAACTGGCGCCGGGAGTGAACTTTCCCAGCCCAGGGAGTTGGGCACTGGCGCCCTTTTTCAGGTTGGCGATGATTTGGCTGACCACGTGGTCCAACTGATCGGCTGCTTCGGCCCGCGAAACACCGGCCTGCTTCGCCAGCCGACCGGCCAGTTCTTCCTTTTTCATGCCGATGTCATGCTACCAATGCGGATGTGTGTTTCCTCGTACGGATGAGCGCCTTCGACACCACTACAGGACTGAATTTAAGGCGGTTCGCTGGGGTGCACGACGCTGGCCCAAAGTCGTGATCTCAGATCGTGCGTTAATGAAGCGATTTTAATAATCGATTAAGCGCGGATTCATGTCGGGATGGATATCATACGCTCAGACGAGAATATCGTCACTCCAAAGGAGAACAGCAAAAATGAAGAGACTGATGACCGCCATGCTGGCCCTGTCGTTCCTGACTGGCCTTGCCACCGTGTCTTTCGCCCGCCCGGACGATGCCAAGACCGAAGACACCTCAAAGGCCAAAGCCAAGAAGGGCAAGAAGGCGAAGAAGGCAAAGAAAGACGACACATCGAAGATGGACGAAAAGAAGTAGCTTCTCGGTTTTATGTTCCTTTCCAGGATCGCCGCGTAGCTCACCGAGCGTCAGCTACGCGGCAGTCCGGTTTCCTTCCTCAGTAGATTTTCCTTCCGGAATTGACACCTCTTCCAGCGGCAGTTAATAATCTCTAGTGGAACATGGGGGATTGCTTCACGCTGATCGATGAATGTTTCTGTCAAAGGTGAGTACGCGCTGCTCGCGGTTTTTGACCTGGCGTCTCACCCTCCCGGCGAGCCGGTTCGCATCGCGGACATCGCCAAGAGGCAGAAGATCCCGCAGAAATTTCTGGAACTGATTCTGGCCAGCCTGAAGCAGGGCGGTTTTGTAGAATCGCGGCGAGGCGCGGAAGGTGGATATTTGCTGGCGCGCGGCGCGGACTCCATCAAAGTCGGCGAGCTGCTGCGTTTCGTGGAGGGGGCGCGCGATGAGAAAACGCGGGTGCGCCGTCAAACGGAAACCCCGTTTTCGGACATGTGGGCGCGCGTGAATCGCGCCGTATCGGAGATCCTGGACGAGACCTCGTTCGCCGATCTGCAGCGGGCGTGGAAAGACAAGCGCGCCAAATTCGTGCCTAACTGGGAGATATAAACAGCTTGATCTACGCAGACAATTCCTTGAGTATCGGCCGAACGCCCCTGGTGCGATTGAACCGCATCACCAAGGGGGCGCCGGCGACGCTGCTGGCCAAGATCGAAGGCCGCAACCCGGCCTACTCGGTGAAATGCCGCATTGGCGCGTCGATGATTTGGGATGCGGAGGAACGCGGAGTGCTGAAGCCCGGCAAGGAACTGATTGAGCCGACGAGCGGCAACACGGGCATCGCCCTGGCGTTCGTGGCGGCGGCGCGCGGTTATCCCATCACTCTGACTATGCCCGAAACCATGTCTCTCGAGCGGCGGAAGGTGCTGAAGGCGCTGGGCGCCAAGCTGATTCTGACCGACGGCTCGGAAGGCATGACTGCCGCCATCAAGCGCTGCGAAGACATGGTCGCCACCGATCCCGACCGCTACGTGCTGTTGCAGCAGTTCAAAAATCCCGCGAATCCGGACATCCATTTCAAGACCACCGGTCCGGAGATCTGGGAGGATACTGGCGGTGCGATCGACGTGCTGGTATCGGGCGTCGGGACGGGCGGCACGATCACCGGCGTTTCGCGGTACATCAAGAAACAGATGGGCAAGAAGATCATTTCGGTGGGCGTAGAGCCGGCCACGAGTCCCGTGATGACGCAGACTTTGCGGAGCCAAACGCTCAAACCGGGGCCGCACGCGATTCAGGGAATCGGGGCGGGATTTATTCCCGACACCCTTGATCTCGCGATGGTGGATCGGGTGGAGACGGTCACTAGCGAGGAATCGATTGAGATGGCGCGGCGGCTGGCGAAGGAAGAAGGCATCCTCTCGGGGATCTCCTGCGGCGCGGCGACGGCGGCGGCGGTGCGACTGGCGCACATGCCGGAGTTCAAAGACAAGACGTTCGTTGTAATTCTGCCGGATGCGGCAGAGCGCTATCTGACCAGCCCGCTATTCGAGGGATTGTTCGACGAATAGTTGAGCTTGGCTACTCGGCCCAGTTGTTCACGAGCTTCTGGACATCGATACTCCCCAGACCGGTCGCGAAGTTCCAGCCGGCTGTGGCGGGGTATGCGGATGTGTCCGCTGATTGGCTGGAGGTGGACAGGGCGCCGTCGCCTCCGTTGAGCCCATGTCCAGACCCACCAGGGCCTCGCCGATTTCCGGCTGTGGCGCCGTAGCAGTTTTGGGTTCCCGAGCAGTTTACGTCGATATCGCCCTCGGTAACACTGTGAAAGGGGGCGATCGCCGCTTTGGCAGCCAGCTTGTAGTAGACGTAGTTGGGATTCCCTTGCGGGCCATGCTTCTGGTTGACCAATGCCTGAATCCCCGCCAGAACGGGCGACGAGAATGATGTTCCGCCGGCGCCGGCCCAGTTGCTAGGAGCGCCCGTGCAAGGGGCTCCGCCATTCCCGGGGTCGGAAAAACAGGTCACGTAGAAGTGCCCCCAGATGCCATCGGCCGCGAACAGCGATACGTCAGGAATGTCGCGCACTCCATCGTTGGGGTTGCCGGCCGCCGACTGCCAGGAGGGTTTGGCATATCCCGCGCAGGTTCCACCGACCATGCCGTACTTCGCAGGAGCTCCGGTTGCGCAGCCGCTGGGACCGCCACTGCCCGCGGCGACCGCCTGCAGGCCTTGTTGCCGGGCCGTGTCGCTGTTGCAAAATCCCTTCGCGCCATAAGCGACCGTGAATCCGTTGTATGTGGCCAGCAGAGAACTGGCGCAGGAATCATTCCACGGGACTTCCGGAATGTATGACCGGGCCGACCCGTCGGTCGAGGAATTGGCCGAACTCCAGTAACTGTTGACGGTTCCCGCGAAGGTGTCGCTGAAGTCGGTGCCACCCACCGCGACGTTGTACGGCGTGGAGGCGTAAGCGCTGACACCGATTCCATGGGAGGCCGCGGAGGCGCCGGCATCGCAACTGGCCGCCCCTTCATCGCCCGCGGCGACAAACACCGAGACCCCTTCCATCACGGCTTGCTGATAAATGGAGTTGAATGCCGCATTCGACGAGGCGCCGTTTTCCGCTTCGCATTCGCCATAGCTGATGCTCATGATGGATGGCGGCTTGGACCTCTCCAGAAGATTCTGCATTGCAATCAGGCCGCCGAACGTGGTCCTGGTGTTGTCGCAGGAGGCGACCAGGATGGCCGCGTTGGGCGCAGCCGCGCTGGCCCATTCGGCATCCAAGATGGCTTCGCCGTCATCGCTGTTTACGCCGGGAGCGCGGCAATTCGTGACGCCACTCGACGGCTTCGGATGGACGGTCGCCAGCGATCCGGAGGTGTATTTCGAAAGCCCGAATGTGGAGCGGAAAGTGGTCCAGTCAGCGGCGCTGTAGAGATCGCTATCCTCGATCACCACGATGGTTTGGCCGCGGCCTGTGATCCCGGCTTTGAAGAGCGGATTCAGGTCGTAAATCGTGGCCAGATCCGCCGGAACCACCGCTTGAGAGGGAACGCCGCCGGACGTAAAGGTGTAATCGGCACGGGCTTTGCGCATGGTGTGCGGCATGAAATCATGCAGCGAGATAACACCTGCCACCACGGGAGCGAGCGCCGCCGGAATTCGCGGATCGCTCATATTGGCGATGTGCTCCTGGCCCTTCACATTGAGATGATGAATCTCGGTGTTGAGGGCCTGCCTGACCTGGCCGGCGGTGCCGGTGAAGTCGACGAGCATCCTGCCCGAATACACCAGGTTGACGGTAAATCCGTGCGACTGGAGCCAGCTTGTGACCTTATCAACATCCTCCTGCGCCGGTGCGTAGTGCTGCGCGATTTGATCCGCCGTAAGCCACTTATGAAAGTTTGGCGACCGAGGGTCATGCAGTTGATCGATCAACTGTCGCATCGCCTGTTCCTGTTCGGGAGGGCGCTGGAGTTGCAGAAGCATGTGGTCCATGACGAGGTCATCCGCGACCAGACCACGGTCATACTCGGGGTTGGCTTCGGGACGCGTGTTGCCCGCCAGGCGATATAACTTGGTCTCATCCAAGCGGTCCACGACCAGCGCCCGAGAAGGCTGCGCCTGCGCGGTGATGGCGGCCGGGAAGGCCAAGACCAACCACAATGCCGCCGAAGAGTTGATGGCTAATGCGAGTCTTTTGAGCATTGCAAGACCTTGATGGGGCAGGGAATCCTCTGAGCGAACATAATGACTTGACGTTCAGCAGGAGCCTGGTGTGTACAGGACGCTGGGAAATACTTTGAGCCGAGCTAACCTTCAGGAGTATTGTCGGGCCGTATTTTCTGGCTGACCATAAAGAATGCGGGTGGAAATGCCGATGAACTCTCTAAAGATGATCGCGGCTACCGTCGATATGAACAGTTGGAGGTGCGACGATGGGTTCCGTCTCTTCGCTTAACCCCGGTGTGGCAAACCTACTGCAAATGCTTTCGACGGTGAATTCGCCGGTGCTGTCGTCTCCGGCGGTAGTGTCCGCTCTGGAGAATGCCCCTACCACCGACATAGTCCAACTGAGCCAGTCGGCCACTCAGTTGGAGAACGTGGACATGCTGTTCGGAATCCCGAATAGTTCGGCGGACAGTTCCACTGCTACCTTGAGCAGTCTTCTCGCAACTTTAGAGTCTCCCCAGACAGCCCCCAGTGCACCGACAGTCCCCGAGTCCTCTTCGACAACTTCTTCTACATCCACCGAAGCGGGGCAACTCGCCAGTTACCAGGCAGCCTTGCAGTCTGCGGAGACGCAGACATTGTTTGGTACAGCGCCGACCCTGCCCGACACCTCATTGCTTAATCTGATCGGTTAACGCAGACGCCCGCAGATTTTTTGGAACTTGTTGGCTTTGCCGCCGCCATCATGAACAGAGCCTCTATGGCTGAAATCTGGCCGGTGGTCGCGCTCCTGGCTCGGCGCTCGAGTCGGGGAGGTGCGATCAGTAATGGCCAGCGGGCGGACGGCGGGTCTCGGCACGGCTGAAATTGCAACGCTATTGTTGGCGCTTCCTCTGCTAGCGCAGCAGGCAGGAGCCGCCGATAAATCCCTCTGCGCAAGCTGAGTCCAAAGCGAGTAGCAACAAAGAGAGCCCCGAGAACAAGGAACCAGCTTGGCCTACGGATGATCGGCTATTCTGGACCCTACCGAACTATCTGACAGTGGAGAACGCCGGTCATGTCCCGCCACTCACGAGCGCACAGAAATACAAGTTGGTGGCTCAACAATCCTTTGACCCGGTTCAATTCCCATATGTAGGATTCCTGGCCCTGCTCGGCCAGATGTCAAATAGTGAACCGGCGTTCGGACAAGGTGCTGCCGGCTACGCGAAGCGCTACGGCACGGAATTCGCCGACATCGCGATCGGCAACTTCATTACCGGCGCGGTGCTTCCGTCCATGCTCCGGCAAGATCCGCGCTACTTCCAATTGGGGAAGGGCGGTTTTTTTCATCGCTTTGGCTACGCGGCAACGCGGATCGTCATTACTCGTGCCGATTCAGGCCACAATCAGTTTAACTATTCCGAAATTGCAGGCAACGCTCTGGCAGCGGCCGTTGCCAACGCATACCACCCGCCGCATGATCGAACCGCCATCAATAGCGTGAGCGTGTGGTGGACACAAATTGGGTTGGACGCGATGGCCAACGAAGGGGTGGAATTCTGGCCGGATATCCGCCGCAAAGTGGATGCCTTTCGCCATAGGCATCTCTAAGCCGCGCGCTACTTGAGCTTCACCGGATACGGCGCGTGCTCCGGCAGCTTAGGATTGGATTTCTCCAACGCGCGGAGCAGTTCCGCGACACCCCGCTCCAATTGGGGATCGTGGCCCTCGATCACCGATTTCGGGTCATTGACCACGACGATGTCGGGATCTACACCGTGGCCTTCGACGGCCCACTCGCCGTCGGCCTTGGCATAAGCGAACTCCGGGACGTTCACGGTTCCGCCATCCATCAGCGGGCCGTGGTCGGTAATGCCCACTACGCCTCCCCAGGATCGCTCACCGATGAGCGGCCCGAGGCCGGCGGTATGGAACATCCATGGGAAGATGTCGCCGTCGGATGCAGAGTTGCCGTCGAGGAGCACGGCCTTTGGCCCGATGAAGACGCTGTCAGGGTATACCTGGGGAGTTGCGATGGTTCGGGAGTAGTCGAGCCCCATGAGCTTGCGAGTCAATCTTCCAATCACCATGCGTGAGACGTTGCCGCCGCCGTTGGCGCGATCGTCGATCAGCAGGGCTTCCTTGCGAAGCTGCGGGTAGTACCACTTGATGAACTCACGAATGCCGGCCTCTCCCATATCCGGCAAGTGCATATAGGCGATGCGGCCGTGCGAGAGCTCGTCGACGCGCTTACGATTCTGCGTCACCCAGTCGAGATAGAGCAGGTCGCTTTCGCTCGCGATGGGCTTATAGGTCACCTTGCGTGCCCCGGTGAGCGTGGGAGTGGCGTTCAAAGTCAGTTGTACCGGCCCGTCGCCGGCATGGCGGAGCAATTGATAGATATCTTGTTTGGCGGTCAACTCTTCACCGTTGATCGCAAGGACATAGTCGCCGGTTTTGGCATCCACGCCGACTTCGGTGAGCGGGGAGCGATAGTTTTCTTCCTCATTTTGTCCCTGAAAGATTTTGGCGATGCGGTAGCGGCCGGAGTTCGTGTCGACCTCGAACCGCGCTCCTGGAAGTCCGGCATGCGGGCGCGGTGGCAACTCAATATCTCCGCCGACGATATACGCATGCTGGACGGTGAGCTCGGCGATCATTTCCCCAATCACATAGTTGAGGTCGGAGCGGTGCGCAACGTCGGGTAGCAGTTCGCTGTAGCGCAGGCGCAGCGCTTCCCAATCGTAGCCATGCATATTCGGCGCATAGAAGAAATCGCGATAACGGCGCCACACCTCGTTAAAGATCTGCTTCCACTCCTCGGCCGGCACCTTTTCGAGCATCAAGCCGGCGGTCGAGACAGTTTTCTTGGCGCTAACGGGTGCAGGCACGGCTGTTGCGGGAACGGCGTCATAGACGTTCCAAGCCTGGGCTTGATGAACCAGGGCTTTAGAACCATCCCGCGAGAGACGCCAACCGGTGATGTCATCGGCCAGAGTGGTTTCCTTCCGGTCTTTGAAGGAGAAAATGCGCAATGTCGACTTCAATGCGGCGGGACGGCCGTAATACGGCGCGGCCGAGACTCCGTATACCAATGCATCGGATTTCACGGCAAGACCGAAGTAGTTGTTGGCATCCAGGGGAACACGCGTAACGCGCTGCTCCAGACCATCGAAGTCGATGCCTTTGTCCTTCGGCTGCTCGGGTTTCTTGTCTTTCTCGTCTTTCGATTGGCTTTCCTTGGCCGGCTCGTCCTTCTTGATGGCCACCTCGTCGCTCTCCACCGGGAACGGATTCTTGACGTCTTTTCGAAGAGCGAGAGCAAAAATTCCCCGTGAACGATTGGTGGCGAAATCAAACTCGATCTGCGAGAGCTGGGGCTGAAACTCGTGATCCGCGAGGAAGTAGAGGTAATCGGCCCCGGGATCCCAGGCGGGTGAGTTTTCGTTGAAGGTACCACTCGTCACCCGGCGGAGCTTGTCCTCCTTGGCGCTCCATACGTAGAGGGCGGAAAAACCAGACGGATCGTTGATGCTGAAAGCGAGATATCCACCGCCGGGCGACCAATCGTAGTCGCGGATTTCTCCCTCGGTTGAATGAGCAATCTCCTTGGCCGCGTGATTGACGAGCGATGCTACCCAGAGCCGGCCGTCTTTGTCGCTGAAGGCGATCTGCTGATTGTCGGGCGACCATTGCGGCTGGTAGCGGAAGGCGTGGCCGCCGCTAGTGATCTTCTCGGGAGGTGAAGTCCCGTCCTGCGCCACTACGTAGATCTCTTCTTCGCCGCTGGCGTCTGAAAGGAAAGCGATTTTGGAGCCGTCGGGAGACCAGGCGGGCCATTTGTCATGCGCACCGGGGGAATGCGTGAGGTTGCGGGTTGGACCTTTCTCCACGGGAGCGGAGAAGATATCTCCGCGGGCGGCGAAAAGGACGCGCTCTCCCTTGGGGCTGAGGTCCGCCTGCTCGATCAAGTTTGCCGCTGAAATGTAGCTGGCTCTGCGGTTGACGCCGTCGTCTGGCACGCGGATGGCGATGTGCGCGCTCTTGCCCGTTTTGACATCGAGCACATTCAGCTCGCCGTCCAGCTCATAGACAATCCGATGTTCGCGATCAGTGCTGGGCCAGCGCACATCCCACGTGGTGTTCCGCGTCACCTGCGTGGTTTTTCCAGTTCCGGTGTCATAGGCATAGAGGTTGAAGTGGCCGTCGCGGTCGGAATCGAAATAGATCTCTTTGCCGATCCACATGGGGTCGCGGCTGGCGCGTGGGCCCTCGGTGATGCGCTTGGCAGCATGGGGCTCGGTATCGAAAATGTAGAGCTCGTTGGCCTGGCCGCCGCTATAGCGCTTTTCGGTGCGAAAGTCGCGAGCCTGCGGCGAATAGACAAGCTGGTTGCCGCCGGGCGAATATGACGCCGCGCCGGAGACGGGCATGGGGAGCGGCTCGGAAGGGCCGCCTTCGACGGGCACACGATAGAGCCGGCTGATGGCGAGAGTCCAGCCATCGCGCAGTGAACGATAGATGACGTAGCGGCCGTCGTTGGTCCAGCCATACACCTGGTTGTCATAGCCCCAGCGCGGCGCCAGCGGCCCGCGAGCCGGATAGAAGGTCAACTGCCTGGGTTCGCCACCCTCCGAAGGAATGATATAGACCTGTTCATCGCCATCGTATTGTCCCGTGAAGGCGATCCACTTGCCGTCGGGGGAGAATTTGGCGAACACCTCAACGCCGGGGTGCGCGGTGAGACGCGCGGCGGCGCCGCCACTGGCGTTGACAATCCACAGGTCACCACCGTAGGTAAACACGATGCGGTTGTCGTGGATATCGGGGAAACGCAATAGCTTGGTTTGCGCGGAAAGCGCGGCAGCCGACGCCAGAAATGCAAGGGCTAAGGAAAATGGGTAGCGCATAGATTATGAGGCGATAGGGACAGGCTATCAGACTATCCGAGACGGCTGTTGTGGAAAACCGATAGTGCGGGGGTGAAAAGCGGGGGCCGACTTTAGCGGATCACAAAAAAATAAGCGGGCGCATTATTGGGTGATAGGGGTGAGTGCGCCCGCTGTCGTAACGGGGATTTACTCATAAGACGATTTGAGGTGTCATTTCGTTCCGACGGTTCTCAAAAAATATTCAGCGCGTAAGAAATGTAACATCTATGACAGCCCTAGTGTCTCTCGCGTCCCAAAAGCGCACAGGCCGCGCGCTTGTCATGGGAGGTTTTGCGATCCGGCTGCGGTGCTGAGCTAAAATCGTTCGCAGCATGAGGCTCACGGTGGCACTGCTTCTGGCATGCGTGATGGTGGCCCAGACTCCATCAGCCAGCCCCGAGCTGGCAGAATCACCGAAAACCGAAATGAAGAGCCCACCCTTGCTCCGGAATGAAGGCAAGCCCATGGGGATCCCGTTCGCCTGCACGGACGACGATATGCAGTGGGCGGGGATGAGCTGTTCGGAGGAAGAGCCCTGCCCGGTGTACCTCGAGCTTTCGGGGATCGATACGGTAGGAAACCGTATCATCGTGCTGGGGAACATCCACACAGAATCGATGACGCTCTACTCCTTGCTGATGTCGAGCGAAGACGGGGGCGCCACATGGCAGGAACCTTACGAGCGATTGCGCGGCGCCGGACTCAATCACATCCAGTTAATCGATTTTCAAAATGGCTGGATCAGCGGAGAAACCGTAGTACCGGTAGCGCGCGATCCGTTCTTTCTGATCACCTCCGACGGAGGGAAGAGCTGGCGCATGCGCCCCGTGCTGGCGGAAGGCATGGGAGGCGCGATCCGGCAATTTCATTTTGAATCGGCTTCGAGCGGCACGATGGTGATCGACCGCATGCAGTCGGCGGAATCATCGCGATATGAGCTGTACGATACGCCCAATGGGGGCGAGACTTGGATGATCCGGCGGACGAGCGACCAACCGATAACGCTGCCGCATCCGGCTCCGGACCCGGCGAGTTCCGGCTGGAGGATTCGAGCGGACTCGCATTCGAAATCGTTCACGATCGAAAAGCAGCAAGGCGAGAAGTGGAGCGGGGTGGCGAGCTTTCTGGTGCAGATCGAGGCGTGCAAGCCGGCACCGCACGTTATGCCACCACCACCGCCCGAGCCGGAACGGGAAACGCCGGCGGCGCCGGAAAATCCGCCCAGCCCGACGAAGCCTCACCGGAAGCCATGAAGTCCAACGCCATCGAGCTGGAGTTATTCCGGAACCTCTTCGTCTCCATCGCCGAGGAGATGGGGGTGGTGCTGCGCAAGACGGCGTATTCCGCCAACATCAAAGAACGCCGCGACTACTCGTGCGCGATGTATGACGGCGCCGGCGAGACGGTGGCCATGGGCGATCACATGCCGGTGCACCTGGGTGCGATGCCGCTCTCGGTGCGGCACGCGATCGACGCCTTGCAGATTGGCCCGGGGGACGTGGCGATTGTGAACGATCCCTTTCGGGGCGGGACGCATCTGCCGGACATCACCGCCGTGAGCGGCGTGTTCCTGGGCGGCCGCCGGCCCGACTTTTACGTAGCTAACCGTGCACACCACGCCGACGTGGGGGGAATGAGTCCGGGGTCGATGCCGCTGGCGCGGGAGATTTTCCAGGAAGGAATCCGCATTCCCCCCGTGTTGCTGGTTCGAAAAGGCGTGGTGGACCGAGGACTCATGGGCGTTTTGCTGGCGAACGTCAGAACGCCGGAGGAACGCGAAGGCGATTTGTTGGCCCAGATGATGGCGAACCGGCGCGGCGAAGAGCGGCTGCGCGAAATCGTCAAGAAATATGGGCTGCGCGCGGTGCGGCGCAACATGGCCGAGCTACAGAACTATAGCGAGCGGATGACGCGGGCGGCGATCTGGCGCTTGCCCGACGGCATTTATCGATTTGTGGATTACCTGGACAGTGACGGGATCACGACGCGGCCGGTGAAGATCCAGGTGGCGATCACGATTCGCGGCGACGTAGCGGAAGTAGATTTCGCGGGTTCGGACGCGCAGGTGGAAGGACCGGTGAATGCGAACTACGCGGTTGCTCTTTCGGCGACGATGTACGCATTCCGGTGCCTGGTGGCGGAAGATGTGCCGTACACGGCGGGGCTGCTGCGGCCCATCCGGGTGATCGCGCCGGAGCGGACGGTGGTGAACGCGGGGCCTCCGGCGGCGATGGCGGCGGGGAACGTGGAGACGTCGCAACGCATCACAGACGTGGTGCTGGGTGCGCTGGCGGAAGCGGCGCCGGAACGCATTCCGGCGGCAAGCTCCGGCACGATGAACAATCTCTCGCTGGGCGGTTGGGATGCGCGTCGCAGCCGGTCGTTTGCTTACTACGAGACTATCGCCGGAGGAATGGGGGCGTCGGCGGCGGGACCTGGCGAGAGCGCGATCCACACGCATATGACCAACAGTTGGAATACGCCCATCGAAGCATTCGAGCGACAGTATCCGTTGCGCGTGCGGCGGTACGAAGTGCGCCGCGGATCGGGCGGGAAGGGGAAGAGCCGCGGCGGCGAAGGGATCGTGCGGGAGATCGAGTTTTTGACGCCGTGCGATGTGACGATTCTCTCCGACCGGCGGGAGCGCGGGCCGTATGGACTGGCGGGCGGAGGGGCGGGTCGGCCGGGGCGGAATACTTTACTGCGCGGGAAGCGGCGTTTGAGGATCGGCGCAAAGGAGAATTTTCTGGTGCGGGTTGGGGATGTGCTGCGCGTGGAGACGCCGGGTGGCGGGGGGTGGGGTGGCAAGGCCATCGCCAAGGCAAAAGGCAAAGGGCAAAAGGCAAAAGGCAAAAGTGGGTGAGCGGGGGGTTCGGGAGTTTTTTGGGCTGCGGCGCAACCTTGTTTTGCTGCTGGTCGCGATTGTGGCGATTGGGGCGGGGGAAGAGACGTGGATGCGTTTCGTGCCCAAGTACCTGGAGTCGCTGGGCGCGGCGGCGCTGATTATCGGGTTGTATGACGGGCTGAAGACGCTGCTGGGTGCGCTGTATGCGTATCCGGGCGGTGTGGTGGTGGACCGTTGGGGACACCGCACGGCGCTCGTGGCGTTCACCGCAATTTCGATCGCGGGCTACGCGCTGGTGCTGTTGATTCCGAAGTGGCCGGCGGTGATCGGCGGGACTTTTCTCTTCCTGGCGTGGAGCACGCTTTCATTGCCGGCGATGTTTTCACTGGTGGCGAAGAACCTTTCCGTGGAAAAGCACACCATGGGAATCGGCATGCAATCGCTGATCAAGCGCGTGCCGATTGTGATCGGGCCAGTGGCCGGAGGCCTGCTGATCGATCGCTATGGTGTGGTGGCCGGGGTGCGTGCGGGGCTCGGGATTTCGATCGTCATGGGGCTGGTTGGTCTGGTGGCCCAGCGTCAGATCCGCGAGGAAGCATTGCAGTTCGAACTGGCGCCGGCGAGCTTTTGGTCGGTAGTGAAGAGCTTCGATCCACCGTTGCGGCGGCTGCTGCTCAGCGACATTCTGGTGCGGTTTTGCGAGCGGATTCCTTATGCGTGGGTGGTGATCTACGCTATGGATCGTGTGGGCGTGAGCGCGACCGGGGTGGGAGTCCTTACGGCGATCGAGGTGATCGTGGCGTCGGCGTGCTACATCCCGGTGGCTTATCTGGCGGAGCGTTACGGCCGAGAACCGTTCGTCATTGCGACGTTTTTCATTTTCACGATTTTTCCGTTGACGCTGGTGGTCGCGCATAGCTTTCCGCTGCTGATGGTGGCGTTTGCCGTGCGTGGCTTGAAAGAATTCGGAGATTCGCCGCGGAAGGCGTTGATTGTGAGTTATGCATCGGCGGAGATGCGTGGCCGGACGGTAGGCGCGTACTATCTGATTCGCGATACGTTCGTCAGCGCGGGGGCGTTGCTGGGCGCATGGCTGTGGAAGTTCGGACCAAACGTCAATTTCTGGGGCGCGGCGGCGCTCGGCGCTGCGGGGACGCTGGTTTACAGTGTGATGCTGATTGGCCGGCGGCCCCAACCACCGTAGAATTCATCAGGAGACCTCAGGATGAGCGACAACGCACCCGCGCAGGACCGCGTCTTCGGATTCGCCACGCGCGCGCTGCATGCGGGACAGCAGCCGGATGCGGCGACCGGCTCGCGAGCTGTGCCCATTTACCAGACCACGTCGTACGTTTTCGAAGACAGCGAGCACGCGGCGGCTCTCTTCAACTTGCAGCGCTTCGGCAACATCTACACGCGCATCATGAACCCGACTACCGCGGTATTCGAGGAGCGGATGGCGGCGCTCGAGCGCGGCGTGGGAGCGCTGGGCGTGGGGAGCGGGCAGGCGGCGCAGTTCATCGCGATCGCGAGCCTTTGCCAAGCGGGGGATGAAATCGTCTCGGCGAGCACGCTCTACGGCGGCACCTACACGCAGTTCGATATCAGCTTTCGCCGTCTGGGGATTCACACTACTTTCGTGGACCCCGACGATCCGGAGAATTTCCGCCGTGCCATCACGCCGCGAACCAAACTGCTATACGGAGAGACCATCGGAAATCCGCGCATCAATGTGCTGGACATTGCAGCAGTGGCGAAGATTGCGCATGAAGCGAATATCCCGCTGATGATCGACAACACGTTTGCCTCGCCTTACCTATGCCGGCCCATCGAGCACGGCGCGGATATCGTGGTGCACTCGGCGACCAAGTTCATTGGTGGACATGGGACATCCATTGGCGGTGTGATCGTGGACAGCGGCAAGTTTCCCTGGGAGAACGGCGGATTTCCGCAACTGCTCGAGCCCAGCAAGGGTTACCACGGCATCCGCTTCCGCGAGACGTTCGGCGATATCGCGTACATTGTGAAAGCGCGGGTGGAGGGGCTGCGCGACTTTGGTCCTGCGCTAAGCCCGTTTAACTCGTTTCTGTTTTTGCAGGGCCTGGAGACGCTGAATCTGCGCATGGATCGCCATTCGAATAACGCCCTGGCTGTTGCGGAACATTTCAGTGGGCATCCGCACGTGAGCTGGGTGAACTACCCGGGCCTGGCGTCCAGTCCGTATTACAAGCTGGCGCAGAAATACCTGCCTTCGGGAGCGGGCGCCATTCTTACGTTCGGCATTCGCGGAGGGTTGGAAGCCGGCCGGCGGTTCATCGATTCTCTGAAACTGTTCTCACACCTGGCGAATGTGGGAGACGCCAAAAGCCTTGTGATCCATCCCGCCTCGACGACGCACCAGCAGTTGACGGACGAAGAAAAGGTAGCGGCGGGCGTGACTAACGATCTGGTCCGGCTTTCCGTGGGGCTCGAGGAGATCGACGATATTCTGTGGGACCTGGATCAGGCGCTCGAAACGGCGCACCGCGCATGAACCGAGGCCAGTGCAAGTTCGATCTTTCCGAAGGAGTAAGTGGCAACTCGCCGGTGAATCGCAGCCGGTTTGCAACCACGGCCGCGGACCGGCTCCGGATTCTCCAGACCTACAGGCGCATCGCCATGGTGGGTCTTTCGGCAAATCCGTTTCGTCCCAGTCATTACGCGGCCATTTACCTTCTGGCTGAGGGATATGACGTGATCCCCGTCAATCCGCGCGAAAAAGAGATCCTGGGGCGCCCGTCGTATGCATCGCTCGGCGACGTTCCTGGACCGGTCGAGGTAGTCGACATTTTCCGCGAGCCGTCGGCCGTTCCGGCACTGGTGGAGGAAGCCATCGCCATCGGCGCGAAAGTGATTTGGATGCAGTTGGGCGTGATTCACGAAGCGGCCGCCGCCCGCGCCTGCTCGGCCGGCATGGAAGTGGTGATGGACCGCTGCATGAAGATCGAACACGCGCGTTTCTTCGGCGGGCTGAACACGATGGGGCTAAACACAGGGGTTATCTCGGCGCGAAAGCGTTAGCAGGGAATTTCGGGCATTAGGCCGTATAATAGAAAGAAAGGAGTCATGTGTCGCTTCGTAGGTTTCTGCGGTTCGCCGCCCATGTCCAAATGTTGCCGGTGCTCGAGAGCGGCGAGGAAACGCTCGTCGGCGGCCAGGCTGTCATTGAAGGAGTCATGATGCGTGCGCCGCACAGCTATTGTGTGGCCGTACGCAAGCCCTCGGGTGAGATTGTCACGAATGAAATGCCGGTGCCGCGGATGTCGGAGAAATACAAGATCTTCAAATATCCAGGGTTGCGCGGGCTGGGGGTGCTGGGACAGGCCATGTCGCTAGGCATCAAGGCGCTGCGCTTTTCAGCGACTACCACGCTAGATGACGGCCGAAGTGAAGAGAAGCCCAAGGAGATGTCCTCCGGGGCGATGACGCTTCAGATCCTGTTTTCCTTGGCTTTTTTCATCTTTCTCTACAAGTTCGTTCCGCTGTACCTGGCGACCTGGCTGGGCAAAGCGTATCCGGTTGTCAACGGGCGGCTGGCATTCAACGCCGTCGACGGCGTGATCCGGCTGGCAATCTTCCTGTGCTTCCTTTTCCTGATGTCGCGCTCGAAGGACATCCGCCGAGTATTCGAATATCATGGCGCCGAGCACAAAGTCGTATTCAACTTCGAGTCCGGTAAACCAGTTACCGTGGAAAATGCGCAAGCGTTCACCACGTTTCATCCGCGCTGTGGCACCAGTTTCCTGCTGGTGGTGATGGTGATCTCGATGATCGTTTACACGCTGATCCCGTTCCAGGGTTTCGGCATGAAATTACTGTCGCGCGTCCTGCTGCTGCCGGTGATCACGGGCTTGAGCTATGAGCTGATCCGGTTCGCCGCCAAGCGCCGCGGGTCGTTCCTGGCGCTGCTGACCGCGCCGGGTCTCTGGCTGCAGCGCATTACCACGCAGCCGCCCTCCAACGAACAGGCCGAAGTGGCCATCTGCGCGCTCGATCACGCCATGGCGCTCGAATCCGCGCAGGGCGGCCAACTGGTCATTGCTTAACCATCCATGGAATTCATCGGCAGGCTCGAACAGATCGAAGTGCGTTTTGAGGAGCTGAACCGCCAGATGGCCGATCCCGCGGTCATCAGCGATGCGGAGCAGTACCGGAAAATCACCAAGGCCCACAGCGAGCTTTCGGAGATCGTGGCGAAATACCGCGATTGGAAGGAAGCCTCCAGCCAGCTTGCGCAGGCACGCGCCATGTTGTCGGATGCGGACGCCGAGATGCAGCAGATGGCGCAGGAAGAGATCGTGCGCCTCGAGCCCATGATCGCCGAGATCGAGCAGGAATTGAAGTTTTTGCTGTTGCCCAAGGATCCCAACGACGAAAAGAACGTGGTGCTCGAAATACGCGCCGGCACGGGCGGCGACGAGGCTACGCTGTTCGCGGCGGAGATTTTCCGCATGTACTCGCGCTACGCCGAGTCGCAGCGTTGGCGCGTGGAAATCACGTCGATGAGCGAGTCGGCCGTGGGCGGTCTGAAGGAAGTGATCGCGTTGGTGAGCGGCCAGCGTGTGTACAGCAAGCTGAAGTATGAGAGCGGCGTGCATCGCGTGCAGCGAGTACCGGTGACCGAGCAACAGGGGCGGGTCCACACCTCTGCGATCACAGTTGCAGTGCTGCCGGAAGCAGACGAGGTGGAAGTCGAGATCGAGGCGAAAGACATTCGCATCGATACGTTCTGCTCTTCGGGGCCGGGCGGTCAGTCGGTCAACACTACTTATTCGGCAGTGCGCATCACGCACTTACCCACGGGACTGGTGGTTTCGTGCCAGGACGAGAAGTCGCAGATTAAGAACAGAGCGAAGGCGATGCGCGTTCTGCGGTCGCGACTCTACGAAATCGAACTCGAAAAACAGCAGGAACAACTTGGCGCAGAGCGGCGCAGCATGGTCGGAACGGGCGATCGCAGTGAGAAGATCCGTACCTACAATTTCCCGCAGAATCGCGTGACGGATCACCGCATCGGGCTGACGCTGCACCAGCTCGACATCGTGATTGACGGCCGGTTAGACCCGATCATCGACGCGCTCACCGCGCACTATCAAACCGAAAAACTCAAGCATGAAGGCGTAACGGCTTAGAGGGGCGCGATGACCCTCCAGCAAGCGCTGCTCCAGGGCACGAAGCTGCTGGAGGAGGGAAGCATCGCATCTCCACGGTTAACGGCTGAGGTGCTGCTTTGCCATGCGCTGCATTGCGAACGCTCGTTTCTCTACGCACACGGCGAGCGTGAACTACGTGAAGTCGAGTGGATCCATTACGGCCGCTATCTGCATGAGCGCCTCAACGGCAAGCCGACACAATACATCACGGGACGCCAGGAATTCTACGGGCGCGAATTCCGTGTCACGCCGGATGTTTTGATTCCGAGACCGGAGACGGAACTGGTGGCCGAGACTGCTCTGAAACTGGGTGCGCGGCGGATGGTGGATGTCGGCTGCGGATCGGGCGCCATTGCCGTGACACTGCGTCTGGAGACGCAAGCGCAGGTGTACGGGACGGATATCTCGGCTGCGGCCCTGGCGGTAGCCGCGGAGAACGCGCGTAAGCTCGGCGCACCTGTCGGGTTCGTCCAGTGCGATTTGCTTGCGGGAATTGCGAACGAGTCAATGGACATGATCGTTTCGAATCCGCCGTACGTGCCGCTCGGCGACCGCGCCGGCTTGCAGCGCGAGGTGCGGGATCACGAGCCGGAAGCGGCACTGTTCGCTGGCCCGACCGGATTCGAGATTTATCAGAGGCTGGTCGACGACGCGCCGCGCGTGCTGCGCTCCGGCGGCTGGCTGGTGCTGGAGCTTGGCTACAATGGCAAAGACCGCGTGACGGCCATGCTGGAAAAGGGCTGGCGAGATGTGCAGGTGGCGCCGGATCTGGCGGGCATTCCGCGGGTGTTGGCGGCACGCTGGGAGCCGTGAGGGATAATGTTGGCATGAAGCGGCGGCAGATTCTGTTGGACGATGAGAGCGATCGTATATTGGACGGCATGGCTCAGGTCCACTCCGGCAATCGAAGTTTGGCTGTTCGGGAAGCTCTCAAGACACATAAGACCGTCGAGTCCATGCTGCGGGAAATGGAACGCGTCCATGGTGCCGAGTTGCGCCGCCAAAAGGCGCGGTCTGAAAGAAGCTTTCGCAACGGGACAGCTGTTCCCTGGGAGCAAGTAAAAAAACGTAGCCGGCTGTGAATGTTCTTTTTGGGGAGGGTATTCCCGAGGTCTTCCAGGAGCTCCCTCGTCCGGTGCAGGTCAAGGCAGCCCGGATCATTGATCTCATTGCCGTATTTCCCGAGATGTATCCTGTACGCAGAATCGGGCTGATGCGCGGGTATCGCTACTTTAACGCCCTCGGATACTATTTCTATTACTCTATTTCTTCGCAAGAGATCCGCATTACGGCGATTCTGCCTGGCCGGATGGAGCAGGCTTAGCCATGAAAACCATCTTCCACGTCGACATGGACGCCTTCTTTGTTTCCGTAGAAGAGCTGTTCGACCCTTCGCTCAAAGGCAAGGCAGTCGTGGTCGGTGGGCGGCCCAACGAGCGTGGGGTGGTTTCGGCGGCGTCGTACGAAGCGCGGAAGTTCGGGGTGCACTCGGCATTACCTTTGCGCACGGCGTACAAGCTTTGCCCGCATGCGATCTTCGTTGACGGCCATCCGGAACGCTACCGCGATTACTCGCATCGCGTTTTCGGCGTGCTGAATCAATTCTCGCCACAGGTGGAGATGGCATCGGTCGACGAAGCCTATTTGGATATGACCGGCACCGAGCGGCTGCACGGGCCTCCCATGCGCGCGGCGCACGCATTGCATGAGACCATGCGCGCACAAACGAAGCTCAATTGCTCGATTGGCATTGGGACATCGCGCCTCGTGGCGAAGATCTCATCGGACCAGGCCAAGCCCAACGGCGTCCTGTTGGTGATGTCCGGCCAGGAAGCGCGGTTTCTCGCTCCGCTCGACGTGCGCAAGGTGCCGGGTGTGGGCAAGGTGACGGAGAAGAATCTGCACGCGTTGGGTATTCGAAAGATCGGCGACCTGGCAAAGCTGGACGAGGATTATCTCGAAAGCCGCTTTGGCAAGTGGGGGCTGGCGCTGGCGGGCAAAGCGCGCGGCCTCGATGCGGGCGGCTGGTTCGATAGCGAGGTCGGCGCCGATACCGATCCTAAATCCATCAGCCACGAGCACACTTACGGCGAAGATACCGCCGATTCCGAAGTGCTGGAAGCGACGCTCTCGCGCCTTTCCGAGATGGTGGGGCGCCGCTTGCGCGAAAACGGGCTGCATGCACGCACGCTCCAGCTCAAACTGCGCTATCAGGACTTCTCGACCATCACGCGCGCGCATTCGCTCGATCGGCCGACGCAGGTGGATACGGAGATCTTCGAGGAAATTCGCGCTCTGTTTCGCAAGAATTGGAAAAAGGGCCGGAAAATTCGGCTGCTTGGCGTGCATGCGGCATCGTTTGAAGACGCCGGGCCGCAGCTCGACCTGTTGGGTGAGAGCAAACACGAGCGCTGGGAACAGGCCCTGGCCGCGGCAGACAGGCTGCGCGATAAGTACGGGGAATCGGCGGTCTCGCTCGCATCCGGCATGCGGGGCCGTTTTCGCGAGCGCACGCACGAAAATCCCGCCGGCCTTCCGGGAAAGCCGAAGTAGCCGAAAATGCCTGAAGGCTCGTTCCGCTACTGCGAAATTAGTCTGCCGGTACCGCTCGACCGTCCATTCACTTATTCGTTGCCCGAGACTCTGCGCCATCGCGTGCGGCCGGGATGCCGGCTGATCGTGCCATTTGGCGTGCGCAAGCTGACGGGCGTGGCGTTGCGGTGCCACGATGAAACGCCCGCGGTCGAGACGCGCGACGCGCTTCGTTTGATCGACTCCGAACCGGTGCTCGATGAGGAGCTGCTGTCGCTCGCGCGATGGATCAGCGGGTATTATTGCGCGCCATTGGGAGAGGTGTTGCGCGCCATGCTGCCGCTGGCGAGCGAGGTCCGCTCCGGCAAGGTTTACTCGTTGACGCCCGCGGGCTTCGACGCCGCGCGGCAACTGCTGCTCGACGCCGGGCCGGAAGACCCCGTGGCCGCCGTGCTGCGCATCTTGGAGAAACGCCCGCTCTCGGCAGCTTATCTCACGAAAAAGCTGCCGCTGGCCGACAAGGCCATCCGGTCGCTGGAGCGGAAGGGCTTCATCGTGGCCGAGCAATACCATGCCGAGCGCGATCCATTGCGCGCCTCTTCGGAGCGCCTGCGAGTCGAACTCGAGCACGAGCCGGAAGATCGCAAGCTGCCTAAGTCCGAGCGCGAGTTGATTGCTTTTCTGATGTTGCATCCCGGCTCGCACAACCTGAAGGACGTCGAGCAGCAGGTTCGCAACGCGAGCGTGGCGGCCCGGTCTTTGGCGCGCAAGCGAATTTTGAAACTAACTCGCGAGCCGGTATCGGCTCTCGGCGCCGGTCCAGTCCGCGCGCGCCACACGCTGAATAGCGCACAGCATGAAGCGTTCCTCTCGGTCCGTGCAGCCATTGAGGCACAACAGTTTCGCACGTTCCTGTTGCACGGCATCACAGGATCCGGAAAAACCGAGGTGTACCTCAGCGCCATCGAGGCTACGATCGCAGCCGGGCGCAGCGCGCTACTGCTGGTACCGGAGATTGCTCTCACCCCGGCGGTCGCAGGCCAGTTTTTCGCGTGGTTCGGCGATCGGGTAGCCATTCTGCACAGCGCGTTCACTGACACCGAACGAACCGAGCAGTGGCGGCGCATACGTTCTGGCGCCGCGGGAGTCGTGGTTGGAACGCGTTCCGGCGTGTTCGCACCGGTGCGTAACTTGGGGCTGATCGTAGTGGATGAAGAACACGACCAAAGCTACAAGCAGGAGGAAACTCCGCGTTACAACGGCCGCGATGTCGCCATCGTGCGCGCGCAGGCCGCCGGAGCATGCGTTGTGCTGGGCTCAGCCACCCCCAGCCTCGAGAGCCGCTACAACGCGCAGCGCGGCAAGTACACGCTGCTGGAACTCCCCGAGCGCATCGAACAGCGGCCCCTTCCCAAAGTCGAGCTGATCGACATGCGCGAGGAATTTCTGGAAACGCGCAAACAGGCAGCGTTTTCGCGGAAGCTCGTCGAAGCCATCGGCCAGCGCCTGGAGAACCGCGAGCAGACCATGCTGCTGCTGAACCGGCGCGGTTTTTCGAGTTTCGTAGCCTGTCGCGCCTGCGGCGAGCGCATCCAGTGCCGCAACTGCGCGGTGACGTTGACCTATCATCGTCGCGATCGGCGTCTGCTCTGCCACTACTGCGGCTATGCCGAACGCGTGCCCTCTATATGCCCGAAATGCCAGAGCGAGCACATCTATTTTCTGGGCGTCGGATCCGAGAAAGTCGAAGACGATCTGCACACCCAGTTTCCGCGCGCGCGCATCGCGCGTCTCGACCGCGACACCGTCACAGGCAAGCGGCAGTACGAAGTGATTCTCCAGGGTTTTCGCGAAGGCAGTTACGACATTCTGGTGGGCACGCAGATGATTGCTAAGGGGCATGACATTCCCAATGTGACTCTGGTGGGCGTGGTGTCGGCTGACGTCGGCCTGGGCCTGCCGGATTTTCGTGCCGCGGAGCGCACTTTCCAACTGCTGACGCAAGTAGCGGGGCGCGCGGGCCGCGGCGATCTGCCGGGAATCGTGCTCGTGCAGACCATCAATCCCGATCATTACGCCATTCGCATGGCCGCGGCGCAGGATTATCAAGCGTTCTATGAGAAGGAGCTCAACTTTCGGCGCATGATGCATTACCCGCCTTTCACCACCATGGCCAATCTGCTGGTGCGCAGTGAGAAGCAGGAAGAAGCGCTACGCTTGAGCGCGGAACTGGGGCGACTGCTTACACCCGCGCCAGAAAATATCAAAGTGCTGGGTCCGGCAGAGGCGCCCGTGCCCCGCTTGAAAAACGAGTTTCGCTACCAGTTGCTGATCAAATCCTCGAGTCGCAAAATTCTCAACGAGCACCTGCGTCGCGTCCGCGATTTCGCATTGCAAAACAAATGGCCGGCGACCGCGCTCGTGATCGACGTGGACCCGCTCACGCTGATGTAAACACTCCAGAGGTTCTATGAAACGACGCGCATTCCTCGGGACAGCGGCCATGCTGCCCGCGATTCCCGTCTCGGTTGCTGCTCAGAAAGGCCCGCCCAGGCCTGAGCTGGTTGAGAAGATGACTGCTCCGCCTTGGCCGACTATCGCGCTAAATCATCTGGGATTCCGGCCGCGCACCGGCGAGCAGAAGCAGGTCCGTGGGTTCTGGATGCAGGGCGGCGCACCTGCGAATACTGGAGCCCGCACGTCGCCTATTACATCTGGGCGAACTCAGTGCTGGAAGGAATTGCCTAGGACGTTAGAGTTGCTCTGCGCTGCGGGTCGCGGGCGCCTCGGCCTGGAGATACGCCATGCCCGCGGCTTCGTCCGCGGCGATCGGAATTACACTACTCAGGCGCATGAGATCGAGAACCTCACGCACGCGCGGATTGGGTCCGGCGACCACAAAGCGTCCGCCCAGTGTGTTGGTGACCGAAGTATAAACGCCGACCAGGAAGCCGATGCCGGTCGAGTCGATATAAGGTACCTCGTGAAAATCGGCCAGCACTTTGCGCCGTCCGCTTTTCTTGATCTCGTCGGTCTTAGTGCGCAGGTAGTCGGCGTCCAGGCCGGTGGCGAACCGTCCCTGTGTGCGGAGAATGCAGACGTCGCCTTGATATTCGAAATCGATGTGCATACGGCGGTCCCCGTCCTTTGGTATCGTACTACATACATGCAATGTCCGTCGCGAAGCGCATCCTGATCGCCGACCATGATCCGGACATGCACCGGCTGCTTCTGGCGGCGCTCCAGGCTCCTGGCCGCCGGATTGACAGCGTTCATGACGGACAGGAAGCCCTCGATCGTCTGGCATCGGTCGCCTACGATCTGGTGCTGGCTGATCTGAGCATTCCTGGCGACGATGGCCTCAGCCTGCTCCAGCGCATGCGCGAGCTGCGCCCCTCCACCAGGGTGGTGGTGATCACGAGCGAGAGTACGCCGGAAAACGTCGTAACCTCCATCCGCGATCAGGCCTTTGCCTACTTCAGCAAGCCGTTTTCGGTAAACGCGGTGGTCGATATGGTGGGCCGCGCCCTGCGCAGCGCGCCCTGCGATGGCGATATTGAGGTTGTCTCGGCGCGCCCCAACTGGCTGGACTTGCGGGTGCGTTGCAAGATGGAGACTGCCGACCGCATCGTGCAATTTCTGCGCGAGCTCGCCAAGGATCTGCCCCAGACGGAACGGGAAAACATCGCCAGCGCTTTTCGCGAGATTCTGGTGAACGCCATCGAGCACGGCGGCGGATCGGACCCGGAGAAATGGGTGACCATCACCTACGTGCGGACAGCGCGCGCCATCATTTACCTTGTGCGCGATCCGGGCAGCGGGTTCTCCTTTGACGAGCTGTCCCACGCAGCGGTTTCCAACCCCGCCAATGCGCCTTTCGAGCACTCGGAGGTTCGTGACCGCCTGGGAATGCGTCCTGGTGGCTTCGGCATTATGCTGGCTCAAAACATGGCCGACGAGCTGATCTACAACGAAGCCGGAAACGAGACCCTGCTGATCAAGTATCTGGTGTAGGAGGTTCGACTCCCCTCTGTGTTACCCTGCCTTCTTCATGCCAGAGTGGTCACCTGGATCGTGGCGCTCGAAACCGGCGGCGCAGCAGCCTGCGTATGCTTCCCAGGCGGAGCTCGCATTGGCGGTCAGCCGCTTGGCCAGCCTCCCGCCTCTCGTGACCACTTGGGAAGTCGAGCTGCTCAAGACTCAGCTTGCCGAAGCGGCGCGTGGCGAGCGATTCCTGCTGCAAGGCGGCGACTGCGCTGAACAGTTCGATGAGTGCACTGCCGATACCATCACCAACAAGCTCAAAATTCTGCTGCAAATGAGCCTGGTGCTGGTGCAAGGCTGCAAGAAGCCGGTGATCCGCGTCGGCCGCTTCGCCGGCCAATACGCCAAGCCGCGGTCGGAAGATGTTGAAACGCGCAATGGCGCCACGCTCCCTAGTTATCGCGGTGATATTGTCAATCGCCCGGGCTTTACTCAGGTCGACCGCGAGCCCGATCCTCAACTTCTGCTGCGCGCGTACGAGCGCTCGGCCTTGACCCTGAACTTCGTTCGCGCCCTCGTCAAAGGCGGATTCGCGGACCTTCACCACCCCGAGTACTGGGACCTCGATTTCGCCCAGCACTCGGATCTGGCTGACGAGTACCACAGCATGGCGCACAGCGTGGTCGAGGCCATGCACTTCATGGAGAATGTCGCGGGGGTGCGCGCCGGCGAAATGGGTTGGGTGGATTTCTTCACCAGCCACGAGGCCCTGCTTCTGGCCTACGAGGAGACGCAAACGCGCCGCGTTCCCCGCCGCGAAGGCTGGTATAACCTGGCCACTCACTTCCCCTGGCTCGGGATGCGAACCGGCGATCCCGCTGGCGCTCATGCGGAATACTTCCGGGGAATCACCAATCCCATCGGTGTGAAGGTGGGTCCGGGGATGGCAACCGATACCCTGGCGCGCTTGCTCGACATGCTTCATCCGCACGATGAACCCGGCCGCCTCACGCTGATTCACCGTTTCGGCCGCCAGCAGATCGCGGACTGCCTGCCCCGCCTGATCGAAGCCGTGCGCTCCTCCGGCAAAACCGTGCTTTGGTGCTGCGATCCCATGCATGGCAACACGCGTTTCACCTCTGACGGCACCAAGACGCGCCATTTTGACGACATCCTGAGCGAGCTCGAGCAGGCGTTCGCCATGCATCGCTCTTGTGGCAGCCGTCTGGGCGGTGTGCATTTCGAGCTGACCGGCGAGGACGTCACCGAGTGTCTCGGTGGCGCGCGCAATTTGAGCGATTCTGACCTAAAACGCGCCTACCGTTCCGAGGTCGATCCGCGTCTGAATTATGAGCAATCCCTGGAAATGGCCATGCTCATCGCCCGCATGATGGGGCAGGACGGCTAGGTCGCGTTGTGCTTTTCGGTGTGTAACACGCCGAGGGCCATTCAGTTCAGTACAATAGGAGATCCAAATTTTCACAATGAAAGGCAATTGCATGAAAATAGCCGCAGTGCTGGTAGCCTCTGTCTGCTATATCGGTCTTGCCTTTGCGCAAGACGGCCACCCGATGGTGGATGCGCTGGTGAAGCATTATCAAGCGTCGAAGGAGTTGACCCTCGCGGTTGCCGATGCCATGCCCGCCGAGAATTATTCCTTCAAAGCCACTGACGCCGAGATGAGTTTTGGCGAGCAGATGAACCACATCGCCGGCGCCAATGCCAATTATTGCGCGGCTGGGCTCGAAACGAAAAGCCCGCTAGGAAAACTCGATGACGCATCCAAAGCCGCGGCGGAGAAGAATATAAACGCCGCCTTCGATTTCTGCATCGACGGCCTGAAGAAATTAACCGATGCCGGCCTCACGAAGGTAACCGGCACCGGTGCGCGGCAAGCCACCGTTTTCGAGCGGTTTTGGGGCGGGTTTACGCACACGGCTCATCACCGTGGGCAGGCTGAAGTCTATTTGCGGCTGAAGGGAATCACGCCGCCGCAATACAAATTCTGAGGTGAATATGCGCAAACTCTCTATCGTGACGGCGCTCTTTGCAGCGCTTGCTGTCTCTGCCTTCGCCGAAATCGACGTCAAGGCCACCATCGTGAAGCATCTCAAAACCTCTCGCGATTTCACCCTGAAAGTCGCGGAGCAGATGCCGGATGCCGACTACAGCTTCAAGCTCACGCCGGCCCAAATGAGTTTTGGCGAGCAAATGGTGCATCTCGCGTCGTCTGGCGAATATTTTCTCTCACCCATGCTCGGCGAAAAACCGAAGGAGCTGAAGCCGGCGTCTATGAAGAAGGCCGATGTCATCGCCTTCATGAAAACGTCGTTCGATGCCACCATCGACAAAGTCTCGAAGCTGACACCGGCACAGCTGACGAAGACCTACGAGGGAGAAGGCGGCAAGCAGACGGGCTTTGATCTCCTTCTCGGTCTTCTCGATCACACCACGCACCATCGGGCTTCCGCCGAAATGTATCTGCGAGCCAAAGGCATCACGCCGGCCGAGTACCAGTTCTGAGGCGCGCCCGCATGCTGGCGCGCTTACTGTGGTTCACTGCCGCCGCCGCAACGGCCTTCGCTGCCGAGGTCCCGTTGGCGGATGGCTGGGTTCTGCAGTCCTCTTGCGAAGTGAAGGCCGCGGGGACGGAGGTGTCCGTCCCTGGTTTTGTAGCGCAGGCGTGGCACCACACTCAGGTCCCCTCCACCGTCGTGGCGGCGCTGGTGGCCGACAAGACCTATCCCGATCCTTTCTTCGGCATGAATCTCCGTTCGTTTCCAGGAATGGATTACCGGATTGGCGGGCTGTTCTCCAATCTCGATATGCCGGAAAACAGCCCGTTCAAATGCTCGTGGTGGTACCGCACCGAGTTCCCCACGCCCGCCAGCTACAACGGCAAGACCGCCTGGCTGCATTTTGACGGCATCAACTATCGCGCCAACATCTGGCTGAACGGCCAGAAGCTCGCGGACCAGGCGGACATCGTCGGCCCCTTCCGCGCTTATGAGTTCGACGTTACAAAGCAGCTTCATTCCGGCCAGCCGAACGCGCTCGCGGTCGAAGTGATCGCTCCCGAAAAGGAAGCTCTCGCCATCACATTTGTCGATTGGAATCCCGCGCCCCCTGACAAGGACATGGGCATTTGGAAAGATGTGTACCTCACTGATACTGGTTCAGTGTCGCTGCGCCACCCGTTTGTGAACGCCAAGCTCGACGGCAGCTACAAAACCTCCGAGATCGCCGTGAGCGCCGATCTGCACAACACATCCGCAGAGCCCGTGGAAGGTGTGCTGAAAGCGGAAATCGCCGGAATTCATGTGAGCCAGCCCGTTCAGCTTGGCGAAGGTGAAACGAAAACCGTTCATCTCGAACCGCAGAAGCTGCAAGATCCGAAGCTGTGGTGGCCCTACCAGATGGGCGAGCCGAATCTCTATACCGCGCGTCTCGAATTCGAAACCGGCGGCCACGTTTCAGACGCCGCGACAGTCCACTTCGGCATCCGCGAAGTGAAATCGGAGATGACCGACAAAGGCGCACTGCTCTTCCGCGTGAATGGAAAGCGTGTCCTGCTGCGCGGCGCCGCCTGGACGCCCGACATGCTCTTGCGATGGTCACCGCGCAAAGCGGAAGCCGAGCTTCGCCTGACCAAAGACATGGGTCTCAATACCATCCGTCTTGAAGGCAAGATGGAGCGCGAAGAGTTCTTCGACATGGCAGATCGCATGGGCTTCCTGATCATGCCCGGCTGGTGCTGCTGTGATTTCTGGGAGCGCTGGCGGCGCTGGAAGCCGGAGCACCACAAGATCGCGGCCGCGTCCCTGGAACACGAGCTGCGACGCCTGCGCAACCACCCCAGCGTCTTTGTCTGGCTGTACGGAAGCGATGGCCCGCCCCCGGCCGACGTCGAGCAGATGTACCTCGACATCATCAAAGCCGCCGAGTGGCCGAATCCCACCATCTCCTCGGCCGCTGCGTTTCCCGCCAAGGTCACCGGGCCATCCGGCGTGAAAATGACCGGTCCCTACGACTACGAGCCTCCCAACTACTGGCTGGTGGATAAGGAAGCCGGCGGCGCATACGGCCTGAACACTGAAACCAGCCCCGGGCCGGCCATTCCGCCGCTCGAAAGCCTGAAGCGTTTCATCCCAGCCGATCACCTGTGGCCTATCGACAGCGTTTGGAACTTTCACGCCGGCGGCGAGCGCTTCACCAACATGCGTCCGTATCTCGAGGGCCTGGAAAAGCGCTACGGCAAACCGGACACACTGGAAGATTTCCTGCGCAAATCGCAGGCCATGGCCTACGAGGGCCAGCGCGCCATGTTCGAAGCCTACTCGCGCAACAAGTACACCTCCACTGGCGTGATCCAGTGGATGCTCGATAATGCATGGCCCTCGCTCATCTGGCATCTTTATGACTACTATCTCGTGCCCGCCGGCGGCTACTACGGCACCAAGAAGTCAAGCGAGCTGGTGCACGTCCAGTATTCCTATGACGACAACTCCGTAGCCGTGGTCAATAGCAAATATGAGCCGATCAGCGGAATGAATGTCAGCGCGAAAGTCTACAGCGCGGATGCCGCCGAGAAGTATTCGCACGCCGAGAAAGTGGATGTTCCCGCCGATGGCAGCGTCAAGGCATTCAATCTGCCAGCGCCCGCGGAACTGACCTATTTCCTCCGCCTCGAACTGCACGACGCCGCTGGCAAGCTGGTCAGCGACAATTTCTACTGGCTGTCCTCAAAACCCGACGTCCTCGATTGGAAAGGCCGCCGCGATACAGCCTACACGCCGCAGTCCGGCTTCGACGACCTGACGGCCCTGAACCAACTGCCCCAGTTGAAGTTGGCAGTGCAAAAGACGATCCGCAACGGATCAGTGCATGTCACCATAAAGAATCCCAGCAAGTCGCTGGCCTTCATGGTTCACCTGCGTCTCACCAAAGGTAAAGACGGCGAAGATGTCGTCCCCATTTTCTGGGACGACAACTATTTCTCGCTCCTCCCCGGCGAATCCCGCGTGCTGAGCGGCAGCTACGATCTCGACGCGCTCGACGGCAAGCAGCCGACCCTCGCGGTGGACGGCTGGAACGTCACGGCATCAGAGAACTGACCCAGCGCCGGTATCACCACTGGCGACATTGCCTCGAATGGGCTGCCGCTTTTCTTGTAGCGCGGGGCTAACGCGGGGTTGGCGGTAGACCCGCGGCTTTTGTAGCTAGACGGACCGGCCTTGGCCGTCTTCGTCTGGGCGGAGAGAAAGTAGTCTTTCGTTAGCGTTGGCGAACAGACCCTTGATAGAGTCAACTGAGCTAAAATGTGCGTCTATCAGTTTTTTGGAAGTGTCTTTCACACCTGACTTAGCTTTTTTCGCGCAAGCTTACGAAAGGGCTCTGTGAAAAGATCGTCCCAGTCGCCACTGGCGACCAAATGTTCCACCGTCAGATGTGGGTAAGGCCCGAGTCTTTCGAATCCAGTTGCCTTCAGATTCAGCAACACATCCTTGACGGCTTGCACGCCTCCCTTGTATCGTTTGCATTCAGGCACAATCGTCTGCCGGAAGCGTTCAGCCCGATACGGGCGAGTATATCCGGGCGGAATAGGCAAGCGCGCCCAGGCTTTGTACAAACCGAAAAGCGCGTCTTCAAGTGCACGCTCTCGGGATTTGCTAACCATTTTGTGATTCTATCAAGGTCGCCTCTGTTCAGCGATGGCGTCACGGAAGCGACTCACGATGACGAGGAATTCCGGCGAGGCTCGCTGATTCAGGAATTGAAAGCAGCGAGCCAGCTTCCGGTCAACGAAATCATCACCGCCATCTTGACCAGCGTGCAGCAGTTCAACACCGGACCCCAGTACGACGACCTTACCGTGCTCATCGCCCGGGTGCGCGTTTCGTAACATACAACACATTGCGTTGTTTCCAACCACGGATGCAGCCATTACATTGGAGGACATCACATGCGAAGGAACATCAAGTTCTTAATTTCCTTGCTCCTTGGTGTTGCCGGTGCAAGCGCACAGGCTCCCAAGAGCCCGCCCGAGCCAGACGTGCTCGTCTTTATTGACGGCGAAAAGCTGATCGGCCATCTGATTCGTTCCACCGCTGACAAGGTCACGTTCAAGAGCGACATGGCGGGCGAAGTCACTGTCGAATGGAAGAAGATTCAGGAGCTTCACTCGTCCCAGAAATTCGCCGTGGTCCGAAAAGGAGTGCAGCTCCGTAGTAGCGAAGCCGGCTCGCAAATCCCGCGAGGAACAATCGCCGTAAAGGACCAGAAGATCGAAGTGAACCCCGGCCCACCGGGCTCGCCGCAGACGGTGCCCGTGGCGGATGCCGCCTTTGTCGTGGATGAAGCCAGTTTTGAGAAAGCATTGCATCGTCCGGGGCTTCTCGAAGACTGGAAAGGCTCGGTCACCGGGGGTGCGTCCTTAGTTGAGGCTACCCAGAACAGCACCAGTTTGTCGGCGGGATTCAGCTTCATTCGCGCAGTGCCTCAGGAGGGATGGCTCGATCCGCGCAACCGCACCATCGTGGATTTCAGCGTGTCCTACGGCAAAGTCACGCAGCCCAACACACCCACAGTAAAGACCTCCATCTACCACGCGGATGCCGAGCGCGATGAATACTTCTCGGCACGGCTATACGGTTTTGGACAACTGGCCTACGACCACAATTTCTCTCAGGGCCTCGACCTGCAGCAACTATACGGCGGTGGCATCGGTTGGACCGTAATCAAGAGCGCGAATCAGGCACTCGATATCAAGGGCAGCATGAGTTTCGTGAATCAGGAATTCCAGACCTCGGCTCAGAACCAGAACCTGATCGCCTCCACTTTTGCCGAGCGCTACGTCCGCACACTGCCTCATGGTATCCTGCTTGCCGAGCAATTCTCGGTAACTCCTGCATGGAACAACACGCGCGCGTACTCGGCAGCCGCTGGCGCGGGCCTGACTCTGCCGGTCTACAAGCGCCTCAGCGTAGCCGTCAATTCACTGGACTCCTTCCTGAATGATCCGCCGCCCGGCTTTAAGAAGAATTCGTTCCAGTTCACCACCGGGGTGACCTACACACTGCCCTGATTCGCGCCTTCACAACAGCGTCAGCGGATGGTACACAATGAGCTGATGCGCGCATGGTTGATGGATTCCTACGAAGGCGTGGAAAAGCTTCGATTGGGCGAGGTGCCGGATCCACAGCCTGGTCCCGGCCAGGCCCTGCTCCAAATGAAATTCGCGGCCCTGAACCCCGCCGACGCTTTTCTGGCAGAGGGGATGTATCCAGCCAAGCCCCCCTTGCCCCACATTCTCGGCCGTGACGGTGTGGGCGACGTCATTGCGGTTGGACCAGGGGTCGGAAACGTTAAAGTTGGCGACACCGCCGGCATTCTGCGCTGTAACGCCGGCGTCGAGGTCTGGGGCACCCTTGCCGAAAAGGCCGTGATCCCCGCGGCGAGCCTCGCTCCGATCCCCAAGGGCTGGTCGTTGGAAGAGGCGGCAGGCGCTCCCTTGGTTTTTCTGACGGCCTGGCAGGCCCTGACGCAATGGGACCCCCCTGCTCCTCCTCCTGCGGGCTCTGTGCTGCTCGTGACCGGCGGTTCAGGCGGCGTAGGTGTGGCTTCGGTGTTGCTGGGGAAGTCCATGGGACTGGTTGTGGTCGCATTGTCCCGCAGCCCTGAGAAGGGCGAGAAGCTGAAGCAGCTCGGCGCTGATTTCGTTTTCAGCCCGGACACGCCGAACTTGCGCAAGGCAGTTTCCTCGGCCCTTGCTCCGAGAAAAATCGACATCGTGGTGGACAATGTCGCCGGTCCGGCGTTCAACGACCTGATCGCCATGCTCGGCTACGGCGGCAGAATTAGCGTTGTTGGCCGAAGCGGTGGTGCGGTCCCCGAGTTCAACACCGCGACACTCTTTTTCCGGCGCAATCGGATTGGCGGCGTGGCCGTCTCTGATTACACCCCGGATTCGGCGCAAACGGCCTGGAAAGAGATTGTTAGGCGTCTCGATGGGCTCGCGAAGCGGCCCGTAAGCGACGGCATTTTTCCCTTTGCGGAAGTGAAGGCCGCATTTGCGCGATTAGCCCAGGGACCGATGGGGAAAGTGCTGGTAAGGGTGGCCAGCTAGTCGTACAAAAGGCGAAAAGTGCGTCAGGCCACCCAATCCCGATCGACAACTGGCCTTGCAAACCGTTCAAAACGGGGCCTTAGATATCGGCATGTCTCGTGCTAAAGTCGATATCTCACTTCTCCGGGGGAGAAAAGCTGTAGGTTTGTACCACGGTATTCATGAACCTAAGAATTCAGGAGGCTAGAAGTATGCATCGTGTGATTTGCTTGGTGAAGTCTGCCCTGTTCGCGGTCCTTGTGTTTGGCACCCCGCTCTTGGCCCAGTCGTCGGAGCATGGTGGTGAGGCGAACCTCGTTCTCCCCGACCTTGATTCGGCTCAATTCCTGGGTGGAATCGGGGGGCACAACCTGCTGATGGGCGGCCTCGCCGTGTGTGTCCTGGGTCTTCTCTTCGGACTGGCTATCTTCTTACGGCTGCGTAACATGCCCGTGCATAAGTCCATGCTTGAGGTCTCCGAACTCATCTACGAGACGTGCAAAACGTACCTTCTGACGCAGGGTAAGTTCCTGATATTGCTGGAGTGCTTTATTGGCGTGATCATAGTTTTCTACTTCGGCTATTTACAGGAGCGTGAGGCCTCCAAAGTTCTGATTATTCTGCTGTTTAGCGTCGTGGGTATCTCCGGCAGCTTCTTCGTGGCGGCTTTCGGCATGCGCGTCAACACCTTCGCGAATTCCCGCACCGCCTTCGCCAGCTTGCGCGGTAAACCCTACCCCTGCTATGACATACCGCTCCAAGCCGGTATGAGCATCGGCATGCTGCTGATTTCCATCGAACTGCTCATCATGCTTTTCATCCTGCTGTGGGTGCCTGGCAACCTGGCCGGTCCGTGCTTCATCGGCTTTGCGATCGGTGAGTCGCTAGGCGCTGCCGCCTTGCGCGTGGCCGGTGGCATTTTCACCAAGATCGCCGATATCGGATCGGATCTGATGAAGATCATCTTTAAAATCAAGGAAGATGACGCGCGCAATCCGGGTGTGATCGCCGACTGCACCGGCGACAACGCGGGCGATTCGGTTGGCCCCTCGGCGGACGGTTTCGAGACCTACGGAGTGACTGGCGTTGCTTTGATTACCTTCATTTTGCTCGCGGTGCACGATCCCATCGTGCAAGTCCAACTGCTGGTCTGGATCTTCTCGATGCGCATCATGATGGTGGTGGCGTCGGGAGTCAGCTATTTCCTTAACCACTTCTGGGCGAAGAACCGCTATGAGAACGCTGACAAGATGAATTTCGAAGCGCCGCTGACCACGCTGGTGTGGCTGACCTCGGGCCTGTCGATCGTGCTGACGTACATCCTGAGTTCCTTCATGGTCCCGATACTCAACGGCGACACATCGCTGTGGTGGAAGCTTTCGAGCGTGATTAGTTGTGGCACGCTGGCCGGGGCTCTGATTCCGGAGTTCGTCAAGGCGTTCACCTCGACGCAATCGCGGCACGTGCGCGAGATCGTGACCAGTTCGCGAGAAGGAGGCGCCTCGCTCAACATTCTCTCCGGTTTCGTGGCCGGCAACTTCAGCGCTTATTGGCTGGGAATGACGGTAATGGCGCTGATGACCATCGCTTTTCTGATGAGCACCTTGGGTCTAGGCACGTTAATGGTGGCGCCGGCAGTGTTCGCGTTTGGACTGGTCGCTTTCGGTTTCCTGGGTATGGGACCTGTCACGATCGCGGTGGACAGCTATGGTCCCGTGACCGACAATGCGCAGTCGATCTATGAGCTTTCGATGATTGAGGAGATCCCCAATATCCAGCAGGAACTCCAAAAAGAATTTGGGTTCTCGCCACAGTTTGAGCGCGCCAAGGACAATCTGGAAGAAAACGATGGGGCGGGGAACACGTTCAAAGCTACCTCGAAACCGGTGCTGATCGGCACGGCCGTCGTGGGCGCGACCACCATGATCTTTTCTACCATCGTAGCCCTCACTGATAAGCTGACTACGAACATCGACAAGCTCTCGATTCTGCATCCGCCGTTCCTGTTAGGACTGATCACGGGCGGCGCGGTCATCTATTGGTTTACCGGCGCCAGCACGCAGGCTGTCAGCACGGGTGCCTACCGCGCGGTGGAATTTATCAAACGCAATATTCACCTCGAGGGCGGAAACAAAGCCTCGGTTGCCGATTCCAAGAAGGTTGTTGCCATTTGCACGCAGTACGCGCAGAAGGGCATGCTGAACATTTTCCTCGTTGTCTTCTTCGCTACTCTGTCGTTCGCGTTTTTCGAGCCGTTCTATTTTATCGGCTACCTGATCTCGATCGCGCTGTTTGGACTCTTCCAGGCGTTCTTCATGGCAAATGCGGGCGGAGCGTGGGACAACGCCAAGAAGATCGTGGAGACGGAGCTGCACGCCAAGGGCACGGAACTGCACGCCGCGACGGTTGTGGGCGATACCGTGGGCGATCCGTTCAAGGACACGAGTTCGGTAGCTTTGAACCCGATCATCAAGTTCACCACGCTGTTCGGCCTGCTTGCGGTGGAGCTGGCAGTTTCGCTGACAAATAAGCAAGGCCCCACCTTCAGCACCGTATTCGCAGTGATCTTCCTGGCGATATCGATGACCTTTGTCTATCGAAGCTTCTACAGCATGCGGATTGAAGGCTCCGGCGAACCAGCGACCACAGAAAAGCCCGTAGATCGCGAGCCCATGGCGGTTCGCTAGGTGGTTGCCAGGTGCGCTGCGGTGTAGGAGCGCGGCGGCAGTTTGAAGGTCATTTTCGCGCCGGGCTTCGGCGGATCGAGCCGCTGCGGTGTCACACGGTTCGGCTGGTCGAAACTGTTCGACGCTTTCAAATCCGATCCTGTCAGAGTTTCGAGGCCAAGGATCCGAGTGGGCGCCGTGCCGGGCCAAGTCACCGTGACTTCGCGCTCGGCGGCCAAATCCCGGTTCAGCATCAGAATGCATTGTTCACCGGTAGCTGGGTCGGCCGTGGCGGCGAGGTCTACGAACGGTACCTGCCCTAGACGCGGCACTTCGTACGATTCCGATTCCAGTAACAAATCAATTACTTGGCCTCGGGCGAGATGCAAGGCCCAGGCGTAAGGATAGTAGATGGTCTGGCGAAGGACATGCTCCTTGTTGGTGAGGAGCGGAGCAATGACGTTGACGAGCTGGGCCAGGCAGGCGATGCGCACGCGATCGGAATGGCGCAGCAGAGTGTTGATGAGGCCGCCGACGAGCAGAGCGTCCTCGAGATTGTAGACCTCCTCGAGTAAGTGCGGCGCCTCCTGACGGTTGCCATCACCGCTTCTTGCGCGGTACCAGACATTCCACTCGTCGAAGGAAAGCGAAAGGCGCTTGTTGGACTTGCGCAGACCGCGCACGTAATCGCAAACCGCGGCGACTTCCTGAATCTGGCGCTCCATGTCGAGATTCAGCGCTAAATATCGGCTCGTATCGCCATTGCTCTCGCTGGTGTTGTTGTAGTAGCGGTGGAGTGAAATGAAGTCCACATCGTCGTAGCACTGTTCGAGGACCTGGCGATCCCATTCCAGGTAGGTCCGCATTCCCGGACCGCTCGAACCGCACGCGACCAGGCTAAGGGATCGGTCCACTGCACGCATCTGGCGCGCGGCATCGGCCGCCTTCAAGCCGTATTCATTGGCGGGCATGTGTCCGATCTGCCAAGGGCCGTCCATTTCGTTGCCCAGACACCAGAACTTCACGTTGTGCGGAGAATCCACGCCGTGCTGGCGTCGAAGATCGCTCCAGTGAGCGCCGCTCGCGACGTTGCAATATTCGACGAGCGCAGCCGCATTTTCCGGCGTGCCGTTGCCCAGGTTGACGGCAAGCAGGGGCTCGGTTCCGACCGCACGGCACCATCCGATGAATTCGTTCGTCCCGAACTGGTTAGTGTCAAGCGTATTCCAGGCGCGGTCCAAAACTCGTGGCCGCTGCTCTTTGGGTCCGACTCCATCCTGCCAGTGGTATCCGGAAACGAAGTTTCCGCCGGGATAGCGGATGATGGGAACGCCGAGCGAGCGGATTTCCTCGATGACGTCCTTGCGCAGGCCATTCGCGTCAGCAAGGGGCGATCCCGGGTCGAAAACGCCGCCGTAAATCGCGCGGCCGAGATGCTCCAGAAACGAGCCGAGGACGTGACGGTCGAGATCGGTGCGTGGCCGCGAAGTGTCGAACACAACGCGCGCGGGGCCGGAGGTTTTGGTTTGTGCAAAGCCCCTGTACCAGGAGCCAGCGGCTAGCGACCCGGAGGCTGCTAGTACATAATTCAGAAATTCACGTCTGTTGGTTGAGCACATGAGTCACCAATTCAGCAAAACGCAAACGCTATCACGTGGGCGCGTGAGCGTCAACCAGGTTCCTACGGCTTCGGTGCTTTGCGATTTCGAAACCAATCGGGCAATTCGGGGACAGTAGAGAGCCATGGCGGCAGTCCGCCGCTCGCGAGGATGAAAACAAGGGAGCAGGGTTCTGGGGGTAGGCAATTCGGGTACAGGCAACGAAATTCCGGATTGGACAGGCAGGCGTTTCCAGGGTTGTGTGCGTCGGGAATTTCGAAGCCAGTCCCCGAATTGCGGATTATGCGCCTTGAAGATCATATTCTCAAGACACTCACCTCAGGGAAGCGCGTTGACCACTCCGTGGAGATATCGCAAACTCGCGGCCATGCTTTCAGCCGGCGGTACCGTGGTGGCGCCGAACTTGACGTCCTGTTCTACGACCAGCCAGCCGGAGTAGCCGTTCTTGACGAGCATTCGGAAAAACGCAGGGAAGTCGACGCAGCCGGCGCCGATTTGCGAGAACACGCCGGCTTCGACCGCTTGATCGAAATCGAGCTGTCTTCGGTTTGACTCGGCGAGAATAGCCGGATTGATGTCCTTGATGTGGACGTAGCGCAGCAAGTGTTTGTATTTCTCGCCTTCGGAGACGGGGTCGCCTCCGCCGTAGTAGCAGTGCCCGGTGTCCAGGCAGAGGCCCATTTTGGTAGACGATGCCGCATCGAATAATTGTGCCGTTTCACGCGGTGTTTCGACGTAGGTGGCGACGTGGGGATGAAACACCAGATCGAGGCCGAAATCGGCCGCAACTCGCTCGGCCTCCGAAATCACACGCGCGACTTCGCGCCATTGGGATGTGTTCAACGACTGGCTGCCATCGGCGGAAACGCGGCCGGCGATTTTCCGCCGCTGGGGAGATTGGGCATCGGCGAGCACGATGAGGGGCGCCTGCATTGCCGCGAGGAGCGTTCCGACTTTGCGGATTTGCTCGATCGCCGCGCTCGCACGCGAAGGATCAGCTAAGGGCACAGGCACGAACGAGGACAGCATGGTCAGCTTCTTGCGCTGGAGAACCGGCCGGAGAACGTTGGCATCCGTCGGGAAGTAGCCATAGGGTCCCAGTTCAGTGCCGGTGTAACCACCGGCGACCATCTCGTCGAGCATATGCTCGTAGGGCTGCTCCCAGGCGGGACCGTAGTCGTCGGGAACGCCCCAACTGACAGGCGCGCATGCGAATCGGAAACGGGGGGCGGCGGCGGGCATGCGAATATTATGGCGCAGAAGCAGAGCAAATCAGTTAACGGGCGAAGCGATGCTCGCCCGTACAAGTTTGGCTAAAGGTAAGTTGTCGCGCGCCTGACGCGTTTGCGCTCGAGACACGGTTTGGATACATTGACCTGACATGGATTGGATCGAGTGTGGCGGTGCCCGCGGAGCTGGAGAGTGTCATCGCGGAACTCGACCATTTCACTCAGGATCCCAACACCGTCTTGAGTCTCCCTCGTGTGTTTCAAGCTTGGGGATGCCGCGCCAGCTAGGCCGGGCGAGGCAATGCCTGCCACTGTGTTGCTTGCATAGTAAGGTCGGATGACAATGACAGACAGCGAAAAAGCAGCACGGTTGAACCAGCTTCTGGAGGCAGGGAAGACGAACGGCTACGTTCTTTACGATGATATCGATGCGCTACTGCCCGACGATTATGAAAGCGGAGAATTTCGATTACACGCGCGGATATAGATTCTCGGCGTATGGCTGCTGGTTGGTACGACGGCACATCATTCGAGCTACGCTACAGGGGAGCGGGGAGGCGAGTATCCCACCGCAGTTAAAACCGCCCGATTGGGTGCAATGATCAAGGGAACGCGAGGACAGGCAGGAATGCCTGTCCTACCCGTGAGAGGAGTGTCATGGCGTCTTTGTTAGTACAACCCTCGGGAGCAGGCGGCGAAATTGTTAGCGTGACGCAGGAGCGCGCGGGGTGGGGGACGATCTCGCTGCGGGTGATCCGGCTGGCACAGGGGCACAAGCATGTGATTGCGCAGCCGGATGAGGAACTGGCGCTGGTGATGCTGGGCGGACGTGCAGTGGTACGCGCGGGATCGCAGACTTGGGAGCAGTTGGGTGGGCGGGCCAACGTGTTTGCGGGCATGCCGCACACGCTTTACGTTCCGGTGGGAACGGAGCGGGTGGAAATTGAAGCACTGTCGGATTCATGCGAGGTGGGCGTGTGCGGGGCGCGGGCGACGCGGCGTTTTCCGGCGGCGGTTATCGAACCTTCGGCGGTTGATGTGGAGATTCGCGGCGGAGGAAACGCTACGCGACAGATCAACCACATCATCAAACCGGATTTTCAAGCGGACCGTCTGCTGGTGGTGGAGGTTTTCACGCCGAGCGGAAACTGGTCGTCATATCCGCCACATAAACACGACGTGCACAATCCACCGGGCGAAGTGGATCTGGATGAGATTTACTTCTACAAGATTTCGCAGCCGGAAGGATTCGCCATTCAGCGCGTGTATACGCGAGACGGGCGGCGCAACGAGACGCTGACGGTTCGCGATAACGAGGTAGTGCTGATTCCGGAGGGATACCATCCGGTGGTGGCGGCGCACGGATACAATTGTTATTACCTGAACGTGCTGGCGGGTTCTGCGCGATCGATGGCGGCGAGTGACGATCCGGACTACGCATGGGTGCGCGGAACGTGGACGGCAAAAGATCCGCGCCTTCCGCTGGTATCCTGATTCGAGTGGAAATCACAATCCTGGGCCGCATCGGCTACGACCTGTACTCGGAAGAACCGAATGTTCCACTGCCGCAGGTGCGGCGGTTTTCGCGCTACTTAGGCGGATCGAGCGCGAACATGGCGGTGGGGCTGGCACGGCTGGGAGCGAGCGTCGGGATTGTCGCCAGCCTGGGAAACGACGCGCTGAGCGAGTTCCTGATGCAATTCCTGCGCGCGGAGAAAGTGGACTTGAGCCGCGTGCAGATTGCTCCGGGATATCTGCCATCGTTGTGCCTGACGGAGGTGTCGCCACCCGATCGTTTTCCGCAGGTATTCTATCGGCGCGACCCGGTTGACACGCGGCTCGACATCGGCGACGAAGATCTGCGCTACATCGGCGCGAGCCGGATGTTCATTACCAATGGCACATCGCTGTGCGCGTCGCCGTCGCGCGAAGCGACGTACAGGGCGCTGGAGCACGCAAAAGAGGCGGGATGCCGCGTGGTGCTGGACGTGGACTACCGGTCGATGTCATGGGCCAAGCCGGAAGATGCAGGCATGGCGGTGCGGCTGGCGCTGCCGTTTGTCGATGTGCTGATCGGGAACGATCTCGAATTGAAGCTGGTGACCGGCGCCGGCGGGCTGGAGGAAGCCGTGATGAAGCTGCGCTTGGCGCGCGTGCCTATGCTGGTTTCGAAGCTCGGTGATCAAGGTACACGCGTGTGGGTGGGTGACGAGCCGGTGTTTCTGGCGCCTTACGCGGTGCCGGTTGTTTCGACGATCGGGGCGGGGGATGGATTCGCGGCGGGCTTTTTATTTGCACTTCTGCGAGGGCTGACGGTGATCGAGTGCCTGCATTATGGAAATGCCGCGGCGGCAATCGTGGTGAGCCGGCTGAGCTGCTCCGAAGCGATGCCGGTGCTGGCGGAAGTGAAGCATATGATCGAGAAGCAGCGCGCCGCGGGGCAGAGTTAAAACATGTTCTGTAGCCAGCAGTTTCTGTTCGACGCCGTGATGGCGCGTTTGGTGGACACGAGGGTCGCGGATCCTGAGTTCGCGGCGCAGGTTGCCGGTCATCGCAAACGGCGGGAACGGCTGGCGCCTGATGGCAAGCTGAATATTCTCGCGGCCGATCATCCCGCGCGGCGGGTGACGAAGGTCGGGGAAGACATGCTAGCGATGGCTGACCGGCGCGACTATCTCGCCCGGATATTGCGGGTGCTGATGAGTGACCAGGTCGATGGGCTAATGGCGACGATGGATATTCTGGAAGATCTGCTGGCCATCGATGGGTTCATGCAGGATGCGGGCGGCCCGGCGCTGCTGGATGAGAAGGTGCTCATCGCGAGCTTGAATCGCGGCGGTTTGGCTGGAGCTTCGTGGGAGATGGACGATCCGATTACGGGACCATCGCCTGCCACGTGCGCAGCGTGGAGACTGGATGGCGCGAAGCTGCTGTGGCGCGTTGCGGATGGCGAGCCGGGGTCGTTGCAGACAATGCTTGCCAGTGCGCGGGCGATCACCGAAGCCAATGCGTTGCGCCTGCCGACGTTTCTGGAACCTTTGCCGGTAACGAAGAGTGACAAAGGATACGCGGTGGTGAAGACTAGCGAGGCGCTGGCGCGGATTGCGGGCGTGGCTTCGGCGCTGGGGGATAGCAGTCGCTACCTGTGGCTGAAGCTTCCTTATTGCGACGGGTACGAGATTGTCGCGCGTGCCACCACGCTGCCGATTCTGCTGCTGGGCGGTGAATCGGCGGGGAGTCCGGGGCCGTTCTTGAATCAATTGGTGTCGGCACTGGCAGCAGGTCCAAATGTTCGCGGCGCACTGGTGGGAAGAAATGTTTTGTATCCGGGGGACGAAGACCCGCTGGCGATGGCGGCGGCCGCGGGTGGAATCATTCACGGCGGCATCCGGGTAGAGGAAGCGATGGAGTCGTTGGCGGCGAATCGGGGACGCGATATGGATTACCTGTCGCGATACCTGTGATCGCGCATTGAGGAGGGTTCGAAATGAGCACACGGCGTTTCACGATGGCCCAGGCTCTGGTGGGCTTTCTCAAGAACCAGTACGTGGAGCGGGACGGGAACGAACAGCGGTTCTTTGCAGGCGCGTGGGGAATCTTCGGGCACGGCAACGTGGCCGGCCTGGGACAAGCGCTCCAGCAGAACCCGGATTTCCGCTACTATCTTTGCCGCAATGAACAGGCTGCCGTGCATATCGCAACGGCGTTTGCCAAGGCGAAGAATCGGCTTTCCACATTCGCTTGCGTTTCGTCGATCGGGCCGGGCGCGACGAACATGGTGACTGGCGCGGCGACGGCCACAATCAACCGCATCCCCGTGCTATTGCTGCCGGGCGATATATTTGCGCGGCGAAACGTGGCGCCAGTGCTACAACAGGTCGAGTCGGAGCACAGCCAGGATGTCTCGGTGAATGACACGTTCAAGCCGGTTTCGCGCTACTGGGACCGGATCAATCGAGCGGATCAACTGCCTTGCTCGCTGGTTGAGGCGATGCGCGTTCTAACGTCGCCGGCGCAAACGGGCGCGGTGACGCTGGCGCTTCCACAGGACGTGCAGTCGGAGGCGTGGGACTATCCGGCGGAGATGTTTGAGAAACGCGTGTGGCACATTGCGCGCGCGGAACCCGAGGGCGCGGTGGTCAGTCGCGCGGCCGAGATGATTCGCGCTGCCAAACGGCCACTCATTATTGCGGGCGGCGGTGTGATCTACAGTGATGCGACCGAGACACTGGCCGAGTTCGTTTCACGAACAGGGATTCCCGTGGGCGAAACGCAGGCCGGCAAAGGATCGCTGCCGTTCGATCATGAGCAGAACCTGGGCGCCATTGGAGTGACTGGCACGCCCGGCGCCAACATCGCGGCGCGCGAGGCAGATCTTGTCATCGCCATCGGGACTCGTTTAAGTGACTTTACGACGGCGTCCAAGACTGCATTCCAGAATCCGGACGTCCGGTTTGTCAACATCAATGTAAATGAAACGGATGCTTTCAAGCATGGCGGTCTGCCGTTGATTGCAGACGCGCGTGTGGCGCTCGAACAGTTGGGCGGCGCTGTGTCGGGCTATCGCGTCGGGGAGCAGTACGCGAATTCCATCGGACAGTGGAAGAAACGCTGGGAGGACGAGACGGACCGTTTGTTCGGAATGCGCCATGGGCCGCCCATCAGCCAGGGCGAAGTCATCGGGGCGGTGAATCGGGCGGCTAGGCCTGAAGACGTTGTGGTGTGCGCGGCGGGTAGCATGCCGGGCGATCTGCACAAGCTGTGGCGGACGCGGCAGCCTAAGGGCTATCACCTTGAATACGGCTACTCGTGTATGGGCTATGAGATTGCCGGCGGCCTCGGCGTGAAGATGGCGGACCCTTCGCGCGAGGTTTACGTGATGGTGGGAGACGGCTCGTTTCTGATGATGTCTTCGGAAATCACGACGTCGATTCAAGAAGGATACAAGCTCAGCATCATCATGCTGGACAATCACGGATTCTCGAGTATTGGCGGGCTATCGCGGGCGGTGGGTTCGCAGGGGTTCGGAACAGACTATCGTTTTCGCGGCGAAGAATCTGGCCAACTGGACGGCGCGTACATTCCGGTGGATTTCGCAGCTATCTGCCAGGGGCTCGGCGCCTGCACGGTGCGCGCAAGGACGCGCGAAGAGCTCACAAGTGCGCTAGAGAACATGAAACGTCACGATCGCACCAGCGTGATTGTGATTGAAGTGGATAAAGAGGCGCGTGTGCCCGGCTACGAATCCTGGTGGGACGTGCCGATCTCCGAGGTGTCCGAGATCGAGAGCATCCGGCGGGCACGGGCGGAATACGAGCAGGCGGTAAAGAAGGAGCGGCGTCACGAAGTGGTGGTCAAAGCGACGTGACTGATATACGGACGCCGCCGTTCAGTATTTGATTGGCTGGAACTTAGAGCGCCTCGAGATCGTGACCCATGAGTCCACAGGTCCGGCATCCGGTCGGCTTGGGAAGAATGATGGATTCCAGGGTTTCCTCGAAGCTTACTGTCGTGAGTTGGTTCATTGGCGTTTCTCCTTTTCGTGGCCGGAAGAATCCGGCTGCAACGGTATTGTGCGGGGAATCGGCGATCTGTTTCACGGTTAAATGAAATTACAGCTTTGAAACGAACTCGCGCTACGCGGCACTACCTCAAAGAGGCCACGAATCAACGGCACGCTGCATGAAGAAACAAATCCCCCCGATCCAACCAACAAACAGGCGCACAGCGCTGGCCACCACCTACGAAGGACGAGACCCGCAGCTTTTGGAGCACGTTCTGCAATTTGTAGATTACATCGAAGTCACGCCCGACAGTATTGCTGAGTTTCAAGATGGGCGCGCGGTTGTGCCCGATGATGCGATTCGCGAGCTCAAAGATATTGGCCCGGACGCCGGAATTATCGTGCACGGCGTCGGATTGTCGATCGGCACGTGTGGCGGATACTCGGAAACCTATCTCCGGCTGGTGGACCAGCTCATGGAACATCTCGAGGTTGCCTGGCATAGCGAACACCTTGGATATGTGAATGTGGACGGGCAGCATATTGGCACCATGCTGGCGCTGCCGAAAACGGAACAAGTGCTGGACATGATTTGCGAAAGAGTCACACGTATCCAGCGGCGTTACCCCGTGCCTTTTCTGCTCGAAAATATTGTCCACATGCTTCCTGACTTCCCGGGCGAGTATTCCGACGCCGGATTTCTCAACCTTCTGGCATCACGGACCGGCTGCGGCCTGATTCTGGATGTCTACAATCTAGAGTGCGATGCGCATAACAATATGTTCAGTATCGAACAGTTTCTCGCCGAACTGGATCTGTCGCACGTTCAGGAAATTCACATCGCAGGCGGAGTGATACGAGGCCGGTTTAAGTTAGACGTGCACTCAAGAGTCACCCAGGACTCAACCATTGACCTGGCTCGGCGAGTCATTGCGGCTGCGCCTCAAGTCAAGGCGGCAACATACGAACTGCTGCCTGAGTACGTGCCCAAACTCGGCTATGCGGGCATCACTGCGGAATTGATCAGGCTGCGGAAAGCGTTACTGAACTAGATGATGGATCTCGCCCGGCAGCAAACTGCGCTGTTGTCACTACTGAAGTCCGGCCAGTCCGGTGAGTGCGACCCCTATGTTCAAACTGTCGCGAACTCGGACCATCTGGTTATACTACGCGAAATCATCCTGGCGTGGCGGTTCTTTGATATCCGACGCCATTGCCGGCTGACGGCATCCTTGCTCAAGAAGCGCGGGAACTTCGAAATCGCTGTCAAATCTTTTACTGCAACTCCAAGTCTTTCTCCGTTTCCCGATAAACTCGCGGAAGTGTTTTTGCGCCAGATGAGCGAACACAATGATCCCCTCGTCGCTTGTGTGGCGCAATTTGAGTTATACCTGACCAAAGTCAAGCTGGGGGATCCTGGTGAATATACAATTGACTGGCCTACCGATCCCGTGAGACTGATCACGAGTCTGACCCAAGATGGGCTTGTTCATCCGTTGACTGCCAATGAGCCGCATCGAATGAGAATCGCGCGTCGATATCCAGGCTTGGTGCAGGTCAGCCCGGCTGAGTCACATCGAGAACCACTTGGGTCCGACGTACAAGTGATGACTGATCGAGTCCGGTGCGACCAGATAGATCATGAATCCGATCAGCCCGTGCGCCACGCCGAGAAAATATAGATTCCGATACTTGCGGTAGATTGCGGCGCAAACGTAGCCGCCGGCGAGCGAGAAAATCATTAGAAACCAGTTCGGCAGGTGGGCGAGTGAGAACAGTACGCCCGCGAGTACGGGGACAGCTTCGGACCGGTGCGGCAGGAAAGCGGTAAACCGGTTTACGAAAAAGCCGTTCAATACGTACTGTTGAAACAAACCCCAGACGCAGTATAGTGCGAAACCTGAAAGCGCTACCCGCCAGGAAACGTCGCGGATTGTATTGAAAATGAGACCGGGAACTAAGAGAGCGAATGCAACCAGGAGCAGGACGGTTGAGAGCTCGCGAAAACCGCGCGGAGCGCCGCCCCAACGCAATCCCAGCATTTCCAGAGTCTCTCCGTGATACAGGTGCGAGAGAACGATTAGCAGCAGGATCGGGACCCAGGAATACGGGTGGCTGAAGCGAAGCCGCCAGATATACGCCAGGATCAGAGAGAAGACGATGGCAGCCTCGGCGCCGGCGCGCCAGCTCCTGTCGCGTGATGGTTCAGAAGACGACATGTTTCGTTAAATCCACAAGCGCGTGCAAAGTCATCGAAGCCACCGCGCTTGAAGCCCGCTGGAAGACCCTTCCATAAGCATAACCTGCAATGGTGGCCAAAATCATGTAACGCCAGTTCGGCAGCGGCTGCGGCCCATTATTTAGATGAGCACAGCCGAAAATCACCGAGGCCAGGATAAGGACAGCGGTGGAGGAACCGAACTTCTGCATTAGCCAGTTTTGGATGAGCGAGCGGAACAGGATTTCTTCCGGGAGCGCGGTGGCGACGAAAATCAGCCCGAAGGATTTCACAATCCGGAGTGCGGATAAATTTCCGGGAACGTGAAACCACGGGAGAAACGATAACGCCAGCCCCAACCCGATGAGGATGGGTGCAACCAGTACAAACGCGATGAGCGGATCGATGAAGTCCATCACGCGGTTGGGCAGGTTATATTTCATTCCCTTCATTCCGCGAAACGCGAGAAACAAGACCAGGGCGAGCGTGAGCGCCGTGCCGTAAGCCACGGTGTGCAAGAGGCCTTGCGCATGGCGGGGAATCCAGCGTGCGCCGGCGTTCAGCTCGATGGGCAGCCAGAGGAGAAGGATCACGATCAGATCGAGCCATGAGGCCGCACCGGCCTCCATGCCCTGGAAAAAGATGCAGATCGTGGGCACGATCGTGTAGGCAACAATCAGCAGGTTGACCGGCCAGTTCCATGCGCCCAGCCGCCAAGCGACCAGACAAAATGTTGCGGCCAGAAGAGCGGGAACCGCAAATAGCATGGCCGGCCGAAGGCGCAGCTTTTTCTTGATCAGCGCCGGCACCGGCGGCAGCAGGAAAGCCAGAATCAGGGCCAGGAAAGCCGCGGGAACCCAAGTCCGCACGTTTCGATTGTCTCAGTTCCCGTTGCGGCCGGGCCTGTCGGGCAAGAAGCGCTGAATGAAATTGGTATCGAATCGCCCGGCCTGAAAATCCGCGTCGGCAAGAATTCGCTTATGCAACGGAATGGAGGTATAGATTCCCTCGACGACGAACATCTCGAGGGCGCGGCGCATACGATCCATGGCTTCCGAGCGGTCGCGGCCGTGCACGATCAATTTTGCTACCAGCGAATCGTAATACGGCGGGATCACGTATTCGCTGTACGCCGCCGTGTCTACACGCACACCAATGCCGCCGGGCAAATTCATCGCCGTGATACGGCCGGGCGAGGGCGCGAAGGTTTCGGGATTCTCGGCGTTGATGCGGCACTCGATGGCATGGCCCTGCGCCTTGACGGGCGCGTCCAGAATTTGCGTTAGCGGCTCGCCGGCGGCGATAAGGATCTGGCTCTTGACCAGGTCCACGCCTGTGACCATCTCGGTGACCGGGTGCTCCACCTGGATGCGCGCGTTGACCTCGATGAAATAGAGATTGCCGGATTCGTCCATGAGAAACTCGACGGTTCCAGCATTGGTGTAACCCACCGCGGCCATGGCGTCGCGCAGTTTTTCAGACACGCGGCAACGCATATCCGCTTTCAGCGCGGGTGAGGGCGACTCTTCGAGGAGCTTCTGATGGCGGCGCTGGATGCTGCACTCGCGTTCGCCGAGGATGGAGACGCTGCCGTGATGGTCGGCGAGCACCTGGAATTCGATGTGCCGCGGCGCCCGAAGGAATTTCTCGATATAAACGTCCGGGCAATTGAACGCCGCGCCGGCCTCCTGCTGTGCCTGCGCCAGCATCGGTGGCAGCTCGGCGGCGTTATTGACGACCCGCATGCCGCGGCCGCCACCGCCCGCCGAAGCCTTCAGAATCACCGGGTATCCGATAGCTTCCGCGCCGGCCAGAGCTTCGTCGTCCGATTTGACCACGCCATCGGAACCGGGCAAAATCGGGACGCCCGCATCGCGCATCATGGCACGCGCTCGTTCCTTCACACCCATGGCCAGGATCACATCCGATTTCGGCCCGATAAACCGGAGCCCGGAAGCCTCACAGACGTGGGCGAAGCGGGCGTTCTCGCTGAGAAAACCGTAGCCGGGGTGGATCGCATCCACGTTGGTGATTTCAGCGGCGCTGATGATGGAGGGAATGTCCAGATAGCTGCGCGCGCTCTTCGCCGGTCCGATGCAAATGGCTTCGTCGGCAAAGCGGACCGGCAGGCTGTGGCGATCGGCTTCGGAGTAAACGGCCACGGTGGCGATGCCGAGATCTTTGCAAGCGCAGAGGATGCGCATGGCAATCTCTCCGCGGTTGGCAATGAGGATTTTCTTAAAGGGGGCGGATCGCAAACAGGGCCTCTCCATACTCGACGGGCTGACCGTTAGGCACCAATTTGCTCACAATCACCCCGCCGACCTCGGCCTCGATCTCGTTCATCAGTTTCATGGATTCGATAATGCAGAGCACCTTTCCGGGCTGTACGGTTTCTCCCACGCGCACGAACGGCGGCGTCTCCGGTGACGCGCTTTCATAGAAGGTGCCCACGATTGGAGATTTCACGGTGTAGAGGTTCCCTTCCGGGGAGTGTTCCGGCTCGGCGGCCGGTTTGTGAGAAGAAGCGGGAGCGGCCTTTGCTGCCGGTCGCTGGTCGCCAACCGCGAACTCCTGGATCTCTGGCATGGCACGCCGGATGCGAACCCGGTTATCGCCGCGCTGCACTTCCAGTTCGGCGACACCGGTCTCCGCAACCAACTGGATTAACTCACGAATCTCGTCGATTGTCACAATCGAATAGCTTAACAGTTTCCGTCGGACAGCCACCACCGGAGGGGGCTGGTTACGGCATAGTTAGGGAAACACCGTGCGCAGGTCCTTGGAGGTTGGTGTCAGCACTTCGCAGCCGTTGGCGGTAACCACCACCGTATCCTCGATGCGAATGCCGCCGAGTCCCTCCAGATACACGCCAGGCTCAATGGTGATGGCCATGCCTTTTACCAGCACCGTCTTCTCTTTCTTGCCAACGCGTGGCGGCTCATGGATTTCGAGGCCCAGCCCGTGCCCGGTGGAATGCACGAATGCCCGCTCCAGATGGTGCCGCGCCAGAACGCGGCGTGCGGCGCGATCCACCGCTTGCGCTTTCACGCCGGGCCGAACCGCATCGATCGCGGCAAGCTGCGCCTCCAGCACGGCTGCGTACATCTGCTTGATGCGCGGCGCGGCGGTGCCCAGGAACAGCATGCGGGTCATGTCGCTGGCGTAGCCATCGAGCATAGCACCCATGTCTACCAGAACCATGCTATTCGCCGGCAACTTGGCGGTGGTGGGCCGGGCGTGCGGCAGAGCCGTGCGTGGACCGGCTGCCACGATAGTCTCGAAGGCAGGCCCTTCGGCTCCCTGACGGCGCACGCGATAGTCCAGCTCCGCCGCCAACTCGGTTTCACGCATCCCCGGCCGGATGCGTTTTGCGATCTGCTCGAATGCTCTCGAATTCAGCTCGACCGAGCGCCGGATCGCGGCAATTTCCGCGGCCGACTTGATCATGCGATGGTTTTCGATCCAGCCCGCCACTGGTTCCAGCGAACTGCGCATGGGCAGGGCGTCTTTCAGAGTCTGAAAGGCTTCCACGCTCATGCGGCTTTTCTCGAATCCCACGCGCCGACTCTTGGCCTGGCGGAGAAGAGATGCGACTCGCGGCAGAATCGGACCAGACGCGACGCGGACCTGGCAGCCCACTTCCTGCGCGGCTTGAATGCGATATCGCGGATCCGTAAAGAAAACCGCCCGACCGGGAAGAATCACAACCACGCCGTTACTACCGGTGAATCCGGTCAGATACCGCACGTTGGGCCCGAAGCTGACCACCAACGCATCCAGTTTGCCCGCGGCCATCTGCCGTTCCAGCGCTTGGCGTCGGGTAGCGAACTCGCTAGCGGCCACGAGTCAGATCCTGGACCAGAAGTTGGGCGCGGTCCGCCAGGCCGCTGGCTTTCTGGATGTCGCCTTGATCCTTCGCCTTATAGGCTTGATCCGCAAAATTGCGGATTTGTTCGACGATGTGCTTTTGCGAGTCGGTGAGGGGGCGCGCGTTTACGCGCTTTAACGTCTGTTCCACTTCGTTCAGGCGCGCGGATATTTCTTCGATCTGCTGCACACGCTGGTTTTCGGGAATCACCGGTTCCAGGCGGTGCGGAGGCGTCTCGGGAGGCGGTGCCGCTTCCGCAGTGTCGACTGGTTCGGATTTGGCTGGCACTGCTGGCGGGCGCGGTTTCCTCCGGCGCTGCGGAACGGGCTCGGGCGGCACTGGTGGGGTAACCACCGCCTCGGGATCGATCGGCTGCGGCTGTGGCAGCCGCACCTGCGTCTGGGGGATAGAGAGCGGCTCGACCGGCGTGGGAGCGGGTGGTGGCGCCGCCGCCTTGGCAACTGTGGGCTGTGGCGCCGGAGGGTTTTTCGCCTGTTTGAGCTTTAACTCACACGCGGAGAGCAATAGAACCAACACACCAATCGAAGGTTTGAAGACCCGGCCCATGCGTGCTACGTCAACTCGAAGACGCGGCCGTAGGGATGCGGATGATAAAGGTGGCGCCTTTCCCCGGCTCGCTTGTGAAATCGATTGTACCATCGTGCAATTGGACGATGCGAAACGTCATCGCCAGGCCGATTCCCGAGCCCTTTGGCTTGGTCGTGAAATATAGACCAAATACCTTGCTCTTTAATTCCGGTGGGATGCCGCAGCCCGTATCGCTCACACGGATTTCGGCGTCGTCACCGCGCACCGAAGATTCGAACCGCAAATCGCCGCCATCCGGCATGGCCTCCAGGGCGTTCATCACCAGATTCAGCATCGCCTGCTTCAGTAGATCGAGATCCACTGCAATGCCGACGTTGCCGGCCTGCTGCTCCACGCTCACGGAAATCTTGGCCATTTCCGCGAGTGGGCGAGCCAGCTCGGCGATATCATTCACGAATGCTTCGAGCGGCACTTCGGTCAAATGCAACTCCACCGGCCTGGTGAAATCGAGGAAGGTCTTCACCACGCGGTCGAGCCGGACGATTTCACTGCCGATAATATCCATCTGTGCGGTCAGGTCGTGGTCCCCCTTAGCCATTTTCATGCGCGCCAGCTCCACGTGCATGAGGATCGCGTTCAGCGGGTTCTTGACTTCGTGCGCCACGCCTCCGGTGATGCGGCTAATGGCCGAGAGGCGCTCAGCGGTCTGAAGCTGTTTGCCGATCTGCCGCGTGGCTTCGGGGTCTCGTAAACGCACCAGAATTCCGGCGCCTGATGCGCCGGCTCCGCTGGTTGGCAGAGCTTCCAGTACGTCCACAGAAAGCAGCGCCACCGGCACGCTGGAGCCACCGTTGCCGCTCGCGGCGATGGGGACTCGCTGGTTACGGATGGATTCCCCGCTTTGCAAGGCCTTTTGCAACAGCAAGCCCAACGACGTGGCAGCCGGGAAGATCTCGATCAGCGTCTTGCCCATCAACTCGGCACGCTCACGGCCCAGAAATCGCTCCACCGCCCCGGCCGCCACTACCAGCCGCCGGTCGCGCCCGAAAACCAGGACGGCATCCTCCAGATCGTCCAGGAGCCGCTCGAAGTTGCCGCGCAAATCCGAAAAGTCGTATTGCGCACCGCGGAGCTGCTGCCCGAGAAGGTTCACTTTCGATGCGACGATAGAGAACTCGTCGGCCGGCGCCTTAGCGGCCGGCAGAGCGGGCGGAATCTCGAATTCGCCCTTGGTCACCGAATCCAGCATCTTGCCAAGTTTGCCGATGGGGCGGAACGCGATAGCGGAGAATACGAACGCAGCCACGATGGAGCCCATCAAAAGCAGGATCGACGTTTGCGCGTGGGTTTGGAAAGTGGGAGTAATTTCGGTTTTGATCAGTCCGGGAAGCACAATCGCCCGGACGATAGCCACCGTATTCTGTTTTGGGGGCGCCGCGAGCTTCAGTGAGACCTGATAACTCTGTTTCGCCAGGCCGCCGGTTAGAACTTGCCTCTTCAGATTGACGCTGCCGTTCACGAGCGGTTCAAAATCCGGATATACCGGACAGTTATTTCCGGCGCTTATAGGCCCTGTGTCGGCGAGAATTCCCCCTTGCGGATCGCAGACCGCGATCTCTATCACCGGCGACTTCTTGGCCGTCATAATTTCCACCAGATCGCTTGGCAGTTGGGCGTCCTTGCGCAGCGCCTCCGGAATAGAAGCAGCCGCGGGGTTGCGGTCCAGGGCACGTTTTGCGGCCTCCCTCGCCCTTTCGTTGCAGATATCCGCACGCTCTTTCGTGAACTCAAACTGGTTGGTGATTTCCTGTGCCAGGTCGAAGGCCCCGACAATGCCCACGATCAGCGCCATCACCAGCACCAGCCAAAGCGTGAGTTGCGCGCGAAGATGCATGCGGGTATTTCAGACGTCCAGACCGGCGGGCCGCGCCAAATTCCAATTGCTCGTTTCTATGCGCTCTCCGGAATCAGCAGCAGTTTGCCTGCCGTAGCCCGCGATTCCAGATCGCGATGCGCTTGCGCCGCCTGGGAGAGCGGATAGATTCGGTCGATCGCTAACTTTAGTTTTCCCGAGGCCACCCATTGCAAGACGTCTCCTGCTCGCCACAACAGTTCTTCGCGATTGGCGCAATAGTGGCCCAAGCTTGGCCGGGTCAGGAACAGCGATCCCTTCGTATTCAGAATCGTTGGATCGAGAGGAGGCACCTTCCCGCCCGATTGACCGAATAACACCATCATCCCGCGCGGGCGCAGGCAATTCAATCCTTGCATATACGTGGGAGCGCCAACCGAGTCATACACGACGTCCACGCCGTTGCCACCCGTCAGCCGCTTCACTTCAGCTTCAAAATCCTGCCTCGTGTAGAAAATGACTTCGTCGATACCCGCCTCTCGCGCCAGGGCCGCTTTCGCTTCGGTTGAAGTTGTACCCAGAACGCGTGCGCCGCGCATTTTCGCCATTTGCACGATCAACCGGCCGGCCCCGCCCGCCGCGGCGTGCACCAGGCACGTGTGGCTCGCCTTCAGCGGGAAGGTGGAGTGCGTCAGGTAATGCGCGGTCATCCCTTGCAGCATGGCTGCCGCGGCGCTTTTCAAATCCACGTGATCCGGCACCTTGACGAGCTGCCATGCCGGCACCACGGCATACTCCGCGTACGAACCGCGCGCCATCGCGTAGGCGACGCGATCGCCCGGCCGGACTTCGGTGACCTCCGCCCCAACCGCTTCCACCACACCCGCGGCTTCATTTCCCAAAGTGAACGGCATGTCAGCCTTGTACAAGCCCATGCGGAAGTAGACGTCGATAAAATTCACGCCCGACGCCGCAACCTTGACCAGAGCTTCTTTGGGCCCGGGCTGCGGCTTGGGGATATCCACCACCAGCATCTTCTCGGGATCACCCGTCTCTTTCACTTGAATCGCTTTCATCGAAAACCTCGGTAGAGTGCGCGCCGGAAATGCGCTGCTGCTGCGTAGAGTAACAGAAACGAAAGCGTGAACGGAAAAACAACAATGCGCGCAAACGCGCGTACGATGCCGGCGTCAGCCAGGCCGGCGCGATATTTCAGAAACCGGCTGATGTGCGACCAATGCGCGCGATCGAGCCAGAACCAATCCCCGTTTTCGTTGATGATGAGAAGTTTCACTGGCAGAGCCGCCGCCAGTACCCATTTCCACGTATTGAGAATGGGTTCGTTGGAACACACGATGCCCGCGATGGCATAGCCGCGGGTGCGCAACTCACGTAACAGCGCCAGCCTGCGCTTGCGGCCGCGATAGTCGTTGACGTTGTAGATGCCGGCCATTCCAGCCGGTGCTGCCGGAAAGCAGGTCAGCAGATCGATCGGAACGCCCTCGCCGAAATGTCCCCGCATCCGTGGAATCACGTTTTCGGTAATGTGCCGCGATCCGCTCTCCACCAGCAGGATGCGCGACGGCTCCGGAATGCGGCGGCGGAAAAAATAGCGCACGTCGAAAGTGTAGCGCAGGGCTCGGCCGCCTTTTTGCGGAGACCTGCGGCCCTCAGATCGGCAATCGCAGCTTCGCCTCGCAACCCGATCCTTCCCGCCGGTTTTCGAGCGTCAGCGCGCCGCCATGGGCCTCGGCGATTTGCCGGCTCAGCACCAGGCCGATCCCCGATCCGCCTGGCTTGGTGGTGAAGAACGGCACGAACAGATTGCCCGTGTTCGATAGGCCCGGGCCGTCATCCTCCACTTTAATTTCGACGTACGACGCGTTTTTCCGCCAGCCCACCCGCACGCCGCCGCTGGTTTCAAGCGCCGCGTCCGTTGCGTTGCGCAGAAGATTGATCAACACCTGTTCCAGCTGGTCGGCATCGCCGTGGATCACCAGATTCGGCCCCGGTTGTACCGCCACGTGCAGCCGGGTCTCCATACCCACGACGCGGCGGATCCATGGCGCGACGTCGAGTGGCGCGAGCGTCGGCCGCGGCAGCTTGGCCAGGCGCGCGTAGGCGCCGATGAAGCGGCTGAGCGCTTCCGAGCGCGCGGAGATAACTGCCAGGCCGCGCCGCATGTCTTCCTGCCAATCCACCGGCAGCGATTCGCGAGAAACCAGACTTTCCAGACTGCCCGCGATCGATTTGATCGGCGTCAGCGAATTGTTCAGTTCGTGGCCCAGCACGCGCACCAGCCTTTGCCAGGCTTGCAACTCCTCTTCGCGTAGAGGCCGGGTGAGGTCCCCGATCACCACCAGTTGCATGGGCAGCCCGTGCTCGCGAAATATGCTGCGCCGCATGCCCCAGCGCCCAGTCCCGCTGGGAAAAGTCGCCTGGAGCACGCGCGCCGGCTCACCTTCCAGGCACTCCGCCAAATCCAATTCCTCGGCGCTACGGCCCTGCAAACGCTCGGCAGGCTTGGCCAGGAGTTTTTCGCCCGCCCGATTGACCAGCCGCAGCCGATGCTCGCTGTCAAAGGCGAAGATCGCCACGTCGATCTCTTCCATCACCTTGCGCAGCAGCGTGGTGGCTTCGAGCGCGCCCAGCCTCTGCTCGCGAAGCGTGCCTCCCATGGAGTTGACCTGGTGCATCACCTCGCCGAGCGCGTCGTCGATTTGCGCGCCGCGCGCGCGCACCGAGAAATCGCCTTCCTGCAAGGCCGCGAGTAAATTCGAAATGGTGCGCAGCGGGAATACCACGCGCTCGCGCACCGCGCCGGCAAAGCCCAGCCAGAAACCCACGATGAGCACGGTCAGCGTCCACTGGACTTTGGGGTCGTGTTCGCCAATGAACCACAGCATGATGAGGGCGACCGCGGAGCCCGGCAGCCCTGCCAGCACGGCGAAAAGAAAGATCCGGCGCTCGTAGTAGAACCGGGTGCGCCGGCTCCTTGGGGTCATAACCCGAAACGCTGCAAACGTCGGTAGAGTGCGCTGCGGCTGAGCCCCAGCGCCTTGGCGGCGTGGCTGACGTTTCCATCAAAACGTGCGAGCGCCTTTTTGATGAGCGAGAATTCCACGTCTTCGAGGCTCATATCCTCGAGGCGTGGCGCGCCTTCCCGGCTCTGCCGCAGGCCGAGGTCAGCGGCCTTCACCGTTTCGCCCTGTGCCATCAGGACGGCGCGCTCGATGGCGTGATCCAGTTCCCGGATGTTGCCCGGCCAGGGATGATCGAGCATCGCCTGCATGGCCGCTGGATCGAAGCTGCCGAGCTGTTTACGGTAACGCTGCGCATGGCGGCCGAGGAAATGAGAAGCCAGCAGCGGAATGTCTTCGCGCCGGTCGCGCAGGGGCGGCAAGTGAACCTCGATCGTATTCAGCCGGAATTGCAGATCCGCGCGGAATCGTCCCGCGACCACTTCGGCGTTGAGGTCGGCATTGGTCGCCGAGACAATCCGTACATCCACCTGCCGCGTACGCGAGGAGCCGACGCGCTCCAGTTCACCGGTCTGCAACACGCGCAGCAGCTTGGCCTGCTGGCTTGCCGTGATGTTCGCGATTTCGTCCAAAAACAGCGTGCTGCCATCCGCCAGTTCAAAGCGGCCGACGCGATCTGCCTTCGCATCGGTGAAGGCGCCGCGTACGTGCCCGAACAGCTCGCTCTCGAAAATGCCCTCGGGCAGTCCGCCTGCATTCACGGTCACCATCGGCTTGGTCGCGCGCGCCGAAATAGCGTGCAGCGTCTGCGCCACTATTTCCTTGCCCGTGCCGGGTTCGCCGGTGATGAGCACATTCGCGTCGGAAGGCCCGACGTTCGCCACCAGCCGCAGCACCGGCTGCATGGCCGGCGACTCCGCAATCAGCGTGGGCCGCTCCACTCCACGCAGCAGCCGGTTCTCCGCTTCCAGGCGCAGGCCTTTGCGTAAAGCGCGGCTCAGCTCGATCTGCGTGCGCAGAATGCTGACCAGCCGCTCATTCTCCCAGGGCTTCTGGATGAAATCGCGCGCGCCACGCCGCATCGCTTCTACCGCGACTTTCACGCTCGACCACGCCGTCATCACCACCACCGGCAGCGTGCTGTCGAGCGCTTGAATGCGCGACAGCAGATCCAGGCCCTCCTGCCCGGACGTCGTGTCGCGGGCGTAGTTGAGATCCATCAGGACAACATCGAACTCTCGCGCATCGAGCGCGTTCAGAACCCCCGCCGGCGACGACACCAGCTCGATCTGGTACCCCTCACCTTTCAGCAGAAGCCGCAGCGCCTCCAGTACGTCGGGCTGGTCGTCCGCGATGAGGACACGCGGCGAGTCGTGCGGAATTTTCGCCGCGGGTGTCTTGCGCTCGGATTCGATAATCGCGCTCATGCCGTTTTCGGCGTCACCAGCCACCCATCCGCCAGATCGATGATGCGGTGGCCGTACTTCGCATTGGTTTCGGAATGCGTCACCTGGATGATGGTTGTGCCCTCGTCGTTCAGGCGCTTGAACAGCTCCATAATCTCCTTGCCCTGCGAGGAGTGCAGGTTGCCGGTCGGCTCATCCGCAAGAATCAGCTTGGGATTCGCGATCACCGCGCGCGCCACCGCCACCAGTTGCTGCTGCCCGCCCGACAACTGGTTCGGATAGAGATCTTTCTTGCCGACAATGTGGAAGCGATCCAAAATATCCCCCACCATGCCGGCGCGCTCCGCCGATTTGATGTTGCGGTACGAGAGCGGGATGTCCAGATTCTCGTACACCGTGAGATTGTCGATCAGGTGGTAGCTCTGGAAAACGAAGCCGATGTACTTCTTGTTGATCTCCACCCGCTGCTTGGTGTTCAGCCGCTGCACCGGCTGCTCGGCGAAGTAGAATTCACCGGTCCACGCGCCGTCCAGCATTCCGAGAATGCTCAGCAGCGTGGACTTTCCGGCCCCCGAAGGGCCCATGATGGTGACGAATTCTCCCTCTTTGATATCCAGCGTGATGCGGCGCAAGACAAAGGTCTTTCCGTATCCCGCTTCATAGTACTTCTCTATGTTGATCAGTCGAATCAGTGGTTCCATGGGTTACTCATATCTTAATGCCTCCACCGGATCGACTCGGGTGGCCCGCCAGGCCGGCACCCACCCCGCCGCCAGAGCCACACCGGCAAGCAGTGCGGCTACGGCAATGAACGTAGCAGGATCGTTAGGCTTCACTTCGAACAGGAATTTCTGAAGAACGCGCGTCACCATGAGAGCCCCCACTGACCCGATGCCCACTCCAATGCCGGCGAGTGCCAGAGTCCTTCGCAGTACCAGCCGCAGCACGTCGCGCCGTTCCGCGCCCAGCGCCATGCGAATCCCGATCTCATGCGTCCGCTGCGAAACCGAGTAGGCCAGCACGCCATACGTCCCCACCGCCGCCAGCAATAACGCGAGGAGCGAAAACCCGCCCAGCAGCCGTGTCTGAAACCGTGGCTCGGCTGTGGAGGCATCGATCAGAGTTTGCATCGTGGCAATGTCCACTGGCTGGTTTCTGTCGACCTCCCTCACAACCCCGCGCATGGCCGTGGCCAGCAACTCCGGATTCTGATCCGTTCGTACCACGAAGGCCTGGGTATCCAACCAGCCCAAAATGCCGATTTGCGCGAAGGGTTGGTAGACTGCATCCCACGGCTTCTCAGCCATGCTCATCTGCTTCACGTCCTCGACCACACCGACAACGGTCACCCAGTCTTGAGGCTTCGGATGGTATTCCTCAGTGAAACGCATTCCGATTGGATCTTCGTTAGGCCACAGACGGCGCGCAGCCGATTGACTGACAATCCCTGCTCGACCCGAGTGTTCGTTATCGCTCGCGTTGAAATCGCGGCCGCGAAGCATGCGAATACCCATCGCGCGGAAATAGCCGGCACTGATAACGGGCTTGGCGACCATGTAATGCTCTGGGAACTTTCGCCCGCCGTCGAGCCGGAAATCCCCCATGTTGAGCATCCCGCCGAAAGGCAAATAGTTGATCGCGGCAGTAGTAGTCGCGCCTGGCAGATGCTCCAGGCGTTCCCGTGTTCGCTCCTCAAAAGCCTGTGCCTGCGGCGCCTTGGTGTAAACAGTGTCTGGCAGGCCCACGGTCATCGTGATCAAGTTCTCCCGGCGAAATCCCGTGTCGGCCGACCTCAGCCGCAAGAAGCTCTTCAGCATCAACCCCGCACCTGTCAACAGCACCAGCGACAACGCGATCTCCGACACCACCAGCGCCCCGCGCAATCGCTCATGACCTCCTGTGAGTGTCCGGCCGCCCAGGCTGAGCGATTCCCGTAGCTCTCGTCGTGTTGCTTGAAACGCCGGAATGATGCCGAATCCCAGACCAGTCAGAAACGATGTTAAGAACGTGAACGCCAGAACCCATCCATCGATCCCTACCTGCTCCCCGCGGGGCAGACTATCTGGCGGAGCCAACCCCACTAGCACTGGCACGCTCCACACAGCAATCAACAGTCCCCCCGCCCCGCCAGCGATTGAGACCAGCACGCTCTCTGTCAGCAATTGCCGGATCAATCGCCAGCGGCTCGCTCCCAATGCCGCTCGCACGGCGATCTCTTGCCGGCGTCCCACTGCTCGAGCCAGCATCAGGTTCGCTACGTTGGCGCAAGCGATCAACAATACGAACGCTACTGCACCCAGGAAAATGAGCAGCAGCCATTGCACCTTCCCGGACACATATTCGAGCAGAGAAATCACCCGCGCTGGCGGCCGACGATCACCGAAAGACTGAACCGGTATCTGCTGAATCACATGACTCAGTTCAGCCGATACCTGCCCCAGAGATGCGCCTGGCTTGAGCCGCCCTACAACACTCAGTAGCTGCGAATTGTGTGGATTCAAATGCACCTCTTGCGGAACCCACACCTCCGGGGTTCCGGGAAAAGTGAACCCGTACGGCATCACTCCGACCACTGTGCGGCTCTTGCCATCCAGCCGAAAGACTCTCCCAATGACTGCGGGATCCGCGCCAAAAGCCGATCGCCACAGCCGATCACTGATCACTACAACGTCGTCGCGCCCCGGTTGGTCCTCATCGGCTGCGAAGGTTCGGCCCAGCGCTGCCTTGGCTCCCAGCACCGAAAAGAAATCCGCTGTTGCGAAAGCGCCGCGAAAACTTCGCGCATCGCCCACGCCCGTCATGTTGACGGGATGCCAATCAAAAGCGGTGAGCTTCTCGAACAGACGATCCTGCTTGCGAAAATCCGCGTAGAGCCCGTCCGGCATCGTGGAGTCCGATCGGCCAAAAAACGGGTCGTCCCGCACAACCGCCAGCGAGACTAATCTCTCCGGCTCCGGAAATGGCAGCGGCCGCAGCAACACTGAATTGACGATGGTAAAAACCGCCGTATTGGCGCCGATTCCCAGCGCCATCGCCACCACCGCAACCACCGCAAATCCGGGGCTTCGCAGCAACCCCCGCACTGCCAATCGGACGTCACTCATATCGCAAAGCCTCCACTGGATCGATTCGCATCGCGCGTCGCGCCGGAACGTAGCAGGCCGTAATCGCCGCCGCGGCCAGCGCCAGCGAAATGCCGCCGAAGATCTGCCAATCCGTCGCACTCACTCCGAAAATCAGGCTCGCCAGCAATCGCGCCAGCATCAGGGAAAGAACGAACCCGATCCCCAGGCCGATGCCCGTCACCACCAGCCCGCGCCCAATCACCATCCGCAGCACATCTGTGCGTTCCGCGCCCAGCGCCATGCGAATCCCGATCTCGCGCGTGCGTTCCGAAACCGCATACGCCATCACGCCGTAGACTCCCACGCAAGCCAGAACCAGCGCGATCCCGCCCAACACGGTCATCATCACCGCCACGTACGAAAGTCCTAGAACTGATTCCGATATTGCTTTATCGAGCGTCTTCACTTCGATCAACGGAAGCTCCGCGTCCAAAGTGGCGATGCGATGCCGCGCCCCGGCGACAAGGGCCAGCGGATCGCCTGTCGTGCGCAGCGCCAGATACGCGTACGGCCGGTCTGTTTGCGTGTACGGCCGGTAAACAGCAGGTGTGACATCCGCATCGAACCACTCGTAGCGCACATCCTGGACCACGCCCACGATGGTCAGCCACGGACCCGGCGCATCTTCCGCGCCCAGTTTGATTTTTCCACCCAGCGCCGTGCCGCCGGGCCAATAACGCCGTGCCAGGTTCTCACTAATGATGGCCACTGGCAGAGAATTCATACCATCGCGCTCGCTGAACACGCGCCCTTCGCGCAATGCCACCCGCATGGTGTTGAAGTAATTTGCGCTGATCACTTGGTTTTGGGCAACGCGCAGCTCACCTACCTCGGCCGGGCGGCCCTCAATTGTGAGCCTGGATGTGCTGCTGAAGTTGCCGTACGGAACGCTAGTCGCCAGCGTGGCAGCCTCCACGTGCGGCAGGGTTGCTAGCCCCGCCAGCGCCTGGCTGTAAAACGCCTCCATTTGTCGCGGCTCTTTGTATTTCGACTCGGGCAAAGTAACCCGCATGGTAAGCAGGCTTTGTGGAGCTAGATTTTCATTCACGGAAATCAGCCCGCGAACGCCCTTCACCATCAAGCCGGCTCCTACCAGCAGCACCAGCGCCAGCGCAATTTCGCCGGTCAGCAGCGCACTGCGCAACCGGCTCCGTGAGCGCCCCTCCGACGATCCGCGCACGCTCTCCTTCAGCGCCACGTTCAAATCGGGCTTCGAGCTGTGCAGCGCCGGCGCCAGGCCCGAAACAATTCCCGCCAGCGTCGCCACTAGCGCGGTGAACAGCAGCGTCCGCCCATCAATGCGGATCTGGTCCCACCCGGATACAAATCGTGCGATCTCCGCCGGCATGTGCGACCGAATCATATCGACATCCCACTGTGCCAGCAGGATTCCCACGGCCGCGCCCGCCAAACCCAGCAGTACGCTCTCAGTCACCAACAGCCGCACAATGCGCCAGCGGCCCGCTCCCAGTGCCGTCCTTACCGCGATCTCTTTGGCGCGGAACGTGGCGCGCGCAAATTGCAGATTGGCGACGTTGGCACATGCGATTAGCAGCACAAATCCCACGGCGCCCAAGGTCATCCAGGTGTAATTACGCGTCAGATCGCCCAGCAGGAAATCGCGGATCGGCATCAGCCGTACCTGCCATCCGCGATTGGTCTCCGGATACGTTTCGCCCAGCCGTTTGGCGATGGTCCGCATTTCCGCCGCCGCTTGGCCGGTCGAAATTCCGCGCTTCAGCTTTCCGACGACGTCCATGTAACGCGTTCCGCGGACGGCGCGTTCTTTGTCGTCCATCGCCATTGGTATCCAGATCTCCCCCGCTAATGGAAAATGGAAACTCTTTGGCATGATTCCTACCACGGTGAATGGCTTGCCTTCCAGCCGCACGGTTTTGCCGGCAATATCGGGGTCCGAGGCGAAGCGCCGCTGCCACAATCCGAAGCTGAGTACAGCCACGTGTTCGCGACCTGGCTGATCTTCGTCGGGCAGAAATACGCGTCCCATCAGCGGCCGTACGCCAATCAGCTCGAACAATCCGCTGGAAACCCTGTTGCCGAGCAACGCTTCCGGCTCGCCCTGCCCCGTGATGCTGATATCGAGCAACTGGCTCGCCGCCAACTGCTCGAATGAAGTCGCCTGACGTTTCCAGTCCTCAAAATTCGCCGGCGCAACATTGGACGTGCCCGCGATTGGCCGACTGCCGCGGGTCTCCGGCAGCATCACCAGCCTGTCAGTATCCCGCAGCCCCAGCGGCTTGAACAGAAACGCGTCCGCGATGCTGAATTCCGCGGTGGTCGAGCTGATGCCCAAGGCCAGCGCCACAACCGCCGTGATCGTCACCGCCGGATTGCGCCGCAACGCACGAATCCCGTAACGCAGATCGTTCAGCACTGTTCCTCCGTCCTGGTCGAGTGGCGGCGCCGGTGTTTCGTCCTACGCACCCGAGCGCCGCAGATCGATTGAGCCGTTGACGGTTCTCAGATTCAACTCCGGTCCGCCCTGCCCGATGGTTCCCGTGATCTCCCTGTTCGTGAACTTGCCGTGAATCATGAGCGGGAAATCGGTCGAGATCCGCCCGTTGACCGTGCTGGCGTGCACCGTGGCATTCATCACCGGCGGCAGCTCCAGATCAATGCCGCCGTTGACGGTCTCGAGTTCGATGGGCCGCTCGGCTGCCGCCTGGCCCATACGCACGTTGATCGAGCCGTTCACGGTCTTGGCCTCGGCCCATCCCGAGGTGGCAATCCGGATCTTGCCGTTCACCGTGTGCGCTACAACGTCACTGGTGAGCGAATCCGCCTCGACTTCGCCATTCACCGATCGGCCAATGAACCGCACGCCCGCCGGCACACGCACCGTGAACTCCACTCGGACATCGTTGTTGTTCGTGTTCATGCGGCCGCCGGACGCGGGCGCGCACTCGTTGGGTCGGCCCCAATCGTTCGAAGGGTACACCGCGCAGATGGTGACGCCATCCGCGTGCGGCACCACTTGCACGGTTACCGACCGCACGTCGCTGTGCCGCGCGAACTTGCTCGCTTCCACCATCACTTCGGTTCCCGAAGCCCTCTCCGCGCGGATAGAGCCGTTCACGCCCTTGATCTCAATCGATTGCCCCGGGGCCAACTGCCCGTGCCAGGAAAAATCGCTGGGACGTGCCAGCGGGGCCAGCGCGCCGAATGCCACCAGTGCGATAACGATTGCTCGAATAGTTCGCATTGCAATCACCTCATATCTCCGGTTCGAAATTGTGCCCACCGCTTCGCGTCATGAACCCGCCCGCTTCGTCATCCGATCTGGAACTGAATGGCACCCACACATCGGCCTCGCCGTTGTTCCAACTGAAGTCCCGCGGCAGCACCCCGATCACTTGGTATGCTTCGTCTTCGAGTCTGATCTTCCGGCCCAGGACTCCAGTAGCGCCGTGGAAATGATGCTGCCACAAGCGGTAGCTCAGAATGACCACGTGATCGCTCCAGCGCTCGCCGCTCTTGCACGTCCGGCCCAATACGGGCTCTACGCCGATTTTCTGGAAAAAGTTCGGCTTAACGGCCCCACCCGAGAGTTCTTCCGTCTTACCTGGCCCCGTCAGGTCAATGTGGAAAATGTCCACAAACTCGGCCAGGTCGCCGAATACATGGTGCTGCGGCTTGCTTTCGGGATACGTGATCAGGGCGATCAACCCGCTCCTGACCTTTGGCCTTCGTGATCTGGCGTGATGGGACAGCGCCATCCACAGGGCCAGCACTGCCAGAGTAATCAGAATGAAATTGCGGCTGCTGCGCTCAGACATAGGCTCTCCGCGTGTTTGCTCTCACAGGGCAAGTCGCGTGCCGTGATCATGATTGTCCTAACTAGCACGAATACTGTGGTTTAGGACAGACTGAGGACAAGGAGACGGAATCGTGTGTCCGGTTGTGGGATTACCCTGCCGCAAAATCGGACAAGGCAGGCCGCGGGGTACCAGCGAATGTGTACACCTGATTGCGTCCGGATTTCTTTGCTTCATAAAGCGCCTGATCCGCCACCGCGATCAGCCGGGCAGAGTTCGAGTCCCGCCCCGGAATCTGGCACGCCACACCCTGGCTGATCGTGACGTGATTCCCGGCCGGCGATGCCGGATGCAAGATGCCCAGGCTCTGAATGCTCGCTCGCAGCCGTTCTGCCACAATGCACGCACCGGACAGATTCATCTGCGGCAGAATCACCGCGAATTCCTCGCCGCCGTACCGCGCCAGAAAATCGTCCAGCCGCCGCAGTGACGACGCCAGTGCGCCGGCCACCCACCTTAGGCATTCATCTCCCGCCGGATGCCCCAGCCGGTCGTTGTACGGCTTGAAGAAGTCGACATCGATCATCAACAGCGCCACTTCCTGGCCGTGACGCGCGCAACTGCGCCACACGCGTTCCATCGTCTGGTCGAAGCCGCGCCGGTTGGCGACGCCGGTAACCGGATCCACCACCGCCAGCCGCAGAAGTTCGCGGTTTGCAGTTTCGAGTTTTCGGTTTGCAGCCACTAATTCCCGCTCACGCGCTGTGCGCCTGACGATTTCTTCCTGCTGTCTGACGACCGCCTGCAAACGCGCCACCGCTTCATCCGGGTGCACTGGTTTCGTGATGTAGTCGGTCGCGCCGGCATCGTATATCCGTCCCACATGCTCACGATCCTCTGCGCCCACGAGCACAATGATGGGTATGCGATGCACCTCCGGCCGGTCCCGGCTTTGCACGCAGAGTTCCAAACCGCGCAGGCCCGGCGGCATCAAGTCCGTCAACACCGCCTGGATTCCGCCCGATGACAACACGCGCAGCGCATCCGCTACCGAGCCGGCCGCCACAACATTCCACCGCCGCGCCCGCGTCAGCATGGTCTGGAGCGCGCTCAGCCTCTCCGGCTCCTCATCGACGATCAGAATGCTCACGATCCTCGCCCGTCAGACCTCTATCGTCACGATTCGTCGGGGAGTTGCTAAGGTCTTTGACCATCTGATTCGACTCTTATGGGGGGGTCGCTCGGCCCGAGCGGTCGGGTCCGTTTCTCTAAAGGGACTGTTCGGTGAAAAAGCGCGCGGGTGAATCCAAGTCGATTGGTTTTCGCGCGGCCAAGGGTGTGTTCATGGTCTTCGCCCTGATTAGGCTCGAACGGATCCCTGCCTGCCTCTAAAACGTGAACGCCAGGCTCACTTCAATCTGATTCGGGCTGGAGCGCGTCGAATCGGAGGCGAACGTTCTTCCAAACCACCGGGTATAGCGCAACTCCGGCTCGACTTTGATTCCGAAATCGTCGACGAAGCGCAATCCACTTCCTACGACGGCGCCGCCCAGGCTCGTGGCGGAAGGCCTGACGGGTGTGTTGCTCGTGGTAGTCGTACCGTTCGGGTTATTGGTGACGATGTTCGACTTGATATTTGTCGCGTCCCGGAACGCGCCGCCGGCGTTGAAGTAGATGTGGGCCAGAACTCCCTCATCGCGCAGGCCGTGGAAACGCACCAGCAGTGGAGCGTCCCAGAAGGTTGTTCTGGTATTTTCGGTGATGCCCGTGTTGCTTGTGCCCTGGCTGATCAGCGTCGTCTCGGTGTAGTTGAGCCGGTGATAAAACAGCTCTCCCACCAAACTGAACCTCCTGGTGACGGCGAACTCCACGCTCGGTCCGAATCCGACCTTCAGATAGTTGTTGCTGGTCTGGATCTGGTAGGTCGCCGGTATGCTTTGCGTGGTGGTGAAATTTTCAGTCTTGTTGTGCATCGGATTGAACGGGTAGCCGGCCACCCGAAACCCGAACGAAAAACGCCGGAACCCGGTAGGGGTCTCCTCCGGCGCTGGGGTGGAAGAAGATTCCTGCGCATGGAGAACCGGCAACAGCAGGAGACCGATGCCGCAGACAATTGTTCTAAGCCTTTGGATATTCATGGAAAATCAATGTCGATTGTACACGAGACGTAGCCAGTTGAGCGGGCGTTACTACTGAACCGCCAGCCAGACTCCTGACTGCGTCTTCACTCCCCCGATGCTCACCACAACCGGAACCTTCGATCCGGGTTGGATGCCTGCTGGAACACGCGCGTTAATCACGAAAACCGCCGCCAGGTCAGGCGCGGCCCCCGCGTACTCAATCTCCGCCGACTGCCCTCCGATCATGACCGTGGCCGTACTGGTCAGCTTCGGATATGGCGGGCCTGCGATCTCATCCTCTGGTAACGGCGGATCGGTGGGTCCCTCGCCCGTTCCAAAAAGTGCCACGATCGATCCCCGCGCCGCCGGGTTTGACGCTGAATTGACGCTTTCATCCTGGTTGAGAATGGCTCCCTGACCCCGGCCGGATCCGTCCGTCGTAAATAGCCCTGGTGCGGTTGCCGCCACCGGTACTTGCATCAGCGGTGTGCTTTGTCCCTGATATTGTACTTGTAAGCTCACAGTGGTCTGGCCTGCAACCGCATTGGGCACCACTGCGGCAACCTCATCCTGGCGCGCGTATAGCAAGGGCGCCGCTGCTCCGTTGATCATCACCTGCGTACTTCCTAACTGAGTTTCGAGCGTGCGCGTTGTAGCCGCATTCGCCGGATTTGTCGCTAACGCCGCCGGCCCAAGGTCTGCACCGTTTATGGTCACCATCTCGCCTGCCGCCACCGGACCGCTCAAACCACTGGCGGAATTGACCACCTGGCCGATTAGCGCTTTCTGCGACAACAGGCCATAGACCATCAGGCTTCCCGAGAACGTGGCCACGTAAACCTTGCCATTGGCGATGGTTGGCGCCGAGAACTTGGCCAGCATTCCCAGACCATCGCGGGCTTTGTTCATGTCGCTGTTCCACAACTCTTCAGAGAGGTCCAGTGCGTCGAAGGCGTGGAGGGTGCCGTCTCCGTCTTGATCTCCATCCGTCGTTGAAGTGACCCAGAAGATCCCCGAATACGGGGCGCTGCCGTTCGCCGAAACCGCCATCCCGTCATAAGGCAAGGCCGCCTTTGTTGCGGCTTGCGACGAAGGCGTGATCTGGAACTGGTTATTGACGATCCGGAACGCCTTCGGGACGTCGGCGTCGGCGCGAATGTACAGGATCGATCCGCCGCGCCGGTCCCAGAACGCCATATTGTAGATGCCGAAGCCGATCGCCTGGAAGTGCTGCAAAATCTGACCGTTACCGGTTACCGTGTGGCCCAGGTTCTTCAGGTCCATCAAGTACACCACGCCTTCCTTCCCGCCGGCGATCAACCACCCATTTGAGGTCAATATCGGCCCACAGGAGCCGAGGTCGTTGTCTAAGTCAGTGAGATTGGACCAGTTATCGGGAGTGAACCAATCCGCCATGGTCGCCGCGCCGTTGCTGAGCTTGATGACGCTCTCGGAAAAGTCGGTCTTGCCGTCGAAAGCTCCATTGCCTGTAGCGAAGTAAATGTTTCCGCTGGCGTCGGCGGCCGGCGCGCGCCCACCTTGCCAGATTGCTCCTCCCCAACCGCCGGGAGATGTAATGAACGCGGAGACTTGCTGCTGGACGTTGGCGGCGCTGTAGCCCAGCAGCCAACCGTGCCAGTCGCCGATGTCATCATGCGAGCCGAACCCGACGTAAACCACATTGTTGAGCAACAGCAGACCAGGCCTCTGAAGTTGGTTGCCGGGGTCGAAGGTAACTAGTCCACTCTTGCTATCGAAGGGATTGTTGCCTGGCACGACCGCGGCAATGACCGCCGGAGCGCCGAATTTTTCCTGGCCGTTGGTGATGTCGAGAGCGTGCAGCCGGTAGATGTGATTCCCGCTCTCCTTGGTGTATGCGACTACGTACAATGTATTCGTTGTGCCATCGATAACCGGGGTGCCCAGGATGCCGATCTGGGTCAGATCCGCGACGTTGAAGTCGGTTCCGGGCACGGAGGGCCCGAGATTCACGTGCCATAAGGGCGCGCCTTGCGTATCTGCGTCAAAGGCGTACACGTCATTGTGGTGTGTGGCGACATAAACGACATTGTGCGCCTTACCGTCAGCCATGGTGACGCTCTGCACGTAGAGCGGCTGCGCATTGATCGCCCCGCTCACCGGGAGCGAGAACAGCTTCCCGAACTGGGTCGCGTTCACGTTGAGCGTGCTTAGGATAGTCTCGTTGAGGTTCGCGTTGGTGCGCGCGTTGCCGTAGTTGGCGGTCAGGACGTTTGTCCCAGCCGGTGTTTGAGCGCCGAGGCGGAAGGCCCCGGCAACGAACAACAAGAAGAAAAAATGAAAAGGAAGGGTTTTATGACCTTGCTGCATTTTCTTGTCTGAACTTCGTATTGTAATGTAGAAACCACTGGAGATGTGTTGAAAACCACGTTAAAAGTTGAATTGGCCAGCCAGCGTAAGTTTCGGGAACGAAACAAGATCAGCTATCGAATCGCGCACTGGCCGATCTGGATCTGGGTGTTCTTCATTACCCCCGGGCCGTTAGTCTTTGACCTGTTCGAGCGTGGTTTCGACTGGCGCATGGCGGCGTGGCTGTCGCTGGTATTGGCCGGAACCGGAATAGCCGGGTTGCGCGGCAAGCTGCCTGGAGTCGAGCCTAAGCCCTACATTTTGCGTTTCACCGAGGACAAACCCAACCCCCTGTACCGCCGTGTTTGCTACACGTTCGCGTGGAGCGCGGTGACGGTTTTCGCGGTGCTGAATCTGGCCGGTTTGGCAGTCGCGGTGGTCACCGGCAAATGGTACTTACACCAGATCTACGTGTATTGGTATTTCCCGCTGGCACTTGCCGTCTGGACAGCCGGTGCGTTCGGGCGCTTGCCGCGAGTGATGGCGTCAACCAAAGGTGAGGGACACGAGCGCCGCTACTTCTACGGCTCGGTATGGGCGGCATGCGTGGCGCAACCCGTGCTTGGCGTGCTATGGAAGCTGCTGCCCCGGACCAGAACCATGGATGCCGTGAAGTTGCTTGTGTTTACGGGGATTCTGGCTTTGTTCGGCCATTTTGCGCGTCGCGGACTTTTGCCAAGAACGCGGCCGATCGTGCCGGGCGAAAGCGCCGTCTCCGACTAACCCGCCTGTTTCATATCGTGTACAGGTGCCACTCCATACCTTGATAGTCATATAGGCGAATCGTGCGGTCGGCGACGTCACCGAAAAAATGAAAACCACTCAGATGCTCCCAACCCGAGAAGGTTTGCTCTTCGAGGTTGACGAGTAAGTCCACCGCGCCGCCTACACCATGCTGAAACAGCGTGTATTTTCCGTCCCCGCCAACGCCGGAGACGTGGCTGTGAAGCTCATGGCTGTAGACTTTGATCACACCGGGCTCGAAGAAGCCTTCGAAATGAACCCGGTGGCCGCGGTCGTGATCCTGCATCCACCAGGCGTCGGCGCCAGTGATCAGGCGGCCGGCGATGTAAGCGATCACGGAGCGGTTCGCGGCGTCCATATCACAGCACGAGTCTTTCGTCGCCCTCGCGGCGCGTGATGTGCTCGCGATCGAGGTACTCGAGCAGTGGAATGGCGTACTTACGCGAGATGCCGGTCCAATCCTTGAAAGCGCCCACGCTGAAACGCGCCGACTTCCTTCCGGCCAGCAGACCGCGCAGGCTTTCGAGAGCCGAGTGATGGAAGACCAGATCGGTGTTGATACGAACCAGACGCTTTTCCCGGATCAGAATCTGCAGCAGCGATCGCGCGCGGGCCGCTTCCACGCCGGATTTGGCCAATACTTCGATGACCGTGGGCGCGGCAAGACCGGCCTGTTCGAAAGCCCGCTCGATGGCGGCGCGCGCCTGCTCCTCATCCTGCTTGAAGACGACCTTGTGGCTTCGTGAGCGGACGATCTCGCCTTCGACGGCAAGATCCTTCGCGCCCGCGAGGATAGCGTCAAAGACAAAGGGCGGGGCATCGGCCAGCTCGCGCCCGCGCAAATCCTGCTTGGCGATGCCGGGGAGCAGAGGGTTGGCGCTGTGGAAGGCGCGCACGGCCGACGTGATTTGCTGTGTGGTCTTTTCGAACCAGTCCCGGTCGATGAGCACCGATTGCGGCTGGCGGAGCAGGATGAAGGACCGGGCCGCGGCTTCGAGGTCGCGCTCCTGGAGGCCGGTGCGCGAGACCAGCTCCCCAAAGCTCAGGCCGAATCTGGACTCCCGCACGAGCAAAGCGACTTTAGCGGCGATGTCAGGGCCTGCGAGGATGTCCAGGCGCTTGGCTGTATTGTCGGTTTTGCGGTAGCGGATGCCGCTACCGTCGAGCACCGCGCCGCCGCCGATGGTCACGACGGGCGAGAACATGCGGACTATGAAGCGGTCGCCAGGAAGCAATAGAGCCGGCTCGCGCAGCACGATGCGCGCGTACGTGTGCTCGCCCGGCTTCACCACAGTCGCGCCGCCGAAAAGGCGGATTTCCGCTTCGATCTCCGCGGTTCCCGCATGGAAATGAACGGGCGCTCGATGTTTGAGGGGTTTGGCCGAAGGCAGCAGATCGAGCGAACAATCGAGGTGGCGGATGATCCGGAAGCGGCCGGGCGCGGACAGCAACATACCGCGCGTGATCTCGGCGGGCTCGATATCGGCCAGATTCAAAGCCGTGCGCTGCCCGGCGGTGGCGCTGTCCGCCGGCTGCCCATGCACTTGGACGCCACGAACGCGGAGCTTGCGGCCTGTAGGATAGAGCTCCACTTCCTGATCGCGGCTCACGGCGCCGGAGATCAGTGTGCCGGTGATGACAGTGCCGAAGCCCTTGGCGGAGAAGGCGCGATCGATGGGAAGCCGGAAGTGGCCGGCGGCGCTTTTCTCGGCCACCGCCAGCGAAGCGTGTTCCAGCTCGCGGCGCAGCTCATCGATTCCGGCGCCGGTGGTGGAACTGACGGCGACGATGGGGGCATTTTCCAGAAAGGAGCCGGCGACGAACTCTTCCATTTCCAGGCGAACGAGATCGAGGATGTCCTTATCGACGAGATCGGCTTTGGTGAGCACGATAATGCCTCGCGGAATGCCTAGCAGGCGGCAAATATCGAAGTGCTCGCGGGTTTGCGGTTTGATGGATTCGTCGGCGGCGACCACGAACAAGACAAGATCGATGCCGCCGACGCCCGCCAGCATATTCTTCACGAAACGCTCGTGGCCGGGCACGTCAATGAAACCGAGGCGCAGCGCGGGCGTGAGCTGCAGGTGCGCGAAGCCGATGTCAATGGTGATGCCGCGGCGCTTCTCTTCCTTGAGCCGATCGGCGTCGATGCCGGTGAGCGCTTTGACGAGGGCGGTCTTGCCATGATCGATGTGGCCCGCGGTCCCGACGATGACGTTCTTCATGGGGCGATTTCATGGTACTAAAGAAACGAATTTTCAACGCCGTTGACGCTGAGACGCCGAGAAAGACCGGACCGTGGAGTTGCGGATGGCCGGGGCGTCAGAAGTTCACTGCCGATCTTTCACAAAGAGCGACAGGAGATAATCGTTGGCGAGGCCCTGGTCACGAATGGCTTTCCAACTCGCAAACGCTTGTCGCACCAGATCTATCTGCGTGAGAACCTCAGTGCGCGACCACTCGGTGGCATTGTCATAGTCGGCGGTATGGCGATCGTCATAGAGTTGATTAAAGGCGTTGGCGACGTTGCGAAGATGAGCTGCCACGGCGGGATCGGCACCGGTAAAAGCAGAGTTGGCGGCTCGTCCGGAAGCCGTCTTCATTCTCTGGTGTTCGAAGATGCGGGCGAGAAGCGGGCGCTGCGCTGTTATCCTCCAATTGGAAACAGCTTCCGTGATCAAAAGATGAAAAAGGGCATAGTACGCCGTGGAGATTGCCCTCCGGAGACTGGCTTGGCGAGGCCGCTTGGGTTCACGCTTGGCGAGATGAAGTGCCTGCTCAAGCAGATCGTCCGGAAATGCCATGCGTCATGCCCACGCGGCTTCCTTGAGAACGGCCTGCTCGGATTGACTTCGAAATCTTAGATATGGAACGAGGCCCCATGAATTCAGGGGATCAACGTGCTCAGCAATGACCGCCGAAACGCGGCTTGTAACGTCACGAAGGCGACGTGGTTTGCTTGCTGCATCCGACAAGAGAATTCTGAAGTGGACGGCCTCTTCTCCCGACCAATCGGTTCCGATGGTATAGCGGATTCGCACAACGTCGGGTGCGAGCATCCTCTCGACATCGGCGATGGTTGCGGCGAACTTCGTCGGATCGGCGACTCCTTTCGGAACGATTGGCACAGCACCATTATCACCCGTCTTGAAGATGCCGGGTGCCTTCGCTTTTCGGAGGCCCTTTGAGGCTTGCCCTCAACCTAACCTCTCGTCGTGTAAGCTACGCCACGGGCCACTTGGACTGCAGCTCCACTCCGTGTCGATAGGCAATCGTACTTCATTTGGAAATGTCAGCTCCACGACGTCAGACAAGCCTCCACAGAATCGGTCTGCGACAACAAATATGTCGGCGCCACGCGGACTCGCCCGGCCGCCCGAGTAGCGAGGTGACCCTGAATTGAAGCGACAGAACAAGGGCGTGCTCTCCTGATTCTGTCGCAGCAATGCTGCGGTCGATGTCCTCAATATCACGGGGCCCTCGCTTTGGTAGCGGGCGAAGTGTCGAACGCCATAGTCGTTCGGGCCACGAGAGGTACCCGGCCAAAAGAACACGCGTCGGTTCAACGCTTCGACTAGGTCTTCGAGTTGCCAACCGTCCGCGAAGGCCACGTTCGCCGCGTGCAATGGTGCTTGGTCCCGAAGCTGGACGTCTGCGCCGTGGACGCGTATCAGAACGTGTTTGGGACGACGATACCTCACTAAATCTGGCCGTTGAGCTCCGCATGAGCATTGCCGCACTGTGGAGACAACCGGCCTCGCGAATTTGATGGCAGATTCACCGCTGATGTCAGGTGGTAAGCGTAGGGCCGCGAAGAGACGAAAGCTGGAAGGTTAAATGCCACGATGACCCCTGAATCAGAATACGCCTGCTCGGCTCTGCGGGTCCCCTCACACAGCATGCCGTATCCCGGCACCAAAGCGAATCCGATGAACAGGTCGGATGAACTGCGCCGGCATGCGGCGGCGGAGCAGGGGGGCGGGGCGGAGCGCAAGGAGCGGCAGCATCAGGAGGGCAAGCGTAGGGCGCGGAAGTGGATTGGGTTCGCATACGCTCACCTCGTCGGTCAAGCTGGATCGGCGACTCTTGAGGGGAAACTCTGAAGACGATCTAAGTGGTTCGCCCAATTGTTCCCATCCGCTCCCCCGATTACTCTGGAAGCGGAGTACTCATGCTGCGTGGCGCTATCATCTCTCCCGACCGTGAACTGAGCGCGGCTTTGCAAGAAGCGGTGCAGAAGACCCACCGGGTCGGCATTGTGCGCGTGCTGGAGGGTTATCCAGGGGATCTGGATCTGGTTCGTTTCCTGCGGGCCACGGCGCCCGAGGTGGTGTTCCTGTGCATGGCGAACTCCCGGCAGGCGCTGGCGGTTGCCGCGAGCATTGAGGCGCACGTTTCTGGATTGCAGATCGTCGCGGTCAGCCGCACGGTGCAACGCGAGGCGCTGATCGAGACGATGCGCACCGGCATTCGCGAGTTTCTGGGCTTGCCATTCGAGGCGGAAGCGGTGGAACAGATGATCGCCCGAGTTGTGGAGATCGTGGAGCGTAAACCCCCGGCGATCGAGTCCACGGAGCGCGTGCTATCGTTCCTTCCGTCCAAACCCGGCGTGGGATGCTCCACTATCGCCCTGAATACGAGCATCATGCTGGCGCAGCTTCCGGATACGAAGACGCTGCTGGCGGATTTCGATCTGAATTGCGGCATGATCGCTTTCATGCTGCAAATGGACGCGACCCACTCGGTGGTCACGGCGGTGGAAAATGCGCATCAGATGGACGAAACACTCTGGCCGAAGCTGGTGGCGAGCGTGGGTGAGTTGGACGTCCTACCGGCAGGCAAACTGGCGCCCGGACATCGCATCGATGGCCTGCAGATTGGACACCTGATCGAATTCGTGCGCCGGCACTACCAAGCCATCTGCCTGGACCTGTCGGGCATCCTGGAAAAATATTCGGTGGAACTGCTGCACGAGTCCAAGGAGATCTTCTTAGTCTGCACTCCGGAGGTTCCGAGCCTCCATCTGGCGCGGGAAAAACTGCATTTCCTGCGCACTCTCGAGCTCGATGCACGGGTGAAAGTCCTGTTGAACCGGGCACAGCGTCACAGCTTGATTCCGGTCTCCGAGGTGGAGAAAGTCCTCGGAGTCCCGGTGTACATGAGCTTCCCTAACGATTATCTGGGCGTTCACAGAGCGCTCACGTCGGGCAAGCATGTCAGCTCGTCTTCGGAACTGGGCGGGAAATTTGGCGCGCTTGCCGCCGCCATCCGGAACGGGGAAAAGCCGAAGCGGCCAACCAGACTCGGCTTCCTGGACATGCTCCGTTCGCGCAAAAAGCCTGCGCCGGCGGCGCAGGAACGAAGCGTACTGGCGTCTTAGGTGTAATGCCTCAAAGACGGGGAGACCGCTTGCTTCGCGCGCGGCTCAGTATGACGCCTGCGCTTGCAGCCGTTTACCGAGCCGTGACCAGAGGGAGCGGTGTTGCACGCTGTTGCGATCACTCAGCTGCTGTGGCCGCCCCACTTGAGCAGGCTCGTGCAGGGGCGTGTCAGCGGGTCATCATAGTGGTTGGGGCTGATGCGCAGCGCGTAACCCAGCCGGCCGGTCTGCTGTGGTGCGATCTCCTTTGCGAATATGGCGGTGGTGCCGTTGCGTTCCACCACCGGCAGCACCATCACCTCGGTCTCTTCCAGGCTGCCGCTCGCGCCCACACGCCCCATCACCAGCTCGACGCGCACGTCCTCGGGATCGAGTCCCGCCAGGTCAACGGTCGCACGCACCGGCACGGTGATGCCGCTGGTCACCGGTCCCGCAGGCGCGGGCCCAGTCTCGACGAAGTGCACGCGGTCCCAAACTTCGCGGACCTTGCCGCTCCACTTGACCCGCCTCCGGGCGCTGTCGAAACGGCTCTGCATCTGCGCTGAAAAGGCCAGATGCGCCGGCGCGTACAGCTCGTGATCGTACTCGCGTAACATGCGGCGGGCATCGAATTCAGGGCTGAGATAACGAAGCGATTGCTTTACGCGGCGCATCCACTCCTGCGTGCCGTGGTCCCGCCGTTCGTAGAACATGGGCACGATCTCGTTCTCCAACAGATAGTAGATCGCGCTGGCGTGCATGTTTTCCTGTTCATCGGAGTATGGCTCGCGGTCGCCAATGGCCCAGCCGCCGGATTCCTCGTAGGCCTCGTCAAACCACCCATCCAGGATGCTCAGGTTCAGCACACCGTTCATGGCAGCCTTCATGCCGCTCGTGCCACAGGCTTCTTCCCCGCGCCGCGGCGTGTTGAGCCAGATGTCGCAGCTTTGCACCAGCTCACGCGCCACCTTCATGTCGTAATCTTCGATGAATACGATGTGCTTCCAGAGCTCCGGATCGCGCGAATACTGCACCACGTCGCGTATCTGCGACTTGCCCGGGTGATCCTTGGGATGAGCCTTGCCGGCGATCACGATCTGGACCGGCCGGTCTTTGTTGGTCAAGATGCGTTTTAACCGCTCCGGATCACGGAAGATCAGGTTGGCACGTTTGTAAGTCGCAAAGCGGCGCGCAAAGCCGATCGTGAGAACGCTCGGGTCGAGCACTTCGGTCGAGTGGCGCAACTCGGATGACGCAGCTTTGCGGCGGAAAGCGGAAGCAGTCTGGCGATCGCGGACAAACGCGATTAAGCGGCGCTTGCGGCGGCGGTGCACCTCGAGCAGCTCTTCATCCGGGATCTCGTCCACCAGCTCCCAGGTTTTCGAGTCCATGGTGTGATCGCGCCAGTCGGGCTCCAGATACTGGTCGTAGAGATCGGTCAAGTCGCTATTGAGCCAACTCGGCAGATGAACGCCGTTGGTGATGGAAGTGAGAGGGACTTCCCAAATGGGCAGATCGGGCCACAGATCGTGCCACATCTCCTGCGCCACGCGGCGATGCAGCCGGCTCACGGCGTTCCGGTAGGAGGACGTCTTGACCGCGAGCACCGCCATGGAGAAGCGCTCACCCATGTCCGAAGGATTGCGGCGGCCCAGGTCCATGAACTGGTGGAACTCAATTCCCGACTCGCGGCAGTAATCCTGGAAGTAGTAGTGCATCATGCCGGGGTCAAACAGGTCGATGCCCGCGGGCACGGGGGTGTGGGTGGTGAAGACGTTATTGGTGCGTGTCGCTTCCAGAGCTTCTTCGAACGAGAGCCGGTGCTCCTCCATCAGGGCGCGGATGCGCTCCACCGCCAGGAACGCGGAATGGCCCTCGTTCATGTGATACACGGTGGGATCGAGATTCATGGCGCGGAGAGCGCGTAGGCCGCCGATGCCCAGCACGATTTCCTGGCGCATGCGTGTATCCATGTCGCCGCCGTAGAGTTGGTCGGTGATATCGCGGTCCTGCGGCGACGAGTTATCCGGAATGTTGGAGTCGAGCAGGTAGAGCTTGATGCGGCCCACGTCCATGCGCCACACCTGGATCACCAGCGGCCCGGTCGGCAGCTTGAGGGTTACCTTTAGGTCCTCTCCGAAGCCGTCCTTCACGGGCTGAATGGGAAGGGTGTAAAAGTCGTTGTCGCTGTAGCGTTCCTGCTGCCAGCCGTCCGCGTTCAGGACCTGGCGGAAATACCCCTGCTGATAGAGCAACCCCATGCCGATGAGCGGCAGGTTGAGATCGCTGGCCGATTTCAGATGGTCGCCGGAAAGAATGCCTAAGCCGCCGGAATAAATGGGTAGACACTCGCTGAGGCCATATTCCGCGGAAAAGTACGCGATGAGCTTGCCGCTACTGGCAGCGCGGCCGTTCTGCATGTGCGCGTCGTAGCGCTGGCAGGCCTGCGCGTAGTGGGCCAGATAGCGGGGATCGGCGGCGGCGCGCTCCAGCGCCTCCTGCGAGACTCTTCCCAGCATCATGACGGGGTTGTAGCCCGATTCCTTCCATAGCGCCGGATCGAGCCGGCGGAACAGAGCGCGGACGGGGGGCTCCCAACTCCACAAAAGGTTGTAAGCGAGTTCACTCATGCGCGAGAGGGGAGCGGGAATAGCAGGCCGCACCAGAAACTCACGCACGGGTCGTATATGAAACGGCATCTTAAAACGCTGTTTCTATGATAAAGCGTCCGGGGCCTCGAGCGCGGCCCTCGGGCAACATTAACTAAATTTAAGCAGCAGAAAGCCGAAGCCGCTCGGCTTCATTTCGTTGGGCAGCGGACCGTCGTGGCGCGGTGTATAGTTAGGATACCGTTGACGTTACGTTTGTTGGTTTTCTTCGGTTGTCTGGTGCTCGCGGGACGCGCGCAGGCAGCGGGGCGAGTACTGGCGGTGGATGTTGACTCGATCGTTCATCCGGTGACGGTCGAGATCGTAGGGCGCGCGCTGGACCAGGCTGTGCGGGAACACGACGATCTGGTCCTGATCCGCCTGAATACGCCGGGCGGGCTGATGGACGCCATGCGCGAGACCATCCAGAAGATCGTCGCCTCGCCCGTTTCCGTGGTTACCTATGTTGCGCCCAGTGGCGGGCGTGCCGCTTCCGCGGGCTTCTTTCTATTGGAGGCCGGTGATGTCGCGGCCATGGCGCCCGGAACGAACACGGGTGCGGCGCATCCGGTCCTGATGGGGACGGAGATGGATCCGGTGATGAAACAAAAAGTCGAGAACGACGCCGCTGCCTCGCTGCGCAGCCTGACAAGCAAGCGCGGGCGGAACAGCGATCTGGCGCAGAAGGCCGTTCTCGAAAGCAAGTCCTTCACTGAAAAGGAAGCCCTAGACAATCACCTCATCGAGTTGATCGCGAATAACGAGCAGGATTTGATGCGCCAGCTTGATGGCCGCGAGATCACGCGCTTCGACGGGCGCAAGGAAACGCTGCACGTGGCCGGCGCCGAGATCGTGGTTTACGAGAAAAACTTGCGGCAGCGAGTGCTCTCGGCCATCAGCGATCCGAATATTGCGTTGATCCTGCTGGTGTTGGGAGCGCTGGGCATTTACGTGGAGTTTTCCACTCCCGGCGTCATCTTCCCCGGCGTGGCTGGCGCGATTATGGTTCTGCTGGGCCTCTCGGCGCTCTCGATGCTGCCCATTAACTGGCTGGGTGCGGCGCTCTTAATTCTGTCATTCGCGTTTTTTGTGTTGGAGGCTAAGTTCGCGGCGCATGGAGTGCTGGCGGCGGGCGGCTCGGTGGCCATGATTCTGGGAGCCGTGATTCTGATCAACAGTCCGCTGCCCGAGATGCGCATTCATCTCTCGACGGCAATCGCTCTGGCCCTTCCCTTCGCCGCCATCACTGTATTTTTGTTGTCGCTGGTGATGCGCGCGCGCGCCGGAAAAGTCGTCACCGGCGTGGAGGGTATGCTCGGCGAAACCGGTGTGGCGCTCGCCGACCTTGCTCCGGAGGGGCGTGTGTTTGTGCGTGGGGAATATTGGAACGCAGTCGCAACGGCCCCTGTGAAAACCGGCGAGAAGGTGCGCGTCACCGCCATCGATCACCTGAACCTGACTGTGGAACCGGTACAAAATCAATCGCGGAGCTGAATCATGTTCGATCTTCCAACGCTGGTAATCATCCTGATCATCGTTCTTTACCTAATATCCTCGATCAAAATCCTGGCCGAGTACGAGCGCGGCGTCATCTTCCGGCTGGGCCGCGTGCTGTCGAGTGCCAAGGGCCCGGGCCTGATCCTGGTGTTCGCGCCGATCGACCGCATCGTGCGCGTCTCCTTGCGCATCGACACCCTGGAAGTGCCGGCGCAAGACGTGGTGACCCGCGACAACGTCACGGTAAAGGTGAACGCGGTAATTTATTTCCGCGTGCTGGACCCGACATTGGCGGTCATCGAGGTCTCCAACTTTCTGTATGCAACCTCGCAGCTCGCGCAAACCACATTGCGCAGCGTGTTGGGCGAGGTGGAATTGGACGAGCTGCTGAGCCAGCGCGAGAAGCTCAACGTGCGGCTGCAAGCCATTCTCGATCAGCACACGTCGGCGTGGGGCGTGAAAGTGACGATGGTGGAGGTCAAGCAGGTCGATCTGGCCGAGCAGATGATTCGCGCCATCGCGCGCCAGGCTGAGGCCGAACGCGAGCGGCGGGCCAAGATTATTCACGCCGAGGGCGAATTCACGGCGGCGGATAAACTCGCCATGGCCGCTGAGGTCATCCAGAAGCAACCGGCGGCAATTCAGTTACGGTATTTGCAGACGCTGGTGGAAATCGGCACGGAAAAGAACACAACCATTGTTTTCCCGCTGCCTCTCGATATACTTTCTTCTTTAGGGCGCGCGTTGGATCATTTGGCCGGGGCGAAGCCTCCCACGGCATAAATTGCGGCGCAAACCAGCAGTTCTATGAGCAAAACCGAAGGCGAGTACGAGCTGGTACTGGGTAACCGGCAACTGCTCAGTGCATTTTTCATCATCGTGATTTTGTTTGGCGTATTCTTCACGATGGGATACGTGGTGGGGCGCAACTCGACGCCTGGAGTCTCGGCGTCCAGCTCGGGCGCTCAGCGGCCGGAAGCGCCGCCGGCCACGACGCCCACGCAATCCGCGGCGTCACAACCGGCTTCCGCGCCGCCGAAGGAAGAGGCGAAAGAGGCTGAGCCGGCGGACACTAAGCCCGTAGAGACTAAGCCGGTGGAGACTAAACCCCCGGAGACCGCTCCGGTCGCGCCGCCGGAGAAGCCCCCAGCGAAGGTTGAAGCTCCGGCGCACCGGGCAGCGGCGCCGAAGCCTGCAGCGAAGTCCGGTGGCGCCGTCGCGGTGAATCCTGGGCCCGGCAACATGTATCTCCAAGTGATGGCAGTGGAGCAGCCACAAGCCGGTGTGGTGATGGACACGCTTAAGCAGAAGGGGTTTCCGGTAGTGCTGGCGCAGAGTCCGACCCCAAGCCTTTTCCGCGTGATGGTCGGGCCATATACCGACGCGGCGAGCGTGGGCAAAGCCAAGGTCCAGCTCGAGAACGCGGGCTTCAAACCTCTCGTGCGAAAATAGTGCGTTGGGTTCCCCCCTCGTACAAATTTCCGGCAGCCTGCGCGCTGCCGCAGCGCGCCCCCGGCTGCCTGAGTGGGCGCGCAAGGCGCCGACGCATTTCGAATCGTTGCACCGTCTGAAGAGTGACCTCCGCCGGTTGAATCTGCACACCGTCTGCGAATCGGCGCGCTGCCCCAACATCCACGAGTGCTTTCATCGCGGCGCAGCCACGTTCATGATTCTCGGGAACCTCTGTACGCGCGGCTGCGGATTCTGTTCGGTGCCCAAGGGCTCGCCCGCGAAGCAGGACATGCGTCTGGATCCCCATGAGCCCGCCCATGTGGCGCGCATGGCTGCCGAAATGAAGCTGCGCTACGTGGTCATCACCAGCGTGAACCGCGATGATCTGCCGGATGGCGGCTCCCATCATTTCGCCGAGACCGTGCGCCAGGTGCGCCGTGCGCTGCCCGACGCACGTGTGGAAGTGCTGACGCCCGATTTCTGCGGCGATCTCGACGCCGTGGCGCGCGTGCTCGACTCGGGGCCTCACGTATTCAACCACAACATGGAGACCGTGCCGCGGCTCTACCAGCGTGCGCGCCCGCAGGCGGATTACGGCCAATCGCTGCGCGTGCTTGCCTTCGCGCGAAGGCACAGGGATGATGTGTTGACCAAGTCCGGCTTCATGGTCGGCCTCGGTGAATCTTCGGCGGAGGTGCAATCGCTGCTGCGCGATCTTCGAGCGGCGCATGTCGACGTTGCCACCATCGGCCAGTATCTCCAGCCTACGCGACGCAACCTGCCCGTTACCGAATACGTCACGCCCGCGCAGTTCGACGCCTATCGCGATTACGGGATCGCCGTCGGCTTCCGGATGGTGTTCAGCGGACCGCTCGTGCGGAGTTCTTACATGGCTGACCATGTAGACGGCCAGGCACAGCGGGCAGGGCTTTGAATCATCCAGTAACGCGTTATCTGCTCGCCGCGCTCAGCGCGGTCCTGCTGATCCTGGCCTTTCCCCGTTTCGACGTGGCGTGGCTGGCGTCCGTGGCGCTCGCGCCGTTGCTGGTTGCCATAGCTTTCGAGCCGCGTTCGATGCAGCGGTTACTGCTCGGATATCTCTGCGGCGTCATCTACTGGTTCGGCGTGTGCTATTGGATACAGACCACTCTTGCGCTTTACGCCGGCGTCGGCGTTGCCGGATCGTGGGCTCTGTTCGCACTCTTCTGCCTGGCGAAGGCGATGCACATGGCGGTGTTTGGGCTACTCGCGGGCATGGCCATGCGGACCGTCTGGGCGATTCCGGGCATTGCGGCGCTGTGGGTTGCCATTGAGGTGACGCATGGCTCGCTCGGGTTCGCTTGGCTGACTTTGGGCAACGCGGGTATCGACATGAGTGTGCCGATGCGCGTCGCGCCATTTACCGGCGTCTATGGGATTTCGTTCGTGTTTGCGATGATGTCCGCGGCGCTGGCACTGGCGTTCCTCCGCCGCCCGCGTTGGCATCTAGCGTGGCTCGCGCCTTTACCGCTCATGATCCTTCTGCCGCGCCTTCCGAATTTTCGACCGGGTGAGCAAGTGGCTGTTCTGGTTCAGCCGAACATTTCCGATGCGGCGCAGTGGACGCCACAGAGCTTGCGCACAATGGAGCGCGGGCTGGCGTATCTTTCGCTGAGGACTGTGCTGGCGGATAAGTCGCAGCCGCCGCAATTGCTGGTGTGGCCCGAAGTCCCGGCGCCGTTTTACGCCGACGATCCGGACTACTTGCAACTGGCGGCCAATCTAGCGCGCGTCACGCGAACATATTTTCTCGGCGGGGTGGTAGGCCATCGGGCCGACGGCGGCCTGCTCAATTCGGCACTGCTGGTGACGCCTTCAGGCGAGCCCGTAGGCCGCTACGACAAAGTACATTTGGTTCCGTTCGGCGAGTTCGTTCCCTGGCCGTTCGGCTTCGCCAAAAAGATCTCGAGCGAAGTTGGCGACTATGTGCCGGGCAGCAAGGTGGTCGTGCTTCCGGTTGGTGAGCACAAAATCAGCACATTTATCTGCTATGAATCCGTGTTTCCAAGCTTTGTCCGCCAGTTTGCCGCCGATGGCGCCGAGTTGCTCGTTAACGTCTCGAACGACAGTTGGTTCGGACGAAGCGCCGCCCGGCAGCAGCATTTGAAAATCGTGCGGATGCGCGCTGCGGAAAACCGCCGCTGGCTTTTGCGCTCGACCAACGATGGCGTCACCGCAACCATCGATCCCGCCGGCCGGCTCTTGGGCACGCTGCCCAATTACGTGCAAGCAGCTTCGCGCACAGGGTATTCGTATGTGAAGGAGACGACGTTCTACACGCGATATGGGGACTGGTTTCCATTGCTATGCGCTATCATAAGCGCCGGTACGTTGATCTCATCGACGCGACGAGGGCGGAGGGACGCCAAGCTGCCGGCAAATCGCGCGAGCTAGCATGTCCGTCGACCTCGATGTGCCGCGGCAGCGTCTCTGCTTGGAAGGATCGGCAAGGTTGGCCCACCGGGAATGTTTGGCGCCTTCCCTCACCAACACGCATCCGTGCCGTTCAAGGTGGCGCATCAACTCACGTCGCTTCACAGTACGAGCAATTCACGTACGATACGACCCTTGGATTTCGGAAGATCATCGGGACTCAGAGGTTCCAGCATCAGGGCGATCGCATCCCTCAGGTTCGCTCTTGCTTCCTCAAGGGTCCGGCCTTGCGTCAATGCTCCAGGAACTTCCTCACTCCAGGCGACCCACCACTTGCCACGGTGTAAGAATGTGGCTTTGTATCCTTGCCTCGACTTGGCTTTGGTTTTCGACACGCCTGTGCCTTCTTCAGCATTCATCGTAGGACAGTATCGTGAAAGGACGCAATTATTCTAATGCCGCTCCGCCCGCGTCCACGCTTCCAAGAAATCCTTGCCGGTGTAGCGGATCGTCCGGGCATCGATCACTTCCGCACCGGGCCTGAGATTCGCGTCTACACCTAGAGCGTTGCGCGTGGTGTACTCGATCTGAATCGTCACGGAGCCTTCGATTTTGTAGGGCTTGATCTCGGCGACTTTCTGCATCCCAAGACGCGCGCGTTCGTGAATCAACTCGCGAGCCGACGCAGATGACAAGGTCTGGCAGGCGTAGTTCGAGAAGCCTTCTTTCACTACCGCCAGCTCGGCATCGGGCACGATCGCGTGCAAGTCGTCGGCGGCGGCCTGGTCGCCGGATAAGAAGATCACGGGAATGTCGAACGCTCCGGCGAGCGCCGCGCGCGTTTCGATTTCTCCCACCGGTTTGCCGTTCATAAGCATGGTCTGGATGCCGAGCGAGCTGTAACTGTGCGCCATGATGCCGCCCTTGCGATCGGCGCGGGCATGCTGGCCCACAAAGCCGATTGCCGCATAGTGGCGTTCGAGCGTCATGGTAAGGCCCAGATCGCCGATGATCAGTTTTGAGCGCGGGTGAATGGTCAAAGCGGAAAGCGTCTGGCTGCCGTCATGACCGTCCCACACGATCACGTCGTCAGCGCCAGCGGCATAAAGCCCGTCCACGGCGGCGTTGATCTCGCCGGTCAGCAGCTGGCGCATTTCCTGATCTTTGGGATCGGTCTGATCCTGGCGGCAGACTCCGGCAACGCCTTCGGCATCGGTGACGAGAAACACAACTTTCTTCGACTGTGCGGAAAGCGCAGTTAGCAACGCACACGCCAGGATGCCGGCTTTGCCTAAACTTCCAATTTCCACGGCTTACGGTACTCGCGTTTCAACATGTGCCGCGCTTCGGGCTGGAGAGTGGTTTCGCGCTGCGCATCCCAATCCAAGCGCAGCTTGCTGCGATATGCCATGTTGCCCAGAATCGCGGTGGTGGTCGAGTGGTGGCCAATCTCGATATCGCTCACGGGGCGCTTGCGGGTCTTGATGCAATCGAGAAAGTTGCGCCAGTGGTCCAGCAGCGGGTCATTTTCTTTCTTTTCTTCCTCAGGCTGCTTCATCGAGGCTGCGAGCTTCGAATCCCTCTCCGGTACCAGCTCAAAACCGGCGCGATCCACGAACAGCGTGCCTTCCGTGCCATGGAAGAGAATGCCGTAGTTGTGATTGAACATGGATTGCGCGTTACACTCGCGATTCTCGTAAGTGGCGATCATCCCATTCGGATACTCGTAGGTGACTTGCAGCGTATCTGGGGTTTCGCGGTCATCCTGCACATAGAATTTCCCGCCCAGACCGGTGATCGATGTTGGCTCGGTCTCATCGAAGGCCATTTGCACAATATCGAGCAGATGAATGCCCCAGTCGGTCATCATGCCGCCGGCATAGTCCCAGAACCAGCGGAACCGCGAGTATTCCTTGGGGTGGACACCGAAGCGGTTGCTGTTAAAGGGGCGCATCGGCGCAGGGCCCAGCCACATGTCCCAATTGAGCCCGGCGGGCGGCTCGCTGTCCGGCGGATTCCCGATGCCCTGCTGGCCCTGCCGCCCGTAATTCCACGTGCGCACGAACGTGACTTTGCCCAGCTTGCCGCTGGTCACGACCCCGACTGCTTTTTGAAAATGATCGCCAGACCGCTGCCAGGTGCCCACCTGGACCACACGATCATACTTGCGCGCCGCCTCCACCATCTTGCGGCCCTCATCGATGGCGACGCAGATGGGCTTCTCGACGTAGACGTCCTTCCCGTTCTTGCAGGCCTCGACGGTCATGTAAGCGTGCCAGTGATCGGGCGTCGAGATGTTCACGGCATCGATGGACTTGTCGGCAAGCACTTCGCGAAAGTCGGTTACGCCTTTGGCTTTGGGGCGGGCATCCGGCGTGCCATCGGCTCCGCGGCCGCTCGCGGCGATTGCCTTTTCGAGGTTGGGCTGATACACGTCACACACCACCGGCACCTCGACGTTCGGCAGCCTCAGGGCCGTATTCATGCTTTCGGTACCCATGCGTCCGGGGCCGATAAAGGCAATGCGAATGCGGTCGTTCGCCCCGCGCACGTTTCCTGTAAAGATGGATGTCGTCAATGCCGCACCAGCGGCCTTCAGAAACTCTCGACGATCGCTCATCGTTATCCTTTCACCACGATATTGACAAGCCTATCCGGCACCACGATGACCTTCATCACCTGCTTGCCGTTCACGAACTGCTGCACCTTGGGCTCATCCAGCGCACGTTGGCGGAGCATATGGTCGGGCGTCCCGAACGGGGCGGAAAGATGCGCGCGCAGCTTCCCGTTTACTTGCACGACAATCTGTGCGTGGTCCTCTCGCGCCAGTTCCGCATCAAAGCCGGGCCAGGCCTGCCGGAACACAGGGCCACTCTTGCCCATCTCCTCCCACAGCTCTTGCGCCAGGTAAGGGGCAAACGGCCCGAGCAGCAATGTCAGCTTTTCAAGCACTTCCGCCAGCACTGCTCCGGAGAGCTGCGCCTCTTCCGCGTACAGCTCGTTCACCAGCTCCATGACGGCTGCGATGGATGTATTGAAGTGCCAGCGCGAATCGAAATCCTCCGTGATCTTTTTGATGGTTTTGTGCAGCTTGCGCAGCACACGCTTGTCCGCATCGCTCGATGGGCCGCTTCGGTCGTGGGCGCGCTCGACATTGCGCGTGGCGAAGCGATAAATACGGCCGAGGAAGCGATAGATGCCTTCGACGCCAGATTCGGTCCAGTCCATCTCCTTCTCGGGAGGAACGGCGAACAGCACGAACAGGCGGGCCGTGTCGGCGCCGTAGCGCTCGGCGACGGCATCACCGCCAACCACATTGCCCTTGGACTTCGACATTTTCGAGCCTTCGGCAATCACCATGCCCTGCGTGAACATGCGGAGAGTGGGCTCATTGTTCTTGATCAGACTCAGGTCACGCATGAATTTCGTGAAGAAGCGCGAATAGATCAGATGCAGGATGGCGTGCTCCACGCCGCCGATGTACTGATCGATGGGAAACCAATATGCGATTTTGTTCGAATCGAATGGCGCGCGATCGTTGTTCGAGTCGCAATAGCGGTAGAAGTACCAAGACGAATCGACGAACGTGTCCATCGTGTCCGTCTCACGCCGTGCCGCGCCGCCGCACTTGGGACAGGTGACATTGACGAACTCCGGCACTTCTTCGAGCGGTGAGCGGCCAGTCCCCGTAATCTCGACATTCAGCGGAAGCAATACGGGAAGATCGCTTTCGGGAACGGGAACTACGCCGCAGGTCGGACAGTGAATCACCGGAATCGGCGTGCCCCAATAGCGCTGCCGCGAAACACCCCAGTCCTTGATGCGATAAGTCACCGCGGCCTTGCCGAAGCCATCCTTCTCCGCTCTTTCCGACATGACGCGCCGTGCTGCTTCGCTCGGGAGCCCGGAGTATGGGCCGGAGTTTTCAACAATGCCATCGTCCCCGAAAGCCTCTTTCATCGTGGCGGGATCAGCCAGCACGCCATCCGTGGGGCGAATCACCGGCCGCACCGGAATCCCGTACTTCGTGCAGAACTCGAAATCGCGCTGATCATGCGCCGGAACCGCCATGATCGCCCCTGTGCCGTAGGTCATAAGCACGAAGTCGGCGACCCAAACGGGCACGCGCTCGCCGCTATACGGATTCACCGCGTAGCGCCCAGTGAAGAACCCTTCCTTTTCGATGTCGCCCGGATCTTTGTTCGCGCGCGCATCGACCATCGCCTTGGCCCGGGCCCGTCCAGCCGCATCCACCATCTTCTCCACCAGCGGATGCTCCGGCGCCAGGATGACGCAAGTCGCGCCATAAATCGTATCCACACGCGTGGTGAAAACACGAATGGGTCCAAAGTCAGAACCGAAATCCACCTCGGCGCCCTCGGAGCGGCCGATCCAATTGCGCTGCATGGTGAGCACACGCTCCGGCCAATTGCCTTCGAGCTGCGCCATGTCCGCCAGCAGTTCGTCGGCGTACTGCGTGATCCTGAAGAACCACTGCTCCAGCGCACGCTGCTCCACCGGCGTGGTCTCGTGCCGCCAGCAGCAGCCCTCCACCACCTGCTCATTTGCCAGCACCGTGGCGCACTGCGGGCACCAATTCACCAGCGCTTTTTTGCGGTAAGCGATGCCGCGCTCCAGCATGCGCAGGAAGAACCACTGGTTCCAGCGATAGTAGTCGGGCTCGCAAGTGGTCACCTCGCGGCTCCAGTCGTAACTGAACTGGAAACGGCGATGCGTGGCCTTCATCTTCGCGATGTTAGAGAGCGTCCACGCGCGTGGCGGCTGCTTGTTGGCGATGGCCGCATTTTCAGCCGGCAGCCCGAAAGCGTCCCAACCCATGGGATGCAGCACGCTGAACCCGCGCATCCATTTGTATCGGGCCAACGCATCGCCGATCGAGTAAACGCGGATGTGCCCGATGTGCAGGGCTCCAGAAGGATAGGGCAGCATCTCCAGCACGTAGTATTTCGGACGGTCGGAGTTCTCCTCGGCGCGGTACAGGTCTTGGCCCGCCCACCGTTCAAACCACTTCATTTCGATCTGTTTGTGATCGTATTGCTTTTCCGGCATTTTCTGGGCTGATCTGACGATGGTAACGAACTGGCGGTTGTAGAATCAAACCATGGGCACGAAGACGCTGATGAGCGTCGAGGAATTCGACCGGCTGGAAGAACCGGACGAGCTGAGCTACGAGCTCGACGAGGGAGAGCTGGTCGTCATGACGAAGCCGCGGCCACTGCACAATAGGGTTTATTGCGTTTGACGTCTGCACTGGTGAGATACCTGGAAACGCATCCCGTCGGCGAGGTCTTCAATCCCGACAATCTCTTCGTCCTCGGCCCCAAAACCAAGCGCGCGCCGGATGTCTCGTTCCTGCGAGCCGAGCGCGCCAAGAAGGTTGACGAGAACGCCGATATTCCCGGCGCCCCGGATCTCGCAGTCGAAGTACTCTCTCCCACCGACACGGTTCCTGCAGTGCGCCGCAAGATCCGTCAGTACTTCACCGCAGGCGCGCAGTGCGTTTGGGTGGTGCGTCCGGAATCGCGTGACGTGGAAGTCTGGCGAGAATCGGATGGGCCGCGGATCACTCTGAAAGAGACGGATCTGCTGGAAGCTCCTGATCTTCTGCCCGGTTTCTCGGTACGCATCGGCAGCCTCTTCGTCTGATCCGCGGATGTAGAATCAAACCATGGGCACGAAGACGCTGGTGAGCGTCGAGGAATTCGACCGGCTGGAAGAACCGGACGAGCTGAGCTACGAGCTCGACGAGGGAGAGCTGGTCGTCATGACGAAGCCGCGGCCGCTGCACAATAGGGTTGTCGCAAACTTGGATTTCGAATTGCGCACATATTTGAAAACGCATCCCGTAGGCGAGGTCTTCAATCCCGATAACCTGTTCGTTCTCGGTCCTAACATCAAGAGGGCGCCCGATGTCTCTTTCCTCCGCGCCGAGCGCGCCAAACAGATCGATGCCGACGCCGATATTCCTGGCGCTCCCGACCTTGCCATCGAGGTGCTCTCTCCCTCGGATACTGCTTCGGCCATGCGCCGCAAAATTCGCCAGTACTTCAGTGCAGGCGCCCAGTGCGTCTGGGTAGTGTACCCGGAGACCCGTGAAGTAGAAGTTTGGCGCGAAGCCTCGCGGCCCCAGATCGTTCTTCAGGAAACCGATCTTTTAGAAGCGCCGGACCTATTAACCGGCTTCTCGCTAAGCGTCGGCGCCCTCTTTGGCTGAGCCAGCTTCTTCAACATCTCCACGTTCCGGCGGTCGTCGCCTTCCTCTTCAACCGGCGTTTCCAGAATGAACGCCTTATCGCGTAACTTAGCGTGCGTCAGGATGCGACGAAAACCTTCTGCTCCAATGTGTCCTTCTCCGATGCTCGCATGCCGGTCCGCATGTGATCCGAGCGGCATTTTGGAGTCGTTGGCGTGAATCACTTTCACGTTCTCGAGGCCGAGCGTGCGCTCCGCGTCGTTAACCGTCTTCCGTAGCCCGGATTCCGTCGCAATATTGCAGCCCGATGCGAGCAGATGACACGTATCCAGGCAGTAGCCGGCCTTGAGATCAGTCTCACGTCCCACCAGATCGCGAATGAGCCGCAGCTCTTCCAACCGGCATCCGATATGAAACCCGCTGCCAGCCGTGTTCTCTAGCAGTACCGTCACTCCCGATGGCGCGCAGCCGCTGGCCGCTTCCGCGACACCGAGCGCGAATGCTGCAATTGCCTGCTCCATCGGCTGGCCCTTGTAGCTTCCCGGATGTGTGACAAGATACTCGGCGCCAATCGCCGCCGCGCACTCCAGTTCCCCCCGAAACCCATCAATAGACTTTTCACGAATGACCGGATCGAGCGATGCCAGATTAATCAAATAATTGACGTGGATCGCGAGCGGATACAGATCAAGCCGCTCCCTTGCCCGGCGCAAGGCGTCAATTTCATGCCGGGCCGGCATCGAAGCACGCCACATCCGTGGGCTCGCCGAAAATATCTGGAAAGTGTTGGCGCCCAATTCCGCGGCTTTCAGCGCCGCCTTCTCTAGGGAACCGGCAATCGATGTGTGGATTCCGATGCGCAATGAGCGCGTTACTCCCACTCGATGGTGGCCGGAGGCTTGTGTGTGAGGTCGTAGAAAACGCCGCAGATGCCTTCGACGTCCAGTAGGGCCTGCGCCATCGAACGCAGCAGCGCTTCTTCCATCGCGACCGACTGTGCGGTCATGCCATCCACCGAGTGAATAGGCCGCAGCACCACGGAATCCGGCTGTGCGGACCCGCCAACTGGAATCAGCACGACCGGAAACTGCCAGACGCTCTTATCGAAACCACTCTGGTGCGAGAGCCTGCGCACGATGGCATCCGCCGAGCGCAGCCGCGCCAGGCGTTCGGGCGATAGCGTACTCGAACACACACGCATCTCGCTCAGAGGACTCCGGCTCGCAACGCGCGCCACCACCCGATTCACGCCCCGCACGCGATTGATCAGCTCCGTGGCCTCATCTTGCAGCACGCCGTCGTTGGTGGGAAAACGGTCAAACGCCAGAACTGGAGCGTAGCTGCGCTCGTCGCCCTGCACGCCCACGGATCGCACAGGCAGCAGGTACCCGTCCGGAGTTTTCGCAACCGGCTCATCGAGCTCAGCACACAGGCACCGGATGGCCAGACCCGGACCCGGGAAGGGGTGGCGCTCCAGCACATCTTCGCAGATCCCGAGCTCCCGGCCGATCTCGCGCACTTCATCTTTGTAATAAGCGCTCAGCGGCTCGACGATCCGCTTGGCGGCCAGCAGTTGCTGGATTCCCGGAACCCGGTTATGGTGCGTCTTGATGATGGCGGCCTTCTCCGTTCCGCCGGATTCTATGGTGTCCGGATAGATGGTCCCCTGCCCCAGGATCCAGTGCCCATCCATAAGATGCCGCGATGCGATCACGCCTTCCTGCACGCGCACGAACTCTTCGCCGATAATCTGCCGCTTCACTTCGGGATCACACACTCCCGCGAGCGGTGCGAGAAACTGCTGTTCCGCATGCTCGATCGCAACCGTGCCCGCACCGAGGTCGTCAAACATGCGCCGGACAAACTCGGTTTCCCCTTCACGCATCAGACCCGTATCCACGTAGATGCCCCGCACACGGTTTTCGTCCAGCGCGCGCAGGCATAGCGTGAATGCGACAGTCGAATCCACCCCTCCGCTGACGAAGAAAAATACGTTGCGGTCCCCAACCGTTCGCCGGATGTCTTCTTCGATCAACGGAACCCGGTTCCGCGGATCCCAATCCTTCACGCATCCGCAAACGTCGAACAGAAACTTGGAAAGGATCCGCTTGCCTTCCGTGGTGTGAACCACCTCGGGATGGAACTGCACGGCGTAAAGAGAACGGTCAGGCGCGGCCATCGCAGCGATGGCACAGGTGGCAGTCGTTGCCTGATTCGAGAATCCCGGCGGTAGCCCGGCCACCACATCGAAATGGCTCATCCAGACTTGTTGACGCTCCGGCAGTCCCTCGAACAGTGGCATCTTGGGGCCGCCGTTGAGTTCGAGCGTGGCCAGCCCGTACTCACCCTTAACGCCTTTCTGGACCACTCCCCCCAGCAGGTGCGCCATTAACTGCTGGCCGTAGCAGATCCCCAGCACCGCACCATGATCTTGGAAGATTTCAGGATCGACCGTCGCGCTGCCCCGGTCGTGGACGCTCGAAGGACCGCCGGAAATGATCAGCCCTCTCCGGCCGGCGAGTTGCGCGGCCGGTGTCTCACTGGGCCGGACTTCCGCGTACACACCAAGATCGCGCACCTTGCGGGCAATCAGGTGGCAGTATTGCCCGCCCGCATCCAGCACCGTAATTTGGGGAACTTTGATTTGAGCTGGCGGCGCCTCGGTGTGCACGAATCCTTTATTTCACCATGCGTTGCGCCATGATCTTTCGCGAGGTGTCCAGCAGTGCTTTCGCCTTCGGCATCGCCTCAATTGCTTTTTCGACCATTGGATCCGTCTCGATGGCAATGCGCCGGCTGTCGTCGATGCTGAACGCCGTGATGTACATCTCTCGCTGGAGATACGTCTTGAGCCAGTCGTGGTCCATCGTGAACTCGGCTTCCGTAAACTTGAAACCCTGATTCAGAATGAAATCGTGGAATTCATTCAGGATGATCTCATCGGGCACCCATCCCTTGGGCAGTTTGGCTTCTTTGTTGCCGAAGTAGTGCTTGACGAAGTTAAAGAAGGCGTACTTGCGAACCAGATCCGTTTCCAAGTGGTCCCACTTGGGTACGAACTGCTCGTCGGGCGAGATTCCGCCGCCGCCGTAAACCGTGCGGCCGCCGTCGGTCATCTTCACGTCCTGGGGATTCCGTGTGGCCGTGTCCTTGCGGTAGTAGTAATCGAAGAACGAAACGTTGCTGTAGTCGCGCTGAATCAGCCGTCCGCTCGGCGTATAGTACTTGGCCGTCGTGAGCGCGAGACCCGAGTTTTCCGAGAGCGGATATACGGTTTGGACCAGCCCTTTGCCGAACGTGTTGTCGCCTAAAATCCAGGCGCGATCGTGATCCTGCAAAGCGCCCGATACGATCTCCGCCGCCGAAGCGGAGTACCGGTCCACCAGCACCACGATGGGGTAATCATGCCCGTTGTTGCCGTGGCGCGCCGTATAAACTTTTTCCGGCGAGGAACGGCCTCGGTGGGAAACGATGGTCTGGCCCTTTTGCAGGAAATGATCGGCCACCGCCACACCCTCGTTCAGCAGCCCGCCGGGATTCCCGCGAAGATCGAGCACCAGGCCTTTGATGTTGTTCTCGCCCAGCTTACGCAGCGCATCATCGAGCTCCTTGCTGGTGTTCTCGTTGAACTGCTCGACGTCCACGTACGCGAAGCCCTGCTTCACCCACATGCCGTCCTGCACGCTCTTGCGCGAAATCTCGTCGCGGATCACGTTGAACGTGATCGGCTTCTCCACTCCCTCGCGCATCACCACAATCTGCACCGGGGTGCCCCGCGGGCCCTTCAACAGGTCGGCAACCTCCGTGGTTGAGAGATTGTCAGTTTTCTTGTCGTTGACCTCGGCGATTACGTCGCCCGGGCGGATACCCGCTTTGTAGGCGGGCGAGCCGTTAAACGGCGCCAGAACGATGGTCTTGCCATTGCGCGGCTGCACCGTCATGCCCACACCGAAGTAGTGGCCCTTCTGGTCCTCGCGCAGAATCTGGAAATCATGCGGATCGAAAAAATTCGAGTGCGGATCGAGCGTCCGCAACATGCCGGGAATGGCGCCCCTGTAAATCCCTTTGTCGGGATCCAGTGGATCGGCGAAATTCGCCTCCACCAGCGCGTAAACCTTGGTGAAGGTCTTCTCGCTAGTACGGATGCTATCTTCATCGGAAGCGGCCGACGCCACCTCCACGCGCGGGCCATAAACACCGCCTAATACCGCGAATAATGCGATGGTCGATAAAGAAAAAAGAAACGAACGCCTGGGCTGGGCCATTCTGTGGAAACCGTCCTTAACTTTAGTATAGCTTGGCAGGGCACACCTCGCGCCCTTAAATTGAATGACGTAAGCCATGGCAACGCGGTACCTGACAATTTTCGCTAATTTAAGGAAGCCTATGAAAACTCAATGGATCATCACTTTCCTGCTCCTCACCGGCCTCGCGCGCGCCCAGCCACTTGTCAACCAGGGCAACATGGTGTCGGTTACGGGTGACGCCGAGATCAAGGTGGTTCCCGACCAGGTCATCCTGGCCCTGGGAGTAGAAACGCGCGACCGGAGCCTGGCCGCGGCCCGCACGCGGAATGACAACGCCGTGCGCAGCGTCCTGGCAGCGATTCAAAACTTGCAAATCGATCCGACCGACGTCCAAACGGACTTTATTCACATCACGATTCGCTACACCAGCTCGGCTGAAACGGTTGTGGATCACTATGTGGTCGAGAAGTCCATTGCCGTCACCCTCAAAGACGTGTCCAGGTTCGAGGCCCTGCTCAGCGCCGTCCTCGAAGCTGGCGCCAATCACGTCGATGGCGTGGAGTTCCTGACCACCGAACTGCGCAAATACCGCGACGAAGCGCGTGCACTGGCCGCCAAGGCCGCCATCGAAAAGGCCAACGATCTCGCCGCCGCTGCAGGTTTGAAGGTCGTCGGCAAGCCCACCAGCGTCTCCACTTACTCCTACGGCGGAGGCTCCTGGTACGGGCGGCGGTACTCCGGAGCAGCCAACGTCTCCCAGAACGCGTATCAATCCGGCGGCGGTGGCGCAAACGAGGGAACCATTGCCCTTGGCAAGATCAGCGTTACCGCCAGCGTTTCCATGAACTTTAGAATGGAATAACACGCCATCATGGTTGAACTCATCGACGCCTCTCCGGCGAAAACGCCCTCACGCGTACGTCTCGAAGGACGGTTGATCACAATAGCGCCGCTCGATCCAGCCGCGCACGCAGATGCCCTTTATCAAGGCAGTCACGGAGATGGCAAAGACCAATTGTGGCGCTATCTGTCCGACGGCCCCTTCCCCACTCGGGCCGCCTTCGACGCCATCCTGAAACAGAAAGCCGCGTCCGAGGACCCGCTCTACTTCAGCATTGTGGACAACGGCTCAGGCCTTGCCGTGGGCCAGGCCGCCTATTTGCGCATCACCCCGGAGCATCGCGTCATCGAAGTCGGCGCCATTCTCTTCACACCGGCCCTTCAGAAAACCGCCGGCGCGACTGAAGCCATGTACCTGATGGCGCGCCACGCGTTCGAAGACCTCGGCAACCGCCGCTACGAGTGGAAATGCGACTCGCTCAACGCAGCGTCCCGCCGTGCCGCCCTGCGCTTCGGGTTCCAGTTTGAAGGCATCTTCCGCCAGCACATGATCCGAAGAGGGCAAAATCGCGACACCGCCTGGTTCGCCATGCTCGATTCCGAATGGCCGCTGCGAAAGCCAAATTTCGAACGCTGGTTAGACCCTGCCAACTTCGATTCCAACGGAAGGCAGAAGGAGGCGCTCTCACGCCTCAACGCACTTTGAAGTTGCGTTTTCCTGAAAGCGCCCACGTCGCAATTCGGGGACTGGCTTCGAAATTCCGCGATACCAACGGCCACAATCCGCATACCACATCTACACGGAATTTCGTTGCCTGTACCCGAATTGCCCTCACCAGCCCTTCGCGTTCCCTCGCCACAGCTCTCTACTATCCCCGCCTCCCTACAGCGGTATGTTCCCGTGCTTCTTCCTAGGCATGGTATCCACCTTGTTTTCCAGCATGCGCAGCGCGCCGATCACCCTCGGCCGCGTCTCATGCGGCTCGATCACGTCATCCACATATCCGCGCTCCGCAGCAATGAACGGGTTGGCGAAACGCTCGCGAAATTCCGCCACTTTTTCCCGGCGCACTCCATCGCCCGCGTCCGCCGCCAGCTCGCGCCGGTACACAATGTTCACCGCGCCCTCCGGCCCCATCACTGCAATTTCCGCCGTCGGCCACGCGAAGTTGATGTCCGTCCGGATGTGCTTCGATCCCATGACGCAGTACGCGCCGCCATAGGCCTTACGCGTAATCACCGTGATCTTGGGCACCGTGGCCTCGGCATACGCGAACAGCAGCTTGGCGCCATGCCGGATGATCCCGCCAAACTCCTGCTCCGTCCCCGGCAGAAAGCCCGGCACATCCTCGAACGTCAGGATGGGAATGTTGAACGCATCACAGAAGCGCACAAACCGCGCGCCTTTCACCGACGAGTTGATATCCAGACACCCCGCGAGATACGCCGGCTGATTCGCAACGATGCCCACCGGCCGTCCATCCAACCGCGCGAAGCCGATCACCAGGTTCTGCGCGAAATGCTCGTGCACCTCGAAGAAATTGCCGTCATCCACCACGCGCCGGATGGCGTCTTTGATGTCGTAAGGCTGGTTCGATTCCTCCGGCACCAGCGTGTCCAGTTCTCGATCCATGCGCTCCACCGGATCGTTCGTCTCCAGTCGCGGCGGATCGTCGCGATTGTTCTGCGGCAGGTAACTCACCAGCTCGCGAATCATGCGCAGACACTCCGCGTCATCATGCGCCACGAAATGCCCGACTCCGCTCACTGAGTTGTGCGTCATTGACCCGCCCAGCTTCTCTTTTGTGACGTCCTCATGCGTGACCGTCTTGATCACGTCCGGCCCGGTGACGAACATGTAGCTCGTTCCCTGCACCATGAAGACGAAATCCGTGATCGCCGGAGAATAAACCGCGCCGCCCGCGCACGGCCCCATAATGGCGGAAATCTGCGGCACCACGCCGCTCGCCAACGTATTGCGCAGAAAAATATCCGCGTATCCTCCGAGCGAAACCACGCCTTCCTGAATCCGCGCGCCGCCGGAATCATTCAGCCCGATGATCGGCGCGCCATTCTTCAGCGCCAGATCCATGACCTTGCAAATCTTCTGCGCGTTGGACTCGGAGAGCGACCCGCCGAACACCGTGAAATCCTGCGCAAATACATACACCAACCGCCCATCGATGTGTCCCCATCCCGTAACGAACCCGTCACCCGGAATGATCTGCTCTTCCATCCGGAAATCGTGGCACCGGTGCGTGACCAGCTTGTCGGTCTCTTCGAACGAGTTCTCATCGAGCAGCAGCTCGATCCGCTCCCGCGCCGAAAGCTTGCCCTCTTTGTGCTGCCGCGCCTTGCGCTCCGCCCCGCCCCCCTGCTCCGCCGCCGCATGACGCCGCCGCAGTTCATCCAGCCTATTCATCGGTTTCACTGTAGCGCAAAGGGCGGGTTGTGGCCCGAACGCGAGCGCGCACAGGCTTTGGGGCGCTAGTTTCGAGGATTCACTCGGTCGGCCTCCCAGAAAAAGGGGGGCTCATCGCAACCTGGGAAGCCGTCTCTTCTCCCTCGGTTCTACGACTCCCGCTTCCTCAAACTCGTCCCGATATCGCTCCAGAAACTCTGCCTCTTCCAGAGGGTCAAGTTGATTCCTAGTGGGCCAATGAACGGGAAATACATCGTAGCTTCGTCCCTGCCGACGGCGACAAGCCAAGATTCCCAAGCCGTGCGAGATGACATATTCGAACAACGTTGGGTTACGCTCTCGAAGCTCGGAATTCGAATTGGTTTCAACTAGAACGGCAACCCAGGCTCTGTGTGAAAAACGCGCATAGTTTAGTGGTTGTTGAACAACTTGAGCGCTGAACTCAAGCTTGACCTCCACGGTTATCAGGTCGCAAACATTACAGGGACGCCAGTGCACCGCAATCAGGTCGACGTTTTCGAAGCTGCTACCTTTACGAGCCGAATGCACATCAAAAACGATGGTTCTGTCCTCCGGAATCGCTTCGCTAGAGTAGAGATCTTCCAGGGCACTCTTGACGTAAGCAACCAACCGGGCTTCCTCCTGCCGGTTGGTGCGGGAAACGGTGGGCTCCTCCGGCGCGGCTACCGATGCCTGACGACTGGCGGCGTCGGCCTCCTTTGTCGTCGCCTCTTCCTGCTTCTTGAGCTCCTGTTTGTACCTCTCCTCCGAGTAGAAACTTCTCCCAAGATGGTGAAACTTGAAATCCGGCACCGGGATTCCGCGCTCCCGGCTTGATTCGGGATCAAAGAATTTGAGCTCTACTACGACGGGCCGGGCGTCAGCTATGCCATGATTCTCCAACTCACGCCGAAGCGCCGTGGTGCTAACACACCCCTTGTTTGACGTAAGAAGATCATTGAGCACTTGAAAGACGAGTCCCCAATCGTATTCTTGGGTCGCATTTAGCTCAGTTGTCTTATCGTCAGCCTCCGAGTCGTCCAAGGATGGCCTCCTTCTACTCGTGCATTATATCCGCGCTCATTCCATCGTTGGAGTCGTACTCACCCCGCAGCTTCGGGGCGAGAGATTCGCGTCGAACAGCAGCTTCACTGCGACATGCGCTCGCGCCCGAACTGCGACGCGTATGCGTAAACCGCCTTGAAGTCAGACTGCTCGAGATACGGGTAGTCTGCCAGGATCTCGGTCTCGCTCATCCCGGACGCCAGCATGTCCAGTACGTCCCACACCGTGACGCGCAGACCCCGAATACAGGGCTGCCCGGACCGCTGTCCCGGAGTGACGGTAATTCGGCTCAAATCTGGATCAGCCGTGACACCGATGCAAGCCTCCTTATCGATTATCGCGTTTTAGAGGACCTGCCTTGCCCGGCTCCCTCACCGCGCCGACCTCAGCGCCCGCTCAAACGCCCCGCTTATCCTTTCGAGATTTTTCGCCATAGCCCCTTCACGATCCGGTCGCCCAGTGTTCCGAATGGCTGGTCGGTGGTGACGTAGGTCCAGGTCGCTCCGCGCTCAAAACGCTCGCCGGTTTGAAAATGAATCTCCCCATTCCGGATCTCGGCCGTGGCAAACGCGGCGGCAATGTCGTCTTTCAGGCACCGATGGAAATCCTCATAGATCTCTCGCTCGCCGCTCAGAAACTCATACAGGGGATTACGGCCACCCCACGAAACCCAATGTATGCCGCCCTTCAATTCGGCAACATTCGCAAGGTAGTCAGCCCAGAGGTCGTCAACCACGGCCAGGGCTAGTTGGCGCCCAGCTTTTTCGAGCGCGTCTTTATCCACTGCTTGGCTGAGTTCACCATACTGTTCATCGGGCAGCATCGAGCTGATACTCCAGCCCGGTGACAGCAGAATCTCGCGGCGCAGGCCGTACACTTCGCTGCGGTGATCTTCAACCGTACAGTCGTATTTCCAGAGCGTCTCGCGAATCTCCAGATTCTGGCTCTCTGCCGTGCGTTGCACGCTTTCGATGTCCGGGTTGCCCGCAATCCCGAATCGCACGAGCAGGTCGTCCTCAAGGCTGATGAAGAAGCGGGACGTGCCCGGATCCCCCTGCCGTCCGGCGCGCCCGCGCAGTTGGTTGTCAATTCGCCTGGCCTCGTGACGAGTTGTGCCCATGACGTAAAGGCCGCCGAGCTCGACAACTTTCTCGTGGTCTTTTGGGGGATTCCCGCCCAGCAGAATGTCGGTCCCGCGTCCCGCCATGTTCGTCGAAACCGTTACTGCCCCGAGCGCGCCGGCCTGGGCGACAATCTGCGCTTCCACTTCATCGTTCCTGGCATTCAGGACCGAATGCCGAATCCCCGCCAATTGCAGCCGGACGCTCAACCCCTCCGACTCCTCAACGCTAGCCGTGCCCACCAGAATCGGCCGGCCTGTCTCGTGGACTTTTCGAATCTCTTCCACCAGCGCCAGACTCCGCGCCTCCCGGTCGGCATACACGACATCGGGGAGATCCTGACGAATGACCGGTCGATTCGTCGCGATCACCGTCACCGGTAGTTTGTATACATCCCAGAACTCTTTGGCTTGCGTCGCTGCGGTGCCAGTCATGCCGCAGATTCGCTCATACATGCGGACCAGGCTCTGCACGGTAATCGAACCGAGGATGCGCCCCTGCGTATTCAGCCGCACGCGTTCCTTGGCTTCGACAGCGGATTGCAGCCCAGCCGGCCATCGGCGGTTCTGGGCAATGCGGCCTTTAAACTCGTCGACCATTTCGATCGATCCCTTCTTGACCACGTAATCCACATCGCGCCTGAGCAGTCGATGCGCATGCAGCGCGTCCTGCACAGCGGTCAGAGTACCGAAGTTTTTTTCATCGAACAGGCTGCCGCAGCCGAGGGCCTCTTCCACGCGCTGGATTCCGGCATCGGTCAACTGCACATTGCGTGCGAACTCATCGAGCAAGTAGTGCACCTGAGGGAGAAGCGCGGCCACCACCGCGTCGACGCGGTATGCAAACGCGGAATCTTCCGGCACTCCGCCGGCGATAACCAGCGGGATGCGTGCTTCGTCGATGAGGATGGAGTCCGCCTCGTCAATGACGGCGAAGGCAAACGGCCGCTGGACCAGTTCATCCACGCTCCGCGCCAGACCATCTCGCAGGTAATCGAAGCCGGCCTCATTCGCCGTCGCATAGGTCACATCGCACAGGTATGCGGCACGGCGCCGCTCCGCCGGCATGTCCTGCGAGATATACGCGACGGAGAGTCCGAACCAATCGTAAATCCCGCGCATCCACGTGGCGTCGCGGCGAGCTAGATAGTCGTTGGCGGTGAGCACATGTGTGCCGCGGCCCTTACGCGCGTACCAAATTACCGCGGGTACGGCCGCAAGAGTCTTGCCCTCGCCGGTCTGCATTTCTGCGATATCCCCACGTTGCAGTGCGAGCGCGCCCAGGATCTGCACATCGAACATACGCAACCCGAGCACACGCTCTGCAATCACCGCCACCAGCGCGTACGTTTCCACTACGTCAGCGTCCTGGCGCATACACTGCGCGGCAGATTTGAGTTGATCGTCAGTTAGCTCAGACAGCCTTTGGCGCCGCTGGGCAATGGCTCGCAGTTGATTCGCAGACTCCCGATCTCCGAATCCAAAGAGACGAAGTAAGTTTCCTAAAGACACAGGTCCTCTCCTTTTTGTCGCTTTTGTTGGCTGTGATTACGCGAAGAGAGGGAGTGCTGGAGGTGGCCGTTGGAACAGAACGGCGGTGTCTGGCTCGGGCTTGGCGAGTGATACGTACGCCGGTGCGGGTTCCCGGACCTGCACGTCCGCCCGAGTGCGCCGCGCTTCCCGAGGAGTCTGTTGTTCGGCCTCGGTGCAGCAGACGATTTCGAAGGCTGCTACAAAACGTACGGAAGGCACGGCCGCCTGCGCTGAGAGCAATGCCAGCAGCGCGGCGAATACGTGCTCCATTACCGCTCGTGCCATTGGTTTGAGTGTCGCACAAGTCCGCTGCGTACGTGATGGGGAAGGCCCCGCCAGCTCCCGGCTGTCGCGAAGGGCGCGCTCATCCTTTCGCTACAATGGCTGAACCTGGTCGTGCTGTGGGGGATGGAGAGATCGGATGATATTCACGTGGAAAGTCGCATTGGTAGCGGGCGGCACGGGAGGATTGGGACGTGCCGTGAGCCTGGCCTTCTTGAAAGAAGGCGCCCAATTGATTGTTACCTATCAGAGGGATCAGGAATTCGTTGAGTTGAAGCGCGAGGCCGGTGCCGATTCTTCCAGACTCATCGGCCGCCAGATCGATGTCACCGACGAAAGCGCCGTGGAGCGACTCATCGCAGGCATTCGCGCGGAAAACGGCACGCTCGACATCCTCGTGAACACCGTCGGCGGATACACGGGCGGCGTCAAGTTGTGGGAAATGGATACAAGAGCCTTCGACCAGATGCTCGCGCTGAACCTCCGCTCGGGCTATGTGCTGTCGCGCGCGGCGGCGAAACTAATGGTCACACAAGGAAAAGGAGTCATCGTCAACGTGGCGTCGAAGGCAGCTCTCGATCACCAGGCAGGTGTGGCCGCTTACGCCGCATCGAAGGCCGCGGCGCTGGCCCTGATGGATTCGCTCGCCGCCGATCTGCAAGGGAGCGGCGTGCGCGTGAACTCGATCCTCCCCAGCATCATCGATACCGACGCCAACCGGCGCGCCATGCCGGGCGCCGATTTCACCAAGTGGCCAAAACCTGAAGAAATCGCACGCGTCATCCTGTTCCTGTGCAGCGAAGACGCCCAAGTGATTCATGGCGCCGCCATTCCGGTCTACGGCGCACGGTGACTGTTCGCGTCCGCCCTCCCACGCCCGTGTCTTGATAGACACGCCGCTCGAACCCACATAGTCAATTAAATCAATCGTTTGCGATCGGCCTCTGCCTTGCTTTTCTCATAGCGTGAGCCACGGAGGGCAAAGGAAAATGAGACCCAATCGGGAGACAATCTGCAATCTCAGATCACTAATTGCTATCGCGTTCGTTGCTGCGGCGGAAGCTCTTTGCCAGGACAAACAGGCGGAGACGCGTCCGCAGGCCGAAGCGGTGGCGCCTGAACGTCGCATTGTAGTGAGCATTCCCGATTGCAAATTGGCGTTGATCGAACACGGCCGTGTCGTGAAGATCTATTCCACCGCCGTTGGCGCGCCGACAAGCCCCACGCCGAGCGGAACTTACAAGATCGTGCAACGCATCCCCAATCCCACCTGGTATGGACCCAACAAGAAAGTGGTCGGCCCAGGCAAGAGCAATCCGGTCGGCACACGCTGGATGGGGTTGAACCGCAAAGGTTATGGAATTCATGGAACCAACAGTCCGCGCTCGATCGGCCACAACGCCTCTCACGGATGCGTCCGGATGCGCAACCGCGATGTCGAGGATCTCTTCGCACGGGTTGCCGTGGGCGACGTGGTGGAATTGCACGGCGAGCGGGATGCCGACGTGGCGCGAATTTTCGGCGGAACCGAAATGGCGGCTAACACGCTAAGTGCGGGCAGCGCCCAGTAGAGAGGATTTCGAGAGGATTTATGGAAAACCTGATCAATACCCTGGTGCTTGGATCGGTGATCGCGGCGGCATTCCCCATCGCGTTCCTGGCGGCGCGTCTGTGCCTGACGGCTCTGGTTCGCGCCCTGCCGGCACGATTGGCGTCAACGGCGCGCGAAGCTCAGAGCTAAGTAGGGCGTGTGCTATGATGGCGCTCGAACCCGATGGTGGGCGCCCGCCCCAGAATCTTCATTCCACTTATTTTTGTTTCGCTGGCTTTGACGGCATGGTGCCAAGGCTTCGACGAACCGGCTCACGCGCTGGCGCAGAAAATCGCCGCCGTTTTGAAGACCCGCGAGCCAGTGATGTTCACGTTTGCCAGCGTCGCACCCGTGAGCCCGTCCGATGCGGCTGCCGCGCAGGATGCGATGGAGCGCCAACTGCCCGGCGCGGGCATCGGCACGAACCCGCAGGCTGGCATCTCAGTTGCACTGACCATTTCCGAGAATCTTCGCGATTGGGTGTGGGTGGCCGAAATCCATCGAGGTGACGCGCGAGAGGGTGTGATGGAGGAGTGGCCTAAGCCCGAGGAGCCAGCCAACGCGGGATTGGTTGTGATCGAAAAGCTGCGCATGTTGGAACGGGACTCACGAATTCTCGATTTTGCTCCGCTCGGCCGGGATCTTTTGGTGCTTGACGCCGAATCCATCAGCCTCTATGAGAATTCCAGTGGCGCGTGGCAGCGCAAGCTTGGCGTGCGCGTTCCGGTTGCGCGCTCCTTGCCCCGCGATCTGCGCGGGCGTCTGTTCGTCCAAGGCGACGTTTACCAGGCGTATCTGCCCGGCCTCACGTGCAACGGCAACGCCGCCCGCGGACTGGGCATTACTTGCCGCGACGAGGCATTGTGGCCGCTCGGGTCCAACGCTCGTGCGGTCTCGATGCCCACGCGCAATTCCTTCGAGCAATTTGTTCTGCCCGACGGCCTGCAGAAACGCATTCCGGCGTTCTTCTCGGCCGCTGGTTTCTCCGATCACGGCCACGCCGCCTGGCTATTCGCCGGTACCGATGGCCGCATGCACCTGTACAATGCGGCGTTCGAGCCCGGTGCGTCGTGGGGCGGGTGGGGCAGCGATGTCGCCGCAGTCGAGACGGAGTGTGGCTCGCGAACCCTGCTGCTCGCGACCGCGGCAGGCGACAGCACCGCGCCAGATTCCGTACAGGCGTATGAGTTGAAAGAAGGCGCCCCAAGGCCAGCGGGAGATCCGGTGGCCTTTCCCGGTCCAGTTACCGCGCTCTGGTCTGGGAGCGAGCGCGGCGCCGCCGTTGCCGTTTCGCGTGACCTGAAAAGTGGCCGATATGCGGCGTTTCGCCTGGCGATTCCTTGCAGCCGCTAGTCTGATTTCGCTCGCCTGGCGAGCGGCGGCGGAATCGCGTCCGCATTATGGCGGCACGCTCGTGGTCGAGCTGCACGACTCGCTCACACTGACCGATCCCGGCGAATGGCCGCTGCGGCTGGTGCCGCTGGTCTACGATGGCCTGGTGCGACTGGACGATCGTGGCGAACCCCAGCCTGCGTTGGCGATCTCCTGGCAGCACGACGCATCGAACAAACGCTGGGAATTCCATCTGCGTCCTCATGCAATGTTTCATGATGGCTCTCCGGTAACGGCTGCGGCGGTTGTGGCATGCCTGAAGGACTGGACGAATGTAGCCGCCGCGGGCGACGGTACTCTGGTTTTTCAAGCCGAGACCCCCGCGCCCGATCTGCCAGTGCGTCTCGCCAGTGCCCGCGGCGCGATTTTGATGCGCGGCGCGGACGGCGCGACCATCGGGACCGGCCCGTTTCGCATCACCGAATGGCAGCCTGGTAAGCGCGCGCTGCTCGGAGCGTATGAAGGCTATTGGGGCGGGCGGCCATTTGTCGACTTTGTCGACGTCCACATGGGCCGCGCATACCGGGATCAGGCGATCGATCTCGAACTCGGCAAGGCCGACTTGGTCGAAATCCCGATCGGTGATGCCCGCCGCACGGCGCAGCAGGCAGTCCGCACATGGACTACGGTCCCCTCCGAGTTGCTCGCGCTGCTGTTTGAGCGCGGGCACGGAGTAACCGAAGACGCCCACCTGCGCGAGGCCGTTGCTCTTTCCATCGATCGAAGCGCGATCCGCAACGTTTTGCTGCAAGGACAGGGCGATTCCACTGGCGCGATATTGCCCGGCTGGCTAAGCGGTTACGCATTCCTGTTTCCGTCGGCGCGCGACCTGGATCGCGCCCGCCAAATCGCTTCCGCATTGCCCAAACCCGCGCTGCGGATCTCGCTGGCTTACGATCTCGCCGATTCGCTCTCACGTCCCGTTGCCGAACGCATCGCGCTCAACGCGCGCGAAGCGGGTGTCACCATTCAGACTGCGCCCGGCGCTCAAGCCACCGTACGACTGGTGAAATACCCGCTGCGTTCGCTCGATCCTGCGCAGGTGCTGGCGGAAATGGGAGGCGTACTGCACGCGGATTCCCAGCCCGGGGCCGCAACCCCGGAAGCCCTATTGGCGTACGAGCGCAAGCTGCTCGAAGACTTTCGCCTCGTGCCGCTCTTTTACCTTCCCGAAGTCTACGGGCTGAGTTCACGGGTGAGGAATTGGGATCCCCAACCATGGGGAGATTGGCGTCTGGATGATGTCTGGCTCGAAGCGAGGACGCCGTGACGTTCCGCACGCGCCTCCTGCTGATGTTCGGCGTGACTATCCTGGCTTCGGTGGCGATGGTGGTTTGGATCGTTTCCCGGTCCACCGAGCGCGCCTTCGGGCGATTGGATCAGCAACGTACCGCCGCGCTCGCCGAGCAGTTCTACAAGGAGTTCGAGCGGCGTGGCGGCGAAATCGCGGCCGCGGCCGACCGCATCGCGAAGTCAGATGCCACCATGCACATCGCCATAGACGCCAGTCGTGGTGAGGTCGCGCCACACGTTGCCGACGCCGCAGACCTGGCCACAGCTCATGCTCTGGATTTTCTTGAACTGGTCGCCCCGGACACCTCCATCGTCTCTTCCGCGCAGTCGCAAGCGCGGTTCGGTTACAAGGAAGCCTGGCTCGCCGAACCGGTGGACTGGAACTCGCAACCCGCATTTCTCCGGCGGGAAGAACTACCCGACGAATTCGTTTTGGCGCTGGAAGCCGTGCGTGTGACGGCGGCCGGCGATGCCCAGTTGTACGTTGTGGCCGGCCGCCGCCTCGATCAGACTTTTCTTGCGTCGCTGGTATTGCCCGCGGGCATGCGGGCGCTGCTCTATCGTAATCTCGACCCCACCTTCTCTCCACAGTTGCTCACTGGCGTGTCTACAGACGAAGCTCAAGGCCTGGAATCGCTCATCAAGCAGTGCATTCGCGAAAACCGCGAAACCAGCGCGGAAATCCAGTGGACTTCCGACGCCGCCAGCGCGGAAACGTTTCACGCCATTCCGCAGAAAGGCCACGACGGCCACCCGCTTGCCGTCCTCCTCATCGGCAGTTCTCAGCGTGAGTTGGCCACATTGGTTCGCTCGATTCGCAAGGTCGGGCTGTACGTTGGCGGAGCGGGTGCTCTACTGGCTCTGGCGCTCGCCGCATGGGCGACAGCGCGGGTCACACGCCCGGTGAAATTGCTGGCCGCCGGCGCGGCCGAGGTTGCGCGTGGGAATTGGCAGGTTCGCGTCGAAACCGATTCGCGCGATGAGATCGGCGACCTGGCGCGCGCCTTCAACCAGATGACGGGCGAACTCTCCGATCAGCGCGAGCGTCTGGTGCAGGCCGAACGCGTGGCCGCGTGGCGCGAACTGGCGCGGCGCCTCGCTCACGAGCTCAAGAATCCGCTCTTTCCTCTGCAAATCACCGTAGAGAATCTGGACCGCGCCAAGCGCGAGCATCCCGCCCAGTTCGAAGAGGTTTTTCGCGAAAGTACCGCCACCTTGCTCGCCGAACTGTCGAATCTCAAGGCCATCATCGGCCGCTTCAGCGATTTCGCTAAAATGCCCACGCCGCAGTTCGAGCCCATGCAACTGAACGATCTGGTGCGCGCCGTTCTGAAACTGGTTGACGCGCAGCTCATCGCAGCCGGCAACATTCATCCTGAGGCGCATCTCGACCCCTCGCTGCCCTCGATCGAGGCCGACCGCGAACAAATCAAGCGGGCGCTGCAAAACCTGGTGCTGAACGCCCTGGACGCCATGCCCAACGGAGGAACCTTGCGCCTGACTACGCGGCAGTACAATAGCACCGTGATTCTGGAGGTCGCCGACTCAGGCCAGGGCTTGACGCAGGAGGAGTGCGCTCGATTATTCACACCCTACTACACCACCAAGCACCACGGCACCGGACTCGGACTTGCGATCGTCCAGTCGGTGGTGAGCGATCATCACGGGACCATTTCCGTGGAGAGTCAGCCCGGCCGCGGCGCCACTTTCCGCATCGAGCTTCCCATAATACAAGCCACCCGAGCCTGACATGGCACACTTGCTGATCGTCGACGATGACGCCAATACTCTGGCCTCCCTGGCTCGCGCTTTCCGCCTGGCCGGCCACGAAGCTACGGTGTGCGACAGCGCTGCGCGCGCCCTCGAATTGGTCAAATCACAACCCTTCGACCTGATTTTTTCCGACGTCGTGATGCCCGCAAAGGACGGCCTGGCGCTACTCGAAGATCTCAAATCGCTGGGGCTCGCCACGCCCGTCGTCATGATTTCCGGCCAGGCCAATGTCGAGATGGCAGTGCGCGCTACACGGCTCGGTGCGGTCGACTTCCTCGAGAAACCGCTCTCCACCGACAAGCTGCTTCTGACTGTCGAGAACGTGCTGAAGCTCCGCCGTCTGGAAGAAGAGAATCGCCAACTGCGCCAGCGTGTCGGCAAGCACGAAATCATCTGGAAGAGCGAGCCCATGCGCCGCGTGATGGCGCAAGTAGAGCGCGTGGCCGCAAGCGAAACGCGCATCTGCATTTTCGGCGAGACCGGTACGGGCAAGGAGCTGATCGCACGCACACTTCACGCACGAAGCCCGCGAGCACACGGGCCTTTCGTGACGCTCAACTGTGCCGCGGTGCCCGCGGAACTGATCGAATCGGAACTTTTCGGCCACGAAAAGGGCGCATTCACCGGCGCCGCCACGCGCCACACCGGCAAGTTCGAGCAGGCGCAAAGCGGCACATTGTTCCTGGACGAGATCGGCGACATGCCGGCCGTGATGCAGACCAAGCTCCTGCGCGTCCTCGAAGAAAACGAAATCGAGCGCGTGGGCGGCGACCGGCCGGTCTCAGTGAATGTGCGGGTAGTGGTCGCCACGCACCGCAATTTGGAAGAACTGGTGAAAAAAGGCACATTTCGCCAGGATCTTTACCACCGCATTTTCGTGTTTCCAATCCTGCTGCCGCCGCTCCGCGAGCGGCTCGACGATATTCCTGTGCTGGTGGCACATTTCGCGCGCCAGATCGCCGACCAGAACGGATGGAAACCGCAGACTTTCAGCCCTGAAGCTATGGCCGCACTGCAGCATTACTCATGGACGGGCAATGTGCGAGAACTACGTAACATCGTCGAGCGCCTGCTGCTGCTTTCGGGTGAAACCGTTGACGCCGCGACCGTGGAAGCTACGCTGCCAAAACAAGCTCCAACTACCGTCCCGATGACGCCCTCCACCGGCACGCTTGCCGAACGAGTGGACGCTTTCGAGCGCGATGTGCTCCTCGCAGAGCTCAAGCGCCACGGCTACCGCATGACCGAAACCGCCAAAGTCCTGGGCCTGGAACGCAGCCATTTGTATAAGAAATGCCAGGCGTTGGGGATCGATCTGCAGGCCGTGAAGAAGGAAGCGGTCGACTGAACCGATTACGCGAATCTTCTCACGAGGCGGAACACGGCGTCGATAAGTTGGACAGAGGCAAAATTCAAGTCTGTGAATCGTAAGTCGAAATCTGGATCTAGAGTCGCTAGACGACCCAAATCTGGCAAACCGTCAAAGGGTGCCGGAAGTCTGGTTGAATTCTTCGCGTCATCCCCACTAAAAGGGAGCGGGATCCGTCTGGACCGTGATCGTGACAATGGAAGGAAAATTCGCCTCTAACGCCAGTTGGCAGGCCTGAATCGCCCTCACGCCATCGCCAGTATCTTGTCAAACGCGTCCGAAACCTTCCGCGGCTTGTCCGGATCGTTGGGATCGTGGCCGATCTCCGGCGACATAAATCCGCGGTACCCAACCTTCACGAACGCGGACATTACGGCTTTCCAATCGACATCGCCTTCGAGTAAATCGGCGAATTTGCCTTGCTCGTATCGCGCCGACAGCTTGTAATCCTTCAGATGGACGCGCTTGATCCGCGGCCCCAGCGTCAGGATCCAGTCCTGCGGATAGCCGTACTGCATCACGTTGCCCACGTCAAAATGCGACTGAATCCACGGGCTGTGGAACTGGTCGAGAAACGTGCGCATCTCCATTGGACTGAGGATGAACTTGTTCCACACGTTCTCCGGCGTCAGGCAGACTTTAGCTTCCTCGGCCCACGGAATGGCCTTCGGCAGTTCCTCACTTACGCGGTTCCAGGTCTCCTCGTAGCTGAACTGAAGCTTTGGCCCGTCACCCAGGCGGCAAAGATAGAGCAGTGTTGCGCCACAATTGAGATTCTTCGCGACCTCGAGGCCTTGCTTCAACCCTTCCAGGCTCCGCGCGCGCACCGCCGCATCCGGGCTGTTGATCGGATTGCTCCGAAAAGGCCCGCCCATCCACATACTCGCAATTTGCACGCCGGACTGGTGCGCGGCATCGCCGAGGCGCTTCACCTCGTCGGCGCTGAGCGACGGCGAAAGCTCCTCGCCGTACCGCAGTTCAATCGCCTCGAAACCGGCATTCTTCGCTTGCCGGAATTTCTCGGTGACCGGCATCTGCGGTGGAAAGATGATCGAGCAGATGCTCTTGACGAAACGGGGAGACGGCGTTTGTGCCGGGAGTGCGGCAGCGGCGCCCAATGCAAAAAAAGATCTTCGATTCACGAGATCAGTGTAACGCCACAGAGGTTTTCACGGTTTTCGCGATTAGCCCTGCATCTGCGATAATCCGCCCTTAGCACAATTCCAAAATGAAACCGCATCGATCATGGCTTGGCGTTGCGCTGGATAGCTTCCTCATTTTCCTGCTCACCGCAGCCGTGATTCGGCCGCTCTTCAAGGTCAAATACACAATTGCCTGGCATTCGATCGAAAGCACATTCATTGCCGATGGCAGGTTCCTGAAAGCTCACTGGCCCCATCCGCTCTGGCAGCCGCTCTGGTACTGCGGTACGCGATTTGACTACATCTACCCGCCAGCTTTGCGATATGGCACGGCCGCGTTGGCCAAACTTTTTCCGATCCTCCCGGTTCGGGCGTACCACCTGTACATTTCGTTGTTCTATTGCGTCGGGATCGTGAGTGTGTATCTCTTGGTTCGACTCGCAGCCGAATCGCGCGGCACGGCCTGGCTCGCCGCCCTTGCGACGCTTCTTCTCTCTCCCAGCTTCCTGTTGATGCGGCAATATCGCGTGGACTCGTGGCATCTTATGCCTCAGCGCCTCAACGTGTTGACGCAGTGGGGCGAGGGCCCGCACATCTCGGCGCTGGCTCTGCTGCCGCTCGCGCTCTTATGCACTTTTTTGGCGCTCGGGCGCTGGCGTCCGGCACTCCTGGCGCTGGCCGCGGTGTTTTCCGCCTGGGTGGTGTCCATCAACTTTTACGGGGCCACAGCTTTGGCCATCTTTTTTTCCATTCTCGTTTGGAGTGTCTGGGTTACCCATCGCAACAATCTTGTTTGGCTGCGAGCGGCCGGCATCGCGGCGGTGGCGTACGGACTCACGGCTTTCTGGCTGGTCCCGTCCTATCTCCAGATCACGCTCAGAAACATGCAGTTCGTATCGCGTCCGGGCAATGGGTGGTCCCGCTGGGTGGCTCTGGCTGTCGCGGTGGCACTTGGGACCGTCACCTTCCGCTTCGTGCGCGGCCGCCGCGAGTTGGCCTGGTTCACCTTTGTTTGCGGCAGCGCAGCCGCCTTCGCGCTTCTCGTGCTTGGCCAGTATTATTTCGACTTCAGGCTGATAGGTGAACCGCTGCGGCTCGTCCCGGAACTTGACCTGGCGCTGATCCTGCTGCTGGCCGAGTGCCTCAGGCGCCTGTGGGCCGCGGACCCGCCTCGACCGCATTTCCCGTTTTCGCCATCCTTGTGGACCAGGCTGGCGGCGCTGTTCCTTGTGGTGGCATCGTTTGCCACCTGCTTCGGCTACCTTCGGCACGCTCGGGGAATCGTCTTAAGCGACCCCGATTATCGGCGCAGAGTTGAGTATCAGGTGACCGATTGGATCGCGAAGAATCTCCCCGGCGCACGCTCGTTGGCGACCGGCTCGGTCCGCTTCTGGTACGACACCTGGAGCGATCTGGCGCAGATGCACGGAGGTTCCGATCAGGGCCTCATGAACGGTCTGGTGCAGCATGCGTACTTCTTCGTCACCAACAATCCGGATGCAAGTGCGGGCGTCCGGTTGATGCAGGCGCTGGGCGTCGATGCGGTCATTGTTCACGACAAGAACTCCCAGGAGATCTATCACGATTATTCGAATCCGCGAAAATTCGATGGAATCCTCACTGAGATCTATAACGACCATCAGGGCAACATCATCTACAAAATCCCCCGCCGTTATCCCGGCCTGGCGCACATCGTGGAAGCGCGGCAGTTCCAGTCGTTGCCGCCGATCCAGTCTGTAGTCGAGCTGGACCGGTTGCGCGCTTACACGGACGCCGTGGAAAACGGTCCCGATGTCCGCGCGTCCGCGCAATGGGACGGAACCGACGCCATGATCCTTCACGCCAACCTGCAGCCCGGCCAGTCGATTCTGGTGCAGGAAACATACGATCCGAACTGGCATGCTTATGCGAGCGGGCGCACGTTGCCCGTTCACGCGGATCCGGTCGGATTCATGTGGATTGAGGCGCCTCCCGGTGAGCAGACGATTCGATTGCAGTTTGAGACGCCGCTGGAAAACCAGATTGGATGGGCCGTGACCCTGGCATCAGGCGCCATCGTGCTGGGGCTTCTTGCACTGGGCTCAAAATCCGCTGCGACGTTTCGCAGAGGCGCAGTCGTGTGACCCTCCAGCCAGCCTTCACCCTTGACTCCCGCGCCCAAAACATCGAGCGCCTCCGCCGCGAGACCTTCGACGTCCTCATTCTTGGCGGCGGCATCAACGGCGCCGGAATCGCGCGCGATCTCGCCATGCGCGGCGCCAAAGTGGCCCTGGTCGAGCAACGCCACTTCGCGTCCGGCACCAGCGGCAAGAACTCGCAGCTCATTCACGGCGGCCTGCGCTATCTGAAACAGCTCCAGTTTCATCTGGTGCGCGAATCGCTGTACGAGCGCGCCACACTGCTCCACCTCGCTCCGCATCTGGTCACGCCGCAGCCGTTTCTCATGCCCATGTATGGATGGCCGGCGCGCCTGTTCTACGGCGCCGGTCTCACACTCTACGATCTTCTAGCTGGTCGCGGCAACGTCGGCCGCCACCGCGTGCTCTCCGCCGACGAAGTGACAAGGCTCGAGCCCGGCTTTGCGCTCCAAGGCTTGACGCACGGCGCCATCTTCTACGATTGCCAGGTGAATTCCGCGCGATTCGTGATCGAGAACGTCTGGGATGCCGCCCGCCTCGGCGCAACCATCGTGAACTACTCGCGCGCACGGCGCGAAGGCGCCGCTGTCTCCGTCACCGACATGCTCTCCGGTGACGCCTTCCCGGTCCGGGCCGCCCATCTGGTTGACGCCACCGGCCCGTGGGAGCCTGGTCTGCGCCTCGTGCGCGGCTCGCATATCGTGATTCCGCGCGTCAACGCCAGCGACAACGCTGTGGCATATTTCGAAGAATCGGGCCGCATCATTTTCGTGATTCCCTGGGGCAGCGCGCGCCAGTTGTCGCTCGTAGGCACCACGGATGTCGATCACGCCGGCGGTCCCGATAGCGTCCGCATCTCCGCCGAGGAAACCGGATATCTGCTGCGCATCGTACGCCAGCTCTTCCCCTCGGCGCGCGACACCGAGCCGATTTCCACGTTCAGCTCATTGCGCCCGCTCGTTCCGGCCCCCGGCTCCGCGACCAGAGCCAGCCGCGAGCACCGCATCTGGAAGGATGACGACGGCGTGGTGCACGTGGCCGGCGGCAAGTACACAACCTACCGCGCCATGAGCGCCGAAGCCGCCGATCTGATTCTGCCCGCCGAATCGAAGACCGCCACGACGCCGCTAGGCGGCAACACCGCGGAGCACGTTAACGAGTTGATCGCGTCCGCCGACGCCTTGGCCGCCAGGCACGCCTTGACCCGCGACGAAGCGACACTCGCGATCCGCAATTATGGCGTGCAGGCGCCGCATGTTCTCGCGATGCTCCCTGAAACCGCGCCACCCGGCCTCACGCGACTTGAATGCGCGCAAATCGCCTTCGCCGCAAACCACGAGATGGCGCAGGGCTTCGCCGATCTGATGTTCGTCTCGACCTACTGGGGTTACGAACGGAAATGGACGCGCGAAAACGTGGCGCCCTTCGCTGCCGAAATGGCCCGCCACCTCGGCTGGGACGCTGTGCGCACGGAACAAGAAATCTCGCAGCTCGTGTAGCTACTTCCGCAACGTCGCCGCCAACGCCGCCGCGATCTCGAACTCGCCCTCGATTTCGCGCGTGCGCAGATTGTCGCGCAGGTGCTCCAGCTTGTTGATGTACGCGCCGAGCGCCTGCTCGATGGGCCCGCTATTCGTCGCCAGAATATCCCGCCACAGCTCGAACGAGCTCAACGCGAGGCGCGTCGAGTCCCGGAGTCCCGGCCCGGCCACCGACAGGTTGTCCCCGGCATGCTCGGCGACCGTCGCGGCTAGCGCTGTCGCCACCAGTTGCGGAAGATGCGACGTGAAGGAAACGATCCGATCGTGCTCCACCGCATTCAGCATCACTGGCAGCGCCCCAATGCGGCGAAGCCATTCCACAAATTCCGTGGTACGCGGCGCTTCGAGCGTCCGCGAGTCCTCCGGCGTCAGCACATAGGTGCGCCCGCGGAACAGATCGGCATCCGCTTCCGCCACGCCGCGTTTCTCTTTGCCCGCCATGGGATGGCCGCCGAGAAACAGGCTGCGCCTCAGATGCAGCCTCGCCGCGGCGACGATGGCGCTCTTGGTGCTGCCCGCATCCGTAATCAGCGTGCCCGGCCCCACGAGGTCATCGATGCGCCGTAGCGTATCCAGAATGCGCCCGATGGGTTGTGCCAGATAGACCAGATCCGCACGCGCCGCCGCATCGGCGAGCGGCAAACCCTCATCAATCGCGCCGCGCTCGACGGCTGCCTCGATCGTCGCCGGCGAACTGACACCCAGAATAGTGCCGCCGAACCCTGCTTTCTTCAGCGCCAGGCCGAACGAGCCGCCGATCAGCCCTACGCCAACGATCGCTACTGTTTGCATGGCCGGCTAAATCACCCGTCCCACCGCCGGCGCGATCATGCGCAGTTGCGCCATCAGCTCGGTGAACTGTGCGGGGTGCAATGACTGTGCTCCGTCGCTGAGCGCGTGATCCGGATCCGGATGCACCTCCAGCAGCAGCCCGTCCGCACCCGCGGCCAGCGCGGCCCGCGCCATCGGCGCCACTTTATCGCGACGCCCCGTGCCATGCGATGGGTCGGCCACAATGGGCAGGTGCGACAGCTTCTTCACCACCGGAATGGCTGAGATGTCCATGGTGTTGCGCGTGTAGTTCTCAAATGTGCGGATGCCGCGCTCGCACAGAATCACGTTGTAATTCCCGCCGGCGAGAATGTATTCCGCGGAAAGAAGCAGTTCCTCGATGGTTGCGGAAATGCCGCGCTTCAACAGCACCGGCTTGGACTGCCGGCCCAGCTCGCGCAGCAGATTGAAATTCTGCATGTTGCGCGCGCCCACTTGCAGGATGTCCGCATACTGGCTCACCAGCGGGATCTGCGTAAGGTCCATCACCTCGCTCACCACGAGCAGGCTGTGGTGATCCGCGGCCTCGCGCATCATGGCGAGCCCCGCCTCGCCCAGCCCCTGAAAGCTGTACGGCGACGTGCGCGGCTTGAACGCACCCCCGCGAATCACGTTCGCTCCCTCACGCGCCACAATCTCAGCCGAGCGTTCGATCTGCTCGCGGCTCTCCACACTGCACGGCCCCGCCATCACCACCACGCGCTCGCCGCCGATCTCCACCGCCGGATCGCCGTTGCGCGCCACGCGCACGATGGTTCCTCCCGGCCGGAAAGTCCTGCTCGCCAGCTTGTACGGTGAAATGATGCGGTGGGCTTCTTTGACTCCTTCCATCACCTCGAACGCGGCGACGTCGAATTCGTCCTTGCCGCCTACGCCACCGAGCACCGTATGCAGCACGCCGGTCGAGCGATGGACGTCAAAGCCCAGCTCCACCAACCGGTCGATCACCCCTTGAATCTGCGCCTCGCTGGCGCCCTCCTGCATCACAACGAGCATTCAACTATTGTCTCCATCCCGCGGTATTTCCATCCGCAGCCGTTGCAGCGTGCGCATTTCGTCGATGATCCGCTCGAAAATGCGCCGCGCGGCATCGTGCGTCATCGGACCGCCATTGTTTTCCTCCACGTTGGCCAGCACTTCCTCTTCTCTCTTGGGCTCGTAGATGCGCATGCCGCATTCGCCTTTGATGCGCCCAATCTCTTCCACGATGCGGCTGCGTGCGTTGAGCAGATCCACCAGCTGCCGGTCCAGCGCATCGATGCGCTCGCGGCAGTCGGCCAGCGCTTTTTCGGCGGATTCCCGCGTCACCGCTCGCGCACCCCGGCCCCAGTCATCTCAAATCCATGTTTCAGCTCGCGCGCAAAGGCCTCAAGCTGGACTTCGAGCGAAGGATTGTCGAGATTGCGCTCAATCAAGTGCACAATGGCGCTGCCCACCACCACCGCTTCCACCTGCCTCCCCAGCTCCGCCACGTGTTCCGGCCGCGAGATGCCGAATCCCACCGCCAAAGGCAGTGAGGTGATCGCCCGCATCGCGCTTACCAAAGGCGCGACCGAGCCCGAAAGCGAATCCTGCTCTCCCGTCACGCCCGCGCGCGAAACCAGGTAGACGAATCCACTCGAATATTCGGCCACCAATTTAAGGCGCCGCGGCGAACTCGTCGGCGCGGCCAGAAATACCGTGTCCAGCCCCGCGCCGCGCATCACCTTGACGTAGTCGCCCGCTTCTTCCACGCTGGCATCGGTGAGCAGACAGCCGTCGATGCCGGCCGCCGCCGCGTCTCGAGCCAGCGCCTCGAATCCGTATCGCAGCACGGGATTCAGATACGTGAACAAAAGCAGCGGCACTTCCGACCGGCCCCGTATCTCTCGCGCGATTTCCAAAATGCCGCGCAGCGTGGTCCCCGCCCGCAACGCCCGCTCACCCGCACGCTGGATCACCGGTCCATCCGCAATCGGATCGGAAAACGGCACACCCAGCTCGATCAGGTCCGCCCCGCCGCGCTCCAGCGCCTCCACCAGCTCTGGCGTACGCTCGGGCGCGGGGTCCCCGGCGGTAACGTACGCAATGAGCCCCTTGCGCCCAGAGGCGCGGAGATTCTCGAAAAGGCGTCCGATTCGCGTCATGCGATCCCACCGGCAAGACAAAAGACAAAAGGCAAACTGCAAAAGGCAAAAGGAAATTCGGAAAGGGAGCGTTCACTTTTGCCCCTTTGCCTTTTGTCTTTTGCCTTCACCGTCGGTCCAGCTCCGGAAAGTTTTCCCGATAGATATCGATGTCTTTATCTCCCCGTCCCGACACATTCACCACGAACACCTGTCCTGCCGCTTTCGGGGCTCGCGCCACCGCCTCCGCCACCGCGTGCGCCGATTCGAGCGCCGGAATGATCCCCTCGGTCTGCGACAGCAACCGCGTCGCCTCCAGCGCAGTCCCGTCGTCCACGGAAACATATTCCGCGCGCCCATTGTCGTGCAGCCACGCGTGCTCTGGCCCCACCAGTGCGTAATCCAATCCCGCCGAGACCGAATGCGTCAGTGAGATCTGCCCATTCTCATCTTGCAGCAAGTAACTGCGGGCGCCATGCAGCACCCCTGGCGAGCCGCCCGAGAAACGCGCCGCATGCTCGCCGAGTCCTGGCCCGCGCCCGCCGGCCTCGACGCCGATGAGGCGCACATTCGCGTCCGGAATGAACGGGTGAAAGATGCCGATCGCGTTGCTTCCGCCGCCTACGCACGCAATGACGGCGTCCGGCAGACGGCCCTCGGCTTTCTGGATCTGCGCGCGCGCTTCTTCCCCGATCACTTTGTGAAATTCCCGCACCATCAGCGGATAGGGATGCGAGCCAAGCGCCGAACCCAGCAAATAATGCGTGGTTGAGACATTCGTCACCCAATCGCGCATGGCCTCGCTGATGGCGTCTTTGAGCGTCCGGCTGCCGTTGGTCACGCTTACGACCTTTGCCCCGAGCAGCCGCATGCGGAACACGTTCAGCCGCTGCCGCCGCATGTCCTCTTCACCCATGTACACGACGCACTCGAACCCGAATAGTGCGCAAACCGTCGCCGTCGCCACGCCGTGCTGCCCCGCTCCGGTCTCGGCAATGATCCTCTTTTTCCCCATGCGCCGCGCCAGCAGCGCCTGCCCCAGGCAGTTGTTGATCTTGTGCGCGCCGGTATGCAGCAGGTCTTCGCGCTTCAAATAGATGCGCGCGCCGCCAAGTTTCTTGGTCAGGCCGCGCGCAAAATACAGCGGTGTCGGCCGCCCCGCGTAAGTGCCCAGCAGTTCGTCCAGCTCGCTCCGAAATGCTGGGTCCTCGCGCGCCTCTAAAAATGTGCGCTCCAGTTCCTCGAGCGGCGACATCAACACCTCGGGCACGTACCGCCCGCCGTAGGTTCCGAAATGTCCACCCGAATCCGGCTGCGAGCTCATGCGGAAAGCGCCGCCTTCAGAAATTGCGTCATCTTGACGTGGTCCTTCCTGCCTGGTGTGCTTTCGAGGCGCGAGCACGCGTCCACACCCCACGGCCGCGCCTGTTCAATCGCCTTGCCGACGTTGGTCGCGTCCAGCCCTCCCGCGACGATCACTTTCCGTGCAATTCCCACCGCGAGCGTCCAGTCAAATGCCACCCCGTTCGCCGCGCCGTCCAGCAACAGCGCTTCTGACGGATATTGATCGAGCGCCGCCCGGTCGAAGTGAGTGCCAATCCGAATCGCCTTCCAAACGCGCAATCCCTCGGGAAAGTCGCTGCCCGTTTCATGCCCATGCAATTGCACCACGTCGAGCCCCGTGTCCCCCGCGATCGCCGTCACCAGGTCCGGCTTCTCATCCACAAAAACGCCCACTTTGTACACGTCCCCCGGCACCTTGGCGATTATCGCCCGTGCCGCTTCCGGCTTGATATACCGCGGGCTGCCCGGCCAGAAATTAAATCCCAACGCCCGCGCGCCGCCCTCGATTGCTGCCAGCGCGTCCTCCGGATTCGTGATGCCGCAGATCTTCACCATCATGAACGAACTGCTTCCGAATTCCCTTTTGCCTTTTGCCTTCCCCTCATGCCGACCCCAATAGGGCGCGCAGCGCCGCTTCCGGATCCGCCGCCCGCAGCAGATGCTCGCCAACCAGAAACGCGTCAAACCCCGCGCCCTCTAGCCGCCGGATGTCCCCGAGCGAGTGAATCCCGCTCTCGCTGATCTTCAGAATGCCGTGCGGAATCTTCTCCGCCAGCCGCAGAGAAGTTTCGAGCGTCACCTCGAACGTTCTCAAATCCCGATTGTTTACGCCGATGATGTCCGCCCCTGCCCCGAGTGCCGTCTCGAGCTCCCGCCGGTCGTGAACCTCGACAAGCGCCGCCATCTCGAAGCGCGCGGCCGATTCCCGCAAATCGCGGATCTCCTGCTCCTCCAGAATTGCCGCGATCAGCAGAATGGCGTCAGCGCCATGCGCCGCCGCTTCCACCACGTGATACTCATTCAGCGTGAAATCTTTGCGCAGCACCGGTACCGCCGATGCCGTCCGGGCCGCTACCAGATGTTCCAGTTTTCCCTGGAAGAACGGCTCGTCCGTCAGCACCGAAAGCGCCGCCGCTCCGCCTTGTTCGTACTGCTTGGCCAGGCCCACCGGATCGAAATCTTCCCGCAACAGTCCCTTACTGGGGGACACTTTCTTGATCTCCGCAATCACAGCCGGCGAGCGCCCCAACAGCGCCGCACGGAAGCCACGCCGCGATCCCCGTGTTTCCTCGGCCAACCGCTCCAACTCCGTCCGCAGCGTCGTTGCACGGGAATAGTCCTCCCGCTTGCGGGCGACAATTCGAGCCAGAATGTCCGGAACGGTGTCGATCAAAACGGTCCTTCGATTTATTGTCCATCGTATCAAACCGGAAACTCCGGTTAGATCAGTTTAAGCTCTTGTAGTATGCTGGTGTTTACAAGTAAAAATTGGACCATGGAGGATTCTGCTTATGCCCACCCGGCTTAAGACCGCAGCTTTGTCTGCCGCGGCTCTCCTGCTCTGCACCTGCGCGGCTTTTGCCCAGGTCGCTTCGCTCGAAGGGGACGTCAAAGATCAGAACGGCCAGCCGCTCAAGGGCGCGCTGGTGAAAATCGATCGCATCGATATCAAAGGTCATTACCAGGTCAAGAGCGATAAGAAAGGCCACTATTTTCATACCGGGCTCCCTCTTGGCACCTACAAGGTGACTCTCGAAGTGGACGGTAAGGACGTGGACAACGTGAATGGCGTCCATCTTGGCCTCGGCGACAACCCGCCTGTCAATTTCAGCATGAAAGAGACTCAGCAGCGCCAGCAGTCACTCCAACAAGCGGCTGCATCGGGTACGCTCTCCAAGGAGCAGGAGCGCGGCATGTCGGCCGAGCAGAAAGCCGCTCTCGAAAAGGCCACCAAGGAGCGCGAATCCGCGCTGGCAAAGAATAAAGCCCTCAATGACCTCTTCAATCAAGGTATGGCCGCCGTGCAAGCACAGCAGTGGGACGCGGCCATTGCGGCATTCAACAAAGCCAATGAGATGGATCCCAAGCAGGTCGTCATCTGGGCGCGCCTCGCCGATGCCTACATGCAATCCGGTGCCACAAAGACCGGCGCCGATCAGCAGGCCGCTTATGACAAAGGCCTCGAAGCTTTCACCAAGTCCATCGAGCTGAAGCCGGATGACGCCGCGTATCACAACAACTATGCCCTGGCTCTGGTGAAGGCTAAGAAGATTCCCGAGGCACAGGCGGAGTTGACCAAGGCCGCGCAGATGGATCCCTCGAACGCCGGCAGGTACTACTACAATCTAGGCGCGGTGCTGGTAAACGTAGGTCAGAACGAAGCCGCCGGCCAGGCGTTCAAGAAGGCCATCGATATCGATCCGAATTACGCCGATGCGCAATATCAATACGGCATGTATCTGCTGGGCCTGATGAAAATAGCTCCCGATGGCAAGGTCACCCCAGCCGACGGCACCAAGGAAGCCCTCCAGAAATATCTCGAGCTGAAACCCACCGGACCGTTTGCCGAATCCGCTAAGGGCGCGCTAGCGTCGATTGAAGGGACCGTGGCCACGTCATACGAGAACCCGGACGCCGCCAAGAACAAGAAGGGCAAGAAGAAGAGTAATTAATCCGGTGCAGCCGCTGCTGGCGCCTACGCCCGGCCCGTGAAGGGCTTCAGACATGTTCCGCTTTGTCTTCCGTTTTCTACTGCTGCTGGTCTTTTTCGCCTTCCTTCGGTACGTGATTACTACCGTTGCACGCGTCTTCTCGCAGACCATGCGGTCTCAGTCCTCGCGCCCGCCCGGCGAGCGGGTTCCCAAAAGCGAATTGGGCGGCGAATTGAAACAGGATCCGGTCTGCGGAACGTTTGTCCTTGCCACTTCGTCTGTCAAGAAAACTGTCAATGGCGAGCTGGTTCATTTCTGCTCGGTTGCGTGCCGCGACAAATTTCGGGTGGCTTGAAGCTTTGCCCGTGGCTTGAAGCTTTGCCCTAGGTGAACGTTTTTTCATACTTGCAGGTGTGAAAAGCCACAGTCGCCCAGTTTTCCACAGGATCATGTCTTCCGAAGCAAAACACAAGGCCGCTCTAAAGCCCAGTTGCGCCGGGCTTTGGCTCCGTTCAATGTGGATTTCGACGCATTTGGCTGGCGCGGGTTGACCTTGGTTAACGAGTATGCTGTAATGCCAAACCGAGCTTGCGAAATTGGGTTTCGCGTTGAAGATAAAGAATTTTCTCTTGACAGGGAGCGGAATCCTGATGTATCTATATCTTTACCACGTCCGATGCAATTTTGCACTTGTACGTTTTTTGCCCCGCAAGCACAACTTAGCAGTTTAAGCACGAATTAGCATGAAAAAGTGCTGATCGCGGGTTTTGGTTTGGAGCCGTTGGCCCACTTGAGGGACTTCGGTGATTCTGTTCTCCGCCCGACACGGAGAAGTTCCCAAAGGTTGTGAGATTTCGCGAATTGTCAGAGGCTCAGGTTGCAAGAGAACTTCGACCGATTCAATAACGCACTTTACAAGGAGAAGGAAATGGCAGATTTTCGCAGAAGTATTATCGTGCTTGCGGCGCTGGCCCTGCTGTTAGGGACTATGTCATCCGCAAGTGCGGCCAACGTGCCGTTGACGTGTATTGCCTCGGGCGCTAACCCGACACAGTTGCGGGCCGAGGGATTGACGGAAAAAACCGGCGACGTGCTCATCACGTGCACCGGCGGTACTCCGACGGACGCGTTTCCAAATGTGGTTCCCACTTCGAACATTCAGATCTTTCTGAATACGTCGTTGACCAGCCGCATTCTGGTCTCTTCGACGCAGGCCTCCGAGGCTCTGTTGCTCGTCAACGAGCCTCAGCCGGCAACCCAGAAGGTGTGCCTGGTGGGCAATGCGGATTGCAACATGTATGGTCAAGGCGGCGTGATTGCAACGGATCCGTACAATACCGGCACGCTGGCTCACAATGGCACGGGACAGGCCTACAACGTTTACCAGGGCCAGCAGGTGACTACCGGTTCGGTTACGTTCAACGGTGTGCCGATTGATGCCCCCGGTACCGCGCAAGCGAGTCTGATCATACGGGTAGTGAATATTCGTGGTAATGCCAATGGTTTGGGTGTAACCAGCGTCAACGCCCCGCCGGTTAGCGTCACGGCGACCATCTCCACCAGCGGCACCGCGACCCTGACCATCACCAACAACGCGCAACAGGTTGTTGGACAGGTGCAGAAGGGTTTGGTGGTCGGCAATAGCACGGCTGCGACCTTCCAGCAGTGCCTGACTCAGGACTTTAGCGGTCCCGGTACGTCTCCGGCAGGTACCATCACATTCAGCAAGGGATTCGCGGCGTCGTTTAAGATCCAAAACGTCGCGGGACCTGAGACCGGAGCGGCACCTGGTGCGCCGTTGGCCCAAGATATCCCGGGTCATATTTACTCCTTCGGTGCGACCGGTCAGGCTGGCGTGGAATACGGCTTCTACAATCCTGCCTTCCCCGCTGGCGCTACCAATGCGGGTGTTGCTGACTACGGCACCAGGCTCCGGGTCATCTTTGCCGGCGTGCAGGCGGGTGTGACGGTTTGGGTGCCGACCAGCGTGGCATATGACGACACGGTTTCCCCGGCGATCTATCATTACAACACCGGGGTGCCGATCGTATCGGGCGGCATTGCTGAGTTGTACGGGCAGTTGGTAACGAGCGAAGGCGGCTCGTATACTGCGGCCGCGGCCAACAGCACCGCACCCACTGGCTACAGTTCGATCACGATCAGCTCTACGGGGACTGGCGAAGCAGTCTACGAAATATTGGCCGTGCGCGGCCAAGTGCTGCAGGAGAACCTGGCGATTCCGTTCTACGTCACGTATACGGCAAATCCAGGTGCGAATTCTCCGGGCCTCGGTACTGCTACCGTCGGCGGCAGTTTCGCTCCGGTCAGCACCGATACCAACGCTTCGGCGACCGATACCATTCCGCGGTTTGCTGATACGTCGGTCGCAGTCAATGCTTGGTCCATCGTGAAGTGCGCGACGCACATATTGTTCCCATTCGTGACCAACCAGGCCGGCTTCGATACCGGTTTCGCGATCGCGAACACGTCGATGGATCAGTACGGCACATCGACCCAGACCGGAACTTGCACCTTTAACTTCTTCGGCACCGCTGCTCCGGCAGCCGTTACCACGGCCGCTGCGGTCGCTCCCGGCACTGTCTATACCAATCTAGCCAGTGTCCTGTCGCCTGGATTCCAGGGGTACGTCATCGTGGATTGCCAGTTCCAGTTTGCCCACGGGTTTGCGTTCATTACTCAGATCGGCACTTTCCTGGGTACCGAGGGTTATCTGGCGCTGATCATTCCGGATCCGCCGAATCCACGGCTGCCGGCCTTCCCGGTCAGCGGCAGCTTGTCCGGCGAGCAGTTGAGCAACTAACTTCGCTAGCAGTTCGCACACAAAGGAGGAGGGCTTCGGCTCTCCTCCTTTTTCTTTTCCGGCCGCAGTTTGTGTTAAGTTCTCGATTTTTTGGAGATTCATCCTCCATTCATTTCACTGAGATGTTATACTGAGTTCTCTCCGCGTCCACTCCCAAGTTGCTATTTCCCCGGAACTCATGAGGTGAATCATGGTTTGTGCCACGTTTGTACGTAGAATCCTTATTCCGATTTTTGTGCTGGGATTGGCGGTCGCGCACGCCCAACAAATTACTAAGGTATCTGGCGACGGTCAGCTCGTTATCCAGGCCGTCCTGAGCAGCAACCCGCTGGTTGTCTTGGTCCGAGACGCCAGCGGCAATCCATTGCCAAATGCTAAAGTCACCTGGGCGGTCACCCCCACCGGGCAAGGGGGCGTGATATCCGGCACCACTACGACGGATGCCAACGGCCACGCGACCAATACTTTTGTAGCCACCGTCCCTAACCCCCAATTGTCCTACTTGGTCAGCACGGTTACCGCGAGTTATAACGGGCAAAGCGTGCAGTTCACCGAGATCTCAGTCGGCCAAACCAACAATACGCCCGACGTGCAGGCATTCGCCAATCCGCAACCGGCCGGTGCTAACCTTTCCGGAAAGGCAGGGGCACAAGGGTCTCAGGCAATCACGATCCAGTTTCTGGTCACGCAAGGTGGTCAGGCGCCCGGGGGTGTCGGCAACGCAGCAGTAACCATTACGTTGGATAACCCCCAAGACGCTTCCACAGTTGCATGCGCTGGAGGAATCGTCTACAGCAACGGCGCTGGGTTCGCGACCTGCAACCTCGTCTACGGAGGCAAAATCGGGGCTGGATCGTTTACTCTCAGTGCTGGCGGCCTAGCGAGTTTCGATTACCGTTACCAGGTTGTCGCCGGACCGCCGAACACCATAGTGCTTCTCTCCGGCAACAACGCAACCGGCATTCCAGGACAAGAATTCACATTGACCGCACAGTTGACCGATATTGGCGGGAATACGCTCTCGGGAATCCCGATGACATGGGCGCCTGTCGTTCCGGGAACGGTCTCCCTGAGTACGACCAGTTCTACCACGGACACCACCGGCCGTGTGTCCACTACAGTTACCCTAGGGAATGCAGCCGGACCCGTGCAAGTGCAGCTCAGTACAGCGGACGGAAAAGTCACGGCTCTGTTCACCCTCACGGTGAATGTCGTTGTGGCGGGGTTGAACCTGGTGTCCGGAAGCGGCCAGTCGGTTCTCGTGAATCAACCATTCCCCAATCCGCTGATCGTTCAGGTCAATGATGCCCAAAACCACCCGGTGAACGGTGTACCGGTGACATTCGATTTGAGCAGTGGCAGCGCGGTCCTCAGCGCCACTAGCGTGAACACCGGCGCCAACGGCCAAGCTTCCATTACGGCCACTGCCGGTGCGACTGCTGGCCCGGTCGTCATCACTGCATCGACTACCGCTGGTAATAACACGTTCTCCCAGATCTTCAACCTCACCGTGACGCCGCCGGGACCGGTGTGCGATACGACTCTGAGCGACAACGACACGTTCTTTAACGGCGCGAGCTACGCCCCGAACTTCATTTCGCCGGGTGGAATTGCGCTTATCTATTGCCAGGGCATCGCCAATGGAATTCAGGGCGTCGTGACCTCCAACGACTTCGGCTTTGGGCCTTTGCCGACACAGGTGCAGGGCGTCACCGTGCAGTTTGGCGATACTCCGGCCCTGGCCCCGATTTACTATCTAGCCAACCAGAACGGCAAACAGTGGATCGCGGTGCAAGTACCATTTGGAATCTTGGGGACAAATCCCTCGGGAACTCCTGTACCGGTGGTCGTCACCGCCAACGGAGAGCCGAATGTAAGTCCGCTGTCAGCCTCGGTCATGGCCGGTGCGCCTGGCTTCTTGGAATACGTGATGTCCGATGGCAAGAGCCGCGCGATACTCATTCGATCCGACGGCCAACTGATTGATCTCAATAACAAAGCCAAGGCAGGGGATACCCTCACTGCGTTTGTGACCGGCATGATTCCCCCGACCGATTCATCTGGAAACTCGGTAATCCAGACCAACGAGTTTGCGCCCCCCGGTAGCGACGTTGTCATCACTACGCCGATCGTGATGGGCGTCGGTCACGAAGGCACCCCTCAACCGCCGACTGCGAAGTACGCGCATGATCTGATCGGCGTGTGGGAAGTAACGTTTGTTGTTCCCAGCGACGCCAGCAGTGGCGACAATGCCCTGAATATCGGGATCCCGGATCCGACCAGCAACAACAAGCTGATACTCAACAAACGCGGTTCGATCATCCCAATTAACTAAGCACTACACTGCAACCCAGGGGCGGGCTTCACGGCCCGCCTTTTTTTTTTACGGGTTGAAGATCACCTGGCATTGAATCAGCTGGTTCGTAGGTTCCACAGCAACGTCCACACCAACCGTGCGGGGTGGAAAGCCCGCTTTAACGTATTTGAAGCTCACTACGGCATCTTCACCAGCCGGGATTTCGGTACGATCCGCCTTGATTTCCAGGCCCCGTACATTCGCGCGTGGGCGGAGTTCAATTCGGACACTGCCCTGCATCCCGTTGTGAATCTTAATCTGATCTGAAGAATCAGCGGTGGCACGCAACGACGCGATCTGCTTGTCCGGTTTCACCAGCTTCTGGAGCGCTTCCGGCGTGGGCGCGCCATTCAGATCGGCCGGCGCACCGCCTGAACCAGGGCTGCCGGACGTGGTCATCTTGCCCCACGGAGTAATGTTCATGACCTCAGGATCAACGTACCAACACCATTGCCCATTCTCGAACTTCCACATGGTCGGTCCCGGCACTTTCATCGGTTTGCCGCCGAAAAAGGCAATCGGAACATACATTTCCATCACCATCATCACCTTTGCCCTCGTGAAGTTCTCCGAATATGTGATGTCGCGGATTTCGAAGCTCAGAAACTTTGGCTTCGCCATGTTGTAAAAGAAGTCCTTAGAGTCCTCGGCGACGATCTCCTCGGCCCGGCGCGGGCGACCATCGATCTGCTCCTGATAAAACTTGGCGACGCGCGCGCGCAACGCCTCATCCACATCTGGAGGCGCTTTCGCGAACACCTCCGCGGCGTTTTGTGCAAGGGCGGAACACGCCAGTAGGAAGATGGGTGCCGTTCTGAAGAACCAGGAATCGAACATAATGTTATTATTCTAACCCCTGCCGCGAAAGCGATCACACGCCCCGCGGATTTATAAAGCCTTCTGCCCCGTAAGATCGCTGCACGGCAATGCACCTTGCGGACACCCGTCGGGACCATACTGAGACAAGAAATTATGCGGACCGACCTGGCAGCGCCCTACGATTGGATCAACAATATTCCGGACCCGAATTCGCAAGACTGTCGAAACGTGATTGCGTGGTTGATTCACCAGGGCGCACCGCCGCCGCAAATATCGTACCTGCGCCTGGTTACATCGTTCCTGCCTCCGACGACTGTGGCCCCAGCTGGATTCTCGGTTCTGCAATTTCCTGGAATGCCTTACCCCTGCGACCTGGCCTCGTCGCTGAACAGCCCCACGCTGGTACTCCAGGAACTCAACGACCTGCTTCATTTGAACCTGTCGATTCCGGGGCAGTACACACCGCCGCCGCCTCCGCAGCCCCCGACGCCACCTTCAACCCCGCTGCCGCAGCCAGCCAATCCGGTCGGGCAACCCATGGTCAACGATACAGGGTTGGGGTCTGACTATTTTCCTGTCGCTGGCGACACGTTGCCGGTTGGCGCGGTGTTCCCCAACCCGGTAGTACCTGGGCAGCCGCTGTACCAAAAGATCGGACGTGAAACGCCGTGGGGCACCGAGATCTTCTGGCAGCGCATCGCGTAACACAGCCTCACTTAGCTGTTGAACTGTTCCGCTTTGGCCACTGCCATTTGGATCATGATGTCTGCGAGGCCCGGAAACTGGGCTTCGGGCATGCGCGCATAATAATCCGCCAACAATCCCGCATTCACCGTCGCACCGTTCGGCAAAACGATGTGATACTCCTCGGCCGACGCAGCGTATGGCCCCCCTGTGCCGCCAAAAGGCACCTGAACGATCTGTCCCGTTCCAAATTTATCTGCGATAAACTGCGCGGTCTCCTGCGTGGCGAAGTACGCTTGGTTCAGAGGCCAAGGACCACCACCCATTGCGCTGGTCTCCTGAACATTGGTCAGAAACTGTGGCACGAACGGCGCCGACGGGGCCGCCGGAGTCTGTGTTTCGGCGGGAGCCGTAGGGGCGGCGGGCTGCGGGTCGAAGGGGGTGGTCACGGGCGCGTGCTGGCTGGGCGCCACCGCGGTCCATCCGCCAAAAAATTGCCCGCTGACACCGGTAGTGTCAGAAACTTGACTGTTTGAAGTACTGCTCTCTTCGGTCAGGGCCTCGGAGAAAGTCTGAGCGGGAGCTGTAAGCTTCTGGCTGGCAACCACTTCCGGGGCATATGACTGAGACAGGTCTTGAATTTTAGAGATCACGCTCAACCTCCAGGATGGGATAGGCACGCGATCTACCAAAAGCAACCTAAAATTTACATTTTCCGCGCCGATAAGCCGGACATAGGTCGTTTGTAAGACAGCTCATTCTCACGGCCTGACTCTTCACTGCCCGGAGGGCTCATGCATCGTCAGCGGAACGTTTCTCCGCTTTGCATTCTTTCGATTTTCTTCAGTCTTCAAACATTTTCCCTTTTTGCTCAAACTGTTCCCGATCGCATCACTAGTACCATCGACGATCAGGTACGGGTAACACTTGTAGGCAACCGGCATCCGCTGGCCCGGGCGGAATTCGAGACGGGTGCCGTTCCGCCGGACCAGCGAATGGAGCGGATGATCCTGACGCTGCGAATCGACGCAGCGCGTGAGAAAGCTCTCGATCAACTGATCGCGGAACAACAGAATCCCCACTCGCCGCGCTATCACCAATGGCTGACACCGGAGAAATTCGCCCAGGAGTTTGGCGTTTCGGAGCACGATCTGGCGCAGATTGTGGGTTGGCTGCGGGGCCACGGGATGGAAGTGGAAGAGATTGCGCGGGGACGGAGGTCGCTGCTGTTCAGCGGGACGGTGGAGCAGGTGGAAGCGGCCTTCCATACCGCCATGCGCGCTTACAACGTGGGGGGCGAGGTGCACTACGCCAATGCCACGGACCCCGAGATTCCCAGAGCTTTGGCGGGGGTGGTAGGGGGCGTGGTGGCTCTCCACGACTTCCGGTCCAAGCCTGCGCATACGGCGGTGAAGCCGATTCCCGTTCCGCAAGCGAACATGTCCAACGGCGCGCACTACCTGGCGCCGGCGGATTTCGCCACGATCTATGATGTTGCGCCGCTGTATCAGAATTCGATCAACGGCACCGGGCAATCAGTCGCCGTGGTGGCGCGCTGCAACATCCATATCTCCGATGTGTCGACCTTCCGCAGCTTCTTTGGATTGACCGCGAACAATCCCACGATCGTGGTGAACGGGACGGACCCCGGCATCGTGTCCAATGGGGAAGAGACGGAAGCGGATCTGGACGCGGAGTGGGCGGGAGCGATCGCGCAAAACGCCGCCGTACAGTTTGTCGTCTCCGCGTCGACCAACACGAGCGATGGTGTGATGCTGTCGGCGCAGTATATTGTCAATAACAATCTGGCGCCGGTGATGACACTGAGCTTCGGGCTTTGCGAATCGGCGCAGGGTGCAGCGGGAAACAGCTTCATCAACAGCCTGTGGCAGCAGGCCGCCGCGCAAGGCATCTCGGTATTGGTGGCAGCCGGAGACAATGGCGCCGCTGGTTGCGATGCTTCTTCGGCCAACACGGCGACGCAGGGTTTGGCGGTCAACGGCCTTTGCTCGACTCCGTATGATGTGTGCGTAGGCGGAACCGAGTTCAACGACTCGTCTAATCCCAGCGCCTATTGGTCGGCACAAAACGGGACCGGCCTGGGTTCGGCTGTCGGATATATTCCCGAGACCGTGTGGAACGAAAGCGGCGCTGTGCCCGGCGGATCCCAGCTGTGGGCAGGCAGCGGCGGTGTCAGCACGATCTATGCGAAGCCAACCTGGCAGGCAGGCGCGGGAGTACCGGCCGACGGCATGCGCGACGTGCCCGATGTATCGCTCACCGCAGCCGGACATGACGGGTACCTCATCTACCAGAATGGCGGACTGGGCGCGGTTGGCGGCACTTCGGCTGCAACGCCTTCTTTGGCGAGCCTGCTGGCGTTGGCGGTGCAAAAGACAGGCGGACGCCTGGGGAACCCCGACGCGATGTTTTATTCGCTGGCGGCCAGCCAGGCATCGGGCGGCCCGGCAGTATTTCATGACACCACGACCGGCAACAATTCGGTTCCGGGCGTGACCGGATTCAGCGCCGGTGTGGGATATGACGAGGCTTCGGGTCTGGGCTCAGTGGACGCGGCGCAACTGATCAACAATTGGGGCGGCACATCGTCTCCGTCGCTGCAGGTCAGCCTGTCGTCACCCACAATCTCGATGGCCGACGGCGCCAGCGCGGGCGTAACGGTGACGGTGGGCGTGTCGGGAGGGTTCAGTTCGGCGGTGGTGCTCTCGGCCACAGGACTACCCGCGGGAGTGACGGCGGCTTTTTCGCCAGCGACTCTGACGGCGCCTGGGTCCGGCACGAGTGCCCTGGCCCTCAGCGCCGGATCGCAAGTGGCGGCAGGCAGCTATCCGGTCACAGTCACGGCGAACGGCGGCAGTGTTACGCAAAACACAACGCTGACCCTGACGGTGACGCCGACGGGCAGTTTCAGGCTGGGATTGAACAGCACATCGGTGAGTGTGGGTCAGGGCGGGGCAGGTTCGGTGCAGGCGACGGTGAGCGTGGCCGGCGGATTCAGCGCGGCGGTGACGCTCTCGGCCGGGGGCTTACCGGCGGGGGTGACGGCGATCGCGACGCCCGCGAGTTTCGCCGCTCCAGGCGCGGGTTCGAGCACGTTGATGCTTGGCGTCAGCGCGCAGACGGCGCTGGGCAGCTATCCCATCGCGGTGACAGCAACGGGCGGCGGTGTTACGCAAAACGCGTCGTTCACGCTGACGGTGACGCCAACGGGCGGTTTCACGCTCAGCTTGAAGGCTCCGGCGGTGAGTGTGGCGCAGGGCGGATCAGGTTTGATGCAGGAGACCGTGAGTGTCTCGGGCGGATTTAACTCGACGGTGACACTAATGGTTGCGAGCTTACCCGCAGGTGTGACGGCGACTCCGGGATACGCGGTTCTGGCCGCGCCCGGCTCGGGGATGAATGTGCTCTCGCTGAGCGTTGGATCGCAGGTGGCGCCGGGCAATTATCCGGTGCAAGTGACAGCGGCAGGCGGCGGTATTACGCAGACCGCAGCGTTCACCTTGACGGTGACGCAGCCGGGAAGTTTCACCCTCAGGTTGAGCAGCGGGTCGGTGAGCGCGGCGCAGGGCGGATCGGGTTCGGTGCAACTAAGTGTGAGCTTGTCGGGCGCATTCAGCGCTCCGGTGGCGCTCGCTGTCGCGGGCTTGCCCGCCGGAGTAACGGCGGTCGCGGCGCCCGCGAGTTTCGCCGCGCCGGGCGCGGGCTCGAGTCTGCTCACGTTTTACGCCGGTGCACAGACGGCGACCGGCGCTTATACTCTGCAAGTCTCAGCGACGGGCGCCGGCATTTTTCAGACGCTGCCGTTGAGCCTGACCGTAACGCCGCGGCCGAGCTTTACGTTGTCGACGAGTGCCAGCGCGATCACGGTGGTTGATGGCTCCAGCGCGGTGGCGGGCATCAGCGTGAGCGTTGGTGGAGGGTTCAATTCCAGTATTGCGCTGGCCGCTTCGGGCCAACCGAACGGCATGACCTTGAAACTTTCGCCGGCCAGCTTCTCTGCGCCGGGTTCCGGGAGCACTACCCTGACCGTGAGCGCCAGCACGCAGACGGCGGCGGGCATCTATAACATCGTCGTTACAGCCAGCGGCGGAGGGCTGGCAAGCTCGCTACCCATTGCCGTTACGACGGCCCCGCCACCCAGTTTTGCGATCACCGCCAGCGCGTCATCGGCCAGTCTGGCGCAAGGAGGGACGGCGACGGCGAATGTGGCAGTCAACGGAGCGAACGGTTTCAACTCCGCGGTGACGCTGAGCACGAGTGGCCTGCCCAGCGGAGTCACCGCCAGCTTCTCGCCATCATCTCTCGCGGCGCCGGGATCGGGGGCAAGCGTCCTGATCTTGCGCGCGACCTCGAGCGCGACCGTGGGCAACCGCCCAATTACCATCACCGCGACCGGCGGCGGATTAACCAAGTCCGTCACGCTGGCCCTGGCGGTGACGGTTCCGCCTAATTTCACGCTCAGCGAAAGCCCCACATCGGCGACCGTTGCGCGCGGGTCGAGCACGACTTTTGGTTTCACTCTCAGCGAAACGGCGGGGTTCAGCGCTCCAGTGACGTTGACGGTGAACGGAATGCCGGCAGGAGTCACGGTCAGCTTTTCACCGGTCAGCAGCCCAGCGCCGGGCGTATACAACCTCACGATCAAGCTAGCCGCGGCGTCGAACGCCAAGGTCGGATCGGCGACATTGACGCTGTCCGCGGCCGGCGCGGGAATCACGCACAGCACGACGTTCGCGTTGACGGTGAAGTGAAAAAGCAGGTGCGATGCCGCAATCGAGCAAGTCGTCATTCAGACCTTGGAAAGCACGCCGCGCGGGGAGACGCATTGGTCCACGCGTGGTCTGGCGAAAGCCACCGGACTGAGCCGGATGACCATCAGCCGGATTTGGCATGCTTTCGGATTACAACCGCATCGCACTGATACCTGCAAGCTGTCACCCGACCCGTTACTGATCGAAAAGGTGCGCGACATTGTCGGCCTCTACATGAATCCGCCCGATCACGCCGTGGCGTGTTTGGCAGTGTGAAGGAACTGGAATCCGCCATTCGTGAATCCATCGACGTCCACAACCAAGATCCCACGCCGTTCGTTTGGACCAAGACCGCCGACCAGATCCTGGCCAGCATTGCTCGCTACGCTCAA
>DATGZN010000027.1:0-203618 GCA_035297145.1 Bryobacteraceae bacterium
TCAAGCATGATCTGGTATGCGCGTTGGTTGGGATCTCGCGGGCGTGGATCGCGTTTCTTTGAGCGGTCAGGCATGGCAGAACCAGTATGACAGACGCACAAAGAACGTCAAGAGTGGAGAAATTCAAACTGACCCACTACCCGGATTTCGACGCCGCCGCCGGGTATGATTTTCCGGGTTTCGATTACATCGTTTCGCACGGCGTCTACACGTGGGTGAACCCAAGTACACGGCAGTCCTGGCGCCGCTTTATCGATCGGCACCTCAAACCGGGCGGGTTGGTTTATGTCAGTTACAACGCGCTGCCGGGCCGGGCCGCCGACCTGCCCTTGCAGCGGCTCGTCCGGGCGCTGGGCCGTAGCATGCCAGGCAACAGCCAGGAACAGGTGGCGGCCGCGCTCGGAGTGGTGGACTCGCTGACCGACATGAAAGCGCCCGCTCTCGTCTCCAGCCCCTTTGCAACCGGGCTGAGAGAGCACCGGGAGAGCCTTTCCCTCGCCTATCTCGCGCACGAATTCATGGGGGCGGACTGGGAACCTTTGAGCGTCACCGATGTCCGGGCCGATCTCGCGGATATCGGCCTGAAGCCCGCCGGATCGGCGACATTAATGCAAAACTACGATGGCTTCGTCCTCGGACGCGTCGCCCGGGAATCGCTGGCCACGATTGGTGACGCCGACGCGCGCGAACTGGCGCGGGACTTTCTTATCGACCAGTTCTTCCGGCGCGATGTATTCATCCGCGATGGCGGCCGGCTGGATGAAAACGAGCGGCGGCGGCGGTTGCTGGAGAGTACATTTTTTCTCTCCCAACCGGCCGCCAAAGTAGAGTACGGCATATCCACCTCAGCCGGGCATCTGAGCTTCGACAACGCCGCCGCGCGCCACATCGTCAAAGCGCTTGCTGCAGGTCCCCGGCGACTGGCCGATATCGCGGAAGCTACTATTCCGGACCAGAATCTTCTCGCGAATGCGCTGACGCTGTGCGCCTCTCTGGCGATCTGGCCGGTGGAATCGAATCGCGTGCCTGTGGCCAATCTCAATGCGGCCATCTACGGCCGTCTGGGCGGAGCGGAAGAAATTCATTGCGTAGCCTTGCCCTTCGGCACGGCGCTCGCTGTCGACCGTGACCAGCTCGTCCGCCTGAGGGATGGCGCTACCCCGAGCATCGACGAACGCACCAGCTGGGTTCAGTTGCAGATGAGCCAACTCTAGCGACGTGATTAGTGGCCGTAACCGTAGCCGCCGAGGTGAAAGGAGCGGGAACACAGGGCCGGTGCAGAACGTATCATATGGCTATGACCGACACACAGACAGGCGAACGGAATCGTGAGCGGACGCTCAGGGTGTGGCCCGGCGTTGTCGCCGTTGTACTGCAGTGGTTAGGCTTCTTTGTGCTACCGATGATCGCGCCGGACGCCATGCTCTACGGAATCTTTGGCGCGCTCGGGTGTGCTTTGGTCGTCCTGCTGTGGTGGCTGTTCTTTAGCCGGGCGCCGCAAGTCGAGCGCTGGGGCGTGCTTGTTCTGATTATCGCCGGGGCGTTTGCGGCATCGCGGCTGATCGACAAGTCGATCGCGGGGGGCATGATGGGGTTTATGTTCCCCATGTTCTCCATCCCGGTCTTGAGCCTTGCGTTGGTCGCCGGAGCGGTGGCCGGCCGCCGTCTATCTCAGGGACCGCGGCGCGCATCGCTGGTGGCGGCTATCCTGCTTGCGTGCGTGGTATTCACGCTCGTGCGGACTAATGGCATGAACGGTTCGGGACGTTCGGATCTGGCCTGGCGTTGGTCGAAGACTCACGAGGAACGCCTCATCGCCCAAAGCCAGCTCCCCGTGGTTCCTTCCCAGCTCTCAGCACTGCCGGCGACAGCCAAGATTCCCGCGGAACGGCCCGTAGTGCCCAAAGCTAAAGACCGGCCGGCTACGCTCCCGCCAACTCCCGTGGCGGCGGAGACTCACGCGGCAGCGGAAACAGGCGCCAACTGGCCTGGCTTTCGCGGACCGGGCCGCGACAGCATCATCCCCGGCACACGAATCAAGACCGACTGGTCCGCTTCACCGCCGGTTGAGCTATGGCGCCGGGAAGTTGGACCGGGCTGGTCGTCGTTCGCGGTAAGCGGCGACCTTCTCTACACACAGGAGCAGCGTGGTGAGGACGAGTTTGTCACCTGTTACAACGCGACCACCGGCAAGCCGGTGTGGGCGCATCGCGACCCAGCCCGGTTCTGGGAATCTAATGCCGGTGCGGGCCCGCGCGCGACACCCACCCTCCACGATGGCCACGTGTACACATTTGGCGCAACCGGAATTGTGAACGCGCTCCGTGCCGCAAATGGCGCGGTGCTGTGGACGCGGAACGCTTCGTCGGACACCGCCATGAAGGTCCCCGGCTGGGGCTTTGCAAGCTCGCCGTTGGTAGTTGGCGACATGGTCATCGTGGCGGCCTCCGGCAAGCTTGTGGCCTATGACCTGGCCACCGGCGCTCCACGCTGGCTCGGCCCGGACGGCGGTGACAGCTACAGCTCGCCACAACTGGTGACCATCGACGGAGTCCCGCAGATTGTGTTGATGAGCGAGGTGGGCGCCACGAGTGTCGCACCAGCGGACGGTAAGCTGCTTTGGAAATACGCGTGGCATTCTGATACCCGTATTATGCAGCCGGCCATGACGGCGGATGGCGGCATTCTGATTACCGCGGGCGATGCCATGGGTGGAGTCGGAATGCGCCGCATCGCGGTTGCACGCGGAGCCACCGGTTGGAGCGCCGAAGAGCGGTGGACGTCGGCCGGATTGAAGCCCGCCTTTAACGATTCCGTCGTCCACAACGGCTATGCGTTCGGCTTCGACGGTGGCATTCTCGCTTGCATCGACGTCAAGGACGGCACGCGCAAGTGGAAGGGCGGACGCTACGGCCAGGGCCAACTCGTCCTGTTGCGCGATCAGGACTTGCTATTGGTGCTGTCGGAGGAAGGTGAACTCGCGCTGGTTAAAGCGACCCCCGACCAGTTCATGGAGCTGGCACATCGACCGGCGCTGGAGGGCAAGACCTGGAATCACCCGGTACTGGCCGGTGACCGCTTGCTGGTGCGCAACGGTACCGAAATGGTTGCGTTCCGGTTGCCCCTCGCTGGCGGCTGACCACGGCGGGCCGCACTCGGCCAGCCTCGGGTCGTCAGGAGACTTTATCCAGGGGGATGGTCGTGCCCTCCGGTGGCGCGACTACATCTTCGGGCTTGATGTACGAAAGAAATCTCCACTCCAGACCGAAGAGCTTGAAGAGCGCTACCTGAGATCCTGACAATTCGAATTTCGGCACACACGCCTTCACTTCTGCCGGCGCTTTAGCCCAGTCGAGTTCCCAATGAATTTCGACCTGACGTATGTCCGGCTGGCTTCCCGGCGTGATGCCGGTCACTTCGAAGCGATACGGTCCCCGAAGTGTGATCTCATGTAGCTTTCCCGATTCCTTCAGATCGATCGCAAACAGGGCCTTACTCCCTCTCTCCGTCAGTTGATACGTGCTGCGCGTAAAACCGCGATCTACAGTCTCGACGGGTTTCCAGAGATCGTTTTGCACGCCGCATCCGACGACCGTATCGGAGTTGAAGGACACTTTGAAGTGATTCATCTCGTCCCGAGACCACCTTTGCGAGATCAGGGTGCTTGCTCCGTCTGCTGTGAGCTCGGCCGGTTTTGGCTCGGACGAGCAGCCCACCGCCATGCAACCAGCCACCATCGCGATGACCGCGATTACACTTCTGATGTGAGAATCAGCCATTTTTCGGATCATGCGGCCTCTGCGGTGGCAGAGTCCCGATTCATGCTCAGAATAAACCCTTTCGAGGGGTTTTACATGTTCCCGTCCGAATGGTTTTTCTCGTTATCGATGGTTAATCCCGAGATTGATGAGTTGATCGACCACGGAATTCAAGCATTATGGGTCATGGTCCTTTCTAAGGCCCGACACAGCCAAGGACTCCGACTCACACAATCGCGGTGCAGCCGATTGCCGGAGACCGAATTGTGTAATCATGAGAAACGAAAACAGTACTTCAACCATGTTCTTGCTCAGTCAAACAACGCACCGGATGATCATTCAACACGATCCTGATGTGGGACATCGTTTTACGCCCAATCTCCGGGCAAGGCTGCCCGGAGAGGACGGTGGGTATTTCGTTGTGACGAATTCGTTGGGTTTCCGGTCAGACCACGAGTTCGAACGTCGCCAGAGCCGGCACGGCCGGATTCTCATGTTCGGCGATTCCTACACCGCCGGAGACAATGTCTCGAATGTGGATCGTTACTCCGATCAACTGGCGCGAATCCTGGATGTGGAGGTTCAAAACTATGGCGTGTCGGGATCAGGAACCGATCAGCACCTGTTGATTTACCGAAAGTTCGGACGCCAAGTCGAGACGGACTTGGTGATGATCTGCGTCCAGATCGACAGCTTTCACCGCATCCAGGTCTCGCACCGTCCCAGCATTGACCGCACAACCGGACAAAGAGTGCTGGTCCCAAAGCCATATTTCGAGTGGCAAAACGGGGAGATTGTGTTGCGGCACGTGCCGGTGCCGAAAGACCGGCCGATTGACGAAGGCCGGCTCGATGTGGCGGCAGGCAAGGAGGAGGCCAGTTGGTACCGCAAGCTGCACGAAGCGTATCTGAAGATTCCAGGACTAAAAACCATCCGCCACTTGCCGCAGCTTGAGGATATGGGCTCGCGCGCCATATCGCAGTTGCACCGCCTGACCGATAAGCATCCGTACCCCGACATTGTTTCCGCCGGAACGCCGGGCTGGATGCTGATGTCGGCGATCCTCCGGCGGTTCATCGCTGAAGTGAAGCCACTTCCGGTAGTTATCGTGCCGATTCCGACCGAAGACTTTTACCTTCACGGCGTCGAACCCGTCTATCAGCGGCTATTCGAGACTCTTGAGGACCGCGGGGCCGGCATTCACGTCTTCGACGTGACCAAGCCGCTGGTGAACCTGCCATGGAAGGCGCGGCAGACTCTGACTTTTAATTTTGGCGGCCACTTTACTCCGCCGGCGAACCGACTCGTGGCCGAGACAATGGCGGCTGAGATCCGCAGCCGCGGGTTGCTACCTGATACAAAAACAAAGGTGTCCGTGAGTGGATTGACACCCTCGCGGCGCGTCTGTGAGCCTGTGCCTGGCGCGCCCTTAAAATCCATTGCCATCCTCGGTATCTCTTGCTTCTATCACAACTCGGCCGCAGCGCTGATCCGCGATGGCGAAATCGTCGCGGCCGCCGAAGAAGAGCGCTTCAGCCGCGTCAAGAACGATAGGCGGTTCCCGCACAACGCCATCAACTACTGTCTGGAACAGGCCGGCATTTCGCAGAAAAGCCTGACGGCGGTTGTCTACTACGACAACTCCTCTCTCACCTTCGAGCGCTTGTGCCACTCAATGATGGCCGTCGACCGCGATGCGGCTGCCAGGATGTGGCAAAAGATCATGCCATCGTGGCTGCGCATGAAGCTTCACATGCCGAAACTGGTGCGCGGCTTCCTCAACTACTCGGGACCCATTCTGCAGGGTGTCCACCACCGTTCTCACGCCGCGAGTTGTTTCTTTCCTTCGCCCTTTGAACAAGCCGCAATCCTCACTATCGACGGCGTTGGCGAGTGGGCCACTGCGAGCATCGGGCGCGGGATCGGCAATCGCGTGGAGTTGTTCAAAGAGATGCGCTTCCCGCACTCGCTTGGCCTCCTGTATTCGGCCTTCACACAGTTCACAGGCTTTAAGGTGAACTCCGGCGAGTACAAGATGATGGGGCTCGCGCCCTACGGAGAAGCGATCTACCAGAAGGAGATCCTCAACCACCTCATCGACCTCAAGGCTGACGGCTCGGTGGAACTCAATCTAGAGTACTTTGGATTTCTTCGTGACACGCAGATGACCAACGATCGGTTCGCCAATCTGTTCGGTGGCGCCAAACGGCACCCTGAGAGCCGCATCACGCGCCGTGAGGTCAACATGGCCAAGTCCATCCAGGCAGTGACCGAGGAGGCCATGCTCCGAATGGCGCATGAGGCCAAACGACTCACTGGCGAGAAGTATCTTTGCCTGGCCGGAGGAGTGGCGCTGAACTGCGTGGCTAACGGGCGCTTGCTGCGGGAAGGCCCGTTTGAGGACATCTGGATTCAGCCAGCCGCGGGCGACTCCGGCTGCGCGGTGGGCGTGGCGCTGGATGTTTATCACACCTACTTCGAACGGGATCGCAAGTTTAGCCCGGGCAAATCCGGCCAGGGGGGCTCTTACCTTGGGCCGGACTTCTCCGGTGATGAGGTCGAGGCCTATCTGCAAACCTTCGGCTACCCCTACTGCAAGCTCTCTGGCGCGGAACGCAACCGCTATCTGGCCGAGAAGCTTGGGGAAGGAAAGGTGATCGGCCACCTATCCGGCCGGTTGGAGTTCGGACCGCGGGCTCTTGGCGCTCGATCGATTCTCGGTGATCCGCGCAACCCGGACATGCAGGCTAGCCTGAACCTGCGCATCAAGTACCGCGAGTCGTTCCGGCCCTTTGCTCCTGCCGTTTTGGCCGAGCGCGTCGGAGAGTATTTCGAACTCGATCGCGACAGCCCGTACATGTTGCTGGTTGCGCCGGTCACTCGCGAACGTCGTCTGCCACTGGATACCCACATTGGAGATGACGATAATTTGCTGCCAGTGGTGCGCCGGTTGCGCAGCGATATTCCGGCCGTCACCCACGTCGACTATTCGGCTCGAATCCAGACCGTTCGCCGTGAACATCATCCCGAGTTCTATGATCTGATCGCGGAGTTCGAGCGCCAGACCGGTTGTGGCGTGGTAGTCAACACTTCGTTCAACGTCCGGGGCGAGCCGATCGTCTGCACGCCTCAAGACGCCTACCGCTGTTTCATGCGGACAGAGATGGATATCCTGGCGCTGGGCGACTACATTTTAGTGAAGGAACAACAGCCGCCGTGGCCCGAGGGCAAGGGCGAGGGACTCGAAAGCGAGGACATGTCCCAGGGGTCTTCCGAGAGCCATCCGGAGGAGTTGCTCAAGGAATTGTCCTCACTTTTTGAGAAGCAATTCTGGCCGATAGCCCAGAGGCTCAAGGCCAGGGGATGCGTGCGCGTAAAGGAGGAGTTTCGCAAAGCCCAGACCAAGTGGGAAGACGCGTGCGAGCCCGCCGATCTGAAGTCTCTCTTCGAACTGAGCGGGGAATTGCAACGCGAAGACCCCGATCCCATAAGGTTTGCAGGAGAATTGACCGGCGCCTGGTTCGGCCAGGAGGCCGCCGCATCGCTTAAGCCGGTGGTGGCCAAACTGATCAAAGTTGGCCTCAAGCATCAAGTGACGGTCGAGCTTGACGAAAAGGTCAGCGAGTCGGTGTACGTGATGTTCTAGGCTCAACGGCGGCCGTCGAGAGCGAGCGCATGACTCGCAGGGGAGAACGTATGAGTCCGCAACAGTCCCGGGTGCCAGGAGGGCAGGATTTTTTCTAACGGCCGGTCTTCGAACCGCGTCGGCGACAGTTCCAGGATTTCCCGCAGCGTAATCGAGTAACCGTACATCACCAAGCAGTCCTGGACGGGACGGATCAGACGACCTTTCCAGCGCGAGACCGGGCCCGCGCCACGCGCATTGGCGGCGTCACCGTTAAGCGGGCTGGCTGGATGGAGCCGCCACGGGGTATGCAGCGTCTCGGCCACAAACAGCAGCGAGATTTGCGCGCGCCCCGGCAGTTCGGCAGTGGTAAAGAAGTACCAGTTGCCCTCGTGGAAAAAGGGCGTTGTATCGACAAGACGCGGTCCTTGAATCAGTGTCTTGGAGTGCTCCCATTCGAGTGGAAACCGGCGGGCGTGAAATAGATCGACAGTCGCATTCTGCGAAGACTCCGGAATCATCCACCATTCGCCTTGCTCCTCAAATACGCACGGGTAACTCAGGTGGTAAGGTTTTTCGAGAATGACTGAAGGTTCGGCAGGCTCCTCGAAAACAGGCATCACTGCAAGCCGCCCGAGCCGTGACCCGGGAAGTATATCTTCAAAGAATAGCCACAACCGGTCTTGGTAGGACACCAGGAACGGGTCTGCCGCCTCGTGGCCCGCAAACCCGCAGGTCCAATTCCATCCGGATTCTGGGATGGTTTGCTGACTGTTGGCGTGAAGCCCGATACTCCATCGGCCAGGCCGGCCGGTCCCGGGCATTCGTAAATAGAGGCTTCGGCTGAACTTTTTGAATCGGAACCAGTTCAGCGGCAGGCTGCCGGGACTGGCTGCTGAAGGGTGAGTTTGAACTGGAGGATCCGCCGGGCGGACTGAGCATCCCAGCCGCCGTAGAATGGCAACGATAAGCAACGCAGGGGCGGCCTCCATGGCGGCGGCGTGATGCTCCAGCCAAAAGAAGCCGTGTTGCGGCTCAATACGCAGACACCCCTCGACGCCATCTTCGGAGTGCAGCGAAAGATCAATTGGATGCGAACCACGATTCGCGTGCCAAAAAAACTCGCGCAAATCGGGGCTCAGCCGCTGGCCATTGAGTGAGAAATACCACCCCTCGCCAGTCTGCGAATCAGTGATCACGATGTCCGCCGGTCCTTCTGTCCGCAGACAGGGAAGGTCTTCGATGGCGGCCTGACAATACTTGAGCCACCAGCTGTTGCCGTCGGTGGCTACACGAATTGCTCTCGCGGGGATTTGAGCGGCCGCGGTCGCTAACAAAAGGCGGGAGAATTCACCCATCGCATCGCGGATTTCTCTTCGCAGGTCGAAATGCGGCACAAGATAGTCTAACCTAAATGCTAAGTAGTAAACTTTCATTTCCCACGAACAGGGTTTTACATGTTCCCGTCCGTAGCGTGGCGATGCGGCTCATGTCTGGGTGCCCTTTTGCCGGCTATGGAATGAACGCTGGGATCGCCAACGCCATGAATTTGTCCTGGAAGTTGGCAGGCGTCATCAAGGGCTGGGCCGATCCCGCAATCTTGGATATCTACGAAAGCGAACGCCAACCCCGTCACGGAGCAGGTGTCAGGCTACGCAATGAACACGTCGCTTTCACGGGAATCGCTAGGCAATAACCTCCCCGGCAACCCGCATCCAGTACTGTACACCTTCACTAGTACCGATAGGCCTATATCCTAACCATCAGCTTTGTATACTGCTAGCTACTAATACAAGGTGGTTCGGAATGATTAGGGATATCACCGGCAACGCATGGGGCTGAAGTGTCCGAAGCTTGCGATGCATAGCTTTAGCTGGAAAGGGGAACCAAAATGAAGAAGCTAGCCTTAGGGTTGTTACTGGCGGGTCTGCTTTGCGCAGACGATCCAACCAATTTCGCCGGGATGGTGAGGATGCAGACCCCAATAGCGGGGCTCAACGACATAACGGCACCAGTAGTTTATCAAGAGGGGCCTAAGTCGGCCAGCCACCCAGAGCCATATAACATAATCTGGATAACACCAGCCGCACCATCAGAGGCTTGGTCAGGGAACACGCCCATTATCTTCGAGGGGACCATAACGGTTCAGGGGCAGCAACAAGAGCCGTACAACTTCATCACTGCGCGTGAGAATGTCATCATACAGAGTCCATCAGGCCAGTATTACTCCTTCTTCATGTATCCAGCCCACCCGGTTACACAGGCAGCGATGCAGACTGGTGTGACTACCTACGTTGGGCTGGTGAAGATAACGTTTGATACAACGAAGGTTGTCATAGGATGGACGAAGAAGCCGTGAGGAGGGCTCACGTACCCGAGCCCGACCTCCGGCTCGCCATTCAACGGGCTTTGGCTTCCCAATCGCGCACAAGGCGCTTGGGGGCTACAAGCCGCCACGCATCAACAAGCAGATCGCTAAGCTGTTTTTGATCCACTGTTGACAGTCGCACGATCACCCCAGGATAGTTCTTGTAGTGAGGCGTCACGAAAAACGCCTCAGGATTCAATTCCAGCAGATGCTCTCGCCGGTCAAAATCGATGCGGACAATCACGAACTCCTCGTTGTCAGGTACCCCGCCGGGGCGACTTCGTTCATTGCTTGCCAAGTACGCAAGGACCTTTCCCGCAACCCGAACCACCTCTCTACCGCCGTCCGCTTCCTTTTGACAACCGGGGAAGATCTCCCCGAGGAAATCACAGACGGCGGTCCACGACCGCAGATAACCAGCCTCGATGAGCCTGAGCTTCCCTCGTCGTCGCTTATTCGTGACGGTAGCCGATCTAGTACGTCTCATTGGGCTCCTTTCGCGAGGGCTCGATCGCCGAGATCCGGGACCGAAAATATTTTGACAGAAAACCGGTCCGCGAGGGAGTTGCCCCGAGGCCTTCATCCCCTATTCGGTGGCAGGGTATGGCCAGGACGTGATCTTCGTGCACACCGTGGGCAACCCAGTGGCGCTGAACCGCAGTCTCACGGCGGAGATTCTGCGGGTGGACCGGAGCGTTATTCCGCAGCAGACGATGACGCTGGACGACATTCTGGGCATCGGCCAGTACGCCCAGCCGCGCTTCGGCCTCGTGCTGTTTTCCGTGTTCGCGGGCATCGGACTGGTGCTGGTGACAATCGGCGTTTACAGCGTCGTCTCCTGGATACTCACGCAGCAGCGGCATGAGATCGGTATTCGCATGGCTCTGGGTGCGAGCACGGGCGATGTCCGCTCGATGGTCCTCACGAGCACTCTGCGGTTCGTGTTGATGGGCGTGGCGGCCGGCATCGTGCTGGCATGGGTGGTCGGCCGGTGCTGGCGAGCCAGCTTTGGGGAGTGTCGGGATACGATCCGGTGACGCTGTGCGCGGTGATCGCGGTTCTCATCGTCGTGGGGCTGGCGGCGGCGTACGTGCCATCGCTGCGCGCGACTAGGGTGGATCCGGCTGTCTGCCTGCGTTGGGAATGAACCAGTTAATCAGCCGCAGATGCCGGCGCAAGTAGGTATCATCTTCTGAGCACGAAGCCCGCATCCACCCAATCGGCCAGATCCAGCGGACTTCGGCTTCCTGCATCCGTAGCCACCACGTTAATGAGCCGGCTGTGCGCTGGGATGGCTACGTCGAAACGCCAAGGGACCTGCCCAAGGCGCATGATCGGGCTTTCGGATGCCAGATTCCCGTCGATGTATATCTGAAACTGAACGCTCGGATAAGTCGCTAGAAAACGCGCTTGTGGACGCTGTTCGAATGGATCGTCGTCAATGCCGGCTTGCGCCACGAACCGGTCATAGTTCGGCTGGGTCTCGTAGAGCAGGTTGGCCGGAGCGCGCATGCCCACACCCCTTTGGTAAGTGGTGTCGCGGATCTTGAGTGGTCCGCCGGTGAACGCTTGGTTGGTCTTCGGCTCCCATCGCCATTCCGGCCTGGCAGGTTTAACCGGTTCGAGCTGATCGAGATAGATGTCCGGTTTTGGCGGCAAAGGCGCAAGGTGAACAAAATAGCCATCGCTCACAAGGCTCACGCGGCGTCCGTTTTCAAAGGCGGCGGTTCGCAACTGCGCGGTTTTCGTCAAAACCAGCGGCTTCGTATAGAGGGGTGACTTGGCGTTCGGTTCGACTCCGTCAAGCGTGTAGTGGATGTCGGCGCCCTTCTGATTCGGAGTGCTGAGAGTGAGCCTCACAGAATCCAGGAATAAGTAGGGCCACGCTTTCGTTCCCCACGGAGTGAGGCGGACCTTTTCAACCACCCAGCTGTCGCTCCAGGCCCCGGCCTTTCTAATCTCCTCAGCGATATTGATGGTCGGAATACCGGAACGTTCGACATCGGCAATGTCCTTCTCAGTGCCAAGGTCAGGAGTAAAGCCCGTGTCCGGATCGTAAGAGGTTTCGGCGTCGGTCAAGTCGCGTGCCAGGATGCACTTTAGTCCAGCCGACGTCATGGGCGCTATTCCTTCCGGCTTATTCATGACGCAAAGATTGGTGTTGACGCCCATGTAAATCAGATGCGTCAGGCCGCGCTGCTTATAAACCGAATACAACTCATCCGGGTCGCCCACGATCCAGTCGTCGCCGGATATCACCAGATTGGGGTCCATTCCATCCCAGCCATAGTGGACGTGGCACACAATGCCCGGTCCGCACATGCACTTGTCCGGCCGCACTGTGGGCACACTGAATGGGCAGGAGAAATTGCTGACGTGTGGAAGCGGGGAGCGAGGAAGCGCGATCGCCCGTTCACGCTGTGGCGTACCGGCATATTGGCTGGCCACATCTGTAGGCGCCCAGATGATCTGCATGCCGAGCCGCCGCGCTACCTCGACCACCTTGTTCATTCTGGGCACCAGAGCCGCGCACCGATGGGCATTGGTCATGCAATCGTTGGTATTCCACATATCGATGATGACGATGCCAATCTTTGTTGGATCGATCCGGTCAGCGGCGGTGCGAATCACGCCGCTTTCGCGGTCCCGTGTCTGAAGTGTAAGGCTCAGGGCCGTCGCTGAGCGTCCCACCAACGGAATTGAGACGGTCAGCGCCAGGACGGCGCACCAGACCCTTAACATTCGCATCGCCCGATAACTTCAGACCACAAATTTACCAAACGCCGGTCGATAGAGACCAATCGCAATCGTTCAGAACAGCAACTTCAGCGCAACCTGCCCGATTCGCGGAGCGTTGGCATTAGTGACATATCCGAAGGTCCCGTTGAGAATGCTGCCCTGCGGACCCTGGAACTGCGTGTGATTGAACACGTTGAAGAACTCAAAGCGCAACTGCAACACCTTGGACTCGGTGATGTGGGTGTCTTTCAGCAGCGCCAGGTCGAAATTGTTGATGCCGGGCCCCTGGAACATACGCCTGTCGGCAGTGCCCAGTTGTCCGAGGGTCTCCGGGCTGAACTGGGATGGATTGAAGTAAGCCTGCCCGGAGCGTGGGTCACGGTTGAATGTCAGGGTGCCTCCGTTGTAGTTAGGCGTGTCCACCGGGTTACCGGCGCCGGGGTTGGGGGTACCCAGCAGAGAGTGATCGTCGTTCTCTGTTAGAGTCACGGGCAATCCGCTGGCGAACCGCGTGATACCGGTCAACACCCAGCCGTTGGTCAGACGGCCACCGTGCAGTTTATTGAACGGCAGATCGTAGTGGTAGCTCACCACGAAGTTCTGCGGACAGTTGAAAGAAGAAATGGCACGGCCCAGCCGCTGGTTCACAACGTTGATCTGCTCCGACCACCCGGAAGAGTCGTCAATCGCTTTGCTCCAGGTGTAGGCGCCCAGCAGCTCGAGCGGCCCGCTGCGGTGCCGGAAGCTCACCTGCATGGAATTGTAATTGGAGTTTCCAATGGTGATGTAGTAACCATCGCTACCGAACGCGTTGCCCAACGGACCGCGTGTCCCGTTAACCACCTGACCGTTCGCCCGGGTGAATATCGTGTTCTCGCTGTTTGGTCCACACGTGGCGCCACCGGGGATCACGTCGCTGGGCTGGCTGAGGCCCAAACACAGCGCGGGATTGCCGGGATTCGCCTCCAGATTGCTAAGCAGATTGTGTCCCTGCGTGCCCACATAGCTGACGCTCAGCAGACTGGCATTGCCGATTTGCCGTTGGATCGAGAGACTGTAATCCTCCGCGTACGGGACGCGATTCCCGTGCCAGAAGCCCGGGGAGCTCGAAATGGGTTCGAAATGCGCCCAATTGACCGAGTTGTCGGGATTGCTGGCGGAAACGTTTGGCGGCGGAAAACTAACCGGGAAGCGTTGCCCCTCCACAAAGCCGGTCTCGCGATCCACGTAGGGCGTGACGAACAGCGGGGGAGCTGGATTACTCCAGAAGTAGCCGAAAGGCGCGTCACCGTTTGCGTTAAATCCTGTCGCGTTCTCAAAAGCGGTGTAGAAGACACCGAACGAAGCGCGGACGCTGGTTTTACCCGGCCCACCGAAAATCTTCCCGCTCGGCGACCAGGCTAGCCCCACACGAGGAGCGAAATTGTTGTGCCGCACCGGCGCCATGGTTTTGGGAATGCCCGGATCGCCGGGGAAAACCCATCCGGTGGGCGAACCTGGAAACACTTTCGACTGCAGACCGGGCACGATGGTTTCGAGCTCGCCCTGCGCCTCGTACCACGGCGAGGTGATTTCATACCGCAGACCGTAATTGAAGGTCAGGCTGGATTTGACACGCCAGCTATCCTGCGCATAGAGGCCCAGGTAGTAGGCGCGCGTGTGAAACGTCTCAGACGCGCCCTGCTGGAATTGGTTGGGAGCACCGACTAGAAAATCAACCCAGTCGCTGCCCGTCTCCTGGCCATTGAAGCTGAAGGTCCCATCGTTGGCGCCAAAGTTGTATTGGGTGATCTGATCGTAGTGGGCGCTCCCGCCGAACTTGAAAGTGTGGGTACCCTTCACAAGGGAAAAGTTATCCATCAATTGATAGGTGTTGTTGTACTGGCCCGAGAAATATGCGGGAACACCGATGCTGAAATTGTTGAAGCCGATCTGCGGGACGCCCTCGAATTGCTTGTCCTGTATCACCAGGCCCAGCGTGCTGGGGCCGGTGACAAAGCCCAGAGAATCCAGGGTAACGCCTGTTCCCTGGCCCGGGAAAAAGCCATCCGTCATCCGCATGTAATGCAGGCGCAGCTCGTTGACTGCGGTTGGGCCGAGGGTCTTGGTGTCGGCAATGTTGGCCATCTGCGCCCGCCCGATGTTGTTCGGTGTAAAGCCGGGGAGATTCACTGAGGCATAGGGGTTGGCCTGAGTAAAATTGTCGATGAAGTAATAGCCTGATATCAGGCCGAAACGGCTGTTGTAATCCAGACGGTAGCTGCCCTTGTCGTCATTTAACGTCTCGTTAGCCGATGATGTGGAGAAATACTGACCGGAATTGGCCGCCGGGATGTATTTCATGAGTTTCTGCGACGGCGTGGTGATCACCGATTGCGGAATCACGGCGTTGGGGAAAACGCAATCCGAGCTCAGCGCACATCCGGGAGTATAGTAGTGCTCGCCCGGTGTGACGGTGTAGCCAAGTTTTTGGGAAAGCTGGTTCGCCCAATACCCGCCAGTGACGGTTCCCGTAAGCTGGCTCGCCAAGTCAGAAACATTGCCCTGGCGGTCCGCGGCTGAAGGCACCAGGATGTCGCCGGTGCTTTGACCGACGATCTGCCGCGATCCCTGGTAATCCACAAAGAAGAACAGCTTGTCCCGGATGATGCGCCCACCACCCGTCGCGCCGAACTGGTTCTGGATGAACTTGCCGAGGTTGGGGCTGTAGAAGTTGCGGGCGTCGAGATCGGTGTTACGGAGAAACTCGAAGACATCGCCATGAAAATCGTTCGCGCCGGATTTGGTGATGGCGTTGATCTGACCGCCGCTATAGTTGCCGTATTCGGCATCGAAATTATTGGTGATGATGCGGAACTCGGCAATGGAGTCGAGGTTGGGAATGATCGTGGTGCCCATATATGCTCCCTCCTCGACGTTTCCGCCGTTGACCATGAACCCATTGGCGGCCTCCCGCTGGCCGTTGACCGACAGGCTGCCGGCGTTGAGATTGCCCGACGGGCTCAACACGCTGTACTGCCCCGAGGAGGTCGGTGTCACGCCCGGTTGCAGTGCCAGCAAGTCCGTGTAGCTTCGGCCATTGAGCGGAACGGTCGTCATTTTGGTCTCGCTGATCACCTCGCCCATCTGGGTATTGGTAGTCTCTACTTGGACGGCGGCGGCATTGACGGTGACCTCCTGGCTGGCCTCGCCGAGTTGCAACGGAATATCCACCTGCAGCGCGGTGTTGACGTCCAGTGTCAAGCCTGTCTGCTTGAAGTCCTTGAAGCCTTTGGCGCGCACGTCCAGATCGTAGCGGCCAACGGCAAGCGCCGGAAACGAATAGAAGCCCGCGGAATCAGTTTTCGTGACTGTTTTGATGCCGGTCTGTGTTTCGATAGCCGCCACATCGGCTTCGGGTATCACAGCACTGGTCGGATCTTTCACCGTGCCGGAAACGCGGCCGGTGACCGCACCGAAAGTCGCCGGAGTACAAAGGCAAATCAGCAACATAGCTGCGGCTGCGAAATACGACGGTAGTCTCATCGGACCCCCCTCCTCGTTCGGATCGGCCTAACAGCCGACTTTTCGATGAGCACAAAAATATCACGCACCTAGGGCGTTTACAAGTGAATTCAACAAAAAGTCAAGATCCTGGTGCTTGAGCGTGGGTGTCACAGGCCCGAGAAACACCTCCGGCAGGAATCCTGCGTTAGAATCCACGAATGCCTTCCAGTACCGTAACGGGGTCCCGACCCACGCTTGCCCACGGCATTCTAGCCCTTGTAGTGCTCGTTGAAATCGTTGGCTGCCGGAAGGCCGGACCTCCGTACAGCGTCGACCAGGCCATCAGTACGTTCAAAGTCGAACCTGGTTTTCACGTCGAGAAATACACCTCCGAGCCCAATGTCGAATCGCCCGTGGCCATGGACATCGACGAAAATGGCCGAACCTACGTGGTGGAGGATCGTGGTTACCCGCTCAGTACCGACAATCCGCTCGGTAGGGTGAAGCTTCTCGAAGACAGGAACGGAGACGGCATCTTCGATCGCGTGACCGTTTTCGCGGACAAACTCGTGATGCCCACGGGCGTCATGTGCTGGAAGAAAGGCATCCTGGTAACTGACGCCCCCAACGTCTGGTATTTCGAAGACACCAAGGGCGACGGCAAAGCCGATGTGCGCAAGTTGGTGCTGACGGGATTCGCCGTTACCAACCCGCAGCACACGGTGAACAACCCCATCTACGGTCTCGATAACTGGATTTATCTCGCGCATGAAGGTCCGGCGACCGCCATCATTTACAAAAAACAGTTCGGCGATCGCGGCTCCGATATCCGATTTCCGGACCACCCGGAGGCGCCCCTTCTCAAAGAGCACAACCGCAACGTGCGCTTCCGGCCGGACTCCCTTCAGGTCGAAGCCCTTTCCGGCAGTTCTCAATACGGACAAGCGTTCGACGACTGGGGTCACCATTTCACCACGAACAATTCCGACCACGCGCGCGAGGAGGTGATCGCGGCGCGATACCTGGAGCGGAATCCGGACCTTCCCGTCTTCTCCGCTATGCAGCAGATCCCCGATCATGGAGCCGCAGCGAAGGTCTATCCCATCACGTTGCACCCGCGTTTTGAGATGCTCACGGAGGTTGGACAATTCACGTCCGCCTGCGGTATCACTTTCTATCGCGGATCACTGTTCGTCGCCGAGCCGGTGCACAACCTGGCGCATCAGGACCTGCTTGCGGATGCCGGCGCCACATTTGTCGCGCGGCGCGCTCACCCGGATGTCGAGTTTCTAGCTTCGACCGATGCCTGGTTCAGGCCCGTGAATTTCTATGCTGGGCCGGACGGCGCGCTCTACGTGATGGATTTCTACCGGCTGGTCATCGAGCATCCGGAATGGATGTCCACCGAGGCTCAGAAGTCGCCGGACCTGACTAAGGGTATCGATCGCGGCCGCATCTATCGCATCGTGCCCGACGGTGCGCCTGCGCCGAGGCCAATCAAGTTGGGTAAGGCATCTGACGCGGAATTGGTCCGGGAGCTGGAGAATCCACTCATCTGGTGGCGGCGCACGGCGCAACGGCTATTGGTAGATCGCCAGGCCGTTGATGCCGCGCCGGCTCTCGTGCGCATGGTGCATGAAAGCCAATCGCCCGTGGGGCGCCTCCATGCGCTTTGGACCCTCGAAGGAATTGGCAAGCTCGACCCGGCAGAGATTCAGACTGGTCTAGCGGACCAAACTGCCGGCGTGCGGGAGAATGCCATTATTTTGGCCGAGCCCCGTCTCAAAACCTCGCCGCCATTGGTTCGAGCATTGATCGCTATGGCCAAAGATCCGGACGCCAGAGTGCGATTTCAATTGCTGTGCACTCTGGGTTCGCTAAATTCGCCTGAGGCCCGCGCGGCACGTGACGAATTGCTGTCGCGCGACGTGGAAGATAAGTGGTTTCAGATCGCTGCTCTGAGCTCATCATCAGATGAGGCTCCGCGTCTTTACGCCAAAGCCATTGCGAGCGACCACGAAACGCCGGGGCGTGTGAGCTTCATTCGCCAGGCTGCTTCCGTAGTCGGTGCCCGGCACAAGCCAACAGAGGTACAAAGCGTAATCGAGAAGGTTGCTGGTACTACCGCGGCCAATGCCGATTGGTGGCGCGCCGCGAGTCTGGAAGGGCTGGCGCTGGGCATGCGCGGCATTGGACCAGGTGCGTTTGGCGCTGGGCAGCAAACGCTGCTCAAACTGTTCGACAGCACGCAACCAGCCATTCGCCGCGCTTCTCTGCGCCTGATCGAGATGGGTGGTCTTCCCCCAAGTAGCGCGCCTGCGGTGCAGCACGCCTCCAAGATCGCAGCCGATCGGCAGGCCGACCCGGATCTGCGGGCGGATTCCATCGGCCTTCTGGCCAAAGCGGGTCCGGAGACGCAGCAAGCACTCCTGCGGCAATTGATCGATCCGCACGAGCCCGATCAGGTGCAGGCCGCCGCGGTGCGTGCCTTTGGCAAGATCAAGGGCGACGACACTGGCAAGTTCCTTCTCTCAAAATGGCGCGCGCTGACGCCAGCCGCCCGCACCGAAGCGGCCAATGCCATGTATCTGGAACCAAGCCGGGTCTGGTTGCTGGTAAACGCCCTTAAGGCTGGCGACGTGCAGCCATGGACCCTGTCATTCACTCATCGCCGCCGATTGATCATGAACGTTGACCCAGCCATCCGCGACGCAGCGCGCCCTCTTCTTGACGAAAGCAAAAGTGAGCGCGAAAAAGTCGTAAAGCAGTATGAAGCCGCGCTCGATCTCCCGAGCGATCCCGCGCGTGGCCGTGAAGTGTACAAATCCATCTGCATCAAATGTCATCGATTTGCCGGTCTCGGCGTGCAGGTGGGACCGGACCTTGCGACAGTGCAAAATCGGCCCAAGAAAAGCCTGTTGGAAGACATCCTGATGCCCAACAAAACCATCGCCCAGGGCTATGAAGCCTACGTCGTCGAGACCACTAGTGGAATTCTCGACGGCGTTCTCGGTGCGCAGACGCCGACAACTATCGCTTTGCGTCACGAGGACGGTAAGGAAGATATCATCCAACGCAAAGACATCAAGCAGATGTACGTCACCAACGTTTCCGCCATGCCGGGTGATTTGGAGAAACAAATCACGCAACAACAGATGGCAGACCTGCTCGAATTCCTGAAGACGACTCACTAAACTACATCAGAGCGTCTTCAGAAAAGCGATGAGCGCCCGCTTGTCCTCAACAGACAAATCCAGGCCATAACGGTGACCCTTTACCGAACGACGGCGGCCGTCAGATCCTTTGAAGCCCGTTGGCACATAATCATCCCGTAGCCGGGCGGGATCGAACCAGTCCTCGAGCGTGAGAACGGAGCCATTATGCTCGAACGGGCCGCGATACCAAACTCCTTTCAGTGACGGCACCTTGTAATAGCCCGTGCCCTTGTGGGTCTCTAGGGAGTAGCGCGGGTCGGTACCGATGCGCGTTTCCATCAGATCGAACAGGTGCTTGTGGTCTTCCGGGGGCTCAAAGCCGTCCACGGGGATGAGCCGGTTATTCGTATACAGGGGGAGCGTGTGACAGGAGGCGCAACCCGCGTGTTCGAACACCATTTTTCCGCGTTTGGCCGCGGACTCCCAATGATTCGGGTTCTGCGGCGGATGAAGCGAATATACATAAAGCGCCAGCGCATATAGCTGCTCGTCGCTGTAGCGCTCGGTGTGACCGCCTTCGGCTGCCGGCGGCGCCGAAACGCCGTAACGATCGAGTTTGAAAACATCCTGCACCAACGAGCAGTAGCGCATGAGATCGCCAACGCCACGGTGTCGCACGAGACCGGTGTGATCCAGATAGTGCCGATCTTGCACACCAATCAAATCGGGAATCTGCGGAGGCAGGAAGATGCTGGTATTGCTGCGCGCAGTCACGCCTGGCGGAATCGCCTCTCCGGCCGCGATCAAGTCATCGAGCGACATGGTTTGCGCGCGATGGTTCAGGTCATCTGCCAGCCATGGCATCTCAAACTGCCGCGCGAACCCACGGATGCGATCCAATACTTTGGCGGGATCGCCAAAGTGGGCGGCCCGGCGAAGCATCATTGCACCTTCACGATCGCCGGGATTGTTCCCCTGTGCACCGGGAACCACCGTTCCATCCGCCAGCACCCGTGTGTGGCAGGTATTGCAGCCCATCGAACCTAGCTCTACCTCGCCTTTTCGCCGGATGATCCATCGCGCGAATGGAACCGTACCGTCACTCGCGACCGGCATGCCAGAGTTCTTGTAGAATGCGGGATCGCGCACCTCTGCGGCACCGAAGAACACGGGGCTGTATGCGGTCGGTGCGTTAAACACGAGAGCACCAGCGCTGATCCAATCCGCGGGCGTCTTCGGTTGGGCGGGATCGAATGCGACCTCAGGCTCCTGCCGCCGGAGCCAATCCATATAACCGGCCGGTTCCCGATCCGGGCGGTAAACCGGATAGCTCTTATAAATGGTGCGTACCGGTAACCGATAGTACTCGTCTTCAGAAATGTGGATGGGCGAGTATCTCGCATTCGCGAGCGGCACCTCAAGCGTATCAACGTCCGATTGTGTCCACGTTTTCGGCACGTCGGCCGAAATGGCCAACATCACCGGGAACATTACCCACCAGGTCACAGAAGCTCCGTTTCCAACAATGGATTATTTCATGACGCCGACATTCCCATGCGGCCAAGGCTCAATCCGAGTCCACAGCCAATTTGATATCATCCCTGGGCAGCGTGGTCAAACGAACGTTTCTCCAATTGCTCGCGGCCGCGATTGCCGGCCCGGTGATTGCTCCTCTATGCTCTTGGGTGGAGAAGCAAAAGCTGACCAACTGGGCGGGCAACCTCACCTACAGCACGGACCGGGTGCACGAGGCCGCATCGATCGAGCAGATCCGCTCGGTTCTGCGTTCAGAGCAGAAAGTGAAGGTGCTAGGCACACGGCATTGCTTCAATTCCATCGCGGACAGCCGCTATAACCTGCTTTCGGTCATCCCCATGCACGAGGTCGTTTCGCTCGATATCGGGGCCCGAACCGTGACCATCGACCCGGGCATCACATATGGACAGCTCAGCCCGTACCTCGACAGCAAGGGTTTCGCGCTGCACAATCTCGCGTCGCTTCCCCACATCTCAGTGGCTGGCGCGTGCAGCACCGCGACCCACGGTTCTGGCGACAAGAACGGAAACCTCGCCACAGCAGTCTCAGGACTCGAAATGGTCACTGCCGGAGGGGACGTGGTGAAACTCTCCAGGAAGCTGGACGGCGATCTTTTTCCGGGCGCCGTGGTGGGCCTCGGCGCGCTCGGTGTCATCACGCGGATCACTCTCGATATTCAGCCTACGTATTCCGTGCGGCAGTACGTGTATGAAAACCTGCCTCTCGCGCAATTAAAGGAGCATTTTGACGAGATTCAGGCGAGCGGCTACAGCGTCAGCCTGTTCACCGACTGGCAGAAACAGCGCATCAATGAGCTTTGGATCAAGAGTCGTGCTACAGACGGGCAGGATTTCGCTGCACCGCAGGAATTCTTCGGAGCGCAGCTCGCGACTCGAAACCTCCACCCGATCGCCGAGTTGTCTGCCGAGAACTGCACCGAACAAATGGGTGTGCCGGGCCCCTGGTACGACCGGCTGCCTCATTTTCGTATGGGCTTCACGCCGAGCGCCGGCAAAGAGCTGCAGTCGGAGTATTTCGTTCCCCGGCGCAACGCCATTGACGCCATTTTGGCGGTGGAGCGGTTGCGCGACCAGGTGGGCCCGCACCTTTTGATCTCGGAGATCCGTGCTATCGCCGCCGATGACCTCTGGATGAGTACGTGCTACAAGCGGCCCAGCGTTACTATCCACTTCACCTGGAAGCAGGACTGGCCGGCGGTCAGACGCCTGCTGCCAATAATCGAAAAGGAGCTTGGCCCATTTCTGCCACGCCCTCACTGGGGCAAGCTGTTCACGGTGCCGCCGGCCGAGCTGCGATCGCGGTATGAAAAGTTGCCGGATTTCATCCGGCTGGCAAACGAGTACGATCCCAAAGGGAAGTTTCGGAACGACTTCCTGTACGTGAACCTATTCGCGAGTTGATTGTCACTGAGGCCAAAATGACCGCGATCATGAAAATCCGCTGTCCCCTTCCAGTCGCCCTGCTGGTTTGGATGGTGCTGCACGCGCTTCCGCTCGCAGCGCAAGGTCCGCGACATTTGCCCGAGCATATTCCGCCACGAAGGTCATCCCAGATGCAGGATGGCCCAGGTGGTGTGAACACATCGCTGCCTCGTCTTCCATACCTGCCTTGGGACCAGCAGTGGTGGACCCGCATGTTCGACGCAGGCATCAAGTACGTGCGCATCGGTCAGTACGAGGACACGTCGGACATAAGCGGCTGGGACTGGGTAGAGCAGGAAAAGGGGCGGTTCGCCATAAAACCGGAGCTGGACCTCTATGTCGATTCGCTGGTGGACAACGGGACAATCGTCCAATTACAGCTTCTCTACGGCAATCCTATCTACACGTCTCCGGCCAGCATTCTTCCGCGCTCCATCACGCCGACACCAGCTTCCGTGCACAACCGCGACCTGGGACTGTATTCCATCTTTTGGCCGCCAAAAACGCCCCAGCAGATCCAAGCTTTTCTGCGTTACGCAACGTGGATGGTGAACCACTTCCGTGGCCGCGTCCGTTACTATTCGTTATGGAACGAGCAGGACGGAAGCTATTGGAATTTGAACCCCGATCCGGAAGAATATGGACGCCTGCTGGGCGCGTTTGTAAAAGTCGTGCGCGAGACCGATCCCCAGGCCAAGGTTGTCTATGGCGGCCAGGCAAGCCTGGACACGGAGTTCGCGCGCCGGGCGCTGAGCGCCTGCCAATGTGCCGCCGGAATCGATGTCTTCGCCTATCACACGTATCCCGGCGGCTATGTGTCCAATGCGGCTCCCGAGACCATGGATTCTGGCGCCTTCGGCGAACACACAACCATAGCGCTGCGGAAGGCTGTCACTTCATATCCCGGTGTCCGGCCGGACATCCAGTTCTGGGACGACGAGTATAACTCTCTGCCAACGTTTTCAAGTGATATGAGTGAATCCATTCAGGCGAAATACGTCCCGCGCACCGTGATGTACAACTGGGCAGCCGGTGTTCCCACTTACTTATGGGAACTGGTGAATGACACGAGCACCAGTGAGGGCGACAATTTCGGAATCATTCACGGCATGATGCACCGGTCCGAGGACTTTCAGCCGAGGCCGGTCTTTTACACGCTGGCCCGCACCAATGCGCTATTCGGCGATACCGTCCGCGACTCTTCCATAGGGGTCAGCCTAGCCGACCGGGCTCCTCTGGAATCCGCCAGCCTTGCGCCTTTCTACGCCTACGGATTTCGCTCGCGTCGAGGCAAGGTCATTGTGGCTTACTGGCTCGCCGAACGCACCCATCCGAAGCACCCTTTCGAGCCAATTTACGTCGACCTGACTCTGAACAGTACAGGAATTGTTCACCCCGTGCTGATTGACATCGATTCCGACAAGATTTCGCCGCTCGCGTGGGAGAGTTCACCAGCCTCCACTCTGCGTCATGTCCCCGTACGCGATAGCGTGATGGCTATCGCCGACGAGAGTTATTTCGATTGGGACGTCTTGCCGGATATCCCGGCGCCGTTGCGTGCTGAGATCCACGGCGCAGACGTGAAGCTTACTTGGCCGCCCCTCCACAGCGCAGATATGCGTATCGTTGTCGAACGCCGCGTCGATCGGCAGAAGGGCTGGGTCGAACTCAAAACACTACCGGGGGACACCTCCTACGAAGAACGTGAGGACGCCAAAGTCTCGAGCGTCGCGTTTCGCGTCCGCGCCGCCAATGCGTACGGGAAATCTGGCTACTCGAACGTTGAAACCGTTGTGGTATCGGGAGGCGCTAAAGTTAAACCAAGAGACCGGTGATCAGGCGGCAATGCCGAGGATCCACATCTCTTGCTCTCCTCGACCTAGTGGCTCTGAACAATCGAAACCGACGAAGCGGCCTCGGCCGTCGACTTATGCCGCGCAGCTCCAGTGGGGAGCCTCTCATGGTATGCAAGAGCGAAATGATATCCGACGCGTGAAACAGCTCGTCGCGATCCGGACCTATGTCCGAGGGCACATCCGATGCACCTTCGCAAGAAAAGGGCCGGCAAGATGTTTGGCGACATTGTTTCGCGAACATCTTTCGGCCCTACTAAAGTAGGCGTGACGACTTGCAGCCGCATCCGCTCTCGATGGCGATTGCGAGAATCACTACACCCAAGGAGTGGCAACGGTGTTCTTCAGTTGCTTAGGATTTCGTAAGTGGTGACCATTTCTTCCTTTCCGGCCAAGCCGAAGTTGCACGTCTTCCACGATTCCTGCGTTTTCCCCGGGTACAGACTTCCGCCAAAGAAGGCGCGGCATACATGCAGCTGAGCTCCATTGCTGTCGATACCGGCCGGGAAATCAAACTTCGGGATCCCCAGCCAGTTCGGGCGAAACACAAGATACGAAGAGATCGTGTGTTCCACTCCTGCGTAGGAAATGTTGCAGCCGCCGAAGCTCGGATGCAGTTTCCCCGGATGGTTGACCCCGGCGAAGATGGCTGAACAGACGTAAAGAGGGGTGCCGTCCACATCGGTCCCGGCGTGAATGGCGTCCTGCGGCACGAAACCATTGCTCGCGGGGTCTATGGCAAATCGGCATCGCGGGATTCTCGGCGACCAGAACCTGATAGTTGGCCAGCAAGAGCCCTTTGCCGGAATAGGGTACGAGGCAGCCGCCATAGCCCGGCCCGATCTCCCCAAGTTGCAATGAGATCGGTCCAATTGGAGGCGCCCCATGCGGACCCAAGCCAACCTCGCCACGGCAGATGTACAAGGACCTAGGGGAAATACCCCCGCCGACGACAGCATTAACCGGGATCACGCCGCCGCTCTCGGCTTGCCAGCTCGTCACCAGAAACTCGAAATCCGGAAGAGAGATCTCTAGCCCTCCATAACTAAAGTCACAAGTGGCGGCACCAGGAGTGTACCGGCCGATCCGCAAACCAAAGCCTTCGCGTTCGCCGGCGCGGCAAGTGTACAGCGGGGTTTTGACGCCCGTAGGCGAACTAGGAACCACATAACCATCAGCCAGCGCGTCGAAGGGTATGACAGGGGCGCCGGACGATCCGCTCGAAACCCAGTTTTGAGCCATTGCGAAGTTGCAGGCAAGCAGGAAACCCGCAAACGGCCCATAGTAACGTCTCAATATCGAACCTTGCTTGAACATTTTCTTCTCCAATGGAAGTAATTTTGAGGGCACTGCCCTCGCTTCCAAGGCGAAGAATAAGGCTGAATAAGATGTGAGTCGTGTGAAATTCGTAAAACGTCTGTAAATCGCACCCCGACGACTCCGTTCCAATAGCCTGGTCCCTTGAGGCCGCAGCGGATGCCGCGAGCCGCCAAGTATGGTTAGCGGCGCACGCCGGCCAATTTACAATTCTTTTACCCACACCCCACGATTTCTAATGCCCTCCAGCCTCAATATCGCCTTGTAACGAGGGCGGGGCCCTCCAAAAAACTTGAATAGGAGAGAAGACAATGCTAAAGCAACTCTGCTAATCCTGGCGGCGCCCGCCGCCCTCAACCTGTTGGTAACGGTTTCTCCGCTGATGGCGGATGGGAGAAACGAAATCAGCTTCGACCTGGTCGCCAATCCAAAGTTTGCGGCCTGCCTGGTGGCCGACCCGAGCGGGCCGGCGCCTTCAGCCAAAGTGACTGTCAGCCGGGGCACGGCCAACGACGTGATGATCGTCGAACTGCAGAATTTCAAGCCTGAGGCGGCCTTCGACCTGTTCACAGTGCAGCGTAGCCAACTCCAGGCTGATGGCACCCCCGATCCCAATTTCAAGGGTTTCGGTCTGTCCTGGTTCCAGTCTGAACTTCACGTGGGTAGCGACGGAAAAGCAGAGGCCGTTGTAAAGAGTATTCTGCTGGATGCCATCTTTGGGTTTGATGGCGACGCAATTCCCGGTTCCGTTCCCCCCAAGTCGCTGGTCCCACCGACCCACACGTTCCACGTCGGGTTCTGGTTTGACAGCCCGCAAGACGCCGCGGCCTGCGGCTTCGATCCAACCAAATCTACGCCGTTCAACTCGGTTCAGAAGGCCGGCCCCACTGCCATGATCAGCTTGCCCAACGCGGTTTCCGGCCTGGGTCCACTGTCCACGAACACGGGCAGCGCGGCAGGCAACGCATATTGACGCTGGTTGATAACACTGCTGGTAGCTCTGCCGGTGGCATGTGCGGAAGCGTACCGAGTTAAAGGCGGATTCCATCCAAAGTGTGCGAGGAAGCAGAACGCCGCTTCCTCGCACATCTGACCGGTAGCCCACCTGGCCCGGCCGCTTGATAACACCCCTCCTTCAGTGCGTTCTCCATGACTTCTGACGACCGCTTCAGCGTTCAAACGAATAGCAGCGGACTTCGCATTTCCCTTGGGGTGAGCTCAGGTTGTGTGAGGACTCACTGACGCGTCTGCGTTTCGCATTTACTGCGGCCGCGACCCACCGCCTCCCATCGGCGTCCGGCTTCACCTGCCAGGCCACTTCGCCAGTGTCTACGCGCTATCCGGAGGTCGTGTCGACGCTTCTCCGCCTATGCCCAGCTCTTGCGAAAGCTACACAGGAAAACAGAGGCACGCAAAATCGAGGCACAGGTTGAAGGGCTGCACGCAAGCTGATCGCGAGAATCCAGGAAGATTCGAAGTGGATTGGAGAGACTTGCAGACCCGAGGGAATTAGCAAGAACGTCGGGCACCTTCCCAGCACGCGCCTTGGCTTCTCCCATGCCGGTGCGTACATCCCAGATTCGCAGATCTGCAATCATTGCAAGACTGCGGTCAAGAGCTTTGAATTAGCTGGGCTTAGGTGAAACCGCGACCAGGACCACGCTTAGTGCCCCCGACCGGTCGCGCAGCCCATAGGCGGACGGTACGACCGCCGCAACATCCGCGCGCATCCGAAAGTTCTTATCCCGACTGAAAGGACAAGTGTCGAGTGCCGGTTCTTATTTCTTGCGCTTCTTACGCTTGTCGGACTTGTCAGCGGCTTGGTCTTCGGGGCTGAGGCCGAAGCGTGGACTGAGCTTATTTTTCTTCGGAACTGGCGGCGACGGTGGTTGCCGCCCCTTCCGGGATGCCGAAGCTTGGGAGGCTATATCCTCAGGACTTAAGCCGAACATCGGGCCGGGCTTGTCTGGTCCGATGGTTCGCTTGACAGGCTTACCCTCCTTCAGCGTTGCAAACCGGGCCGGCACAGCCATTCGAGTGGGAAGCGTCTTGGCAACGACCGGTTTCGGCGCTCCAGCGGCCTTGGCCGCCGATGCGCTAAACGGATGCTCACCGCCCAGCGCCGGATTGGCTTCGTTACAGTGGGTTTGGATGCAGGCTTCCAGCGCGGCCAGGTTTACGCCCTTTGCAGCTAATTGCTTCGCGAATTCGCCGCCCAGGACCTTCTGGCTGAGAAGACATCTAAGGACTTCGCACCAGCGATCTTCACCAGGGATCTGCCCGGGTTTATCACCACCGGGGAACACGACCGCGGTCAGTTTCTGCTCACGCTGGAATGGCTGACCCTCCAAGGTGGTCCCTTGAGCCCGGACCCGCACGGTGTAGACCCCGGTAATAGCAGCAGTGAAGCCCGTGCTAAAGCGGCCGGGATCTGTTTGAGTTAGAGCGAGCGTGGAGCTAGAACCGTCCGGGCGCCGGACCTCCGCCCAGACTGTGGCGCCCTTATCGAGCGGCACGTCGTATTGATCGATTGCGGCGAGCACGGTGATTCCGGCACCCGGCTCGAAGCTGTTCTGGAGCAAGCTGGCTTTAAAACGCAGGTTAGAGTAGGTGTGAATCAAAAGGCTGTAAGGTAACGAGGCCCCCTTCAGAGTCGCCATCAGATTCCTATCAGCGTTCTTAGCGCGGGCGTTTAAGCCGAGAAGAACGTGCCACTGGCCGGCATGGGTGCCTACGATATCCGCGGCGAGCATCGGCAGCGATGCGCGATAGTAGCTCGTACGCGGCGTACTGACGAACCGGGACGTTGTTCCGGCGTTGGCTCGGGCGGGGTCGATGATGGTGCCGTCGGGGGCCTCGAGCCGAAAGTCGATGTAAGAAGGCGCCGGGCTCAGCAAAACCACATCAACCGAGATGTCCGCCTGGGTCAGAACGTAGGGGATGCGATGTGTGGTGCCGAACACCAGGTTGCCACGCGGATCCAGGACGGCGCTGGAGTTCTGAATTCCAGCCTGTATTTTCAGGAAATACTCGGTCAATGCAAAGGTCTCATCCGGAGTAATTGGTCCCGTGACCACCAAGTAGCCGCCATGGCTTTGAGTGATGTCATTGAGCGCGGCGGTGCTGATGGCGGCCGCCTGACCGAAGCCGATCGCAAAGGTATTCGCAGTCAGGCTCCCACTTACCTCACTGATCAAGGGGTGAGTGTTTTCCAGGCCGTCCGTAAGAACCACCATCGCGTTGACGGTATAGGTTCCTGCCACGGCGTCCAGCGCAGCCTTAGCGGCTTGTATACCACCTCCAATGCATGTCGAGCCACGAGGATCGAGAGTCATCGCGGGATCGGAGGCGATGGTAGTTGACGGAGACGATATATGAAGAGCCTGTGTCCGGCCCGCACCTCCCGGAATGGGGCCAACGTTCTGGACCGGCATGAGCGTGTCCACGAGATTATCGAATCTCACGATGCCGAGGCCGTCTCCGTCCTGCATGACATCGACGAACGTGGACACCGCGGTTCGCAATAGCTCGACGCGCGGATGTCCGTTGCCGGCGTCGATTGCCATGCTTCCCGATCGATCGAGGACCAACGCTACCGCGGACGTCTGCCGGGGCACGGTGTTGGCCTGCAGATTCACCACCCAGGGCCCAAATATTGTCCCGGTGCCGGAGTCGACCGCCTGAACCGTCACGCTGCCCATGGCGCTAGATGGCGCAGGAGTGGACGTGTACGAAATCCAAGCGGAGAACGCTGATCGCTTTCACAGGAGAACACTGATCGGTTTCCCAGGAGATTCAGTGATCGGCTTCAGAGGAGAACGGGTGATCGGTTTGGTGGAGAATCCGCAGGCCCACGTCGCGCGCACGAAAGGCTTGGCGTACAGGAACTTTCCATTAGTGCGATCCAGCGCGTCAAGATGGCCGTTACGATCCGCGTGTACCAAGCCCTTTATGATTTGTGAGTCGATATGCAAATCAACCAGCACCATTTCGTTGACACCGTCAAAATCCCAGACATCATGTGGCGTGAACTGGTAATGCCAACGTAGCTTGCCGGTGTCGGCGTCGAGCGCCACAACACAATCGGTGTACAGATTGTCGCTCCGGCCGCGCGGCTCGGGATGCCGACTGAGAAAAACCCGCTCTCGGCAACACGACCAAGACCACGAGAAGACACTCACGGACTTTTTTCAAGTTTCGCATCCGATCCACCGTACCACCCACCTCCGTGGTGCGGCCACCGGTCGATGATTACGATCCCGAAGGCGACCGATCCCTCTAGCGCCGGCCGACAACGCTACTGCGAGAGTGATGAGTGCCCAAGTAAGTTCAAGAGCTGCAACAAATCTATATCCGTTGTTTCTGTGTGGCGCAACGTCGTTTCAGACAGCCACAGGCGGACTAACTGGCGCTTTGGATACTTCCTCTAGCGCCGCAACCAAGCTCTTCTCGATCAGTTCACACATCTCATCGAGTTCCGCGTCGGTAGCCACCAAGGCGGGCGAAACGGCGAACCAGGAGGGATCGACGCGGAGAATGATCCCATTCTTCAGCGCAGCTTTCTTCATCGCTGTACCTAGTTCAGGGAACGGTTCGAGCGTCCCGGTATCCTTCACGAGTTCGACACCCAATAGAATTCCCTTCCCTCGAACTTCACGAACCACTCCGTACTTTCTCAGGCCTTCGAAGCGCGTCCGCAACCGCTCACCCATGCGGCGAGCCTGTTCGTCCAGACGGTTCTCGACGATCTCGTTGATTACCGCTATACCGACAGCGGACGCGAGAGGGTTACCCGCAAAAGTATGCCCATGGGCGAACTGCACATTGTCGGCCGAAGCGCCCCAGAATGCGTCTGCCATGTCTTCACGAGCGATCATCGCGCCGATCGGTACCATGCCGCTGGATAATCCCTTCCCGCAGCAGATGATGTCCGGTGTTACGCCGTATGTCTGAGCGGCAAACATACTCCCGGTCTTCCCGAAACCTGTTATGACTTCGTCGAAAATCAAAATCACGTTGTGTCGATCGCAAATCCGGCGAAGCATGCGAAAGTACTCCGCCGTGGGTGTGATGATCCCTCCCGTATTGCCGATCGGCTCCACAATGAAGCCCGCCACCGTATCCGGATCTTCCGCGATGATGACGTCCTCCACCGTTTCCGCCGCGAAGCGGTTGCACTCCTCCCAAGTGGCGAACTGGTCGCGGTAGTGGGATGGCGGGAAGACCTTGATGAACCCCGGCATCTGAGGCTCGAACTTCGTCTTGCGTGGTCCCGTTCCGCTGGCCGACATGGCGCCCGCGGTGCCGCCATGATAGCCGTAATACCGGCTGATGAATTTGTATTTGCCAGGATGCCCCGTCTGCTTGAAGTACTGGCGCACGAACTTCATTGCGGATTCGGTTGCTTCCGAGCCTCCGCTGAAGCCTTTCACGTACTTCAGATTCCCGGGGGCGACAGCGCCGAGCCGCTCGATGAAATCTAGCGTCACGCTTGCGATTCCGTGCAAAGGCGGAGCGAACGTTATCTTCTCCATCTGCTTTCGCATGGCATCGAGGAGGCGTGGATGGCCGTGTCCTAGCGTGGCAACGAAAATTCCGCCGATCGCGTCGAAATAGCGCTTGCCTTCGGTGTCCCAGTAGTACACGCCCTGCGCGCGTTCGACAATCAGCGGATCGCGCAGGAAATCCGTGAGCTGCTGATAGTCAATAAAAGTCCGCTTGAGTAGCGTTTCCTGACGAGCAGTAATTTTCATAGAAACTCGTTTCTCATTCCGCCCAGTCGACTCGTGCCCACAAGTACGGCGAGTACGCCAGATTGTCGAAGCGCAGAGCCGTGAGAACCTGGCATTCGAAACTGATCATCGATGCTCGGTTCATCCAACCGGTTTTGATCCGCTGCAACTGGCCCGCCTTCAGTATAAAGGTGCGCTCGCGCATCTCGGGTGCGCGGACGGTCAGCTCGACGTCCCGATCCAGAGGATTGTACACGTCAAAGCCTATCAAAACGCGCGGGTAGAAAAAGCGGAACTGCGCCTTAGTGGCTCCGGTGCCAGCAGTGCAAAGCGAAAACGTGCTCATGCGGCCATCTGGCGGGCAGACCTTCCACGATTCCCTGCCCCAATCAATTACTCCTGACGGATACTCGCCTCGCAGCACCACGTTCGCCCCAACGTGGGGGTTATCGAAATCGACCATCAACGGAACCGGTTCGGTTGCTGTCCCCTGGACATCAACATCTCGGAATCGTTCATGCCGGATACGAAGGACGCGACTGGCATCGTCGAATGTATAGCCTTCCTGTTTCAGATCGTTGCGGCGAGCCAGCTTGCGGCCGCCTTCCGTCACCGCATCGGGCGCAAAACTGAGGCGCAGTACGTCTGTCGAAGACGGATCGAACGTGGAATAGGTCACCGATCCCCTTCCATAAGCGATCTTGGTAACCACCGAACTCGAACCCACTAGGTGGGACTCGTCCGCTGGAGCCCACTCGGGCACCGCCCAAAAACCATCCATCATGCGCCGCGGGCCATCAGAGAATTCGTCGGTGAACCACCACTGATTGCCAAATGGAGTGTGCGCGCCGGCCGGCATCCCCTGGAAATACGTGACCCAGTTGAATGATCGAAACGCTTCCTCCTTATATGCGACATCGCCGGTGCGCGCGTAATAAAGTGCCTCGATCGCCGCGAGGCGCGAGGTGTGGCTGTCACAACATTCATTCGGAACGCCGCAGCAGAAGCTCTTACCGTCGCCCTGCTCGGTCGTCACCGTGGCGCCATGGACGACGTACTTGGGCCACTTGGGAGTCGTCTTCACCCAATCAATCAGCTTGCGCGCATGATCGCGCCATTCCAGGTCCTTCTCAGGATTGAGCAGAACGTAGCGAGCATATTCCAGCGGAATCACCTGGTTCATGTTCCCCATGCTGGGCGTGACGTCTTCGAAGTAACCGACCCAGACGTTGTTCTTCATGGGGTACTTGTGCAGCCACTCCCAAGCCCCCTGGCGGACTTGCCGGTATGCGGCGACGTCACCCTGTTCGAGCCGGATCAGTTCGTCGAAAAGCATGATCGGTTCGACGACGTTCGCCGAGTACGGGCCCATTCCCCGCCCTTCCACCTTGCCGTCGCGCGCGTAACAACGCACCGGCCACGGAGAATTTTGCGCGTCCCCGGTCTTATAGTTCTTCACCAGGGCGGCGGCACAGCGTATAGCGGCCTCCAAATATTTCGTGTTGCCGGTCATCTCGTAAAAGCGCAGGTAAGCGTATCCATCTTCGCCAACCACGTGCGGCTCGAGAAAATCCTCGCCATGATGGCTCCAGCCGGTGTAGCGGCGATCACCGGGATTGGCTGACGTATACGGTACGCGCGCCCACGCGTAGTTTTCCGGCGTCAGGCCGTTCTCGAGTTCGTAGTCGATGAAATCCTGGAGAAACGTGATCGTGTTCGCATCACCAGTGTAGGGATACAGCCGCTCCATGAAACCTTGCACCATGGCGCGAAGATAAGCCGTGGAGTTTGCCCAATGCCAGTCGGGCTGCATCTCGAAGGTGGTGCGATCAAAATCGAAACAGCAATGAAAATAGTGGTAACGCTGCCGGTTGTACTGGTCCCAGAGAATGCTCCACTGCGTGAGGAAGTGAGAACTGTACGAGTAACCCGTGTTGTCCGGCATGGGCCATGGAAGCAGCTTGCCGCCGGAATCGAGTTGCACAGGCCGGCCCGCGATCGTCGGAGCATCAACGGTCGAGACGACTTTAAACGGCTCTTCGGCCGCTAACGCCGCACCGAACAAACTCAGCAACACCGCGCACCGACGCAGACGAATCATAGTTCACCTATTCGTTCAATAACTGGTGTCATATTTCGCAATCAAAACCGTAGCCACGAGGACAATTCCCGAACCCGTCAACGCCAGCGTCCCCAGCCGCTCACCGAGAAGAACGGCTGCCAGCAACACCCCGAAGATCGGCACGAGATAGAGCGAGACCGAAGCCACAGTGACATCCAGGTGCTCGAGTGCTGCGAAGAAGAACAACATCGATGCGCCGTACATCAGGATAGCCAGAAACGCGAACGCCGCCCACGATTGCCAGTCGAACGCGCTAAAAACGCGCCAATGGAACGGTTCCACCCAGATGAGCAGCGGCACGCTGGCGATCGACGCCGTGATGTAGCTGAAGATCAGGATCTCGATTTCCTGAAATCGCCGCAGCAGCCCTTTGCAGTAGGTGTTATAGAACGATGAGCCGAAGCAGCCAACGAGAATCAGGCCATTTCCCACTATATACTTCCCGTTCAGAAACGAGCTTTCCCGCAGGTCCGGGACCGACATGAGCAACACTCCCACAAGACCGATCGCGAGCGATGCGATGCGCAGCACGCTCAACTTCTCATGCAGCATGATAGAAGCCAGAACAGCCGTGATCACCGGAATCATCAGATTGAGAACGGCGCCGTTCGAAGCCAGCGACCGCGAAATACCCCAGGTCATGCCGAGCTGCGCCAGCACCTGACCGAGCACACCGGCGAGCGTGAACTTGCCCCAGTCCGACCATGTGGGCCGCAGCGCCGCGGGATTGGCGCGCCGTTTGTGGATCAGCATGGGGACGAACAACAACGTGGTGATGTAGAACGGCACGAACGTGATCGCGATGGGGCCCATGTGGCGATCCAGGAACTTCACCGCCGTGCCCTGCGCCGACCAGATGAGTGACGCCATGGCCAGCAAACCGAAATAACCGAGCATTCGGCCTCTGTGAATCTGTTTCTGTGTATCCGCTACACTCGCCATGCTTCACCCTTCCTGGACGATGACCCCGAAACGATCTGCGCCCATGGAACTGCCGTCGAAAACGTACGGGTTCATGCGGCGAATTTCCGCGTAACGCTCCACCACGCGTCGAAATGCGCCTTCTGCATCCTGGCGCGCCAGGACGGCCACCGTGCCGCCCGCTCCGCCGCCCGTGACTTTGGCCCCATACAAACCCTTCTCGACGCCCTCTTCTCGAACCAGATCGACCAGCAAATCCGTCGCCTCGTTGCCCAGGCCGCACTCGGTGTATGAGTAGTGCGATTGATACATCAGGTCACCCATCAGGCGCCAGGCGTCCTCCGTTGACGTGGCCCCGCGCGCCAGTTCCACGAACAACTGAATGCGCTGGTTCTCTTCCACCGCGTAACGAGTGCAGTTGCGCACGCGATAACAGGCATCCGGCCGCAGCGGCGTGAACGGGTCCGCGTGAAACTGTCCCTCGTGTAAAAACTCACGGCCATGCATTGCCTCGGGAAGACGCCCTTCGTACTTCGAGCGAAACAAAGACGGCGACATTTCCGAAACGTAGCCGCGCCATCGACAGTCGGTAAAACGCGGGATCTGGCTGTTCACGTCCGGCCGAACCTCCAGTCCTTCCCAGTCACAGATCAGCTTGTATCCCATGAACGCGCCCGCCCGCGCGGCTTCATATTCGATACCAGTCACTTGATGGCTGACCCCGGAATCTATCGCCCAACACTTCAAGTCCGCCGGCAAACGAACCAACGGCTGTACCTGGCATGGCTGGCAAACCAACGGCAGCACGTAGCCTTCATCGCCCATGACCACGGCCGCCTGGTCCATGATGCCGCAGGCCGATTCCGCAATCACATTCTCTACCCACTGGCAAGCTTCGGCCAGCTCAATACCGTGCAGATCGATGCCGTACGCGCGCGCCGCCGGTTTCATGACTGCAACCTCGATCGCCGCCGACGAGCTGACGCCCTTGTTCAGAGGAACCTCGGAGGATATATAGATGTTCGCTCCGCCCTTCACCGCCTCCGGATAATGGCGTCGCAGCAAATAGAAAATCCCAAGAACGTAGGCCGTCCACCGGCAGCTAGGATCTTCATTCGCCATGCGCCGCACAGTGTCCTCGTCGGTCAATGCATCGAACGCGAATTCGATCCAATCGCTCCAGCCGCGCTCCGCCATTTGCGGGTTCCAGAAACAGATTCGCTCATCGGACCGCAACTGCACCGCGGCCCACGTTGCCTCCCGGATGGTCGCCTCGAACACCAGCCCGCCGGTGTAATCGACGTTGCCACCCATCAAATCCAACCTGCCGGGCGAACGTCCTATATAGATCGGGCGACCAGGCTCGAAGAACGTGCGGGCGGCACAAATGCGGGCGATCTCTTTCTCAAAAGCCGTCACGCAAGCTCCCGAATGCTATCGGTCACATAGGTAATGGACTCCTCCGTCATACGGGGATGGATGGGAAGGCTGACATACTTCTGGAACAGCGATTCCGCCACCGGACACTCGCCGTCATGGTGCCCCAGTTTGCGGTAAGCCGTGGTCAAATGAATGGGCATGTAGTGCGACCACACTTTGATGCGCTTGCCTGTATAGAGTCTCCACATGAAGTCTTCCTTGTTCAGCCGGAACTCTCGCTCCACCATCACGCAATAAATATGAAAGACGTGCCTGACGTCTGGAGAAACATAGGGCAACGTGAGTCCACGGGTCCCGCGCAGCAGCTCGCAGTAACGATTGGCGATCTCGATCCGCCGCGCGTTGAATCCATCCAGCTTGCGTAACTGCTCAAGCCCGACCGCAGCCTGCGCATCTGTCATCCGAAAGTTAAAGCCGACCTCGTCAAAGTCCAGATACCAGTACTGCTTTCCCATCGGCTGCTTGGTTTCGTCAATGGGTAGATACTTGCCTTTGGGATCGTAGGTGAGGCAGCACAGGGACCGGAACGACAACATGCGCTCGTACAGATCCTTCCGGTTGGTCGTGATCATGCCGCCTTCGCCCAGCGTCACCATGTTCTTTTGCTGGTGGAAGCTAAACACACCGATGTCACCCAACGTTCCCGACCGCCGGCCTTTATACTCTGCGCCCGCCGCGTGGGCACAATCCTCGATGACGATTATGCCGCGCTCCCTCGCCAATTCCATGATTGGGTCCATGTCACAGGGCTGCCCATAGAGGTGCACTACGATAATCGCCTTGGTCCGCGCGGTGATCTTCTCGGCGACGGAAGCCGCGTCCAGATTGAGTGTCCGTGGGTTGACATCGGCGAAAACTACGCGGGCCCCTTTCGCGGCAGCGGCATTGGCGGTCGAGATCCAACTGATCGGTGTGGTGATCACCTCGTCACCTGGTCCCACTCCGGCGGCGATCACCGCCAGTTCGAGGCCAGCTGTCCCAGACGTGACAGCAAGTCCGTACTGGGCTCCGCAATATGCCGCGAAACTTTCCTCGAACTTTTTTACTTTCGGCCCGCACGAAGGAGCGCCCGCGCGTAACACTTCAATAAGCGCGGCTTCTTCCTCCGAACCATACGCCGCACCATGGCCGTACTCGAGTTCATGTATTGCTTTGGGTAGTTCCATGAATGGCTCTTTCTATTACTTCATCGCAAGTCGGAATGCGCGTCCGGCACACTGCCCGGATTCGTTCCGATATCAGAAAGTGATCAAGACCCCGCGGAGCCCGGCCCGGTATCGGCTCCGTCTGCGCCTTCACCAGTTTCTTGGAATAGCCCAGTCGTTCGGCAAGCCGCACGCCCAGTTCGAAACGCGAAATCGACTCCGTGGCCCCCAGATGAAACACGCCGGCTCCACTCCCAGCCGCTAGCAACTCTAGCATCACATCGGACAAAGTTGCCGCGTCAATCGGATTGCGATATTCGAAGTCAGGCAACGAGACAGTCTCTCCCGCGCGAAGCTTTGCCGCGAACTTGTTCAACATCGCGTTCGTCCCGTTCCCCTCCGCGTACCCGATGACCAGCGCCAGCCGCAGGATGATCGCCTCCGGCAGCTCCGCCGCGATCAATTGTTCCGCGCGCGCCTTGGTCCAGCCGTAAATGCTCACTGGCGTCGGTGAGTCCGACTCCCTGTAACCGTGCCGCGTCCCGTCAAAAACCGCTGCCGACGACGTGAACAGCAACCGTGCTCCCTTTCGCCGGCACGCCGCGACCACGTGAACCGCTCCACATACATTGACAGCCTCCGCCATTTCGGGCCGCAGTTCGCACTGGTCGATATCCGATACGGCCGCGAGCAAAATCACGCAGTCAGGCTCCGCACAATCGAACGCAACGTTCACACTGTCTGCCGACGTGATATCGATGCTCACACCGCGCTCTCCCGCCGGGCGCACAAGATCCGCCTGGAAAACTTCGAACGCACCGCCTGCTTTCTGCACCACATGCTGCCCCAGAAAGCCGGTCGAGCCGACAATCAACAAACGCGGTTTTTCGGAACCCACTCTCGCTTACCTGGCCCACTCCGGAAAGGCCGTCATGGCATCCACGAAATTATGAACCTTATCGGTGTGGGCGTCCTCCTGCCAGCCGCCACGCCCTGGCTTGACCGAGTTTTCGCGCGGGCAGCCGTCGTCATTGATGGCGTAGAGGGCATAGTTCAGCGCCTGGTAAGCGAGCCCTTTGTATTCGTCCGAGCCGGTGGCCGCGGAATACATCGCCAGCACCGCACCGTAAGTCGAGAGAATGCCGCCCCAGGGCTCCTTGTCGTAAGTCTGCTCGCCGCAAACCGGCACACCGGTCCGGATACTGGTGAAATTCTTGATCGTGAAGTCGATGAGCGTCTTGGCATCCGCCGCCCAATCGGCATCCACCGCTTCTTTCTTCTCGATGAGATATCTCGCCAGGTTCAACGGCGACCACGCGTTGCGATTGTCAGGCTCGGCGTGGTCTTCGAAAAACTGCACCCAAAGCGAGCCATCTTTCGCCACATTCGGAATCTGGTAGCTCTTGATCCAGGTCCATAACTTCGCACGAGGCTCTTGGAACTCGGCGTGTCCGTGCTCGATAAGGCTATCGAACAATCGCAGGTCGAATGACATGTTGCCCGAAACCGGAAAGCGCGATTCACCCGTCCGGTAATCCACGCGAAACGGCCATGGACTTCGCTCGCTGTTGCCCGTCCCCATGTTGGCCACCAGCACCCGTGCATTCTGCAAAGCCTGGTCCAGGTACTTGTTTTCACTGGTCGCCTCGTACAACAGCACCAGGGCGTACCCCGCGATGCCCCCCTTATCGGGCTCAATCTCGTAAGGCTTGTCAGCCTGTGTGCCGGCGTCCGGAGGCTGAGGAAACTTACCGCGGATGCCGGTGGACCGTGTAAATCGTGGATACTTGCCCGTATCCGGCGTCAGGCTCTCTTTCACCAGATAGTCGCCCATATAGCGCGCGAACTCTAGAATCTTCGGATTCTTCCTTCCGCTCCACGCGTAGTACTTGAGATAAGAAATGATCCCCATGCCGTTCTGCATGGAAGGGATAGTATCCACGCGTCTGGCAATCGGCTGGTAATCGCCATCCATGAAAGTCGTGTAGACGAAACGCGGATAGCCGCTCTCGATGGGGCACGCGAGATACCAGTTCATCTCGCGCTTGAGCGCGTCACTCCACGAGGTCCATGGAGCGAGCATTCCTTTGGAATCGTAGACCGCGCGATGATTGCCGATCGTCGGGTTATCGGCCCCCATCGCGGCGGGTCCGGTAAGACACCCGATCCACGCCAGCAACACGGCAGCGCAAGAACTAACGAGGTTCCGCGGGCCGGGAATGATCATGTGATTCGCGCCACTCGCTCCCGCCGGTTTCGCGTCAGAAGTGCAGCCGCAGCCCGAACTGCATGCGGCGCTGGTCTACGGATGTCGAAAACACTTGACCTATCGTCGCGTCTCCCACGTTTGCGTCCGGAGCTGCAAAGTTCGTGTGATTAAACGTATTGAAGACGTCCACGCGCAACTGCAGGTTGATGCGCTCGGTCACGTCGAACGTCTTCGATAGAGACGAATCGAGCTGTTGCTGCCCATCCGCATGCAGCGGATCGATGCCCAAGTTCCCATACGTGTCCGGCACTGTATCGGGAACGAAGCAACTCGGGTCGAACCACATGTTAGGCGTCGGATTCGAAATCGCACCGTTGCAAACACGGTTGGCGCGGTTGCCCTGTCCATTGTTCAGGAGACTGACGCCCGAAGTAACGTCGAAACGCGTGCCACTGCGAATGTGAATCAGGCCGGAGTATTGCCAGCCTCCCAGTACTGCGTCCACCCCGCGGTTCGCGTTTGATAAATATGTCCGTCCTTTGCCGAACGGAAGCTGGACGACCACTTGCGCGTTGAGCACATGCGCTATGTCCTGCGGTGTCGGCCCGTAATACTGCCAGATATTATTCGGGTCGCCGCCCCAGCTGCCGCCAGTGTTGTTGCCGTTTGAGAAACTCCGGCCATGCGCATAGGTAGCGTACACATCTACATACTTCGCGATCTTGGCGGTGTAGCTCGCGGTAAGCGCGTCATACCAGGTCCCCGCCATCGAATAGTAGACCGGCACATCTCCAAGCTGCGGATATGTGCCGTACAGGGGCCGCGCCAGGTTATAGTTTGCACCCGACGGCTGCGGCGGCGCCTCGTTCACGTTCTTAGTCCAAGTGTTGTTCCTGCCCTGCACGTGCATATAACCTACGTCGACAATCATGCCCGGACGGATTTCACGCTGCACGTTGATTGTCCCTTGGTCCACACGCTGGTTTTTCCAGTCAGTCGCTGTCCCACGTATCAGCGCATTGGGCGGGATAATCGGGTTGCCGGAGCTGTCGTATTGCGCGTTAGAGATCGGAATCCCGTCGCGCGAGAGTAACAACGATGGTGTCAGATTGTTCGGCGTCAGCAACGTCTGCTTAACGTAGCTTGGATAGGTGAGCCCGAGAATCGTCAGCGGTCCCAGCCAGTAGGCCTGCCAGTACGAGATGCCATAACCGCCGCGGACGCTTGTCTTTCCGTGATCAGGGGTCCACGCGAAGCCCATGCGCGGTCCAACGTCGCCCTTGTCCAAATTGAGTGCCGGACTGCGGTTACTATTGGTGGCGACTACCAGTTGATTGGTCTGAACGTCCCAATTCGACTCGCGGTTGTAGCGTTCAATCGGCCGGGTATAGAGGTCGTAGCGAAAGCCAATGTTCAGCGTGAGCGACGGCAGCACCTTGAAATCGTCCTGTGCGTACCAGGCGTTCTGCCAGTAGGTCTGGTACGGCCATCCGCTCACGAACCGCGCGCGGGCGATGCTGGTCGGCGTCCCGAGTAGGAAACTCGGATACGCGTACGGCGCGGCGACCCCGTTATAGGACGTCATCGCCGGATCGAAGCTCAATGCCCCGCGCGGATCATCGCCGCCAATGGTGTCCGCTGAGGTGTCCTCTACGTGGTTCAGGCTCGTTCCGAATTTCAGGTTGTGCTTCCCTTTCACCCATGTGAAATTTTCCGTGAGCGAGAGCGTGTTGCTGACAATGAACGCCACCCAGTCCGGGTCGCCGATATTGTGAAGGGGCGGCAGGTTGCCTTGCACCTCGAAGATACCTTCGGTGATCTGGTCACCCAGATTGCCATTCGGTATCCCGTAGAAATTGTTCCAATTCTTGCTCATCGTCTTGTTGCTGGTATTGACGTGCGTCCGGTTATAGCCCATCCGGACCTCATTCGTCATCGTGGCGCCAATGGTACGCAGATAAGTAAACTGCATGTTTTGATCCACGGTGTTCGAGTCGGCTTGCCCGTTTTGCCAGAACTGGTTTACGTTGGTGGCATTGTTATTAATCGAGTTCATCTTGGAGTAACGGTAAAAAAAGCGGTCTTTGTCGGACAAATTGTAATCCCCGCGCCCGTCGCCCTGATCCACAGTCTGCTGATTCGAGTATAGGTAGTAGAGGTTGTTGGAAATCCCGGGCAGGTTGGCCACGCCGAATATCTTGTCGGCATTCATCTTGGCTGCCGGCCCATCGAAGCGGGAAGCGGGTATGATGTTGCCGGCGAACGGTGTGGCCGAGATCACATTTCCATTGGAGTCGAATTTCCGTGAGAACGGATCGTAGATCTGACCGTAGGTGCCACCGGCCGCGTCCTTGGGCTGCGTGAGATCGTAGAGCTCGGAAAAATCGCCGTTGTACATCTTGTCGGTCGGAGCGCTGGTAAAGCCGGGCTGGCTGGTGCTGAACCGTGTGCCCTGATAATCGCCGAAAAAGAAAAGCTTGTTCTTGATCGCCGGACCACCCGCTGCGCCGCCAAACTGATTCCGTCGAAACGGCGTGGCCTGCTGCGCGAAGAAGTTCTTCGCATCGGCGTCGTTGTTGCGCAGGAACTCGAACAGCGCGCCGTGAAACTCGTTGCTGCCCGACTTCGTCACCACGTTAATCACCGCGCTGCCCGAAAATCCGAACTCCGCGTTGTACTTGCCCGTGTAGACCTGCACTTCCTGAATAGCTTCGATGGGCGGCACCAGGCCAATGTAAGCATTCTGCGGCTCACGGTTGAAAATACCCTCGATGAAAACACTATTAGCGTTAGCGTCAACGCCTCCCAAAGAAACCAGCTGATTGCGCGTCAGGCCAATGGCCGATCCATCCTCTCCACCGTTGGATTGGTAGTTGCCGCTGCCCACGTCGTTGTTCGCGCCTGGCAGCAGATTCATCTGGTACAGAGGGTTGCGATCAATGTTGGGAAGTTGGTCGAGTTCCCTGTAGCCGAACGTCTTCGACAACTCGGAGGTTTCCGTAGAGACGCTCACCGGGTTGGCCGATACTTCGACCGCCTGCTGTACCTGTCCCACCGTCAGGCTGAAGTCGATACGCGTAATCCCGCCGGCGTTCACCACCACCTCCGACGCCACGCCGCGTTGAAAGCCCGCCTTCTCAGCCGTGACATGGTATGTGCCCGGCAGCACAAAATTCACGACGTAGTCGCCTGCTTCCGAACTCTGCGCCGTCGTCGTCGCACTTGTGGCGTCATTGGTCACCTGTATCCGCGCTTGCGGCACAACAGCTCCACTGGCATCCCGCACCGTGCCATCGATGCGACCGCTGTTGATCTGGGCGTCGACTACGCTTCCGGCCAAAAGTAAGCTCAACCCCAACACGAGTTTCCGCGCTGAAGAAAATGACATCTGTAAGCCCCTCCTCGAAATTTACAAATATCATATGTTTGAGGCGTAGGGCTGTCAAGGCAATTCTGCAACAGGCGTGCGGCGGAGATGGCGGTACTTGACTTACTTCTGCACTATTAGACGAATTTCTTCAACGCGTTGCGGCAATCCGCCAGAGTTAGTTTCATCAGCCGTCGGACAGCCTGCCTGGCACCTATTGGATTGCGCGATCGGATCTCAGCATAGATATTACGATGCAGCTCCCAGCCGACCGAGAAGCTAGCCGTGAGCTTGATTTGTTGGAGAAACACCTCCATCAGCGGATCGAGCACCATTTCCAGATAGCGATTGTGAGCCGCGCGCATTATCGCTCGATGAAAACGCAGGTCCGCCGCAACCGTATCATCAAGTTCACCAGCTTCCCCATCTTTCATGGCCTTCAACGACGACTCGATTTCCTCCAGATCTTCGGCGCTGGCTCGCACAGCCGCCAGACTGGCGGTCGTTTCTTCAAGTACTTGGCGGAGTTCGAGCAGGCTCTCGGTTTCTTCGATGGTGGGTATCGGTTGGTCGCGGAACAGCCTGAGTAACGATTCCTTTACTCTGTCCGGTTTAGGCGCTATGGTCAGCGTTCCGCGGCCGGCGCGGACCTCGATGACGCCCCGATCCTCTAGAATCTTCATGGCTTCGCGGACGACGATCCGGCTCACATGGAACCGCTCCGCCAACTCGGCTTCTTTCGGAAGCCGCGAACCGGGCTCCGGATACTCCTCGGCTATCAGGCGTTGCACCTCGCGCAGCACCAGTTCGCTCAAACGGCCGTTACGGAAGCTGCGTGTTTGCATCTTAATCGCACCAAATCATGAGTATACAAAGTGCTGGCGATCCGCCGGATTAGAAGATATGATCTTTCTCATGCGGTTGTCAATCTTACCTGCACTGTTACTGCCAGCAATCGCCTGTGCACAAGACGTTTATGTGAATGCGCAGGTACCCTGGCACCCGGTAGTGCTGGATGCGCAAGGGAAGCTGCTGGCTTGGTACCAGCCGGAAAAGAATCTCGGCTACGATCACGTCATTCGGCTTGGCTGGAATTTTATCGAGCACAAGGTGCCGGTGGACACGCGTCACGGCTCCGGGCTCAAGATCTATCTCATTAATTCCGTTTACGATGGCAAAACTCTGCAAGGCACGAACTGGCAGCACAATCCGGCCATGGTGTTTGCATCTTTTGTCGACTCATTGGTGGGCTGGTACCCGTATTCGGGAGACGAAGAGGCGGTTCAGGCCGTCCGGGGAATGCTCGATCACCAACTCGCACACGGCACCACGCCTTCAGACTGGGAATGGCCCGGCGTCCCGTTTGCCACCAACTGCGATGACGAACCCGATTACGGGCGGTGCATCCAGGACATGCCGCGCGAGTTCTACGGCGGGATTGAGACTGATAAAGTCGGCGAGCTCGGAACCGGCTACGGGCTGTTCTACAAGCTGACCGGTGAACGCAAATATCTGGATGCGGCGATTCGTTGTGCGCAAGCTCTGGCAAAGCACGTACGCCCCGGCGATGCCGATCACACTCCCTGGCCTTTTCGGGTGGACGCACGCACCGGAGTGACGCTCGCGCTCGAGGAATACGGCGGCAACATCGCGGGGCCTCTGCGGCTTTTTGACGAGTTGATCCACATCCATGCCGGTGACATCGCAGCCTTTCGCAACGCTCGCGATATCGCCTGGAAATGGATGCTCGATCAGCCGCTCAATCGCGACAGCCGGGCATGGAACAAGTGGGCAGGCTATTTCGAGGATGTGCCGCGCCACACGGACGACGTGAATCAGCTCACGCCCATGATGGCGGCATATTACATCCTCGCGCGCGAAGATCCGGCCGAGGTGGATCCGCAATGGATGGGCCACGTGGGACGTCTGCTTGATTGGGTGAGGATCAAACTGGGCCGAGGGCCATTCTTCGGCGCGCAGGCCATTGACGAGCAAACCACTCCCGACGCCACGTTCGGCTGCTGCTCGCGAGCCGGTCAGGGTGATCATACGGCACGTTGGGCCGCCATGAACGCCATGTTCTTCGAAAAGACGCGCGATGGACAAGCGCGCGAAGACGCCTTCCGGTCCCTGAACTACGGAACCTATTTTGCGGGCTCTGACGGCCGGATTGCCTGTTGCGGTGTGGACTATCACGACTCGTATTGGTTCAGCGACGGGTATTCGGACTACATGCGCCACTTCCAATGGGCCATGGGCGCCGTCCCCGAATTCGCTCCGATGGGAGTGGACCATATTCTTCGATCGAGCTCGGTGGTGCAGAAGGTGAAGTACGCGCCACGCAGTGTGGAATACAAAACGTTCGATGCGGCCGCCGTCGAAGTTCTGCGCCTGAGTTTCAAGCCCGCGCACGTGACCGCTGGAGGAGCCGCGATCCACGAGCGTGGCGATACTCACGAAGAGGGCTATACGATTCAACCATTGCCTGGCGGCGATTGGGCCGTTCGCCTGCGCCACGTGAATTCGGGTGAAATCAACATCGGAGGCTAAGCACGTGAAGCGGCCCGTCATTTGCGCGTTTCTCATGCTGTCGCCAGTGTGCGCCACCGCCGAGCAGCTTGGTTATCACGAGATCAGGACCGATGCCTCCGGCAAGATTGCTCCCTGGTATGGGACAGGCCCTTCTCAAGCGTACGATCACGACGTCCGGCTCCTCTTCGCTTTCTGGAAAAACATGCGCAACTGCCCGAACGGCGTGCCCATGTACATGCAGCATCAGGTATGGAAACCGAACGAAGAGGATCCACGCGGACTCGGCGGCGACCAGATCAACATGGCAATTTCGTCGTGGACTCTGCTGTACGGCTATCTTGGCGATCCGACAGTTCGCGACAACATGAAGTACATGGCCGATTACTGGCTCGCACACGGCATGTCCGGGAAGAATGACGCGTGGGGCAGCCTGCCGTACCCTTACAATACCGTGCTGCACTCGGGCCTTTATGACGGCGATATGCGGGCTGGCAAAGGCTTCCTGCAACCCGATAAGGCCGCGAGCGCCGGCGCGGAGCTGGTGTCCCTCTATAAAATGACCGGGAGCCAGCAGTACCTTCGCGCAGCAGTCGCCATTGCCGATACGCTGGCGGCAAAAGTGCAACCCGGAGACGGCGAAAACTCACCGTGGCCCTTTCGTGTCCACGCCCAGACCGGCGAGGTGCATCGCGTCGTGAAAGATGGCAAAACCTCGGTCGCATCGTACACCACCAACTACAGTGACGCACTGGTTCTGTTCGATGACCTGATTGCTCTTAAGCAACCCAATGCACCTAAGTACGCGTCGGCGCGCGATAGGGTTAGCACGTGGTTGAAGAACTACCCGATGAAGACGAACAAGTGGGGACCGTTCTTCGAAGACGTTCCGACTGAAGTGTTCTCTAACACAGAGATCAACGCAGACACCATGGCCCGGTATATTCTGGAGCATCCGTCCTGGGATGACAACTGGAAGAAGGACGCGGCGGCGATTCTCGACTGGAGCTATCAATCGTTCGCCAATCACGAGTGGGACAAATTCGGAGTGACGGCCATCAACGAGCAAACAGCCTACCAAGTCCCCGGCAACAGCCACACTTCTCGCCACGCCTCGGTTGAGCTGCTGTACTCGGAAACGACCGGCGACATGAAACTCAAAGACGCTGCCATCCGGCGTCTGAATTGGGCCACTTACATGGTCGATACGGACGGCAAGAACCGCTACCCGCGCGACGATAACTGGCTTACTGACGGCTACGGCGACTACGTACGCCACTACCTGCGCGCTATGGCATCATTTCCGGAGCTGGCGCCTGACAACCAGAACCATCTGTTGCGGACGACTTCGGTAATCCAAGACATCAAATACGCGGAAGATTCGATCGCGTACACCAAGTACGATGCCGTCTCGACGGAGCGGCTCAAGCTGGGCGCGTGGGCGCCGAAATCAGTGACTGGCGGCAAGATGCAATGGAATCCGGACACCAAGGTGCTGACCATCCAAGCGAACTCCAAGAGCATTCGGATCGTGCATTGAGAATCCAGCTAGGGCCCGGAAGCATTCAGAGGGCTCATGTCCCCGAGCCCAACCTCCAGCTCGCGTCGACTGGCGCAGATCAACGGTTTGGGCGTTAGATCGGCATAGGGGCGGTCACCCGCCGACCCCTGGCACACCCTCGAAAATCAGACGCCGGTCGCGGAGAGTGTGGCTGGGGTGAGTTCTACGTGATACCCGAGTCTTTTTAGTTTTGTTACCAGCCTCTGCCTCCGGTATTTCAAGGTGATCGGACTCATCGTGGGGCCATGCTCGACATAGCGGACGCCATCGTGCAAGACCTTCCAGATCAGGCGGCAGAGGCGGTGAGCAATTGCCCGGACTGCTTTGGCGTATCCTAAACGGGGTGACAGGCGCCGAAAGACGATCTGCAGGCGACTGTCCTCTTTCCTGACCGCTGCGTGGGTAAACCTGGACGAAGTAACTGACTTCGTTGGGGTGGGTGGTGGGATTCGAACCCACGGCCACTGGAACCACAATCCAGCGCTCTACCAGCTGAGCTACACCCACCGTGGAGGGAACGACTTCAGTGTAACAGCGTGTGGGCAACTGCGCCACCTCGGGTGATGCGGACAGCCCCGCTCGCGTGATTTTTTATCGACCACGTCATCGATTTGAAACGAATTTTCTGCTAATCTCTGAAAACAACCCAATTTCAGGTTTTCTCAAGAGGAGTTCAAATGCTTCGTTCGAAAAATCTACGTAGTGTCTATGGCGCCTGCGCAGCTCTGCTGCTCGGGTTGATATTGTCTGGTGGCGCCGTAGCGCAATCCACGTTCGGCACCGTTCTCGGAACCGTGAAGGACAATTCCGGCGCCGTGGTCCCGGGTGCAGCGGTACGGCTGACAAACACCGATGAGAACACAAGCCGCGAAGTTTCCACAAATGGAAATGGCGACTATGAATTTTTGAACGCATTGCCGGCCCACTACCAGGTGACGGTGCGAAACCAGGGATTTGAGACCTTCACGGCGACCAGCCTGGTGCTCGTTGCGCGGCAGACTCTGCGTGTGGATGCAATGCTGCAGGTTGGGCAAGCTTCCCAGACCGTCGTGGTACAGGAGACCGAAGCTGGCGTGATCGCCACCGACACCCAGACCATTCAGGAAACGTTCGATCCGCAGGCATTGCTCAACCTACCGGCGAACGTTCGTGCCAACGGGAATACCAGTCCTTATCAGCTCATTCAGGTACTGCCTGGCGTTCAGTCGGACGATGGCGGGAACTTCTCGATTCAGGGCGGCATCATGTCGCAGACCCAGTACTCGCTCGATGGGATTTCGATCACTGATGTCACGGGGAATCAACCTCTGACTAACGCCTTCCCATCCTCGGAATCCATCGCCGAAATCAAAGTGCAGGGTGTGGGCAATAACGCTGAGTACGGCCAGGTGGGGGACGTTACGACGATTTCCAAGAGCGGCACGAATCAATTTCATGGAGACGGATTCTGGTACTCGCAGAATGCCGCATTGAACGCGTTGAATTACGGCCAATTGGTCAAGAACAAGCTGGTGGCCAATGATTTCGGAGCCAGCGTGGGCGGACCGGTGTTGTTGCCTTGGCTTTACAACGGCAAGGACAAAACATTTTTCTATGGGACGTACGAAGGCTTTCGGTATCCTCGCACTTCGACGATTCAAGACACCGTGCCAACCCAGGCGATGGTCAACGGGAACTTCAGCGCCGAGGGTGTCAATATCCTCGACCCCACAACCGGCCAGCCGTTTCCCAACGACACGATCCCCGGGTCCCGGATCAACTCGGTTTCCAAAGCCTTTCTCGGCCTCTACCCGACGCCCAACGCGGGCAGTACAAGTGCCGTCCACGCCGCCAACTATATAGCCAACCGGCCGGCCACTTACACGGACGACCAGTACGATATTCGGATTGATCAATATCTGAGCTCTAAGCAATCTATTTTCGGACGTTGGACCTGGAAAGACATTACCGGACTGAACCCTATCGACCTGCTGTTTCCGTCGCAGACCAATCCCGACAATTACCGGCTTCTGGTGCTGTCGTACAACTATACGATTTTGCCGAATCTGCTTAATGAAGCGAGGTTCGGTTTTACACGGAATGACCGGGGTTATTCAAATTCCTTCAACGGGCGTCAGTTTACTTCGGGATTGGGATTACAAGGGCTGATTGGCGGTCCGCCATTCTTCTTTAACGGCGTGCCCGAGGTGGATATCACGAATCTCACCGGCATAGCCGCAGACCGGCTCGAAGGCATTACGAAGAGTCACACCTACCAGGCGGTAGACAATGTCACGTGGATCAAGGGCCGGCACACGATGAAGTTTGGGTTTGATTATCGCCATATCGAGGCGATCACGCCGCTCGGCTTCTTTGGCGCCGACAATTACGGAACTTTTGCCTTCACTGGCCAGTTCACCGGCGCGCCCTTTGCCGATTTCCTGCTTGGCATACCAGGCGGCAGCGCGCTCGACAACGTCCAGCAGGACAATGACGGTCTTAGCAATCACTACAACGCTTACGGACAGGACAGCTTCCGCGTGAGCCAAAACCTGACGCTGGAATATGGGCTGCGCTGGGAATTTCATCCGGGGTACACCGATGCCTCGGGTAATATTGGCAACTTCAACCCCAACGTGCCGAGATCCGGCCAGGCCATCTACCCGGACGGCAAACAGGCTTTACTGGCTCCCGGCTTCCTGCAAACTTTCGATGCGTGCCCAACTCTTGGAAGCACCAGTGGACCGAGTGCGAACGGAGCTCCGTGTACGCCCGTGCTGTCGGCCAGCCAAGCCGGATTGCCGAACAGCCTGCGTACCGCTCCCGAGCGGTTCATGCCGCGCTTCGGCTTTGCCTATCGTCCGTTCGGCAATAACAAGACAGTGGTTCGCGGCGGATTCAGCCTTTACAACACCGAGGTTTTGGGATCGATCTACTACGCTCTTACCGGCACCCTGCAATCGGGAACGCTCCAATACACCAACAAGATCGTCAACGGGGTTCCGCAATTTCAATGGCCCAATGTGAGCTCGGGCACTGGAAGCAATGGTGCAGGTGCGTTAGGTACGGCTTACTTCGGCACCGCGAATCAGATCCAATATAAAGATCCGTACTCCGAACAATGGAACTTCTCCATCGACCGGGATCTAGGATTTAATACAGGCTTGCGGGTGTCGTACATCGGCATGGAGACGCACGATCTGGTGTGGGCGCCAAACCTGAACCAATCTTACTATTCGACCATCCCATATCTGAATCAGCCGCTTTCCAGCCGCCCGTTCCCGAACTGGGGCGTCGTGAATACCCGAGCCAATGGCGCCAATGCCAGTTACAACTCGTTCCAGCTTGAGGTGAATCACCGTTACAAGAAGGGATTGACCTTCAACACAGCGTACACATTTGCCAAAGGCCTGGCCGACAATCAAGGTTACAACTCTACCGGTTTCGCAGGCGAGAATGCGGGAGAGCGTACCATGGATGCGCTCGACCTGAAGCACGAATATGGACCTGTCTACGGCACCCGGCGCAACCACTGGATCACGTCTATGGTGTACGAACTGCCAGTGGGCCACGCCCGGCAATTCGGAGGTAACATGAACCGCTTTGCCGATGCGATCGTCGGCGGCTGGCAGATCAGCTCGATCTTCCTGGTACAGAGCGGACCATACTTGACTCCAGCCTTCAGCACCGGCGATCCATCGGGTACGGGATCGGGTGTTATCGGGCGCAGCCAGGCGCCCGACGTTGCGGGCAACCCCAATGTAAGTAACCCGAATCGGAACGGTTGGTTTAATACCAGTGCGTTCGTCTGCCCTGGCACCCCGGGATGGACGCCGGGCACGGCATGCTTAATCGGTTCGGGCGAAGCTGGGGCGCTCAATCCGATCGGCCGATTTGGCGATTCCGGGGTCGGCACGGTCGTCGGTCCAGGCACGGTCAACCTGAACGCCGGGATGGCAAAGTATTTCAGCGTTACCGAGCGCGTCAGGATCAAGGTGGAAGCTTCCTTCACCAACGCGTTGAACCATGTAAATCTCAACAACCCGGTGCTGGCAATCGACAACCCTAGCGTGGGCACAATCACAAGCGCAAGGGGGTCGGATTTCGGCGGGAGCCGCACAGGTCAGGTTGGCGCCCGCATCGAGTTCTAACTCACCCGTCGCTTACGTCGTCGGGGACCTCCGCCATGGGGGTCCCCATTTTTTTATGGCGACTGCAGTCAACAGCAACACGACTGGATCGATGGGCAGACGATAACGAGCCGAGGCCAGCGTAAGATAGGCCGCTAGCGGGTAGACGATCGGAAAGATCATCGCGGGAAATGCGTACTGGCTGCGCTCACGCATCAGGGCTACGATTCCGGTCAACGCTCCGAGCGCAGCCAGCACGCTGAACAGCAACAATCCGCGGACACGGAGAAAGTGCGTCTCCCAGAATTCATCGGTCGGATGTTGCGAACCGCCGGACCAGAAGACCACAAACCGCTTCCCGATCAAACCCACCTCACGCCACGGATCGGCGATTACGAAGCGAAGCGCCTCCCGCTTCTTCTCTTCCATGTACGCGACTTCTCCCAGGTGAACGTACTTTTCACGGTCGGCTGAGTTGTCGATCGGGTGCAGCGCGCCCGCCCATCGGCCTTGCGTCTGCTCATTGTTCCCCATCCACAATTGCAGGCCCATCACGGAGCGCAGTGGGATGAAGGCGCCAAAAACCACGTAATTCCGGATCGTCCAAGGCACGCAGCATAGAATCGTGACGCCAAGCGCAAATGCGGGCCGCGCAAGCAGGCGTGTGCGGTAGATCAGCCACCCCAGCAAGAACGGCAGCAACAAGACCAGCGTCGCGTTGGCCATCGCGGTAAAGCCCCACAAGAATCCATATGCCAACCAGTTGCGCAAGCCGCCCGATTCCGACAACAGCAACGTCGCCCAGAGGATTGTCGCCACCAGGAGCGCCGAAAGCGAGACGTCCCAGATCGACACCGTGAAGATAATCGCGTTTGGAAACACCGCCCACAGCCATGCGGCGATGGCCGCCACGCCTACTCCCCCGATGCGCTTTCCCACAAAGAAGATCGGTACGCACGCCAGCGTGGAGAAGAGAACGTTCACGAGGACGGACGCCACGTAGGATGGAAAAGTATAGACTCCGAACACACGGAAAGTTCCGGCGACGAGCAGCGGATAGACCGGTGTCGACCACGCCGTCGGTCCTGTATCCGCCCGAAACGGAGAGCTGAAGCCTTTACCCACAGCCAGAGAGTACGCGATATTTCCGGGTTCGAGCAGAAAAGGAATTGTGCTTAACGCCTGGCGCGAGCGCGGATGCTGATACTCCCACGCGTAACCCAGCCGCAAGAACAGAGCAACAACCAGAATCAGCGGCACAGCCGAGGCAACGCGCAATATTCTTTGCACAATTCGATGCTGGGCGTTCACCACCTCTGTTCTACAATACGAATTCATGGTTGCCAAAATGGGCGTAGACTTTTCGGGCGTAACGAGCGAAGTGAGCTCCCGATACATTTTAGAGGACCAGGAACGAATGGCGCGGGCCAGGAATTACTTTGCCTGGCAGCGGCAATTGGTCACGAGAGAGTTGGGGCGCAGAGTGGTGGAGGTCGGCTGCGGCCTTGGAAACTTCACGGAAATGCTGCTGGATCGCGAACTGGTCATCGCCGTCGACGCGGAGCCGGGTTGTACGGCACGTCTCAAACAGCGGTATCCGGACCGCAACAATCTGCTCGTATTTACTTGTGACGCCGGTAGTCCTGCGTTTACCCATCTCGCCGCGTTTCAGCCCGACTCCTGCGTCTGTCTGAACGTGCTGGAGCACATTCGGGACGACGCCGGCGCCTTGCGGTCGATGGCGTCGCTTCTCACGCCGGGAGGTGTGATCGTCCTGCTCGTGCCGGCATTCCAGGCATTATATGGTCCAATTGACAGGAACCTGGGCCATCGCCGCCGCTATAGCCGGCGGTCGCTTGTTCAGATGGCGGAAACAGCCGGCCTTCGCGTCCGAAAAGCTCATTACATGAACTTTCTCGGCTTCTTCGGTTGGTGGACAAACGCTCATCTTCTCCGGCGCGAGGCGCAATCGGAAGGTCAGATCGGAATTTTTGACCGTTACCTGGTGCCTATCCTCTCACGTCTAGAAGATTGGGCTCGGCCGCCGTTCGGCCAGTCGCTGTTTGTGGTGCTCGAAAAGCCGTGAAGATTTCCGTCATCATTCCGGTCTATAACGAATTCCCAACTTTCAACCAGGTACTGGAACGTGTGCGCCAGGCGCCTCTCCCCGAAGGCTGCTCCGAAGAAATTATCGTGATCGATGACGGCTCGACCGATGGGACAGCCCAGATGCTGCGGGAGCACGCGCGCGCCGGGACTATCGTCAGCCATCGCTCAACCGAGAATTTGGGGAAAGGCGCGGCTATCCGCACCGGGATCGCGCTCGCGTCGGGCGATATCGTGATCATCCAGGATGGCGACTTGGAGTACGACCCCAACGACTACGCGCGCATCCTGGAGCCGATCTTGAAGGGCGGCGCGGACGTTGTCTACGGTTCCCGATTCCTCGGCAGACCGATAGGCATGGCCCTGAGAAATTGGATCGCCAATCGCATCCTCACCGCCGCTGCCAACCTGCTTTATAACGCGGGCATAACCGACGAGGCCACGGCTTACAAAGCATTCCACCGTTCCGTACTCCAGGAGTTGCATCTCGAATGCAAGCGCTTTGAGTTCTGCCCGGAAGTCACCGCCAAACTGCGGAGGCTCGGCTACCGAATTCACGAGGTGCCCATCCACTACAACGGCCGGGGCATTGCGGAAGGCAAGAAGATTCACGCACGGGACGGTTTTGCAGCCTTGTGGGCGCTGATCAAATACCGATTCGCCTCTCGCCGGACACTAGTTCGTAGTGAAGCCGTTGGCGTACTGCAGGCTCACGGCAGTTCGCATTAAGGTCGATGTTCCTGTTCGACCTCTTCCAATCATTCCTGCCTCTTCACAATCCGCTCGGCTTTGGAGCCAGCGACTTCATCGAACTAACGCTGGCCGGGATGCTGGTTCTGGCGACTCTCTTCTGGCGCCCATGCATCCAGCCGTACGCACTTCGGCTCGCGGAGAGGACCGGATGGTGCATGCTCCTGCTGGCTTTACTCGCGGTGGCGCTCCGTCTGGCTCTCATCCCTCACCATCCGATCCCGACGCCCGATATCTATGACGAATTCAGCCATCTGCTGGTAGCCGACACGCTGCGCCATTTTCGCCTGGCCAATCCACCGCATCCTCTGCACCAATTTTTCGAAACATTCTTCGTTCTCCAGGAGCCCACTTACAGCTCCATCTATCCCCTCGGTCAGGGCTTGATCCTGGCGTTGGGGTGGACCGTCTTTGGTCATCCCTGGGCGGGCGTAGTTGTTGCGATCGCCGCGTTCTGCTCCCTGTGCTATTGGATGCTGCGCGCATGGACAACGCCTGGTTGGGCGCTACTCGGGGGCGTGCTGACGGTCATCGAATTCGGTCCGCTCAACCAGTGGATGAACAGCTACTGGGGCGGCGCCGTTCCTGCCGCGGCCGGGTGCCTGGTTTTCGGCGCATTACCCAGGTTGCGCGAAAATGGCCGCCTTCGCGATGCCGCTTGGCTCGGTCTCGGCCTCGGGTTCCACTTGCTCACTCGGCAGTATGAATCCATCTTCCTGTTTCTGAGCGTGGTCCTTTTCTTTTTGCCGGATCTAAGACAACGGAGTTCCTTGCTCAGGCTGGCCCGGCCCGCTGCTGTTGCGCTCTCCATCGTGTTGCTGGCACTCGCAGTCACGCTGGTCCAGAACAAGCGTGTCACCGGCAGTTGGACCACGCTGCCGGAAGTGCTCAGCCAATATCAGTACGGCGTCCCGGCGGCGCTCACGTTCCTGCCTGACCCCATTCCTCATCGTGAACTCACACCACAACAGGCGCTCGATTACAAGATGCAGCGCGGATTTGGCGGCAGCCATAGTGAGACCCTGAGCAGCTTCTTGTTGCGCCTCGAATACCGTGTACGCTTTTACCGGTTCTTCTTCGTCGCGCCGCTGTACCTGGTGCTTCCTGTCTTTCTTGTGACCATCCGCGAGTTCCGGTTGGTTTGGGTGGTTCTCACCTTGCTCCTCTTCGCGCTCGGCGTGAATTTCTTCCCGCTATTTGGGTTTCACTACATTGCCGCTGTCGCGAGCCTGTTCGTTCTCATCAGTGTGATCGGGCTCGATCGCCTCAGCCGGTTCACCATTCGCGGACGGTCCGGCGGGCGGCAAGCGGCTACGCTTATCGTTTTCCTTTGTGTCTCCCAGTTCGTCTTTTGGTACGCCCTTCACGTTTTTGAAACCCGCGATTTCTCGATGGCCTTGCGGCAGTACGAGACGTGGGACGCGATCAATCATGGATTTCCGGACCGGCGGATTGCTGTTAACCATCAGCTCGCGCAACTCCCCGGCAGGCTATTGGTGTTCGTCCGCTACTGGCCGCAGCATATTTTCCAGGAAGAATGGGTCTACAATGCGGCCGATATCGATGGTTCTCGCATTGTTTGGGCGCGCGACCTCGGCGCGGATGAGAATGAGAAGCTCCGGCGCTACTATCCGGATCGCTCTACCTGGCTGTTGGAACCCGACGCTCGCCCGCCCAAGCTCAGCCCGTACCAGCCCGGGCCGCTGACGAATGTCGAGGGTCCGTAGGAGCGGCGATGTTTTTGTTGGACCTGTTTCGCTCGTTCCTGCCTCTGCACAATCCCATCGGCTTCGGTGCGAGCGACTTCATTCTGCTCACCGTGGCTGCGGTGCTTGTATTGTTTGCGCTGCTTTGGCGGCCGATCGTTGAGCCCTGCGTCCGCTCGCTTGCTCCGCGCGCGGGTTGGTGTATGCTGCTGCTGGCGGTTCTGCCCGTTGCGCTGCGGCTGTTGTTGCTCGCTCACCATCCCATTCCAACGCCATCCGTTTCCGACGAATTTAGCCATCTGCTGGTTGCCGACACTCTACTTCACTTCCGCCTCGCCAACCCGCCGCACGCGCTGCACCAGTTCTTCGAAACGTTTTTCGTATTGCAGGAGCCGGCTTACGGCTCCATCTATGCGATCGGACAGGGCATGGTGCTGGTGCTCGGCCGGCTGCTCTTCGGTCACCCCTGGGCAGGCGTCGCTCTCGCGACCGCGGCCCTCTGCTCGCTTTCTTACTGGATGCTGCGCGCGTGGACCACGCCTGGTTGGGCGCTCGCCGGTGGCCTCGTATGCGTCATGCAGTTTGGCCCTTTGTGCCAGTGGATGAATAGCTATTGGTGTGGCTCCGTCCCCGCCGCAGCCGGCTGCCTGGTTTTTGGAGCGCTGCCCAGGCTGCGCGAAAACGGCCGCCCTCGCGATGCCGCTCTATTAGCTCTGGGCCTCGCAATCAATTTGCTGACCCGCCCTTACGAATCTGTCTTTCTAGTGTTGAGCGTGCTTCTGTTCTTCGCACCGGCTCCTCGCAAGTTCGTCAGAGCCATACCCGTGATGGTCCTGGTGATCACTCCGTCGGTCGTATTGACTCTCGCGCAGAACAAACACGCTACCGGCAGTTGGACCACGCTTCCTTACATGCTCAGCCGCTACCAATACGGCGTGCCCACGACGTTTACCTTCCAGCCGAATCCCATCCCCCACCGTCAACTGACGCCGGAGCAGCAGCTCGATTATGAAACGCAAGTGGCCGTTCACGGGAAAGATACCGACACGATCGGCCGCTATTTCGAGCGGTTCCTCTTCCGCGTGCGCTTCAATCGCTTTTTTTGGGTTGCTCCACTTTACCTTGCCTTTCCGTTTTTCATTCTGGCGCTGCGCGAGAAGCGCTTCATTTGGGTCGTGGCCACTCTGCTCCTCGTCAGCCTGGGAACGAATTTCTATCCGTACTTTTACCCGCATTACATCGCCGCGGTGACTTGCCTGTTCGTGCTGGTAAGCATCGCCGGCCTCGAACGATTGAGCCGGCTATCCGTTCGCGGAAGGCCCGTAGGCCAGGATGCCGCTCGGCTGATCCTTTTTCTTGGCACCGCGCATTTTCTGTTTTGGTACGGCGTGCACCTGTTCGAGAACCAGCCATTCACCAGGCCGCTGGAGCAATTTCAAACCTGGGACATCATCAATCATGACGATCCAGAAGGGCGGATCGCGATCCACAACCAGCTCATGAAGTCGCCGGGCAAGCAATTGGTGTTTGTGCGTTACTGGCCGCAACACGCTTTTCAGGAATGGGTTCACAACGCCGCGGATATCGACGGTTCCCCGATCGTATGGGCGCGCGATCTCGGCGCCGCGGAAAACGCCAAACTTGTTCGCTACTATCCGAATCGTTCGGCCTGGTTGTTGGAACCGGATGCGCGCCCGCCGAAACTGACGCCGTACGTGCCGGATTTGGCGCTACAGTTCGAGACGCCGCCTTAAAGCGCGCGAGCGTGTAGGACTTTTTGAACCGCCTCGGCCAACGGCAAAGCGGAAAATGGACTGTCGATCCGTGCCGACGCGCCGGCCTGCAATTTCCCACCCGCCGGCTCAGACACCACGACCGGTACTTTAGGCCGCGTGCCCTTGAGCGCCAGTATCGCCTGGACGCTCGAGCTGCGCGTATCGACAACCACTAACGCCACACGGCCCGCAGCCTTCCGGAAAACGGTGGCGGCCTGTGCTCCGTTATCCACCAGAGCTACGTTGTACCCGTAGCGCTCGAGCGCGGTTTTCGCGATGAGCCGCTGTCCCTCGTCGCTCGCGACCACCAGGATGGTCTTCCGCGTGTCCACCGCTTTCCCAGTCGCGCCGCGCCCCAGAACCCGGTCGATGGCCGCCGAAACCCGCGCTGCCGTCACGTAGTTGCTGTCGAGCACCGAAAAGTAGGCGGTCCCGAGCATCACCGCAAGACACAGCAGCGCGACGATCACATCCCCATAATCCTTGAATGACGGCTTGCGGTGCCCATAGGGTATCTCCCGGCCTTGACCGACGATTTGCGCCACCGAGAATGCCGCTTTGGGCGGCGCTTCCGTCGTTGAGGGAGTCATTTTCGGCGTCATACCGGCACACTCCTCCTCTGCCGTTTCTGAAGCCTTCCAGCTCCGGCGTCGGTTCAAGATTTGTCGATCAAGATGACCTTAGCCTGAACCGCTAACCTTGGACAATCAGGCAATCACCCGGTGTAATAGGATCGTGGGATTTGTTCTCTGGATCTCCGGCGACGTCGCCTGGGCGCAAGGTACCTATGAATCCCGCGCCATGGGATCAGCCGTCATCTCAGTGACGGACTTGTTCCGCCAGCGCGACTTCCGCCCCACGCGCCGGCCGCCGAGCGTCTTCGACCGGGGATACGTCGGCTGGTTCGCGTCTTTATCGGACGTGAACGCGCGGCTGCGGACGAAAAACGGCGCTATGCTAATGTCCAGATATGGTCCCCGTCCAAGAGGCCGTCAAACAGGCCGTGGCGTTCGCTCGCGACGTGCTTGAAACTGCGCGAACCAACGAATTTCCGTCGGAATGGCAGCGAAGGAAGAGATGATCAAAGGCCAAGCGTCGGACGGTAACGAGGTGTTCGACTTCATGGTGGAACGACACGCCACAGGAGGTTTCTTGTTGTCAATTCACTACAGCGGCGACGGGGCGAAAAACGTCACTGGCGCCGGGTTGTGGCCGACCGTTGAAAAGGCGAAATCGGTCGCCGAGCAAAGCGCCCAAAGATTGTTGCATGGCGCAACAATGACTTGGCATGAATAGCTGATCGTACTGACAGCGCAGCGCAACAACTCAGACGTGCCGACCATCGCGGCCGCGCGTTTTGGGCGGTTGTCACGTTACAGCCCCGCCCTCTTCCACAACTCGTCCACCCGCTGCTTCACCTCGCGCGACATTCGGATCTCGCCCGGCCAAGGCCGTGAAAAGCCCTCGCCCGGCCACTTGCGCGTAGCGTCAATCCCCATCTTCGAGCCGTAATTCGGCAGGCGGCTCGCGTGGTCGAGCGAATCTACCGGCCCCATTGTGAATTGGATGTCACGCTCCGGGTCTATGTGGTTGAGCGCCTTCCACGCCACCTCGCGCACGTTTTGCACGTCCACATCTTCATCCACCACCACAATGCACTTGGTGAACATCGCCTGCCCCAGCCCCCAGATGGCGCTCATCACTTTTCGGGCGTGGCCTGGATACGACTTGCGTATCGAAACCAGCATCAAGTTATGGAAGATGCCCTCGGCGGGCATGCAAATGTCCCGGATCTCCGGCAGTTGCAGCCGCATCAGCGGCAGAAAGATCCGCTCCACCGCCTTGCCCATGTAGTAGTCTTCCATGGGCGGCGGCCCGACGATGGTGGTCGCATAAACCGGCTCCTTGCGCTGTGTGATGCACGTGACGTGAAAAACCGGGTACTCGTCGGCCAGCGAATAGAAACCGGTATGATCGCCGAACGGGCCTTCCGTGCGCAGCTCACCAAGTTTCACATAGCCTTCGAGTACGATTTCCGCGTTCGCCGGCGCCTCCAAATCGCAGGTCTGGCACTTCACCATCTCCACCGGACTCGATCGCAGAAATCCCGCCATCATCATCTCGTCGAGATCCGGAGGCAGCGGCAGAATCCCCGAGTACATGGTCGCCGGATCCGAGCCAATCGCTACCGCCACGTCCATGCGATCTTTGCCGGATTGCGCCAGCATGCGCCGGTAGTGCTCCGCCCCTTGCTTGTGCGTTTGCCAGTGCATGCCCGCGGTGCGCTCATCATAAAGCTGCATGCGGTAGACACCGCAGTTGCGCTTACCGGTCTCCGGATTTTTCGAGAACACCATGGGAAGGGTGATGAATCTTCCGCCGTCTTCCGGCCAGCACTGGAGCACCGGATAATCGAACAGAGAAAATCCTTCGTGCTTGATGACTTCCTGACACGCGCCTTTGGAAACGATCTTCGGAAAAAACGCCCCCGTCTCAGCCAGCTTGGGAAGCATCTTCAATTTACCGATCAGCCCCTCCGGCATCCGCATCTCGAGATACTCCGCGATGCGGCGGGCGATGTCGTCGACCGATGCCACTTCAAGCGCCAGCTCCATGCGGCGCATGCTGGCGTAGCTGTTGATCAGGACTGGAATTCTGTAGCCCGCCGGCCGTTCGAACAGCAGCGCCGGTCCGCCTGCCTTCACGGCGCGGTCCGCGAACTCCGCAATCTCGAGCACCGGATCCACTTCGAGCGAGATGCGCTTCAGCTCACCTGCCTTTTCCAGTGTGTCAATGAATTCGCCGAGATCGCGGTAAGCCATCGGAGAGAGTCCTATTATGATGGCACGCGGCAATGAACCGCAAAGCGCTACACTACGCTGAGATTGGCCGTTTCGTCAATGACGGCGAGAAGCTCCGCGGCGTTGATCGGCTTGGAAACATAGCCATCCATGCCCGCCTCCAGGCAGCGCTCTTCGTCACCCTTCATGGCATGGGCCGTCATGGCAATGATCGGCAGGTGCCGTCCCGTCCCGGCCTCGCTCTGGCGAATCGTCCGTGTCGCGACGAAGCCGTCCATCTCCGGCATCTGGACATCCATCAAGACAAGGTCGAACGCGTCCTTCTGGATGGCCTCTACGGCTTCCCGGCCGTTTCCCGCGATCGCCACTCCGTGTCCCTGTTTCTCCAGAAGGCGCCGGGCCAGTTTCTGATTCACCACGTTGTCTTCCGCCAACAAAATCCGCAAATTTCTGGTCCGGTGCTTTACCGGACAGCGGCCCGGCCCGCCTCTGCCCGTCGTAGCGCCCGGGGTGCAGACCGCGCCCAATATGGCATTTCGCAGCTCGGATTGTCCCACTGGTTTGGTGAGGCATGTCTCCAACCCGAGTCCGGGACAGCATCCGCTGTCACACCACCGGCCCGCCGACGTCAGCACGATAATCTTGACGTGGCCCAGGTGCGGCCGTTGCCGGATCTGCTTCACCAGCTCGAGTCCGTCCATGTCCGGCATGGAAGCATCCGTCAGCACCAGGCCGAAAGGCTTGCCTCCTTTTGCGGCCTCTTCCAATTCGTCCAGAGCCTCACGTCCGCTCGCCGCCAGCACCGGCGCCATTTGCCACTGCCGCAGCATATCCCCCAGGATGCGCCGGTTCGTCGCGTTGTCGTCCACTACCATTACCGGAATGCCACACAAGTCCGCCGGGCCCGCGAGTTCTGATTCGGGCGCTGGTCTGCCCACACTGAACCGCGCCAGGAAATGAAAAGTGCTGCCACGGCCGGTTTCGCTGTCCAGCCAGATGCGCCCGCCCATCAGTTCAACCAGCCTCCTGGAAATCGTGAGTCCCAGGCCTGTGCCGCCGTACCGGCGCGCTGTCGAGCCATCGGCCTGCGTGAAGGCATCAAATATGGCCGACTGCTTGTCTGGTGAGATGCCAATCCCCGTATCCGAGACGCTGAAGTGCAGGCACACGCTGTCGCCCTCCCGTGATTCCAGTTGGACGCCCAACGTGACTTCCCCGCGCTCCGTGAATTTGACCGCATTCCCCACCAGATTGATCACTACCTGCCGCAAACGTCCGGGATCCCCCACCAGGATCCTCGGTACGTCCGGAGCGATATGGCAATTGAGGTCCATTGGCTTTTCATGCGCGCGCACCGCCAGCGCTTTCAACGTGGGCTCCAGGTTATTGCGGATGTCGAAGTCCATCTGCTCCAACTCCAACTTGCCCGCCTCTATTTTGGAAAAGTCCAGGATGTCGTTGATCAGGATCAGCAGGGCATCGGCGGATGACTTGACCGCGGCCAGATAATCGCGCTGTTCCGGCGTCAGTTCCGTCCCCAGCACCAGCTCCGTCATCCCCAGGATTCCGTTCATCGGCGTGCGAATTTCGTGGCTCATGTTGGCCAGGAATTCGCTCTTGGTGCGGTTCGCCGTCTCTGCCGCTTCCTTGGCCGTTTGCAGCTCCAGTTCGGCCCGCTTGCGTTCCGTAATGTCCACCGCCACCGCGCCGATGAATCGCTGGCCCGACGCATCCACCGGAAACTTGAAAATCAGCATGTCCCGGTGCGCACCATCGGGCGCCGGTATGGGTTCAATGAATTCGGCCGCTTTGCCGGTCGAGAACACCGCGAGATCGTGCTCCCGATACTCCGCGGCAGCCTCGGGAGTCATCCAATCGAATGCCGTCTTCCCTTCGATATTGGTCTCCAGCAGACCCTCGAAAGGCCGGTTGGCATAGACGTATTTTCCAGAGGCGTCCTTCAGAAACGCGAAAGTGGGGCTGTGGTCCATGAAAGCCGTGAACCGGTCTTGCGACTCCCGTAGAGCTTCTTCCGTGCGTTTGAGAGTGCTGATATCCATCAGGGCGCCGATCATGCGCAGCGGCTTTCGAGCGGGATCCCGCAAAATGTAACCGCGGTCGTAAACGTTCGCGTAGGATCCGTCGGCCCGGCGGAAACGGTACTCACTCGACCAGTGCTCGTCGCCGGATTCAACTGCCGCATTCATATTCCGGGACACGCGCTCCCGGTCGTCGGGATGCACGCGGTCCAGCCACCAGGCGGCGGTGAACTCAATCTCGTGAGGTTTGAATCCAAAAGTCGTGTAGAAACGCTCGCCGCACCACAATTCGTTCGTCGTCAAGTCCACATCCCAGATTGCATCGTTGGTCGCGCGTACCACATATTCAAAGCGCTGCTGCAGCGCCGCTTCGCTTTCCAGCCGGCGCCGGATGATCTCGGTCTGGCGGCCAACGCGGCGCCGCAGAGCCGCTACCCAGCCCAGCACCACCAGAATCACCGCTCCCGTGCCCGCCACTACCAGCGCCGCGTGCCGCGCCGTCCACCACGACGGACGCCGCTCGAGCACCACATCCTGCGGCGAGCGCAGATGGATCACAAAGCCATTGGGGTCGCGGTTCTCATCCACGTGCACGGAACAGACTCCGGTCAATTGCAGCACGGCGCCATTTTCCAAATCCGCGAACCCCGGCCAGCGTAATGCCTCATCCATCTCCGCCACGAACGTAATCGTTCCCGCTCCCAGCACCAGTGAATACTGGCCCTGCCGCAGCGAATGATCCACCAGGCGGGCCGAAATCCGCACTAGCTCGGCGTCATAAGTGCCCTCCATCGCCTGCTCGGCCGTCACTTTCGCCGGAGTGGGCGCGTCGCCTGCGCCAATCTGCTGGAACACGGCGTCTTGCAGGATCGGTCCAAATTCGTCCAGGGCTGGAAATCCGGCGACATCCACTCGATCGCCTACCCGGAGCGGTGTGTTCTGGCGGGTCTTCACCAGCAGACCGACATCGTCTCCCCGGATGAACAGCGAGCGCCCAGGACGCTGCAGCGTGACCACGCCCTGCACCCGAACCCGGTGCAGGAATGCGCGATCCGGTGCGGCGCGCAGGATGCCGCGAACCGAGCCTACCGGCAGTGTGAAATAATTCCGCGGCGGTCGCTCCACCACGGCGATGCCGTCGCTGTTCGGGACCAGCACTTCCAGGGCGATGAATTGCTCCCGGCGGTTGTAAAATCCGCCACAGGTCCCGCGGATTCTTACCCGGGCGTCCACCAGGTCCCTCGACAGAAAAGTCAGACGGGGAACGTACGCCTTGTACTGAACGGCTCCGGCCAAAATGTCGAGCATCCACCCGCCCTGGTAACTCTCGGCCGACCGAACCACCCCTTCCACTTCCACGCGCAGGCAGTCGAGCGTACCTGAGGCCAGTTCCTCGGCTGAAATCTTGCGCGGTGGAGGCAGGCGGCCTTCCGATAGAACCCGCAATTTGACTTCCGCGATGTCCGTCGCGAAATCTGCCGGCTTGGTAATGCCCTGCACCTCAAGCAGCTGGCCCACGTGCAGGTCCGGTGCGTCTCTCGCGGTACGATCGACGAATACGGCTCCCGTCGCGTCCTGAACGAACAGGTCATTGTGCCGAGCGTCTGAGTACGTCACAATGCCGCGCAGGTACACAGGATATCCGCGTTTGGCATCGTCTAGCGACAGGGCGCGCAACTGCCGTACACTACGAATCACCGGCAGGCTCGCTGCCGGCCGCCCCTCCCCCCAGCAAACCACCGACAGCGCAACAGCCACCAGCGCCGCCAGCGTTCGCACCGTACACCACCGTGCAAACTTGCTTGGCCAATCGAATCGAGCTGCGAGTTCCGGCGGCACGCGCCTCCGTTCTGCCGGGCAGACTATACCCGTCCATCCTCTTATCGGCAGAACCCGCGGGCACTTTAGGAGCGGAGTTTTTGGCTGGTCAAAGGTCGACTCGGTTTGCCGGTCTTCTCCCTACGCTGCGCCTAAGTTTCGTTTATCATTGCACTTCGGGGTCTTCATGAAAAATAGAATCGCGTTTGTGACGGGCGCGAGCCGCGGCATCGGACGGGCCTGTGCCATGGCTCTTTCTGCCGCCGGCGCGCGCGTGGTCCTGGCCGCCCGCCAACTCGACAAACTCGAGCAGGTCGCGGCCGAAATCCGAACCGCTGCGGGCCAGGCGTTTGTCGTCCCCATGGACTTGGGCGCTCCCGACTCTATCCGTTCCGCTTTCTCCAAGGCCGCCAAGGAGTTCGGCCGCATCGACATCCTGGTCAACAACGCCGCCATCACTAAGGATGGCCTCGCCGTCCGCATGAAACAGCAGGATTGGGACGATGTACTGGCTACCAACCTCACCGGTGCGTTTGTCGCCACGCAGCAGGTCCTGCTGGGCATGATGCGCGAGCGCTGGGGCCGCATCATTAATATCACCTCCGTGGTGGCCGAGGCCGGCAATGCGGGTCAGGCGAATTACGTAGCCTCCAAAGCCGGCTTGATCGGCCTGACCAAGTCCCTCGCTCAGGAAATGGCCAGTCGCAACGTCACCGTCAACGCCATCGCACCCGGCTTCATCGATACCGATATGACCGCTGGTTTACCGCAGGAATGGAAAGAGAAGCTGCTCGCCGCTATCCCCCTCGGCCGCCTGGGAAAACCCGAGGATGTCGCCGCCGCCGTGCGCTTCCTCGCCAGCGAAGAAGCCGGCTATATCACCGGCCACGTGCTCAACATCAACGGCGGCATGTATATGTAGCCCTTACAGTTCCTGGGGCAGTGCGTTGTAGGGGCTCTGCGCGTGGCGAACGTACGCCTCCGCCTGCGCATAACCGCTCTCCACCCCGCGGAACTTCGCCACCTGCGACTGCAACGCGTAGTACCGGTCCGGCGTCTGCGAAGCGTGCGCGTAACACGCGACGCGCTTCCTCGGCTCGACTGCCGTAATGTCCACGTAATGCGTGGGGCTGAACATGAGCGTATCTTCCCCGTTCGAGACCTCGTAGTAGTAGAAGGCGCATTTCTTCCCCATACGGAGCCAGCTATCGTAAGCCAGCGTGGAGATCGCGCGGTGGTCCCGATGTCCATCGATGGGCCATTGCGTGAAAATGACGTCCGGCTTTTCCGCTTCCAGAATCTTCTGGAAAGCATCATAGTGGGCGGCATCGACCACTGCTTTGCCGTTGAACTGCCCGGCATAAACAGGACGCGCTTTCAGAATCTCGCAGGCCCTCGCCGCTTCCGCCGCACGGACAGGCGCCGCGTCCTCTGCCGGCGGCTTTTCCAAATAGCCCGAGTCACCCCGGTTCAGATATAGCAGGACGGCTTCGTGCCCCAACTCCGTATAGCGCGCGACCGTGCCTCCGCACCCGTACTCCGGGTCCCCCGGATGGCCGCCGGATATGATGACCTTGATTTTGCGTTTCGGAGTGACCACTTGCGAGCCGGCCTGCCTCGCCGCCAATGCCGTTCCTGCCAACAATCGTCGACGAGAGATCACGCTGCCATCATAGCCCTGTGAAACCCGCGAAATCCGCCGCCATCCGGCCCGACAGCACCCAGGTCATCCGCTATCGCATTGCAGCGTGAGCGCCGGAGCTTGCGCCGAACGACTGGAGCGCCAGGTAATTCGGTCCAAACCGCTGGATATTTTCGTGTTGTTTTTCAAACGCGTCGAAGTGGCCTTCTTCGTCCTGGATCAGCTTCTCAAAGAGCTGTTTGGAAGCGGCGTCCGCGTTTTTGGCGCACTCGAGTGTCCACATGTTGTAATCCCTGGCGCTGCCCTCTTCCATTGCCATGGCCTTCGCCAGCATCTGTGCCGGTTCGGTAATTTTCTCTACCACTCCGGCAGCGGCCATTTCGGTATCTCCCTTCAGAAACAGGATGCGCTCCGACAGCGCTTCCACGTGCCCCATTTCCTGAATGGCGGTTTGCTTAAATAGCCCCGCTAAAGGCGCGAAACCCAAATCGTCCAGGTGAATGTGAAAGTACATGTATTGATGGACGGCCGCCAGCTCATCCGCCACCGCCTGATTCAGCAACGCAATGCTATGTTCGCGATTCATGAGCGTCTCCTATGGCCTGGCAAAGGCAGGTCCGCGGGCGGTACTCAGCGCCACGCGGAGTGGCGAGCCCCGAGATTCGCACGCAGAAGAGCAGGCCAAGCCCGAGCACACAAACGAGTCTCATGGCCTTTCCCTCCGGCATCATTCTAACACTATACGGGATAAGAAGATCCTCTGATCCTTTTACTGCACCGCCGATTGTGATAGACTTTTCCTGGGTTGAGTCTGGATTCCCTCAAACAGTGGCCGGTTTGGCAATCTCGCCGGGCCCGTCCACTTTCGGGTTGCGAATCCAGCAGATGCTGCTTGCCAGGGAGGCACATATGCCAGTCGAATTGGTTTGGCTTGGCGGCATTTTGGTACTAGTGGCCGGAGTCGTAGTCGGGGTCCTGATTTCGCGACGCAAACCTGCTGAGCCGACGCACCTTAGGTGACCGGCGACATACGTCTATTCCGCACAGGGCGAAGGCCCCGAGCCTTCTGAAGGTGGGTCTTTTGCCCCGAATCTAATCGCCTGGCGCACCGCACGCCATCCCAGTAAGCTCACAACTCTTTCAGAACCAGCGCATTGCACCTGGCAGCCGAAGTGCACCCGCCGAAATTCTCGGTGTGTCTAAAGGCTGACTATGATCCATCCATCCAGACGTAGTTTCATGGGCGGCGTGGCCGCGCTGGCGGGCGCTGCCAATTTGCACGGCGCGCCGGCACCAGATGCTGTGCCACCACCGAACACTCTGCCAACTGTGGCGTTCGGCAAAGCTTCCATCACCCGGCTCATTTTGGGCGGAAACCCTATCGACGGCTACAGTCATTCCGTGCCGAAAATCAGCGATCTGATGCGCGAGTACTTCACCGTCCAGCGCACCACCGACCTGATCCTCCACGCCGAAGAAGAGGGCATCACGACTTTCGAGAGCCACTACTCCGACAAGGTGCACGCCGCGTTGACGGCCGCGCGCGAACACGGCTCCAAAATGCAGTGGATCTGCCTGACTCACGCCGGAGAGGACTCCGTGCTCAAGGACGTGCTCTCCTTGAAGCCGATCGGTATCGCGCATCATGGCAATCGCACCGACAACTACTTGCAGGCGGGAAAACCAGAGATCGTTCACGATTACGTGAAGAAGATCCACGACCTCGGAATCTTCGCTGGCATCTCCACCCATTCTCCGCAGCATCTGGCGCGTATCGAGGATTCCGGTTGGGAGAACGACTTCTACATGACGTGCCTGTATTACCTGACGCGCACGCCCCAGGAGCTGAAGTTCATCTACGGCGACGGACTCGCCGGCAGTGATGAACCGTTCGTGAAGACCGATCCTGAGCGTATGGCGAAACGGATCCGCGAAGCCAGGAAGCCGTGTCTCGCGTTCAAGCTCCTCGCGGCCGGCCGCAATTGCAACACGCCGCAATCTGTCGAGGAGGCGTTCCGGTTCGCCTATTCCAATATCAAGCCCATCGACGCGGCCATTGTCGGCATGTACCCGGTGTTGATGGACGAAGTGCGTGTGAATGCCGATTTGGCCAGAAAATACAGCTTGTTTGTAAATGCCTAGACGAATGCGCCGCCGAACCTTTCTCGCTGCCGGAATCGCCGGATCAACCGTCGCTTGCAGCAACCGCAACAGCTCCTGGCGATTCTTCAGCGTCGAAGAGGCCCGTACTGTCGAGTCCATCTGCACTCAGATCATCCCCGAAGACCAGGATCCCGGCGCGACTACCGCGGGCGTCGTCCATTTCCTCGATAAGCAATTGTCGGGTTTCTACAAACCGCTGCAGAAAACCTACCGGACGGGGATCGCCGAAATCAACCGCAAGAGCATCGAGTTCGGCGGTAAGACGTTTGTCGAACTGCCCGCTGGCTTTCAGGTCGAGTTGCTGAAGCACATCGAGAAAGACTCCAACCTCAAGCCCTTTTTCAGTCTCCTCATCGAGCATTCCATGCAGGGTTTCTACGGTGACCCGCGGCATGGCGGCAATCGTAATCGCGTGAGTTGGAAAATGCTCGGCGTCCCGTATCCGCCCGTACGGGGCCGGCTGCGCTACGACATCACCGACCCTGAAAAATCGGAGAAACCGTGGCTCTGAAGCCGGTAAACGCCGTCATCATCGGCGCCGGAGCTGGCGGAGGCATCGTCGCCCAGCAACTTGCCGAGGCCGGTCTCAGCGTCGTGCTTATCGAGCGTGGGCGATGGTACTCGCCCTTTGACTGCCGCAAAGACGACCTGCGAAACCAGCGGACTTCCGTTTTAGGAAATGGCTTCGGACCCGACGACGAGCGCAACCCTCGCGTGACTGTCGATCTGCAACGCCGTGAACACATCGCACGCGCCAGCGGCCCCGGCTATAACAACAACGCGGCTTGCGTGGGCGGCGGCACTCTCAGCTACGGCGCGATGGCCTGGCGCTACATGGAAAAAGATTTTCGTATGCGCTCGACCTACGGCCACATCGCCGGCAGCACCCTCGCAGACTGGCCCATCTCCTATCAGGATCTCGAGCCTTATTACGCGAAAGCGGAGTGGGAGATCGGCGTATCCGGCAACGTTTCGGGTGATCCATTTCACGCTCCGCGGAGCAGGCCGCTGCCCATGCCGCCGCTGCCGCCCAATCGTGAGTACGACATCCTCCACCCCGCGGCCAAACGTCTCGGCCTCCACCCGTTCGACATTCCCATGTTGCGTAACAGCATTCCCTACAACGGCCGCCCCGCCTGCATGCGTTGCCGCTGGTGCGTGGGATTCGCCTGCGAAGTGGACGCCAAGTGCGGCACACACAACACCGTCATTCCAAAAGCGCTCGCCACAAAGAACTGCGAGCTGCGCACCGAGTGCGTAGTCAAAGAGATCCGGACCAACGAGCGCGGCCATGCCACGGGAGTTGCGTATTTCGATGCCAATAACCGGCTCCAGCAGCAGGATGCCGATCTAGTCGTCGTCTCCTGCGGCGCGATCGAATCCGCACGGCTGTTATTGAACTCGAAAAGCAAGCTGTTTCCGAACGGCCTGGGAAATCGCCACGATTGGGTGGGCCGCAACCTGCAAGGCCACACCTACACCGGCGCATTCGGCCTGATGCCCACCCCCATCTATGATGACCTCGGCCCTGGCGCGTGCATCGCGATCTGCGATTACAACCACGGAAATCCTGGTTTGGCCGGCGGCGCCATGCTCGCCAACGAATTCATCCGGCTGCCCTACCAATTCGTCAGCATGGTTCCAGCCGGTGTGCCGCGCTGGGGTAAAGCGCACAAAGATTTCATGCGCTCTGCCTACCGCCGCGCCATCGCCATCCAGGGACCGACGCAGGAGATGCCGGTGTTTGACTCCCGCGTCGAGGCCGATCCCGTCGTCAAGGACTTTTGGGGAATTCCCGTTGCGCGCCTCTCCGGCAGCAAGCATGCGCACACCATCGAGATCAGCACCGTGATGGCAGGCAAGGCCGAGGCTTGGCTGAAAGAAGCCGGCGCGGTCGAAACGTGGCAAAAACTGTCCGGTCCAGGATTGAGCGCCGGGCAGCATCAGGCGGGCACCTGCCGCATGGGCGACGATCCTGCCACGTCCGTTGTCAACCGCTATTGCCAGGTGCACGATGTCGACAATCTCTTCGTGATCGATGCCAGCGTTCACGTGACCAACGGTGGATTCAATCCCGTGTTGACCATCATGGCCATCGCCTACCACGCCTCCGATCACCTCGTACAACGCTGGAAAGGCCGCGGGCTCGCCTGATGCGCAGGTTCCGCTACCTCTGGCTGGCGGCGCCGCTGTTGCTCGTGCTCCTCCTGCTGCCCGCATCCAGCGTCTACTACCATTCCACTGCCGGAGAAGGTTGCGCGCGATGTCACGAAATCCGCGAGAGCTTCGACCTCTGGAGCCAGTCCACGCATCGGTCAGTCAGTTGTTCAGCCTGCCACGGCGATTCGCTCACCACGGACGTTGCGTTTCATATGTCCAACGCGCGCCGCCTCGTCAAGCACATGCGCGGTGACGTTCCGGAGCAGATCCGCATCAAGGACCTCGACGTCGTGCGCATGCTGGAGCGCTGCAAAAGCTGCCACCGCCAGGAGTTCGCCGATTGGCAAGCAGGCCCGCACAGTTCTGTCTTCTCCAAAATCTTCCTGGATCAGAAGCACAATCATCAACGGCTCTTGATGGACGATTGCCTGCGCTGCCACGGCTCGTACTACGAGGGCAGCATCCGCCAACTGGTCACGCCCCTCGATACTCAAGGTCCCTGGCAGCTCCTCGACTCCGCCTGGGCCAACGCCCCGGTAATCCCCTGCTTTGCCTGTCACCAGATGCACCGTCACGGTGAGCCGCTCACGAAACCCGCGCAGTCGAGGCCTCGGCCCGCCACCGGCGAAGAAATCCAACGGCCGTCCCTCGCCTTGTTCGATCGCCGTGAGCTCGCGCATGTCCCCGCACTCGACCTGCCCCTCCCCGTGATGCAGGATGGTTCGCGCTCGGTGAAAATGAGCCCCGACCGCCGCCAGGCGCTCTGCTACCAGTGCCACGCGCCGCTAGCAACACGCCAGGTTGGTTCCGGCGATGATCGCACCGGCATCGGCGTCCACGAAGGCATCAGTTGCCTCGCGTGCCATCAGAAACACATGCAGACGACGCGTGCTTCCTGCGCCACATGCCATCCGCGCCTTTCCAACTGCGGCCTGGATGTCGAAAAGATGGACACCACATTCCAGTCATCCGTGAGCAAGCACAACATTCACTTCGTGAAGTGCGCCGATTGCCACACCAAAGGCATACCGAAGAGGTTGGTCGCAAAACAATGACGGCTGCAATTCGGGGACTGGCTTCGAAATTCCGACGGACACAATCACGAAAAACTGCAGGCGTCCCGATGCGGAATTTCGTTGCCTGTCCCCGAATTGCCTAGAAGGAGCATTCCTATGATCGCAACCCGTTCACGCGCTACTCATCTGATGCTGGTTCTGCTGTCGGTCGCGGCCGCGTGTCGCGCCGAAGACCTGAAAGCCATTGCTCTCCCGGCGCCCGACACCACCGGCGGCAAGCCTCTAATGCAGGCGCTGAAGAACCGGCAGTCCGCGCGGGAATTCAGCACCGAGAAGCTCTCAATCGGGACACTCTCGAATCTCCTCTGGGCCGCCTGGGGCATCAACCGCCCGGATTCCGGAAAGCGCACCGCTCCTTCAGCGTCGAATCACGAAGAGATTGAAATCTACGTCGCCTCCGCCAGCGGCATGTACCTCTACGAAGCCAAGGAACACCGCCTCCAGCCGGTCCTGTCCGCCGATCTCCGCGCCCAGACCGGCACGCAATCATACGCCGGCACCGCGCCATTGAATCTCGTCTATGTAGCGGACTTCGCCAAGATGGGATCAGAGTCTTCAGAAGACAAAATCTTCTATTCAGCCTGCGACACTGGATTCATTGCGCAGAACGTCTATCTGTTCAGCGCTTCTGAAGGCCTCGCCACGGTAGTGCGCGGCTCAGTCGATCGCGCCGCGCTGGCCAAAGCCATGCACCTGCGGCCCGAGCAACACATCACGCTCGCGCAGACGGTCGGCTATCCCGCCAAGTAGCCTCACTTCACCTGCATCTTCTCCAGATACTGTGCCAGATTATAGACGCGTATCTGTCCAAGATCCTGGTCCCACGCGATTTGCGAAAAGATCGGCCCCCACACCGGCATCTCTCGCGTCCCATGTCCGGCCGGAATGGGTTCCTTGCTGCCGATGATCTTCTGCACCCGGCCCACCGGAAACTTGCCGCCGTTGTGCGCGGCCAGATGAGTCAAATCCGGCGGCGCCACTTTCAGCGCTTTGGCCATGGGCCCGTCCCCCTTGCCGTCTTTGCCATGACACACCGCGCAGTATGCCGCGTATAGGGCCGGCCCCTGGATGGAGTCAATCAATCGCGTGGTTTCTGGCGGCTGCGCTTCCTGCTGCGCCCAGCTCAAACCGCAAATCAGAATTGATCCGCACGCTATCAAACCGCCGGCTATCCTGCCCATGTTTGACTCCAGTCTCTACGACTCAAACACCCATCGGCCACCCACCATGGTGCGCTCGATCGGAATGTCGATCAGCTCCATCGGATCCACACGCAGTGGATCACGCCCGAGCACCACCAGGTCCGCGAGTTTCCCCGCCGTGATGCTGCCCTTTTGATTCTCCTCGAAAGACGCGTATGCTCCGTTGATGGTGCCCACACGCAGCGCCTCTTCCACCGTCACCCGCTGCTTCGGACCCCAGACGTTGCCGTGACTGTCGGTGCGGGTGACTTCCGAGCGAAGCGCCATCATTGGCTCGAACGGTCCCGGTGGATAATCGGATGCCTGCGTCACCCGTATGCCGGCGTCCAAAAAACTGCGCACGGCGAACATCCAGTTGAGACGCTCCGGCCCGTACTCTCGCATCTTCTCTCCGTGATAGTAAACGTATGTGGAGAATGGCGTCGGAATCGCACCCAGCGCGCGAATCCGCTGGATCAATGATGGATTCACCACCGTGCAATGTTCCAGACGATAGCGTGGATCGCGCCGCGGCATCTCGCGCTGCAATCGCTCGTAAATGCGGAGCATGATGTCGATGGCGGCATCGCCGTTCGCGTGCGTACCGATCTGCCAGCCGGCCGCATGCGCTCGGCGCGCGTTCTCGTACAGTTCTTCTTCGGTATGCACCAGGATGCCGTAGTCGTTCGGCCTGCCCACGTAAGGCTCGGTCAACCGCGCCGTCCGCTCCGAGATCGATCCATCGCACACCAGCTTGATGGCCCCCACCCGCAGCCACTCATCGCCCAACCCGGTGCGAATCCCCGCGGCCGTCATGCGGTCGAGGAACTGGTATTGGAGAAAACAGTACACGCGAAAGGAAAGCTCGCCCGCCTCGCGCGCGTCCTGATACGCCAGCAGGTCTTCCGGAGTTGCCTCGGCGTCACCCACGGAGGTCACACCGGTGCGCACCATCATCTGCGAGATCAGTTTCACGCCCTCTCGCATTTCTTCGCGCGAAAAATTCACCGGCCGCAGTTTGCGGAAGGGCTCAACCGCGTTCTCGCGTAATCCACCGGTCAGCCGCCCATTCGCTGGATCGCGATCGAACTTCCCGCCCGCCGGATCCGCTACATCTTCGGCAATTTCCGTGCGCCGCAGCGCCAGAGAATTGACGTACGCCGTATGCCCGCCGCGGTGCTCGATGAAGACCGGGTGCTGCGTGGTGGCCGCATCCAGATCCTCACGCGTCAGCTTGCGGCCTTCTTTGGTCTTGGTATCGTCGTACTTGAATCCGATGATCCATTCACCGGGCGGCGTCTTCGCGGCACGCGCGCGGATGGCATTCTGAATGTCCGCGATGGACCGCAAATCGCAATCCACCCAGCGCAGGTGCCGAATTCCCGCGTAACAAGGGTGCGAGTGCGCGTCGATGAATCCCGGCACGACGGTCTTCCCGCCGAGGTCGATCTGGCGCACCCCGGCCTTCGCCAGATGGCGCACGTCGTCATTCGACCCCACCGCAAGAAATCGTCCGCCCGCAACGGCGACGGCCTGCGCTCGCGGCTCGGAGTCGTCCACCGTCAGAATGTTCCCGTTGTACAGGATCAGTTCGGGTTCCGTGCGCTCAGTCGCCTGGAGCGCCAGCGCACTCATCCCCGCAAGAAATCCGCGGCGTGAATAGTGAGACGGCGTCGGCATCCGTTACTCCGGATAATAAAGATACAACTTCGATTTCCGCTCGCTCTGGCCCAGATACACCGTGCCATCCGCGCCCACCGCCATCGCATCGATGACATACGCCTGCCACGAATAATACGGACGCCGGTTCACGTCGATCATCCCCAGCATCTGGTAAGCGCCATCCGATGGATCGTAAGAAAACAGCCGGGCCATCTCGTCATCATCACCACCCACGCCGTACAGCTTTCCGTTGCGCGCGAACACCAGCCCGCGAATGCGATATTGATTTAGCGGCTTGCCGAGATTGTCCACGCGCATCGTCTTCATATCCAGCCGGAACAGGTAGCCATCGGATGTTCCGCCGAAGATCGTCCCCTGGCTGTCTTCCGCCCACGCGTCCACGCGATTATAGGGCTCGCGGCCCGGCACGGTCGGCACACTTAGCAGCAACTTCCTCAGCCCGTTCGGGTCATATACAAAGAGTGCACCGGACTCCCCGGATGCGACCACCCATCCGTTCGCCGCCACCAGCAATGCCCGCCCAATGTTCTTGTCCTTTTCGAACTTCTCACCAGGAATCCCATGCTCCGCAACTTTCCCGTGGATCGTGAACTTGCTGTGTGCAATGTTGTAGCTGAAAAACTGGCCGTTCGGATAACTCAGCCCGTAGATCACCTCTTGCATGAGGTCAATCGCGAGTGCGTACACCCCTTCGCCCGGCACCGCGATTCCCAGATCGGTCACGTTGCATTCCGTATCCACGCGAATCGATTTCTCCTCATCTTTATGCGGGGTGTAGCGCAGCAGGTGGCCGCCGGCATAGCCCTCGTAACCTTTCCCCTGCGTGTCCACACCGTTACTGCCACCGATATACACGTCGCCGCTTTTCGAGACAACCAGCGCATGGTGCACCGTGGTGACTCCGGGAAGAAATCCCAGCGGCTGCACATAACCGTGCTCCGGATCGAGCACAAACAGGTGGCTGCGCTTCCCGCTCGTGGCCCCGTAGATCTTGCCGTCCGCTGCTACCGTGAGCGCGCGAATCGCGGACTCATCCGAGGGAATCACATCGACCGGCGAATAACCCAGGTCGCGCGCGTCGATGCGTACCTGGCTCACCACCGAGTGGTCGTACTCGGGCGACCGCTGCGCACACAGTAAAGCGGCGCATGCTACCAAGATGACCGCGGCTTTTCTCATGAGCTTTATCGCGGATGGTAAATCAGCAGCGCCAGGCGATACGGCACACCGCCGATGTCACCCGCCGATTCGAGCGGCTTGCCCGCTACCGGCCGCACTTCGATCGCCCCCACGAAATAAATCGTTCCGTCCGCACCCGTATCGGCCGAGTTCGTACCCAGCACGCGGCTGCCGTCTTCCAGCAACATTTCTCCCAGGTCCTGCTTTTGGCCGCTGTCGACTTCGTACGTGATCAAGTGCGCGGTCGCGGCTCCGGCGCTGCCGCCGAAGTCGAACTCCTTGCCCGCCGCGCCATAGTACAGCTTGCGATCGTGTCCCAGAGTCAGGCTCAGCGTCGCGTATGGTACGTTGCGCCTGTCTTCGAAGCCAGGGATCGAAAGTTGTCCGAGCCGCCGCACCTCGCCATCCTTTCCGGCCCGTGGATTGAACGAAAACAGAATGGTCGCACTCTCGTCGATGCCGTAAAACTGCCGCGTCTTGTGGTCCCACACAACCGTCCGCCACGCCGTCTCCGATTTGTAGTAATCGCGGCCCAGCGAGATCCCTTTCTCGCGAATCGGCACGCGCACCGAGAGTTCCTGAATTTCATCTGTCCGTGGATCGTATTTGAAAATTTGCCCCTCGCCGAAGCTGCCGTAGACATTTCCTTCCTCATCAATCCCCAGCGTCCGGCAAATCGATTCCCAGTTATTGATGCGCCCCTTGTCCACCGCGCGCGCCATCTTCACGTCGTAGTAGACAAAATGCCCCCGCGGATGCGTGAGGCCGTAGATGCGATTGAATTGCGGATCGTACGCGCCCGTGTTTACGCCCTCGTTCGGAACGCCCAGGCCGAAATCCTGCACGCGATCTGTTTTCGGATCGAACGCCATCCAGTGCGCGCCGGGATAACCTTCCTTCGTTGCAAAGCGGGCGTAGTCCCACCAGAAGCCGCCGTGCGTGCCGAAATAGATGCGTCCGTCCTTGCCTTCACCAAATTTTGCGTGGATCTTGGATTGCGGGCCGCGCCCCAGGTTGCTCTCGCCAGAGAGTTCGGTGAGATTGCCCACGTCATGCATGCGGTCGGCTTTCGAATCGTAGTAGACCAGGTGCCCGTCGCCGCCGTGATACGCCAGGCCGGCGTATACCTTGCCATCGCTCGCCGCAAATAGCGCCGCCCAGTTTCCATCCATGCGCTCAAGCCCGGGAAAGACTCGATGATCGACGCGGATCGAGCTGGCGCTCGCGATTCCGGCAGCGGTTAATAACAAGGACAGACCTCTTCGCATCGCGGTACTAAAATACCACCGCAAGGCCGTTCAGTTTGATTTGTCTTCTTCCCTAACTGGTCCGTGAATGCGGGTGATGCGTTTCATGTGGCAGCGGTGCTGCCACACCCCAGAGAAACAGGAACGTGCAGGCCACTCCGATCGCGAGGTCAGCGCCTGGGCCGCTCCATTGCACGGGCATTGGAGTCAGCGCCAGCGCCAACGCCGCGCAAACGCTCAGCACATGCCAGTACCACGCTCGTGTTCCAAAGTAGTGCAGGAGCACAAACGGCAAAATGGCCGCGCAAGCATACGCGGCCATGACGATTCCGGAAGACATATCAGCCTCCTTCCGTTATCTCTTCGTTACAACTGACTCACACACCCCAAGAGTAATCCTCTACCAGCGCCTCAGCAAGTGTTCCGTGCTGCTGCTCGTTCAGGCGCATCAGCTCCAGGCGAATCGCATCAACCAATGCCCGCCAACTGGCTTCGATGACGTTCTCCGAAACCCCCGCTGTCACCCAGCGCCTGTGCCCGCCTGCCCACTCGATCGCCACCCGCACCTTGGCCGCCGTCCCCTTGTTGGGTTCAAGCACCCGGACCCTGTAGTCGGTCAGCCGCACGCCGGCAATTTGCGGATAGAAGGTGGCCAGCGCCGCGCGGAGGCACAGGTCCAGTGCATGCAGCGGTCCGGTGCCCTTCGCCGTGGCCGAGTAACTCGCGTTCTGCACCTGCACGGTCACCTTCGCCGTGGTCACGGTCTGTGCTCTTGAAGTCATCTTGGTCGTCACTTCAAACCCAGCCAGGTCGAAGAACCGCAGCCCAGGTTCGGCAGCCTGGCGAGCGAGCAGCTCCAGAGTCCCTCCCGCCGTTTCCAGCTCGTAACCGTCGCGCTCCATCTCCTGAACGCGATCCAGAAACTCGCGTTGCGCCTGCGAAGTTAGCACGCCCGCCAGCCGCGACAATCCGAGCAGATGGAAAATGCTGCCGGTGTCCGACAGGTCGTCCCACACCACGCGCGCGCGATTGCCGACGTCCTCGGGCTGCGTGCGCTCGCTCGTCACCGGATCCTTCAGGACGGTGCCCAGTTGGCAGCCGGCTTCGCGCAGGAAGGCGCTGCGCCCGACGTACGGTTGATCGCTCCGCATCGGCAGATTGGCATAATCCGCCACCAGCCGCGCCACCGCCGTAAGGTGATGCAGATTCTCCCTGCCCACGGTCGTGTGGCCTAGCTTCAGTTCCAGATCCGGAATCAGCGAGCACAAGTTGGCGTTCCCGCAGCGCTCTCCATAGCCGTTCATGCTGCCTTGAACATGCGTGAAGCCCCGGTCTATCGCGGCCAGCGTGCTTGCGACCGCCAGATCCGCGTCATTGTGCGTCTGAATGCCCAGCACGCCGTCGAAGCGTTTACGAACTTCCGTGCAGATCTCCGCCAGCAACTCCGTCACCGTTTCTCCGTTACTGTCGCAGAGGCAGAGGACATCCGCGCCAGCGCTCTTGGCGGCTTCTAGCGTGCGCATTGCAAAGCCGGTGTTGGCGCGATAGCCGTCGAAGAAATGCTCCGCGTCAAGAATCACCTCCCGGCCTTGCGCCTTCAGAAACCGCACAGTCTCCGAGATAACACGCAGATTCTCCTTCTCGGTCATGCGGAGCGCTTCCAATACATGCAGGCCCCAGCAGCTCGCGCCCAGCGTAACAGTAGGCGTCCCGGCCACGACCAGGCAACGAACCGCGGAATCGTTCTCCACTGGAGTCCATGCGCCGCGAACGCAGCCGAAAGCCGTGAGGTGAGCGTGCCGGAATCGCAGGTTACGGGCGCGTCGGAAGAATTCCTCGTCCCGCGTGCCCGGCGAGCCCCACCCACCCTCGATATAGTCAATGCCCAGCGCGTCCAGCTTCTGCGCGATGAGCAGCTTCTCCTCTATGCTGAACGAGGCGCCATCGCCCAGAGCGCCGGCCCGGAGAGTCGTGTCCAGCGTAAAGATTCTCATGGAGCAACCTCTTTCCTATGCGGCTTTGCCAACAATCTCGGGGTGGTACACGCGTACGAGCCAATGCTGATAGTGCGCCAGGTAGCCGCGTGTGGCTTCGTAATACAGACGCCGCAGTTGCCGCGCCACGGGCCCGATCGTTCCCGACTTCACCGGGCGATGGTCCACCTCGACCACTGGCGCGACTTCAACCGCCGTGCCCGTGAAAAATACTTCGTCGCAAACGTAAAGCTCGCTTCGGCCCACCGGCCGCTCCACAACTTCCATATTCAGTTCGCGCCGCGCCAGTTCCATCACGCAGTCGCGCGTGATTCCCTCGAGAATATTCTCCGTGCCCGGCGGAGTGACCAGCTTCCCGTTTTTGACAAGAAAAATGTTGCAAGTCGCTCCCTCCGCCACATGGCCGCCTTCGGTGAGAAAGATCGCTTCATCAAAACCGTTGCGCCGCGCTTCATCGCTCGCCAGCGCGCTGTTTACGTAAGCGCCGCAAATCTTCGCCCGGCCGGGAATGGCGTTGTCCTCGACTCTCCGCCACGAAACCACGCCTGCGTGCAATCCCTGGCGGCTATCCAGGTAGTCGCCAAACGGTACCGCCATCACCGCGAATGCGTCGCGATCGTCTGGAATGACTCCGATTCTCTGCGCGGATTTGTACGCCAGCGGCCGAACGTACACGTTCGACTGAAATTGGTTCCGCCGGATCAACTCCGCCGTGACGTCACCGAGCTCCGCCGCCGTCAGAGGCACGTCGATCCGCAGGATGCCGCAATTGGTTTTCCAACGCGCGAAGTGATCCTCCGGCCGCACAAGGAAAAGCTCGCGCTGCTTGTCGTCCCAGTAGCCTCGAATTCCATCGAAGACGCCCGTGCCGTAATTAAAGGCGTGCGTCAAGATGCTCACGCGCGCCTCGGCCAGCGGGACATATTGATTCTCAAAAAATACGATTACGTTTTGATTCACCTCAGCTTGCATGAAACCCTCCTGTCTGAGCCAACTCCCGCCCGCGCTCTAACGCCTGGCGATCGATTTCCAGCCAGCGCGGGTCTTTTACCAATCTCTCGAGTGCCGTCCTGATGCATTCCCTGGACAGCACGTCCGTCGCTTCCAAAAGCGCTCCCAGCATCACCATGTTGCCGGCGCGCGCGTCCCCCAGCTCATCCGCCAGTTGCGTGAAATTCTGGACGATGGTGTGGACATCCGCCCTCCCGCAGCCATCCGGTAACGTCGCGCCGTTGTATAAGACCCAGCCGCCCGGTTCCACGCTCGCCAGGAACTTGCGCAGAGACGGCTCATTCAGGGCCACAAGAGCATTCGGCCGCGAGACCAGAGGTGAATCGATGGGCCGCGTCGCCAAACGAACGTGGCAATTCGACGTACCCGAGCGCATCTCCGGTCCGTATGAAGGCAGCCATGAGACCTCCAGCCCCGCATCGAGGCCGGCCTCCGCCAGCACCTCGCCCAGCATCAGCACGCCCTGACCTCCGAACCCCGCGATCTTCACCCGCAGATCCAGGTCGGCTGCGGAACTTTCGCGCCCCGCCCTGATCTCTGGAAGACCATTGGCCAATCCAAGAATTGCCGGAATCTCCGCGACCGGCGGTGGCGCTAGTGGACGAGGCCGTGCCACCGCCTCTTTGGTGCGATCGCGGAAAACTCCCAGCGGAAACGTCTTGGGCATCTCTTCGCGCACCCGCCGCTGCGCATCCACCGGGTCCAACTTCCAAATTGTCGGGCAGGGCGAAAGCACCTCCACCAGCGAAAAGCCCAGCCCGTGCACCTGATTCTCAATCGCCTTATGCACCGCGCGGCCTGCCTGCATGATCTGCTTGTTGTTTCCGAGCCCCACGCGTTCGATATAAACCGGCGCCTCGAGCGTCGCCAGCAGTTCCGCGACCTTCAAGGGATACCCTTCGTTCCACTCGCTGCGGCCAAAGGGCGTGGTGGTGGTCTTCTGGCCCAGTAGCGTAGTAGGCGCCATCTGTCCGCCCGTCATCCCGTAGATCGCGTTGTTGATGAAGATGACGGTGATGCTCTCGCCTCGATTTGCGGCATGCACGATCTCGGCGCATCCAATGGCCGCCAAGTCTCCGTCTCCCTGGTAACTCAGAACGATGCTGTCCGGCCGTGTGCGCTTAACCGCCGTGGCCACCGCCGCGGCCCGGCCATGCGCTGACTGGATGTTGCCGACGTCAAAGTAGTAGTAAGCGAAGACCGAGCAGCCCACCGGAGTAATCAGAATCGTCCGGTCCTGAATGCCCAACTCGTCAATCGCCCGCGCCACCAGCTTGTGCACGATTCCGTGGCCGCACCCCGGACAATAATGCGTCTGATGCTGCAACTCGGCTTTGCGCTCGTACACCTCGAAGAAGCTCTTGGATTTTTCGTGCGTGATGGTATAGCTAGCCATGCACCAGCTCCTGTCGCTCGGAGAGCGGCGCCGCCTTCGCCCACAGAACGCCGCGTATCTCCTCGGCGGAAGGAACGTTGCCTCCCACACGCGTGTAAAGCTCCACCGGCCTGCGGCCTTCAACTGCGAGCCGCACGTCTTCCCACAACTGCCCGTTGCTGAGTTCCACAACAAGGAACATCCGCGCGCGCCGGCAGAGCCGTTGCAATTCCGCGCTGGGGAACGGATACAGCGTGATGGGCCGCAGCATCCCCACTGCCAGACCGCATGCCCGCGCCTGCTCTACGACAGCTTTCAGGACACGCGCCACAATCCCGTAGCCCACTAGCACGATCTCCGCATCTTCGGTCCGCCACGATTCGGCGCGCACTTCGCGCTCTTCCGCACGCCGGTATTTGGCTTCCAGTTTGCGAACGTGCGCTTCGAGGCCGTCCGGCTCCAGATAAATGGAAGTAATCAGATTCCGCCGCGCTTCCGCCGTACCCAGCACCGCCCAGTCGGGTTCCGGCCGCTCCACTGTGGCGGGTGGAAATGCGACCGGTTCCATCATCTGCCCGATGTACCCGTCAGCCAGCACAACCACGGGATTGCGATACTCATCCGCCAAATCGAAGGCCAGCGGCGTCAGCTCCGACATTTCCTGCACGGAATCCGGCGCGAGGACGATGGTGTGATAGTTCCCGTGGCCGCCGCCCTTCACCACTTGGTGGTAATCACCCTGCTCAGGAGCGATGTTGCCCAATCCCGGGCCGCCCCGCATGATGTCGGCGATCACACAAGGCAGCTCCGCTCCCGCCATGTAGCTGATTCCCTCCTGCATCAGGCTCACACCAGGTCCGCTCGATGCCGTCATGCATCGGACGCCAGCCGACGCCGCGCCATAAAGCATGTTGATGGCGGCCACTTCGCTTTCGGCCTGCAGGAAAACACCGCCCGCTTGCGGCATATAAAGCGCCGCCGCTTCCGTGATTTCGCTCGCCGGCGTGATCGGATATCCGTAAAATGCGCGGCAACCAGCCAGAATGGCGCTTTTGACGACGGCTTCGTTTCCCTTGGTCAGTTGCTTACGCATAGACGCTCCACGGCGACCGCCCCCGGTTCCGGACAGACGAAAAAGCAGATCCCGCACCCGGTGCATCCGGCACGGAAGCAGGTCGCGGGATGATATCCGTGGCGGTTCAGGTTGCCGGATAAGCGCAGGACTTTGGGTGGGCAGGCTTCCACGCACAGCCCGCAACCCTTGCACTCCTCTGAATTGAGCTCCACCCGGCCACGGTCGGGTTTCGAACAATCGAGGGACATGGGACCTCCTATGCCACTAGCGCTGGTCTTGCTTCCAGGTACCGTGCGCGAGCGGCAAACTCGTAAAGCCCGTCGCGGAACCTCGGATCGGCGATGGCGATCAGGGCTTCCGCGCGCTGCCGCAGTGTTTTGCCATGCAGGTACGCAATGCCATGCTCGGTCACGACGTAATGCACATCGGCGCGGCTTGTCACCACGCCGGCGCCAGGATCGAGCATCGGCGCGATGCGCGAGACTTTTCCGTCCTTGCAAGTCGAAGGCAGGGCGATGATCGGCTTTCCACCCTTGGAACGCGCCGCACCTCGTACGAAGTCCGTTTGCCCGCCAAATCCGCTGTAGGGTTTCGTGCCGATGGAATCCGCGCAAACCTGCCCGGTCAGATCCACCTGAATCGCGGAATTAATGGCCACCATCTTTTCGTTCTGCGCGATAACAAACGGATCGTTCGTATAAGACGTCGGATGAAATTCAAAAATCGGGTTTTCGTGGACGAATTCGAACAGTTTCTTAGTTCCCAGCACAAATCCTGCGACCACCTTGCCCCGGTGCAGCGTTTTCCGCTCGCCTGTGATGATGCCGGCTTCGATCAGCGGGATCACGCCGTCTGAGCACATCTCGCTATGGATTCCCAAGTCCCGCCGATCGCGCAGGCACGACAGAACCGCGTCGGGAATGCCACCAATGCCGATTTGCAGAGTAGCGCCGTTGGGAACGAGCGATGCCACGTTTTCCGCAATCCGGCGTTGCAACGGGCTGAACGGCGGGCATTGAAGCTCCGGCAACGGGTGCGAGGTCTCGACGATCGCCGATATCTTGCTGATATGCAAGAACGTATCGCCCAACGTACGCGGCATTTGCTGATTCACTTCGGCGATGACATATCGCGCGCAGCGCGCCGCGGTCAGCGTGCAGTCGATTCCAACACCAAGGCTGACGTAACCGTGCTCGTCCGGCGGCGATACCTGGATGAAGGCCACATCGAGCGGCAGGGCGCCCGATGAGAACAACTCTTCTATTTCACTCAGAAAAATGGGGGTGTAGTCGGCGCGGCCTTCGGCCACGGCTTCCCGCACGTTGGCGCCAAGAAACAAACCGCTGTGGCGGAAGTGGCCTTCATATTCGGGTCGGGTATAGTCTGCGCTGCCAAGCGTCAGCATGTGGTTTATTTCCACATTGCGTAGTTCGCGTGCGCGCTTCAGCAGGGCCTTGACGAGGATCTCGGGAGTTGCGCAGCCTTCGTGGATCCAAACCCGGTCGCCCGACCGGACAGCTTCCACAGCCCGTTCTGCGGTGGTGACTCTTCTCCTGTAGTCGTCCTGCATGGCCTCGCCAATGGGCCAGATGCAGGTGTGCTACCAGGCTCTGAACGTGCTTGTATCTGATTGATTTTTATACAAGTAATGGTTGTGCAAAGGCACCCATCGTGGCAAATGCCCCACCTATTGGTGGTGTATTACGCTACGGGCACGCCCTGAAGCCTGAATTCAGCCAAGTCTACCCAGGTCCCATCTGCTTTAGATTGCACGAAGAAGGCGCGGTCGGTGCGGATATGCCGGGAATACGGATAGGCGGCCCAGCGCTTTCGGGCAAGCTCCACGATCTCCTGCACTTGGCCGGGTTTCAGGTCCTGGGCGAGGGTGATGTGCGGTTCAAACGGATACTGCTCGTCGCACGCTAGCGATCCGGTGTTGAGGGTGCGGTATAGCTCGCGTAGTTCCAGTTCGCCGTCCTTGATGCCGATATAGATTACGTCTGTGGATTGGAAAATCTCAACCTCACCGGGACGAATGTCAAACGGTGCGAACCCGGAAACGACGGATCGTGCTCTCTCAGTGGCCACATCCACGCCGAAGATGAGCGGTCTCGGCGGGAGGATGGTCACGTGCGCACGCGGCAGGCAGCCGGGTGTCAGCTCTCTTCGCAGGTCGTCCAGAAATCGTGCCAGAGGATCTGGGATATAAACCACGAGGGCGAAGAGGTTAATGTGCTCCGCCCCATTTGTACTACCAGCCATGGGTCTCATCTATAGTACCCGTTTGCAGCCGGGGGCACACTTGGCCCACTGGTATACTGGAAGATTCACCCCACCCCAAAAGTTCTGACAGTAGGATCGCTCGTGGAAGACGCCATTGAGATCCGCGGTGCGCGGGTCCACAACCTTAAGAACATCTCGCTCGCAATTCCGCACAACCAACTGACCGTGATCACGGGAGTTTCGGGGTCGGGGAAGTCATCGCTGGCGTTTGACACCATCTACGCCGAGGGGCAGCGGCGATACGTGGAGTCGCTATCGGCTTACGCGCGGCAGTTTTTGGAGCGCATGGAGAAGCCGGACGTCGATGAGATCGACGGGATCGCCCCGGCGATTGCGATTCGGCAGAAGAATACCAGCCGGAATCCGCGCTCGACGGTGGCCACGTCGACCGAATGCTACGACTTTCTGCGGCTGTTATTTGCGCGGGTGGGCCGGACGTTTTGCCCGCAATGCGGGCGGCGCGTCGAGAAAGATACGGTTGACCAAGTCGCGGCGCAGATGTTAGCGCAGCCGGAAAGCTCCCGCTGGTACGCCCTGTTCCCGGTGACGCACGCCGAGAAACCCGATACCCAGAAGCTTCGCGATCATCTTTTCGAGCTGCGCAAAAAGGGATTCAACCGGCTGTTTCAGGAAGGGAAGACGTTCGAGTTTTCGACGCCCGAATCGCTGCTCGACATTGACTTCTCAAAACCGCTGTACGTGCTGGCGGATCGCATCGCGATTTCTCCGGATCTGCATCAGCGGCTGGTGGATACGACGGAAACCAGCTATCGCGAGGCCGGCGAAGTGATTTTCCAGAACGCCGCAACGAACGACCGGCTGCGCTTCAGCGAAAAGTTCGCGTGCAAGCAGTGCAGCATCACGTTCACAGAACCCGAACCGACGCTGTTCAGCTTCAACAGCCCTACAGGCGCATGTCCGCGCTGCCAGGGCTTCGGGAACACGATCGATTACGACATGGATCTGGCCATTCCCGACAAGGGGCTCACGCTGGACCAGGGCGCGGTCGAGCCGTGGACCAAGCCCAAAGGCCGCGAATGGATGTTGAAGCTGAAGCGCGCCGTGGCCGCACTCAAAGGGCGCAAGGTGCGGATGAATGTGCCGTTCTGCGACCTGACCGAGGAAGAACGAAACTACGTGATCGAAGGCGGCCCGGGATTCCCCGGCGTCCGCGGGTTCTTCAACTATTTCGAAACCAAAAAGTACAAGCTGCACGTGCGCGTGTTTCTGAGCCGTTACCGCGGGTATGCGCGGTGCCCGGACTGCGGCGGAGCGCGGCTGCGCAAGGAAGCACTGTACGTGCGGGTGGCCGAGAAGAATCTCGGTGACGTGGTGAAGTTGAATATTGCCGAAGCGCAGGCTTTTTTCGAAACGCTCGAACTGACGCCGGAAGAGACTGCGATCGCCGACAAGATCCTCATCGAGATCCGGCAGCGGTTGAAATTCCTGAACGACGTCGGGCTCGACTACCTGACGCTCGACCGTCTGGCTGCAACGCTTTCTGGCGGCGAGGCGCAGCGCATCCAGCTCGCGACGTGCCTGGGATCGCGACTGGTCGGCGCGTGCTACGTGCTGGACGAACCGTCGATCGGGCTGCACACGCGCGATACTGGCCGGCTGATTCATATTCTGGAAGAGCTGCGCGAACTGGGGAACACGATTGTGGTAGTGGAGCACGATCCCGAAGTGATGAAATCGGCGAATCATATCGTCGATCTCGGGCCGGGCGCCGGTGAGCTGGGCGGGAAGATCATTTACGAGGGCTCGTACGCGAACCTGCTCAAGAACGGCGATGGATCGCTGACCGGACGCTATCTGCGCGGCGAGTTGCGCGTGGCGTCGAAGCGGGACCGGCGGCGCGTGGACCCGCGGCGACGTCTGCGCATCTCGGGCGCGCGGCTGCACAACCTCAAGAACATCGACGTCGAGATTCCGCTGAGCATGCTGGTGTGCGTGACGGGCGTTTCGGGGTCGGGCAAATCGACGCTGGTGCACGATGTGATCTATCGCTCGTTAGAAGCGGCGCTGCGAAAAAGGGAAGGGCCGGAAGAGAACGAAGTCGAAGCGACTGATGACGCGTTGGAATCCTCGGCCAAGATGACCTGCCGGCGCGTGGACGGTGCAGAGAAGTTGCGCGAGGTGGTGCTCGTCGACCAATCGCCCATCGGGCGCACGCCGCGCTCGAATCCGGTGACCTATATCAAGGCCTTCGATATAATTCGCGCGCTATTTTCATCGACGAAAGACGCGGAGAAACGCGGTTACACGGCCGGGCATTTTTCGTTCAACATACCGGGCGGGCGCTGCGAGACGTGCCAGGGCGACGGCACGGTGACCGTCGAGATGCAGTTTCTGGCCGATGTGGAACTGATCTGCGACGAATGCAAGGGCACGCGCTTCAAGAGTAGCATCCTGGACATTCGTTACCAGGGGCTGAACGTTCACGAAGTGCTGCAATTGACGGTGGACGAGGCTATCAGGTTTTTCCACGGGGCGCCGCGACTGGTTTCGAAGCTGAAGGTGCTGTCGGATGTCGGGCTGGGCTATCTGCGGCTGGGACAATCGGCCACGACGCTTTCGGGCGGCGAAGCGCAGCGCGTGAAACTGGCGGCGCACCTGGCGCAGGCTTCGTGCACAGGCACCCTCTACATTTTTGACGAGCCGACGACCGGCCTGCACTTCGACGACATTGCGAAACTGCTCGGGGCGTTCCAGCGGCTGATCGAAAATGGCGGGTCGCTCCTGGTGATCGAGCATAATCTCGACGTGATCCGCGCGGCGGACTGGGTGATCGACTTGGGGCCCGAAGGCGGCGAGCGTGGCGGCCACATCGTGGCCACGGGAACACCGGAGCAGATCGCTAAGGCGGAGGGGTCTTGGACGGGGAAGTATTTGAGGTGAGAGGAGCTACAATCGAGCGATTGCCTATCTACCGCTCCGCTTAGAGATAGACAAATGGAACTGGCTTGGGCCGTCGCCTTAAGTTCTCGAGTTCCGACCCCATCCACAATAGCGTGTAGTCGGAGCCGCTGATCCCCCAGCGTTGGTCAAACGGGCCTGTGCAGAGGTCGCGAGGAAATGGGATTGGAGCGTAGGGGTTCTCTAGAACTACGCACCTTGTCGTGTTTGGGAAGGTTATCCGCATGGGCTCATCCTGCCGCTGAGCAAGGAGTTGAGAATCGGCCCCTTGGAGGATTTTTTCACCTTTGGCTTGCCTGTCGAGAAGCTCGTTTGTCACGTCAACCCACAGTTCATTGATCCACCAGTGTTGCAAGACTATGAGCGCGCTTATCGTTGTGTTCAGGTCGGGGCTGAGGGCGGATTTGCCGGAAAAGCGGAATTGATAAGGTGCGTCTTCTATACGGTAGATCGAGAGAGGGGAATACGTGGAGTTTTCCCCGAACATAACGGCCAACACATGCTCAAGAGGGGTGGGGCGATAGACGCTTCTGGAGCTATGGAGAACGAGGCCGCAACTATACTGATTGAATTCCTCGAGTTGGTTGCCAGCATGGAAGATCTTTCTGCGGATTGCTGGAAGGGGATCGAAGGAGTTTATCGGCTTCTGCGCAGGCTCTTCAAATTCCTTCACTTCGAGCCAGACGTTCGCATTACCGTGCTCAACTAAGAAGTCCGGCCGCCGCTTCTTGCCCGGCACTTTAGGCTCATACTGGAATTGGATCTTCAAGCTAACCAGATACTCTACCAGGGTATGTTCCGAGTGTGTCTTCGGGGTTCTCATTCGTCAAGCTGAGGGAAGTCCTGCCGCTTCATGGAACAGTGAGTTCGCCTATCTTTCGCATCCCGGGAATCTCCCCACTCGTTAGGTCGTGATACAGGTCTTTGAGACTCTCCTGTAAGTCCTCGAAGCTCTCGCCCTGGGTCATGTGGTCTGGATATTCCTCAAAATACCCGACCCACTGCTCGCCATCTTGCCAGTAGACGTAGCGGGCCCTGTTCATATTCCTAGTGTAGCGTCTTCCTTGTTATTCGGTTCTCGCAATGGCTCCCAACTTCCCTTCCACCGCCGACAGATAATCCCTCGGTGCAATCAGTATCTGCGTCCCCCGCACGCCCGCCGATACGGATATCACATCGAACAGTTCGGCGGTTTCGTCGAGGTAGACGGGAAAGTTGCGCTTCGCGGCGAGGGCGGTCACGCCGCCTCGGATGTAGCCGGCTAGGGGCTGTACTTCTTTCATGGGGACCAATTCCACTTTGCGGTCGCCGGTGAGGCGGGCGAGGGCTTTCTCGTCGAGTTGCGCGTCGGCGGGGACCACGGCGAGACAGACGCCGTTCCGGTCACCGCGGGCTACCAGGGTTTTGAACACCTGCTCGGCGGGCAGGCCGATCTTGGCGGCGACGGTCTTGGCGTCGAGGTCGTCGGGGTCGACTTCGTAGTCGCGAAGCTCGTAGCGGATTCCCAGCTCATCCAGGAGCCGGACGGCGTTGGTTTTCATTTTGGGGTGATCGCTGTATGTCATGCCTCCGCGATTCACTTGTACGCCGAATCGTGGTCGGGATGGAGAGAAAGAAAGCGCAGAAACTCGCCCTGGCGGTAGGCAACAGCTCGTACGCGCTTGGTCACGCGGAGGCTGTAGAGGCGCTGTCCGGCGGGACCGGGTCGCGACAGGATGGCTTCCCAGCGAAGGCCCGGATCGGCATACAGTTGATTCCAATCCAGCCGCAGGATCTTGCGCAGCGTGGCCAGGACGGCCAGTACATCGTCACGCTCCAAGGCGAACCAATCGCTCTGAAATTCGGGATTGTTGAGATCGAGCGCGATGCGGGCCACGGGACGGCAGCGCTCTATTTTTTGCGTGTCAGCTTGCGCGCCAGGCGATCGAGATTGGAGGCGCGCGGCGGGTGCTTGCCGGCCCACTCGACGGCACGGTCCAGCTTTTCTTTGGCGGGCGACTGGTGCAGCCACAGCTCGTTCTCGGGTATGACGCGAGCCGCCTTGACGACCCACACGCCGTCATCCACCTGTTCAACCGTTACGGTTCTGCCGGCATGTTGTTTGCCGATGGAGATCTGGCCACTGGCGCCGATGGTTTTCACTTCAACGGGCATTCATGCAGCCTCATCTGCATGATAGCATGAAGGCACGATTCCATCCTCGGCTGCGCCACCGCTTCCTTTGGGCGCGGCTCGGTCAGGGCTGCAAGCGTGAAGGCGACGCTGCAACCCGACTAACGATGAAATGCTCTCAAAACGCGCAATGTTATAATTTTCTTCAGCGACAGGAGTCACTGGATGAAGATTTTTCTCGATACCGCCAACCTCGACGAGCTGAAGAAAGGCGCCGCGTGGGGCGTTGTGGACGGCGTCACCACCAACCCATCCTTGATTGCCAAGGAAGGCCGGCCAATGGCCGAGCAGGTTCGCATGATCTGCGACATCGTGGACGGCGACATCAGCGCTGAGGTGGTGGCCACCGAAACCAAGGAGATGATCCGCGAGGGACGCGAGCTGGCGCGCATCCATAAGAACATCGTGGTGAAGTGCCCGCTCACGCGCGACGGAATTCGCGCCACCAAGGCGCTGAGCCAGGATGGTCTCCGCGTGAACGTGACGTTGTGCTTTACGGCGGGACAGGCATTGCTGGCGGCGAAGGCGGGCGCATACATCATCAGTCCATTTGTAGGGCGCCTCGATGATATCGGGTGGACGGGGATGGACCTGATCCGCAGCATCACCACGATCTACAAAAATTACGGATACAAGACGCAGGTGCTGGCGGCATCGCTCAGATCGCCCACACACGTGATCGATTCCGCCACGGCGGGCGCGCACATCGGAACCATGCCGTTCAAGGTTCTTGACATGCTGTTTAATCATCCGCTGACCGAGAAGGGGCTCGAGCAATTCCTGAAAGACTACAACAAGGTATTTCAGGAGAGTCCGGTCGCTGGTTAGGCACACTATTCCCGAAAGATATGAAAATGGCGCTGGCGAATATGCTTTCGTCCGGCGGGACGATGTTAACGCTGGGCGGCGGTGCGGCTGTTGCAGGCTTGGGCGCCTGGGGGATCTACCGGTACATCAAGAGCCGGCCGAGCGCTGCGGAACTGGAACGGCGGCGGCGAGCCGATCTGCGGGCGCGCGGCAAGATGGGCGACGCCAACCTGCTTGAATTCCGCGACGAGATGGTGATGTACTCGTATGCCATCGGCGGCGTCGAATACACGGCGAGCCAGGACCTTTCCGATTTGCAACCACATTTGCCGGCGGACCGGTGGAGCACCATCGGGCCGGTGTGCATCAAGTATGATCCGCGCAATCCCGCGAATTCCATCGTGCTGAGCGAGGAATGGAGCGGGCTGCGCACCGCGCATCGGGTAGAATAGACAGTTCTACCAATCCACTCAGGAGATCAATTAATGAATCGCAGCAAAGTCATGAAGGCCACCTTGTCCGTGGCCGTTGCCCTCGGACTGTTCGGCGCGGGCGTATTGACCGGAAAGAACACGTTTCACCAGCCGAACTCCATCATCCACTTAGTAACGGTTCAATGGACGGACGATTCGACGCCGGCACAGCAAGAGGCTGCAATCGACGGTGTCAAAACTATGGCCGCTGAGATACCGGGAATCAAGAATATCTGGGTAAAGCCGATCCGGGTGCAACCGCGGGAGTACAACGCCGTGTTCGCGATCGAGTTCGAGAACAAAGCGGCGGCTGACGCCTACGCGGATCATCCCGCGCACAAGGCGTGGGAGAAAATCTACCAGCCGATCCACAAGGAGAGCCGGTCGCAAGAGGTTACGAATTAGAAGGAGAGCCCGGACATGTCCGGCCTTTACACCCAGACCTTTTCCAGCTTCACGCCGCGGCGGCAGAGATCGCAGTGCCCGGCGTCGGCATAGTAGCTGGCTTCGAGCTTGGCCAGGTAGTAGAGCGGCAGCGAGCCGAAGTCCTTGGTATTTGGATTGGGCTGATAGATGATCACGGCGAGGCCCAGCACCTTGGCTCCACGGGATTCGAGCAGAGTCTGCATCTCGCGCAGCTTGCTGCCGGAGCGCAGGATGTCGTCGACCAGCACGACCTGCTCACCGGGATGCTGCTCCAGATATTGGCGGAAGCGCATGGACTTGTTCTCGTCATCACGCTCGGCCCAATAGACCTGCTTGGCGCGCAGGGCTTCGCAGACGCCATAGGCCACAGGCAAGCCGCCTGTTGCCGGCGCGACGATGGAAAGCTCGGGCACCAGGGCACGGATCTCGGGGTTAGCACGCAACAAGCGGCTCAAGCCGACGCTGAGCGTGCGCGCGTGCTGGTAGTAGCGCATGGCCAGCGGTACTTGCAGATATTCGTTCGAATGCAGGCCGTTCGGATACACGAAATGGCCGTCGCGCAACGCGCCCGTCTGGCGAAGCACGCGCACAACTTCCTCAGCAGTGGGGAGAAGATGCATTGCGTCTAGTGGGCTCCTTTGCCGGAGAGAACTTTGGGAATGGTGAGCAGCAAGATTTTCCAGTCGAGACCCAGCGACCAGTTATCGATGTATTGCATGTCCATGCGCATCCAGGTTTCGAAATCGACATTGTCCCGCCCGGCCAGCGCCCATAGGCAGGTCAGGCCGGGGCGCATGCGCAAGCGGCGGCGCTGCCAGCGCTGATATTGCTCGACCTCTTCGGGAACGGCGGGACGCGGTCCGACGAGTGACATGTCGCCGCGGAGAACATTCCATAATTGCGGCCATTCGTCGATGGAGAATTTCCGCAGATAGCGGCCGATCGGCGTAAGGCGCGGATCATCGGGGATCTTGGTGGCGGTGGTCCGCACGCTCAAATGGGCCACGGTGTCGCGCATGGAGTCGGCATTCTGGCACATGGAACGGAACTTGTAGAATACGAATTGGCGCCCGTTCAACCCGCAGCGCACTTGGTGAAATACGACCGGGCCCGGAGAAGTCAGACGGATGGCGAGGGCAACCAGAAGCATGAAAGGAGCCAGCACGACAAGCGCGGCGCCGGCGACTACGCAGTCAATGACACGTTTGGCCAGCAGGCGGATTTCGTCGTGTGGCGCCGCGGAGAACGTCAGCAATGGCGTAAAGGCGAGACGCTCCAGATAGACTTCGCTATTGATGTGCGGAAAAAAATCGACGGCCACGCGCGTGCGTACGCCTTCCTCATCGCACAGCAGGAAGACCTCTTCGAGCTCGCTGAGCCGGGCGCTGTCGACCGCAAAGATGATTTCGTCAATCACGTGCTGACGCAGCAGGAGGGCGAGTTCCTTGATTGGAAACACGGGGTAGGTGGAGGCCAGACGGATCTCCGTGAGTGAAGACGGGATATCCGCGAGGAAGCCTTTCAGTCGGATGCCGTGTTGCGCGGATCGCTCCAGGGCTTGGCCCAGGCGCTGTGCGCGATCGCCCAAACCGACCAGCATCACGTAATGGAGGGCGCCGAATTCGCGCCGCACCACACCTACCAGGCGGCCCGCGGTGAGCCGGAAGACCAGCAGAAAAACCCAGCTATAAGCGGCGAGCAGTGCGAGAAATGGGCGGCTGACGTCGAGCCGCAGCAGGTATTCGAAGACCACCAGAAAGATGACCCCGTAGCCGCACTGGCGGGAGCTATCGCGCAGGATTACGCGAGGATCGCCGGAATCAAGCTTGTCGTATACACCCAGCCAGAGGCCGACGATGACCCAGGCAGCCAGCGAGACACCGAGAAGGAGCGCCTTTTCGGAGACGGTAAAGAAAAATGCGCGCTGGAGATGCAGCAACAGGCGCGTCTGGTAGGCGGCTTCGAAGGCGAGCGCAGTGAGCAGCACGTCGGACACGCCAAACAGGACTTTGGCTTTCCGATGCTGACGGCTGAACATCCGGAAGACAGAATAGCATGCGGGGGCGCGGAGGGCTGCGGGGGATCTATCGCATGCGCAGATCTCGACCCGTCATTTCTTTTGGCTGCTGTTCGCCGAGGACGGCTAGAATCGTCGGGGCGATGTCCTGGAGGGCGCCGTCGGTGCGCAGTTTGACGCGTCCGTCGTCGGTCACCAGGATAAACGGCACGGGATTGGTGGTGTGGTAGGTGTGGGGGCCGTGGGTGATCGGATCGATCATGGTCTCGGCGTTGCCGTGGTCTGCGGTAATCAGCCAGGCGCCTTTACGCGCGCGCAGAGCCTGGTAGATGCGGGCGAGGCAGGCGTCGACTGTTTCGACCGCGCGGACGGTGGGCTCCATTTTGCCAGAATGACCCACCATGTCGGCGTTGGCAAAGTTCATGACGATTACGTCGAAGTTGCCGCCTTCGATCGCTTTGACGATCACGTCAGTAATGCCGGCCGCGCTCATCTCCGGCTTCAAATCGTAGGTCGCCACCTTGGGTGACTGCACCATCTCGCGCTCTTCGCCCGGGTAGGGCTTCTCGTTGCCACCGTTGAAGAAATAGGTGACGTGGGCGTATTTCTCGGTTTCGGCCACGCGCAGGTTCTTCCAGTTGAGTTGCGCCATGACGTTCGCCAGGATGTTGTGCGGATGCTCGCGTGGCAACACATAGGGCAACGTAAACGTCTTGTCGTACTGCGTCATGGCGACGTAGTGCAGGTTCTTTGGCGCGAGCGATCGCGAGGGACGCTCGAGCGTAGCGTCGGTGAGCGCCATGGTGGTTTCACGCGCGCGGTCGGCACGGAAGTTGAAGAAGATCACAGAATCATCGTCGCGGATGCGCCCCACGGGATCGCCGCGGTCATCCACCATGGTAACCGGCTCGACAAATTCATCGGTCACGCCCTTCTCGTAAGAACGCTCCATCGCCGCGACGGGGTCAGTCGCCTTCTCGCCATTGCCTAGCACCATGGCTCCGAAAGCGCGCTCGATGCGCTCCCAGCGCTTATCCCGATCCATGGCGTAGTAGCGGCCGGATACCGATGCGATGCGGCCCACTCCGATGGTGCGCATTTCTTTTTCGAGCTCGCGCAGATAGCCGGCGCCGCTCTCCGGGGGAGTGTCGCGGCCGTCCATGAACGCGTGGACGAAAACCTTTTCAACGCCTTCCTGCTTGGCGAGGCGAAGCAGAGCGTACAAGTGCGTAAGGTACGAATGCACGCCACCGTCGCTACACAACCCCAAGAAATGTAATTGATGCGTCCGTGCGTTCTTCATGCAATCGAGCAGGATGGGGTTCCGGAAGAACTCGCCCGAGGCGATCAGGGCGTCGATGCGTGTTACGTCCATCTGGACAATGCGGCCGGCGCCGATGTTCAGGTGGCCGACTTCGCTGTTGCCCATCTGGCCCTCAGGCAGCCCGACGTACGGGCCGGAGGTGTGGATCAGAGTATTCGGAAACTCGCGCAGCAGCTTGTCGTATGTCGGCTTGCGCGCGGCGGCGATGGCGTTCCCCTCAACGGCGGGCGAGAAGCCCCAGCCGTCGAGGATGGTCAGGATGAGCGGTCTGGGTCGCGGCATTACTGGCGGAAAGCCTTCCTGCCGGGGAAGCGCGCACCATCGCCGAGCTGCTGTTCGATGCGGAGTAACTGATTGTACTTAGCGATGCGATCGGTGCGGCTGGCCGAGCCGGTCTTGATTTGCCCTGCGCCAGTGGCCACTACGAGATCAGCGATGAACGGATCCTCGGTCTCGCCGGAACGGTGCGACACAACCGCCGTGTAATTGGCAACCGAAGCCATCTGCATCGCTTCCAGAGTTTCCGTCAGCGTGCCGATCTGGTTCACCTTCACCAGAATTGAATTCGCAATTCCTTGTTCGATTCCCTTGCGGAAGATCGCCGGGTTGGTAACGAAAATGTCGTCGCCGACGAGCTGAATCTTACTCCCGAGAGTTTTGGTGAGCAGCTTCCAACCGGGCCAGTCCTCTTCCGACATGCCGTCTTCGAGCGAAATAATGGCGGGGAACTGGCGCACCCAGTTGGCCCAAAACTCCACCATCTGCTCGGAGGTGCGCTGGCTCTTGTCGGATTTCTTGAACACGTACTTGCCGTCGATATAGAACTCGCTGGACGCAGGGTCGAGCGCGATACCGATCTGCTCGCCAGGCTTGTAGCCGGCCTGCGTGATGGCTTCGAGGACCACTTCCAGCGCTTCATCGTTGGATTTGAGATTCGGGGCGAAGCCGCCTTCATCGCCGACGGCGGTAGAGTAGTTTCGTTTCTTGAGAACCTTCTTCAGCGTATGGAAGACTTCTACTCCCATGCGCAGCGCTTCGGAAAACTTGGGCGCGCCGTAAGGGGCAATCATGAATTCCTGCACGTCCACGGAATTGTCGGCGTGCGCGCCACCGTTCAGGATGTTCATGAGAGGTACGGGCAAAATGCAGGCGCCCACACCGCCCAGGTAACGGTAGAGCGGCGTGCGTTCGGACGCTGCTGCGGCGCGTGCCGCGGCCAGGGAAACCGCCAGCATGGCATTAGCGCCGAGCTTGCCTTTGTTCTCGGTTCCATCCAGCTCAATCATCAGGCGGTCAATGTTGGCCTGCTGCCTTGCGTCCTTGCCCTGGAGGGCAGCCGCGATTTCCTTGTTAATATGCTCTACCGCCTTACGCGTTCCCTTTCCCAGATAGCGCGAGGTGTCGCCATCACGCAGCTCGACGGCCTCGTGCTCGCCTGTTGAAGCGCCCGAGGGAACGGCAGCGCGTCCCAGGCTGCCATCCGCCAGAAATACGTCGGCTTCCACAGTCGGATTTCCGCGGGAATCCAGGATCTCAATGCCCGTAATCTTTGCAATCGTCGTCACTCTACACTCCTTGCTGTTTGCGCAATCTGAACCGGCGCCGCGCCGCTCACCACTACGATTCCGGATTCGGTAATGTCATAGCCGTTGCGGCGATCGTCCTCGACGCTGAATCCAATGACACTGGACTCCGGCACCTTCACATTGCTATCGATGATGGCCCGGCGGACGCGGCTATAACGGCCGATCTCCGCGTTGGGCAACAGGATCGAGTATTCCACCTCGCAGTAGCTGTTGACGCGCACGCCTGGCGAAAGCACGCTGTGCATGACCCGCCCACCGGAGATGATGGAGCCCGCCGACACGATGGAATCGACCGCTACACCCATGCGGCGGCCCTCTTGCGCGAAGACAAACTTGGCGGGGGGCTGCTGCAGCACACGTGTGCGGATGGGCCAGCGGCTATCGTAGAGGTTCAACTGCGGCGTCACCGCCACCAGATCCATGTTGGCTTCGTAGTAGGCGTCCAGCGTCCCCACGTCGCGCCAATAGCGGGCCTGCTTGGCGTTGATATCCACGAAATCGTAGGCAATCACGCGGTAATCCCGCAGGCTGCGCGGAATCACATCCTTGCCGAAGTCGTGCGAGGAGCCGGCAGTTTCCGCGTCCTCGCGCAAAAGGCGCACCAAAACATCGCGATTGAAGAGATAGATCCCCATCGACGCACTAACCATGTTGGGATTGAATGCCGATCGTGCGGACTGACCGTGCCGGGGTTTCTCCTCAAATCCCACCACGCGCTGGTCGGAAGCGATCTCGATGATGCCGAAACGCTCGGCTTCTTCCGGCAGGACCTGTGTGGTGGCGATGGTGATGTCGGCATTGAACTGGCGATGCTGTTCCATCATCGACCGGTAGTTCATCTTGTAAATGTGGTCGCCCGCCAGGATGAGAACCTGGTCGGCTGGCTCGGCGAGAATGCTCTGCGTGTTCTGAAACACCGCGTCCGCCGTACCGAGGTACCAGCCCGTCTGCCTCATGGCGGGGATGATTTCGATGTACTCACCCAGTTCCGGCGAGAGGATGCTCCAGCCGTCACGCACATGACGGATCAAGTCGAGCGATTTGTATTGGGTGAGAATGAAAATGCGGCGCAGGTTGGAATTGATACAGTTGGAGAGGGTGAAATCGATAATACGGTAAGCGCCACCAAACGGCACGGCGGGTTTGGCAGTGTCGCGCGTCAGCGGATGGAGGCGCTCTCCGGCCCCACCAGCCAACAAAATGGCTAAAACATTATCCACGGGAGTTGATTTGTAAGTCCTTTATGTACAGCCAGTTAAGGGTGCTGTGACCAGCCGGCCAACACGGCCTGGCAATTTGGGACTTGACTTTAACGGTCCAGCACCTATGATATCAATACCTTGACCTGCCGTGCGGAGGATGTTGTAGACGGCAAGCGAGTTTTTTCTCACGCGTTTAAACGGTGAGTTTCCAAGCCGATGGGAGGTGTTGTTAGTTGGCAGAAGTAAAGCTGCAAGAGGGCGAAACGTTAGAAAACGCCCTTCGCCGCTTCAAGCGCAAAGTCCAGCAAGAGGACATCATTAAAGAGGTCAAACGGCACTCTTTTTATTTGAAGCCGGGCGAGAAGAAACGGGCCAAGCAGGCGCTGGCTCGCAAGAGAAACAGAAAGAAGAGCCGGAGGGAGATCGAATAAGATCTCCACATCCGTAGGGGTTCTTAACGGGCGGGCTAGGTGGCCTGGGTAAGACCGCGGGAGCGGTGGCAATGCCAGATTTTCAGGATCGAGTGATCAAGTGCGCGGATTGTGGCGCGGAGTTTGTTTTTACGGCGGGAGAGCAGCATTTCTTCCACGATAAGAACTTCAAGAATGAACCGAAGCGCTGCAAGGCGTGCAAGGTCAAGCGGCAGGGAGCGTCATCTTCCGGAGCGCCGCGGGCGGAGACAACCACGGTTTGCTCGCAATGCGGCCGGGAAACGACGGTTCCTTTCCGGCCCACCCAAGGCCGCCCGGTCTACTGTCGCGAGTGCTTTCTCAGCCGGAAAGCACAAGCGGCGGGCGCCCATTAGAACGCTTTCTCAACCCAAGTCCAGTGGGGCGGGCGGAACCGTCCGCTCCATCTGTTAAGTTGTTTCATCCCTCGTCTGCACTCCCAGATCTTTCTTCAACTCCGCGAGGAACCACTCCGCTTCACTTTTCTCCATAGCGCTGCCCGCAGTGACAGTCCTGCCGGTGTCGAGGTGAATCTTCAGGTCGTACCAGATTTTATCCGCGCTCTTCATGCCAGGAAAGAGTTCAAACCTGCGGATTGCGCCTGCATCCACGATTTGCGATCGCGAGAAACCGAGGCAGCGGGAATGAATGTGAAGCGAACGATTCAATACTCCGACAGTGGTTTGGCCAAACCACATCCATATGCCAAAGGCCAAGAGGAAAAGACCGATCAGGCCGCCGACCAGCAGCGGGATCACTCCCAGAAACCAAGTGAATCCCTTTCCGACAAGGACTCCAAAGAAAGCCCCGCCCGCAAGAAAGAAAAGCCCGAAAAGCGCAAATCCAGCCGCCGTCCCCTTGTTCCTGCCCGATCCCAGATGAAATTGAACGCCGCCCTCGGCCGAGGGCTCTTCGGTGATCTTCGCGTCGCGCGGCCGTTTTCCTGCGAGCTGGGACTCGCTTTTCTCGTTCAACTTCTCGGTTGTGAGGCTCGCGTCGCTGGCTTCGGTTTTGAAGACCGGTACGCGGAATACGGCGCGGAAATCGAGGCCCGCCAGCGCGACGGCAGCCGTCAGTTTCCAGAAAATCTCATCCGACGGATTCCGCGCGTCGGTTTCCCGCGAATCGTACGGGGTGATGAAGGCGACAGATATCGAGCTGCCCGGTCCTCCGACGTAGGCGGTAGCGAGTTGCGTGTCCTGCCATAGCGCGGTCTCCCAGTGGGAGCGGCTATCTCCAGAGCCCGAGACATACGAACGAACGCAGCTCAAGGTCAACTTCATTTCCGTGCCAGGCGGAAACACGTAGGCGGTTTCCAGGCTTGCCTCGACGCGCCCGCCGATCACACCGGGAAGAGTGGAAAGGATGAGCCGCATGCGGCGGAATTTCGCCTCGCGAAGCGCGGCCAGAGCGCTCTGGCTCAAAAGGTATAGTCCCGCTAGCGGGAACACCAGCGCCACCGGCGTTTCCCAGCGATGGCTGGTGTTCCAGATCTTTGGGATGGCCGAGACACCCGGCACCGATACTAACAGGCATACCACGCCCGCCGCCCCCCAAGTCACCGCGGTCGAGCGCCACTCGGGCCTGGCATAACCCTGCGCCCAATCATCGCGCCAGAGCCAGGGTTTTCCCGGATTCTGCGCCGTCAGCGCCTTGGCTTCTGCTGCCGACTTCCGCGTTGATCGGCCGAACGCAAAAATCCCCAGGCCGACGATAAGGAACGTGAGGGAAACGTACAGTTGAGGCCACGTCTGAGAAACATCGGGCCTGGTGGACACCAGAGCGTGGACCAGGGCTGCGAACCCACAAAGCGCGAACAGGCTACCGAACGGGATCAGGCAGCCCGAGTTATCGTTTGAAGGTGTTTTGGGCATCGGCACGATGGCGAGTTGCGGCTGTCACGTTTTGGTATCCGCTTTTTCCCGCCGTTGCCGCGCCCAATCCTTCTTCACCACCTGACGAGCGCGGCCCAGCGCGAGAGCGTCCGGGGGCACGGATTCGGTGATCACCGAGCCCGCGGCCAGGTACGCGCCTTCACCGATCTCCACCGGCGCCACCAGCGTCGAGTTGCTGCCGACAAACACATTCTTGCCGATCTTGGTCTGATGCTTGGTGCGGCCGTCGTAGTTGCAGGTGATGGTGCCGGCGCCGATATTGACACCCGCGGCGATCGTCGAGTCGCCCAGATACGCCAGGTGATTAGCCTTGGCGTTCTCTCCCAAGCGGGTTTTCTTCAACTCTACGAAATTGCCGACACGCGCTCCCGGGCCAATTTCGCTCCCCATGCGCAATCGTGAGTACGGTCCGACGTGCGCCCCGCCGGCCACGGCTGAAGCGTCAATCATCGTAAACGGTCCCACCCGGATACCGTCGGCCAGTTCGGAGTCGCGGACGATGGAGCAGGCGCCGATGCGGCACCCCTCGCCGATTTTCGTTTTACCGAGAATTCGCGCGAAAGGCTCGATTACCGTGTCCATGCCGATCAGAACCCCATCATCCACGGTGACCGTCTCGGGCTTCTCAACGGTCACGCCCCCGAGCAGCAGCTCGCGGATTTTGCGCTCACGGAAGACGCGATCGGCCGCGGCCAGCTCGATTCGATTGTTGATCCCCAGCAGTTCCTCAGGATTGGTGGCACGATAGGCGTCGATCGTATGGCCGGCGCGTATCAGGATCTCGATCATGTCCGTCAGATAGTACTCGCGGGCGGGATTGTTCGGCTGTATATGGTCCACATGTTTCCAGAACAAATCGGCGCGGAAGCAGTAGATGCCGACATTGATCTCGTGAATGGCTAACTGTTCCGGTGTGCCAGCTTTCTGCTCGACCACGGCGTGCACGTGCCCCCCGGAGTCACGAATCACGCGCCCATACCCGGTGGGGTCGTCAAACTCCGCGCTCACCAGGGTCGCCGCGGCGGCGGATTTTGTTTGGCGATCCACTAGCGTCTGAAGCACAGCAGCGGGAATCAGCGGACAATCACCGTAGTAAATCACCAGCAATCCGCCCAGGGGCTCCAACGACTCCCGGCCGATCATGACAGCGTGGCCGGTGCCCTTCTGTTCGGTCTGTTGGATAAAGCGGACGCCGCGCGAGGCCACCACATTCTGCACTTCGTCCGCCTGGTACCCCACCACCACGAGCACGCGCTCCGGGGCGGCGATCGAAAGGGCCGCATTGACGGTGTGCTCGATCAGCGTCTTGCCACCGGCTTCATGCAGCACCTTAGCGCGGCGCGATTTCATGCGCGTCCCCAGGCCCGCAGCCAGGATGACGGCAGTTACACGAGTGTCCATGCTTTATTATTCAATGTGCAGCGGGTTTACCGCGACATTTGCCGTCTTCTGCGGCCTTCCCTGGCCAACTCGACGGCGATGGCGGCAATCGCGCCGGGATTATGCCGGACCAGGCCCGATTCCTGCACCAGATCGCCGCACACCACGTTGACCCCCATGGCGCCGATCTCGTCGAAATCATTCTCCACAGGCGAAGAATGTTCCCGCGCATAGCGGCGGCGCAGCGTTCGGCCGATGTCTTGCGTATTGACGACCGCGTAGTCGAGCAGCTTGCCGCCGGCGTGCCGGTGAATCGCTTCGATGTGATCGGAGGCCGTGAAGTTGGTGGTCTCTCCAGGTTGCCACATCAGATTCACGAAATAAGCTTTGACGGCCGGAGAGCGGCGCATTGCCTCCGGAACGCCTTCCACCAGGATGTTGGGAACGACGCTGGTGAATAGAGACCCCGGGCCGAAAGTAATGACGTCCGCCTGCGCGATGGCCGCTAGCGTTTCCGGCAGGGGACGGCAGCGGCGGGGCCGCAGGCGTATGACTTCGATGCGGCGCCGGCTTCGGCTGATCCGGGTTTCTCCCAGTACATGCCGCCCATTCTCCAGCACCGCTTCGAGTGAGACATTGGTGGCGGTGGACGGATAAATACGTCCCTTGATCGCCAGCACATCGGCGCATTCCTTAACCGCGTCGGGGAAATCTCCAGTGATGTCGGTGAGTGCCGTCAGAAACAGGTTGCCGAAGCTGTGGCCTTTCAAGCCGCGGCCGGTTTCAAAGCGATAGCGGAACAGGCGCGAGAGCAGCGTCTCATCGCCGGACAAAGCCAGCAGGCAGTTGCGAATGTCGCCGGGCGGCAGCACATCGAATTCGCGCCGCAATCGGCCGGAGCTGCCGCCATCGTCCGATACGGTAACGACGGCGGTGATATCCACGGGCGGCCGTCCCAGCTTCACCGTGCTGTGAACGTCGACGTACTGCTTCAATCCATGCAGCAGCGCGGAAAGTCCGGTGCCGCCGCCAATCGACACCACGCGCAGCGGAGCGGCGATGCTTTCCGGAGACGGCGCGATCTTAGGAAACTTCGGCATTACCGACGCACCGGCAGACGGGCTGGGTTAAACCGATCCGCTCTTTTCCGGGAACAGGAGCTGTTGCATGTTGGGGTGGTCGAAAAACAGGGCGAAATCAGCATCCTGCCGCGCGGCAATCCGGTTGCGAGGCTCCAACTCAATGGCGCGCTTTAGATACTCGTGGGCGCCATCGACATCTCCCTCCAGCCCCTTGCACAAGGCCACCGCGTAGAGGACGTAGTCCGCCTGCGGCTCCATTTGCAGGGCACGCTCGAGGTGCTGGCGCGCCTCGGGTAGATTCCGCGCGTTGATCATGGCGACGCCGTAGTTGTAATGCTCTTCCGCCGTCTTCAGGTCGACCTTGGGTTTCTCGAGACGGCGGTCGCACATGCGAGTGTGCAGCTCCGCGTTATGTGCCATCTCGCGATTCGGCCCGCTTTGTGCCTTTTCGAACACTTCGCGAGCTTCCGCGAATTTCCGCGTATGAAAGAGGCGGATCGCCTGTTCGAAAAGCTTCAACTGCGCCTGGGCTGCATTGCGGGCTTCTGCCACGCTGGCCGCATCGGGAGCGGCTACCGCGAGCCGGCGGCGCGCGGCTGCGTCACGGTTCATCACTGGTTCCGATTCGTGTTTTCCTGAGTTCTTCGCCACGGTCGTCTTCTTTTAGGGCATTCTACGCCATTTGGCCGGCGACTTAGAGTACGCTACCAGACCGCTCGGCCGAAGTCAAAAACCAGTCGGACCCGTCGTGAGCCGTTTCGCACAAAGCCGCTATCATGTGGCTATGAAGCCGCTTTTGTCGTGCCTACTCGTCGCTGCCGGGATCTGCGCGTTTGCACAAACATTCTCAGCAGGGCCGGCGCTGGATGACGCGATCAATCAGGCCATCCGCCAGGACCGCATCCCCGGCGCGGTGCTTCTAGTGGGACACAATGGCGCGACCGTTTACAGCAAAGCCTACGGACACCGCGCGGTCGAGCCCGCTTCCGAGCCCATGACCGTCGACACGATTTTCGATTGCGCATCACTCACCAAGGTGGTGGCTACGACCTCGGCGCTGATGAAACTGTTGGAACAGGGCAAGCTGCGGCTGAACGATCGCGTGACCGAATACCTGCCCGAGTTCCAGGGAGGCAAGAGTGAAATCACAATCCGCAATTTGATGACGCATTTTTCCGGCTTGCGCCCGGATCTGGACCTGGAACCGGCATGGAGCGGCTACGAAAGCGGCATTCATCGCGCGCTCATCGACGCACCGGCGGGGCCGCCCGGGGTGCGTTTTGTCTATAGCGACATCAATTACATTCTCTTGGGAGAAATCGTGCGGCGTTTAAGCGGCGAGCCATTGCCGGATTACGTGCACAGGATTGTTTTTTCGCCGCTCGGCATGCACGACACGATGTTCCTGCCGCCGGCTGCGCTGCGGCCACGCATCGCTCCCACCGAGATGCTGCCCAAGGAACACCTGCTGTTGCGCGGGGTGGTGCATGATCCGACGGCACGAAATATGGGCGGTATCGCGGGGCATGCGGGCCTTTTCTCGACCGCCGGCGATCTGGCGCGATTCTGCCAGATGCTGCTCGATAAAGGGAGCTGGCAAGGCGCGAGGATTTTCAGCCCGCTGACCATTGAGAAGTTCACCGAGCCTCAGAGTCCGCCCGACCAGCCGATCATGCGCGGCTTAGGTTGGGACATTGATTCGCCGTTCTCGGGCAACCGCGGCGATCTGTTTCCGATCGGCTCCTGGGGACACACGGGATTTACAGGGACTTCGCTATGGCTCGATCCGGCATCGAACACTTACGTGGTTCTGATGACGAACGCGGTGCATCCGCATCTGCGGCCGGCCATCACGTCCCTGCGCGGCAGGGTGGCGACGATCGTGGCTGCGGCGGTGGGCATCACTGTTCCGGGCGTGAGCCTGACCGGGTACAACGAGACGCTGACTGGTGCTGGCTTGCACCGCGAGGTGGCGCGTGCGGGCGACGTGCGCACTGGGCTGGATGTGTGGGAAGACGAAGGATTCCGCGCGCTTGCAGGCAAGCACATCGGTCTCATCACCAACCAGACCGGCATCGATCGCGAAAGCCGCCGGAACGTGGATCAAATGCTTGCTGCCGGGGTCCGCGTGGCCGCGCTTTTTTCTCCGGAGCACGGCTTCGTCGGCAAGGAGGACCACGAGGGAATCGGCGACACGGTGGATCCGAAGACCGGAATCAAGGTGTGGAGCTTATATGCGGAGAAAAATCGCAGGCCTACGAAGGAGATGCTGCGCGGTATTGATGCCCTGGTCTTCGATATTCAGGACATCGGCGCGCGATTTTACACCTACGTTTCGACCATGGCCTATGCCATGGAAGAAGCCGCAAAAATGCGCATCCCGTTTTATGTGCTCGACCGGCCGAACCCCATCACCGGCGTGCGTGTGGAGCCGCCGTTGCTCGATCGCGACAAACTCTCCTTCGTCGGTTATTTTCCGCTGCCGTTGCGCCATGGCATGACCATCGGGGAACTGGCGAAGTTATTCAATGCGGAAAACCATATCGGCGCGGATCTGACCGTGGTGACGATCAAGGGCTGGGAGCGCGGAGACTGGTTCGATGAGACCGGCCTGCCGTGGGTGAATCCTTCCCCCAACATGCGCAGCCTGAATGCCGCCATTCTCTATCCCGGAGTCGCCATGCTGGAGTATTCGCCGAAATACTCGGTGGGACGCGGGACGGATGCGCCTTTCGAAATGATCGGCGCGGAATATGTACATGGACGGGAACTGGCGACGTATCTGAATCAGCGGTGGATTCCGGGGGTGCGGTTCTATCCGGTGCGATTTCAGCCGGCTCTGCAGACGGGAATCGAGGTGGAAGGAGTCCGTTTTCAAATCACCAGCCGTGAGCGCCTGGATGCGGCGCGGTTGGGGATGGAGATCGCGGCGGCGCTACTTAAGCTTTATCCGGGAAGAATTTTGCTGGAAGCCGACCGGAATTTGATCGGCAATGAGGAAACCTTACGCGCGCTTGCCGCTGGAGATGACCCCCAGGCCATTCGCCAGCGGCAGCAGGATGCTGTACAGCCCTTTCTCGCATTGCGCGAAAAATATCTGCTGTATCGTTGAGGTGACGCGCGTCCTCCGAACTCAGGCGAGGCTCATGGCCTTTTGAGCGTTCGGGGTCTTGTTTTTACTCCCCGGGGGCCGGCCACGCTTCTTGTCCAACTCCGCCATCCAGGCTGGCGGACGGCCGCGGCGCCGGCCGCGTCCTCTCGCCAACCGCTCCAGACTCATAATCGCTTCTTCGATCTGCTCGCGTTCCTGACGCAGCTCGGTCAGGATCTTTGTGACATCCATCTTGCTCCCCCGATCAGGTAAATCCGGGCGCATCGGAAGGCGCTGTGTTCCGGCATCAGAACAAAACCAACGCTACTCCTTGCGTCTTCTCCTGATTTTTAGCCTACTTTAGTTAACATTTCAAGTGTTTTGTTCTGAATTCAGAACAAAATTTGCGGGGCCTTGCCGGAGAGGAGGCGGGCGACTACCCGATCAAACCGCGCGGCGTTGTTTTCGCCAATGAAAATAAAAGGGTAACCCCGCCAATATCAACGCCAGGCCGAGGAAGGACTCGCGTGGGGAGTCAAATAGGGTCGAAATCACCAGGCAGAGCGCGCTGGCGACAAACAGTACTGGTACTACGGGGTACCCCACGGTTGAATACGGCCGGATTAAATCCGGCCTTTTCCAGCGCAGGACGATGACGGCGGCCGTGGTCATGCCGTAAAGCAACCAGCTAGCGAAAATCACGTAGGTAAAAAGCTGGTCATAACTGCCAGATAAAACCAGCAGCGCCGCCCAAGCGCTCAACGCGAGAATCGAAACCCCCGGCGTGTGAAACCGTGGGTGAACCCTGGCAATCGAGCGGAAAAACAGCCCGTCGCGCGCCGCGGCATATGGTACGCGAGCGCCCGAAAGTATCGACCCGTTGAGCGCCGCAAAAATGGAAATCATCGCCGCAACGGAGACAATATTCGCTCCCGCGCCGCCGAGAACGCGACGCATCATTTCCGCCGCTACGCGGTTACTGGCCGCGATCTCAGCCGGCGAGAGCACGTAGAAATATGCGGCGTTTGCCAGAAGATAAATGATCGCAACAGCCAGGGTGCCCCAGATCAGCGCCAGCGGCAGGTTGCGCTGCGGCTGGCGGATCTCCGACGCCACCATGCTTACGTTATTCCATCCGTCATACGCCCAGAGCGCCGCCACCATCGCGGCAAAAAAGCCGGCGAAACTGAGCGGAATGTGAGCCGCTTGCGGCGCGGCCTCCACGGGCCTGTGACCCCAGCCCAGGCCCACCACGATGATGAAAAGGATGAGCGCGACCTTGATTACGGTTACGGCCACCTGTACTTCTCCGCCCACCTTAACGCCGAAATAATTCACGCCCGCCAGAAATAAAATGAGCGCCATGGCGAAAATCTGTCCATAGCGAATCTCCAGTGGCGCCCCATGGGCGCCGATGGGCAGTGGCACCACCAGCAATACACCGTTCAATTCCGGCAGAAAATTTGTCAAATAGTAGAAGAACCCCGTGGCCAGAGTTGCGATCGAACCGCTCTTGGCGACCCACATCTGAGTCCAGCTGTAGAGAAAACCCCAGACCGGGCCGTAGGCTTCGCGCAAATAAACATATTCGCCGCCGGCCTCCGGCATGGCAGCCGCTAGCTCCGCATAGCTAAGGGCGCCGGCAAGAGACAGCAGACCTCCCACCACCCAGACCACAAAGACCATCTCCGGCGATCCCACGCGCTGAATCATGGTTCGAGGTACCAGGAATATTCCACTACCGATCACTGTGCCGACAACGATGGCGACGGCGCTCCACAATCCAAGGTCGCGCTTGAGCTCGACGGTCGTTGCTTGGTCCGTGATGGGCGGCTTCATGGGTCAGGCTTCGCTGCGGCGCTGGAACCATGATGCAAAATATCCGGCGGCGAAGGTAGTCAGGCTGCCGATCAGGACCCACCAGGTCCAGGCGATCGGCGTAAAAGCGCGCACATATATGATGACGGCCAGACCAGCGACCACTCCCAACGAAGCAGCATTTTGTCTGACGCGCGTCGTCAGGACGCCGAGCAGAAAGATCCCCAACAGCAAGCCCAGCGTGATGGATGCGATGGAAAGACCGGATTCCAGGACCGATCCCCAGTGCCGCGCCACGATGCCGATAACGACCAGCACGCATGCCCATGCCACCGTCGCTCCGCGGGCCCAACGGAGAAGCCGTTTGTCATCCTCCGCAGCAGCCGTGCCGGCCAGGGGCCGCAAGAAATCCATCACCGTGGTGGAGGCAAGCGCATTCAGCGCGGCACTCAGGTTGGCCATGGCCGCCGCTACGATGGCGGCCGTCACCAGGCCGGCGACTCCCGGTGGAAGCTGCTGCCAGACGAACTGCGGATAGATCCGATCGATTCTCGCCGGGGGCGCGAAACCTGCGTCGCGGTAGTACACGAACAGGGCGATACCGATCAATAGAAACAGGCCGAACTGAAAGAGGATCACGATCCAGCTTCCAATGAGCGCGGCCCGGCTCTGTGCTTCATTGCGCGCGCTCAGCAGGCGCTGCACGATCAACTGGTCGGTGCCATGGCTGGCGGTGGTCAGGAAACATCCGCCGAGCAGGCCCGCCCAGAACGTATAGGTCCGTGAAAAATACTGCATGCTGAAGCTGAAATCGAAATCGAAGACGCGGAATTTGCCGGCCGGCGCGGCAACCGCGGCCACATGCGCCCAGCCTCCCGGGATATGGTGCAAAAGCACGAAGAAACTGACGATTGCCCCGACCATATACAGCGCCATCTGGATCACGTCGGTCCAAATCACCGCCGTCATTCCGCCTTCAAACGTGTAAAACAGAGTGAGCGCCACCATTAAAAGGATGGATGGAATTTCACCCGTGTTGAGTACGATCGAGATGACTATGGAAATGGCGAATACGCGGACTCCTTCGGCCAGGGCTCGAGTGACCAGAAAAATCGCCGCCGACAGCTTGCGCGTGCGTTCCCCAAAGCGGCGGCGCATCAGCTCGTAAGCCGTAAACATCTCACCGCGAAAGTAGTGCGGCAGCAGCAAAGCGGAGATGACCAGGCGGGCCAGCAGGTAGCCGAAGACGATCTGCAGGAAGCCGAGGTTGCCGGCGAAGGAAAGCCCGGGGGTTCCGACAATCGTCAAGGTGCTGGTTTCGGCGGATATAATGGACAGGCTGATGGCCCACCACGGGGCGGATCGGCCTCCCAGGAAGTAATCGCGGAGGGTCTTCCGTCCGCTACGGAAGTGTGCCCCGAACCAGGTGATGGCAATCAGGTAGACCAGGATCACGCCCAGATCGAGGTAACGCATGGAGATGGGGAATTCTAGCATGCGGCGCCACCCCGTCCCGGTGGCAGGGAACCAAACCACTTGCAACGGCGTCCAACAAATGTTGCACCGTCAGTGTGGTTCGGCTATACTCCGCAAGTACCCGTCGGCTACGCGAATCCGAAGGGACGGCTGGCACGACCCAACAATTTCAAATTTCAGCGGGATCAGCAGGAGGCACTCAGTGCTCGATCGAGTTTCGAAGGGATTCTTGACCATAGCCGTGGCGGCGGTGACGGCATTTCTGCCATTGCCCAGCCGGGGACAGGATGCTGCGCAGACACAGGCGCAGCCGGCACAACCCCAGTGGAAGGATCGCGCGGAATATGACCTGGTCCAGGCGATCACGACAGAGCAGAATCCGGCCAAAAAGATCGAACTGCTGAAAAGCTGGAAGGAGAAATACCCCACCAGCGCCTTCGCCGGAATGCGTAACGACCTTTTCATACAGACCTACATTGCCGCCCGCCAACCGGAAATGGTGATGAAGGCTGGCGCCGACGCGCTGCAAGCCAACCCGCATGATTTCACCGCCATGTTCCTCGTGTCGCAGTATATGCAATTCCTTCCCAAGCCGACACCCGACGATTTGGCTACGGGAGAAAAGGCCGCAAACGGCATCTTGTCGGATGAGAGCACGGTCTTTGATCCCAGCAAGAAGCCCGCGAGCACCACTGATGCGGCTTGGGCGGAAGGTAAGGCCCAGGCGGAGGTGGCAGCCCACGCCGCTTTGGGATGGATCGCGCTTCAAAAAAAGGATGATGCAGCCGCGGAGAAGGAATTCACTCAGGTTCTGCAAATAGCGCCGAACGCAAGCTCGCCCAAAGGCTGGGCGGTGGACAGCGCCCAGGTTTCGTCGTGGCTGGGAACGGCCATCGCGCATGAGGCCATTCAACAGAAGAAGCCCGAGCTGTATCCCCAAGCTCTGTTCCAGTTCGCGCGCGCGGCGTCGCTCGATCAATCGCAAGGCGGGCTGTCGGCAGCGGCGCGGCAGACGTATGAAACGTACTTCGTCAACGCGTTCAACCGCTATCACGGGCAGGATGCGGCCGAGATGACAAAACTGCGTGATCTCGCGAAGGCAAACGCTTTCCCGCCCCAGGGTTGGACGATCGACGACATCAATACGGTCAAGAGCAAGAACGAAGAAGAGTTCAAGAAAAAGAATCCGGCATTGGCCTTGTGGATGACTCTAAAAACGGCACTCACCGCGGCTGACGGCCAGCAATACTTCGACGCCAACATGAAGGGTACCGAGGTCCCGGGCGGCGCGGGCGGTGCGCAAACATTCAAGGGTAAGCTGATTTCCTCGAAGCCTGCACTTCATCCCAAGCAGCTGGTCCTATCGCTCGGGGATGGCACCACGCCGGATGCTACGCTCAATCTGGATGCCGCACTTCCCGGCAAAGCCGACGCTGGTGTGGAGATTGAATTCGCCGGAGTGCCGAGTTCCTTCACAAAGGACCCGTTCAACGTTATTTTCGATGTCGAAAAGAAGAAGGTTGTTGGCTGGCCAGGCAAAGATGCGCCGGCACCGCGGCATCACACAGCGGCTAAGAAAAAATCAGAGTAGCCGTTACAGGTGTTTTGCCTGCACTTGCGGGATACGCGCGGTCTTAGGCTCTGGCTTGGTTGTTGACAGAAGGACGCTGAACAGCACCCTCTCCACCGGATTGACTCGCGCTTCAGCCGTTCCTAAGCCCTCGAAATACTTGCGAAATTCGGAGTGGCAGTACATTCCGCACGCTTGCCCGGCGGTGGTTTGAAGAAATCCGGCGAGCGCAACCAAGGAGGTTGCTCCCAGCAGCCGGAGGCGTGTGCCGAATAAGCGTTTCATACATATTAGGACGCAAGAAACGCGCTGCCGTTAGCGCCTGACGGGCAAATGTCTTGTCTTCAGTATGTTAGTTGCCCGCCGGCGCCACCGCGATGGTCACCACGTTGCTCTTGACAACCGTCCCGTCGGGCAGATGCACGGCTATCAGCAGGGGGATGGCCGGCCCGATGGAAGCCGACGCCGGGATCTTCGCGTTCACCACGTACAGTCCGGTATATCCCGGCACAAGTCCGGCGAATGTGACTTCGGCCGCGTCTCCTCCGAGCAGGACATCCACCGGAGCGACTACCTCGGCCAGCGGGTCAGATGGAGCTGGCGCACCGGGGGCTACATCTACGTTCGTAGCACCAAGCCCGGTAGCGTAGATAGAAATGTAGCCTCCGCGCTCCGCAGGCTCACTCTTGACTCCCTTGGTTTTGGTCATCGCGACGTTGGCGGTACCAGCTACCAGAACGGCGCCCTGTCCCTTGCCGGAACCATCGATGGTGAAGATTCCCGGAGACGCGAACTGCATGGTAGTGGACAGCGGTGAGGAAGCTCCCGTGCCGCTCTGAATCGTCAGAGCCACGGATGCGCCCGGAGCGCCCGACGGGCACTGGAAGTTCACCTGGTCCTCGGACACATAAAACACAGGAAGATCGTTGCCGTTCCCCTGCACGTGCAAACCGTCAATGGTCGTAGGCAGAGGACTGACTTCAGCCGACTTGGCGCCGGTCGCGACGAAGCCCGTGCCCAGCAGAGCGCCTACCGCCCCTGGGCTGCATCCCGTGTTCACAAAGCTCGCCGCGTTAGTCAGCGACGAGATGACCGGCGTGCTCGATTGGACCTCGATGGCTACATCCTCCGTAGCCGACACTTGCGCCGAATTGGTGGCTGTGAACGCCACTGAGTACTGGCCGACCTGCGATGTCTGAGGCGCCCAGTTGAACACACCCGTGTTGGGATTGAAGCTCGAGTTCGGAGGCAGGTTGGAGACCGAAAGGCTGACTGTGAGCCCGGCCGGATCGGTCGCGGAGACGGTGAACGTCACCCCTCGCCCCGGGGCCACGGCTTGGACTCCGGGAACCGTGAGCACCGGCGGCGCCGGTGTCAGAGTCACCGTGGCCTGTAGGGCGACGCCATGATAACTGGCACCCACTGTTACGGATTGATCGGCGCTGACGTACGCCGTGCTCCCCTGGAAGCTGACGGTGGGTTGCCCGGCTTGGGTGGACACGGACGACGGCAGTGTGGCTCCTGAACCGGTGCTCGATATCGCGATCGCGACGCTGGTGGCGGCCTGTCCGGAATTCAAGGTCACCTGGCAGCTTAGCGGCAAGCCGGATTGCAGAGTCTGCGGACACGCCAGCGCCGTGGGTTTCAAGCCCAATAGCGACAGCGTTGCTTGTGCCGATGAGGCTCCCATATTTGCGATCAAGACCGCGTTTTCATCGTGGTCAATCAAAGTGCTGGTCACGTTAAACGAAACGGTCGCGCTGCCCGCAACTGGCTGGAGCAGAGGCGCTACGCTGATCTGCGTACTGCTGGACGAGAGCCGGATGCCCGGACTGCTGGCGGCCGCCGCTCCTGAGAGAGTGATCTGGCAGGCGCTGGTCCCACCGCCAATAAGAGTCAGCGGGTTGCAGGCGACTGCGGTGACCGATACGTTCCCGCTCGATGGGCCCAGGAGGGTCAAGGTTTGGGATGTGCCCTGGTTGGGAGCGCTGATCAACACCGACGTTGTGGACGACACGGCGGAAGCGGTTGCCGTGAAAGTTGCGCTGGTCAAGCCAGTGCCAATGGTGATTGAACTTGGAATCGTCACGGTCGCGCTGGAAGACATCAACGCGATCACGGTGTTGGACTGAGCCGCGCTTCCCAGGCTGAACGTGCATGTGCTTGTGCCAGGCGTTTGGATAGAAGCGGGTGAGCAGATGAGGCTCGGCCCACTGGACGCCGCCGTAACGGTGAGCGTCGCCGAACGCACGATTGCACCCATGGTCGCCGTAATGGTCGCGCTGCCTGACGCGTTGGCAGCCACCGCGGCGCTAAAACCAGCGGATGATGCCCCTGCCGGAATCGCGAGAGACGCCGGCACACTCACTTGCGGGTTGCTGCTGGTCAGCGATACGTTCGCGCCACTCTGCCCCGCCGGGCCACTCAAGGAAACGGTGCAGGCGCTGGAGCTGCCCGCTGTCACCGTGAGCGGAGCACAAATGACAGATGCAAGGGAGGACTGCGCGGTGACTGCGAGCGAGAAGGTTACCGAGGCGCCGCCAAAGCTGGCCGTGAGAATGGCCGAGCCGGCTGAGCCTCCCGTTGCCGTGAAAGTCGCGCTGGACGTACCGGATGCCACCGTGACCGACGGCGGTACGGATGCCGAGGAACTGCCGCTGGACAATGCTACCGTTACGCCTCCAGAGGGAGCGGTCGCTGTCAGAAATACCGTGCAGGTGGTGGTAGCGCCGGGCGCGATGGTTCCAGGCATGCAAGCCATGCTCGACAGAGCGGCCTGAGGCTGAAGGGTTAGCGCCATCGACTGCGTCACGCCCGCCGAAGTAGCGGAAATACTGACGCTCTGCACGCTGTTTACGGCCGTCGTCGTCACCGTGAAGGTTGCGCTCGTGAGACCCGCCGGGACCGTAACCTGCGACTGAACGCTGGCATTGGCATTGTTGCTCTTGAGGGTGACGGGTGTGCCACCCGAGGGAGCGGCCGACGTCAGGTTCACCGTACAGGACGTGCTCGATCCTCCCGTCAAAGTGGCCGGGGTGCACACCACTGAAGAAACGCCGGGTTGAGTGACACCTTGAGCCGTCAGACTGATCGAGAAATTCCGCGAATTACCGTTGAGGGTCGCGGTAATCAACGCCGTCGTATTGCTGGACACGGCGGATGGGGCACTCACCGTGAAATTCGCGGTCGAAGAACCGGCGCTCACCGTTACCGGCGACGTAACCGTGGCCGCTCCGCTGCTGCTCGATACCGTCACGCTCATGTTACTTAGCGCGTTACCACTCAAACTGACTGTGCAGGTGGAGTTTCCTGGAGCCATGACGCTGGCTGGCGTGCACGTCAGGTTCGACAGAACCGGAACGGGCGGTAGCAAGGTCAGCCCGAAGGTTTTGGAAACGCCATTCAATGTTGCGGTGATGGTGGCTGTCGTGGTGCTGCCAACTGCTGTCGTGATCACCGGGAAGTTGGCCGTCGAGGAGCCCGCATTCACCGTCACCGGCGAGGAAACCGCCGCCGAGCCGTTGCTGCTCGATACCGTCACATCCGTATTACTCGATGCATTTCCGCTCAGCGTCACCGTGCACGTCGACCCGGTTGGGGGTGTCACGCTTGCCGGGCTGCAACTGAGATTCGAAAGTACGATAGCGGGCGTCAAGGTTAGCCCGAAGGTTTTGGAAACGCCATTCAATGTTGCGGTGATGGTGGCGGTGGTAGTACTGCCGACCGCTGTCGTGGTCACCGGGAAGTTGGCCGTCGAGGAGCCCGCATTCACCGTCACTGGCGAGGAAACCGTCGCCGAGCCGTTGCTGCTCGATACCGTCACATTCGTATTACTGGATGCATTTCCGCTCAGCGTGATGGTGCAGGTAGAGCCAGTTGGGGGTGTCACGCTTGCCGGGCTGCAACTGAGATTGGAAAGTACGATAGCGGGCGTCAAGGTCAGCCCGAAGGTCTTGGAAACGCCATTCAATGTTGCGGTGATGGTGGCGGTGGTGGTGCTGCCGACCGCTGTCGTGGTCACCGGGAAGTTGGCCGTCGAGGAGCCCGCATTCACCGTCACCGGCGAGGAAACCGTCGCCGAGCCGCTATCGCTCGACACCGTCACGCTCATGTTGCTGAGCGCATTGCCGCTCAGGGTGATTGTGCAGGTGGAGCCCGTGGGTGGGGTCACGCTACCCGGATTGCAGTTTACGCCGGTAAGCGTGGGCACCGGTGGCAACAGCGTCACGCTGGAGGTCTTGGAAACTCCATTCAGTGTCGCGGTAATCGTGACCGGGGTGGAGCTGGCGACCGCGGTCGTGGTCACGTTGAAATTGGCCGTCGAGGAACCCGCGTTCACGGTCACCGGTGACGTGGCCGTAGCTGATCCGCTGCTGCTCGAAACCGTAACGTTCGTGTTGCTTAGCGCATTCCCGCTCAAGGTGATAGTGCACGAGAAACCCGTCGGTGGCGTCACACTGCCGGGGCTGCATGCCAGGTTGGTGAGCGCGGGCGCCGGCGGTAACAGCGTCACGTTAGAGGTCTGGGAGACGCCATTCAATGTGGCCGTGATGGTGACCGGCGTGGAGCTACCCACCGCCGTCGTGGTCACGTTGAAATTGGCCGTCGAGGAACCCGCATTCACCGTAACCGGTGACGTCACCTGGGCCGACCCACTGTTGCTCGAAACCGTTACGTTGGTATTGCTCGGCGCGTTCCCGCTCAAAGTGATGGTGCAGGAAAATCCCGTCGGCGGCGTCACGCTCGATGGGCTGCAGTTCAGACCCGTGAGCGTGGGTACCGCTGTCAATAAAGTCACGCCAGACGTTTTCGAAACTCCGTTCAAAGTGGCCGTGATCGTGACAGGAGTGGAGCTGCCTACAGCCGTCGTGGTCACATTGAAATTGGCGCTTGAGGAACCGGCATTCACCGTAACCGGCGAAGAGACCTGGGCTGATCCGCTGTTGCTGGAAACCGTTACGTTCGTATTGCTCGGCGCGTTCCCGCTCAAAGTGATGGTGCAGGAAAATCCCGTTGGCGGCGTGACGCTCGATGGGCTGCAGTTCAGACCCGTGAGCGTGGGTACGGGTGGCAATAAAGTCACGCCGGACGTTTTCGAAACTCCGTTCAAAGTGGCCGTAATTGTCACCGGAGTGGAGCTGCCCACCGCCGTCGTGGTCACATTGAAATTGGCTGATGAGGAACCGGCGTTCACTGTCACCGGTGATGTCACCTGGGCCGACCCGCTGTTGCTCGAAACCGTTACGTTCGTGTTGCTCGGCGCATTGCCGCTCAGCGTGATGGTGCAGGAAAAACCCGTTGGCGGCGTCACGCTACCGGGACTGCAGTTGAGGCCCGTAAGTGTCGGCACGGGCGGTAGCAGCGTCACATTGGAGGTCTGAGAAGCCCCGTTCAATGTCGCCGTGATCGTGACCGGAGTCGAACTGCCTACAGCCGTCGTGGTGACGTTGAAATTGGCGGTCGAGGAACCCGCATTCACCGTAACCGGCGACGACACCTGGGCCGATCCGCTGTTGCTCGACACAGTTACGTTCGTATTACTTACCGCGTTGCCGCTGAGAGTGATAGTGCACGAAAAGCCCGTTGGCGGCGTCACGCTACCGGGGCTGCAGGAGAGGCCGGTTAGCGTTGGCGCCACAGGCTGGTTGATGGTGACTACGGCGCTGCCGCCGGTGATGGCAACGTTATTTCCACTCCCGTCGGAAGCGTTGGCGCCGCCGATGCTGACCCCGGAGGAAGTGTTCGTCGTTGTCGCTGAGATTTGAAAAGTCACCGAGGCGAGGGATCCGTTGCCGATGGCTGTCGTATTGAAACCGGCGACGACGCAACGTACGTCACCAGCCGATGGGTTGCTGCAACTCGCCGATTTGCCGGCAGCGGATGCGGCGCCGCCAGTCGAAAAGAAGCTCCCGGATGCTGGGCTGAGATCCCCAGGGGTATAGAGCAAGTCAAACTGCACTGCCGCCGGCAAGGTGCCGTTGGTAGCCAAATTGACCGTTAGCGTCACGCTGGACCCGGGCGCACCCGATCCGCCCGTCAAGGTAAGGGAAGCAGTTTGCGCCGCTGCGCTGCTCACCATTGCTGCCGCAATGCCGAGGAATAAGGCCGTCCTCCTGTACCATCCGCACGAGACTCGCGTTGTCGTGGTCATTTGTCCGCCGATCCAGTTTGGGTTTACTGTCTCTCTTTGTAGTGATTTACGCCGGTCGAAACAAGATTGCCGATGGTTGGGAGCGAGGAGTTAACTGTCATACCGGATCTGACGCTAACCGACATTAACGTCCGGCAGCCGCCGACTGCCGAGCCGGTGAACTAAAGACAACCCAAATCAACGTTCCGGATACAACCGTAGTGGGTATATTTGACATTCCCTCTCGCACCTGTGCACACACGTCGTCGACGCAATTGGAACTCAATTCCGTCGTTGAAAATGTTAGCTGAAGGAAGGCGCGAAAAAGGGCCGTGGAGCCTGGAAGCACCATGTACATCTACGTGTACTTTAGTACTTGTACATACACTACACTGCTGGAACGAAATCTTCAAGTACTTGCGCGCAACGAATTCGTGAAATTTTCGTGGCGAGAACAGCGGGATGCCCTGGAACTGTACCACCGGCTATCATGGCTCTCTGTGGCTTCTCCGCGTAACAATCGTGAAGTCGAGATCAAGCTGAAGGTCGCGAGCGCCCCGGCGGCGCGGCGCATCCTGCGAAAGGCGGGATTTCAGGTGCACAAGGGGAGAGTCTTCGAAGACAACCTCGTACTCGATACAGCGGATCTGGCCTTGCGCCGGGCGGGGAAGTTGCTCCGCGTCCGCGAGGCGGGACGCGACGTTCTCGTAACCTACAAGGGCTCAGCCACGCCCGGCAAGTATAAGTCGCGCGAGGAACTGGAAGTCGCGGTCTCGCATGCGCGCAAAACCACCCTCGTCTTCGAACGGCTGGGCTTCTCGCGGGTATTTCGCTATCAGAAGTACCGCACCGAGTATACACGTCCGCGGGAGCGCGGCGTCGTTACACTGGATGAAACGCCGATCGGCTGCTTTTTCGAGATCGAAGGTGCACCGGACTGGATCGACCGCACGGCACGCCGGCTGGGTTTTCAAGAGTCCGACTACATTACGGGGAGTTACGGAGGGCTGTACCTCGGGCTGCGACAGCGGCAGGTCAGCCTCCCGGCCGATATGGTGTTTCCGGACCGCGCTACTTGATCTCGATAATCTCTTTCTCTTTGTTCCGCGCTGCCTGGTCCAGCTTGTCCATGTAGCCGTTGGTCATCTTCTGGATCTCGTCGAGTCCCCGGCGCTCTTCATCCTCTGCGATCTTCTTGTCCTTCAGAAGTTTCTTCGCTGCTTCATTGGCATCGCGGCGAATGTTGCGAATTGCCACACGATGATCCTCCGCCACCGCGTGCAGGTGCTTGACCAGCTCCTTGCGGCGTTCTTCGGTCAGCGGGGGGATAGGAATCCGGATGATCTTCCCGTCGTTGGCGGGGTTGAGCCCCAGGTCGGAGGCGCGGATAGCCTTCTCAATAGCGCCGATGTGCGATACGTCCCACGGCTGGACGGTGATCAGCGTCGGCTCGGGAACGTGCAGGTTGCCGATCTGGTTGAGCGGCGTTGGCGTGCCGTAGTAATCCACGCGGATGTTGTCCAGCAGGCTGATGGAAGCGCGTCCCGTGCGGATGGTCGCCATGGCGTGCTGCAAATCGCCCATGGCCTTCTCCATCCGGCTCTTGGAACTCGCTTCAATCTCCCTGACGGAGTTGAACGATTGCCCGCTCGGGGCTGAATGAGGTTCGGTTTTCATAACGTGCCTATTGAATGAGCGTGCCGATCGGCTCCCCGGCCGACATTCGCATTATATTTCCAGTCGCCTTCAGATTGAAAACCACAATCGGGAGCTTGTTATCCCGGCACATGGCGACGGCCGATGCATCCATCACTCCCAGGCCCTTGGCCAGCACTTCCATGTAAGAGACTTGCGGATACATAACGGCGTCCGGAAATTTCAGCGGATCCTTATCGTAAACGCCGTCAACCCGGGTCGCTTTGGCGATAATCTGCGCTTTGATCTCGAGAGCGCGCAGCGTCGCGGCGGTGTCGGTGGAAAAATACGGATTTGAGGTGCCGCCGGCGAAGATCACGATGCGGCCCTTTTCCAGGTGGCGAATCGCGCGCCGCCGTATGTAGGGCTCGGCCACCTGGTTCATCTGAATGGCGCTCATCACGCGCGTGGGGACGCCCATCTGTTCGAGCGAGTCCTGCAACGCGAGCGAATTGATGACCGTGGCCAGCATTCCCATGTGGTCCGCAGTCACGCGGTCCATATTGCGCGCCGCCGCCGCCACACCGCGAAAGATGTTGCCGCCGCCTACTACGACCCCAAGCTGCACGCCCGCTTTCACAACCTCCGCGACCTCGGCGGCAAGCTCACGCACGCGGTCGGCATCAATGCCGAACGTCGCGGCGCCGGCCATCACCTCGCCGCTCAGCTTGAGCAGGATGCGCTGGTATTTCGGCACAGGTCAGGCCTGGACCGGCTCGGGAACCGCGGCTTCGCCCTCGCCGCCCGCCTCGGCTGGCGCGTCGCCGACCTTGAAACGCTCGAAGCGGGAAACCACAATATTCTCGCCCAGCTTGGCGATCTTGGTTTTGATCAACTGATCGATGGTGAGCGTGTTTTCCTTCACAAACGGCTGCTCATAGAGGCACACCGCCTCGTAGAACTTCGCCAGCCGTCCCTCGATGATCTTGTCGAGGATTTTCTCGGGCTTCTTCTCAGCCACCGCACGGGCGCGCTCGATATCGCGCTCCTTTTCGAGCGCCTCTGCGGGCACGTCTTCCTTGCGGACGAACTGCGGGTCGGCGGCAGCGATGTGCATGGCGAGATCATGCACCAGCATCTGAAAGTCGGCGGTGCGGGCGACGAAATCCGATTCGCAGTTCACCTCCACCAGCACGCCAAGCTGCCCGCCGTGATGGATGTAGCTGCCGATCAGCCCCTGTTTAGTAGTGCGTGAGGCCTTCTTTCCGGCCGAGGTGATGCCGCGCTTCCGCAGAACGACCTCCGCCTCCGGCAGGTCGCCCTTGGCCTCGACAAGCGCGGCTTTACACTCCATCATTCCGGCGCCCGTGCGCTCGCGTAGTTGCTTGACAAGTTGTGCGCTGATTTCCGCCATGTTTGTTTCCTTGGATCTGGACTACCGTCGAGCCGCGCGGACCAGAGACACATCTCTGGCGCCCCGGCGCCTCCACGGTGAGATGAAATCTTTAATGTCCGCTTTCGGTAACCACCGGCTCAGCAACCGGCGCCGCGGTTTCGGACGCAGGTCCCTTGCGCGGCGATGCGACCGGCTCTTCGTCCACGAAAGTCTCGGCCATGATCTCTTCGGCGTACTTCGGATCGACGTACTGGCTGTAGTCGTCGATTCTCTCCTCGGCCGGTGTCTCGGCTACGATCTTCTCCGCCACGAAATCCTGCTCGGTGGCTAGGGCGCGGCCCTCAACCACGGAATCCGCAATCTTGCTGGTAAACAGGCGGATGGCGCGCAGCGCGTCGTCATTGCCCGGAATCACCCAGTCCACCTCGTCGGGGTCGCAATTGGTGTCGACGATCGCCACAACCGGAATGCCCAACCGCCGCGCTTCCTTCACCGCGATGGCTTCCTTATTCGAATCGATGACGAACACCACATCCGGCAACCCCGGCATGTCCTTGATGCCCGCGAGGTTCTGATCCAGGTGCTTGCGCTCCCGCTCCAGGCGAATGACTTCTTTCTTGGGCCGGGCGGCGTATCCGCCGTCGGTGGCCATTGCCTCCAATTCCTTCAGCCGCTTGATCGACTTCTGCACCGTCATCATATTGGTGAGCAGGCCGCCCAGCCAACGCTGGTTGACATAGTACATCTGGCAGCGTGTGGCCTCCTCGGCGACGGCTTCCTGAGCCTGGCGCTTGGTACCCACGAACAGGACGTTCTTGCCCTGCGCCGCCATTTCGCCCACAAACCGGGCGGCGTCCTTGAACATTTTCAGCGTTTTCTGCAGGTCGATAATGTAAATGCCGTTGCGTTCGCCGAAGATGTATTCCTTCATCTTCGGATTCCAGCGCTTGGTCTGGTGCCCGAAATGAACGCCCGCTTCGAGCAATTCCTTCATTGAGATTGCTGGCAAACTACCTCCTCATCAGATTTGAGGACAGGCGCGAACCTGCCTCACCGGCTGCCACAACGCTCGCGGTCCAAAGCGAGATTTGCGCGCACTGCTTCAGCCGGGGGTTGGAACCGGGAGCACCGGGGTGGATCACAGAAAAACCGCGGCACTCCGTACACATGACTAGCGTTTGGAGAATTGGAAGCGCTTCCGCGCTCCCTTCTGGCCGTACTTCTTGCGCTCGTGCTGTCGCGGATCGCGCGTCAGCAGCCCCAGCTTCTTGAGACGCTGCCGCAGCTCGCCATTGAATTCCACCAGAGCCCTGGCGATTCCGAGCCTAGCCGCTCCCGCTTGACCGGCAACGCCTCCGCCGGTCGCCAGAATCAAAACATCGAATTTTTCAGCGGTCTCGGTGGCCAGCAAAGGCTGCCGCACCGGTACCCGCAGAGATTCGGTCGGAAAATACGATTCGAACGATCGACCGTTTACCTTGATCTCGCCCTTGCCTGGCCGCAAAAATATCCGCGCCACCGACGTCTTTCGCCGGCCAGTTGCCAAGTACTGCACGATGGTTGCTGCCACTCTCTGATCTCTCCCGCTTATGCGACCTGTTTCGACTGCGGCTTTTGCGCGCTGTGCGGATGCTTGTCGCCCGCATAGACGCGCAGCTTGCGATACATTTGCTTCCCCAGTTTGGTTTTCGGAAGCATGCCGGCAATGGCGTTTTCCACCATGCGCGCCGGACGCGTCGCCCTCATCTTCCGCGCACCGACCGATACCAGTCCGCCCGGATAACCGGTGAACCGGTGATACATCTTCTGTTCATCCTTCTTGCCCGTCAGCTTCACCTTCGCGGCATTGATCACGATCACGTGATCGCCCGTATCCAGGAAAGGCGTGAAGGTAGGCTTGTGCTTACCCATCAGCAACATGGCTGCGTGGCTGGCCAGCTTTCCCAAGACCACATTGTCCGCGTCCAAAACGTGCCACTGGCGTTGGATCTCAGGCTTCGACGGAAATTCCGTACTCATCGACACACGTCTCCACTTATGCAGTTCAAACTATTCAGGCTACCGGACGCGCGAATTAGTTGTCAAATGCGCGCGTCCGTACGGTTGACGCTTACCAGCGCGATCGGCCGCCACCACCGCCGCCGCTGCGCCGGAAATTTCCGCCGCCGGACGAACGTTCTGCCTTTGGCCGCGCTTCATTCACGTTGAGCGTTCTTCCGCCCAGATCGGTGCCGTTCAGAGCGGCAATGGCGCGCTCTGCTTCCGCGTCGTTCGGCATTTCGACGAAACCAAAACCCCGGGGCTGTCCGGAATCGCGGTCTGTCACAATGCTGACCCGATCCACGGCTCCATGAACTTCAAATAGCGATTTCACGCTGTCTTCGGTCGCCCCATAGCTGAGGTTCCCAACAAAAATATTCTTCATTCAATTTCCTTTTCTGATTTGAAGGCAGCGAATGGGCAGACAGGAACGACGCGTACTACGGAACGTCATAGGCTACTTACCGAATCGGCAGGGCGATCAAATTCTCATTTAGTGTAGCAGGAAGCTGGGGTTGGCGGCTAGTCACGTAGGAACCGCCAATTAAGGCCAATCCCGCGAAGCATGACGCACTCGGAGTACGTTCACCCTGTCCTCGATGATCTCGTATACAACGATGTAAGGCCAAGGAGGAAACATGAGCTCGCGCGTGTTCTCAGCCAGCCCAATACGTCCACGGTTCGGAAAAATCCGCAAATCACTACCCCTTTTGTAGATGATTCGTGCAACGTTTAGAGCAGCGGAGGGATTGTCCTTGCGGATGCGCTCGGCGATGCGTGTCAAATCGTTCGCAGCGTTGGTCGTCCAGCGGACGCGTCACGATCGGAACATCTGCTCGATACGTTCGACCACCTCGTCATGTTCGAGCAAATCGCCGCGGCGGGCGGAGGCGCGTCCCTCTTCGACTGCGGCAAGGAAAGGCTCATCGTACTCCAGCATGCGGTCTACCGCTTCCACAACCACCTGTGCCGCATCCTTGCCAGTCCGGGTAGCGAACTGACGGAGCTTGGCGTCCTTGTCTGGTGAGAGATTCACTTCCATGCCCGCCAGTCTAGGCGTTGCCAGCCTAACTGTCAAATACCGATAGCTTACTTCGACGCCGGTGCCGTTGCTGCCGGCTTCTTCGCGCGCCGCTGTACCGGTTTTGCCGGTGGTTCGCTCAGCCGGACGATCGCGGCCGCCGCCATCAGCCGCACGCCTTCATTGCTATCGTTCAGAACCGGCTCTAGCTTGGGAATATCCGAGACTGTTCCGCGCTGGCCGATGGCGCGAGCCACCGCTGCTCGCACGGCCGCACTCTTGTCGTCCAGATTGTTCTCAAGTTCCTGAATCGATCGCGGATCGGGATCGGTTGCCAAAAGCCTGGCGGTGAGCGTGCGCGCCGTGGCTCCCTTGTCCTTCAACAGTTCTTCGGCAAACCAGACGCCCATCGAAAACGGGCCCAACTGTCCCGCTGCCTCGTTGATCCCAAGTCTTGCCAGCGCCGCCGGATTGTGCATTTTATTCTTGGCATCCCGCACTTCCCCTTGGATCATGCCCGGGCCGGTCTTCCGCTCCCCGGCCAGCACGCCCCACAGGATCTCGCGGCCGCTCTGGTCCCCCATCTTCCAGAGTGCTTGCGCGGCGGCAAAGTTCACCTCAACCGAGACGTCATCCAGCGCCTGCCTGAGCCTGGGTATCGCCGGTCGCGCCTGCATCTCACCGAGCACAGCCGCGGCTGTCATCCGAACCGTGATTTCTTTGTCCGCGAGGCCCACCTCCAAAAGGTCGATCACATGAGGGGCTATCCCGATCGATCCCAACGCAGTCACCGCTTGAATGCGCCGGGCGGTCCCACCGTCCGAGAGGCCGTGATTCAGCAGGTCCCAGGCAGCGCTTTCCGCGTCCGTGGCGCAGAGTACGGCCGGAAAAAGGCACAGCAAAGACAAGGTGGGGCGCATAGACTTCCAAATCTTACACCCGGCGGGCTGGAGCTTAGGTGGTTTTGGCTGACTTGCTGGGGCTGATCAGGATATGGGCGTTACGCCCTTCCATGCGGGGCGTGCCCTCGACGGTGCCGAATGCCGCTAGGTCCTCGGCGAAGCGCGTCAGAAGTTTCTTCCCGAGATCCGTATGGGCAATCTCGCGCCCACGGAACTGGACCACCGCTTTGACCCGATTGCCCTCTTTCAGAAACCGGATGGCGTGATTTTTCTTGAAATCGTAGTCGTGGTCGTCGGTATTGGGGCGAAATTTCAGCTCCTTCACCTGCACCACATGCTGCTTCTTCTTGGCGTCGTGCTGCTTCTTTTTCAGCTCGTATTGATAGTGGCCGTAGTCGATCACCTTCGCCACTGGCGGCACCGCAGTGGGCGACACCACGACCAAGTCGAACCCCAGTTCCTGGGCTCTGCGCAAAGCCTGTGGGGTTGGCATGACCTCAGCCGTACCATCGGGAAAAACGGCACGAACCTCCTTGAACCGGATCGATTCGTTTACGTTCTCTCTGCGGCTTGGCTTGCGCGGCGGGAAGTTTCTGCCAGGATACATGCAGTGATCGGCGTTGAGACTATTCACGGCTAGTGTACTTGGATTTCAGCGGTTTGGCAATCACAGGTTTGGCAGTGGGTAATTTTGCCTGCGCAAGAACCCGTTTCCGACGAGTTTGATGCCTGACCACCAGTTCTAGAGGTTCGTCACTAATGCTGCCGCATTTCCGGTACGCACTCAGCAAGCTAAGTCCCAGCAGCGGCAGTAGAATGTGGCAAATGCCTGACGAGCAGCCTGCACCACGGGACCTGACCCGGATTGATCTCACCGATCCTGAAGCAGTCGCGTATTGGTCTCAGCGCTTCGGCGTCACGACGGACCAGCTCAAGGAGGCCGTGGCCAACGTCGGCCCTTCGGCGGCGCGCGTGGAGCGCGAACTCCGACGCCGGTAATTTGGGGACCGAGCGTTTGGTCGTGCTATACATTGTGGGCATCTGTCCTGGAGCGAAAAATGAACGGGTACCTCATCAGCTTCTTACTTAGGCTCACTCTTGCGCTGCTGACCGCGCTTCCTGCGCTTTCACAAACTCCGCAGGGGCAAGCACCCCCAGCTCCGGCCGCGCCGAAGGGAAGAGCCCCGGAGAACTTGCCTTGGACCCGCTTTCACCCGGCGGCGCCACCCTACCGGCCCTCCGATACGGAGAAACAACAAATTCAGGCGAAGATCGACCAACTGGACGGGATGATCCGCGAACTTCGATCCAGGCGGACAGATGATGGCCTCCTGGCGGATGTTGAGATCTATGTCGAGGCGGCGCGCTGGAAAATGGCGTATCCCGAGGAGTTTTTTCGCCCGGTGTCGGTCGCAGACACTCTCAGCGTCCTGGACAAGGGCCTGGAACGAGCGGCGCAATTGAAAGAAGGCAAATCGCCTTGGACAACCCAAAAAGGCCAGGTAGTTCGTGGTTTCCGCTCCGCATTGGATGGCTCGGTGCAACCGGTGCGGGTCACCGTTCCCGACGAATATGATGGCGTACGAGCGTTTCCGTTAGATGTCGCCCAACATGGGCGCTTTACACGTCTCTATGAAGTCGAGACCCTCAACTCGTGGGAAGGGGCCGAGATTGATTATCTTCCCGGCACACTGCAAATCGATTTATTCGGACGCGGTAAGAATACGTATCACTGGCCTGGGGAAGCTGATGTGTTCGAGGCGATGGCGTTCGCCCAGAAAGCCTACAAGATCGATTCGGAACGGGTGACGCTGCGCGGTTTTTCGATGGGCGGTGCCGGCGTGTGGCACACGTCTCTGCATCACCCGGATCTGTGGACCGCTGTGGAGGTCGGCGCTGGGGACAACACGTCGCATAGAATCCCGATTCTCAATACTCTCCCTGCCTATCAGCAGGCCATGTGCAAGATCTTCGACAACATGTACGAGTGGGCGCTCAATGCGTACGATATTCCGTTTGCCTCTTACGTCGGCGAAAACGACCGGAACCTCGTGAAGCACAACAGCTTTAAAGAGGAGTTGATCAAGGCAGGCATCCACTTCGAGGGGGATCCTTTCTCTCTGAAGGCCACGGATGCACCGTCGATATTGTTTCTGATCGGTCCGAAAACCGGGCACGACATGCACCCGGAGAGCCGGAAGGCACTGAATGCCTACCTGTACGATCGCATCAAGATGGGCCGCCAAACCCCTGACCACATCCGGTTTGTGACCTACACCACACGGTACAACCGAGATTATTGGGTCACGGTCGACGGCCTGGAGAAGCACTACGAGCGCGCTGAAGTGGATGCGAAGCGATCCGACAACCGAAGCCAATACGACATTACTACCCGGAATCTCACGCGCCTCGTTCTGCGGCAAACCGACCGCGCTACCGCCATCACCATCGATGGCCGGAAACTACGCGTAAAGTCCGCACCCGAGATGACCTTCGAGAAATCACACGAGCATTGGAAATTGGCGAGTGGCCGCGAGAAGGGTATCCGCAAGAAGCACGGCCTCGAAGGGCCGATCGATGATGCATTCCTGGAGCCCTTTCTGGTGGTTCGTCCCACTGGTACCCCGTGGAATGCGCCGGCGAACGATCAGGCCCTGCGGATGCTCCAACGGTTCGACCGGCAGTATACGCTTGCATATCGGGGCCACATCCGCATTAAAGACGACAAGGATGTTGTAGCCGAAGATTTCACGAAGTATCACGTTGTGTTATTCGGAGATCCGGGCAGCAACAGTTGGATCGCAAAACTCAACGGTAAGCTGCCGCCGCTGCATTGGACCAAAGAGACGGTCGCGCTGGGCAGCAAAAGCTTCCCGGCCGCGGAATCGGTGCCGGCGTTGATCTATCCAAGCCCGCTGAGCCCAAACCATTACGTCGTGATCAACAGCGGCCTGACTGCCGCTTGGGCCGACTGGGCCGGAGACTTCCCCACACCGCGCTATGGAGACTTCGCGATCTTCAAAGTCCAGCCAGGCTCCGACGATCCCGAAGCCGCGTACGCCGGGATGTTCGATGAATCCTGGAAATTGCAATAGCTTGCGACGCTGTGAGCGAACTTGGTTCTATTTAGTGTGGCGGCAACGGCTGTTGCTTGCTGGATTCCCCCGCAGGGCGAGAACTGCGAGATTTTTTGGGCTAGTCCTCCTTGCCGAACCCGTTATGATGAACGTATGTTTCGGCACCATGGCGCGGGCCATTTATCACTAACCAAAGTTAATTCCTGAAAAATGCCCCTAAATCCTAAAAGCCGCCTCGGACGCTACGAAATCCTCGCTGCTCTCGGCGCCGGTGGCATGGGCGAAGTTTATCGCGCACGTGATGAGCGTCTGGGCCGCGATGTCGCCATCAAGGTTCTGCGCGAGGAAGGCACCGCCGATCCCGACCTCCAGCGCCGATTCGCCGTCGAAGCCCGCTCCGCCAGCGCACTGAATCATCCCAATATCCTCACCGTTCACGACGTAGGGATGGAGCAGAACATTCCCTACATCGTCTCCGAGCTGGTGGATGGCGAACCCCTGGGATCGCTGATCGCGCGGGGCAAGATTCCCCTCCGCAAAGTCCTGGACATCGCCGTGCAAGTGGCTGACGGCCTCGCAGCGGCGCATCAGGCGGGTATTGTGCATCGGGATCTCAAGCCCGCCAATATCATGCTCACTAAGTCGGGCGCCGCCAAGATTCTCGATTTCGGCCTTGCCAAGGCAGTCCCGAAAGAAGTTTCCGCCGCCAGCGCTCAGCACTCCGGCACCATGCCGGGGTTCATCGTGGGCACCGCGACTTATATGAGCCCGGAACAGGTCCGCGGCGAGCTTCTGGATCCGCGCAGTGACCAGTTTTCCTTCGGTCTGGTGCTCTACGAGATGCTCACCGGCAAGTCGCCATTCGCGCGCTCGAGCGACCTGAGTACCATGGCCGCCATTGCCGAAGAGCCGGCGCCGCCCATTCGCGAGCTGAATCCCGCGGTTCCGTCCCCGCTCCGATGGTGTGTCGAGCGCTGCATTGCCAAGGATCGTGAGCAGCGGTACGCCTCGACAGCCGATCTGAAGCGTGAGCTCGCAACCATTCGCGATCACTTGGACGAGACCACGGCTGCGCAGCCTGAGCTGCCGGCTCAGCCGGTCAAGCGGAGGCGCCGCGTGATTCCGGTCTTACTCGGCCTCGCGGGATTTGCCGCGGGCTGCCTGCTCACGCCGCTTCTTCTGATTCCCGAGTCGGCAGTGGATATAGCCCGCTATCACATTTCGCCCATCGCCGTTAGCGCCGCGTATGAAGGCTCGCCCGCCTTCTCGCCCGACGGCCGAAGCATCGCCTACGCCGCCTATGTGGACGGCATCAGCCAGGTGTTTGTTCGCTCCTTGAGTGCTCCCACCGCGGCGCAAATTACCAAATCGGCTGCGTTCTGCGACTCGCCTTTCTGGTCTCCCGACAACAACCGGGTTTACTATCTCACCTCGGACAAAGGCTCCAGCTCTTTGTGGGAGGTAGGCGCTACAGGAGGATCTCCGGAGCTCGTCCAGCAAAACGCCTCGGCGGCGGCCATCGCACCCGACGGCAAAACGCTCGCCTTTCTGCCCACCGACCCTACCGGCAAGGAGCCCTTGTCGCTCTGGTTCGCACCGCCGGTCGGCGGAACGCCGCGCAAATTCACTGGCTCGCCCTTTGATTCCGCCAGATACGCATTCGGGTACCTCGCCTTTTCGCCTGACGGCAAACAATTGGGCGCTTGGCTCTCCCGTTGGGACGGAGGCTCCGAATTCTGGCTTCTGCCTTACCCGTCGGGGGTTCCGCGTCAGTCGTTCACCATGATCCATACGGCTTATCCGTTCAGTTGGATGCCCGACAATAGGCGCCTCGTGTTTGGAGGGCAGGTGCCAGGCTCAGTCGGCAGCGACCTGCAAATGGTCGATAGCCAGAAGGGCGCCATCCGCCCGCTGTCGGTAACGACGCAGGATGCTAGCCAGGCGTCGGTCTCACCCGATGGGCGCCGCATCGTGTACACCGTCGCTCAGGACGATTTCGACTTGATCGAGGTGCCTCTGGATGGCACGCCGGTCCGGACCCTGCTCTCCACCGGCCGGAATGAATTCGATCCCGCCTGGGCATGGTCCGGCAGCCAGTTGGCTTACTCCACGGACCGCACTGGTACCTCGCAGATCTGGGTCCAGCAGCGCGATGCCTGGCAGCGGCCGTTAGTCACCGAGAAGGATTTCGATCAGACCTGGATCGCGTCGTTCGACGAGCCCAATTTCTCGCCCGATGACCAACGCATCGCCTACACCATCGTGGGCAGCTCCGGCCACTCGGTTTATGTATCGAGTGTGGCCGGTGGCAAACCCGTCCGCGTGTCCGATGACAAGTACGATCAGCGCTCGCCCACCTGGAGTCCCGACGGCGCCTGGATCGCCTACCTGCAAAATATCGAAGGAAGCTGGGCGCTGGTGAAAGCGCGTTCCGGTGGCGGCGGCCAGCCTGTCGTTCTGCGCCAGGGCTGTTTGCCATCGCATCCGAAATGGCAACGCAAAGGTGGGCGCTGGATCGCGTGCGTCACGCCGGACGGCCTGACTCTGGTCTCGGATGATGGCAAAGACAGCCGGCCGCTCAGCAAGGCCGAATGGCCCATCTACGGCTGGAGTGCCGACGGAGCATTTCTCTATGGCATCACGCAAGTCGACAGTCTGCACCGCGCCGTGGCCTCTCTCAATATCGAGACGCGCGCCGAAAAAGTGATCGGCCCGCTGCAACTGCCCGCCATCGCCGGCCTCAGCGGTTACAGTCTCTCACCCGACGGCAAGTCCTTCGCGACGTCGGCGAGTCATCCCACCGGCGATATCTGGATGCTCGAAGGCTTCGAGCGGCCAGGGTGGAGAAGCTGGTTCGAGGGGTTGACGCGGAAGTAAGGACGAGCGGCGTAGTATAGCGCTCTGAATCGCACCCGCCAAAAACGCATCAGACGGTGCATCCCCGCATGCCGACTGAAACCGTTGCCTGGGCCCCCTTGGCTAAAATATACCTTGACACGTATATGCTCTGCGGAGTATATCAAAAGAGTGGAATCTGTTTTCGAAATCATCGCGGAGCCGAACCGCCGCGCGATATTGAGCCTCCTGGTCTCGTCACAACAGTCGGTTGGAGAGATCGAGCGTCAGCTTCGTATGCCGCAGCCGACCGTGTCAAAGCACCTGCGAGTGCTGCGCGACGCCGGTTTCGTCGAATCCACGGTGGACGCACAGCGCCGTCTCTATCGACTGAAACCAGAACCACTTCAGGAGGTGGATGCGTGGCTGGCTCCGTTCCGTCGGTTCTGGTCCGCTCATGTAGATGCTCTCGAACGCCACCTCGACCGCATGGATCAATCAACACTAACGAAAAGGAAGACAAGGAGAAGACGACGCGGCCCACACCGCGAACGTGACAAAGGAGAAACGAAATGAAAATCAAACTGACCAGCGTATACGTGGACGACCAGGGCAAGGCCCTGCGCTTCTATACGGAGGTACTGGGGTTTACCAAGAAGACCGATTTCAGTCAGGGCCCATATCGTTGGCTGACCGTGGCCTCGCACGAGGAGCCGGACGGTACTCAGTTGCAACTGGCGCTGAACAACAACCCCGCGGCCAAAGCGTATCAGGAGGCGATCTTTCAACAGGGCCAGCCCGCGGCCATGTTCTACACCGACGACGTGCAGGCCGATTATGAGCGTATGAAAGCGCGCGGCGCCCAGTTCACCATGCCACCAACGGACGTGACGGGCTCCAAGATCGCCATGCTGAACGACACCTGCGGCAATCTCATTCAGGTCACGCAGCTGATGCGCTGGTAGGCGGATGTTCAGCCGGATGGCAGCCCGGTGGGAGCCGTACGGAGAAGGAGAAGAAGATGGCCGATCGCGAACAGTACGAACCGGGCCCGGCCCGCGGGGCGCAGGTACGAAAGGACGGAGAGAAGTGGACGCTCATTCTCGTCAGAGAATTGCGCCACGCGCCGGAAAAAGTCTGGCAGGCGCTAACCGACCCGGCACATCTGCGCGAGTGGGCTCCCTTTGTAGCCGATGGGAGCCTGGGTACGGTTGGAACGGTGAATCTCACCTGGGTGGGAACGCCGCAGGCTTTGGAAACAAGAGTGACGCGAGCCGACGCCCCCAAGGTGCTTGAGTACAACGACACCCGGTGGGAACTCGAAGCCTTTGGTGGCGGCACGCGCCTGACGCTGTGGCACAACATCGATCGCCGCTTCATCTCGTGGGGCGCCGCGGGCTGGCACATCTGCTTCGATGTTCTGGATCGCCTTCTCACCGGAACTCCCATCGGCCGCGTCGTTGGTGGCGAGGCCATGAAGTTCGAAGGTTGGCAGCGATTGAGGGCCGAGTACGCCAAGCAGTTCGGCGTTGAAACGCCCAACTCGCCGCCTAAGCCGGCTCAAGAATCGTGAATCGAGTTGGAGGCAATCATGAGTACCGCACTTTGGACCGTGCAAGTGTTGTGGGGCGTCTTCTTCACCCTCACGGGTTTCGGCAAAGTCTTATATGACAACCGTGGGAGACGTTCGAACCGCGTAAATACCTAGGAGGAAAACTGGATGAGGGTGCTGAAAGCAGTGGGCAAGATCTTTCTGGTTTTCGTCGGCACTCTCGCCGTCGCCGTTCTTGGTTTCACTGTCCTGCACCAGTTCTTCGGTCTCCGCGTGGAGGCCTGGGGGGCCGGCTACAAGCCGCATTTTTACTTCTACAAACCAGAAGAGCATTTCGCGACTCTTGAAAAGAGCCGTGCGGAACAGAAGGCCGCGGCGCCTGCTCTTGCTCCTGTTTCCGCAACGGCGCCCGCCACAGCGGATCCTGCGCCAGATCCCCCGCCGGCCGCCTCTGCCTCGGCAGCAGCCAAGCCGGCGTCGTCCACCAGCACAACGACCAGCGGCCTCCGGCCCTATTGGACCGGTTTCCGCGGGCCCCATCGCGATGGCGTCTACGACGAGACGCCGATTCTGACGGCTTGGTCTGTCGACGGGCCGCAACGTCTATGGAAGCAGCCCATCGGCGGCGGATACGCGTCGTTTTCCGTAGCGCAGGGCAAGGCGTTTACCATTGAACAGCGTCGCGAGAACGAAGTCGTCGCTGCCTACGATGTGGACACGGGCCGTGAATTGTGGACCACGGCATGGCCGGCGCTATTTTCGGAAACGATCGGTGGCGACGGTCCGCGCGCCACGCCCACCTGGGATGACGGCCGCATCTATGCCCTCGGCGGCACCGGCGAATTCCGCTGCTTGGACGCGGCTACCGGCAAAGTTCTTTGGAAGCGCAATATCCTGACCGACAATGGGGCCATCAATCTTCTGTGGGGTATGGCCGCATCTCCGTTGGTGGTGGACGGCAAGGTCATCGTGCAACCGGGAGGGCGGGGCGGCAAGTCCGTAGTGGCTTACGACAAGCTGACCGGCGAGCCGGTATGGAAATCGCTCGACGACAAAGCGTCGTACACATCTCCTGTGATCGCCAACATGGGCGGCGAGCGGCAGATTATAGTGGTCTCCGGAACACGCGTCGTGGGATTGCGCCTGAAGGACGGCGGCCTGCTCTGGCAGTATCCCTGGTACACGTCGCCGGAAGTGAACAGCGCGGAGCCGGTTTTTCTGGACGATCATCGCTTCTTTGTTTCCTCCGGATTCGATCATGGCGGCGTGCTGCTGGACGTCTCCCGCGAAGGCGATGCTTTCAATGTCAAACCCGTCTGGACCACCAAGCGGATGAAGACGCGCTTCAACACCGCGGTGTACTACCAAGGCGATCTCTATGGACTCGACGAAGGCATTCTGGCGTGCATCGACGCCGCCAATGGAGAGTTGAAGTGGAAAGGCGGGCGCTATGGCTATGGCCAGGTGCTGCTGGCTTCCGGACATTTGATCGTGATGACGGAAGACGGCGACTTGGTCTTGGTGAAGGCGTCCCCGGAGAAACTGCAAGAAGTCTCGCGCGTTCCCGCACTGGAAGGCAAGACCTGGAATTACCCGGCGATCGACAACGGCCGTCTGCTGGTTCGGAACACCACCGAGATGGCGGCGTTTCAGATTCAGTAAGGGTCTTGGTCGCCGGTAACGCACGCGTCGTATGAGTGTCCGGACACTTTCCGTGCCATTCCGTGTGCTTCCGTGTTCCGTTGTCGTTTTACGCGGCTGCTGCCACGGTAGGACGTCGCGACAACCGGGTTTGGATCGCCGAGAGCAGAATCAGAATCAGTCCTATTTGCGCCAGTACGCCAACCCACACGGTGGCAGAGACTGGCGCGGTCCGGCCTGTGACGTTGAAGAACGTCAACCTTTCCACAAACACACTCTTCTGGGTTGAGTGCGTTATCTGGCGGCGAATGCCAGCGGATCAAGATGGCCAGCGAACTCCACAAGAAGGGGAGCATCTACGTGCTCGACGAGCCGCCGACGGGCCTGCACCCGTCGGACGTGACACATGGGTTGTCGCCGGCCATTGCCTTCCAGGAACTGCTCCTAGCAGTATAATATTCAATATCTATTTACGTATAGGACGCCCTTCAGCGTGATGTGCAACGTCAATGAAACCATCCGAACTTATTGACAGACAAATCGCAGACCTTACGGACTGGCGCGGCAAAATACTTGCCAATCTTCGCAAAATCATTCATGATGCTGACCCCGAGATAATCGAGGAATGGAAATGGATGGGCTCTCCGTGTTGGTCTCACGATGGACTCATCGTAGTGGCCAACGCTCACAAGGATAAGGTAAAACTGACCTTTTCGCAGGGCGTAAGCCTTCCAGATCCGGACAAGCTCTTCAACGCCGGCCTTGCAGGCAATAGATGGCGAGCGATTGATCTCTACGAGGGCGACAGAATCAATGAGCGCGCTCTGAAAAATATCATCCGTGCTGCCGTGGCTCACAATCGTGCCAGGTTGAAGGGGAAGACCCCGGCAGATGCTGGCGGGATGCGGCCCAAAGTACACAAAGAACAGAAAACGCCATCCCTGTAGGTGACAGGGGTCTCCTCGTTTCTAACGTGCTCGACGAGCCGACGACCGGCCAGCACCCGCCGGACGCGTATCGCTCAGTTCTTGGCGTCATCCAAACGTTAACCCTTGGCCAATCTGTCACCTAACCAAACCCGATTGTGACAAATTGACACCTGCCAAACCATCCTTCACTAAGGTTATAACTAGCTTTATTTGCAATAAGTTAATCGCTTGGCAGCAGGGGTGCTTATTAAGTGGCCGAGGAGTAAACCACAACCATGAAAACGATGCTGCACACCTTTCTGAAGGACGAACAAGGACAGGACCTGATCGAGTACACGCTCTTGCTGGCGTTTGTTTGCCTGGCTTCCGCCGCGCTGTTCATTAGCGCCGGTGGCAGCGTGGCCGGAATCTGGACCGCCACCAACACCCGCCTGGCTGCTGCGAACACTTCGGCCAGCTAGTAAACCCTGTTGAGGGCGGGACGCCGGTTCCGCCCTCTTCACACCACGCCGTTTTGCGTGGTGGTGGTGCCGCCATATGAGCTTGCTGGCGCCGGCTTCCCCTACTCTAACTCCCGCCTGGCGATCTGATCCGCCACCAATACAGCCCTGCAACAATTCCGTCGATAGAACAGGTATGGAAGTCTTCGTCGCCCGGCAAGCCATCTTTGACCGGCGGCTGAAGGTGTACGGCTACGAGCTGCTCTTTCGTGCCTGCCGCGAATGCAACTCCGCCGGAACCGCTGACAGCGCGGCCAGCCTGCAAGTCATCACTAACAGTTTCTTTTCAATCGGGATGGAACGGCTGCTCGCGGGCACACGCGCCTTCATCAACTTTCCCCAGGACCTGCTGGCCGATGAACGCATCTTTTCCCTGCCGGCCAATAACACCGTCATTGAGATTCTCGAGACCGTTCGGCCCGAACCGGCCGTTGTCGATGCCTGCCGCGTGCTCCGCGAAAAAGGATATGTCCTCGCGCTGGACGATTTCTCCCACCTCAAAGGCTGGGATCGGCTGGCCAACCTGGTCAGCATCATCAAAGTTGATTTTCGCGCCACAACCGAAGATCAACAGCAAGCGCTGGTCGAACGCTACGCTGGCCGTGGCATCTGCATGCTGGCGGAGAAGATCGAGACTCAGGAAGAGTTCAAGCGCGCTTGCAACATGGGGTATCACTACTTCCAGGGATACTTCTTCGCGCGGCCCGTCATCGTGTCCCGCCGCGAGATCCCCGGGAGCAAGCTTGGTTATTTGAGAATCCTGAAGGAAATTCACCGGCCCGAGTTGGAACTGTTCGCTCTGGAAGCGCTCATTCAACGCGAAGTTTCACTGGCTTCGAAGCTCCTGCGCTATATCAATTCGTCGATCTTCGGCTGGATCAACCCGGTGCATTCCATCCGCCAGGCCCTCGCACTATTGGGTGAGCAGGAAATCCGCAACTGGGTTTCGTTAAGCGCGCTGCCGACTCTCGCATCCGACAAGCCGGATGAACTGGTTCGAACCGCGCTCCTCCGCGCCCGTTTTTCCGAACTGCTGGCGCCATGGGCTGGGATCGCTCACCGCAAGGCGGACCTGTTCCTGATCGGCCTGTTCTCGTTGCTAGATGCCATGCTGGACCGGCCGCTGGCCGAAATCCTCGATGAGATGCGGCTCGGTGGCGACATCGCCGAGGCACTGTTGGGAACGGCACCCCCCGATCAGCCACTGGCCGGAGTTTACCATCTGGTCCGCCAATACGAAATCGGCGGATGGACCGCTTTAGCCCAGATCGCCAGCCGATTCCGAGTGCCCACCGAGATTATTGTGGATCTCTATTTGGAAGCCGTGTCCTGGTCCGACGAGATCTTTCACGCGGGAACCAGCACCCACTAACGGACCGTGAGCCTTAGCGGAATCTCATTTCAGTGCCGGTCGCATTCCAGGGCGCGTTCCAGTTCCCGTAGGGCCTGATCCGTCTTCTCGATAGCTTCCTTGCGACGTCCGCAGAAATCATGCTCCGCAGTCCTTAGTTCTTCGCGGGCCTCGCGCAATTCCGCTACGGCGGCGCGAATGTGCGGATGGTGCTCCGGCGGAGGCGCCGTATTCGCCAGCCTCGCCGTACCCACTACACCCAAAATCACGAGCGCCACCCACGGCGCCAAACGCAACAAATGTCTTCTCATGTCCCCTCCTAAGTGGGATATCCGAGCGAGTATGCCGCATCCTGCCGCGAGAACGCAATACGCCGAACGTTATCGCGCCTAAAGCCTCGCCCACGCTCCGCCGATCTCAATAGCGTATGCTAGAACGCCGCACGGAACCTCGGTTGATGTGCGCCGATATGGTGGCAGTCCGATGGAAAGACGAGTCGGGCCGCGAACAGCAGGCTTCCGCGCTTCTCGAAGATATTTCAACTTCCGGCGCGTGCCTGAATCTCGATTCTCCCCTCCCCCTCGGCGCCGGCGTCGTCATCGAATATCGCAAAGGCCGCTTCGAAGGCGCGGTATGTTACTGCTTCTTCCGCGAGATCGGATATTACGTCGGGGTCAAATTCAAACCGGCAACCAGATGGTCCCTACGGGAGTACCGGCCCAGACACCTTCTCGATCTGAAGAAGCTGCTCACACGGCGGACTGCCGCAAAGCTGAAGTCCGTTCAGTAGTGTGCCAGCCAACGAGCTCGTTCCGTCACCTTTGCCGCGTTCGGCAGAAACGCCTCTTCAAGCGGCGGACTGTAAGGAACCGGCGTATCCGGGGCTGTCACCCGCAGGATCGGCCCATCCAGATCCTCAAACGCTTTCTCGGCGATCCGCCCGGCTAGCTCTCCTCCAATGCCCCCGGTCAGCACGTCTTCGTGCAGCAGCAGAACCTTGGAAGTCTTGCGCACGCTCTTGAGCACGGTGTCTTCATCCAGCGGCGCCAGCGTCCGCAGGTCCACGATCTCAACCGAGATCCCTTCCTTCTCGAGCGTTTCGGCGGCCTCGCGCGCCACGTGCACCATGGCGCCGTAGGTGATGATTGAAAGGTCGCGGCCTTCCCGCACGACCGCCGCTTTGCCTATCGGCACGGTAAAATCGCCGTCCGGAACATCGCCCTTGATGCGCCGGTAGAGCGCCTTGTGCTCAAAGTAAAGCACCGGGTCGTTATCGCGGATGGCCGACTTGATCAGCCCCTTGGCATCGGCCGGGGTCGCGGGTGCCACCACCTTCAACCCCGGTGTATGCACGAACCACGCTTCCGGATTCTGCGAATGAAACGGACCTCCATGAATTCCGCCGCCCGAAGGCGCCCGGATCACCATCGGCACCGCCGCGCCCCAACGGTACCGGCACTTGGCAGCGAAGTTCACAATCTGGTCGTACCCGCAAGTGATGAAGTCGGCGAACTGCATCTCCGCCACTGGCCGCAGCCCCATCAGGCTCGCTCCAATGGCCGCCCCCACGATGGCTGATTCCGAAATCGGCGTGTCCAACACCCGCTTTTCGCCGAACTCTTCCAGCAGCCCCGCCGTGATCTTGAACGCGCCGCCGTACACGCCGATATCTTCACCCATCAGGAAAACGCCGGCGTCGCGCTCCATCTCCTCGCGGATGCCCTGCCGGATGGCTTCGAGATATGTCATTTCCATACGGCTAGCTCCGCTCGTACACGTTGTCCAACAACTCCGAAGCATCCGGGAACGGGCTGTTCTCCGCCCACTCAATCGCGGCGTCCACCTCTTGCCGGATGTCGGCGTGCAAGCGCCCGATTTCTTCCCGCGTCGCCCATCTCTTCTCGGCCATCTTCTTTTCGAGGCGCGTGATGGGATCCTTCCGCTTCCACTCGTCCCACAGCGCCTCCGGCACGTATTCCGCCGCATCGTGCGCCGAGTGGCCCGTCATGCGGAATGTTTTGCACTCGAGCAGATACGGCCCCGCGCCATTGCGTGCATGATCGGCGGCGCGCAGCGCGGCCTGGTGCACTGCCAGCACATCGTTGCCGTCCACGATCTCGGCCGGAATTCCGTAGCCCGGAGCGCGGTCGCTCACGTTGGCGCAGGCCATTTGCTTGGTCAACGGCGTCGAATACGCGTACTGGTTGTTGTTGCACACGTACACCACCGGCAGCTTCTGCACCGACGCAAAATTCAACCCCTCGTGCCAATCGCCGCGGCTGGTGGCGCCGTCGCCAAAAAAGCAATATGCAATGTTGTGCGTGCCCTTGTACTTCAGGGCCAGCGCCGCTCCCGCCGCTACCGGCACCGACGCCGCCATGGCGCTGATAATCGCAATGATCCGCCGGCCCATGTCGCCCATGTGCATGTTGCCGTCTTTGCCGCGCGTCAGGCCGCCCACGCGCCCCATGTATTGGGCAAAAATTTGCCGCAGATGCACGCCCCGAATCAGAAACAGAGCCAGGTCCCTGTGTGACGGGCAAAGCACGTCGTCAGGTTCGGCCGTCAGCCCGACCCCCACCGGGATCGCCTCCTGCCCGCGTCCCACATACACGCCGCCTACGATTTTGCCCTGCCGGTACAACTTCCGTTCGACGCGGTCTTCCACCTCCCGCATCATGGCCATATAGCGCAACGACTGCATGGCCAACTCGCGATCGGTGTGCACGCGCGTCTCGGATTCGAAGATTGCCGGAGCACTCATCAGGCGACTCCTTGCCGAATCCCGTAGTATACAAGGGCAACCATCCGGGAGCCAGCGGGTATGCGGTGGCCCCGCTGATATCGCCATAGCAACTCCCGTTTTCTGCACACAGTGGCGCACCAGTAGGATCCGCCGATGTGAGTGGCGCTGCAACCTGTGTAAACGGAAAGTGTTGGACCCGTCCCTGCGGCTGGGGCTGACACCGGCATGGTTTCCAGTGTCGAAGGCTTTCGCCGCGCAGTATGTTTTTATAGTACATTAACCGGATATTGCGCCGCGCGAAGGAGGCTATCACCGTGCCGGAGAGCAATCCGCTAATCGATAGAGTAGGGTCTGTAACCAAAAGCAAAGCCTACAAGATATTCGAGCTTTTCCAGAAACTGATTGCCCCAGGGACTTTTCTCATCAGCGTTTGGCATTCTTATAGTCACGCTGGGCCCGGAGAGCCACTCGTTTTGACACTTGCGAAGGCGACGTGGCTCAGTCTCATGGCTTGCGGATCTCTGGGGCTCGGACTCGCTGGATTTGCATTGTTACGATTTTTCCTTCTAGGGAAAGGCCCACTAAGCATATTTGATTGGATCTTCGCCATTCCTATTTCTGTTTTTCTCTTTTTGTTTGTCGCGCCGCCTGCAAAGTCCCCCTTTATGGTGTGGATTACACTTGGGTTTGGCTGTGGCTCATTTCTTATCCTGGTTCTTTTTCCGATGTTACATACGTTAGGACTCATCGACCTAACTAAACCTCCTCCTTGGCAGAAGCGCGATTGAACATACGGTTGGCTTAGGTAGGTTTGCTCGTGACGCATCGTTTCGCCGTTATAGAAGAAGGGTTGGAAGCGGGTTTGACCGCCGTATAAATTTAATTTATGCAGACTGTCGATCAAATGCAGGGCCGGGTGTAGTGGAGGGTGGGCTTGCCCGTCCTGAGACGCCTGTGCGAGCAAGAACCGGGCCGCCACGATCTTCCAATTTCGTATTCTCATCTGACGACACGAAATCACCTTGGTTTGGAGCAACTCTCGGAGGCCTGCGACCCCTATCCTGGGGGTTCTGCTTCGCCTTTCCGCCAGTCTGCGAAATCGGAACTGGGCTGCGCGTGGATTTGCCTGCCGGCGATGCATCCCAGCCGGTCCCATTCGTGCCAGGCTGGCTCATGGCCCGGCTTTCGGGCCAATGTGGCTACTAACCCGATCAGGAGTTCAGCGAGAGCCAAGCGTAGGAGGGAGATACTATAACTGAGTCCACCGCAACATACCCCTCGCCTTCGTACGTGATCACCTCCATACCCACAGCAATGTAAGAGCCTCCAAACCAGCTAGGCCTGTGCCCCGCCTTCGTGATCTCATTCACCCGTGCGCCACCCCAGCCAGGCACAAACGAGACCACATGGCCAGAGGGCGTCTGGATCTTGAGAGAGGGGAACATCTCGCCAGAGGCAAGTGCGGCCTTGAACTGGGGAGCGAGGTAATCGACTTTCCGTAAGAGACCGAAATAATATACTTGTGCGCCGAAGTTGCCTTCTAACACTCCGTAAACCGATCCATGCAGATTGGTCATGGTATCCAAAACCTTACCCACCCCTGGAACCACCGTTTTGATCGGGCCTGTCTGTTTAAACATTGAAGTTTTCCTCTCTTTCTTGCAGTGCAACCGGCAGACTGTTGCTGCTTGATTGCCCTCATCTTTAAGGGCGGAAAAGGCAATCGAAAACTGTAACCGCAGGGAAAAATTTTCTTTGCGTTTTCGTTTACATCATGGCGCCGGTTTGCCGAAACAGGGCCATGCGTGATGTTGTTGACCCCCTTCTCCCCGAGTTCCGATTTGCAGACGGCTGGTGGGCCGGGACCGCGCGTTGCGCGAAGGCGTAGGCGAAGGGCTGTGCCGGGCGGGCGCGTGAGGTCGCCGCGAAGGTCTTACCCGATACTTCGGCGATGATTTCACAAAAAACCTTTTGCAGAAGAACGGTTTGACCACCCCTTTGCCTGGCGACAACGACAGGATTAAGCTAACCATGTTGGGGTAGAAAACCGATCACATCGGCCCGCCCGCCGTCGCGCTCTGTGAAGCATCCGGCGTTGACAAGTGACACGCGGAGTGTGCTCTGCTCTCTCTCTGTCGCCGGGGCAGTACAATGTAATCGCGAGCCAATAGTCCTGTGCGTTTTGACCCGCCGAGCACCCGCCCGTCGTGAATCAATCAGGTTGGTTTCTTCGTCGTTCTCCTCGCCTCGGCGTCGGCGGCGAGAGTGCTTTACGATCTGGGGCTACGTATTTTGGCTCGAGTCTTCAGGTTCATTCCGTCGTAAATTGAAGATATGTTCCTCGCCCTGCTCCTCACCCTCTCCGCACCGCCGGATTGGGTCCCCGCCCGCTGGCGGTGGCTCGAAACCAGGACCCTCGACCTCCTTCGCGGCACTCCCGTCAATTGCCTCTTAATCGACTGGGACTCGCAACAGAAAACCCAGGCCGCCGCCTTCGCCGCCGCCGCCGCTGAAAAGGGCATCGCCACGCTCGCCGTCATACGCCCCGCCGTCGATCCCTCGGAACCCGCGCGCGACGCCATCCACGCCCACTTCACCGGCGTCGTCCTTGAAGGCGATTTCCTGAAGGAAGCCGCCGACCGCGTCAAAGCCGCCATCTTCCCCGCGCCCATCGTCGAGCTCACCCTGCGCAGCCGCATGTCGCTCGGTTCGAGTGCCCCCGTCATCGGCACGTATCAAGGCGTGTGGCCCGGCATTCCGGTCATGGAGGATGGCGCTGCCAAAGCCGGCCCATCAGGCTCGCCCTGGATCAACACCAACGCCGGATTTCTCCGCGCCGCCCGCGCTTTCGGCGATAACACCGTCTGGATCGCCAACCTTCCGCCGCCCAAATTGGTCATCAGCCCCGAAAACTATGGGCAGGTCATCGGTGATGCTTCCATGGTCGGCGCTCGGTGGGTCGTCGCTCTTGATGACGATCTCGCCCGCCGCCTCCACAACGGCGACAAAGCGGCGCTCGATCAATGGAGCCGCATCATCCACCAGCTCGATTTCTACGAATCGCACCGCGACTGGCGCACCTTTCGCCCCTTCGCCAAGCTCGCCGTCGTCCAGGGCGTTAATGACGGCGCGCTCCTCTCCGGCGGCATCCTCGACATGATGGGCGCACGCCACACGCCCGTCCTGATCGTCCCACCCGACCGTCTCCGCCCGGGCACCCTCAACGGCGCCTCCATGGCCGTCGACGTCGACGCCGCCTCCCTCACTCCCGAGCAGCGGGACATCCTCAAAGCTTTCACCCGCGCCGGCGGCACGCTCCTCACCGGCCCCGCCGACTGGAAGGAAAACGCCGCCACCGCTCCCGACCAGATCACCCTCGACGACAAGCAAACCAAGCGCCTCGACGACATTTGGCACGACATCAACTCCATGATCGGCCGCGGCAACCTTGGCGCGCGCCTGTTCAACGTCTCGTCTATGCTCTCCAACCTGCTAGTCTCCCCCGACGGCAAACAGGTGCTCGTCCACCTGGTGAATTACTCGAATTACCCCGTCGACTCCGTCACCGTCCACGTCCTAGGTGACTTTCGCCAGGCCACTCTCTACCGCCCCGAATCTCCGGAAAGGAAGCTAGAAACTTATAAAGCGGAGGACGGAACGGGAGTAGATATCGACTTAGTCAACATAAGTGCAACCTTGCGGTTGGAATAAACCGTAACACTTCGTCCCGTTTGTGTTTCTCGGCGTCTCTGTGTCTCGGCGCTAAGACAGGCCCCTGAAAGGAGCGGGAAGCTTTATGAAGGCGATTGTGCACACAGAATACGGACCGCCGGATGTCTTGCGGTTCACGGAGGTAGCAACACCTACGCCCGCGGACGATGAGGTCTTGATCAAGCTTTACGCGGCATCTGTCAATACACTGGACAGGGGCGGCTTGAGAGGACCGCTGTTCGCCCGCCCCATGATCGGGGGACTACTCAAACCAAAATACAAGGTTCTCGGCTCTGACATCGCCGGGCGAGTGGAAGCCGTTGGCAGACACGTAAAACAGTTTCAGCCAGGCGACGCGGTGTTCGGTGCAAAAGAGTGGTTCGGGCCAAGAAGGTTGGGAGGGTTTGCCGAGTACGTGTGTTCTGTCGAAGATAACCTAGTGCTGAAGCCAGCTAACGTATCGTTTGAGGAAGCAGCAGCCGTGCCAGTAGCGGCAATCACTGCCCTTCAGGGTCTTCGCGATAAGGGACGGATCCAGCGAGGCCAAAAGGTTCTGGTCGATGGCGCCTCTGGCGGTGTGGGTACATTCGCGGTCCAGATTGCCAAATCGTTCGGGGCTGAAGTCACTGCCGTTTGCAGCACGAGAAATGTGGAAACAGCGCGATCGATTGGCGCGGACCATGTCATTGATTACACGCAGGAAGATTTCACGAAGAGCGGGCAGCGTTACGATCTTATCCTGGCTGCGAACGCCTTTCATTCGATGTTCGATTACATGCGTGCGCTGAGTCAGGACGGAATTTATGTCTGGGCCGGAGGTAAAGTAAGTCCTCAAATCATGCTACTGGGACCATTAGTGTCACTGATTGGGCGCAAGAAGGTGTGTTTTTTTCTGGCGAAGCTAAACAAGAAGGATTTGGTTTTTCTGAAAGATCTTCTCGCAGCCAGAAGAATTGTGCCTGTCATCGCTAGGCGTTACCCGTTAAGCGACGCGGCTGAAGCTCTCCGTTATCTTGAAGAAGGACACGCGCAAGGGAAAGTCGTACTAACCGTTGAACATTAGTGCCGAAACTGAGCAAGGCCGCATTTCTCGGCGTCTCCGCGTTGAAGTCTAAATTCCCTCCATCATCACTACCGGCGGCTTCCGGAACCAAGTGTCATAACCGATAATGAACCAGCCAATCGGAAATCCGCCCTCATGCGAGATCACTACGCCCACTCCGGACGCCTCAGCCGGAAGCGCGAACGAACGGCTCACCTCAACCGATTCTTGCGGCCGCAGCAGGACGCTGTAGGGAACGTCGGAGTTCACGGCCACCGGATCAAAGCGTCGCCCCTGATCGTCCGTCAGATAGACGGCCAGATTCCGCTCCCGCTGTGAAACACGCCGCGCGCGACTCGATAAACGCAGTTCCACGCAGTACACAGTGCGGCCACTTTCCGGCGCTGGCTTCACCCCTGTCACCGCAACGCACCAATCATCGAAACATAGAGGATCGCCTACTCTAAGAACTCGCCGTGGCAGAACCACAGACACTGCGATTACGATTGCCATGTATATCGCCGCCCCCGCGATTAGCCGATACAGAATCCGCCGGGCGCGGCCAAATTGCCACCGAAGGGCAAACCACCCCGCCGCCAACAAACTGAAGACAGCGGTGAGGAAAAGAGCGATGAAAAGCAAGTCAAACAAGCTCATGAAAAGTACTTCGTATCACAAAGAATTGCGCCGCGCAACCCATGTTCACAAATGCCGCTAAGCCCCCTCCCTTCCTGCTGTAGACTGAAAAGCATATGACCCGACGCGAACTGCTGGCGCTCATCGGCTCGGCGCCGCTCCTCAAAGCTGCGCCGGAAGCCCCCACCGCTCCGGTTTCGATTGCGAAGTGCGCATCTTACAACGACGATGTCACCGCGACGCTCTCTACCATGTTCGATCAGCTTGGCGGCCTCGATCGCATCGTCAAAAACAAAACCGTCACCATCAAGCTGAACTTGACCGGCAGCCCCGGCCTCCGCCTCCAGGGCCGTCCGCTCGGCGTGACGCATTACACGCATCCCAAGCTGGTCGGCGCCACGGCATACCTGATGGGACGTGCCGGTGCCAGGCGCATCCGCTTTGTGGAAAGCGGTTGGGCCTTGAGCGGACCGCTCGAGGACTACCTTCTCGATTCCGGTTGGAACGTGCGCGCGCTCACCAATGCCGCTCCCGGCGTCGAATTTGAGAACACCAACAATCTCGGCAAGGGTAAGCGCTATGCGCGGCTCAAGGTTCCGGTGACCCCGTATATTTATTCGGCCTTCGACCTGAATCACGCGTTCGAGGAGACCGACGTCTTCGTCAGCATGGCCAAGCTCAAGAACCACGAAACCTGCGGCGTCACGCTATCGCTCAAGAACTGCTTCGGCAACACGCCCGCTTCCATCTATGGCGATAACGCGGGCGAAGACGGGCCCAACGAAAAACCCACCAGCGGCCGCGAGGCCGTGTGCCACGAGGGCAAGCGTCAACCCTCCCGCTCCGCACCCCAGGAAATCAACTTCGGCACGAATCACGATCCCGGCTATCGCGTGCCGCACATCGTGGCCGATATGGTTGCCGCGCGTCCAGTGGATCTCGCCATCATCGACGGCGTCGAATCCATGGCCGGCGGCGAAGGCCCCTGGATACGCAGCAAACCTCTGCGCCTGGTGCAGCCGCATGTCGTAATTGCCGGCACCAACCCGGTCACCACGGATTCCGTCGCTACCGCAGTCATGGGCTACAACCCCCGCGCGGACCGCGGCACCGCCCCGTTCAACACCTGCGATAACACCCTGCTCCTGGCCGAACGCCACGGCATCGGCACAACCGATCTCAACCGCATCGATGTCCGCGGCGTCCCCGTTTCCCAAGCGCTGTATAGATACGACGTCTGACAAACGGGGACTGACTACTGTGACTCTTTTTTCTCGGCGTCTCGGCGTCTCGGCGTTGATTCTCGCCGTCTTCTCTCTCCAGCTCTCCGCGCAGTCCCGCCACACCATGTTCCCGCCCGTCCGCGGCACCCATGAAATGGTCGGCGCGGCCAACAATCTCGAAGTCGAGGCAGGCTTCCGCATCCTGACCCAAGGCGGCAACGCCATCGATGCCGGTGTCGCCACCGTGCTCGCCGCCGCCGTCACCGAGCAATCCCGCTTCGGCCTGGGTGGCGAGATGCCCCTGCTCGTCAAACCCACTGGCAAACCGGTCATCGCCGTCAGCGGTGTCGGAACAGCTCCCGCCAAAGCCACCGTCGAGTTCTACCAGTCCCGCCAACTCGAGCCCTGGGAGGAAGAAGGCAACAAGCCGCCCATTCCCGTCTACGGCATGCGCGCCGCTCCCCTGCCCGGTGTTTTCGATGGATTGATTCTCGCGCTCTCCCGCTACGGCACCATGTCGTTCGCGCAGGTCGTTGCGCCTGCCATCGAATACACCGGCGGCTTTCCCATCGCCGAGGAATTCGCCTCGTTTATCCGCAACTATCAGCGTTTCCTTGAACTGTGGCCCGCGTCCAAGGAATTCTTCATGCCCGGAGGCGTCGCTCCCGAACGCGGTACGATTCTCCGCGAACCCACACTCGGCAAAACCTTGCGCGCCCTTGTTGCCATCGAGAAGAAAACTCCTGGCAGCCGCGCCGTCAAGCTCCGCGCCGTGCGCGACTATTTCTATAAGGGCGCGCTCGCCCGCCAACTGGCCACATTCTCGGAACACAACGGCGGCCTCATCACCTACCGCGATCTCGCCGGCTTCCACGCCGAAATCGACAAGCCCCGCAGCACCACCTATCGCGGATATGAAATCGTCAAGCCCGGTTTCTGGACCCAAGGCCCCGTAATGCTCGAGAGTCTCAATCTCCTCGAAGGCTACGACCTTCGTTCCATGGGCCACAATTCGCCGGAGTATCTCCACACCGTCATAGAAGCCGTGAAGCTCGCTTTCGCCGACCGCGACCGCTACTACGGCGACCCCAAGTTCTCCCACATTCCCGAGGATATTTTGCTTTCGAAAGATTACGCCGCCGATCGCCGTAAACTCATCGATCCCGCGCACGCGTCGATGGAGCACCGTCCCGGAACGTTCGGAGGGCCGCTGCCAATGGAGAAGGTTTCCACGGCGTACATCTGGCCCGCGCACGACACTACCTGCGTGAACGTCGTCGACCGCCACGGCAACGTTTTCTCCGCTACGCCCAGCGGCGCCTGGCTGCCGTCAGTGATCGCGGGCGATACCGGCATTCCGTTCAGCATGCGCATGCAGACTTTCGTCATGACGCCCGGTCATCCGAATCAGCTCGCACCCGGCAAGCGTCCGCGCGTCACGCTCAGCCCGACTATCGTGCTCAAGGACGGAAAACCGTTTCTCGCGCTCTCCACGCCCGGTGGCGACAATCAGGACCAGGCTTTGCTGCAAGTCCTTCTGAACATCATCGAGTTTGGCATGCCGCCGCAGGAGGCCGTTGAGGCCGCGCGCTTCCAGACCGAGCATTTCTACAGCTCCTTCGGCAACCACGAATTCACACCGGGAAAACTCAGCATCGAAGGCCGCATCCCGAAATCCACCGTCGACAGGTTGACGGCTCTCGGCCACTCCGTCACTGTATCCGGCGAATGGAGCAATTCCTCCGCGCCGACGGTGATCAAGATTTCCGGTGGTGTGCTCGATGGCGGTGCTGATCCGCGCCGCGCCCGCTTCATTTTTGGAAGGTGAATATGCGAACCATTACGCGCAGTTGCCTGGCATTCCCTCTAGCCGCGTTCCTGTTGCTCCATGCCGCGCCGCCCGCCGTGAACACCGGAAAAGCCGGGATGGATGCGGAAATCCTCGCGCGCATTCCAGCGCGCATGAAGGCCTTCGTGGACAAGGGCACGCTCCCCGGCGTGGTCACTCTCGTGCAGCGCCACGGCGCGCTCGCGCAAGTCGAAGCCGTAGGTTATCGCGACCTAGAAACCAAGCAACCAATGCGCACCGATACGATTTTCCGCATCGCTTCCATGACCAAGCCTTTTACGGCGGTCGGCATCATGATCCTGATGGAGGAGGGTCGACTGGCGCTCCGCGATCCGGTGGAGAAATATCTGCCGGAGTTCAAAAACATGTGGGTCATCGAGAGCCGCGAAGGCGACAAGAACGGCGACACCAAGCGCGTTCTCCGCCATGCCTCCCGCCCCATCACCCTGCGCGATCTGTTGACCCATACCTCCGGCATGTACGGCATGCCGCCCGAGACTCTTGACGAAGCCATCGCCCGCAAGACCCTCACCCTTTCCGAAGTTGCCCTCATGGCGTCCCAGAAACCTCTCGATTTCGACCCCGGCACGAAATGGCAATACAGTAACTACGGCATCGCCGTTCTGGGCCGCATCATCGAAATCGTCGCTGATCAGCCTTACGACAAATTCATCGAGTCGCGAGTTTTCCAGCCGCTTGGCATGAAAGACAGCTTCTTCTTCCTGCCGGCCGACCGTCGCGATCGCGTGGCTACGGTGTATGTGCTGGACAAAGGCAAATTGCAGAAAGCCGATTGGGATTTCACGGACAAAGACGCGAAGTACCCGTTTCCCGAAGGGGGCATGTATTCCACCGCCCTCGACCTCGCAGCCTTCTATCAGATGATGCTGAATGGAGGGTCCCACAACGGCAAACGCATTCTCTCGCGCGCCACGGTGGACATGATGACCGAAGTGCACACTGGCGAGTTGTCGATCGGTCAGTCCGCTGGAATGGGGTACGGGCTGGCCTGGGCTATCGTGCGCACGCCGGATGGCACGCTGCCGCTGGCCTCCATCGGCACCTACGGCCACGGCGGCGCGTTTGGAACTTACGGTTGGGTGGATCCGAAAAAAGACTTGGTGGGCGTGTTTCTGGTGCAGCAGCCCGATGTCGCCACCGAGCGTAGCGCCTTCATGGCGATGGCCGCGTCGGCGATTAATGAATGACCGTTGCCTTGAAGGTTTGAGCCGCCGGCGTCACCGTCGCACCTGACAAGTTGCAAAGCTCGACGGCAACCGTATTCGCGGCGGTTGCGATCATAGTCCCCGTAAGCCCTGCCGTCAGTGTGGCCGGCCAGCCCGGGGCAATCGAATCCCCTGGATTCACCCCAGTTAGCGTGAACGTCAATTCCGCGCATGCCGCCTGTGCAATTGGCCCAAAACTAAGTGACGCCGACCCCATGAGAAATGCCGGCTCCGCGCCTCCCCCGGTTGCATTAACCGCACACGATCCGGATTGCGCCGAGGCGAAGTTGACGGTCAATGAATTCGCGTTCGTCAGAGCCGCAGATTTTGGCAGAATCCAAAGCGGGGGGGTGCTGGTGTCGAAACAGGTGAATACGATGCTGGTTGAGTTTAGATTGTGAGCCAGAGTCACCGTAGTAGCACTGGTGAACGCCTGCTGAAAGTTTGGTGTTGAGCCGGCTCCGTTCGCATTCACCACGCATGAGCCGGATTGCGCTGAGGCGAAATTGACAGTCAGCGTATTCGGATTTGTAAGCGCGACGGATCTTGGTAGAATCCACAACGGCGGAGTGCTGTTGTCGAAGCAGGCGAACACGATGCCAGTCGAATTCAGATTGTGCGTGAGCGTGACGGATGTCGCGCTGGCGAATGCCTGCTGAAAATTGGGCCCGCCCCCGCAAGCCGCGCCGCCATCCACGACATTTCCGTTGGCATCGAAGCGCGCGCAGTCGCCCGAGTTGGTGTTGCCGGTGACCGTGCCCATTCTGACCCAGTTGTTGGTGGAGGAACAGGAATACAACGGGCCGCTGCTCAGATAAAACAGTTCCCCGGCTGAGCAGGCGCCCGGAAGTGACGCGGCGCTCCGAGCCGGCTTGGTGAGAGACGCCCCCGTAAAGTCGATTGACTTGCTCTGCGTCCTCAGGTCCACCTTGGTCTGGGCCAATGCGCAGCTCCACCCGGCCGCGAGCAGCCAGCCAACCAGGAATCCGTGGGCCTTCATTCATTCAGATTGTAGGAATACGGCCTAAGGCAGGATGCACTTTTGCGCAATTAAGTATCTGAAGGGAAAACGAGTATAAGCTCATCCGACCTGTGAACGCGAGGCACGATATCATTGTCCGGTGCATTTCTACAAATCTGTTCTCATTTCGTTCTGGCTCGCCGGTTTTGTAGCGGGGGCGCCGGCGCCGAAGGTGGAATTGCTATGGCCGGGTGGCGCGCCGGGAGCGCTAGGTAATGACGATGCCGACCGTCCGAGTCTAACCATCTATCTGCCACCATCGAATGGAGTGCAAAGCGGGGTGGTGGTGTGTCCGGGCGGCGGGTACGGCATGCTGGCGGTCGATCATGAGGGCAAGCAGATCGCCGATTGGCTGAATGCGCGTGGTGTGGCGGCGTTCGTTTTGCGATATCGACTGGGGCCGCGTTACCACCACCCGATAGAACTCGGAGACGCGCAGCGCGCGCTGCGGTTCGTGCGCTCGCACGCGCCGGAGTACGGAATTACGACGGACAAAATCGGGATCTGGGGATTTTCGGCCGGTGGCCACCTGGCCTCGTCGGCAGGAACGCACTTCGATTCCGGTAATGCTAGCGCAGCGGACGCGATCGATCGCGTGAGCTCGCGGCCCGACTTCATGATTCTGGCTTATCCGGTGATTTCGTTGACGACGCAATATGTGCATCGGGGCTCGCTGCGGAACCTGTTGGGCGATAATCCAGATCCGCAGCTTGCGGCGAGCCTTTCGAATGAGACCCAGGTGACGCCGCAAACGCCACCCGCGTTTCTTTTCCACACGACCACGGACTCTGGCGTTCCTGTAGAGAACAGCGTGTTGTTCTATCTCGCGCTGCGGAAAGCCGGCGTGCCGGCGGAGATGCACATCTACGAACAAGGGCCGCATGGCGTTGGATTGGCGTTGTTCGATCCGATTCTCTCGGCGTGGTCGCGGCAACTCGAGCCCTGGATGCGGCTGCATGGGTGGATGAAATGAGGAAGCAGATCGCTCTTATCGCGGTATTGGTCGGTGCCTCCATCGGCCAGCCGCGAAAGCCGCTGAGGTTTGAAATTACCTTTCCGGCGTCGCTGCACTCCACGCCGGTGGATGGACGGGTTCTGCTGGTCATTTCCAAAAAGGGGGACCCCGAGCCGCGGATGCAGGTGGGCGAGGTGCTCGACACCGCGCAGATATTTGGCACGGACGTAGAGGGGTTGCCGCCGGGGCAGGCGGCTGCAATTGACGAATCCGCGCAGGGATACCCGCGTGAAAGTCTGCGCGATGTGCCCGACGGCGAATACTTCGTGCAGGCGCTGCTCAACGTCTACGAGACGTTTCATCGCTCGGATGGGCACGTGGTGAAGCTGCACATGGATCAGGGCGAAGGCCAGCATTGCAACACGTCGCCAGGCAACCTTTACAGTGAGCCGAAGAAGGTGCGGATTGAACGATCGAGCGGCAATCTGATCCGCATGGAACTTACCAAGGTCATTCCGCCCATTGCGCCGCCGAAAGATACGAAGTACGTCAAGCATTTTCGGATTGAGAGCAAGTTACTCTCAAAGTTCTGGGGCCGGCCCATGTATATAGGCGGAGTGGTTCTTTTGCCGGATGGATTCGACGAACACCCGGACGCGCATTACCCGGTGATGTACTATCAAGGCCACTTCACCAGGAGCTTCGCGACACCGGTGGAGTTTCGGGAGTCACCGCCCACACCTAATCTCAAAGACTACGACCGGACGGTGGCAGAGTATAGTTACAAGTTTTATCAAGACTGGACGGCGGGCCGGCTGCCGAGGATGCTGATTGTCAGTATCCAGCACGCGAATCCTTACTACGACGATTCCTACGCGGTGAACTCAGCAAATGTCGGGCCGTATGGCGATGCCATCGTTGAAGAATTCATGCCGTCCGTAGAGAAGACGTATCGTGCGATCGGCGAGCCGTGGGCACGGGTGCTGTATGGCGGGTCGACGGGAGGATGGGAAGCGCTGGCACAGCAAGTATTCTACCCCGACGTATTCAACGGCACATGGTGCGACTGCCCCGATCCAGTAGACTTCCGCGCTTACCAGACCATGAATATCTACAAAGACGGGAACGCGTATTTCATGGACAGCCCGTGGAAACTGGTGCCGCGACCCTCGACACGCGAGACCGATGGGATGCTTATTTCCACGGTTCAGGACGATGCCCGGATGGAGGCGACGCTGGGCAGCCACGGGCGGTCGACGGAACAGCTTGATATCTGGCAGGCGGTATACAGTCCAGTCGGGGCGGGCGGGTATCCGCAGCCGATTTTCGACAAGGCAACCGGTGCCATCGATCATCAGGTTGCCGAGTACTGGAAGGAACACTATGATCTGCGGTATATCATGGAGCGCGACTGGAAGACGCTAGGGCCGAAATTAATCGGCAAGTTACATATTAAAGTTGGGACGCGAGACACTTACTATCTTGACCGGGCGGTGCACTTACTTGAGAACTTTCTTGAGAGTACAAGATATCCGGGGTTTGGACCGTACTACGGCGGTGACTTTGACTATGGGCCGGACCAGCCGCATTGTTACTCGGGCGATCCAACGGTTCCTGTGAAGATTTCGCGTCTGACCATCAATCAGCGATTCATGCCGCAGATGGAAGCCTGGATATTGAAGACTGCACCGAAGGGAGCAGACGTCAAAAGCTGGAGGTACTAAGTGTACGCCGGCTTGGCGGCGGTGGTTCTCACGCTGCACTTCCTTTGGATCATATGGATTCTGGCGGGCTGGGTATTTACACGCGGAAGGCCGGTATTGACGGCGGTGCACGTGGCGGCTCTCGCTTGGGGCATCGCGGTGGAGCTGGGACCGTGGCCGTGTCCGCTCACACTCCTGGAACAGTGGCTGGAAGTGCGAGCAGGCTCGGTGGCTTATCAGCAGGGGTTTCTCGTGCACTATCTGGATAAGCTGGTGTACCCCGATTTACCGGAAGCGGTGTTGGGATGGGTGGGGGCGGGGGTTTGCTCGGCGATTCTGGGAGTGTATGGGTGGCGGTTGGTGCGCCGGATCAAGAGCGATGGGCCGCGAATGAACGCGAATTGACGCGAATGCGATTCATTTGCGGCCGGCAGCCTCGACGCTGTGCGTGGGATCGGCGCCAGCCCAGGTAACATCCGCGGTCGGGCCATAAGTGGACGGTACTTTGCGATCGAGCAGGCGTAAGTAGACGGTAAGTTGAGTTCGGTGGTGGGCGGTATGCAGGACGCGGCGCCAGAAGATCCAGACGCGCTGGCGCTCCACATCGAAGAAGGGCACACGCGCGTACCACCAGGCGGCCGGCTGCTGAGCGAGCAAGTTCAGGCGCAGGCGCGCAAGTTCGACGAGCCGGGTGGTACAGGCCTCCGGAGCCAAGATCGCCGGAAGAACCTCTGACGGAGGTGGCTCGGGCGTGCCCAGGAACTCGGCGACGAAGCGGCGCTCGGAAAGCAACTGGTGCTTGAAGATTTCGCCTACGGTGCTGGATCGACGGTGCGGCCGATAATCAACATCGGCGGCGGAGAAGGCGCTCCAGACTGACGCCACTTTGTTGATTTCGCTGGCGTAGGTATCGAGCACATGTTGGAACTCGGCAGAAGCGGCAGGTGGAACGGACGCCTCGGGGATTGCGGAGTGTTCGTATTTCATGACCGATATTATCGTGGCATCATGTACGCATGCGAAAGGCCGGTTGGATGTTCCTGCTCGTCGCGGCGGGAGTTGCCGCGCAGGATGTGAAGTTTGATACTCCGGAGGCGCGAGTTGTCGAAGTGGTGACTTCGCCGGGGCAGCGGAGCCCGATGCACGAGCATCACACGAATCGCGTTCTGATCTACCTGGACGGCGGGCATCAGACGCTGACGGATCCCGCGGGCCATGTGGAAGACGTACGGTTTCATCCCGGACAGGTGAGTTGGAGCCCGGCGGGCACGCGGCACATCAGCGATAACGTTGGCGGGACCACTTATCGCATTGTGGAGGTGGAACTGAAGAACGGGCCGGGCTCGCTGCCCGCGAGCGATCTGGACCCGGTGCGAGTGGCGCCGGCTCATTACAAAGTTGAGTTCGAGAATCCGCAGGTGCGCGTGTTGCGGGCGCACTATGGCCCGCACGAGGCAGGGCCCCTGCACGAACACATCCTGAACCGCGTAATGGTTTATATGACTGATGCAAAGGTGAAAGTGACGGGGGCGGATGGCACTGTGCAGATGATGGACGCAGCGGCGGGGGATGTCCGGATGGGCGGCGCGGCCAAACACAAGGAAGAGAATCTGAGCCTGCTGCCGGCTGAGGTTGTGGTGGTGGAATTGAAACGGTGATTTCAGGTTTCGGACGGCTTCTCGCGCTTACCTTTCGGCGCTGCGGGCCGGGGCTTGGTGGCGAGATAAGCGACGATGTCGTCTTCAGTCAGCTCGTGACCTGGGCCGTCCGCGCTCGCTGCTTCCGGTTTATTCATCTCCAACGACAGGACGTACAAACACAGTGCCGGTCCATCCTGAATGCTCACGTGATGCTTCAGGAACATCGGAATCTCGGCGGTGACGACCATTGGTGTGGACTTTTGGCCGATGACAACGTGATTGAAGAGATACGTCCGAACGCTGCCGATCTGCTCGAAGCCGGTATACCGCAGCATTTGGGATTGGCGCGCACCAGGACCGCGGGCATGGTCCAAACCGTTGGTTAGAGCGGTGTCCACCGGCCCAAGCGGTGATCCCGCCGAGGCTGAAGGCTTGAAGTCTCTGGATTCACCGAGATGTGTCACCTGATCCCCCCTTCACAACTGCCGTTGTGGGCTAAGATAGCAATTTCAGATAGCCTGACTTAGCTCAAGCAAACTGAAGAGGGAGTAATATGCTCGGCTCACCTACCATCGTGGTTTAATGGTCTGCGTTTGTCAAGCAAGGACGAGCTTACGTGGAAGGACGCCGGTTCAACCCGGTGCTTGGGAGGTATGAATGCCGAATTCGTTTGCAAATCTTTTTGAGCGCTGCGCGGGGTTGAGCCGGCGCGATCTGTTCCGCACAAGCAGTATGGTGGCACTTCCCGCATGGTTGCGCAATGCGAAAGCAGCGCCAGCGCCGGCGTCGATATCGCCGGGTCTCAAAGTAGGGCCGGATATCTATGAATCCGCCGGCATTCGTCCCATCATCAATTGCCGCGGGACGTTCACTGTGGTGGGAGGCTCGCTGGAGCTGCCGGAAGTGCGCGCGGCCAAGGAAGCGGCGGCGGGGCACTATGTGCAGTTGGACGAGATGATGGCAGCCATCGGCGGGCGGTTGGCGGAATTGACCGGCGCCGAGTCGGGCGTGGTGACTTCAGGATGTGCGGCGGGCCTGGCGCACGCCACGGCGGCGTGCATAGCGGGCGGCAATCCGGACCGGCACGTCAGGATTCCGGATTTGACGGGATTTCCCAAAGACGAGGTCGTGATCCCCAAGCACTCTCGCAATGTTTACGATGCCGCGGTGCGGTCTATCGGCGTGCGGATCGTCGAGGTTGGGACGGCGGAGGAACTGGAAGCGGCACTCGGCCCGCGCGTGGCGATGGTTTACGTTCTGGCGGGGCCGAGGGCGGATGCAGGTCCGCCGTCGTTTGCCGATGTAGTCAGGCTGGCCAAGCAACGAAACATCCCGGTCCTGGTGGATGCAGCCGCCGAGATGCTTACCATCCCGAATGTCCACCTGCAACGCGGCGCGACGTTGGTGGGATATAGCGGCGGCAAATGCATTCGCGGGCCGCAGTGCGCCGGGTTGTTACTGGGCCGCAAAGATCTGATTCAAGCGGCGTGGGTGCATAGCGCACCGCACCACGGCTATGGGCGGACCATGAAAGTCGGTAAAGAAGAAGCCATGGGAATGCTGATGGCGGTGGAGATGTGGGTGAAGCGCGACCACGACGCGGAATACAAGCAATGGATGTCGTGGATGGATCACATCGGCCAGCGCGTGTCGGCGATTGACGGTGTGAAGGCGACAGTGCGTGAGCCGAACGGGTTGAGCAATCACAGTCCGGGCCTTTCGATTCGATGGGACACGGACAAGATCGGGATCAGCGGCGAGCAGGTTTCCCATGCACTCTTCATGACAGAGCCGCGGATCACGCTGGCGGGTGGAGGAGGCGGTGGCCGGGGGAACGCGAATGCATCACCGACGGAGACAGGCGTATCGATCCTGGCATACATGATGCAGCCGGGAGAAGACAAGATTGTCGCCGACCGGATACACGCGGTTTTGACTGCGGCGCCGAGAAGCAAGCTGGTGAAAGACACTCGGCCGCCGGCCGCGGATCTGAGCGGCCAATGGGACGTGAACATCGATTTTGCAGCGGCGAGTTCGACGCACACGCTGTTTCTGCGCCAGGACGGCGGACGGATCGAGGGGACGCACCAGGGCGATTACATTCCACGCGATGTCGCCGGCGCCATCAGCGGGGATTCAGTGGAGTTGACGAGCCGCGTCGGCGAGCAGCACGGCGCTGCGCTGACATTCAAGTTTTCCGGAAGGGTAAGCGGCGACAGCATGTCGGGCGACCTGGACATGGACGAATATCTGAAAGCCAAATGGACGGCGACCCGGCACGCGTTCGGACGCGGCGGCAGGCAGGGCTAATTATGAAGACTTGGCTGCTTTGCAGCGTCTCGGCGGCGTTGATGCTGGCGCCCGCACAGGTGCTTTCGCTCTCGCGCGACCAGATGCTTCGCTACACGGCGCAGAATCCGTTCGAACGGTTTCCGGACGGCCGAAGGATCCGGCGCTGGTTAAAGAATTGGACGACGACATTAAATCCCACCAGGAGCAGAAGTAGCCCTTGCGCGGACTGATACTAATCGGTCTGCTGGCGGGTGCAGCGGTGGCGCAGGAAAACCAAACGCCGTGCATTGTCTCGCGTCCAACAGCCAGCATGTCCATTCCGCACGTGAAGAAGCCTCGGGAGCTGAATACCGACCCGAAGTCAAAGACGTGGTCCAAAGCGAAAACGGTCTGGATGAGCAAAGACTGCTCGAAGACGCTCGATTACCCCAACTTGAAAACGGAGATTCTTGCTTTCTGGAGCAATGCGGATCTCTATCTTCTATTCATCTGTCCCTACGAGACGCTGAATCTTTTTCTGCCGCCACAGCCGGACAAGCCGCGGCGCGGGCTGTGGGATCGCGATGTGGTGGAGATGTTTCTGGGCGATGACTGGGAAAACATCCGCCATTACCGGGAATTCGAGATTGCGCCGACGGCTGACTGGATCGACCTTGCGATTGACCTGGATCATCACGGTACGAATCGCGGCTGGCGCTCGGGGTGGCACGTGACGGCGCGCATCGATGAGAAGGCGCACGTGTGGTACGCCGCGGCGCAGATTCCCCTGAAATCGGTGAGCGAGCAGGTGGTGAAGCCGGGGACGCGATGGCGGATGAACCTTTATCGCATCGACGGGCAAGGCGCCGACCCGCAGCGGCACTTCCTGTGCTGGCAGCCCACCTGCGTGGTGAATCGCGATCCCAATCACGTGCCGGAGAACTTCGGTACGCTGATCTTTACGAAATGAAAGCACTCATTCTGGTTGCGCTGCCGCAGCTGCTCAGCGGTAGACCGCGCATCCGCGCACTTCGAGGCCCTGGACCCATGGTGGCAGTTCCAGAGAGTCCACCCAGCGGAGATCGAGCTTCTCCAGGCGAGGCAATGCAGCGATGCTCTCAGGCAGGTTGGTCAGCGGATTCTCACGCAGATCAATCTGCCGCAATTCCAGCAGATTTCCAATGGAATCCGGCAGCGATGTCAGTTTGTTGTTGCGGAGGTGAAGCTCTCGGAGCCTTGAAAGGCGTGCGATCGAATCGGGTAAAGACGTCAAGTGATTGCCGGATGCCCGGAGCTCGATGAGACTCGCCATGCCGGTAATGCAGTCTGGGAGCGATGCGAAGGCGTTCTGACTGATGTTCAGATAGCGCAGTTTTTGCAACCGGCTGAGGGACGACGGCAGCGTGCTCAACCGGTTGTCATGAAGGTAGAGGAAGCCCGTAAGACCGTCCAGATCACCCAGCGCTTCCGGTACGCTGGTCAACTGGTTGTGCCCGAGGTCGAGCATGCGAAGCTTCTTGAGGCCGCCAATCCGCTCGGAGATTTCGTGTAGTCCATTCTCGGCCAGCACCAGGGTTTCGAGGGCGGTTTCGTCCCAAACGGAATCCGGAACGTGGCCCAGTCCGCGTTTCCAGAGGCTAAGATGCATCGGGAGGCTACGGCTTGGCGGCGGCGCCGGGCGGCGACACCAGATTAATCAGCTCACCGACAATGACGTTCATGGTCTGATCCAAATTCTTGTCGCGATTCCCTTTCAAGAACGCGGCTGGCGCGTACTCAACGAAGCTCCATAACAAGACGTTGGTTTTCGGATCGCGGATGGACAATCGGAGATGTCCGATTTCGGGTATTTGCGGGCTGCCGTTGATGGTAAAGCCGATTTCGAAAATCAGATCCGCCTCGGCGGGAGCGGAGACCAGTTCATATCGCCCCAATTTGTTGATGGCTGCGTAGAACTGGTCGTAGACGCGATCGATGCTTCCGCTGAGGATCGTTCCGATCGGTACGATCATGTGCTCTTCGCCGGCGTTGGCAATAAATACTTTCTTGCCGTTGAGTACTTGCGCGGGCACCGGCGCCGGAGGAAGGGGCGCTGATTTCTGTTGTGGTGCACCGAAAGCCGTAGCGAGGAGAGTCTCAATAATCAAAGATGAAACGAGTAGCCTGTTCATAGTTTTTTCCCGATCTATTCGTGGCGCAGCGCTTCCACCGGATCGAGGCGCGCGGCTTTGTAAGCCGGCCAGATCCCGAAGAAGAGCCCGACGCCCACCGACATCAGGATACCGAGCACTGACGCCCACATGGGCACGCTGGCGGGTAACGATTCGAACACGGTGCGGGTAATCAGAGCGATGATCCAGCCGAACAGGATTCCGGCGAGGCCGCCGAGGCCAGTCAGCACAGATGCCTCGAGCAGGAACTGCACGACAATATCCCGCTTTTTGGCGCCGACGGCTTTGCGAAGCCCGATCTCCTGCGTGCGCTCAGTCACCGAAACCAGCATGATGTTCATCACGCCGATACCGCCCACCAGTAATCCGACAGAGCTTAACGCGGCCATGACGGCGAAAGTGATGGCGGTGATCTGGCGGAAATCGGCGACCATTTGCTCGGCGGTGGAGAGCGAGAAGTCGTCGCCCTTCTGGTAGGGGACGTGACGGTCGATGCGCAGAACCGTACGCACCTCGTCCAAGGATTCTCCCAGCTTGCCATCCTGAGCGGTCACTACTATGGCGTTCTCCCTGGCGTTCGGATACATCTTCCGCAAGGCGCCATAGGGCACGAGCACGCGGTTATCCGTATCGCCGAAGAATGAAGCCGCGGGACGGAACATGGTGCCGATCACCTGGAATTCATAACCATCCACGTTGATGGTTTTGCCGATGGGATCGACATCCGCAAACAGCGCCTTCTCGACTTCAGCGCCGAGAACCGCGACGCTCTCCCGGTGCCGGCTCTCTTCATCGGTGAAAAAGCGACCAAGGTGCATGTCGGCTTGCCCCTGGCGGGCGTATGCTTCTTCTACGCCGAAAAGATTGACGTCGTACATTTCATTGCTCTTGTAATGCACGTTGATGGGGTCGTGATTAGGGAAGAGCATGGGCGAGACGTCCTGGACGGTTCTGCAACGCTCGCGGATGTGGACAGCGTTTTCGTAGGTCAGATTTTTGCGAGTACGCTCTTCCGGGGTTAATTCCGTAACGCGAAATCCGACTGGAAATTTGAAAATGATGATGGAGTTAGGGCCGAAGCTGCGCAGTACGCCCGCGATGGTAGCGTCGAATCCCGTGAGAATGGCGCCGACGCCAATGATGGTGCCGGTGCCCACGATGACTCCGAGAACCGTGAGGAACGAGCGCAGTTTATGTGAGCGGATGGTATCGAGGGCGAGCCAGAGAGCGCTTGTGAAACTGAGCCGTTTCATGGGTTATTTGTCCACCCGCAAGGCCTCGATGGGGTCCAGCCTGGCCGCGCGCCGCGCCGGATAGATGCCGAAGAACAGGCCAACCAACGCCGAGAGCCCCACACCCAGGAAGACGGACGTCCACGGCAGGGCCATCGGCATGGGGGTCGTGTTGCGTACGAGAATCGCCAGAAGCCAGGCGAGCACCACGCCGATCAGGCCGCCCGTGCCGGCGAGCACTGAGGACTCGACCAGAAACTGATTCAAGATGTCGCGCCGTCGAGCGCCCAGGGATTTGCGGATTCCGATTTCATGCGTCCGTTCGCTAACTGCGGCGAGCATGATGTTCATGATGACGATGCCGCCCACCACCATGAAAACGGACACGATGCCGACCGCCATCCCGGCAATGGCAGCCGTCAAACGGTTCCAAAGTGTAACGAATGTTTCCGACGCAAAGATTGAAAAGTTATCGTCGGCATTGGGTCTCAGGTGGCGGTAGGCGCGCAGCAGCATGCGGACTTCGTCCTGAGCCTCTACCAGATGCTCCTGGCCGCTCGCCTTGGCTACCAGCTCGATGCCCGACCGCGACCCGTATGTCTTGAAATAGCTCTCGATCGGGACCATGACGAAATTGTCCTGGGATTGGCCAAAAACACTGCCTAGAGCTTTCGCCACGCCGACCACTGTGTAGGGATTGCCTTCGATCTGAATGACTTTTCCGACGGGGTCGACATCCTCGAAGAATCGTTTGTTCAAGTCGTTGCCGAGAAAGGCCACCGGGGCGTGGCGCCGCACTTCCTCGGGCACAATGCCGCGCCCGGAGGCGACACCTACGTTGTTGATTGCCGGGATGTTGTCGGTAATGCCATCGATTTCGACGCGGGGCACGGAGTCGCCTTTGTACGACACTCGCCCGCGCCTCGAGACCATCATTCCGATGTCCTTCACGCGCGATACCTGGCTGCGCAGGAAATCGTACTCCTCGCGCTTGATCTCCGGGTTCCGTTTCAGCATCTCGAAGAACTTCTTCGGATCCCAGGGGCCGAACCAAGCCATGCGGACAACGCGGAAGCCGTCGGCGCCCATGTCGGACACTTTTTCGGCAATGTACAAGTTCATGCCGTGGATCAGAGCCGTCACCACAATCAATGTTGTTGTGGCGAGGATCACACCGAGTAGGGTGAGGAAACTGCGGAGCTTGTTTTTCCGGAGAGAGTCGAGGGCAATGCGGTTCGCTTCCCAAAACGACGCGTTCGGGCGGAACTTGGGCGCCTTGGCCACTGGAGTCTCAATAGGCAGACGCGGTTAGGGGGTGGTTTGTTCCGTTTCCGGCGAAAGATCGTGGCAGATTTCGTCCTACGGTGGCATATGCCGAATGGCTGGCGACGGTTTGCCGTTTTCGGTCATCAAAAAATAGCGTTCCGTTGTTCGATAATAGGCATTAACCCTGTCGGCACCTGTAAGACGAAATGTGGATAGTCCGCTTAGCCCTGCGCCGCCCTTACACTTTCGTAGTGATGGCGCTCCTGATTGCCATTCTCGGCAACGTCGCCATTGTGACGATGCCGGTGGACATCTTTCCGTACATCGATATCCCCGTCATCAGCGTGATCTGGAGCTACTCCGGTATGTCGCCGGACGAGATGGAGAAACGCATCGATACCATCTTCGAGCGCTCCATGACGACCACGGTCAACGACATCGAGCATATCGAGACGCAGGCGTATAGCGGCGTTTCCGTCACGCGCGTATATTTCCAGCCCAACGTGAAGATTGAGATGGCGATGGCGCAGGTGACGGCCATTGCCCAAACGCTGCTGCGCATCTTTCCGCCCGGAACGTTTCCGCCCAGCATCATCAAGTACGACGCGTCCAGCGTGCCGATTTTGCAGTTAGGCCTGGAGAGCAAGACCCTCAGCGAGCAGCAGATTTTCGATTTGACCTTGAACTTCATACGCACCCAGCTCGCGACGGTGCAAGGTGCGGCCGTGCCTCTGCCTTTCGGCGGCAAGTTCCGCCAGGTGATGGTGGACCTCAATCCCGAGGCGCTTTATGCCAAGCAGCTATCGCCGACTGATGTTTCCAACGCTCTGGCCCAGCAAAGCCTGATTCTGCCCGCGGGTGACGCGAAAATCGGGGACATCGATTACCAGGTGAAACTGAACAACAGCCCGGTGATCCTCGACCAGCTCAACAACCTGCCCATCAAGGTAGTGAATGGGGCGACCGTGTACATGCGGGATGTGGCGCAGGTACGGGATGGCTATGCCGTACAGACCAGCATCGTGCGGACGAATGGAACGCGCGGTGCGCTGGCGACCGTTCTGCGTAACGGGAAAGCCTCGACGCTGGACATCGTGCGGAAGGTCAAGGAGACGCTGCCCAAGATTCTGGCGGGCTTGCCGCCGGAATTGAAAGTGACCCAGTTCTTCGATCAATCAGTCTTTGTGCGGGCGACGATCCAGGGTGTGGTGCGCGAAGCAGCCATCGCCGCCTTCCTCACGGGCATGATGATCCTGCTGTTTCTGGGGAGCTGGCGCAGCACGATCATCGTCTGTATCTCAATTCCGCTCTCTATTCTGACGTCGCTGATCGTTCTCGATCTGATGGGCCACACCATCAACGTGATGACCCTGGGCGGTATGGCGCTGGCGGTCGGGATCCTGGTAGACGACGCGACGGTGGAGATCGAAAATACGCATCGCAACATGGCCATGAAAAAGCCACTGGTGCGGGCGGTGCTCGATGGCGCGCAGCAGATCGCGGTACCCGCGTTTGTTTCCACTCTCGCGATTTGCATTGTGTTTGTGCCGGTGCTGCTGCTTACGGGCGCGGCCAAGTATTTGTTTACGCCTCTCGCATTAGCCGTGGTTTTCGCCATGCTGGCGTCCTACCTGCTCTCACGCACGCTGATTCCGACCATGGTGCACTATCTGTTGAAGCCGGAGCTGAGACTGTATCTGTTGGGCCAACATGGCGAAGCTTCCGGGGGCAGCGGCGCCATCTGGCGAGTGCATCACGCTTTCAACCACCGCTTTGAGCAGATGCGGACGGCATATTCGGGCCTGCTGGATTGGGCGCTCGAGCATCGCGGCCGCGTGCTGACTATTTTCGCCGTGTTTGTGGCCGGCTCCTTGTGCCTGGTTCCTTTCGTGGGCCAGGATTTCTTCCCCACCGTGGATTCCGGACAATTGCGCTTGCATGCGCGGGCGCCAGTGGGAACACGCATCGAGAAGACCGAGCTCATTTTCGCGGATATCGACAACGAGATTCGCCAGGTGATTCCGCCAAGCGAAATTGACACGATCATCGACAATATCGGCATTCCCTTCGGCGGCTTCAATCTCGCCTTTGGCGATAACACGACTATCGGGAACGATGACGGGGACATCCTGATTTCACTAAAAAACGAGAAGCACGGTCCAACCGGCGAGTATGTCAACCGGCTGAGGAAACGCCTTCATGAAAAGTTTCCGGATGTCACGATCTTCTTCGAAGCGGCCAACATCACCAATCAGATTCTGAACTTCGGCCTGCCGGCTCCCATCGATGTGCAGGTAGTGGGACGCGACGCTGCGGTGAGCTACCGAACCTGCCGGGAACTGGAAAGCCGCATGGCGAGAATTCCCGGCGCGGCCGACGTGCATATTCATCAAGTGGTGAACTATCCGGAGCTGCGCGTGAATGTCGACCGCACGAAGGCGGGGCAGGTGGGGTTGACGCAGCGCGACGTAAGCAACAGCCTGCTGATCTCGCTGGCGTCGAGCGGGCAGGTAGCTCCCACGGAGTGGCTGAACTGGGCCAACGGAGTCACCTATGGCGTCGCCGTGCAAACGCCGCAGTATCGCCTGGATACGCTCGGCGCGGTGATGCGGACGCCGATCACGCCCGTTTCGAATGCAGTGAACACGAGCACTCCATTTTCGCAGGCGGGAGTGTCCAACGGTTCCGTTTCCTCACTGGGAAGCGCACCCAGCCAAGCCTCTCAAGCGTTCGGGAACCCGGGCGCGGCGCCCGCGGCTGCGCAACTGCTGAAGAATCTCGCGTCGGTGGAGCGCGGCGTATCGAACGAGATTGTGAACCACTACAACGTGCAGCCGGTTTTCGATGTGTACGCGAATGTGGACCGGCAGGATCTGGGCAGCGTTGGAGCGGCCGTGGAAAAGATCATGGGCGACGTATCCAAGCGCCTGCCACGCGGTACGACGCTGGCCTTGCGCGGCCAGGTGGAGACCATGCGGACTTCCTTCCTCCGGCTGGAGCTGGGATTGATCTTCGCGATCGTGCTGGTCTATCTGCTGATGGCCGTGAACTTCCAGTCTTGGGTGGATCCGTTCATTATTCTGATGGCGCTTCCCGGCGCGCTGGCGGGAATTGTGTGGATGCTGTTCATCACGCAGACCACCTTCAGCGTGCCATCGCTCATGGGCAGCATCATGAGCATCGGCGTGGCCACGGCCAACAGTATTCTGCTGGTGGTTTTTGCCAACGATCAGCGGACCGAAGGCATGGGTCCGAGCGCGGCGGCGCTGGCGGCCGGTTATACGCGAATTCGCCCGGTCACGATGACGGCGCTGGCCATGATCATCGGCATGCTTCCCATGGCGCTGGGATTGGGAGAAGGTGGGGAGCAGAATGCGCCGCTTGGACGCGCGGTAATCGGCGGACTGGTTCTAGCCACCGTGACGACCCTGTTCATCGTGCCGCTGGTGTACAGCTTGCTCCGGGGCAAGCCACCGGTTGATCATGAGAAGGAGATCGAGGAGGAGGGTAAACTGACCGTCGCGGAACTACTGGAACTTGCCTGAAGCGTCCCTATGAGCCAGATGGAGAAAGAACTCACTACCGAAGAGCGATTGCGAGCCGAGATCGCGGATCTCAAACGGCAACTGGAACAGCAGCAGCCGCCGCAACACGCCGCACCGCCGCCCCCTTCGCGCACGACGCTGGGAGCACTGTCGCTGGTGGGTGTGATCGCCGTTGTAGTGGCGTTTTTCGCAGGCTATTTGCCGCACCAGAAGCGCGAGCAGATGCTGGTGGCCGAGGCCAAAGCGGAAGGGGAGGCGCGTCCAACCGTGACGGTGGCTGCGGTACGCCGCTCCCCGGGCCAGGTGGATGTCGTTCTTCCCGGCAATACTCAAGCTGTCACGGAGGCGCCCGTGCTCGCGCGCGCGGACGGATACATCAAGAAACGCTACGCCGACATTGGCGATCGCGTTCAGGCCGGCCAACTGCTGGCTGAACTCGAAGCCCCGGAGTTGGACCAGCAGGTGCAACAAGCCCGGGCCACTCTCGAACAGGCACGATCGGAGGTGGAAGCGGCCACCGCCAACCTGGACCAAGGCAAGAGCAACGAAGAACTGGCTCGCGTCACCGCCACGCGCTGGAACAATCTGGTGGCGAAAGGCGCTGTCTCACGTCAGGAAAACGATCAGTACCAAGCGCAGTTCAAAGCGCAATCGGCGGGCGTCCAATCGCTGCAAAAAGCCATTTCGGCGGCGCGCAACAACGTGTCAGCGTCCGAAGCCAACCTCGCGAGATTGATCGAGCTGCAAGGTTATGAGAAGGTGCGCGCGCCCTTCAGCGGTGTAATCACGGTGCGCAACATCGATGTGGGCGCGCTGGTGACAAACGGCAACACGCTGCTCTATCGCATCGCGCAGACCAATGTGCTGCGCACCTACATCAATGTTCCGCAATCCGATGCGGAAGCGGTGCGGGTGGGGCAGCCGGCGGCTTTAACTATTCCCGACCTTCCCGGGCGCCAGTTCCATGGCATGGTGACGCGCACGGCCAGCGCGCTCGATCCGGCCAGCCGTACGCTGCTGGTCGAAGTGCAGGCGCCCAACCCTGATGGTACGCTCTTGCCTGGCATGTATTCCCAGGTGAGCCTGACAGGGCCGCGGAGCAATCCGTCTCTGCTGATTCCCGGCGATACTCTAGTCGTGCGGCCGGACGGGACGCAAGTGGCTCTGGTGGGCGATGACCAGACCGTCCATTTCCAGCGCATCCAGCTCGGGCGGGACTATGGCGACCAGATCGAAGTCGTGGCCGGCTTGCGGGAAGGGCAGCGCGTGATCGTGAATCCGGGCGACACGGTGCGCGACGGCGTCCGGGTGAATCCCGTGCTGCTGAAGGAAAAGGCGCAGGCCGCACCGGTGACCGGCGCCACGCCCAAGCCCGCGGGACGCTAAATTAGCGTGAGGCGCCCGAGATCGTGGATTTGTCGTTGAGCGGGAAACCGCTTGCTTCGCGCGCGGCTCAGAATAGTGTCTGCGCGCATGTAGCCGCTCGCCGAGCCGCGACCACAGGGAGCGGTCTGCTGGATGAAAAGGATGATGCCCTGGCCGCCGCACTAAACTAACAAGGGACAAACAGATGGTTCGATCCACACTCAGCACTACACTTGCGATTTTGATGGCAGCGCGCCCGGGGATGGCTGCGCCCGGCGGCCAGGTGCCAGGCGCTCCAACGCCTGCGAGCTCTCCACAGCCGGCAATGGAAAGTCCAGGACGCCGGTACCACACGGATTTCGCAAACTCGCAGCGTTTCCACGATCTATTGCGTGCCGGAAACCTCTATCTCTCGCTCTCCGATGCATTGGCGCTGGCGATCGAAAACAACCTGGACATCGAACTCGATCGCTACACGCTGCCGATTGCTGAGTCCGAGGTGTTGCGCGCGAAAGGCGGCGGAACGCTGCGCGGAGTGCTGTTTACCCTTGCGGACACCCCGGCTGGTGTCGGCGGCCCACTCAGCCCGCTCGTGACAAATGCTGCGACCTCGACGTCGGTGACGCCCGGGAGCACGGTGGCAAGCAATGCACAGGAGCTGGGCGTGCTAGGGGAGGCGCAGACGAACCTCTCGATGCAGGGCACAATTCCGCAATCGACGGGCACGCCACCACCGGCGTTCGACCCTCAGCTCACCGGTCTGGTCAACTGGACCCATCAGACCAGTCCTCAAATCGATTACTTTTCGAACGACACGAACTCGCTCGTGACCAGGACGACGACCGCCAACGCCGGTTACCAGCAGAGTTTCAGCACCGGCACGCAAGTGAGCGTGAACTTCGACAACAGCCGCACGGGACTGAACGGATTGGGCTCGTCCTATGACCCGTACACGACCTCTTCGCTGGGTCTCACGGTCACGCAGCCGTTGTTGCGTGGTTTCGGCATGAATCTCAATCGCCGGTTTATTCGGATCGCCTACAACGAACAAAAGATTACAAGCCTGTTGTTCCAACAGCAGTTGATTGAGACGGTTTACGGAGTCATCCGGCTGTATACGGACCTGGTGGCGCTGAGCGAAGACGTGAAAGTGAAGCAGGAAACCGTGACGCTGGCGCAGAAGCTCTTTGACGATACCAAGGCCCAGGTAGATGAGGGCACACTGGCTCCGGTCGAGATGACGCGTGCCAAGGCCCAGGTTTCGGGCAGCCGCCAGGATCTGATCAATTCTTCCGGGTTGCTCGAGGAGCAGGAGGCGATCCTGAAAACGGTGCTCACACGGCGCGGCAATGAAGACCCCGAAGTGGAGAGCGCGCGCATCATTCCCACCGACACCCTCAACGTGCCGGAGAAAGACGAGGCGCGTCCGATTCAGGAGGCTTTGTCGGCGGCCGTGGCTAAGCGGCCCGATCTGGGCCAGGCGCGGCTCCAGGTGGAGAATTCGCAGATCGGCCTGGAAGGCTCGCGCAACCTGCTGCGACCCGAGGTGGACCTGGTAGGAGTAGCGCAGAACAACGGACTCGCAGGTGTTGTGAATCCGTTATCGCAGGCTCCCAGCATTCCGTATGCTGGGGGATACGGCGACGTGCTGAATCAGTTGTTCACGCGCAAGTTTCCGACTTACGGTATCGGAGTACAGGTGACGCTACCGCTACGCAACCGTGTGGCCGAAGCGGACGTGGCGCGCGACGAGTTGCAAGTGCGGCAGTCGGAGGTGCGCGTGCGGCAATTGCAAAACCAGGTGCGGCTGGAGGTGGAGGACGCGCTGATCGCCATGCGCCGCGCCCGCGCCTCTTACGAGGCAGCCGTCCAGACCCGCCTGCTTCAGCAGGAATCGTTGGAAGCAGAACAGGCCAAGTACGAGGTGGGCGCCTCCACCAGTTTCTTTGTCATTCAGTACGAAAGCCTGCTTTCCCAGGCACGTTCCTCCGAAGTAGCGGCCAAAAGCGCCTACGTAAAAGCGCGGGCGGCCCTGCAACGCGCCACGGGCAGCATTCTTTCGGAGAATAACGTCTCGTTAGACGCCGCTTACAAAGGGCGCCCGTAGGGCTGAAGCCCCACACCGGCGCATCCGATTAGTATGACGCGCCGAAGATGAATTCACGATGAACAGCACCAACGAAATGCGCGAGTTTACGAGCGTTTCCCCGTGCCACTATTAACGAAGTTGTTACGTAGCTGTCACCTTATCTTCATCCCCTTCTGTTAGCCTACCGATTCCTGAGTCCTTGATTTTCGGCTAATCCGGCGGGCGCCGAGAGGGGGCGCTCCTCTATAGCCGTGTGGTGAGATTTCGTCCGTAAAATCCCGACGTGCACTGAAACCTGGAGGTCAGTAATGCGCAGGTGTATTTGTTCGACATTGTTGTCGGCTTTCGTTCTCAGCTTGCTTTGCCTGATGCCCGCGTCGGCACAAAACGGCTCGGTCAGCGGAACGGTCACAGACACCGGTAAGGGCGTGTTGAAAGGCGCCAACGTCGACATTCAGCCGTCCGGGAAACCGACGGCCACCGACAACCAGGGCGAGTTCACGATTGTCGGTCTGGCGCCGGGCGAATACATTCTGACGATTTCCTACGTCGGGCTGGATCCGTTTTCGCAGAAATTAACCGTCACTGCCGGACAAACTACTCGCGTGGAAGCCGAGCTCAAAGTGGCGACTCAGGCCAACTCCGTTACTGTCACTGCGGAACGCGTCCACGGCGAAGCCGAAGCCATTAACCGCGAGCGCACGGCGGAGAACATTCTGCAGGTTTTGCCGCACGACGTCATCGTGAGCTTGCCTAATGCGAACGTCGCCGACGCCATCGGCCGCATGCCCAGCGTCACCATCGAGCGTGACGAGGGCGAAGGCAAGTACGTGCAGGTTCGCGGTACTGAGCCGCGTTACACCAACGTGACGGTTGACGGTGTGAACCTTCCGGCGCCGGAAGGCGGTACGCGCCAGATCAAGCTGGACGTTATTCCGTCGGACCTGGTCGAATCGGTGGAAATTAACAAGACGCTCCTGGCCAATATGGATGGCGACGGCATCGGCGGTTCCGTGAATCTTAGAACCAAGACCGCCGGCGAACAGCCGACCATATCGCTTTTCGGCATAGGCGGCCACACGCCGATCTTAGATGGCCGCAACGCTTACCAGAGCGGCGCCACCATAGGCAAGCGCTTCGGCAAGGAGAAAAAACTCGGTGTGCTGTTCGGCTTCGCTTACGACTGGAATGGCCGCGGCATCGACGACGTGGAACCGTCCCCACTTGCCATACAATGCAGTCCGGGTAATTGTGGTTCGCCCAGTGCAAACGCTCCCTACTTTGGAACCTATAACAACGAGGGGATCCGCGAATATCGATACTATCGCACCCGTTACGGTTTTACTGGCAGTATTGACTATAAGTTCAGCGACAACTTCAATATCTGGATACGTGGGTTGTACTCGCATTTCGATAACTGGGGTGATCGGTCAGAAATCACCCCGCAAATAAACTCGTTCACGACGTCTCCCTACCAGGGCGGGGCGGACGGCAACGCGACCTACGACACGGAAATCCGCCGCCCCGTGGAGGTGATCGGAAGCCTGGCGACCGGCGGGCGCCGCGATTTCGGCACAGCTTGGTTGATCTGGGAATTCTCGGTGGGGCGCTCCTCTGCAGAAGACCACGGCTACTCGACCGCCACTTTTGTGCCGGGTCCCAACTCCCCCATCAATGCCGTCCAATACGGTCTCAACTTCAGTAATCCTTACGTCCCGGTTTTTAACGTGCAAAATGGAGTCAACATCTACGACGCCACCCAGTATTATCTCCAGGGCCTCGATATTGGAAGGAGCTATAGCCCGCAAGTCAACATCAACGGAGCGGTGTCGTTGGCAAAGCAGTATCATCTAGGCGGGCACTATGGAACTTTCGAGGTCGGCGGAAAGCTGCGCAACGCTCACAAGTTCCAGGAATTCAAGGATCCGGTCTATACGGCGATCAATCCCACTCAGTTTGCCTTAAGCAGTTTTCCAGTGTCGTTACAGAACAAGACCTATTACAACGGCTACTACACAGCGCCGGCACTGTACAACTACAGTTCGATACTGGCTGCCGTCAATGGCAACCCGAATGCATTTTCGGTGGATTACAGTCCCTTGAACCAAGTGGAGAGCAATAACGACATAATCGAGCGGGTTGGCGCCGGTTACGTAATGAACACGATCAATTTCGACCGCTGGCGCCTGAATACCGGTATACGGTTCGAAACCACCACCGAATACGCGGCTGGCTACCAGGTAATCACGGATCCGAACAACCCGCTCGGGTATTCCGGTGTCACCCCGTTGCACGTGAATTCGACGAGAGTAGATCCGCTACCCAGCGCGGAACTGCGCTATCGGACAACATCTGATTCCGACATCCGTTTCGCCTATGGACGCGGCGTCGCGCGACCCCAATTCGGGGACCTGGCCCCGTCTCTGACCGTAGATGACGCCAACAAGAGGATCAGTGTCGGTAATCCCGCGCTGAAAGCCACGCATGCCGATAACTTCGACGTGCTCTTTGAGGAATACCTGAAGCCGATAGGCCTGCTTCAGGGAGGCTTCTTCTATAAGAGGATCGACTTGCCGATCTATCCGATCGAGACCCTTCTGACTTCGGGACCCTACACGGGATTCCGGCAGGATCAGCCACAGAACGGTACCAATGCGTGGTTGTACGGATTCGAGACGGCCTATCAGCAGCACCTCGGATTTTTGCCAGGCCTGTTAAACGGCCTCGGCATCTCAGCAAACTACAGCTATACTGCGTCCCAAGCCAACGGGGTGCCTAACCGTACGGACAATCCTCGCTTGATTCGCCAGGCGCCGAATACCTGGAACCTCAGCCCGACCTTCGATCGCGGCCGTCTCTCCATGCGGCTTGGCGTTTCATACAACCAGGCATTCATTGATGCCTACAATTATCAGGACGGCGCGCCACTGGGGGTCAACGGTCCGAACGGCGACCACTGGTTCTACACACACTTGCAGGTGGATGCGCAGGGTAGCTACCGGCTCAACAAAGGCTTCACGGTAGTGGTTTATGGCCTGAACCTGACCAATGAGGTTTTCGGATTCTACTATGGCAGCCCGATATGGGATAACCAGCGCGAGTTTTACAAGCCGACAGTCGGCGTGGGCCTGCGCTGGGCGTCAGGCGGAGAGCACAACTAAACGGTGCAGCCTCACCGCTGCCACAGAATCTGAGAAGCTTCAAGCGGCACCAGCGCCGCGTCTTTGAACGGAACCAGCCGGGGCGTGTACTCCGCGGTGGGACGAGTGGTGGGAACCGTGGCTGTATACAAGTAGCCGCCAATGGCGCCTACCAGCGATTTCCCGCGAGTCATCGCCACGCGTGTTGGTTCTTCTGAGTCGCGTGAATCGGCGTAGAGTTCGACCCGCACGGCTTCCGGATCGAGCTCATCCAGGTACACCTGGACCTCAAAAATATGGCTGTGGTCGCGTGTTTCCACCTTCACGGCACCGAAGCGAAGGTTGGACCAGTGCGCCCCGAGTGCCCGCTGCCATTGGCGTAGCTCCGCACCAAACTTTCCATTGTCGGAACCGCGACGGCAATAAGCATCCGCCGCTGGTAAGTAATGCTTCTCTGTGTACTCACGAACGGTGCGGTTGGCTGAAAACTGCGGTGTGAGCCGCGCCATGCTCTCGCGCATCTTTGCCACCCATCCGCGCGCGATACCCAGCTCATCGCGATTGTAAAACTCGGGAATCACTTCGCGTTCGAGCAGAGTGTAGAGCGCCTCGGCCTCTGCCCGGTCCCAGGCCGGGTCTTCTCCATGTTCTTTCCCGTCCCCCAGCGCCCATCCCAGATCCGGCGAATAAGCCTCCGCCCACCAGCCATCCAACTCGGAGAGATTCAGGCCGCCGTTCACCAGCACCTTCATGCCGCTCGTGCCGCTCGCTTCCCACGGCCGTCGTGGCGTGTTGATCCAAACGTCTACGCCTTGCACCAACTGCTGCGTCAGGAGCATGTCGTAGTCGCTCAGAAAAACCACACGACAGCGAGCCTCGGGCCGCCGGATGAACTCGTTCCACTGCTTGATCATGGCTTGCCCGGCGGCGTCCTGCGGATGCGCCTTGCCAGCGAGAATCAACTGCACGGGCCTTTGGGGATTGTTCAGGATTCGGATCAATCTTTCCGGATCCTGTAGAAGCAGATTGGGCCGCTTGTAGGTTGCGAATCGCCGCGCGAAACCCAGCGTCAGGACGTTGATATCGAAGAGGTGCGCTGCCTCCTCGATCTCTGCCTCGGACGCTCCCTGGGTTCCGCGCTGGCGGGCCAGCCGCGTGCGTGTGTACTCGATCAGTCCCTTGGTGGTGCTCATGCGAAGCTGCCATAACTGCGCGTCGGTCAGCTTGCGGAAATCGGCGTCGAGGCACGCGGTGTCGCCCATCCATCGGTCGGCGCCGCACACACCAGCCCAGAGCTTGTCGGCATCGGGCGATTCCCACGTCGGCACGTGCACGCCGTTGGTCACGTGGCTCACCGGCACTTCGCGCTCCGGCCAGCGTGGAAAAAGGACCTGAAAGATCCTGCGGCTGACCTGCCCGTGCAGCTGGCTGACGCCGTTCACGGCGCCACTCCCCCGTGTCGCCAGGTAGGCCATATTGAAGGGTTCAGAGGCGTCGTCAGGATTCCGGCGTCCCAGCGCCAGCAGATCGTGCAGCGGAATCCCGAGCAGTTCTTCCGCATATCGCTTGAGATACTGCTCGATCAGCTCCGGGGCAAAACCGTCAAAGCCGGCGTCCACGGGAGTATGGGTGGTGAAAAGATTGCCGGCGCGCGTCACTGCCAGGGCCACGTCGAACGGTTGCTTGGAATCCTTCATGTAGGACCGCGCCCGTTCCAGAACGGCAAATGCGGCATGGCCTTCATTCAGATGGCAGACCTCCGGGTGCAGACCGAGCCGGCGCAGAAGCCGCCATCCGGCAATGCCCAGAATGATCTCCTGTTTTAATCGCAGCTCCGGTCCGCCGCCATAGAGTTCGCTCGTGATACCGCGGTAAGCGGGGGGATTGGCCGGGTCATTGGAATCGAGCAGGTAGAGTTTCGTCCGGCCTACGTGCACCTGCCAGGCGCGAATCCAGAGCTTGAGACCAGGCAGGGCGATCGGCAGGCGCACCCATTCCCCATTCGCCTCGCGCAAGGGCGCAATGGGCAACTGGCCAGGGTCGTTGAATGGATAGAGCGCTTGCTGCGCTCCGGCGGAGTCAATCTCCTGGCGAAAGTAGCCTCGTTGATAGAGCAGTCCGACTGCTGCGATGGGAACGGCCAGATCGCTGGCCGATTTGAGCTGATCTCCCGCCACATTGCCCAGACCGCCGGAATAGATAGGCAAGCCTTCGCTCAGCATATACTCCATGCTGAAGTACGCCGCCAATTTCAGTTTAGCGTCCGGATGCGCCTTCTGAAACCACGCGGCGGACTGCACCTCCTCGCGCTGCTCCCGCAACAGTTCTTCAACGCGGCGCCGGAAAGCGGGATCGGCAGAGGCGGCCTTGAGTTTTTCGAGCGAGACGGTTTGCAGCACAACCCACGGGTTCTCCGTGAGCTCCCACAACTCGGGATCCAGCTTTCCCCACAACTCATCCGACGACCGGTTCCACGTCCAGCGCAGGTTCAGTGCCAGCTCCTCAAGCTCCGGAAAAGGTGACGCCTCTGAAGGCACGTTCGTATTTGTGGGATCGTTCACAGAATTGCTCCTTAAGCAGCGGCGCACGCCGCCCGAAAGGCTTCGCTGACGATGGCCTGGGCTTCGGCCTCAATACGTTCCAGGTGGTCACGTCCGCGAAAACTTTCCGCGTAGACCTTGTAGATCTCTTCGGTGCCGGACGGCCTCGCGGCGAACCAGCCCCCTTCCGAGATCACCTTCACGCCGCCGATGGCATTACCATCCCCTGGCGCCTTGGTCAGAATCTTTTGGATCTTCTCGCCGGCAAGTGTGGTTGCGCGAATGTGCTCGGGCGAGAGTTTCTGCAACGCGGCCTTCTGCTCCGCCGTAGCCGGTGCATCAATGCGGTCGTACACCGGGTCGCCGAACTCCTGTGTCAGCGACCGGTAAATCTCTCCGGGATCGCGCCCCGCGCGCGACGTAATCTCAGCGGCAAGAAGCGCGGCGATCAAACCATCTTTGTCGGTTGTCCACACCGTACCATCCGAGCGTAGGAAGGATGCTCCCGCACTTTCCTCGCCGGTAAATCCCAGCGAGCCTTCCAGCAGGCCGTCCACAAACCACTTGAAGCCGACCGGCACTTCGTGCAGCCTGCGGCCCAGCTTTTCCGCTACGCGATCGATCATGCTGCTGCTCACCACGGTCTTGCCCACGGCGGCGTCCTTCCGCCATTTCGTCCGGTTCCCGAACAAGTAATTGATGCAGACCGAAAGATAATGATTCGGTGGAAGCAGTCCTACGCTCTTGGTTACAACTCCGTGACGATCATGATCAGTGTCGCAGGCCACCGCGATGTCGAACTTATCTTTGAGATCAATCAGCCGCCGCATTGCATAAGGTGACGAGGGGTCCATGCGGATTTTGCCGTCCCAATCCAGTGTCATGAAACGGAAGGTCGGGTCCACCGCATCGTTCACCACCGTCAGATTCAAGCGGTAGCGCTCGGCGATCGGTCCCCAATAGTGAACCCCGGCCCCGCCCAGCGGATCCACGCCCAGCTTCAGCCCGGTGCTCCGGATCACTTCCATGTCGATCACGTTGCCGACGTCTTGCACATACTCCGACATGTAGTCATGCTCGTGAGTGCCGGGCGCGCGCAAAGCCTGTTCGAACAGCATGCGTTGCACTCCGGTGAGATTGTTCGCCAGAAACTCGTTTGCCTTCGCTTGAACGAATGAGGTGATCTGGCTGCTCGCGGGTCCGCCGTTGGGCGGATTGTATTTAAACCCACCATCCGGGGGCGGATTATGTGACGGAGTGATGACGATTCCATCCGCGAACCCTGCTTTTCGCCCGCGGTTGTAGTTCAGAATCGCGAGCGAGACTGCGGGAGTTGGCGTATACTCACGGCCCTTCGAAATCATGACCTGGACGTCATTCGCGGCGAGCACCTCGAGGGCGCTGGCTAAAGCGGGCTCCGCCAGAGCGTGGGTGTCTGCTCCCATGAACAGTGGGCCATCAATACCCGTTTGCTTGCGATACAGGCAGATGGCTTGCGTAATGGCCAGAATGTGCCACTCGTTAAACGCGTGATCCAGGGAAGAGCCGCGATGGCCCGACGTGCCGAACGAAACACGCTGCTCTGGAATGCTGGCGTCGGGACGCTCTGCATAGTAAGCCGTCACCAGCCGCGGAACATTGACTAGGTCGGATTGGGCCGCGGGCCGTCCGGCTGCTGGATTTGTGGGCATGTATACAGCGTATCCCGGCAGCGGCGGATTCCGCGAGCAAGCTGTGGCACAATGAAGGAAGCTGATTGGCTTCGTCAGTAGCTGAAATAGCTTCCTCCCCCGTTGGTGAGTGAGGCTAAACTTAAAAGACTTGACGAGATGCCAACCGCCATCACCGAGAAACCCACCACAGTAAAAGATAACCGGCAAAAGTTGCTGGAGCGCGCGATGTCGCGCCACCAATATTCCGGCAGTGCGTTGATCGAGGTGCTGCACACGGCGCAAGAGTTGTTCGGATACCTGTCGCCGGAGCTGCTCTCGACCATCGCCCACAAGCTGCGCCTTCCGCCCAGCCGCGTCTTGGGTGTCGCCAGCTTTTATCATTTCTTTTCTCTCAAGCCGAAGGGCGAGCACACGTTTGTCGTTTGCCTTGGGACGGCGTGCTACGTCGCGGGCGCCCTGGGCCTCGTGGAAACGCTTGAGCGCCGCTGTTGCAAATCCGGTGCCACGAGCGCGGATGGCCGAGTAAGTTTCGAGACCGCGCGCTGCATTGGTTCCTGCGGCTTGGCGCCGGCAGTCATTTATGACGGAACGATCCTGGCCCGAGCCACACCGGATCAGCTCGGCCGGCAGCTAGATCAATTGGGTGTGAAATGACCATCGAAGAACTGCACGATCTGGAAACCAAAGAACAGGCGCGACAGGCCTCACTTGAGAACCGCATCCATTGCTGCACCGCCGCCGGATGCCTTTCCTGTGGCGCGGAGAGCGTGCGGCGCGCCATTGGCGAGGAGATCGAAAAACGCGGCGTGGGCGAGCGCGTCGAGGTCTGCGGCACCGGATGCATGGGCATGTGTAGCCGTGGCCCCCTGGTGCTGGCGTCAGCGCCGGGTAAGCTGTACGGTTCGCTGACGCCTGCCGACGCCCCGGCGGTGTTGGATGGGAGTGGCAGCTTAGCTGCCAGCGAGATTGATCGCAACAGCCCATTTTTCACCAAGCAGCAGCGCATCGTGCTCGCCGGAAGCGGTCGCGTCGATCCCGAGAAGCTGGCCGACTACATCGCGGCCGGCGGTTATCGCGCGCTGGCGCAGGCGCTCATCGAAATGAAGCCTGCCGACGTGGTCAAGGAAGTGGCGAAGAGCGGCTTGCGTGGCCGGGGCGGCGCGGGTTATCCCACAGGCCTCAAGTGGGAGTTGGTCGCAAAGCAGGTCGGTCCGACCAAGTACGTCGTCTGCAACGCCGATGAAGGCGATCCAGGCGCGTTCATGGATCGCAGCGTGCTCGAGGGCGACCCGCATCGGGTGCTTGAGGGCATGGCCCTCGCCGGCTACGCGGTAGGAGCACAGCAGGGCTACATTTACGTGCGCGGCGAATATGGTCTCGCCATCCAGCGCCTGCAAAACGCCATTAAGCAAGCCGAGCGCGAACATCTGCTCGGCGGCCGAATTCTGGACACCGGGTTCCAGTTCCGCATCGATCTCCGCATCGGCGCCGGCGCCTTTGTCTGCGGTGAGGAGACCGCCCTGATCGCCTCAATTGAGGGCAAGCGCGGCCAGCCACGGCAACGCCCGCCCTATCCGCCCGAATCGGGTTTGTGGAACGCGCCCACGCTCATCAACAACGTCGAGACATTCGCCAACATTCCACCCATCATCAACGAAGGCGGCGAGTGGTACGCATCCATCGGGACGGAGAAGAGCAAAGGCACGAAGGTTTTCGCGCTCGCCGGGCACATCAAACATACCGGGTTGATCGAAGTCCCCATGGGTACTACGCTGCGCACCATCCTATTCGACATCGGCGGCGGCATACCGAACGGCCGCTTCAAAGCGGCGCAGACCGGCGGTCCCTCGGGTGGCTGCATCCCCGAACAATTCCTCGATAGCCCTGTGGACTATGAATCGCTCGCCGCCATAGGCTCCATCATGGGCTCGGGCGGATTGATCGTGATGGATGAGTCTTCGTGCATGGTCGATGTCGCCCGCTTTTTCATGGAATTCTGCATGGATGAATCCTGCGGCAAGTGCATTCCCTGCCGAGCCGGCACCGTCGAGATGCACGACATCCTGCACCGCATGACGCGCGGCGACGCCAGTGAGCACGATCTCGCCATGCTCGAGGAGCTGGCAGGATTGCTGCGCGAGACCAGTCTGTGCGGCTTGGGCCAGACAGCGCCAAATCCCGTGATGAGCACTCTGCGCTATTTCCGATCGGAGTACGAGGCGCACATTCGCGAGCGACGCTGTCCGGCGGGCCACTGCGCCATCGAGGCGGAGGTGATGGTATGAGCGTCAAGACCCTTCAGATTGACGGCAAGATGGTCACCAGCCCTGAGGGTGAATCGATCTTCACGGTCGCTTGGGAGAACGGCATCCACATTCCCCGCCTCTGCCACATAGGCGGAATTTCCGACGTTGGCGCGTGCCGGCTTTGCCTGGTGGAAGTGGAAGGACAGCGGCGGCTGCAAGCCTCCTGTCTGACTCCCGTCCAGGAAGGCATGGTGGTGCGCACTGATACCGATAAGCTGCGCGCGCACCGCAAACTGATCGTCGAGCTGTTGATGGCCGAGCGCAATCACGTGTGCGCGGTCTGCGTCGCCAACGGCGCCTGCGAGTTGCAGGATCTGGCGATGCGTCTGGGAGTCGATCACCTGCGCGTGCGCTACCGCTTTCCGTCGCTGCCGGTGGATCTGACTCACGAGCGCTTCGGCATGGATCATAACCGCTGCATCCTCTGCACGCGCTGTGTGCGCGTCTGCGATGAAGTCGAAGGCGCCCACACTTGGGATGTGGCCGGGCGCGGCGCCGGATGCCGCGTGATCACCGATCTGGGCCAGCCTTGGGGCCAGTCGGACTCCTGCACGAGCTGCGGCAAGTGCGTGCAAGTCTGCCCAACGGGCGCCCTGTTCTCCAAGGGCAAAACAGTTGGGGAGATGGAGAAGGATCGCGGTTTCCTCAAGTACATCGTCACCGCGCGGGAGAAAGGCCAGTGGATCGGATGAGCGCAAAACCTCGGCTGGCAACCGTCTGGCTGGGCGGTTGCTCCGGCTGTCACATGTCGTTTCTGGATCTGGACGAGCGCCTGATCGATCTGGCCGGCAAAGTGGAACTCGTCGCCTCGCCCATCACCGACTACAAAGATTTTCCCCACGCCGACATTACTCTCGTCGAAGGCGCGGTGGCCAATGAGGAGCACTTGGCGCATGTACGAGAAGTGCGCCAAAAAACGAGGATACTGGTCTCGTTCGGCGATTGCGCCATCACCGGCAACGTGACTGCTATGCGCAACGCCTTCGGCGTGGACGACGTGCTCAACCGCGCATATCGCGAAACATCGGCGGTTGTTGTGGGCATCCCTTCAGGCAATTACGCCGTGCCCAAGCTGTTGGCGCGCGTGCGGCCGGTGCATGAGCTGGTGCACGTGGATTACTACTTGCCCGGTTGCCCACCGCCCGCCGATGCCATCTGGCAGGTCGTTGTGGATCTGCTCGAAGGGCGCGAGCCTGTAGGCGACGTACGGAGGTTCGGCTAATGCCCGAGCGCATCGTCATTCATCCTGTAACTCGAATCGAAGGCCACGCGAAGATCTCGATCTACGTCGATGCGGCCGGCGAGGTCGAATCCGCCCAGTTCCACGTCACCGAGTTTCGCGGTTTCGAAAAGATCTGCGAGGGCCGTCCTTTTCACGAAATGCCGGGGTTGATGTCGCGCGTCTGCGGCATCTGCCCCGTTAGTCACGTAATCGCCAGCTCCAAAGCAGGCGATGGTTTGCTGGGTGTCGACCCGCCGCTCGCGGCCGTGCTACAGCGCCGCTTGCTGAACTACGCGCAGGTGCTGCAATCGCACGCGCTCAGCTTTTTCCACCTGTCGTCGCCGGACTTGCTCCTCGGCCTGGATTCTCCGCCAGAGAAGCGCAATATTTTCGGCCTGGTCGAGCGCGAACCGGATTTCATTCGCCGCGGTATTCGCCTCCGGCAGTTCGGCCAGCGCGTGATCGAGCTCGCCGGCGGCAAGCGCGTCCATCCCGTCTGGGGCGCGCCCGGTGGCGTGTTGCAGCCGCTCTCCAAAGAAGCTCGCGACGAGATGGCAGGATGGATCACGGAATCAATCGATTCTGTCCAGATGGCTATCGGCCGCCTGAAATCGCTGCTCGATTCGTTGCACGAAGAGATCCAGCACCTCGGCAACTTCCCATCGCTATTTCTCGGCACTGTAAATTCCGACGGCGGCCTGGAATATTACGATGGCGTGATCCGCATCGTGGATAGCGAAGGCAACATCGTTGCCGACCGGCTCGATCCGCAGCGCTACAACACTTTCATCGAGGAAGCCAGCGAAGAGTGGACCTTCGTGAAGTTCGCGTACTACAAGCCGCTCGGCTATCCCGGAGGCAAGTATCGCGTAGGTCCCTTGGCGCGGCTGAATGTTGCGCAACATGCGGGCACCCCGCGCGCCGATCGTGAGATGCGCGAGTTCAAGCAGCGATCGCGCGGCGCCGTCTGCGAATCTTTCCACTATCACCTCGCCCGCCTCATCGAGATGCTGCATTCCGTAGAACGTATCGAAGAACTTCTGAATGATCCCGAACTGCTAGGTGAAGACGTGCGGGCGCGCGCGCTGCCCAATCGAAAAGAAGCCGTGGGATCGTGCGAGGCGCCCCGCGGCACCCTGTTCCATCACTATACGGTCGATCACGATGGCACCATGCTCAAGGCCAACCTGTTGATCGCCACCGGGCAGAACAATCAGGCGATGAACATGGCCGTCGAGCAGGCCGCGCGGCGTTTCGTACGTCCTGGCCAACTCAGCGAGGGCATGCTCAACCGCGTGGAAGCCGCCATCCGCTGCTTTGACCCGTGCCTTTCCTGTTCCACTCACGCCATCGGCCAGATGCCGCTGATCGTCGAACTTCGCGATAAAAGCGGCCGCGTACTCGAGCGCATCGAGCGGAGCTAGCGTGCGCGCGTTAGTCGTCGCGATCGGCAATCGGCTGCGCGCCGACGACGGTGTTGCCCACCGCGTTGCGGACTTGCTCACGGGTGTGGCGCCTCGGCGTGTACATCAACTTACGCCCGAACTTGCAGCCGAAATGCAGGACGCGGACACGGTGATCTTCCTCGACGCCGATCCGAAAGCCGACGGACCATCTTTGGAAAGAATCGACCGCTCCGTTGAAACTGCCGGTTCTCTCTCCCATTCGATGACTCCCGAGACACTGGTCGCGATGGCCTCGCGCCTTTACGGGTTCCACGGTGAAGCCTGGACCTGCCGCCTGTACGCACGCGACTTCAGTCCCAGCACCGAGATATCACCCGAGGCCGCGTCGCACTTAGAAAAAGCGGCCCAGCTCGTACAGCAACTACTGGAGGCGCGATGCACGAGTCCTCGCTAATACCCGGGCTGATCGCGAAAAATTGGAACAGTCAGTAGGACAGGCATTCCTGCCTGTCCAAACTCAGCCCTGTGGCGGCTTTTCTCTGACCTCCCGCCCCCGCAAATGCTACCCTCAAAATATCCATGAGTTTTTCGGAGTCCTTTTTCTCCTCGCGCTTTGCCATCACTCGCGGTGATCTCGAATCCTACATCTCCGAAGCTCTCTCCCAGGGCGGCGACTACGCCGATCTCTACTTCGAGTATCTCTCCACCAGCCAGATCAGCATCGATGAATCTATCGTCAAGAGTGCCACGCAAGGTGTCTCGCTCGGCGTCGGCGTCCGCGTCATTGCGGGCGAGCGCACCGGTTACGCCTACAGCGACGATCTGAGCCCCGAGAAAATCCGTCAGGCCGCGCACGTGGCGGCATGTATCGCCGCCGGTCCAGCGAAAGTAGAGAAAACACCGCTCGAAGAAGGTCGCAAGCGAAATCTGTACCCCGTGCTGACAGCTCCCCACGAAACTGCGTTCCTCGAACGCATGGACCTCATAAAGCGCGCCGATGCCGCAGCCCGAGGTTATGATCCGCGCATCTTCCAGGTCCAGGCGACCTACGCCGATAGCTTGCGCCACGTGATGGTCGCCACCAGCGCCGGCGTCCTGAGTTTCGACCGGCAACCGCTCGCACGCATGGGCGTGGCGGCGCTGGCCCGGCAGAACGGCAGCGCTCCGCAACGCGGATATGCGGGCGGCGGCGGGCGTGTCGAGTTGTCGTTCTTTCTCGAAGAAAAGACGCCCGAGCATTTTGCGCGCGAGGCGGCGCGGCAGGCGATTGTCCAGCTCGATGCCGTGGATGCTCCCGCTGGCGAAACCACCGTGGTGCTCGGCCCTGGTTGGCCCGGCATCCTGCTCCACGAAGCCGTTGGGCACGGTCTCGAAGCAGACTTCAATCGCAAGAAAGTTTCGGCCTTCAGCGGTCGCATCGGCCAGCAGGTGGCCAGCCCGCTGTGTACGGTAATCGATGACGGCACCATTCGCAACCGCCGCGGGTCACTAAACGTCGACGACGAAGGCAATCCCACGCAGCGCAACGTGCTCATCGAAAATGGCATTCTGCGCGGTTATTTGCAGGATGCGCTTTCCAGCCGCATTCTGCGCGCGTCTCCCACCGGCAACGGCCGCCGCGAAAGCTACGAGCACATCCCCATGCCCCGCATGACCAACACCTTCATGCTGGCCGGTGAGAGCGATCCCGCGGATATCATCCGCTCGGTTCCCAAGGGAATTTACTGCGCGAATTTCGGCGGCGGCCAGGTCGATATCACCAGCGGCAATTTTGTTTTCGCCGCTTCCGAAAGCTACCTGATCGAAGACGGCAAGCTCACGCGCGCGGTGCGCAACGCCACGCTCATCGGCAACGGTCCGGAGGCGCTGCGTTACGTCAGCATGGTTGGCAACGACTTGCAGCTCGATGAAGGCATCGGCATCTGCGGCAAGGAAGGGCAAAGCGTGCCTGTAGGCGTCGGCATTCCCACGCTCAAGATCGATCGCATGACCGTGGGGGGCACCGCTTGAGCCAGAACCATCTCGCTGAGCTGGCACAGCAAACAGTGAAACAGGCGCTCGAACGTGGCGCGAGCGATGCCGAGTGCACCATCCGGGAAGGCAACGAGTTCTCCGTGAACGTGCGCATGCGCGAGGTCGAAAGCCTGAAACAGGCGGGCTCGCGTACTGCGGGATTGCGTGCCCTTAGAGGCAAACGCGCTGGCTCGGCCTATACATCCGACCTCTCGGCTGAGGGGATCGAGCGCATGGTGGCATCCGCGCTCGAGCTGGCCGCCATCACCGGCGAAGATCCCCACGCCGGCATTCCCGAGCCCGGTGAATTGGGCGCGATCTCCGCCGACTTGCAGCTTTACTGCTCCGACGTCGAGCGTATAGAAACGGCGGTCAAGATTGATCTCGCGCGAGCGGCGGAAGCCGCTGCTCTCGATGCCGACCCACGCATCACCAACTCCGAGGGTGGCTCTTTCGATTCGCGCACAGGCCGGCGTGTGTTCGCCAATTCTCGCGCATTCGTTGGTGAGTATCGTTCGAGCTATTGCTCGCTGGCCGCGGTGCCGGTGGCGCGCGAGGGTGACTCCATGGAGCGCGATTACTGGGTATCCATGGCGCGCAGCTTCGCCGGCCTCGAGCCTGCGGCGCACGTCGGCCGTGTAGCTGCCGATCGTGTTCTACGCCGCTTGGGCGCGCGCAAAGTCAAAACGCAGCGCGTCCCAGTAGTATTTGAGCCGCGCACCGCGCGCAGTCTGCTGTCTAACGTCTTCGAAGCGGTGCACGGCGAATCGATCTACCGCCATGCCTCTTTTCTGGCGGGCAGATTGGGAGAAAAGGTTGCGACTGAAGCGCTAACTGTGATCGATGATGGCACCATCCCCGGTTTGTTCGGCAGCTCGCCTTTCGATGATGAGGGCGTTCCCTCCCGCCTCACCGCGGTCATTGAGCGTGGGGTACTGAAAAGCTACCTGCTGAACACGTATACCGCACGCAAGCTCGGCATGAAAACCACCGGCAACGCATCGCGCGGGGTCTCGGGCAATACTGGCATCGGGCACGGAAATCTTTTCATCGAGCCTGGCGAGCGTTCACCCGGCGAGATTATTGCAAGAATCGCAGATGGGCTGTATGTGACCGAGCTGATCGGCTCCGGCGTGAACATCGTCACTGGTGACTACTCGCGCGGCGCCGCCGGACTGTGGATTCGCAATGGCGAGTTCGCGTTTCCCGTCTCCGAGGTTACAATCGCTGGAAATTTGAATAAGATGTTGATGGATATGGAAGCGATTGGATCGGACTTGGAGTTTCGCGGCTCCACTGCCGCCCCTACGCTGCTGATCCGGGAGATGACCGTTGGCGGCCGGTAAACGAGTAACCAAAACTGCAGAGACGAGTTTTTCGATACCGATCCCGGTCATCGTGGGCGCCATCGTCGTGATCCTCGGCTTCAGTGCGTGGACCGGCTACAACTACTGGGCAGCCAAACATCCGCCCACTCCGCTCGTTCTGACCGCGGAAGCCAAGCAGTACGTCCACAACCTGCAATTGAGCGAAGTCGACATGAAGGCCGCCGAAAGCTACATGAAGCAGCAGGTGGTCGAGATCACCGGCAAGATCACCAACAACGGCCCGCGCAGCGTGAACGTGGTCGAGATCAACTGCGTGTTCTACGACGCCTACGGGCAACTCGTGCTGCGCGAACGCGTCCCAATAATCGGCCGCCGCACCGGCCCCCTTGCCCCCGGCCAAACCAAGAACTTCCGCCTGGCCTTCGACACTATCCCCGAAAGCTGGAACCAAGCCCTGCCGCAATTAGTGATCGCGCAGATCGTGTTCGGGTGACATACGCCGAATTCGGGGACTGCCGTCCAGGGTGCACACGCCGCAACCTGAATTGCCTTGGCCCGCCCTTCGAGATCCCACGCCCTCATTTTCATCCTCGGTGGTGGGGACCAGATTCCATAACGCTGCTACTTCCCAATACAAAACGTCGAAAAAATCCGGTTCAGAATATCGTCCGCAGTAGTCGCCCCCGTAATCGCATCGATGGGCCGCAGCGCTCCGTACAAATCGAGCAGCAGCATCTCATGCGGAATCTTGTCGGCAACCGCACCGCGCGCTTTGGCCAAATAGCCCAGCGATTCGCGCAACAACTGCTCATGCCGCAAGCTGGTGATGAAGCCCGTCTCCTGCTCCGCCACACCCCCTGGCGCGATGGCCTCGAATATCGCGTCGCGTAAACCCTCGATTCCCGCTCCCGTCAATGCCGAAACCGCGATCGCCCCTTCCGGCGGCGCCTGAGCCGCCAGATCCGACTTGTTCCCCACGACCAGCGCGCGCCCCTGCGACTTGGCGCGTTCCATCAGCTCGCGATCCTCCGATTTGACGGCGCCCGACAGGTCCACCACAACCAACGTCAGATCCGCATCCGCCATGGCCTGGAAACTGCGCTCGATGCCCAGCGTCTCAACCAATCCCTCAGCCGTCCGGATTCCCGCGGTATCTACAAGCTTCACCGGGATGCCGCGAATCGTCGCCACCTCGGAGACCAGATCGCGCGTGGTACCGGGGATGTCGGTGACAATGGCGCGATCCTGTTCGAGCAGCCGGTTGAACAAACTGCTCTTGCCGACGTTCGGCCGGCCAACGATGGCCAAGGTAAAGCCCGCATGCACGATCTTTCCGAAAGCGAAACTTGCCGCCAGCCGCTCAATGGCGCGCTCGATGGGATCGAGCCGGTGCAGAATTTCTTCCGCCGATGCCACACTGACATCGTCTTCCGCAAAATCGATGCCCGCTTCGAGTAACGAGATCAACTCGAGCAACTGCTCTTTGACTGGCGCGATCCGCCGCGAGACCGAGCCTTCGATCTGTTGCGCCGCAATGCGCGCCTGGTAGAGCGTGGTCGCTTCGATGAGATCGCGGACCGCCTCAGCCTGCGGCAGATCGATGCGCCCGTTGAGATACGCGCGCAACGTGAACTCGCCGGGCTCGGCCGGACGCGCGCCCTGCGCCATCACGCGCTCCACGCAATAACGCAGCACCGCGGGCGAACCGTGGCACGCAATCTCAATTACGTCGTCGGCAGTATATGAACGCGGCCGCGCGAAGAACGTGACCACAACCTGGTCAACCAAGCGGCCCTGTTCGTCGGCAAGCTCGGCGAGCGCTGCAGTCCAGGGTTGCCAGGAGTGCCCGCGCGGCAATCGCAGGATCTGAGCCGCAATTGCCGTCGCGTCCGTCCCGGAGATCCGCACCACTCCCAGGCCTCCACGGCCCGGCGGCGTGGAAATCGCGACGATCGTGTCGTTTAGGTCCAATTTGCGCGGCGGATCAGCGCCGGCCGCGGGGGCTTGGAGCGCGAGGACGGCGATCCCGCTCGCGCTCTCGTGGTCGACCGGCGTTCGGATACGCGGGCGGGGGCGCTTCCGGCAGGCTGGCCATGCCTGCGGGATAGATCACCACCTGGCGGTACCCGCCGTGCCCCGTACTTTCACTGCGCAGCTCCGTCTCGTTCCGCATCGCGAGGTGGATCACACGGCGTTCCCGGCTATTCATGGGATTGAACTTGAACGGCTGTCCCGTGCGCTTCACTTTTTCAGCCGCCGCCGCCGCGCTCATGCGCAGCTCTTCGATGCGCAAAGCCCGGTAATCCTGTGCATCGAACGAGATGCGCGAGTGGTCGTCGGAGGAGATGTGCAGCGCCTCCATCGTGATGTACTCCAGCGCCAGTAACAGTTCTGCTTTGTTGCCGAGCAGGAGATCCACATCCTGGCCGGAAAATCGCACCACAACTTCCGGGTTCTCGAAATCCGGGTTGGCCGATTCGCCTTCGGCAGCCTCGTATTTCACCTGGAAGCCCGCCTGCGCGAGGAGCGGCTTCAGGAATTGATCGATCTTCGGTGTCACCGAGTCGACGGTGTATTTTTTCTCGCTCACCGCCTCTTCCCGCTTTGCTTCTTTGTTACAGGCACCGGCTGCGGCATGTCTGCTACGGTCACGGTTTTATTGAAAAACCACTGCTGAGCGATGCCCACCAAATTGGAAGTCATATAGTATAGCACCAGCCCGCTAGGCAAACTATAGAAGAAAAAGCCCATTACGAGCGGCATCATGAGCATCATGCGCTGCTGGCTGGGGTCCGCGGCAGTCGTCGGCGTCATCTTCTGCATGAAAAACTGGGTGGCGATCATGGCGATCGGAAGTATATGAATCGCCAGGGTCTCCGGCTGCGAAAGATCAGTTACCCAGAGCCACTCCGCGTGACGCAATTGGACGGAAACGGACAGCACGTTGTAGAACGCGATGAAGAATGGAATCTGGATCAGCATGGGCAGGCAGCCACCCATGGGATTGGCGCCATGCTTCTTGTAAAGCGCCATAACCTCTTCGTTCTGCTGTTGTTTGCGTGGGTCGCGCAGGCTGATTCCCTTGTACTTGTCGTTGATGGCGGCGATCTGCGGTTGCAGCACCTGCATCTTCTTCATGGACTTCAGGTTAGTGAGTCTCATCGGGAACAGCAGAAGATTGATCAAAATCGTGACCGCGATGATGGACCAGCCGTAGTTGTGCAACCACTGGTTGTTTACATAGTGGAGCGCGAAGAACAGCGGCTTGGCGAGGAACCAGAACCAGCCGAAATCAATGACGTTCACCAGTTTCGGGTTGACCTGGCGGAGGATATCGATATCTTTCGGTCCCACAAACAACGCGAAATCGTTGCGAACCGGATGGCCGACGCCAGCCCCCACGCGGGGTTGCTCTTTCGGGTCGGCGGCCGTGGCCACGGTATCGCCGAATGTGACCAGCCGCAGCGGGCCGGAACCGACGGGCTGAAACGCCGCCGTGAAGTACTTGTCCTCGATGCCGGCGAATGAGAAATTGCCTTCATCGGTTACCGGGCCGTTCTTGGCATCCTTGGCTACGTGAGTTCTCAGCTTGGTGTCATTGACGTCGAAGAAGATCGTGCGCTGGTTTGGATTGGTGATGGCGTGGTCGCCAAATCCGCCGCGCCATGCGATCAGATGAGGCAAAGCCACGCCATTCTCGCGAACCTCGGTCGAGACCTCGGTGAGGTACTCTTTCTTCCGAAACAGGAAGGTCTTACGAGCGCTCACGGCGCCCTCTGCGTACTCATACGTGATGCCCAGACCGTCTCCTGACGGCTTGGCATCGAAAAGAGCACTATTCAGGTCCGCAGCCGGCTTCTTCTGTTCGAAAAAGAACTGGAACGGATACCCCGCCTTCGCCGCCGCTACAGCGTTCACGAGCTCGAGCGGCTTGCCGTTGCTGTCCGTGTATTTCTTCAGTGTCCACTCGTGGACCACGGCGCCGCGGTTGGAGAACACGACTTTGTAGAGATCGGTCTCAACAACGAAGGTTTGCTCTTTCTGTGCGGCGATGTGCTGCGCGGAGGCCGCGCGTGCCGCGGATGCTTCCGGCGCTGTTTCCACTGGCACGGGCGCAGTGGCGGGAGTCGTCACCGCGGATTGCTGCTGAGGAGCAGATGATTTCTTCGCTGGCGGTGGCGGTGCAATTGTCTTGAAGAAGTACGGAGTGGCGAAGAGTACTATCCCCATAAGCGCGAACGCGATCAGGAGCCGCGTCTCCGTGGACAACTCTTGTTTGGAGCCAGGCTGCTGATTCTTCTGCTCGTCGCTCATGGCACCAGATCGATTCCGCCGGCGTGAAACGGGTGGCAGCGAAACAAGCGTTTCACGCCCATCCAGCTTCCGCGGCCAACGCCATATCGTTCCACCGCCTCGCGCATGTACTCTGAGCAGGTTGGATGAAACCGGCAGGCCGCCGGCAGCCAGGGGGACAGAAATCGCTTATAAAGCCGCAACGCGCTCACAATGAACTGTTGCAGCGGAGAAAGAACTGCTCCACTTCCCGGACCAGTTCGCTGAAGGGCGAGTCCATCGCCGCGCGGCGCGGATTGAATACTATTTCCCACTGTGGATTTAATTGATCGAGCCGCAGGCGGACAGCCTCGCGGACACGCCTCTTGATACGGTTTCTCGCCACTGCGTTCCCGAGCGATCGGGGCGCCGTGAACCCGATCCTAGATACGCTTTTGCCATCCGATTTTTCCCTCCGCAAGTAAAACGCGGCGAAGAACCGGCCGGAATAGCGAGTTCCGTGGTCATACACTCGCCGGAAATCTTTGGAGCGCAACAGGCGAACACTTTTCGGAAAACCTGCGATTCGGACTACCTTTCGGAGCTGACGGTCAGCTTTTTGCGGCCCTGCGCCCGTCGGCGCGAAAGAACCTTGCGCCCGTCGGCGGTTTTCATGCGGGTGCGGAAGCCATGCGTTTTGGCGCGCCGCCGTCTATTCGGTTGAAACGTTCTTTTCGGCATTTTGCTCTAAGTTTTTAGTATAGAGCAGGGTGGGGGGTGGAGCAATCGGGCGCCGAACTGAAGAGGGACCGTGTCGACCGCCAGACAATCTGTCGTGCCTTCTGTGGACACTGTGTCAAATTGTCTGCGGCGATGTCTCAGCGGCCCACTGAGGGGGGCGAAGACAGCATGGATAAGAACAAGCAAAGAATCACCATGCCCGCGAGAATTGAGGCGACCCACATAAGGAAACCTTCCTCCGCCATCTGATACTGCAATTTGCTTTCCGAAGCTCGTCACACTTGCTACCAACTTCGGTTATGGTACGCGGGCACTACGCGATTCGGACTAAGCATTCGGAAATTCGCCTGAGAGACGGCCTGGGGTTTGCATTTGCGAACCGGAATTTGGAAACGCGATGGGTGCGTTTCTACCAGATCCCATAGGGGCGGCGCTCGTCTGCGTTCGGACGCTGGAAGAGATTCTTGCGGAGAAGGTGGACATCGATGAATCGGGGCCGCCGAAGTTCGTACGGAGATGGAGACGCTGGAGAAAATCGCCGAAAAGGTGGAGAAGATCCGGGTCTTCGGCGGGTTTCGACACGCTGCTCCAGCGCATGATTGCTCTGAACGGTGAGAGCAAGAAGATGATGGACTAGCGGATAGGGCGAGGCAAATGCCTCGCCCGTCGCTTACGGGGATAATGTAGTGTGTTAGCATGCTCATATGAGCCACCGTCTGCAAGTCTTGATCCCTGAGCAGCTGGACGCCAGGATCGAAAAAGCAGCGCAACGCAGCCGGACTTCGAAGGGAGCGTGGGTGCGCAAGGCCATCGAGGATGCGCTGGAACGGCGTTCCAGGAAAGAATCGGATGGCGCAGATCCATTGGCGCGACTTGCTTCCCTCAACGGCCCAACGGCCGACATCGACGACATGATCGCCCAGATTGAATCCGGACGATCGTGAAGGTTTTCATTGATTCGAACATCCCGATGTACGTCGCGGGAAAGGAACACCCACACCGGGAACCGGCGCGCCGCTTGCTCGCCAAAATCCAGCGAGGCCAAATAGAAGGGTTCACAAGCGTCGAGGTGCTTCAGGAGATTCTGTACCGCTACACCGCTCTGCACAAGCCGGATCTCGCGCGAGAGGTGTACGATGCCTTCGTTCAAATTTGCCCTGTGGTGCTGGGCGTAACCCTCGCCGAAACGGATCTTGCCAGGAATCTATTGGGCGAGGTGGACGGCATCTCCGCCCGGGACGCGATTCACGCGGCGGTGATGATCAACGCCGATCTGGAGTGGATTGCTTCGTTCGATAAGGGATTCGATAGCGTGCCCGCGATCCGCCGCCTGGAGTTGAAGTAGAAATCCCGGTATTTGGTGTGAGGCGCGTAGAGGTTGACTGGGACGCCAGTGCGCTAATTCTGCGTTGATCGACGGATGTAGCGTAGGGACACGCGCCGTTAGCGGATACCTGCGGCCTTTCGGGTTCGTCACGCCGAAAAAAGCCGCGGGTATCCCGCCAACCCGGCGGCGGCTGACCAAAGGATTGGCTCGGCACCCTGTTCCTATCATGCTGCTTGCCCGCCTTGCGACAGATCGCCGCTGGCAGAAACAGGGAGTGGGAAAAGCCCTGCTGAAAGACGCCATGCTGCGCACACTACAGGCTGCCGACATTGCTGGCATTCGTGCGTTTGCCGTCCATGCAAAGGAAGAAGACGCTCAGCAGTTTTATCGGCATTTCGATTTCGTTCCTTCCCCTACCGACCCCATGCATTTGTTCGTTTTGTTGAAAGATGTACGGCGCGTTGTTCTGGCGCACTAGGATTCCTCTGTCTCGCACAGCCTCTATCGGCCCGCGCGAAGGCCCAAGGGGTCAAAGGCCGCCGGCCCGAGCACATGCGCTGGCGCCCATCCGAGATCGCGGAATCCGTCGGGTGAAGCGCTGAGCACGATCTGAAAGCTCGATTCATCGGCGGGAGGCTCCGGCGGCTTCCCGGACTGCGGGAAGACCAACGCCAGGTACCTCAGGATGGTATACACGTCGCCTTCCTCCGGGACGCGAAAGTCGTATTGCTGCGAGCGGAAACGGATCCCCGCGCCCATCTGCCAGAGACTCCAGGCGAGAAACGCACAACACTCGATAGCGCGCTCGAACCAGTCTTCGAGATGGGGCGGCACATCACGGTCCAGAAAGATCTCGACCGCCGGCTCCTGCTCTCGCGCGAACTCGCGAATCTGCAAATCGCCGGTGTGTGCCGAGGCCTTCCAGTCGAGATGGCGCGCGCTCTCGAAGGCCTCGTACGGACGGATGCGATAAAAGTCACGCCCCAGGCCCACCATGTGCGCTTCGATTTCACCGACTATCGCCGTGAGCAACTCGGGGAATCCGGGCCGCGGCTCGATTGACGGGTACACCAGCACCTCGCGGCGCAGCGTCACCCGCACCATCTTGTCGAGAAATCCGAATGGAAACCGCGTGGTGAAAACGAAACTATTCTGGCGCTGCGTTCCCCGGCGATCGAACTGAACGTCCACGCTTTCTTCGAGCACTGCACCTCCGGGAATCAACGGGAAATAGACGGGTGCGGTCAGAATGACGCGCTGGTCGGGCGTCCTTCCCAGTGTGGCTTGCGGATGCTCCGGCACCCCCCTCACCTGGATGGAAAACGAGGGCATCCAGCCCTTGAGATTGCGAACATAGAGTTTGGCGCGTGCCGCGCGTCCCGCCGAAATGTGCTCGGGCAGCAGGAGGTCAAGCTCCAACCCCGCCAGGCACAGCCGGCTGATGAAACTCGACACCAGCATGGTGGAAATCATGGTGGCGAGAATCAGAAACAGCAAGTTGTTGCCGGAGAGTATCGCCGCGGCCGCCACCAGAGCCACGGCAAGTGTGAACAGCATTCCGCCGCGCGTGATCTGGTAGCGGATACGGCGTCGCATCGCGGATCGCAGTTTCTGAAACCGGCCGGACATGAAAAGAAGAGGAAACCGATCCTCAGCTTCTGTTGTGGCACAATCAAGGGTTTCTGTCGAGCCCGTGTTCCGAGCGAATTATTGCTTGCTGAGCGCGACCGTCCCCATCAAGCCGCCGAGTCCCATGGTCTCGACCGCCGATGACGGGACCACGACCATCGCCCCTTTCTCCTTGATCGCCTCGTACAACATATTCATGGCGCGCAAGTGCAAGGCGACAGGGTTCTGCTGGTACACCTGAGACGCCTGCGAGAATTTGTCCGCAATCTCCGTCTCAGCCGTGCCCAGAATGATGCGCGCCTGGCGCTCCCGTTCGGCCTGCGCCTGCCTCGACATGGCGTCTTCAAGAGCTTGCGGAATGTGCACATCGCGGATTTCCACCGAGTGCACGGTGATGCCCCACGGATTGGTTTTGGTATCCAGGATGCGCTGCAGCTCCTGGCCGAGCGTCTCGCGTTCGGTAATCATCTGCGCAAGTTCGTGGCGGCCAATCGACTCCCGCAGCGCGGTCTGCGCGCTCAACATAATGGCTTCCACGAAATCCTGTACCTCAAGGATGCACTTCTCGGCATCCCATACCAGCCAGAACACGATGGCATCCACATTAACCGGCACGGTGTCGCGTGTCAGGGCGGATTCGGCTCTCACATCGGTCACCCGCACGCGCTGGTCGATGTAGCGGCTGACCGAATCGATCACAGGCACGATCATGAACAGGCCCGGCCCACGCAGTCCACGATAGCGCCCCAGCCGCAGCACAGCGGCCTTCTCCCATTGCTTTGCTACCTGGACGGCGAACATGAAATACGTCCCGATGACGACCGCGGTGAATACCGGAGCCGGGCGATCCAACACCATGCTCGTTGCCAGGCCTATCGCCAGCATCACAAAAAACAGGAAAAGACCCGGGCCGCTGACGTGCACCGGCGAGCCGCCCTTTTCGCCGGAACCGGTCTTCAGAGTGCCTATCAAACTCATGTTCTAATTCCTCCTCGGTTTTTGTTCCGCCAGCAAACCCTGCAATCGCTCGAGCACCTGCAGTGCTGTGAATCCCTCGGCGCCGGCTCGAGCCACGAGGTCGCTCACAATTCCATCCAGCTTCCGCTGCCTCTCGACGCCGTCTTGTTCCACACGCTGCGTACCGATGAATGTCCCCGACCCCTGGTGTGTATCCAGAAAACCGCGTATTTCCAGCTCGCGATACGCCCGGATTACGGTGTTGGGGTTGATGGAAAGGTCCACTGCCAGTTGGCGCACTGTGGGAAGCTGGTCACCGCTCACCAGTCGCCCGGAAGCAATTCCGGCGAGTACCTGGTCCATAATCTGGCGATACACCGGCACTCCAGACCGCAGGTCGAGTTGGACGCCAAATGGCGTGTCCGGCTGAGCTGCCTTAGTCATTTCAATTACTAGTGTACTATTTTAGTAATACAAGTCAATAGCGATAAAATGACCTTTGCCTTCCGATCCTGATCTGTTTGCGCCGCTGAAGCGCTATTGGGGGTATGACGGCTTTCGCCCGCTGCAGGAGCGCATCGTGCGGAGTCTGCTGGAGGGTCACGACATCGCCGTTGTCATGCCGACTGGTGGCGGTAAGTCGCTTTGTTATCAGTTACCTGCGGTGGTCATGGGCCGCACTGTGGTGGTGATTTCGCCACTCATCTCGCTGATGCAGGACCAGGCCGCGCAGCTCGCGCAAATGGGAATTCCGGCGGCGGTTCTGAATAGTTCCCTGCCTCCGGCCGAGCAAAATCAGGTGATTCGTCAGGCGATCGGCGGGGCTTTCCGGCTGTTGTATCTCTCCCCAGAGCGCTTGGCTCGACAGGACACGGTTGAGTGGCTGTCGCGGGCGCCCATCGCGTTCTTTGCGATTGACGAGGCGCACTGCATTTCCGAGTGGGGCCACGAGTTCCGTCCCGAATACCGGCAGCTCAGTGCGTTGCGCGAGAAATTTCCGGAACAGCCGATCGCTGCTTTCACGGCCAGCGCGACGCAGCGTGTGCGGCATGACATCCTGGCGCAACTGCGGCTTCACGAACCGCACAAGTATATTGCCAGCTTCTATCGTCCGAACTTACGCTATCTGGTGCGGCAATGCGATGGCGCGGGGCAGTTGCGCTTGTTGCTCTCCGCGCTCCGCGCGCACGCGGGCGAGAACGCAATCGTTTACGCACCCACAGTGGTGAGGGTAGGCGAGACGGTGCAGTTTCTGAAGCAGCAAGGGATTCGCGCGGTGGGCTATCACGGAAAAATGGAAGCGTTGGATCGCCAGCGCAACCAGGAAAGCTGGATGTCGGACGAAGTGCGAGTACTCGTGGGTACAATTGCGTTCGGTCTGGGGATCAACAAGCCCTCGGTACGAGCGGTGGTTCATCTGGCGCTGCCGAAGTCGATCGAGCAGTATTACCAGGAAGCAGGGCGCGCGGGCCGCGACGGGCTTCCCGCCGACTGCGCCCTGTTGTGGCAGAAGCGCGATGTGGGCCTGCTGACCTATTTCATCGAAAGTCTGAAAGATCCCGGTGAAAAGGAGCGCGCCTGGCAGCGTTATCACGCCATGCGGCGCTTCGCCGAGGCCAGCCATTGCCGGCACAGGCAGATCTGCACGCACTTCGGCGAGACGCCTAAGTGGGAGACGTGCAGCATGTGCGATGTGTGCGCCGCGGTGCCCGCGTGGATGGCGGCGCCCTCGGCACCGGAGACTCGGAGGCGAAAGCAAAAACGCGCGACGATGCAGACTTCGGAACCGCGCCGTTCCGACTTGGCTGACCACATGCGGGAGTGGCGGCGCACTGTGGCCAAGGGTAACGGAGTGCCGGCATATGTGATTCTTCACGACAGCACGCTCGAGGAAATTTGCCGCAGGCGGCCCGCGAGCATCGAAGCACTACTCGAAATCCCGGGCATCGGGACGCGCAAGGCGGAAACCTATGGCCGCGAGATTCTGTCGGTGCTGGCGGCATTCTCGGGGCCTGGCCGGAGGGCGTAGGGTAGATTTCATTCGGGATGCGCTTGCGGGTTGAACAGTTGATCCGGAATGCCGTGGCGCGGAACAATAGTCAGACCCCATGATGCGCACCGCCTTTGGAATCCTGCTCGCTACCGCGGCGTTCGGCGCTGATTACATTTTCGTTAACGGCAATGTGATTACGGTCGATTCATCCAAGCCGGCGGCGGAGGCTTTCGCGATCGCCAATGGACGCTTCGTCGCGGTCGGAGGCAACACGGAGATTCGCGGGCTGGCGACGCCGGAGACGAAACTCATCGACCTAAAGGGAGCGACCGTCACGCCCGGCTTCAATGATGTACATCTGCATCCGCACGCCAGTTACCCCGAGAACTCGCCGTACTACATGCCGTGGCTCGGGCCGGACAAGGTGCACAACATGGATGAGCTGATCGCGGCACTCAAGCGCAAAGCGGCGGTCACGCCCAAAGGGCAGCTCATACGCGGAGAGCGCTACGACGATGAGAAGCTCGGCCGCCATCCCACGCGGCACGATCTCGATCAGGCATCGACAGAGCATCCCATCAGCATTAGTCATGCGTCGGGGCATGTGACGGTGGTGAACAGTTACGTGCTGCGTGTGGCTGGGGTCAACAAAGACACACCCGATCCGCCGGGCGGAGCCTTCGACCGCGATCCCGATGGCACGCCCAACGGCGTAGTACGCGAGGCGGCGCGTGGGGTCCTCACGCGAAGTGGGGCCTTCGAATCCGCAGCGCGCCCGCCGTGGGATGCCGAGGTGGAAGGTTACCTGCGATGCTTCCGCGAATATGCGGCGCGCGGCATCACCAGTTGCGCGGCGGCCGGCGCAGGGCCGGAGAACATCCACATGTATCAGGCGGTCCGTGCCGCGGGCAATCCGGTACGGCTTGGTGTGATGGTGTCGGAAAACCATTTTCGGAAAGCGGCAGACCTGGGGCTGAGGAGCGGCTTCGGCGACGACATGCTGCGCCTGACCGCCATCAAAGTGTTCCATGGGAATTCGCTGAGCGGCCGTACCTGCTGGCTGTCGGAAGAATACTCGGATCGTCCCGGCTATTTCGGCATTCCGCCCGCGCGGCAGCAGGCGCAGCTCGATGAGGCGTATCAGGCCATGCACGATGCCGGCTGGCAGACGGCGACTCACTCGAATGGCGATCGCGAGATCGACATGGTGCTCACCGCGATCGAGCGCGCGCAGGCCAAGAATCCGCGCCCGGACCCGCGGCATCGCATCGAGCACGCGAGCGTGATGACGCAATCGCTGCTGGAGCGTGCGAAAAAAGCCGGCGTCATCCTGGTGTTCCACTCCTACATGTGGGAACACGGCGACAAACTGGAGTCATACGGCCCGAAGCGGCTGGCCATGATGCATCCTTACCGCACTGCCATCGATATGGGCATTCATGTGGCAGGTCACTCCGACTCCAGCGTGTCGGCCGCCTACCCTCTGTTGCGCATCCAAGACATGGTGACGCGCCAAGGCTCCGATGGGCGCGAGTACGGCGCCAACCAGCGCGTGACGGTGGACGAGGCCATCCGCGTGTGGACGCTCGACGGTGCCTACGCGACGTTTGAAGAGAACATCAAAGGCTCCATCACGCCGGGCAAACTCGCCGACTTCGTGGTGCTGCGGGCTGATCCACGCAAGGTCCCGCCGCGCGAGATCAAGGATATCGTGATCGACTCGACGTGGATTGGGAGCAAGGCTGTGTTTACGGCGGGGTCGACAGAAAGGTGAGGGACTGAAATGAGTACAAAACGTTATCCGCTGGTGATCGAGCCAACCAGCACTGGCTATTCTGCGTTCTCACCGGACGTGCCAGGATGTGCGGCAGTGGGAGACACCGAGGAAGAGACGCGGCGGAACTTTCAGGAAGCGTTAGCTGCTCACTTTGAGGCGATGCGAGAGATTGGCGAGCCGATTCCGGAACCTCGCGGTTCGGTTGACTACGTGGAAGTTGTGGCGTAGCCGTCTCGACATCAGGCCGACGCTGCCCCGCCTGCTGGCTTCACGACCTTACTCGCAAGCAGCGCCAAAACGCCGATCACCACGCCGGAGATCACGCCAATGACTGGCCCGATGATGGCCATCATGGGCCGCGGTGAGAGTGGCATCGACTGCATCATCTCCGCCTCGCGCGCGTGAGTGGCGATGTATTGGCTGAAAAGCAGAATATGCGCAGCCGTGATCCAGACGCTGTTGGCGAGGCCCAGAAGCAGGCCATGCAGGAACACCTTTCGTGCCTGCTTGGCGATGATGTAAGCGCAGATCACGAAGATGACGAGCCAGCATAGCGGCTCGATATTCGACGGGATCACGAAAACCGTGGCCAGGCCCATGGCCAGCCCAAACACCGAGAGTTGCAGGATGAGCTTCCAGTTCATTTTCTGGCTCTCGCCCCTTTCTTGGTTGTAGGTTTTGTCTTGTCCTTCGCCGGCAAGGAGCGGGCGAATTCCAGAGAGCGCACGATCCAGTGGGCAATGAACTTAGGGTCACGCCGCGACGGCTCCGTCAAGATCGCGAAGCCCTTGCTCCTGCGGCCCGGCATGGGTTCGAAAGGGCCGGCGCCATCGAGCTTCAAAAAGTTGGCGAAGTCGGCCCTGGAAAGCCGGAAGAGCAGGTTCTGCTTGAAGAGGCTAACGAACAGGTTGCCGTGCACGAAACAGGCCGGGTATCCAAACATCTTCTTGTACACGATCCCGGGCTCTTGCGGAGCCAGGCTCTCGAAAAAGGCAACCAGGTCCGGCGAGGACTTCTCCCAAGTTGGCGCGGGGGGCTTAGGCATCCGAAGCGGATGATTGTATCACCGGGCGGGAGAGCTAGAGGTTAAATCTAGTGCAACGCGGCGTCAGTTGACCTTCGAGACCGTGGCCTCGACGTCCAGTTTGCGTGTGGTGACAGGATCGTCGAAGGAGGCCACCAGGGTGGGCCGTCCCAGGCCGAGAACAGTATTGATAACAAAGCGGGTTTGGGCGACGCTGGGGTTGGGTCCACCGGTTGTGGAACGTGGGCCAGGCGCACTCAAATCGACTTCCGCGAAGAGCGCGACCCTTTCGTTCAATTCGGGCGCAACGCAATCAATGTTCACGCCGGTCTCCAAGTAGGAATATTGAGCTGCCTGAGGACCGGAGCCGGTGGCATAGGGGATCTTGTCGTCCACGCGGAACGTGCTCTTCTGATTGTTGCGCGCCACGATCAAAATTGCGTCCTTGTCAGCGTTTTGACAATTGGCAAAGCTGTGACACCGCCCAAATGTGCAAGCTGCTGATTCCACAGGCCCACCGCAGTGGCCACGGGGTTGCTATCTGGATCTCCAGAGAGAACCCATGGCCGTACAGTCGTTCCTATCCCGTGTTGCCAATTACACGTTCGCCAATGCCGAAATCGCGCGCAATCGCGGCGAGGCCGCCGCTTTTGGCCAGATCGACGGACGGCGCTACATGCGATCGCCGATCACGTCCCGTTTCGAGCTGGGCTGGCAAGACAATCGCGGCTGGCAGAAACAGACGCAATCACGCGGGGTGAACATGAGCAGCGCCGGAGCGGCGGTCATGTCACCGGAACCGATTGCTGTCGGCTCGACCGTGTACCTGAACTCGAAAGAGTTGCTGCTAATGGGGGCTGCTACGGTGCGGCACTGCACCGAAAAGAGTTCCAAGTTTTTGATTGGGCTGGAATTTCGCGGTTCGCTGGTGCGTACGTTCTAAGTTAGCGCTCCTGCGCGGCCCACAGGCTTCCGTAGCGAAGCAATTGCGTTGTGCCAGGCGTCCGGATCGCAGCCGCATCGTGACCGAGCACGGTTTGGAATACACGCCCTCCCGCATACTCATAAACACACGCTACAGGCTCCGGCTTTCCTGTCGCTTTCGCCAGCGCCGTGGCCAGAACGTGGACCGGGAGTTCGCCTTGCATCGCTCCGTACAGTTCATCTTTTGTCTTATACGATTCGATGTCGCGGGTTGCCGGATGAGCCGAGTCCACAAGCACGATCGAAAAAGGCGCATAGGGATCGTGAGTGCTCTTCGACTCACTCCAAACGCGGCGGCAAATCTGACGGTACTCGGGCCAATCGGCGGCTGCTCCGCCGGGAAGGTCGGGACTGAATCCCGCGCCGGCGAAGTGCAGAATCACCAGCCCACCGCCGTGGCCAAGGTATTTCGTGAGTCCATTTTTAGCAGCGTCGCTCACGCGAGGATGGTTCCAATTGACGTAGTTCAGGACCACGAGTTTATATGCCGCGAGGTCCGCAAGAATCTCAGGGTTCTCGCTCACGGTCACCTGAAATCGGGGTAATTCACTGTTCAGGGCGGCGATGATGGCAGGCGTCGTCTCGCGCCATTGATGGCCGGGATCCATATCGCCGGTCAATATCAGAGCAGGAATCGGATTGGTGAGCAGCGCGCGATCGACCTCGTCGTCTTCCGCAAAGGTGGAATCGACGCCACCGGAGGGAACATCGGCGCCGGCGGTCCACACAATGGCATTGAGGATCAGCTTCCGGTAGTCATCGTTGCGCCAGTTAGCGAAGTAGTGGCCTGTCGTGGTTCCGAAGCCGCGCCCGCCATTTTGCCGCTCTACCGCCCAGGCAACTGCCTGGTCCTCGGGCACGGGAGAGAGCACCGGAACCTGAAGGATCAGGCGCAGGCGCTGATCGTTTTGGCGGAAGCGGATCTGGTAGTAGAACTCGTCTTTGAAATGAAACGGCTGCACCCCGTTCAAGATGGGGTGGCCGGGCGCGCCGAGCTTAACATCGGTCTCCACCGTTTTGATCAGTGACACGCGTCCCCGCTTTTCATCCCACTCATAGAAGCCGCCGTTCCATTCGAGCACTTGGTCGGCGTACTCATAGGAAATGAACGTGGAGAAATGGAAAGTGACGAAGCCGCAGCCGCGCGCCATTTGTTTTTCCACGATGCGCATTCTTTCCGGTGTGAAGATGGGGACGCGCGGAGATTCATCGTGGTCCTGCCCGTCTGAAATGACGACGATGGTGTCCGCGGTGTCGAGCGTTTTGGGATCGTCGGGCCAACCGTTGAAATAGATCTCGGTCTGGATGCCGTGGAGATTTGGCGACCGGTCCAGAAGCACTTTCAGCAGTTTGATGGTCTTGAGGTACTCATGTTCGCCGGGACCGTGGCTCTTTTTGCCCGCGATGAGCACTATCTTTCGCGACCTGGCAGCGCTGCCTGATAGAGCGGAGAGCGCCAGGCACAGCCAAACAAGCCATCGGGACGTTGGCATGATCTGGATGCGCCCTATTCCGGAGTCCAATAGTTCTGGAAGCCGATGTAATCGGCGCGCAAGTTCGCCAGGATGGTGCGTCTCAGTTCCAGGAAATCGATGTCGCCCTGGTGTTCGTAGACGATCTTGCCGTCCGGGGTGATGAGCACGGTATACGGGACGGCGGATTTCCAATCGGGATTGAACTCTGCCTGAAGAGCGTAGGTATCGTCCGATCCGAAAAGTAGATTGCGGCTGGATGCGTGTTGCTTCTCGAGCATCCTTAGGACGCCTTCCTTCTCGTCGGGCATGTTGGTTGAGACCGTAACCAGATCGAAGTCGCGGACACGGTACATCCGATAGGTGGTTTCGATGTCCGGAAATTCGTGCACGCAGGGGCCGCACCAGGTGGCCCAGAAACTGACGAGTAGCAGCTTGCCGGTTGGATTGGCGCGCAGTTTCTTCAGGTCCTCGGCCGACGTCATATCGAGCCGCACCGGTTCCGCCTCGATCTTCTTCTGGTCCGCGATGCGGTTCGCCTCCTTCTCCTTCCATTTGGTTGAACAGCCGAAAACGCCAGTCTCGGCGACGGGCACAGGTTTCCCGGCAAGCAGTGCTTCGATGGCATTGCGTGCGTCTTCGGTTTTCACCAGCTCCTGACGATAGCTGTTGTCGATGCGGCCTTGATAGCGCAGCTTGCGTTCCTTGTCGAAGATGAAAACGTGCGGTGTGGCTTGCGGTCCGAGCGCGAGAGCCACCGACTGCGTTTCACCATCGTAGAGGTACGGATAGCGCAGGTGTTTGTACGCGACGCGAATCTTCATCTCGTCGAGACTGTCGCTGGTGTCGGCGGAATCCAACTCGTCGACGCGGATGGCATCCGGGTCATTGGGCTGAATGACCACCACGGCCACGCCTTTCGATTGGTAGTCGTCGGCGAGTTTCTGAATACGCGTTTCGTAGATCGACGCGATGGGACAGTGATTGCAGGCGAATACGATCACTAGCACCGGGCTAGCTGCGTAGTCGCTGAGCTTGTGAATCTTGCCATCGACACCCGGGAGCGAAAAGTCGGGCGCCGGCGACCCGAGCGGTAGTATGGGGTGACCCGATTGCGCCGACAGGGAAGCCGCAAAAGTCAGAACCATCAGAATGCGTCGCATTTCTCGAATCCCCCGCTCACGCCAGCTTGCGCGCATATTCGACCTCGCGCGTGACGTCGGCGTTAACGTCTCCTTCCTTCTCATACTCGATGGCGACCAATCCGCCGTAAGACACTTTGTGCAGCTCCTCCATAACGGCTGGAATTCTGGCCACACCTTGTCCCAGCAGGACGTTGTCTTCGCCGCCGGCGGCCTTCACGTCCTTCAGGTGAACCATCTTCAAGTATGGCGCGAGCTTGCGAACCGCTTCCACCGTGTCGTAGCCGCAAGACGCAAACTGGCCAGTGTCGAGCGTGGCGCCCATGGTTTTCGATCGTCCGGCGAGCCCTCGCAAAACATCATCCGGACTCTCAAAGGGAAACTTGTCCTTGAAGAAGTGATTGTGAATGCCGAAGGTCAGCCCTTCGCGAGTAAGCCGCTCGTCGCTCTTCCGCAACATGTCGCCGGTGGCGTCACCTGTGATGTTGTGGGCGCCCAGCAGGTTCGCGAACCTGACTGCGTAATCGAGATCTTTGTCGTCTTTGATGGTGGCCGTATAGTACGAGATGCAGCGAATGCCCGCTCGATCGAATTTGGCGCGCGCCGACCGGCACATTTCGTCCGTAGGCGGCTTCATCAGCATGAATTCGCCATGTGACATCTCGATTTCTTTGATGTCGAGCGCCGTGAGCCGCACGATCATGTCATCGATCGACAGGCTGTGGTAGGTGTACGTGCCGATGCCGATGTTGAGGTGGGAGGCGGCAAACGTCCGCAAGCTTGCGGCAAGGGTCCCGGCAGCCAAAGCTTGCGCGAATCTTCTCCGCGTCATCATGGCAGTTGGCCGGGCACCGGCCTTGGCGTGACATCGGCATCCACCAGGCCCATCGCCCATTTGATGGCTTCCACGTACATTTTCTGCATTTCCGGCCGGTCCCAATTCTCAGTGACGTGGCCGAGCGTCGAATAATACACACGGCCTTTCCCGTACATCTTCGCCCAGGTCACGGCGAAATCCTGATCTTTGCGATGCACGCGCGGATTATTCAGATCGAGCTTGCTCGGGTCGAGGCGCATCAGCACGCGTACTTTGTCGCGCGAGAAATTCCGGACCTGATAGATCTCGTCTTTCAAAACGAAGGAGCGGGGCCACTGCGACATTCCTGGAAAAGCCGGGTCTTCGACGATGATGGGCGCATCGAATGTTCCCCAAGGATGCTCGTCGAAGTAGCCTCCGATCATGTCGCCGTATTCCGGCCAGTCGGTAAACGTGATGGTGGCGCTGTGCACGCCGATGAAGCCCTTACCGTCGTCATGGACGAACGAGAGGAAGTCAGCCTTCTTCTGATCATCCATTTCGAGAGTGCCGCCGGTGTAGAAAAGCACGGCATCGAAATCGTTGAGGTTCTTGGCGTTATATTCCAGCTTCTTCTTCGTCAGCGCTTCGGTGTCGGTGCGGATCGTGGTGTCCCACAAGCCGCTCTCTCGCCCCAGTCGCTCGATGGTCGCCAGCGCGTGAGAAACTGCTTCATGCCGGTAGCCTTTCTCTTCTCCAATGGCAAGCAGCCTTTTCTTTGCGGCGGCCGCGTACATGGTGGCGGACGGGACGATGGCCACCAACAGGAGTGCAGCGAAGATTCGTTTCATTGGACTGTTTTGCCCTCGCGATGCGGGACTATTGCTTCACTCCGAATGCATAGACCGTGGAATCGAAGGTCGTCACGTAGACGCGCCCGCTGGCAATCGAAATCCCGCTGAAGTGCGTCCACGAAGGCATGGTATCGCCGCTCGAGTAGAGCTGCTTGCCGGTCGCGGCATCGAATGCGTACAGCACAGTGTTGCCCACATGCCTTGCAGCGCGCTCGGCGGAACTGAACAACGCTCCATCGCCTTTCGACTGACGGGCAAACTCACCGTTGGAGATGGCGAAAACCAGGCCTCCGGCTACGATCGGCGGTTCCGGCAGATTCATATCACGCGAAATCCATGCGGGCTGCACGGTGGGCTTGTCTTCGTTTCCCTCAATTCGAAACGCCATGATGCTTCCGTTGGGCGCTTCGCCGTTGGTCATGGGGAACTTCACGCCTCCGGCTGCCTCGCCGGAAGCCGGTGCGAACAGCCAACGGTTGCCCTTGTCATCCTCGGCGGTCGCAAACGCGCCCCAGAATCCTTTGCCGGCGAAATCCGCGCCTTCGTTCGCGAATAGGGGACTGCGATAGAGCGGAGTTTTGTGATCCCCGCCACCGGCCTGTTTGGCGTCCAGAAGATAGACCACGCCTTCCTTGCCTCCGGCGGCGACGATCTCACGCCCCTTCCACGAAAATATGGCGGGCGAGAGGCTCCCCATGTCGAGATCCTTGCGCGTCAAATAATTGTGATTGGCCGGGGTGAAGTAATCCACCAGATTGAGATCCTTCGCCGAGAGTTGCAGGACGGTGTCGGGAAAGCTGCCCTTCGCCGCGTCGTACATGCCGTCACCCGTGCCGGCGAACACCATTCCGCCCTTGCTCACCGCCACTCCCGCCCGGCCCCAGATACCTGCGCCGCCTTTGGCCGACTGGAAAAAGTTGATCTTGTGCGTGCTGAGATCCATGCCGTAGACGCCTGAACTCGCGCCGTTGCAGCCCTGCGACACGTTGGTATAGAGGATGTTGCCAGCCAGATTCAGGCTCCAGTTCTTGGAAAACGGAGGGACAAACTGGATGGGAACGGCACGGTCCTCTCCGTTGGTGACGTTCAAGACATGCAACTTGCCATCGCTCGATATGGAGTAGACGCTGGCGCGCAAGCCCTCCTTGCGAATCAAAGGCGTGGCATTCAACGCGTTAGGGCAAAGCCAAAATGATTGCTGGTGGGGCTTTCCTTCAGCCGTAAACGTCTTCTTCCAGAGCAGTTTTCCCGTGCCGGCGTCCAGAGCGAACAGGTTGTCCGAGGCGCCGCCCACGACCACAATCTCCTTCATACCCTGATCGGTCACCACCCACTCGACCGCCACGGCTGCGGTCAGAGAGTTCAATTCACGCGGCTGGTTGTCCAGGTGCGTCTTCCACAACAGCGTCATGGTTCCGGCGTTCGCAGGATTGATGTCCGTTTCCTGGGGGCTCCAACTGGTCCGTTGCGGATCATTCCCAAAAGACCGCCAATCGGCCGCGCATAGGGGCGACACGGAAATCAATAGGTAAGGCAGAAGAGTTTTGAAAGACATGCGAATATGCCTGAATTATATTGCAGATCGCGCGTGGCAGCCGGGTCGGTGCCGGAATGCGCGACAGTTAAGGGCGAGAACCGGAGACGGTGTTCCGTGCGATCGTGCGGCGACGTCGGGCCGATCGACCCTTCCGTGCGCCATTTTGTTTCGGCTCCACTGTGGAGGATGTCCAGCCGCCCAGTGCCAGGGCCACGTTCGTAGCGGCGCTGCGCAGCCGGTCACCGAGGCTGCGATCGTTCAGAGATCTGGCCACTACCATGCCTCCGATGCAAAGGGCAGCTATGGCCATGGCGCTGTCGTCTCGGGACAAAGCGGCATTCCGTACGTCCCGGCCAAGCAGGGCCACCATGGCTTTGAAAACGTTCTCGAACGCCGCCTTGACCCGATCGTCGCTTCGGGCAACATCGCTGGGTAGGGCGATCATGGGACACGAGTTCTCGACATCCTCAAAGTGCTGGCGCGAGAGGTAGGCGCGAACGATCTGCGGGCCGGCATCGGCCGAGGCGAGATCGACGTGAACACCGTCCCACCGGCTCTTCCAGTTCGGGTCGGTGAAGAAGCATGCCAAGGCCTCGGAGTATAGCTCGCTCTTGCTTTCGAAGTAGCTATAAAATCCGCCACGGGTGAGCCCGGCGCCGGCCATGATGGCGTCGACTGATACGCCCTCAAATCCGTTCTGGTTAAACAAGCGGCGGGCGCTTTCTACGATCCTTTTACGAGCTTGCTCACGATGACCGGCTGGATAGGGCAAATTGCGCCTCCTGAAATATTATCTTGATCATATTTTACGCACGTGGTTCAATGCCACGCATGAGCACAAGAGTAACGCGGCGCCAGATGGGCCTGCTCCTGGGAGGCGTCGCCGCGGCGAACGGCCAATCCAGGAAGACGGGCACAACCATACACCAGGAAGTCGACTTTAACGCCCCTCCCGCGCGGATATACGAGATCCTGCTCGACGCGAAGCAGTTCAGCGCTTTCAGTAAGGACACAGCTGAGATTCGACCCGAGGCTGGTGGGGCATTCCGGCTGTTCGGCGGGCGAATTGAAGGCCGCAATATAGAGCTGGTTCCGAATCAGAGGATCGTGCAAGCGTGGCGGCCCGCTGCGTGGCCCGCGGGCGTCTACTCGATTGTGAGATTCGAGTTGGTGGCGCACGGTTCCGGGACCCGAATCAATTTCGATCACGCGGGGTTCCCCGAGGACAACTGGGAGCACTTGAACGAAGGCTGGCCGCGCAATTACTGGGAGCCGCTCCGGAGTTATCTGGGCGGTTGACGAAGAAATCCCTGATGCCGATGGTATAGTGAGTCAAGCCGCTCGAACGCATCGGGCCCGGGTGGCGAAATCGGCAGACGCAAAGGACTTAAAATCCTTTTTCCGGCAACGGGAGTGTGGGTTCAAGTCCCACCCCGGGCACCAACATTGGAAAGTCGATCGTGTCGGCCCGCTGACTCGGCTCGCGGACAATGGCCTGCGACGGTCCCTACTTTTGTCTTTCGTTTCTGCATCCTCGTAACGGTGCGCGACTTGCGTGTGTGCGAATACGAGGAATCGCTGAACGTGCTCGCAGTTGACCGTAATACGAAAACATCATAG
>DATGZN010000028.1:0-3514 GCA_035297145.1 Bryobacteraceae bacterium
AGGTGAGTAGCTCCGGGGAGTCTCACCCCGAGGCTCTCTCAGAACCGTACGTGAACGTCTCCGCTCATACGGCTCCCGCCATGGAGCCACGCTGCACACCCATCTGCCAGTGCGCCCACAACTTCGGATCGCGTCTCGAGATACGCGCGACCCAGTGAGTCGCCCTGCGCAAATGCCCGCGCAACTTCTTGTATTTCCGATCAGCCCAGCGGGCCAACGATCGATCCAGTTGACGCATCGGCGGATAGAGCGCCGACCGGTAAAATCGCCCGTAATACTGGAGCCAGCCTCGAATGATCGGGTTGAACATCCGCGACAGATCTTCGATGGACTTGTCACTGCGTAAATGCAGATTCCAGCTTCGAATTTCCGCCCGGATCGCTTTCACCGCCGTGTCGGACACTCCAGGACTGAAGTTGATGAAGAACTTCTCCTTGCGATTCTTCGATCTCCGTGGCCGAAACGTATAGCCCAGAAAATCGAACTTCTCGTTTGGATACGTCCTTCGCCGGTCGTCATCCTTACAATAGACAACCTTCGTCTTCTCCGGATGAAGTTCCAGCCCACATTCCCGAAAACGCGCGGCTATGGCTGCCCGAATCTCCTGGGCTGCTTGTTCCGTTCTGCAATGCACGATGGCATCATCAGCGAAACGTTCAAACGGCAACATCGGATACCGCTTCGCCATCCATCGATCAAATGCATAGTGCAGAAACAGATTAGCTAACAGAGGGCTGATGACTCCGCCTTGCGGCGTGCCCTTTTCCCGCAGGATCAACTGGCCGTCCTCTTCTTGCACGGCTGCTTGCAGCCAGCGCTCGATGTAGAAGACCATCCACGGTTCCTTGGCGTGTTTCTTCACCGCCCGTATCAGCAGATCTTGCGGGATGTTATCGAAGAAGCCCTTGATGTCCAGATCTAAAATCCAGTCATAACGCCAGCATCGCTGCCGCGCCTGCCCCACCGCATCCAGCGCCGACTTTCCCGGGCGATACCCATAGGAATCCGGATGGAATAGCGGGTCCACCTCTGGCTCCAACCTCGACTTCACCACCGTTTGCGCGATCCGATCCGACACAGTTGGTATGCCCAGTTTTCTTTCCCCACCGTTTGCTTTCGGTATTTTCACCGTCCGCACCGGTGGCGGAAAGTAACTGCCCGACGACATCCGATTCCAGATCTTGTATAGGTTCCCTTTCAGGTTCTTTTCGAAGTCTGCAATCGTCTGCTCATCGACCCCTGCCGCTCCCTGGTTCGCTTTTACTCTTTTATAGGCCTCCCAGACTTCCCACTTGGAAATACAAAACGGCTTTGCCTCACTCATCGGCTCCTCCCATCGCTGGTTGGCACATTGAATTTAGCTCCACAACACAACCCCTTCGCTCCATCCCGTTTCCGGGACTTCCTCGCTACTACGAGTTGTTCCGCCCCTGGTCTCCGCTTCCGTACTCTCGCCCTCATGGTTCTTCCACTTGCGGCTTCTCCGTTCGCATCGGAGCCCCAGGTTCCCACGTTCCGCTCAATCGCCTCTTGCGCAAGCTCAGGCCACCTTAATGCCGGATGCCGCTTCGGTCCGTAAACAGGTACCGCCAAAGCTCGTCCCGCAGTAACGACTCCCCCGCGGTTTCGACATCGTCCCTACGCTTTCGACACGTCATCAGTGGTTTCCTTGCGGTCCTCTTCTTGCCAGTCACCTGACCTGGTTCTTCCCAGGCCTTTTCCTTCTGTGCTCACGACCATGGCTTTTGACCACAGCCGCCGAAGGTGGTTTGAAACCTGCTCCTGTAAGCCGGTTCCGAGGGGCCTACCCTCATCGATTAAGCAGTTACACACATTGGGCCCTCTTCGGCCCTTTGCGCTCGTGGCGCACAATCATCGGCGTAGTTGATCACCTGCGCTCGGAAAACCCCACTCCGCCCGGTGATCCGCCAGTACTTCAGAAAACGGTTCATATACAAGTTGGCGAGCAAGGGACTGATAACCCCGCCCTGCGGGGTTCCACAGGTGCTTCCCTTCCCACCGCTGACCCGCGGTTTGCCGTTTTCATCCCGCTCCTCGACCGGAACCTTCAACCACATCTTGATCAGACGCAGCATGTCCCGATCGACAATCCTCCGAGCCACGCATTGCATCAGCTCGGAGTGTGGAATGGTATCGAAATACTTCGACAGATCGGCGTCCACCACATCGGCGTAGCCTTCACAGAGTAGCTTGTGCACTTTCTGGATCGCTCCTTGCGCGCTCCGCTTCGGCCGATAGCCATAGGCATTCGGATCGAAGTCCGCTTCAAAGATCGGTTCCAGCAACAGCTTGGCGGCTGTCTGCACCACCCGGTCCCGAATGGTCGGGATTCCCAGTGGCCGTTCGCCGCCGCCGGGCTTCGGGATCACGACCCGTCGCACGGCTTGTGGTTGATACGTCTTCGCGCGAAGGTCCTCCCGGATGCCGTTCAGCCATTCCTCTAACCCTTGCGATTCGATCCCCTGGAAGCTCTGTCCATCCACGCCCGGCGCGCCCTGATTGGACTTTGCCAGTGCGTAGGCATGGGCCAGAATGTCTTCCCGGTACATCTTGTCGTAGAGCAGATAGAAACGGTAGTTCGGCTCTCCCTTCGCCTTTTGGTACAGCTTCTTCTGAAGCATCCGGATCTTTATTGGTGTTTCCAGGCTCATCGCCAATCACCTTTCCTCTCCTTCTTCCAAAGCGCATCTGAAGTGAGGGCCCTTTCCTCCACCGGAGTTACCCAGCTTCATCGGTACTATGACCCTCTCCGTCTCCCGGGCCGGCCATCATCCTATAGATAATGTTGGAGGCGAGAACCTCCACCAGCACCGGGTCTCCCCCAATTACCCAGATCGCCGTCCTTGCATGCCGTGCTCAATACCCCGGCGGACCGAACAGGTGCGTGTCGGTTTCTTCCCTGTCCGCGCGGCCTTCCCCGGTTAACAGGCGGGTCGGCATCCACGACTTCACTTTCGAGGCCTGCTCAAGCTTCACTCGCGTTACGGCCTGCAAGGTCGCTTGCCCGCCCAAAGGCGGACTTTTGTCCCGAGGCTTCGACCTAGCCAGTTACCCGACCAAGCCGCTCGGTAGCTACCATGTCTTACCGACAACTACATGGATGGATCCTCCTTCCACTGGCGATCTGCGCCGTTGGGGCGCACTGTTAACCAGATGTGATCTTTTCATTGACCCTCGCCGAGCTTCGGCGTCTTGTTTGACGGGGTGCATCACGGCCATTCAACGTTACCCAGAAGCGGCTAAATAGGAGTCCAGGGTTGCGGCGGAAGAAGCGACCTCCTACAAACTGATGGCCCGCAGTACGGCCTGGTAATTGCTGGGGGAACATTCCAAAGTGCATGGAATGCAAGCGGGCTTGCATTTTTTAATGGAGCCACCCGCCGGGATCGAACCGGCGACCTGCTGATTACGAATCAGCCGCTCTACCAACTGAGCTAGGGTGGCCCGCAAGCGCCGGCGTCCGGTCCGCGCAGGGCACGGTGCGGCTTTAGGA
>DATGZN010000029.1:0-31631 GCA_035297145.1 Bryobacteraceae bacterium
GGTTGCTCTCCAGCATGGCCCGCCTCCGCTTCGCCAACCGGTACCGAGTATGCGCTACAGTCGGTTTGCTGGTCGAGGAATTTTCATCGAACGGCGAGGTGTGTCTTAACTGTTTGTGTCAGCCGAGGGGACAAGCGCAGACCCTTTCCAGCACCTCCTTCTCGCTGAGCCCTTGCTTCATCAACTCCGCCACGTACTCATTGCTGTACTCGGTCCCAATCTGCGGCGGCTTGGACTTTCCGTCAGTCGTGACCGTCGTGAGAAATACCCGACTCCCGTACACGACTGGCGATGACCACCCTCGGCCTGGGATCTCGGCCGACCATTCCACGTTCTCAGTCTTCGACCACTTTTCCGGAAGTTTTCCGTTGGGAACTACGGGATTCGCGTCCGGCCCCCGAAACCTCGGCCACTCGAGCTCCGCCCCCCATACCAAACTGAGCGCAAGCAGGCTGGAAACCACAGGAATCGCATGCCGATGACGAATGCCCATTTCGTGATTCTAACCCGCCGCGTGAGGAGTAAATCTGAACACACCGCTTTTGTTAGCGAGTCAGAATTCGAGCCGAGCTTGAAACGCGATCATGCGTGGGGAACTGTCGCCGCCTAGTCCAACCCCGAGCAGCCCGGTTGGCGGTGACGTGGTGAATGTTAGGGCGCCAAAACCTGTCTGGGTGGAAGGCTTGCCGGGAATGCCGGCGTATCCAAGCACGGGAAGCCCGAAGTTTGGGTGGTTGAACAGATTGAAAAACTGGCCATCAATCCGCAATTTCAGGCGCTCAGTCAGAGCGAACCATTTGGTAAGGTACAGGTCGCTCCATGTGAAGTCGGGACCGCGTAGAGCGTTACGGCCAAGATCTCCAAACTGGCAGCGGCTTGCAGTTTCGCCGCATTTGCCCGTGCTTGGATCAATACTGGAAACAAACGCATCCGGATTCAACCATTGAATCGTGCCAGGCTGGGTGACACCGGGAATCGGATTGTGCTGGTAGAGCGGCACGCCGGGAACCACGCTGGCGAACTGGGGACCACTGCCGTCGACGATGGCGTCCCCGTTCGCGGAATACGGCGCACTGAGAACCGAGAACGGCAGCCCGCTGCGCCAGAACACGGACCCGGAGACCTGCCATCCATTCAGCGCCACCCCAAGGCGGCCCCGCAGTTTCACCGGCAGTTGGTAGACGTAATTGGCTGTGAAGTTGTGCCGCACATCGTAATCGCAAGGGCCGCGGTCGCGCTCGAGATCGCCGGGAATCGGCGAGAGAATTCCCCCCGCCGAAAAGGGCAGGAACCCGCCATTGGAAACAGTGTCGATGCAGTGGCTCCATGTGTAGTTCGCCTGGACTTGCAGCCCATGCCCGAGCCGCTTCTCGGCTGTGGTTTGCAGGCCGTTGTAGTGGCTGTTTGCGCCGGTCGAGAGCTGTGTCACTGCTGCGAATCTCGGATCAGTTGGCGAGCCATAAGAGAACGGAGCAAAGCACCCCTGGCACACCGTCTGATAACCGTTCACCTGGGTGGTGTAAGGCTGGTTCACGGCGCGCGTGCCAACGTATTGGGCGCGCAAGTTGATCGTATTGCCGATCTGGCGTTCCAGGCCAAAACTCCATTCCATGAAATAGGGCGCGTGCAGCTTTCCATCGGGGACGGCGGTAATGGCTACCGGTTTGAGACAGGCGGCAGGATTTGCGGCCGGCGATGCGCACGAGAGTCGCCCTCTGGCAAAGCCCGCTTCGAATGCCTCGTTTGCGGCGACCGTTGCGTCAATGGCGCTCGCGGGCACTCCCGGTGCGATGGCGGTTCCTCCCACTGTTCCCAACAAGCCACCCTGAAAGGTCTGGGAGTACGGAGGATTGACGCCGACGAGATCCACAACGCTGCCGGGCAGGAGATCACTAAAAAGACCGAAACCGCTTCGCAATACCGTTTTTGGCGTGACCTGCCAAGCAACCGCCGTTCTCGGCTGCAGCATCGCAACGGGCGTCGCATCGAAGATGTTGCCGAGGCTGGTTCGTATGGTGGAGTTCAACGATTGGTTTACTTCGTGTGAGATCGAGGCAAACGAACCCGCGAGGCGCGCAACCGCATCGTGCGGGTTGAAGGGATTTGAGTTATCGGTGGAACGGATTCCGAAAGTCCACGTCAGTCTCGAAGTCACTTTCCAGGTGTCCTGAGCGTAGAGATCCAGATTCAGGAAATTGTACGGTTCAGAGTTCGCAAAGGGAAATGTCTTGGATGCGGTGGAGGCCACTCCATGGATGAATTGCGGCAGCGTCGTGTAGGTGACGAGAGGGACGGCTCCTTCGCCGAAATCGTAATCGTTCAGCCGGAAGATCCGCGTATTGGTTCCGAAGCGCAGCTCGTGTGCGCCGTTGGTCCATGCCAGGTTGTCATTGATGAAGAAGCGAGTGGCGCGCCGGCCCTGCACCCAGGTGTTGTCCAGCCCACCGATTGTCGTGAATGGCGCGTTCGCGCCGCTACCCTGCAGCACGATAGGGAACGCCGCAAGCGTCTTTTCGAGATCAGCCGGGCCGAAGAGACTCTCGTACCAGGAGAACGCCGGATTGAAGTAGTTCACCAGTCGCGAGGAAAAGACATGTGCGTAGCCGGCCGCGAAGGAATAGAGTGGCTGCGGCGAGATGGCATTGAACAGCGGATTGATCGGGTCCGTCCAAGCGGCCTGCAGGCCGGTGTCCGCCTGAAAACGGTACCACGTGGTGTTCCGTTCATTGATATCGTAGTCGATGCGCGCGGTCTGCACCTGTTCATGGTCGTCGCTGGAATGCGAGACGCTTTGGCGGTTGCCGCAACCGTTTCCGTTCGGAGGAACGCCGGCCGCCGGGCTCCCCTCACTGTTGAATGGGCAGCCCAAAATGGGCAGTGGTGTTCCGGCCGTGTTTCCGTATAGGCTGAACATCTTCTGATAGAAGGGCACCAGTTGTGGCGCCGGCTGGTAAATGGAACCGGTAATGGCGTCGGTGCCGCCCAACGGCAGTTGCTGTAGGACGTATTTCTGGAAAGCGGGCGTCGGGACTGTTGCCGCGGACACGATCGGCAGCGCAATCCGCACCCATTCGCTGTCGAAGAAGAAAAACAGCTTGTCGCGCAGAATCGGGCCGCCGAGGCTTCCCCCGAAATGGTTCACCGTTGAACGCGGTTTGTGATTATCGGGCGTTGCGTTGGTGAAGAAATCGGCGGCGTTGAACTTCGATCCGTTCCAGAGCTCGTAGAGGTTTCCGTGAAACTGATTCGTTCCGGACTTGGTGACGTAGTTGACTTGCGACGCTCCATATCGCCCCTGGTCGACGGTGTAGGAGAGCGTATTCACCGTGACTTCCGCGATTGAGTTCAGGCCCAGCACCAGATTCGTCGAAAGGCCGCTGTTCAGGTTTGTGAGAGGGTCATTGGTTTCGAGCCCGTCCACGATGTAGCCATTCGCCAGGGCCGGCAGGCCGTTGAATTGTACGTTGCCGTAGCCGTTGGTGCCGCCTATGAAGTCGTTGCCGCTGCCGGCGGTATTCATCAAGGCGCCTGGCGCGAACTGCAAGGCGTATGTCAGGTCGCCGCCGGGGTTGGGGAGGTTCTCCAGCGCAGGCGCATTGAGGGTGGTGGCGGTGTTTGGATTCTCGGGATTCACCAAAGCCGCCTCGCTGGTCACAAACACCTCTTCGTTCGACGCCGCAAGCTTCAGCGTAAAGTTGACGGGCTGTTTTTGGCCCAAACCCGCCAAAACCCCGTCATGGGTCTGGGGCTCGAATCCGTCCGCCGCGGCCTTGATGCTGTACGAGCCCGGCTTCAACTGCGGGAAGCTGAACCGGCCGGCTCCGTCCGTTGTTGCGCTGCGCTTCGATCCTGTTTCGGTGCTGATGACGGTTACGGTGGCGCCTGGGAGGCCGGCTCCACTGGGATCAGCCACGGTGCCCACAACGGCGCTGGTGGTCTCTCCCTGCGCCACAAGGCGCGCCGGGGCGCAGGCGAAGAACGCGAGGCCAGCCAGCACACCACGGGCACGAAGAGACATGAGATTTAGGTTAGACTAATCCAAACCTTCCGTCAATGCACGGGAAACCATATTTCTTAATTTGCGCACAGGTGCTTAACCAGCGTAGGATATATTAGTGGCACCTAAACTAGTAGCTAACGCGACGTCGGAATCTGTTGACGATTACCTCAAGGCCATCCTGGAATTGGGTGGCGCGGAAGACTCGCAGGTGACTAGTAACGCCTTGGCCGAGCGTCTTGGAGTTCGCACGCCTTCGGTAACTGGAATGCTTCAAAAGCTCGCGGCACAGCGTCCGGCTCCGGTCATTTATGAAAAACACCGGGGCGTCCGCCTCACTGCCGCCGGCAAGCGGAGGGCCTGGGAGCTGGTGAGGCATCACCGCCTGCTGGAGTTATTTCTTCACGATGTTCTGAAGTACTCCTGGGACGAAGTGCACGAGGAGGCAGAACGCCTGGAACACTTCATTTCCGAGCGGTTCGAAGATCGCGTCGCGGCGATTCTGGGCGACCCGCAGGTGGACCCGCATGGGCATGTGATCCCCCAAAAATACGAAGCCGGTGTGTACCGTGCTGAGGTACCGCTGGTGCGATGGCCGGTCGGGGCGCCGGCTATCATCAGCAGCGTTTCCGACCGCGACGCCGTCGCGCTGCGCGAACTGGAACGGCTGGGAGTGAGGCCCGGCATCTCGCTCACCGTACAAGCGAAGAACTCCACCGCCTCGCTCGCCATCCGATTGGAGGCTCGCTCGGACAGCATTCGTCTCAGCAGCGATTTGGCTCGCTGTGTTCTGGTTACTTCAAATCCCGCTCGTTAGATTGCGCGGCCTTCGACCAAACTCGTAAAACTTTCTTGACATACGAAACCTTTACTAGTAATGTTTTCGTATATGGCAGACGAGCCGCCCAGACCTACTGACGCCGAACTGGAAATTCTGACTGTGCTGTGGAGCATCGGGCCCGCGACGGTGCGCGGAGTATACGACGTGATCAACCGGCGGCGGCAGGCGCAATACAGCACCATCCTGAAATTCATGCAGATCATGGCGGAGAAGGGCCTGGTGCGCCGCGACGAGAAGCAGCGCGCGCACGTCTACAAAGCCGCTCGGCCGCGTGAGTGGACGCAACGACAGCTTGCCGGAGATCTGCTGGAGCGGGCGTTCAGCGGGTCGGCGAAGGCGCTGTTGGTGGGGGCGCTGGCGGCGCGGAAAGCAACAAAAGAGGAACTCGCCGAGATGCGCAAGCTGCTGGACGAGTACCGGAAGGGGGACAAATGAAGCTCCTGGAAACCTTGGTTGGGACTCCGCTGGCAGGTGCGGTCGGTTGGACGTTGCTGCATTCCATGTGGGAGGGAGCGATCGTCTCGGTGGCGCTTGCAGCGGTGTTGATGGCGACGCGGTCACCGCGAGTCCGCTATGCCGCGGCCTGTGCGGCGATGCTCATGATGCTGGGCGGGTTCGGCGTAACATTCGTTCGCATGCTGCCGGAAGGCGCGCAGAACGCGACGGCAGTGAAAAAGCCCGCGTTTCCCGGATGGAATATAGACACGAGTGCGGATGGCGGGAACCCTTCGAATACTGTGCTGGCCGAAGTCGTACCCTGGCTGGCGCCGTTCTGGATCGCGGGAGTGTGGATCTTCTATCTGCGGCACGTCGCCGGTTGGATCTCGGTGTCGCGAATGCGCCAGCGGGGAGTGTGCTGTGCGTCCGAGCAGTGGCAGAGGGAGCTGGCAGGCTTGAGCGCGCGATTGCATCTCTCGCGGCCGATTGTGCTGTTGGAATCCTGTCTGGCGGACGCGCCGATGGTGCTGGGCCATTTCCGGCCGCACATTTTGATGCCTGTCGGATTGCTGGCCGGGTTACCGGCGGCACAGGTGGAGGCCATCCTGCTGCATGAGCTGGCACACATCCGCCGGCATGACTACCTGGTGAATGTGTTGCAGCGTTCGGTGGAAGGGCTGTTGTTTTATCACCCGGCGGTGTGGTGGATGTCGCGTGTGATGCGCAATGAGCGTGAGAACTGTTGTGACGATCTGGTGGTGGAGATGAGCGGCGATGCGCACGAGTATGCGCGGGCGCTGGCCGCACTGGAGCAAAATCGTTGGTCCGGCTGCGAACCAGCCGTAGCTGCAAGGGGAGGGAATCTCGTGAAACGTATCCGTCGACTGCTCTATCCACAAGGGCCAAATGGCATTTGGACGTCGTTGTGCGCCGCCATCGTTTTCGTTGCAACCGCCGCGATCGCCGTGGTCACGTTACAGGCGGCGCCTGCTCAGCAGAATGCAGAGGCCAAGCTGCAGGCAAAAAAAGCCGCTCCGTACAAACTCTGGCTGAATGAAGACGTGGTTTACATCATCTCGGATGTCGAGCGCGCGGCGTATCTGAAACTGACAACTGACGAAGAGCGGGAGCACTTCATCAAGCAGTTTTGGGAAGTGCGGAATCCGACGCCGAACTCGGCGGAGAACGCGTTCCAGATCGAGCATTACCGGCGGATCGCGTTTGCAAACAAACACTACGGGACACGTTCAGGGAGGCAGGGTTGGCAGACGGATCGAGGCTACATATATATTGTCTACGGCCCGCCGGACGAGATTGATAGTCATCCTGTTGGTGGAAGCCCGGGGCAGCCGCCCTATCCATTCGAGGACTGGCGGTTCAAGCACGTCGATGGAGTTGGCGATGATGTGTCGGTCCGGTTTATCGACCGGACGAAAACGGGCGATTACCATGTTGCGCCGGGAAACGGGAGATGATTGCCGCCTAGTCAACGCAGACCTTTCTGTCTGAGGTGGGCGATCAGTGCGGCGGGGTCGTCGGTAATGATGCCGTCGACTCCGGCCGAGATGAGCACATCCCATTCTTGAGGCGTGTTGGCCGTCCATGGAATCACCTGTAAGCCAGCAAGGTGGGCCGCGGTTACCTCGGCGGGAGTCACCATACCTTTCTCGGGAGCAACGATCTGGGTACCGGCGGTACGGGCTATCGAGACGAAATCGCCCAGACGGGCATTTTCGTACAAGGCGGCCTGGCGGATTTCCGGTGCAAGCTGTTTCATGGCAATCAGGATGCGGAAGTCAAACGACTGCACGATGACGCGCGGGCGGAGGCTGTGACCGTCGATGGACTTCAACAACAGTTGCGCGAAGTGGACCGGATTGGGATCGAGTTCGGAGCGACCGGTTTTGGCTTCGATGTTGAACAGGAAGCTGCCGCGACCGGCGAGGGAGAGGACTTCATCGAGCGCGGGAATACGCGCGCCGGGAACGGGCTTCTGGTTGGGGAACCGCGGATTGACGCGCGAGCCGCAGTCCCATTCGCGAAGCTCGATAAAGGTCAGCTTGCGGATGATGCCGCGGTGGCCGCTGGGGCTACGGCAGATCGCGGGCTTGAGAATGGGATCGTGGGAGATGACCGGGACGTCGTCCTTAGTGACAACCACGTCCATTTCGATCGCGTCGGCGCCTTGATCGATGGCGTACTCAAATGCCGGCATGGTGTTTTCCGGGAGCACGGCGCGCGCGCCACGGTGACCGTGAACTTGGATACGCATCCCTGAGCGACCTCCCGCCTGCATAGAATATCAGGGGGGGTGAGACCGATGGACTCTACCACGCGGAGGGATTTCGCGCGGAGTGCGGCACTAGCGGGAACGATGGCGCTGGCGGGCGGGCAAGCGGGTGCCGCGCCGAACCGCCCGCCGCTGTGCCTGTTCTCCAAGCACCTGCCCAAACTCAATTACAGCGAACTGGCGCGCACCGTGAAGCAGATGGGTTTCGATGGTGTGGACCTGACAGTGCGGCCGGAAGGACACGTTTTGCCGGGGCGTGTGACGGAAGATCTGCCGCGTGCGGTGGAAACGCTGCGCGGCGCTGGGCTCGTGGTTCCCATGATCACCACCGGGTTGATTTCGGCGAACGATCCGGCGGCACGGCCGACCATCGAAACGGCGGGGCGCCTGGGAGTACCGCGGTTCAAGTTGGGGTACTGGAATTATCGCGATCAGGAATCGATTGATGCGCGGCTGGGCCAGGTGCGCGGCGACGTCACGGGCCTCGTTGCCCTGGCGAAGGAACACGGCGTCACGGCCGGGTATCACAATCACTCCGGAAACTATGTGGGCGCTGCCGTTTGGGATACACGGGCTATCATCGGCGACATGGATTCGCGGGCTATCGGCTATTACTTTGATCCGTGCCATGCGACGGCCGAGGGCGGCGAGGGAGGATGGCGGATCGCGATGCGGATGGCGCTTCCGCGCATCCAGATGGTGGCGATCAAAGACTTCGTTTGGGAGAAGTCCGGCGGCAAATGGAAGATGCAGATGTGCCCACTGGGTGAGGGGATGGTGCGGTGGGCGGAGTTCTTCGGAATGCTGGCCGCGGCGCGATTTCAGGGTCCGGTATCGATGCACGCCGAATACGAACCTGTGGACGAGGCCGCGCTTGCACGCGACCTTGCGTTTCTGAAGAAGCAGGTGGACGCGGCGTATCGAGGCGTATGATGAAAGTTCTTCGGGTGATGCTTATGACGGTGGCGATAAGTTCCGCTCAACAAAGTTGGTATCCGCATGAAGGCGGGTTGCTGAAATACCGTGTGCAGATTCGTTTCGGCGAGGAGCCGGACACGATGCCGGAGGGCTGGAAGTTCGGGCGCGTGTCGGCCGTAGCGACGGACTCGGCGGGACGGGTTTACGTTTTTCATCGCGGCCAGAAGGCCGATCCCTTGGTCGTCTTCGATGCTAAAGGCAAGTACTTGCACTCGTGGGGCCGGGGAATGTTCGGCAACCCGCACGCGTTGCGCATCGATAAACAGGATCACGTTTGGGTGACGGACGCGGGCGATCACCAGGTGATGGAATTCAGCAACGAAGGGCAGTTACTCCGCACCTGGGGCCACAAGGGCAAGCCGGGGACTGACGCTGAGACTTTCAACCGGCCGACGGATATCGCATTTGCACCGTCGGGCGATTATTACGTTTCCGACGGCTACGGCAATGCGCGCGTGGTGAAGTTTTCGCGCGAGGGCAAGTATCTGCTCGATTGGGGCAAGCACGGCACCGGGCCTGGTGAGTTCAACACGCCGCACTCGATTGCGGTGGATTCTCATGGCACCGTCTACGTGAGCGACCGCGAGAATAATCGGATCCAGATTTTTGACGCGAATGGGAAATTTCTCCGGCAGTGGACGCACCTCGGGGCTACGCAGAATATTTTCATCACGCCGAACGACGAGATGTGGATCATCACGCATCGCAACAACATCGAGAACCTTACCTACGACACGCTGGCCGGCCGCATCATGCACATCGAAATCCCCACGGGTAAGATTTTGGGCGCCATGGAGAGTCCGGGCCACTGGCTGCATGTGACGGCGGCGGGCGAGATTTTCATCGGCAGCCTGACGGGAAACGTGTTCCGCTGGTATCCGGGATGGCTGGAACACGGGCTGGGGGCGGAAGAGGGATTGCGGCCCGGGAATTAACGGGCCAGCACCAACTCAAAATACACCAACGGATTTTGTTTGTAAGTCACTCGGGCGACTTCGCGGAATCCGCACTTTGCATAAAAACCTTCGGCTCCGGCCTTGGCGTCGTAGGCATCGAGACGAATGGCATCGGCGGGCCAGGCACGCGCAACGGCTTCGCCCTCTTTCATCAGGATACGGCCGATCCCTTTGCGCTGGACGTCGGGATGGACGGCCATGCTGGTCAGGTACAGCGGTTTTTTTACCGCGGTGAAATACGCGATATCGATGGCCCAGGGCTTCTTCGTAGCCAGATGCAAAGTACCGACGATGCGATTGTTGGCGCGCGCAATCAAAACTCGCGAAAACTTCGGCTTCCGCAGGGCCCGCAGCACACCCGCTTCCGTTTGCGCTGATGACCAGAATCCAGACCCGAAACGGCACGTGAGATCTTCGGCAACAGCACTGTGAAGCGCCGCTAGCACAGCGGCATCGGAGTCGGTTGCGGTCGCAAAAACCAGTTTCATCGGTCGGTCGAGCCTGATGACAATCGAGTCACCGGGCAAAACGAAGGACTTTGGAACGTAGGACCGTACGGTCGCGGGTCAGAAGCGGGACGCGATGCACCACGCTGGTGGCGGCAATGATCTGGTCGGCAGGGTCGCTGTGGAAGTCCAGGGCGCGGATTTCGCGACAAATCTCGAGTGTCAAAGGCCAGATATGAATGCCTGCAAGCAGGCGCTGCAGTTCGGCGGAGTCGAGTTCGAGCTCAATTCGGCCGAGCTGCGTGAGCTTTGCTAACTCCCACAGTACGATGGCCGAAATGCTCCATTGGTTGGAAGCGAGAAGCCGGTTTTCACGTGCCGTGAGTTGGCCTCCAAGCGCGAATAGGAGGATGTGCGTGTCAAGATTCAGCATTCCAGCGAGTGCCGGTGGAGAAAATGTCTCCTTTGATCTTCAACTTGCCCTTTAGTGCGCCGATCAAGCTGGCAGAACTGGATTCGATGCGGATGAGCTTCGCCACGGGTTTGCCATGTTTGGTAATGACGATGCCGTTGTTATCCACTTGATCGAGGAGAGAAAGGCATTGCTCCTTAAACTTGGATGCGCTGACCGTGCTCATATTACAAGTCTACCAAATGTCCATTATATATGACCAGTCGGAAATTTTAGCCATTATTTCCCATCCACCGAGAAAGCCAGCAGTACATTCCCCGGGATTCCGCCCATGGCGCCGTAGCCGGAATTGACGAAGAGCATGCCGCCGGCGATGACGGCGCCGGGGCCGTCAAATGAGCCGCCGCGAGCGGGGACGCCATTGACCGCCTGGAAATCGCGCACAGCGTCGAAGTCCCAGACGATCTTGCCGTCCTGAGTGGCATAGGCGCGCAGGTGGCCGTCGCTCGATCCTGAAAATACGACGCCGGGGATCACGGTGACGGCAGCTGACTGTGCGGGGCTGCATGGGCGGCGTTCGCCGCAGCCAGGAGGAGGGGCGCGCCACACGATCTCGCCGGTCGTGAGGCGCACGGCGGAGATGCCTCCGCCAGCGTCGGGAATCAGTTCGAGACCGGCGGGACCGACTCTGCGTGAGATGTCGGAAACCGCGGCATAGACGTTTTCGTTGTCCGTCGCAGGTCCCCATTGAATGCCACCAAGGGTGCCCCCGCGACCGACGCGGGTCTGCCAAAGCACCTCACCTGCGCGGTCGGGATCGAGTGCATAGACAACCGCCGATTTCTGGCCGGCCACCAGCATGCGCTTGCCGTGTGGCAACTCGATCAATATGGGCGAGGAGCCGAAGTCGGAATCCGGTCCGCTGGCATCCGGGCAGTTGGTTTTGTCGGGGCTGGGGCAGGCGAGGTTGTAGGCGTCGCCCGCGGTGAGCTGGCGCGCCCAAAGAATTTTCCCGGATTCGATATCGAGCGCCAGGATGGCATCCGTGGTCGCGGCGGGCGCGGCAGAATAGGCGTTGCCCGTGGCGGCGTAGAGTATGTGGCGCTGGAGGTCGAGCGTCGGAGTGCTCCAGACACCGGCGCCCGAAGGGCCCCAGAGTTGCGTACCGGATTTGTTCTTTATGGTGGGGCGGGCAGGGTCAGGAATCGTGTATGTCTTCCAGATGATGTTTCCAGTGGCAGCGTTGAGGGCAAGGACGCTTCCTCGGAAACGGCAGCACTCGTAGAGCGGGTCGGCGGCGCTGACTTCTTCCGAGGACGCAACGGGCACGAACAGGCGGCCGCCGGCGAGAGCCGGAGCGCCGGTGATGCGGGCTTCGGAGTGCTCATCGGCACGCGTTTTCCATAGCAGCTTGCCCGTAGAGGCTTCGGCCGCGTAGACATTGGCGTGGATATCGGCGAAGTAGACGGCATACCCCGAGGCGGAAGGACCAAGGCTGATCGCGGTGCGGACGGGGGCTTCGGCTTGGAACATCCAGTACGTGCAACCGGTGGCGGCGTCGAGCGAGTATACGCGATGTCCGGCGCTGCCTACGAATAGGCGGGCACCGGCGACGGCGGGCTGCGCATATGCCTGGATATCGCCTGGAAATCCAAAAGCCCATTTGAGCCGGAGCCGCGGGACATCAGACGCCGCGATCCCGGCCTGCGCCGTAGATTGAAAGCGCCGGTTCGAAGCGTCGACGCCCCAGCCGTTCCAGCGAGGCGCCGTGAGAGGGGCAGTCCAGGCGGGATCGTCCTTGCAGTACGCGGTTTGCGGAATGGCCGCAGCCGGCTCGTGGCCCAGCGGCTTTGCGGCTACGAATTCCGCAATAGCGCGGCGCTCGGGATCGGTCCGGCGCTGGCCCATGATCATCATTGGGCCGCTCTCGAGGGCCAGCAGAATATGCTCCGGTGAAAAACTCTTCAGTGCGGCGGTTGCAGGCGCCCGACCCGCGCCGGAATCGTGGCAGCCGGCGCAATATTTTCGATAGAGCGCGCCGCCATCAGGAGCGGAGGCGGCGTTCGCTTCGAGACAAAAGAAAAGGAGGGCAAGGCCGGGGCGGGAGAACATGAGGTCCAGTTGCAAGTTTATCGCAGAGCCAAAACTCGCTTCCCGGCCGGCGCTGGTTGAGCGAGGGATCAACCAGGGGAGCAAAATGGCTTCGCCGCTCTTTCAGTAGAAGTACATCGCTTCAGGGCGAATGTGTCCGTTGGACTGCGCGCAGTATCCACACTCCGCCTGATAGTCCGCCCGCACGGCCCGGACGGCGTTCGGAATGGCCACCTCGTCGTCTGGTTTATGTTCCGTCGCAATGGCCAGCCGTGGCCGGAACCGCCGCAAAGTCTCACGCGCGCCTTGGAGAGCTCTTACCTCCGCGCCTTCTATGTCCATTTTGATGAAATCCACGCGCGGCAGGGCTAGTTCGTCAACAATTTTGTCGATGGTCGTGAGCTGCGCCTGGAAAATTGCGTGCGCACCGGGTGCGTGCAAAACCACGCTGTTGGCGGCGAAATTATTGTCAGAGACATTGAGCGGCAAAATATCGTCCTTGTCCCAGACGCCTTTGGGATACACTATGGCCCTTCCCTGAGCGATCTCCGTGGCGAGATTGCGCCGCAAGCATTCAACGCTGGCGGGGGAGATCTCGACCGCCACCACCAGCTTGGCGCCGGCGTTCAGCGCTTCATGGCTGAAATCCCCGTCGCTCGCACCGCAGTCAAGAACGATGTCACCGGCCTTCACAAAGTGCTCGCCGGACCCGTAGATGTGAGATTCCATCTCGGCGAGATTAAACGGAAGTACGTACCGATTACCTTTCGGAATCCAATACGGCCCTTTTGGCGTATCCCATAGTTCGAGACCGTCTCTCTCGGTCACTAGATGACTGGCACTCAAGATGCGGTCGTGGATCGTCTTTAGTCTGTCCAGGTGGCCTTGAGTGTCCACGGCCAGTCTTAGAGGGCACACCGGGCTGTGGCCGCTCACGACTAAAGCGAACAGGCGGAATCGAGGCGAGAGTGCATAGGCTATTCCTGTTGCGACGAGCAAAATCACCAGGGCCGACAGTAACCTCTTAAACAGTTGCATAGCCATTGAACGCCAGCCCATCGAGCCGGACGGCCCTGCCGGAGTTTCAGCCGGCGGCTAAAAGTGGAAGGCCAACTCCGCCGTCTCGGTCCGCGGCGTCACGTAATGCGTCCCACTGAAGGTGGAAAAGAAATTGTACAACGCTTCCTTGTTCGTCAGGTTGATCACTGTGAACCGAAGGCTCCACTTGTAGCGATCGCCATTGAAGAGATTGTCGTGGCCCACGCTGACGTCGAAGAGACTGCGTGGTGAAATGCGTTGTGGGTTGTGGTCGTCGTTCTCCTTGCCGGGCGCTGGAATTCTGATGTACTTGGAACCCAATCCTGCCGCATCGCACAAGGCAAGCGCCGGCCCTGTGGGGCTGGGAGCAGCCGGCTTGCCATCGCACGTGAACCCAGCCTGAAACTCCTGATCGGCAGTCAAGGGCAACCCAGTCAAGTTGTTCACGAGCGCCACTTGACCCGCTGGAATGGGTGTGGTGGTGCCTGGTATAACCCCTATGCCGCCATCGGCAGGACCAGTGGAAAAGGAGCACGTAGCAGTAGGTGCGTCACACGGTACCGCGCCAGCCACCAGCCCGTTGTCATATCTCCAATTGAACGCCACCCACGGGCCTTTTTTCCGCGGCTGATATTGAAAGTGTGTCGTCTGGTTGAAGAGCTCATCGTGATCAATGCGAAAGACGCCGGGCGCGGGTAAGAACGGCACGCCTCCCACTTGAGGCGGGAAAAAGCGAGCCGCCACGCTGGACATCACCGCGAGCGCGGTAAAGCCGTGGAAATTCGGCACGCTGATCCGCCCCGCATAACCCGGAATCTTCGAGTTGTGCCACGCGATCGGAAACGCGATGGGCGATGCTGCGACCACACCGAAGTCATAGCCATTGTGCGTGTATTTCGTAATGTATTCGGCATCTAACACGACATATTTCCCAAAGGCTTGCTCGATGCCGGCGTGGAACTCGTTGCGCCAGCCGGTATGAATGAGCCCCGACGCACAGGGAATATTCGGTGGCGGCACCAGGAACGCGATGACGGGATCACTGCACCCCGTGTTGGCAATGATCAGGTTCTCATTGAAGGGCGTTTCCATGGTCCGCGCGTAGGACACGCGAAGAACTGTATTTGTCCTCTTGAAGTTGTATGCCGCACCAAGCCGAGGCTCCACTTCGCCGTCACTGACAAACCCGTTATAGAGATCGCCGCGCAGTCCCAGGTTAAAAGACCAGTTCCCCAGAGTAAGGGCATCCTGGAAGTAAAGGGCGAGTTCCTTTACGTCCGTGCGGCCGCGAAATGTATATATGCTGCCTCCGCGGGTCAAATCGGAAGACGCAAGGATCGTGCAGGGAGCGGAAACAGGAGTACCCGCGCCGTTTAGACACGTGGTACCGGGAACGGGGTTTCCATTGGAATCCAGGCTGTTGTATAGCCCCAGAAAACCGGGATCGACCGTGCCGATCTTGTCATTCTCGGTCAGGAACCAATGCTGATATGTGGCTCCCATCTTTATGTTGTGGATTCCCTTAACGTACGAAAAATCTGACCGCAAACCGGCGTTCGTGAGTCTACGATCCTGGCCGATGGTCTGGGCCTGCAGTGCTGGAGAAAAATCCGCATACGGGTCACCGCTGGGATAGAAGTTGTATTGGTCCTGCCGTACGAATCCGCCAAACGTAACTATAGCGCTCGGCCCCAGCATGTGTGTCCAGGTCGGAGCAACGTTAAACGTCCTGATCTGCGAGCGCTGGTCCGTCGGTCCCATGGGACCGCCGCCCGGTATCGGGTAGAGGGCGATGCCCGCGGCGTTACAAACGAATCCCGCGCTGCACGTATGCAATTGCTGGTCGTAGGTATTAGGATTTTGAAACCAGGAACGCGTGAAGCCAAGGTTCACATGGACCGTGTCCGTCGCGGAGAATTGATAGTCCACACGGTCGAATATGTTTTCTTGATTCCCTTTGTCGTGGAATGGCTGGAACTCCGGCGGATCGAGGAATCTGCCCGTTTGCAGGCCGTTGGCGGCGATGAAGTTTCCCCATTTCGCTCCTCCGTAGGCCAGATTCATACCAACGTTGGCAGTGCCAAAACTGCCGTAGGACGTGTATACTCTTCCCGTGGGAGTGGTCACGCCGAGTCCGGAACGAGTCGTCGCCTTGATCACTACGCTGGTCTTGTCGCCGAATTCCGCCGGTGGCGCTCCCGAGATCACTTCCAGCGATTGAATAGAATCCGTGGGGATCTGGTTAGAGAAGATCTTGCTTTGCTGATCTGAAATCGGCTGGTTGTCCACGGCAAAAGAGACTTGCGCATGATCGCCCAATCCGTGGGCCAGGCCATTCGAGTCTGCCGCGAATCCCGGGGCCAACAGAGTAACCATATTACTCATCGAAGAGGTCGCGCTCTCGATGGGAAGCCGGTCGGTGATCGCCTGGTCAATATCCGTATGAAAGGTGGAGTCCTTCTCCACGAGGTCTTCGCCTTTGGCCTCAACATTAATGCTGGTTTCCGCCGTGCCAAGCGTCAAGCTGGTCTGCAAGGTCATCGGCACCGTGGACCGCACATCCACATCCTGTGAAGAAGAAGCAAACCCCACCGCCGTCACCGTGAGGTGATACGGATTGAACGGGATGTTCGTGAACCGGAAGCTCCCATCCTTCCCGGTGGTGGTTTCCCGCTGAAAGCCGGTCACGGGCATTCTGATCTCAGCCTTGGCGCCAACAACCACTCCACCGGATGGATCCTTCACAACGCCTTCAATCGACCCGGAATTCCCCAACTGCGCCTTCGCCGGGCTAGCGGCCAATAACAGCAGAACCAATACCAAGTAACTGGAAGCGAGTGTTTTCACAATAAACCGTAAGTACCACGGAAACGGCAGCAGCCCTAATGGAATCTTGTGTGCGGGCGTAACGTCACCACAAACGAACTTAAATAGCCAATCAGCGGACAGGGTTTTTGGCCTACCAGTGCAATAATCCGCGGACACTGTGCGCTTGCCGTTTGCTCACGACTAACTCTTCGCCGTTAGTCAGCGTCAGGAGCCACCGCTGGCTGCTGATCGGATTGAATTTGCGCACGTGGTTAACGTTCACAAGGGCGTTTCTGTGAACTCGTTGAAACTGCGTGTTCTGAAGCCTAGCCTCGATCACGTGGAGTGGCTGAGTGGCCGCGAAGCGGTCCTTGGCTGTAATAATCCACACAACTTCTCCGTCCGCCTGAAAGGCGAGTACTTCCTCGAAATCCAGCAATATGTACTCTTCGCCGTGCCGCCCTACGATCTTGCGGCCCGTACGGTGGGAAAGGTCTTTATCGACGGCATTTGCGATTTCTGCGATGTTCTCAGCGATCGCGCGAGGTTTACCACGGAGAGCCCGAGCCCTTTCCAAAGTCTTTTGCAGCCGGCCTGCACTTACCGGCTTTAGCAGATAGTCGATGGCTCCAGCCTCAAAGGCCTTAATCGCATACTGATCGTATGCGGTGACGATAACCACTATCGGAAGGTGCCCGCCTTTCAGACTAGCGATCACATCCAAGCCGCCCATCGCGGGCATCTGTAAGTCCAGAAAAACAAGATCTGGCTGAAGCTCCGAAATTTGGCTAAGTGCCTGTTGGCCGTTCTCAGCTTCCCCGACGATGACCACGTCGTCGATCGCCGCGAGTTCATCTCGAAGAACGTTTCGGGCTATCGGCTCGTCGTCAACAATCAGTATCCTCATGCATGAGCTTCGACAATTACCCGGATTAGCCGAAAACACAAGAAATAACTTATGAATGGCCGAGGCAATGCTGTGGGCGGACTGGCAACCGCCGTGAGCGGATTCGTGGCGCGCCTGAGTCAATCGCAACCCAGTCAGTGCAAGACTTCCGCCGATTGGTTAGATTTGACCGCTCGTGGCTGGCATTAGTCCACTGGCGAGATATTCCTTTGAAGGAGCCGGCCGTCAGTGTATGTTTGCCCAGTGAGTCGTGGGGTTAAGGGAAAGAAACCTGCCGTCTCGCGGGCGGACAGCATCGGTGTTGTGATTCTGGCGACCGTCATCGCAGGCGTTCCGATCCTCGGAACGGTTTTCGTCGCCGCCTCAACGAGTGAACCGGACCTGTCCGAACTCGCACCGATCAACAATCGCATGGCCAATTACGTTGTTCTGAATTGGTCCGAGTTGCTTCAGGAACATCGAACTGATATGCGAACGGCGACATTACGGCCTTCCGATAGCAAAGTTCAAGCTCTCGGGTACATGTTCGATGGGGACCGGCCGATCAGCAAAGGGGAATGGGTCAGAGAATTCGTATTGTTACCCGAGGCGGGAACGCTCGTACACCCGGCCCACCGAGTTCGAGACCAAATGATCACTGTTCACCTGGAAGACGGTACGCGAATCCAGTTTTCGCCCCGCACTTTGATTTGGGTTTGGGGCAGTTTTGCAGTCTCATCGGAGCCCGCCGTCCGTTCAAAGCCTCTTTACTCGCTGCAACAAGCACAAGTAAAGCCGGCTGACAAAGCAGACATTCGACGGTACTTCAAATAGAGGGCGGAGTCACGCTCCAGCTCGAACAGCAAGTAAGGAGACATGGGCCGCCCTCCTATTGACATGCCAAAGGAGAGTTGCTATCCTCCTTTGGTCATCTCAATGGAGGGCTGATGCCGCAATCGACCGAAGTACTGCAAGGAACACTCGATCTCATGGTATTGAAAACTCTCGATGCCATGGGACCACTGCATGGCTTTGGCATCGCCCGGCGTATCGAGCAGATCAGTGACGGTGTCCTGCAGCTCAACGAGGGCACAGTCTACGCGTCCTTGTTGCGGCTTCAACAAAGGGCCTGGATCTCCGCTGCCTGGGGCGTTTCAGAGAACAATCGCAAAGCCAAGTTCTACGCCATCACGCGATCCGGCCGCAAACAGCTGGGCAAGGAAGCGGAAAACTGGGAGCGGATCTCCGGTGTGGTCGGCCGTGTCCTCAGTTTGGACTGGCTTCCTGCTTCGTGGACGTTTCTTCGACGATCGGGACCGCCCTGGCGCTCCACTCTCTGCCGTAGTCAATCAAGCATTGGTACGCAAGTTCTTTCCCCACCAGGACCCGATTGGCCGTCGAATCGCCATCGACCGTGGGACGGACTTTCTCCGGCGCATGAGTATAGTCGGCGTCGTTGGCGACGCGCTGCTCGATGGAATGAACGAGCAGGCCCTGCCCGAACTCTTTGCTGCGTTCGCCCAGCTACCGAGCGAGAACGCCTGGATGGTGGTCCGCGCTAGCGGTGACGTGAGCTCAATTGGAAGTGCATTACAGAACGCCGTACACAACATCGATCCCGAAATCGGCATCGTCACCGTGACTACGCTGGCCAGCGCCGTTGCCGAATCATTGTGGCGCGAGCGCTTTTCCGCGCTGCTGGTGGGAGTGTTTGCCGCGCTGGCGGTTCTGATCGCTTCAGGCGGCCTCTACGCTGTAATCTCTCGCGCCGTCCAGCGGCGGACGCAGGAGATAGGAGTGCGCCTGGCGCTCGGCGCCGGTCGTGGCCGTATCGCACAGACCGTTCTCGGCCACGGCTTCCGAGTCACGGCGGTCGGTATTGCAGTCGGAGCCCTTCTCACCGCGGCTGCGGGGCGCATGCTGGCGCAGCAGTCCTATGAGTCGCGTGACCTTCCGTTGCTTGTGGCCGGCATCGCGGCCGCGCTCCTTCTGGTGACGCTCGCTGCCTGCTGGGTCCCCCTCCGTACAGCTCTGCGTGTGGATCCAGGGACGGCATTGAGATCGGAATGAATAGGTCCAGAGAGTCGCGCACGTCTCCCATTTCGTAGAACTGCTTACGCGCGGGATCATAGAAGCCGTTCTCGACGATGCCGTGGTGTTCCGGATACAGGGCGGTCACGATGCGGATGTGATTCCGAAAGGTGAGGGACGGAAATGCGGGTATCAAAGCCCCGCCTCTCGGGCATACTGGTGCTCGCGGCGGGGGCTGTCCTCGTCTGCGTGATTTACACGGCCGGGGTTCCTTAGCCACTTTCCAGGATGTTTGCCGCGATGTAAGCAGAGGTCCCTACCCCGAGATTGGGCCGTGGGAAAAACGACATCAGTTTCCGGGCTGTCGGATCAGCTCCACGTCCTATCGTGCGAGCGCTCTTTATCCCACTCAGGCGTGGGCTCGAAGTAACCGGGCTCGAGCAGGTGTTGCTTGATCACCTCCTCGTTCAACGTGACACCCAATCCGGGTTTTTCAGGAACCGCGATAAAGCCTTGGTTGATGATAGGCTTTTCGACGCCCTCCACCATGTCGCCCCACCACGGCACGTCGACCGAATGGTTTTCCAGCACCAGGAAATTCTCGGTCGCCGCGGCGCAGTGCACGCTCGCCATGCAGGAAACCGGCGTGCCGGCAAAATGCATGGCCATGGGCACTCCGAACTCCTGAATCTCGTCGCCGATCTTGTGGGTTTCCAGGATGCCGCCGGAGGTCGCGAGATCCGGGTGCAGAATATCCACCGCGTGATTGCGCGCCAGCTCGATGAAGTGTTCCTTGAGATAAATATCCTCGCCGGTGAGCGTGGGGATGTCGACAGCGTCGGTGATCTTCTTCCAGAGATCGGTGTACTGCCATGGAATCATGTCTTCGAGCCATGCCAGATTGTATTTTTCCAGCGCCTTGCCCAGCCGGATGCAGGAATTCACGCCGATGTGCCCAAAATGGTCGGCGGAGAGCGGAATCTCCATGCCGACGTACTCGCGCACGGTGGCGACGAACTCCGCCATGCGGGCGATGCCCTTTTCGGTCAGCTCGAAGCCAGTGAACATATGCTGGACGGTGTCCCCGGCGCGGTACTTGGTGCCTAGAGGATGCGTCAGCGTACCCGCCTCGTCGCCCAACAGGTCGATCCCCAGATCCATTTTCAGCCACGTAAACCCTTGGTCTCTGCGCGCCTTCAGGCGCTGGCCATAGATCTTGGGATCGTTGGATTCGGTGGTATCCGCGTAGCACCGGATCTTGTCGCGAAACTTGCCGCCGAGCATCTGATAAACCGGCACGCCATAGGCTTTGCCGGCGAGATCCCACAGCGCCATCTCGATGCCGCAAACGCCGCCGGCCTGCCTGGCGTCGCCGCCGAACTGTTTTATTTTTCGGAAGATCTTATCGACATTACAGGGATTTTCGCCCAAAATGCGGCTCTTCAGGATCAGAGCGTAGGTTTTGCTGGCGCCGTCGCGAACTTCGCCCAGTCCGTAAATGTCTTGATTGGTATCGATGCGTATCAGCGGGCACGTGAACGGCGCGCCCTTAACCACGGCGACGCGCAGGTCGGTGATCTTGAGGTCCGAAGGACGCGAATTCCGATTGACGTTCTGTACCGCCGCATCGAGGGTCTGGTCGGCCCAGAAACCAGCGCTCAGCGCGGCAGCGGCGGAGCCGACGAAGCGTCGCCGGCCCATTCCAGGATGTGCTGTCATGCGGCTTATTTTAGTACCAAATGAAAGGGGTGCTGAAAATCGTCAACAAATCCTTAAGTTTCGGCTTGGTTGCCGGGTAAGTGATTGATATCACAAACCTGCGTATCTGGCAGGAAAACTGCTTTGTTTTACCAACTACCAAAGAATCGCAGACTATGGGACTCAAACTGCATTTAGCGTTGGCGGCATTTCTCCTCGCGAGCAGCGCCGCGTGGGCCGATTCTACATTCACAGATCGGACGCTTTTTGCCGCAGCAATCACAGGGGGCTCGACAACCCTGGAGGGCTGGGACACGCTGGCCGCCGGTGAGCTGATTCCAAGCCTGAACGCATCATCTACACGCCAGGAACTCCGGGGGATGTGGCTCTGGTTACAGCAGACTTTCTTTCCCTCTCGACGCCGAACACACTAGGAGCAGAGATTGCGGGCTTCTTTGATGTCGGCGAGACCATGACGTTCACATTCAGCACACCGATCAACGTCTTTGGCATCAACTTCAACACCGACGCCACCGGCGCCGGCTACGAGCTGTCGACCAACACGGGCAGTTCTGCGCTGAGCGGCCTGGATGTGTTTCCGGGCTTCACCACCGGTGAATTCGCGGGTTTGATCACAACCGGCAATTTTACGAGCATTACGATTACGCCGCTCTCCGATCCCGGATGTGGGGGTGCAGTCTGTTCTTACACCCTGGATGACATGACGTACGGTTCCGTGGGAACTTCCACCTCCTCGATCCCCGAGCCCGGCACCCTGTTGCTTTTAGCTTCCGGCCTCGCGGCGTGCGCCTTTTTCAAGCGCCGGCTGCAACACTAGATCTCCGCGTCCGACCCGCAACCGCCCTCTTCGCGCCACCAACTGGCCGGGGAGGGCGGTTTCGGTTTGTGTGATATTCTGGTCGCTTATCCGTCAAAGCCAAGGCTTTCCATTTCATCAAAGGAGACATCCACGTGAGAGTCGGCGTATTCACCGCCTTGCTGGCGCAGCTTCCGCTGGAAGAAGTACTCAAGAAACTCAAGAGCCTGAACATCGCGACCGTTGAGCTTGGAACCGGAAACTATCCGGGCGATCCGCACTGCAAACTCTCGATGCTCGAGAGCAAGGCGGACTTGGCCGCGTTCAAGCAGAAGCTCTCCGATTACGGTTTCAGCATCAGCGCCCTGAGCTGCCACGGCAATCCGCTGCATCCCAATCCGGCCATTGCGAAGGCGAACCAGGAAACCAACCGCAAGACGATTATGCTAGCGGCGAAACTGGGCGTACCGGTGGTTATCGATTTCGCAGGGTGCCCTGGCGATAGCGACAAAGCGAAATATCCGAACTGGGTGACGTGCCCATGGCCTCCGGAGTATCTGGACCTGCTCGAGTGGCAATGGGAGAAGAAAGTGATCCCGTACTGGACCAAGCGCGCCAAGTTCGCCGAGGACCACGGTGTGAAGATCGCCATCGAAATGCATCCCGGGTTTGTGGCGTACAGCCCGGAAACCATGCTGCGGCTGCGCTCGGCCGCGGGCAAAGCCATCGGCGTCAACTACGACCCCAGCCACATGTTCTGGCAAGGCATCGATCCCATCGCCGCCGTCCGCGTGCTTGGCAACGCCATTTTCCACGTGCACGCGAAAGACACCCAGATCTACGAGCGCAACCTCCCCATGACGGGCGTGCTCGACACCAAGAAGTACACCGACGAGCGAAATCGCTCATGGATCTTCCGGACGGTTGGCTACGGCCACGGAGCCGAGTGGTGGAGCGAGTTCATCTCCACGCTGCGCATGTACGGCTACGACTACGTGCTCTCCATCGAGCATGAGGACAGCATTCTGTCTCCCACCGAGGGTCTCACCAAGGCGATTCGCTTCCTCGACCAGATCGTCGTGAAGGAGCAGCCCGCGGCCGCGTGGTGGGTCTGACGCGCGTGCGTTTTCTACTTCTCGCTGCCTGCGCTCTTTCTTTGTGCGCGCAACCCGTGGTCCTGGGACCGCACATTCGCGCCGGAGCAGCCCGCGTGTCCCTCACGCCGGATCTCAAGAAGCACGGCCCGGTGTACATGGCCGGGTTCGGCAACAACCGGGTCGCCACCGGCATGCACGACAACCTCTACGCTCGCTGCCTGGCGCTCAGTGCCGGCGGTCAAACGGTCGTGCTGTGCGGCGTAGATTCGATTGGCCTATTTCTGGATGACGTCGAACGCATTCGCGCCGAAGTGAAGCGGCAGCTCGGTGGAGGCAAAAAGCCTCAAGCCGGCGGCGACGTGAATGTGGTGGTAGCGGCGACTCACGATCACGAAGGGCCCGACACCATGGGATTGTGGGGTCCGGATCGCGGGCATTCCGGCATCAACGACGCCTATATGAATCTGGTGGTGGAGCGCGTCGCGCAATCGGCGGTGATGGCGGTACGCACCATGCAGCCAGCGCTCATCAAGGTGGGCGAGGCGCATCGTTCGGACCTCGACGAATTCATCCATGACGACCGGCCGCCGGAAGTGTTGGACGCAGGCGTCATTGTGCTGCATGCGACCACCGCCCGCGGAAAGCCAATTGCTACTCTGGTCAACTGGGCCAACCACCCGGAGACGCTGGGATCGAAGAACACACTCATCACGGCGGACTACCCGTTCTATCTGTGCAGTGAAGTCGAGCAGAAATTTGAAGGCGTGGCCGTGTTCCTGAACGGCGCGGTAGGCGGCATGCAATCACCGTTGGGCTCGACGGTCATCGACACGGCCAGCGGCAAACCGGTTGCTGAGAATACATTTCAGAAGGCGGAGATCATCGGTCGAGGTGTGGCAGAAAGCGCCGGCTTCGCCGTGAGAAACGCCAAGCCGTTTGACGCCGACCAGGTCGAGTTCCGCGAACAGCTCATTCAGATCCCCGTTTCCAACCACGGCTTTCAACTGGCGGCGCAAGCCGACCTGTACAAGGGCCGCAAAAAGATGACGGCGGATGGCGCGACCACCACACCCGTCGGCTTGGTGCGGCTTTCCGCACGGGGCAATGCGTTTCTCGAAATCGCGCTGGTGCCCGGCGAGATGTATCCCGAGCTAAGCGTCGGCGGCGTCGTTCGCTACTCCGGAGCCGATTATCCCGACGCCCCCAGCGAGCCGCCCATCAAGAACATGCTGAGCACGGAATTCAAGATGCTTGTGGGCCTGGCGGACGACGAAATCGGCTACATCATTCCCAAGGCGGAGTGGGATGAGAAGCCGCCGTATCTGAACGGCGCGGAGAAACCCTGGTACGGCGAAGAAAACTCCGTCGGCCCCGAAGCCGCGCCACGCATTGCAGCCGCATTCGAGCAGCTCGTCAAAAGTGCAGGGCCGGGCAAGAATTAGGAGCATGTTCCGCAGGTTTCGCCTTGGGGCCGCCCTAGTCCTGCTCACCTGCGTTTTCCAAGCAGCGGCACAGCAAATTCAGTACGTCCGAGTAGCGCCGCTGGTCCTCGAAGAACGCCTTCACCGCGTGGCCGACAAGACCGCGGAGCGCGAGCAAACTCTTCATGAGTTGTTCGAGAGCGCGGGATGCAAAGACGCCTTACTCAACGAGCAGCCGGTGAAGGGATCACGCACCCCAAACCTCATTTGCACTCTCACTGGAACCGAGGAAGCTCGCGTGGTGGTCGGCGCGCATTACGATAAGGTGGCAAATGGGCACGGCGTCATCGACAACTGGAGCGGCGCTTCCCTGCTCCCCAGCCTGTTTGAAGGCTTGCACGGAAAACCGCGCCGGCTGACATTCGTGTTTATCGGGTTCACCGATGAGGAAAAAGGTCTGGTCGGCTCGACATTCTACGTCAGCCATTTGACCAAGGAAGATAAAAGCAGGATTCGCGCCATGGTGAACATAGACTCTTTGGGCCTGTCCGACACAAAGATCTGGCTATCGCGTGCCGACAAGAATCTGGCGAACGCAGCCGCGGCGATCGCTCACGCCCTGAATCTGCCGGTGTCGGTGATGAACGTGGATAAGGTGGGCCTGTCGGACTCGGGGCCGTTCCTCGCTGCACGAATACCGGTGATCGACTTTCATTCCCTCACACAGGAGACTTTTCGTATCCTGCATTCATCGCAAGACGCATTCCCGGCGTTAAAGATGAAGGAATACGTAGACTCCTGCAATCTGCTCGTGGCTTATCTGGCCTATCTCGATACAACCCTCGGCGCGACCCCTCAGCCTGCTCCCTAAATCGTATTTCTAACTCAAAACACTAGCGTTTCGGTCGTTTCTCATTTCACAACCGGTATCCCTTTGCGCGCAGAATCGGCGTCAGCAGCCGGCGCAGGTTCCCACCTAATATGAGCTCCTTCGCGGAGTCGGGGATTTCGGCGCCGAGCACTTTTCCGAGCTGCGAGGCGAAACTCCGGCCTCCCACGTCGCTGCCATAAATTACGCGCTCCGCGCCGAGTTCCCGCACCGCCATTTCCACAAACCCCGATGTCGGATTTGATCCCGCAATCTCGGCCGACACATTCTTCGTGTCGCGAATGATGCGAATGCCACGTTCCCAGTCTCCTCCGGTGTGGACACACACAAACGGAACGTCGGGGTGCCGCTTCGCCAGCGCCACTACGTCGTAAGGCGTAGACTCGCCGGGTTCGTTGCCGCCGATCTTGAGCCAGGTGTGTTGCAAGATCGGGACCTGCATGGTGGCGGCCCGCTCCACGATCAGATCCATCTCCGGAACGCTGCATGGTTTGTCGGCTTCGACCTCGCCGATGCAAACCATGGGACCGTCGCGCACGCAGCGATTGAACTCCTGCACACTGAATTCGGGATAAGCCGGGCTCAAGTAAACGGAACCGAAGGAGCGGTCCGGAAACCGGTGCACGGCTCGCATCACGCGATCGTTCTCCTCCTGGAACTGCGCAGGGGTCGGATGAAGAGCGGTACAGTAACCTTGGGAGAGCAGGAGCCGCTCAATCCCCAGACGGTCCGCCCACCGGACCAACGCCGTCATGCGCTCTTCAGGCGTGTCCCCGGGGATTGAACCGAGATGACAATGGTCATCCCAAATACGAAAAGGCCGGCCGGATTCCAGTGCATAGTTCTGCGCCTCCTCAGCCCGCGCAACCGCCAGGCTCGCGAAAGCGCCTTTGAGAAGTGTGCGACGGTTCATCGATCATGTCCCCAGTAACCGGCGTGCGTTGTCTTCGAGTATCGCTCGAGCTTCCGCCTCTGCAAAACCGCCTTCGCGAACCTTCAATAGAGCCGACTCGAAATAGAACAACGGGTAGTGGGAGCCGAACAGCACCTGCTGGATTGAAATTGCTTGCACCAGGCGCGCCACTCCGCCAACGCTCTCCACCATGGAAATGTCAAACCACACGCGGCCGGTGGAAGCGAGCTTCTGCGCGGTTTCCAAATCCTCCAGTGGATTCCAATTCAGAACTAGGACACGCACTCCCCGCTCGCTCTTGATCACATCAGCCAGCGGCGAAATGTCCACTGGAGCCACCCGCATCAGGGGATGCTGTGTTCGTTCATCCTCCATACGCACGGCAACCTGGACAATTAGCCGCCGTGAGGAAGACAGGCGTAATAGCTCCGAGAAAGCAGAATCCTTCAGGTCGTATCCGTGGTAGTTGGGGTGTAGCCGGATCCCCGGCATCTTATGTTCTTCCTGGCAGCGGCGCAGATCTTCCTGCCAGTCCGGAAGTTTGGGATTGATGGATCCAAACGGGACAAACAGTCCCGACCCATAACGCCGGCAATCGCTAGCGAGCCTCTCATTGGCGCTTGAAAGATCCTTATGCAGAATTCCGTCGAATGTTCCGGCCCACGCCTGGCCGACGTTGCGCTTGCGAAGATTCGCCACCAAGCCATCAGGCTCGTCTCCAACCAAACGGCGGAACGGCCAGCGGGAAAGGCTTACATTGACGTCAATCATGCACTCTCTAAGTTAGCCAGCACTCGACCGCTTACCCGTGGCGATTGCCACCCACCGCTCGCTCTCGTATTATCATCCTACGGCTCGAAGATCTGGATGGCGGCTGATCGCGCAGCCTGGGTCGCCTAACGTGACGTCATGCTGAAAGAAAGTGCTGACATATCGAGGCGTAATCTGATTGGCGCGCTCGCGCTGTCTGGAATCAGGGCCACGGCTGCGAACTCCAGCGTCACTGTGGGCCTCGTCGGATGCGGGGACCGCGGCATCCTACTCGCACGGCTGCTCGTGAAGAACCCTGACGCGCGGCTGGTGGCGTTGTGCGATATCTTCGAAGATCGAATTGATCGGGCGAAGCGCGAGATACCGCTTGAGGCTCCGCGTGTGTTGCCAACCATGCGGATCCAGTAGGTTGTGGATGCCCTTAATCCCTAGAACACAAGGCGCCCAAACTTCCTGTGCTGGGAATCCAGCAAATCAACTGAGGCGTGCCGGATCGTTTTCTTGAGGACCAGGATTCAGATCAGTCACTCATCGTTCATCAGGAAACGGTATGCAAGGGCTTCGACTTCGCTTGTCAATTCGAAGGTTGGACGGCCCCAAGGTTATCTCCTGGTGTAAAATGTACATGCGGACCGAAGAGGATCGGCCCAGTCTGGCCCCTCCACCGGAATCGTATTTCTTTCTGAGGCGTAGACTGGGAAGCCCGATGCTCTTGGAATCATTCTGCATCGAATAAGGTGGGCTCATTGGCGAATATGCCCGCGAAACACCAGAGCACATCAGCGTGAACGATGGGCAAAAATCGCCGTGCCTGCGGAATTCATTGATACTTTGCGCATCTGACGCTGCCGCACGCCTTTCCGTACCGAGTGAGTCGAACGCGGGTTAGACGAGGCCCCGTATGGCACTGAAATCAAAGCCACTTTTCAATCCTAAGGTCTTTCTGGCCAAGGTTGGCGAAGGAAGAACTATCGCAGAATACTCAAAAGGCCAGACGGTTTTCAAGCAAGGCGACCCGGCAAACGCCGTCTTTTACATCCAGGAAGGCAAAACCAAGCTTACGGTTGTCTCCAACGCTGGCAAAGAAGCGGTTATCGCCATCTTGGGTACCGGCGACTTCCTAGGCGAGGGATGCCTGACGGCCCAGCCGCTACGCATGGCAACCGCCACCGCAATTTCAAACTGCTCGCTGGTACGACTGGAGAAAGGGGCCATGATCCGTGTGCTCCACGAGCAGCCGGCCTTTTCCGAGATGTTCCTGGCCTATGTGCTGTCCCGGAACATGCGGATTGAGGAGGACCTGGTCGATCAGCTCTTCAACTCCAGTGAGAAAAGGCTGGCCCGTGTGCTTCTGCTGCTGGCCAACTTCGGCAAACAAGACAAGCCGGAGCCGGTGATTGCGAAGATTAGCCAGGAAACGTTGGCGGAGATGATTGGCGCGACGCGCTCCCGAGTCAGCTTTTTCATGAACAAATTCCGCAAGATGGGCTTCATTGAATACAATGGGGGGCTGCACGTCAACAGCTCGCTGCTGAACATCGTCCTGCACGACTAAACAGTCCACGACATTAAGAAATCGCCGCCGCTGAATCCGCTTGCAACGATATGATGTGAGCACTCTTGAACAGACAAGGAACGGTGTGTCTGTTAGCCTAAAGCTGCGTTTCGCCGCCCAACCAAGAAGAGGGTATTCACGGAAGTAGTTCAGTTGAAAAAGTTCAAACGCGCGCTGACAGCTTAGCAGATGGTCGCGTTCACGATCTGGGCGAGAGCCGGGAGATTCTTGCCGTCGAGAGAAGCGCCGATGAAATGGATCAAACCGGGCGATCTGCGGAGCGGGATTTTGCCATTCTCGGTCTCAACCGCCGGTCGGAGTTACTTCGCAATATTCAGACAGCATTGCGCTGCATAGAAGAAGGGACCTTCGGCATTTGCACGAGCTGTGACGAGGCGATTGGACGGAATCGCTTAGTGGCTGTCTCCTGGACACCCTTCTGCATTCGCTGCCAAGAGGCCGTTGATCGCGGCGATACCAGGATGATTGAACCTCCTTACCAGCTTGACGTCCACGCGGCGTAAACTCGAGGTCAAGGCGACCGGGGAGGGGCCAACATGGCGAACCATCGTTCCGCGGCAGGGACAGAGTTCATCAGAGGTAGTGACCACTCAAAGGCCACTTAGCTGCAGGGAGAAAACGCATGACGCACGAGCACGGTAGCGAATACCAGCTGAAGATTGTGCATGAGGACGAAACTGAGGAACTGAGCGGATGGATGCACTGCCCAGAGGATGTCGCCCAAACGATCACCGGGCTCCGTGGGTCGCCAGCCAAAGCTTACTGGCTCCAGGTACGAAACATTCTCTGTACCGACTGCCTGCATAGAGAACAAAAGCTCATGGAATTTCCCCTGACCCCGACCGCAGCCGAGAATGGTCGCTTTCCACACCAAACAGACAGAAGGCGTTTCACCTCCGCTTCAGGCCGTATATCTTCGGCCGGAGCGTGACAGTACGAAGGAGATTTCAATGTTTCTAACGCTGTTTGGCATTTTGCTCGTAATGTGGCTGCTGGGGTTTTTCGCGTTCCACGTTGCCGGTGGGTTGATTCACCTCCTGTTAATAATAGCCGTGATTTCCTTGGTGGTACACTTCTTCAGAGGTCGTAGCACGGTTTGAAAGCAGGACCAGTTTGTCGGTTGGCTATCCCGTCCGAAATAGTGCGAGAGTGTAGGCCGAATCAAGCACACGTATGCGGCTGCCGGCCGGTCCTCGGCTAGCGCTAACTCGTCGAAAGTGGTCAATTTTGAACAGACTCCTGCATGGGTTCGACTCTATTCTTTGTTGGTGCGTTATAGTACGGCCGTTTCATCGGTGTCGCGCTTCAGTTGCGGGTCCCATGCTCTTGGAAGTCCCAACGGAGGCCGTTTGGATGGGCGCGTGCTTCGGCAATACGATCGGTCACAACTTCGAAATCACAGTTGGAGAAAACAATGGCATCCAGTTTCGCAGCACCAGCATATCGGGCACCATTTGAGGATGTATTAGAGCATCTCCCGGTCTCCGCCACCAAGGAGTACCGGAAAGGCCAGATTGTCTACGGTCCTCATCAGCCTTCGCCGAACATTTTTCTCATAGCTGCGGGCAAGGTCAAGCTTTCGCAGATAGCTGAAGGCGGCAGGGAGATACTGCTGGAAATCATCCGGCCCGACGAATTGTTTGGCGAATCGGCTTTCGTCAACGGTCATGTGCGCACTGAGCAAGCTACAGCCTTCGAAGACGCCCAGTTGATGGTCTGGCCCATTTCTGCTGTGGAAGGCCTTGTCACGAAGCGGCCTCGCCTCGCCGTGTCATTGCTACAGATTTCCGCGCAGCGAACCGTCGATTTCGCCCACCGCATTGAAAGCTTCTCGATTGACAAGATCGAACGGCGGCTCGCCCGATCGCTCATCCACTTCTCCGAACGGCTGGGCACTCCGGAGGGAGATGGATCCGTCCGGATGGTGCCGTTTACTCACGAGCTGCTGTCACGGTACATCGGCACCTCGCGCGAAATCGTTACTTTCTATATGAACCAGTTTCGGAAGCGAGGTTACCTGCGCTATTCCCGTCAGGAGATCGTCCTTCACCCCGATGCCTTGGCTGCGTGGATCGCCAGAACTGCAAGTTCAGCCGTTGAATGTGCGCCGTCTTGAAGTGGAAGCCGACTCTAGCGCCAGTGCTCCTCCACTAAAACCCAGCCGCCCCGGTGGTGCCTCCAGCGATGCGCTACCCCAGTGGGCATGTCACCGTGGAGGCTGTTCCCACCTTCCCGAGCTCCAGGCATAAGCGTTTCACTTTTCTTAACCTGCGCACTACCAAGCTCTTCTCCGTCTGAGAGCGTGGTAGAGAACCAACAAAACCACTGAGCCGGTAACCGCCACGAAAAGACTGTAGAGGTTGAGTCCACTTACGCCAGGGGCTCCAAATATATGGAACAGCCAGCCACCAGCAAAAGCGCCGACAACTCCCAAGAGGATGTCGAGCAGGATGCCCTCACCTTTCCTATTTACAAGCTTGCTGCCTATGAACCCTGCAATCAGGCCGAGAACTATCCAAGCCAAAAATGACATAGACTCTCCCGTCTGTCCTGTCAGTGAACTTAGCGAAGAAGAGGACCGGCCGTATACGTCAATTGCCCATGAACAATAGAACACAAGCGCAAGTAAGATACGCTGTGTTCTCTTCGGTTGGATCATATGTTCACCACTCTCCGAGCTTTTAGCAATGCACGTGGGTGGCCGTACGCAAACGCGTGGCACAGCATGAAGCGGTTCCGCTGGTACCGGCAAAACTTGCACTCAAGTGCATTACTTTCACTCCAGCTTCCACGCCAACAGCTAGCGGCGAGTCATTTCTTCAGATGCCAATGCCTGGCGGCCCAGGCGCATTCTCCGAGGGGATCTCTCCCAGACCCAACTACCCTCGGATGCGCGCTATTCTCTTCCGTATCCGGAAGCCCGTTTATCGGCTGCTTCGGGCTGAGTCCCGATTCAGTGCCCTTTCGAACCTTCCCGCGATCACTGGAGTTTTGAAGTCGCCGGTCAGAATTTCGCGATTCGTTGCGTCGCGGCCGTAGAGTTCCCTATTGGTTTCCTCATCCGGCCGAAGCGTCGCGCCTTCCAGCGAAATGCCAGCGAACAGCCCGCTCGAACGGGAATATGACAGCATTTCCGCCTTCATCATGGCGTCGGTCTGAGCGCTCACGTCGCGTCCAATCGGGCCCGCCGCCGCAGTTGCCTCTCCACCGATCGTAAACTTATCGGATAAGAGGTGC
>DATGZN010000030.1:0-88990 GCA_035297145.1 Bryobacteraceae bacterium
CGCACAATGGCAAAGAGGCGGACTTTCAGCTCTTCATGGCGCTGCTGGACGGCGATCGCTTCGAGGGACGTTTTCGCGATGGCGTGCACACGACAGATACTTCCGACCTGATGCGTCGGCTCGTCAAGGAGAAGTTGCTCAAGTTCGACGGTAAGCCGCTCTTTCCCGAACGCCTCGCCTATCCTGTGAATTATACGCTTTCGCCAGCGGAGGCCGAGCTCTATAAGCAGGTCACCGATTATGTACGTGAAGAGTTCAATCGTGCCGATGCACTCAACAACGAAGGGCGTAAGGGGACCGTGGGCTTCGCCTTAACCACGTTGCAGCGGCGACTCGCCTCCTCTCCCGAGGCCATCTACCAGTCGCTGCACCGCCGCAGCGAACGCTTGCAGAAACGCCTGCGGGAACTCGAGGTCTTGCAGCGCGGCGCGGCTGCCGAGGCCATTGCCGCCGCAACTCCCCTGCTCGATGACGAGGACGTGGAGGATCTTGAGGAGGCGCCGGATAACGAGGTCGAAGCTGCCGAGGAGGAAATTCTCGATCAGGCGACGGCCGCGCGCACCATCGACGAGCTGAAAGCGGAAATCGCCACACTCGGCCGGCTTGAATCGCTGGCGAACACCGTGCGCCGCAGCGGCGAGGACCGAAAATGGCGCGAACTCGCCAGCCTGCTCGGCGAGATTTTCACCGCTGGCGCCATTCCCAAGGATCCGGCCGGCGAGGCTTCCGCCATTCCGCCGCCCAAGCCTTCGCCGCGTCAGAAGCTCGTTGTCTTCACCGAGCACCGCGACACGCTAAGCTACCTCGAAACCCGTGTCACGACGCTGCTCGGTCGCAAGGATGCCGTCGTCGTCATCCACGGCGGTCTGGGCCGCGAGGAGCGCATGAAGGCGCAGGAGTCGTTCAAGCATGACCCGGAGGTTCAGGTTCTCATTGCCACGGACGCCGCAGGCGAGGGCATTAACCTTCAGCGCGCCCACCTGATGGTGAATTACGACCTCCCCTGGAATCCTAACCGGATTGAGCAGCGGTTCGGCCGCATTCACCGTATCGGCCAGACCGAGGTTTGCCATCTCTGGAACCTGGTCGCCGAGGAAACGCGCGAGGGCGACGTTTACCACACCTTGCTTCAGAAGCTGGAGCAGGCCCGCCAGGCTCTTGGCGGGCAAGTCTTCGACGTGCTCGGCAAAATCCAGTTCGAAGGCCGGCCGTTGCGGGACCTGTTAATTCAGGCGATCCGTTACGGCGAGCGCCCGGAGATCCGTGCCAAATTGACGCAGGCCATCGCCAACGCCGTTGATCGCCCGCAGCTCCAGAGTCTGCTCGAAGAGCGCGCTCTGGCGCACGACGTGATGGACGTGAGCCGTGTCGCTCGCGTTCGGGAGGACATGGAACGCGCAGCAGCCCGTCGCCTGCAGCCGCACTATATTGAGTCCTTCTTCCTCGAAGCTTTCAGCCAGCTCGGCGGCACAGCGCGCCAGCGCGAGACGCGCCGCTATGAAGTAACCCATGTCCCGGCGCCGGTGCGCAACCGGGACCGTCTGATCGGAACGGGTGAGCCGGTGCTTCCGCGCTACGAACGCATCGCCTTTGAAAAATCTCTGATTGCACCGCAAGGCGAGCCGCTGGCGGCCTTTGTCTGCCCCGGTCATCCCCTGCTCGATGCCACGCTTGACCTGACCCTCGATCGGCACCGCGACCTTCTGCGGCGAGGCACGGTGTTGATAGACGAGAGCGATCCCGGAACCTCTCCCCGCGTGCTGTTTTACCTTGAGCACGCCATTCAGGATGCGAGCCTGCTCAAGAATGGTGATCGCCGGACGATTTCGAAGCAGATGCTCTATGTGGAACTGGATGCGACGGGCAACGCCCGGCACCTGCATTACGCGCCTTATTTGGACTATCGCCCCTTGCGGGACGATGAACCCGGCGTAGATGCGTTGTTAGCCCGTCCGGAAAGCGCGTGGATCACCCGCGACTTGGAACAGAAGGCGCTGGCCCATGCCATCGCCGAGGTCGTGCCGGAACACCTGAAGGAGGTACGGGACCGGCGTAGTGCCTGGATCGCCAAGGCTCGCGCCGCGGTAAAGGATCGTCTCACGAAGGAAATCGGCTACTGGGACCATCGCGCCGAGGACCTGAAGCTGCAGGAGCAGGCCGGCAAAGCGAACGCGCGTCTTAACTCCCTGGAAGCGCGCCGCCGTGCGGACGACCTGCAGGCGCGGCTCCAGAAACGCATGGAGCAGCTCGATCTGGAAGCACAGGTCTCGGCGCTGCCGCCGGTGGCACTGGGCGGCCTCGTGGTGTTGCCTGCCGGGCTCCTTGCTGAGATGACCGGCCGGCCTCTGCCGAAATCGACGCAAGCGGTAGACACTCAGCTCTCGGCTGAGCGCGCGCGGGCCATCGTGATGAAGGTTGAGCGTGAGCTTGGCTTCGAGCCTACCGACCGCGAATTCGAGAAGCTGGGCTACGATATCGAAAGCCGCGTCGCGCACACCGGCCAGTTGCGTTTTCTGGAAGTGAAGGGCCGCATCTCGGGTGCGGCAACCATAACCGTCACCAAGAACGAAATTCTCTACTCCCTCAACAAGCCCGAGGATTTTATCCTCGCTATCGTCGAGTTCCTGGAAGGGGATGCGCACCGCGTACATTACGTCCGGAAGCCCTTCCAGCGTGAGCCGGATTTCGGTGTCACGAGCGTCAACTACGACTTCGCCGAACTGCTGACACGGTCGGAGCATCCGGCATGAGCGGAAACGGACAGCCTATGACCCCGAAGAAGAAACTCATCGAAGTGGCCCTTCCGCTGCTGGCTATAAATCGTGGTTGTGAAGAAGACAAAAATCGCAAGACGGGACACATACGGAATCTTCACAAGTGGTTTGCCCCGATGCCACTCCCGTCGTGGAGAGCCATGCTCTTCGCAGCGCTCGTCGATGATCCCGGAGAGCATCTTCCTGAAAAAGAGGCAGAGCGGGAGCGCGAGAGACTTATGCGGTTGGTCGAGCGTCTCTCAACGTTCGAAGCGCATAAGGATCGGAATCTTCTCGCCGACGCCCGTGCTGAGATAGCCAAATCCGTAGGCTCGACGCCGCCCACGGTCGTCGATCCTTTTTGCGGTGGTGGCTCTACACTTCTGGAAGCGCAGAGACTGGGCCTCGCCACACGAGCCTCGGACTTAAACCCCGTGCCCGTCCTGATCACGACCGTGCTTTGCCGAATTCCAGCATTGTTCCGAAATCGACGGCCAGTCAGCCCCAGTTCAGATGGCGTCCTCCTGGGCCAGTCGAATGGCCTTGATGGATTTAAGACAGATGTGACGCACTATGCCGGTCTGGTGCGCGAATTGGCTTGGAAAGAGCTTGAGAAATACTATCCGTCTATTGGTGGAGCAATGCCATTTGCCTATCGGTGGGCTTGGACCGTCGCAAGCCCTGAACCGACGGCGCAGGGCTTGCACACACCGCTAGTATCGAACTGGTGGTTGTCACGTCACAAGACGACACGGGCTTGGGTTCAGCCAGTCCGCCACGAGAAAGGCATTCGATTTGTAGTCCAAACGGCCGCGGAGCCACCGAAGCCTACGACTGGACGCGCTGCAGCCACTTGCCTTTATTCGGAAACCCCCATTCCACTTGAATATGTTCGAGAGCAAGGGCGAGCAGGGCATTTGCGCCAAACAATGTTTGCAGTAGCGGCACGGCAAGGGAATAAGGTTGTTTATATCGCGCCGGACGAGCAGCAGCTTTCTGCAGCAGGTTCCGCCCCATCGCCTGAGTTGGAGGGAATACAAATGCCGGAAGCTGCACTTGGCTTCCGTGTCCAGCAATATGGCATTAAGAATTTTCTCGACCTATTTACAAAGCGTCAAGCACTGGCGATCGGGAGCTTTGCGCGTCTGGTGGCGGCAGTTCGCGACGAAATTCTGCGGGATGCGGTCGCAGCCGGGTTAGCCGACGACGGCATCAGACTTGATGCGGGCGGGACCGGCGCGCCTGCGTACGCTGATGCAATCACGGCTGTGCTTGGGCTTTGCGTAGGAAAAATGGCGCAGAGTAATAACATCTTGGTGCGCTGGTTCATCGATCCGAGGAATGGCAGTGGAAAGGCGACGCCCGCATTCGATCGGCACGCGGTGCCGATGGTTTGGGATTTTGTAGAGACGAACCCGTTCGGAGGCTCGGTTGGAGATTGGACAGGTCCAGTTCTTGAGACGGCTCTCAGGGCATTTGATCTTTGCGTTCCCGATGGAATAGCCACTGAAGTCGTTCAGCAGGATGCCCGAAAGGTTGCCACCGACATGCCAGCAAGTGCGCTGGTCGCGACTGATCCGCCGTACTACTCCAACATCGGTTACGCGGATTTATCGGATTTCTTTTATCTATGGATCAGAGAAGCGCTCCGACCCGTATTCCCAGGGTTTTTAGGCACGCTTGCCACCCCGAAGGATGATGAGCTTATCGCAAGCCCTTATAGACATGGGGGTAGTACTGAGCGAGCGAACGAGTATTTCCGAGAGGGGTTTGGCAACGTCTTTGGTGCGCTGGCCCGTAGGGCAGATCCGCGCTTTCCCTTACTGATTGTCTACGCCATCAAACAATCCGAAGAAGACGACGACGCCGTCGGGTCCACGGGTTGGGAGGTGTTCCTCGGGGGGCTAGTGGACGCCGGATTGGCGGTTGTCGCAACGTGGCCGGTACGGACTACAACTGACACTCGGATGATCGGGATCGGGAACAATGCTCTCGCATCTGCAATTTTCGTTGTGGGACGAAGCCGGGCGGCAGATGCTCGCACAGTATCACGGCGGGAATTCTTGGCCGCGCTTAAAGCCGAACTGCCGCCGGCGCTCAAACATCTTCAGCGCGGCAATATCGCACCGGTGGATTTGGCTCAAGCGGCGATCGGCCCCGGCATGGCAGTCTATACTCGGTACGCCAAGGTACTTGATGCCAACGGCGAGCCGCTCTCAGTGCGCGAGGCGCTCGCGCTTATCAACCAGACTCTCGATGAGGTGTTGACCGAGCAGGAGGGCGACTTCGATGCGGATAGCCGCTGGGCGGTTGCGTGGTTCGAGCAGGCGGGTTTCGCTGAGGGCGAGTACGGAATGGCTGAAACTCTATCCAAGGCCAAGAACACAAGCGTATCCGGAATGGTCGAGGCCGGTATCGTGAAATCCAAGGCAGGCAAAGTGAGGCTCCTTTCTCCGAACGAGCTGCCAGCGGACTGGGACCCCGAAACAGACCTGCGCCTGACGGCGTGGGAATCAGTCCATCATCTCGTGCGCGTGTTGGAAGCCGGTGGCGAGAATGCAGCGGCCGAGCTCGTAGCCAAGCTGGGCGGTAGTAAGGCCGAGATCGCCCGCGAGCTGGCTTATCGGCTTTACACGGTATGCGAGCGCAAAAAGCGCGCGCAGGAAGCACTTTCTTACAACGGCCTCGTGCAAAGCTGGCCTGAGATCACCCGCCTTGCGCGCGACGGTGCCAAGGCGCAGCCGCAAGCTCAACTCTTCAATCAGGAGTAACGCATGGCCATTACTAATCACGAGCGTGTCGGAAAGGCGATGGACCTTCTGAAGCAAGGACTGGCTCCCTTCGTTGAGCGCGAACTCAAGAGCTCCTACAACGACAAAGCCGTTGTCGAAGCCACGCGCTTTATTGGCGAAGATCGACTCTTGTCCAAGAAGGCCATCGCCGAATGGGACGCGGCGGCACTATTGAAGCTCATGTGGGAAGCCTGGAACGATGTCTTCCGCCGCACGTTGGGGCCGGCAGAGCGCAGTCTCGTTAACGAGCTTCGCGATCTGCGCAACAAGTGGGCGCACCAGCAAACTTTTTCCGGAGATGACGCCTACCGCGCGCTTGACTCCGCGGGTCGGCTCCTGACTGCCGTATCGGCCCCGCAGGCAGACGAGATCGAAAAGACGAAGATGGAGCTTTTGCGCCTGCGCTTTGACGAGCAGGTGAGAAGTGAAAAGCGAAAGAGCGCCGGAACGGCGATCGAAAGCGCGACGGCGACACAGCTCAAGCCCTGGCGCGAGGTGGTGACGCCGCATAAAGACGTGGCCAGCGGTCGCTATCAGCAAGCCGAGTTTGCAGCCGATTTGTGGCAGGTTCACCTAGGAGAGGGCACAGACGAATACAAAAAGCCCGCCGAGTTCTTCCGGCGGACGTATCTCACTGAGAGCCTCAAGCACATGCTCGTAGGCGCGGTGCAGCGCCTCTCTGGTAAAGGCGGCGATCCCGTTGTCCAGCTCCAGACTAATTTCGGCGGCGGCAAAACCCACTCGATGCTGGCGCTTTATCACCTATTCTCGGGCGTGGCCCCGAACGAGCTTTCGGGCATTGACGCCGTGCTGCAGGAAGCAGACACCAAAACGCTGCCGACCGCCAAGCGCGTGGTACTGGTGGGCAACAAGATTTCACCGGGCAATCCTTCGAAAAAGCCCGATGGCACAATGGTGCGCACCCTTTGGGGTGAGCTTGCCTGGCAGCTCGGCGGAAAGAAGGCTTTTGAGCGCGTCCGTGCTGACGATGAGAAGGCCACAAGTCCCGGCGATGTCCTACGGGAATTATTCAATGAATATGGGCCATGCCTTGTTCTGATCGACGAGTGGGTAGCTTACGCGCGCCAGCTCCACGACCAGAGCGACCTGCCAGCGGGCGGCTTCGAGACACAATTTAGCTTCGCCCAGGTCCTTACAGAATCGGCCAAGCTCGCGAAAAATTGCCTGCTCGTTATCAGTTTGCCAGCCTCAGACACCGCAGGATCCCCCCACACGCAGGCCGATGATGTGGAGGTCGGCGGACAGCGTGGGCGCGAGGCGTTGGACCGGCTGCGCAACGTTGTAGGGCGCGTGGAGTCCTCTTGGCGGCCGGCGAGTGCCGAAGAAGGCTTCGAGATCGTGCGACGGCGGCTATTCGAGCCGCTCGCCGATCAGGCGCAATTTAAGGACCGCGACGTAGTGGCGCGGGCTTTTGCAGATTTCTACCGGACTCAGCACCAGGAATTCCCGCCCGAGTGCCACGATGCCGATTACGAGAAGCGGATTAAGGCAGCTTATCCGATACACCCGGAGATTTTTGACCGGCTCTACACTGACTGGTCCACGCTCGTGAAGTTTCAGCGCACACGCGGCGTTCTCCGCCTGATGGCCGCGGTGATTCACAGCCTGTGGGAGAAGGGCGACAAGAACCCATTGATTCTGCCCGCCAATATCCCTATCGACGATCCGCGCGTGCAGTTCGAACTCACGCGCTACTTGTCCGACAATTGGGTGCCGATTCTTGAAAAGGACGTTGATGGCCCGAGCTCCCTGCCACTGAGGCTCGACGGGGAGGTGCCGAATCTTGGCAAATTCGCCGCTTGCCGGCGCGTGGCCCGAACCATCTATCTAGGGTCGGCGCCTACGGCGACGGCCGCCAACCGTGGCATCGAGGACCGGCGCGTGAAGCTCGGGTGTGTGATGCCGGGTGAGTCTCCTGCGGTATTTGGCGACGCCCTGCGACGACTCACCGCCGCCGCAACCTATCTCTATCAGGACGGGCCGCGCTATTGGTATTCGACGCAACCGACTGTTACCAAACTCGCTGATGACCGCGCGGAGCAATTTAAGCGAGACACGGATAAGGTCGTGCACGAGCTGGACAAGCGCCTGAGAGCCGATCTTCGCAAAATGGGTGACTTCAAACGCGTGCATCCGATGCCGGGCTCCAGTGCCGATGTGCCGGACGACCTTGACGCACGACTTGTGGTTCTTGGCGTTGACCACGCCTACAGCAAGGAGCCTGACAATGCCGCCGAGACGGCGGCCAAAGGAATTTTTGAAAAGCGCGGCGCCGCGCCGCGCCTCTACCGAAACACGATCATCTTTCTTGCCGCCGACAAGACCCGGCTGCAGGACCTGGACGAAGCTGTGCGAAAGTTCCTCGCGTGGGACTCGATCCTAGATGAGAAGGATAAGCTCGACCTCTCGCCACACCAGGTAAAGCAGGCCGAGACGCAGAAAACGGCAGCCGACGGCGCCGTGACGGCCAGGCTTCCCGAAACGTATCAGTGGTTGCTGGTGCCAACGCAGGAGACCCCGCAAGCCCCCGTCACGTGGCAGACAATACGTCTGTCAGGGAACGATGCGCTTGCGGAGCGTGCCAGTAAGAAGCTGAAAAACGATGAATTGCTCGTGGTCAACTTTGCCGCGTCGCGCCTTCGCATGGACATGGACCACGTACCCTTATGGCGCGGAAATCATGTGCCAATTCGCCAGCTCGTAGAGGACTTCGGTCGCTACCTCTACCTGCCGCGCTTGCAGACCACCACCGTTCTCCTGAATGCTATCCGCGCGGGGCTTGCGCTGTTGACGTGGGAGCACGACGCTTTCGCCTACGCTGAAAACTACGACGAATCTGGAGCCCGTTATCGCGGCCTTCACTCCTGCGCACAGGTGAATGTCGCCGCAGATGACACGGGCCTGCTCGTGCGGCCCGAAATAGCCAGACAGCAGATTGACCTTGAGACGGCTCCGCCTAGCCCTGCTGGCGCAGATACCGGCGATCCAAGGTCACCCGGACCCGACGGCCTGTCGCCGCAGCCGACCACTCTTCCATCCGGACCGGTTCAACCGTTAAAGCCCCAGCGGTATCACGGCACGGTCGTTCTTGACTCCGCGCGGGTTGGGCGCGATGCCGGCAGGATCGCGGATGAGGTTGTTACCCATCTCGTCGGGCTCGTCGGATCATCGGTGCGCGTCACTTTGGAAATCGAAGCGGAGATCCCCGGCGGAACTCCTGACAACGTCGTGCGGACGGTCACGGAGAACAGCCGGACCCTGAAGTTCGAGAGCAACAGCGGCTTCGAGACGGAGTAGGGGAGCCTTAGAGGGCACGGCGATTGTGGCGGGCTGGCAAGGGTCCTGAAGCTGGAGGAAGTGCTTGGAATCTTGATGAAAACATCCTGCTACCCACCAGGGTGAGCAGGCTCCTGGGGAACAGCTTTGAAGCTATAAAGCATCGAAACGACTGCAGCAGCCGTTCGCCAGTCTTGACAATCGTCTCATAAACTGCCATAATCGTCTCATGAACAAGGACACTAGCTTCATGAGCGAGCTATTTCGTATCGTTAACGGTGCGCTTCGTCTCGACATAGACAAAGTCCGTAACTATACAGCGTTCCTCGCCGATAAACTTGAAAAGGCAGGAGATGTAGCTTCTGCCGGACGCCTGCGCAAAATGCTCGAAGAGAGTGATCAGCAACTGCGGCCGGCCGGGGCGGCGTTTGCCAAAGTTCTGCCTGTCGATGCAGATAGCCGTTTCCCGCTCATAGAGCGGGTGAATCTAAAAACACTTTCCGAGCCTCCGGTTATGCTCGGCCAGGAGCAATGGGACACCGTCAACGAATTTCTGAGCATCGCGAAGAGCTATGCCCAGGCCGAAGTGAATGGCCTCACCACGTCGCTTAGCTTCTTGATGTACGGCCCGCCGGGAACGGGGAAAAGCCGCCTCGCGCGGTACATCGCCCAGGAGCTGGGCCTTGACTTGTACGTCGCACGCCTCGATGGGTTGATCTCCTCATTCCTCGGAAGCACGTCGAAAAACATTCGCGCTCTTTTTGACTTTGCGGCCAAGACTCCGTGTGTCCTGTTTCTCGATGAGTTCGATGCGATCGCGAAGCTGCGCGGCGACAGCCAGGAGCTGGGGGAACTGAAGCGCGTGGTGAACAGCTTCATCCAGAACCTGGATACGCTGGGCACTCAATCCATCGTGATCGCCGCGACGAACCACCAGGAACTGCTCGACTCGGCAATATGGAGGCGCTTCAGCTACCGGCTGGCGCTGGATTTTCCTACGGCGGATTTGCGCCGGAAGATGTGGGCTGCATTCATTGAGGAGTTGCAGTTCACGGCGCGGGAAATAGAGCTGCTGGTCGATCTGTCGGAAGGTTTCACCGGGTCAGACATTCACGAAGTCTGCGTGCGTCTCCACCGCCGCCGGATTACGAGGAAGGAGTTCCCCGAGCTGAAGGACGCCTTCCAGGTTCTCCAGAACATGGGCATCGGCGAAGGCGAAGACCGTCGCTTCTTATCGCTTCTGAGGGGTAAGGATGAGCATGCTGTCGCAACCAGGCTCCGTGACAGAAACGCCAAGCTATACAGTCACGCCGCTCTCGCCGATCTGTTGGGCGTTTCAAAAGCGACTGCTCATCGATGGGCGAAGGGAGTAAATACCGATGGCTGATACACCGAGACCACCCCGGCAGGAACGCCTGCTGATAAAGGTCATCATGCCCAAACAAGGCACCGAGCGTAAGGTTGCGGGCGGCGGAGCGCCGCCTAAGCCGTTCCGGCCGGTTGACGCGAAGTACCGGGCGCGTCTTTCCAGCCAGGTTTCGGCTATACGCACCGCCATCGTTCCGCAGATCCGGACGGCCGGCGCCGCGCCCGTGCGGGTGAAGCTGCTCTCGAAGGCGGCGGCCAAAAGCCATCGGCCGGAGCATTTGTTCTCGCCTGAATCCTGCCCGATCGTGGGCGGCGGAAGCCTCGGGGAATTGTTCGTCAAGGCGACGCCGGAAGGATTGGACCGCCTCGCCGCGATGATCGAGAGCCGCGAGTCCGATCAGATGACGAAGGAGCTTTCTTGCGTTGAAACGATCGAGCCTGTGACGCCCGCCTATCGTCGCAGCGGTCTCGATGCCAAGGACCTGCTTCGCCGGAGCCCCCGCGGCAAACACGGTTTCATCACGCGGGTGGGTCTTTTCAACTTCGGCGCGGACCGCGACCAGCCCAAGTTGGTCGAAGATTTTGAAAGCACGTGCCGGAAGCGCGACATCAGGGTGCGCAGCAACCGGGGATATTCGCCGTCGAGCTTCACGTACGAAATCGAGTGCCGGAACGTCGACGATGTTGAGGCCCTGTCCCGCGTGATCGGCGTGCGTTCGATAACGCCCATGCCGCTCATTCGGACCATCCGTCCTCGGATGTTCGCGGCGAAGCCGTTGCCGCCTCTTCCGAGCGCCGATGACGTGACAGGAGACTTCCCCGTAGTGGTCGTTGTGGACAGCGGGATTTCCGACCAGATTCCCGGCCTGGAGAGCTGGGTCGTGGGGCGCGACTCTCAAGTCGCGCCGGAATACAGGAACACCGATCACGGTTCCTTCGTGGCGGGCCTCATCTGCTGGGGCGGCCAGCTTAATCCCACCATCGCCGGGCTCGACAACGGCCCGTGCGGAGTGTTCGATCTTCAGGTGATCCCGAATGAAGATCCCGCGAAAGGGGATACGCTCCCCTTGCTGGAATCAGAGTTTCTCGTCTCGCTGGACGAGGCGCTTCAGCAGCACGCCAATAGGTATAAGGTTTGGAATCTCTCGCTCGGCACGGACACTGTTTGCTCGCTCGACCAGTTTTCCAAGCTTGCCGAAGAACTCGACAATCTGCAGGAGCGATACCAGGTTTCCTTCGTCATCAGCGCCGGGAACTATGACACGCCGCCGCTCCTGGACTTCCCGCGCACGGGCGGCCAGGTGCAGGCCGGAAGGATCACCACGCCTGCCGACAGCGTCCTCGGGATCACTGTTGGCTCGGTGTCGCACGTCGATTACAAGAAGGACGGGCCAAAGGAGCATCACCCTTCGGCCTTCTCGCGGCACGGCGCCGGGCCGAACTATGTGATCAAGCCTGACCTCATTCATTACGGCGGATCGTGCTCTACGGACCTATCGCACATTTCCGGAATTCGTTCGGTGAACGGGACCGGCTCCGCTGAGAATGTTGGGACGAGCTTCGCTACGCCACTTGTCGCCCGGACCCTTGCGCAGATCTATCATCAGGTCACGCCGACACCGTCGCCGGTGCTTGCCAGAGCCCTGCTGACGCACCACGCGCGCGATCCGCGTACCGCTCTCCGGGTGCCTGACGGAGACGAGAATTTCTTCGGGTTTGGCTTGCCTGCCCCGGTGCCGTATTGCCTGGAATGCACCCCGCATACGTCGACGCTTGTTTTCGACGACGTGCTCCGGCCAGGGTATTTTCTCGAATGGAATGATTTCCCTTATCCGCCCTCGCTGAGCCGTGACGGGAAATATTTCGGCGAGATATGGATGACGGTGGCCTTCGCGCCGGCACGCGGCGCGAGATGGGGGACGGAATACTGTGAAACCCACATCGATGCTCATTTTGGGGTCTACCGGACCCAGAAATCGCGTGAGACAGGGCTGGTCAAAGCGAAACCAATATTTGTCGGCCTGGTGCCCCCGGAGCACAAGAACGTGGGCGAGCTTTACGAGTCCTACCAGGTGGAAAAGCTGCGCAAGTGGGCTCCGGTCCGGACGTATTACGGCGATCTCGGTGAGAACGGTGAGCGCGGCGATCGCTGGCGCATGATGGTTCGCCTTCTCACGCGGCATGGGATCGAGGATGAAGAAGCTTTCAAGCCGCAGCCTTTCTCTTTGATCGTGACGATTTCCGACCCGGAGAAGAAGGCACGGGTCTATGACGAGATGGCGCAGATCGTTCGCAACCGCTTCCAGTCGCAGAACCTCACGGTTCGCGCGGCGGCGCGCGTTCGAGCAAAGCAATGAGCAGTGCAGTAACTGAATACACGAGAAGGAGAATTCAAAATGTCTGAACAAGAACACAAGCACGAGGTACGCATTCATATCGATCAGCACCCCTACGAATCGCCGAACCCGACCACGGGCGCGGCGCTCTACGCGCTAGGCAACGTTCCAGCGGGCCTTGAACTTTACCGGGAAGTGAGCGGCGACAGGGAAGACAAGCCGATCGAGAACGGGCCGGAGGTCGTCCACCTGAAGGAGGACGAGCACTTCCACAGCGGCCCGCCCAAGACATACACGATTTACGTGAACGGCGAACAGAAAGTGGTAACCACCAAAACCGTCTCCTTCGCCGAGATCGCCAAGCTCGCGTATCCGATACCGCCGACGGGCGACAACATTCTGTATACGGTTTCCTACGAAGATGGTCCGCCTGCCAACCCGCAGGGCTCGATGAAGGAGGGCGAAACCGTCAAGGTCAAGAACGGGATGATCTTCAATGTCACAGCGACCGATAAGTCGTAGCGCGGACCTGAAAAAACTGCGCGACGAAGGATATGACCTGGAAATCCGATCCGGCTGTTTGCTGGTGAAAGATGTGCCGTATGTGAACTCCCTCAAGGAGGTCAAACGCGGAATCCTGGTCATGAAGCTGGTGCTCGCGGACGACGAGACGGCGCGTCCCGACGACCACGTGGCCTACTTTTCAGGCGATCATCCGTGCTTTGAGGACGGTACCGAAATCGCGAAGATCAAGCACGGGAGCGGCGAGCGCTCGCTGGCTGAAGGCGTGGTGATACAGCATTCGTTTTCGGCAAAGCCCAAGCCGCACGATTCCTACCCGGATTACTATGCCAAGGTGACGTGGTACGTGAGTATCCTTTCCGGCCCCGCCTGGAGGATCGACAAGTCCACGGCGAAGACCTTCCCGTTCATCGAGCCGGAGAAGGATGACGACGAGCCGTTCAATTACACCGATACCGCTTCCAGCAGGGCCGAAATCGTCGCCGTTACTAATAAGATGGCGCTGAAGAAGATCGCGATCGTGGGCATGGGTGGGACCGGGTCTTATGTGCTGGATCTCGTCGCGAAGACGCCCGTCCGGAAAATTCACATCTATGACGGGGACGCCTTCCTGCAGCACAATGCGTTCCGGTCGCCAGGCGCGCCTTCGGGCGATGACCTGCGGGCCAAGCAGTCCAAGGTGACGTACTTCAAAAACCTTTACGCCCGGATGCACAATGGCATCGTCGATCACGCCGTTTATATCGATGCCGGGAATGTGGAAGAACTACGCGGCATGGATTTCGTGTTTCTTTGTGTCGACAAGGGCAGCGTGAAAAAAGTGATCGTCGAAAAACTCGAAGAGTTTAACGTCCCGTTCAGCGACGTGGGCATGGGCATCCAGTTGAAGAACGGAGCCCTGGGCGGCATCGTGCGGGTTACTGCGAGCACGGAGAAGAAGCGCGACCACTTTCGCGGCAGGGTTTCCTTCGGGGACGCCGCGAGCGGAAACGAATACGATCGCAACATCCAGATCGCCGACATGAACGCCCTGAATGCCGCTCTCGCCGTCATCAAGTGGAAGAAGCTCTTCGGCTTCTACCGCGATCTTAAATCCGAGCATCATAGCCAGTTCAGCATCGACACCAACCTGCTCCTCAACGAAGATAGGCCGCAATGAAACAGGGAATCGTCCTCAAGCACGAATTTGTCGAGTTCATCCCTGGCGAACTCAAGGAGGGGACGATTTACATTTCGATCCGGTTTGGGACGGCATCGCACCTGTGTTGTTGCGGCTGCGGCAACAAGGTCGTCACGCCGCTGCGACCCACGGACTGGAAGCTCATTTTTGACGGCAAGACCGTTTCGCTCGACCCCTCGATCGGGAACTGGAGTTTCGCGTGCCGGTCTCACTACTGGATAAGGAATAACAGGGTTCGATGGGCGGCTCAGTGGTCTCCGGAAGAGATCGCGGCCGGAAGAGCCCATGACCGGTTTGCGAAGGATAGATATTTCGACACCGCTGACACGGCGACGGATGGTGCGCTGAAGAAAGCTCCAGTGACGGTGGAAACCGCCAAGGCGGGACCGCGTTGGTGGTTGAGGATAAAGAAGTGGTGGCAGCGCTCATGATGAAGCTCCGAGGGCGACGCCTGGAACAAGAGAACAATGATACCTAAGCCGATAGACCAAATCACCGAAGCAGACCTCAGCGACCTCGTAAGCGCTAGCGTTGCCGAACGAAAAACACTCGATTACAAACAACAACTGCCGGATACGAACGATGCCGGCAAGAGAGAACTGCTGGCAGACGTTTCATCTTTTGCGAACACGGCGGGCGGAGATCTCGTTTTCGGCATGACGGAGAGCGCCGGCGTGCCGACAGCCATACCTGGGGTCCAGATCGGAAACACCGACCAGGAGATTTTGCGGTTCGACAACATCATCCGGGATGGGCTGTCCCCCCGCATCCGCCACACAACGAGGGCGGTGCCTCTGACGAACGGCGGTTATGTCCTGATCATCCGATCGGAGCGGAGCTGGTACGGTCCTCACCGAGTAATTTTCAAAGGCGACAGCAGGTTTTACGGGCGCACCACCAACGGCAAATATGAGCTTGATGTAACCGACTTGCGCAATGCGTTTCTCTTCGCAAGCGCCGTGACCGAAAAGATTTCAGCTTTCAGGGCAGAACGGGTCATCGCGTTGGAAAACGGCCAGCCGCTCGCCCCGCTCGCGGAAGGTCCGAAACTCGTTATCCATTGCATGGCCCTCGAATCCTTCGGAGCCAGGCCGCAATATGACGTCCTGGCCCTTGACGGAATTCAGCCCATGTATGCGACACGCCTGAGCGGTTGGGGAGCGCGCATAAACTTTGAAGGCCGGATTTTCATTGCGTCGGGCGAACCCTCTAGCGCGTATACGCAAATCTACAGGAACGGAGTGATAGAAGCCGTTCGCGTCGGCGTCTTGAACAGCCCCCAAAGTCCAGGCGTCATACCCAGTCTTGCGTACGAGGAAGCCGTGGTAGGCTATCTGCCGCAGTGTTTCCAGATCATGAGGCAATTGGGATGTAGTCCGCCGGTTCTGGTTGGGATCACATTGATCGGCGTACGGGGGCTGAAGTTGGCGGTTGACGTGATGGTTGAATTGTCGATGGGGGGCGCCAAGGCAATCGACCGAGACGTCCTTATGCTGCCTGAGATCGTTGTCGAAGATCTTTCCACTCCGGCCGCGCCGCTGCTGAAGCGGACCCTCGACCTGGTTTGGAACGCCTGCGGATTTCCCTCGTCGCCATATTTCGATGCCGCTGGAAAATGGATGGGGCGAACCCGCTGAAGCGGAAGATCTGGGTACGGCCGGGGTGTCACGAACCAATGATTGTCGAGTTTAATTTGCATCCGACGCTCGGTGAGGGGGTCTACGCACACGTTTTCCAAATAGATGATAAGGCATACAAGCTGTTCTTGGCCTTCCCTTCTCATCACAGCGAGGAGAAGCGTAGATCAACTTTCCAGTCGCAATGTGCGGCGTATCAGCGTGCCGGTTCTGACCCTGATCTAAAGGAACACGTTGCTACTTTCTACGGCACTTGCGTCATTGAGGACGTGATTGATAAAACAGGACAGAGCATCAAGGGCAACTATATGCTGGACTGTTGCTATGTTCTCGAAGCGCTGAACGGCAGCAAAACGAAGGTTCTGGCAGTCCGTGATGCCTTCAGCTATGTGGGCGAAGCTTACGTCGCCTTCCATCAGAAGGGTTTCACTTTGGCGGACGCCGATATTTTCAATTTTGACGACCCGGAGCGGTTTAAGTTTGTTGACTTTCACTGAACGATGGCCACTCAGGCCGCGCGGGCGTGGCCCGTGCGGAGACGGGGGACTTCGCCGTCGGCGTGAACAGCGCGGGGGCCGGGGAGAGGACGATTTCGGTGATCATGGGTGCGCTCCTGGTGAAGGTTTCAAGCGATCGACGATCCTTAAAAGCTGGCTGGCGAATACGATCACCTCGGCGGCGTCTTCCGGATGCGTCGGGACGTGGCGGTGACTTTGTGGGTTCTTATAAAGACCGATCGCGCCCGCGAAGAGATTGGCCATCGCTTCCTGTTCGGCGGCCGGTAGCTGCGTATCCGTAAGCGGGCCGGGGGTTACCGCCTGGCCCTTCTTCTCGGCGGGCTTGAAGGCGTCGCGCATCAGCTCCGTGCCGTAGTCATTGGGTCCGAAGCTGCCTCCGGCGCGGACGGCGACTTCTACTTCCCGGAAGGCCTGGAAGACGGCCGTGTCGTATTCGCCGCGCATGAAAGCCGGATATACCTTGCTGGCGATGAGCGGGTGAAGCTGGGCTTTTGGCAACAGGCCCGCTTTGCGATAGGCCCCAAATTCATCGCGGGATGTGATCTGCTTGGCCCGCCGCGACACGAGGAACCAGCCCCCGGTCGAGCTTGGCTTTTCCACGAGTAAGCCCGCGCTCTGAAGCCATGCCCAGGCCTCCATGAGCGCCAGGTTCACGTCGGGTTGCCGGTTGCCGTACTCCGGCTGCTCTCGGGCGTTCGTGGGGGTCAGCGAATTAAAGAAATTGTGGCGGCTGATGCCGCCGTGCTGGTGGACGGTGTTCCCGGACACGCCCTCATAGCTGTTGAGGTGCAGGAGCAGGATGCCGGCGAGTTCTTCCACGGCGAGATCGAGGAGGTCTGCGGCATTCGGGACGAAAGACGATAAAGAGCGATACATGGTCATTGCACCGGGGGAACGCCGCGGACGATGACCAGGCGGCGGTTGTTGCGGGCGTCCCAGTCGAGCTCGATGCGGCTTAACGGCTCGGTGCATTGCTCGTCGCAGAACTGCGTGAAGTTAAACGTCACGTTGAAGGGATCGACGCTGACGACGGTGGCCATGCCCTCGCGATCAACGCCCGGCGCCCACTCCGGATAGTGGTTGCCGAGGCGCTTGTTGACGGTGCGGACGGTGACGTATTTGCCTTTGCACTTCAGCAGCTCTCCGGCCGGGCTGCAATGCGAGGTGAGGAGGTCACGATAGAGACTGTCCGAGGCCTTCACGCTCCGGGAACCGGAGCGAATGTAGGCCGGGCCTGCAAAATGCGGCTTGTCCTTGCTATAGGAGATTTCGACGGCGACAACGCGCTTCCCGTCGAGATCCAGGACGCTCTTCCCCGGACGGATGGCCGGATAGCACTCTTCCCCGGCTTCGCCGACGCGCCTCTGCACTTTCTCGGGGTCATCGACTCCGAGGAGAGCGCCGGTCTTGTCGTCGACCCCGATGAACAGTACGGCCGTTTCCGTTTCTGGCAGGGAATTCGAAAAGGCGACCAGCGTCTGACGCAGCTCGTGGCCTTTGACGGATTGCGGCTTTCGTTCGACGAAATTATCTTCGGAGGGGCGTGTCGCCAGGCGAGCGGTGAGCCGTTGTTCGGTTGTCATGCGCTGGCCCTTTCCCACTGGTCATATTTCTGAACGAGAGGTTCCTTGGCGATGTCGAGGGGCTGTCCCCACAGCGCGCGACGCTGATCGTCCGGGAGCTTCCAGAAGGCCGCGATCGCGGCTTCCGTCCCGAAGTGGTTCCGGAGCGCGGCCTCGCGGAGCAACCGTGAATACGCGTCACGAGCGAGGTGCTCGATTTGCCTGGTCCTGTGCCAGCAAACGTCCTCCCGCTGGTCAGCGGGATAACTCTGCACGGCTTCGTCCCAGGGGTTCAGGTGCTCCGTGTCGCTGCGCATGGCGAAGGCCTCCACCAACAGGTCGCGGGTGTCGTCGCCGGCGCGGGCGAAGGTCTGGCAGCGGTGTACGAATTGTTTTTCAGTCCGGCCGATGTCCGGGAGGATGAGGGCCTCCAGTGATCTGACGAATTGATGGAGACGGTCCTGGCCGGTCTCCTTCAGGCCGTTGAACAGCGTATTCATTCCTCGAATGACCCGCCTGAACTGGGTTTTGTCGGCGTCCATCGCTGCGACGCCCGCGCGTAGCGAGATGCCGTCTTCAAGCCAGGCCGTGTTGATGGGCGCACGCTTCCAGCCTTTGCTTTGGTGGAACGCGGGCATCTGGCTCATCTGCCGGATGCCGGGAACGCCGTTGACGGAAGATCCACACAACAGATCGGCGCCGTCGGCGACCTCGATGCCGGCGCGGAGGTGCAGCATGTAGAACAGCAGGCTCAGGTCATTGTCCAGCCGGTGGTGCACAGCGTCGAGGATTTCGGGATTGTCCGATGGTTCTTCCACAAAGAGCACGAGATTGGCCCGGCCGAGGCGCTCCATGCGGATGGAACCGATCCACTCTTTCCAGATGCCGAGGTCGGGGACCGGCACGGCGGGCATCACCCAGGTTCCATCGGAAAGCTGGAACGCGGCGCCGGGAAGGTCGGTGTAGACGTTATTGACTGTCAGCATGGCGAACTTGCTTTTAGTCTGGAACGAGTGGAGGCCCATGGTTCCATCGTAGCCGCGGTCTGGCGTGATGCCCCGCCAGTGCCAACTATTCCGGGTCGTCCCAGCTCAAGGTGCACCGTTCTCCATGGGCAATCTGCCGCTCATAGCTGACCGGGTCGTCAGCCTTGAGCCGGAGTAACCAGTAAACGCGGTTCACGGCGTTCTTCATGATGAGCTTAATTTCGTCATCAGAGATCCGCGAATAGCCGACTTTGCCGTTGCAAGCGGGACAAGTTTTGCCGGCGTGCACGTCCTCGATCGGGCCGTTGCGAAACGCCAGGACGACAATGGCTTTTGCTTCACGGATAAGATCGCTCTGATCGGATTTTGGTGTCATTTCGAGTGCGCTTCTTTCAAGCTGACTGAAACGGCAGTATAACGGTACTTTGAGTCGCGGTCAAAACCTCGCGGCCAGTGCATGACGCGACCTAGAATGGAGCAAGCAGGCGGCTAGCGCAATGTCGGCCGCCGACTGAACAACAGCCCCTTCGGACCTTTCCACTCCTGGCGCCGCTGCTCAATCCACCGCTGCAGTGCGGCTCCTTCGACGGTGTACACCTTGCCGCTGTTCACGACCTCGAAAACCGTAGCCACGGTCGGGACCGGCAGTACCGCCTGCAGCTGCGCGTTGGCATGAGTGACGTAAAGATGCGCAGCGTCATAAGTACTCGACGCGATAACGTCCAGGCTGTGCCGGCGGCCGGACGCATCCGTGACGGTAACCGTGCACCAGTGTTCGGGCATACCAAAAATAGTTTACCGCCATGGGCGAACAAACGGAGAATACACGCACGGACGCTGCGGGGCTACGCGGCTTCGGCTTCGTCGGCCGGCTGATTCTACCGGCGCGCGGATCGCCCCCGCGTTGAGCCGGACCGGTTGGGAGCAGGCGACAGAGCTTCCAGAATGCGGCAATTGCCGATTAGACTTTTTCCCGGACACCGGCGCTGGATTCGGCGCAGCTCAGCCGCAAGCCCTCGCAGGTCGGCGACTTTCCGCTCAATTTCCTTCAGGTGGTTCGCAGTAATTCGATCGACCTCGGAACACTTCTGCCTAGGTTGAGTGGACAGGCGCAGAAGATCGCGGACCTGGTCGAGCGTGAAGCCGAAGCTCCGGCATCGGTGAATGAACTGCAGCCGGTGCAAGTGTTCCTGCTTGTAGGCGCGGTAATTACCCTCCGTGCGCGGCGGCGGCGGCATGAGTTTGATTTGCTCGTAATACCGGATGGTCACGACCTTGACCCCAGCTTCTTTCGAGAGATGGCCGATGCTCATACGCCCGGCTAAATTCATACGCTTGACCCTATAGTTACTATAGGCCGCATTCTGTAAAGATGAACAGGACCAAATGCGCGTTGATCGCATCTTTGTTTCTTTGCCGTGGAAACGCCTTCGCGCAGTCGGTCGACGTCGACAAGGAGCCGGAGCCTGTCGCAATCGTGGAGCTTGGGGGAGCTGGTAGCTGGAACCTCAAAGGCGGATCGAGCTTCGGCGCGGACCTAGCGGCTGAAGTTACGCCGATAGAGAACTGGCTGGAACTCGAAGCGGGCGTCACGCCGCTTTTCACCCGTCACTTGACAGAATGGGATACCGACCTTCTGTTTAAGAAGCCTTGGACCCTCTCGAAAAAAGCGGAGTTCATGATCGGCATTGGCCCGGAGTGGATTCATACGCGGCAATACGGCGTGACAACGAACTCGATCGCCGCTGAGGCCGTGCTGGATTTTATGTACTGGCCCTCCGGGAAGCATAGGTTCGGCTGGTTTATCGAACCGGGCTACGAGTACAACTTTGGGCGAGGGCATGAGCGATCAATTGGCATAAGCGGCGGCCTGCTGATCGCGATCCGACGAGGCCCATAGGGGTCCGAGAGTCAAACGGATTCGCCGCTGCCGTGCCATGGATTGAAGTGAGAACGCCGGCGACGGAGGTCTATGCTTGCCAGTCCCCGATACCAGGAATCGGGACGAGCCATTGATGAGGTTTGGAGCGTTGAAGGGAAATTGAAGAGCGGCCGTCAGGCCGGCGCGCTCTCAGGTTTCGCCTGCAGGCCGTGCAGATAGTCTGCGGCCCGCTGTGCATGAGCCGCCGCGCTGAAAATCGCGCGCTTGTCTTCGCGCAGCACGTTGAGCCAGTGGCCGACGTAATCGGCGTGGTCCGCGCGGATATCAGGCGTGATGCCGAGGTCGGCGCAAAGGAAGGCGGCGCCAAGTTCCGCGACCAGCTCTTCGCGGCTGTACCCGGTATCGCCGAAGCGTTTCGCGCCGAAATCCCGGTTCAGCCGGCTTGGATGTTTGGTGTAATGCGTGAGCTCATGCAGCGCCGTAGCGTAATAGCTTTCCTTGTCCTTGAACGCCTCGAACGGCGGCATCTGGATCATGTCTCTTGCCGGTGCGTAGAACGCCATGTTCCCGCCGTGCTGGATCGTCGCGCCGGTGGCGGCCAGGAAGCGGTCCGCCTCATCGATGCGCTCGGATGCTGGTAGCGGATTTTCCGGCCGTGCGTAATAGTGCTGCGGCAGGCCTTCGATCTGCTCGCAGTTGAAGACCGTGTAACCCTTCATGAACGGGATGTCACGCTCGACGTCGTCGCCGTTCTCGTCGCGCTCGGTGCGCGTCACGGTATTGGCGAAGACCACGAGGGAACCGTGCTCGCCCTTGCGGACGTGGGCGTCGAGCTCAAGCGCCTGCTTGAATGTCATCCAGATCGGCGTGGTGTAGCCCTTGGCCATGGCCTCGCCCCAGAGAAGCAGGATATTGATGCCGCGGTACGGCGTGCTGTTGTGGCGCAGCGGCCTGGTGATCTTGCCGGCCGCGTGTTCGGCGGGGCAGGGTTTCATCCACGGGCGGATGCCATTTTCGAGATCGGCGATGATGCGGTCGGTTACGCGGGAGTAAACGTCCTTGGTCAGCCGCTGTTCGCTGTCTTGCGTCTTCGATTGTTCTTTCGTCAGTGTTGCCATATAGGCCTCCTTGTTTTTTGCTCAACTACGGGCAACAAGGGGCCGGCCGGAAAAGCGTGACTGTCACCGTTAGGGAAACGGCCAACACGGGAGCGAAGCGAACGGAGCGGGCAGAGCCGTTGACAGGCACGCGCGGGCGGCCATGATGCCCGATAGTGGGTTGAGCAAAACGAGAGAGGCCGAGGCTGAGAAACTGACGGAAATCGAAGGCAGCTTTACGGCTGGTGTGCGGCTGTCCTAAAGAGGCCGGGCGGGAAACGCTGGCGAATCGGCCGTGGCTTAGAGGCGAGATGGGGCGCGGTCCCGGATTCGCAAGCCTGGGTCAGAAAAAGCAAGGAGTGGCAGATAGTTGGCGGAAGCGGTTCCCGGAAAACCTTCGGAGCAGATGACGGTTGGTAGACGCGCAATTGCGCGGCGAGGATGCATACGATAGTGTGACGACGAGAATCTGAAGGGGACTATTTCATGCGGCTTTCGCGACTGCAGATTGCCAATTTCCGAAACTTCCAGAGCATCGACATCGCTCTGAGCGAACATGCGATCTTCGTGGGCGAGAACAAAGTCGGGAAGTCGAACCTGATTTACGCGATTCGGCTGGTCCTCGATCCGTCGTTGCCGGATTCCCTTCGTCAACTCCGCATCGAGGACTTCTGGGACGGTGTTCCGCGCCCGTTGTCGAAGGATGACCGAATTGAGATTTCCATCGATATCGCTGACTTCGAGGACGACCCGAAGCAGCTTGCGGTGCTCTGCGAGCATTTGGTGGCGCACGAGCCGATGGTCTCGCGCCTTACCTACGCGTTCGGTCCATTCAGAGCCGAGGGCGAGGAAGCGCCGAAGGACGCCGATTATGAGTGGGTGATTTACGGCGGTGATCGGATCGAGAACATCGTGGCAGGCGATGTGCGGCGACGGCTCCCCTTAGAGTTTCTGGCAGCGCTGCGCGATGCCGAGGCGGACCTCGGGAACTGGCGGCGGTCTCCGCTTCGCCCCCTGCTGGACCGGGCGGCGGCACAAATCGATCCTAAGACGCTCGGAGGGATCGCCGCGTCGGTCACGGAGGTAACGAAGTCGGTTACGGAGACCGATGCGATCAGCGCGCTGTCGCAACAGATCAAAGATCGGCTGGAGGAGATTGGCGGGCCGTCGCAGGGGTTGGATACGTCGCTGGGATTTTCTCCGGCGGATGCCGACCGCCTGCTGCGGGCGCTGCGTATCTTCATCGACGAGGGTAAACGCGGGATCAGCGAGGCAAGCCTCGGTTCGGCCAACATCATCTATCTGGCGCTGAAGCTCCTGGAGATTGAGCAGCTCGTTGACGAGGGCGCGCGCGATCATACGTTTCTCGCAATTGAAGAACCGGAGGCGCATCTGCATCCATACCTTCAGCGGCTCGTGTATCGGGATGTGTTGCGGCGCCGAGCCCACCAAGAGGGAGAAGAAGCGGAAGGCGCGAACGAGCGCAGGACCATTCTGGTGACCACGCACTCCCCGCACATCGTGAGCGTCTCGCCGCTGGAATCTCTCGTTGCGCTGCGCAAGGTTGACGGCGCAACAGAGGCCGCGTCGGCTGCGGAATTGGAGTTCGAGGAAGCAGATCGGGCTGATATTGAGCGGTATCTGGATGTATCGCGAGGCGAAATGCTGTTCGCCAAGGGCGTTTTACTGGTTGAGGGCGATGCGGAAGCGTATTTGGTGCCGGCTCTCGCCCGGTTGATGGACAAAGATCTCGACCAACTGGGGATTGTGGTCTGCTCGATTTCAGGGACTCATTTCGGGCCGTATGTGAAGCTGCTGAAAGGCCTGAACATTCCCTCTGCTGTGCTCACAGATCGCGATCCGAGCGACCAGGGAGACCGTGGCGTCGCGAGAGTGCTCCAGCTTCTGCAGGATACTGTGCCCGCCAAAATCCTGGCGAAGTACCCGACCGAAGAGAAGCAGCTCGACCTGGCGCTTAAGCGGGGACTCTTCTTGAACGATCATTGTCTTGAGGTAGACCTGTTCAAGGCGGGTCGGCATAAGAGCATGTGCGGCGTAATCGCTGAATTGACGGAGAATGGCGCTGCGAAGAAGCGAGCCGGGGAATGGTCTACAAAGCCAGCGAATATGGATGCCGCCCAACTCGTAAAAGACATTACCGCGATCGGCAAGGGGCGCTTTGCTCAACGGCTCGCCAGCATCATCACAAAGGACATCTGTCCGAAGTACATCGGGAGCGCGATTACGTATGTTGCGGAGCGGTGCTAGGTTTTCGCTGCTCTACCGGGCCGCGGCCGAGGATCTTCGGGACAACCCCGGACAGTGGCAGGCATACGAATCGACCGGCAACTGTGTGGTGCTGGCCGGCCCTGGCAGCGGCAAGACGAAGACCCTCACAATCAAACTGGCGCGGATGATGGCGGAGGATGTCGAGCCTCCTCGCGGCATCGCCTGCATCACCTACAACTCCGAGTGTGCGGCGGAGCTCGGGCGCCGCCTGGACAAACTCGGAATTCAAGAATCCTCGCATGTATTCATCGGCACGATACACAGCTTCTGCCTTAAGCATGTGGTGGTTCCGTACGGCAGGCTGGCAGGGCTCGAAATGCCCACCGATGTGAAGGTGGCGACGCCGGATGAACAGGAGCGCGTTTTCGCAGAAGCCGTAGCAGAGCTATACGGGCCGAACCGGGACCCGACCTATCTGCGCACCGACTTCGACCGGTATCGCCGGACGCATCTGGACCGGGATCAACCGGAGTGGCTGGGGGATGATGCGGAAACGGCGCAGCTAATCGAAATCTACGAACGGAAATTGCGGGAGCGCGGGGCAATTGATTTCGACGACATGATGTTACTCGGTCTTCGGCTGATCGAGGGAAACCAGTGGGTCCGGTCGTGTTTGCAGGCACGGTTTCCGATCATTGCCGTGGATGAATATCAGGATCTGGGACTCGCACTGCACAGGATGGTAGTAAGTCTCGTATACGACGCCGGCATCCGCCTGTTCGCGGTGGGCGACGCCGACCAATCGATTTACGGTTTCGCGGGAGCGATGCCGCACCTGCTTCAGGAACTGTCGGAAATGGAGGGCATGGAGACGGTTCCCCTGCGCTTCAACTACCGCTCTGGTCTGGAAATTGTTGAGGCGTCGGAAGCGGCTCTGGGCGAGGAGCGCGGATACGAGGCCAAGGCCGGGTACGCCGGCACGATCCACTTTTACAAACTCCCGAAGGGGCTGGAAGAGCAAGCCGAGCAGATTGCGAAGGTGCTGATCCCTGGCGCACTGGGGCGCCGCAAAGGCCGGACGCTGGGCGACATCGCGGTGCTCTACGTTGACAAGAACGATGGAGACGTCATTGAAGGGCAGGTGAGTGCGGCGGGGATGCAGTTTATCCGGGTCGATCGAGGCGCACCTTATCGTAAAACGAAGTTCACGCGATGGCTCGAAGAGTGCGCCGCATGGTGCGCCGGAGGCTGGCGGAGTGGCACGCCGCGTTTGTCCTCGCTGTTGTCGCGCTGGCAGCTGTTCAATCCCTCCATACGGTCGGAGAAAGAGCGGAGCCAACTGAAGGTGGATCTCGTGCAATTCTTGTTCGGTCACCGGGACGAGAAACTCTCGCTTAGGGATTGGCTCGGAGCGATGGTCGATCAGTGTATAGCCCGCGCTTTTGCGGCAGATCCGACGCAGCGGGATGAGGCGGAGGCCCTCGAAGTGTTGCGGCGGGCGTGCGGCCCGAAGGGCAAACTGGCTAAGCTGACCGTGGGCGCATTCGGAGGCCAGGCGGGCGCGTCTGACCATGTAAACCTGATCACGCTCCACAGCGCCAAGGGCATGGAGTTTGACATTGTTCTGATGATGGGCCTCGAACAGGGTCGCATCCCGAAGTGGGATGCCAAGACCGCCGAGAAGAAGGGCGAAGCGCGGCGGCTGTTCTATGTGGGTCTGACGAGGGCCAGGCACGAAGTGCACTTGCTGTGCTCGGGATTTACGCTGAACCGGAAAGGCCGGCGCTTTGATAACGGCGCCTCCGAATTCATGAGAGAAGTCTACCGCAAGGTCAAGAAACAGTCTTGAGGCGCTGGAAAGAAGATATTGCTAGGCGGCAGGGAGAGGGACAGCAGATTTTGTATGGGACAAGCCTTACCTCGTCGCGCTCTTGCGGTTCAGGAGTTTTTGTCCATCGGGACGCAGAGAGCCATCTGGCGCCACGTGGCGGTAAAGCGTCTGGCGGGTAACACCCAGTTCCGTGCAGAGATCCCGTACGCTGGTTTCCGAGTTGCCCATCGATGCCCGTGCCAGGCGTAGCTTGGCGGAGGTCATCTTGTAGGGCCTGCCCCCGCGACGCCCGCGCGCCCGCGCTGCAGCCAGTCCCGCTTTCGTCCTTTCAACGATCAGTTCGCGCTCGAACTCCGCCAAGGCAGCGAAGAACCCGAAGACCAATTTTCCGCTCGGCGTCGTGGTGTCGATGGTGGCGCCGTGGCCGGTGAGCACTTTGAAGCCGATACCGCGTATGGTGAGCTCGTGGACGGTGTTGACGAGGTGGCGTAGATTGCGGCCGAGCCTATCGAGTTTCCAGACCAAGAGTGTATCGCCGCGGCGGAGAGCCTTCAGACAGGCGGTCAGGCCGGGCCGGTCGTCGCGCTTGCCCGAAGTCCTGTCCTCGTAAATGCGCACCAGGCTGACGCCGGCCGCCACCAGAGCGTCGCGTTGGAGGTCGGTTACCTGGCTGCCGTCCGCCTTGCTCACGCGCATGTAGCCCACCAGCATCGTGTTCTCCGGTCTTGTTATGGTCACTGTGTTCGGTTACATAAACGGTCGGTTATGTGACAGCAGCCGAGACCGGTGTTTTGGACGAGAAGTTAGTAAGATAACTTGTCACATAATCTGTGTCCCGTAAACACCATTCGCATCGCGTTTTGATTGAGTGACAAACGGTTGGCCTAAGGTCTCTTATGGGAAGGAGTGTCTATCAGTTTTCCGGAACATCTGTGGACGGGCCAGCGACACGCCCAGCAGATCGTGGTCCGGATTACGGCTCGATGGGTTCTTTCATCATTCACAACAAGAGGCTCGGCAGGGAGGTGGCCAATTTCCGTAAAAAGCTCGTTCCGACTTGACGAAATCCTTGAAACCCTGCGGACGGCGGAAATTTCCTACCTCGACCGTCGGGCGGTCCAAAAACGCTTTGGCGTGCGCCAACAACGCGATCGAGGGTGCCCGGCCTCCGGGTCGGGAACGCTGCTGCGGTCCTCCGGCAGGCCTTAATCGCGTGTCTGGAAGGAAGCGGCTGCATCCGTTCGCTAAGTTTCGCGAATTCGCTATTCGCCATCAAATGGTTTTCGTGGCTTTGGTTCCTGAACGGCGGCTTCGAATACGACTTCGGCCTGAAGGAGCAATGCGGGAAGCGCTTCGTTCCGGGCAGGCTGACCCAACATCCATGCATCAGAATTCACTGCGCGTGCGCAGCACTCGCCCGCGTCATTCTCATAAATATGAACGATGAGGCCGGTGTCATGCTGGACACAACGGGCGTCGCGAAGCATGGTCCACTGGCGTTCCCAATCCTCTTTAATGATGTTATCAGCGCTCATGCGTTCTATAGATAGCGAAGTCGGACATAGAGGTCAAAGGAAAACCGACAGCCGAAAAGCTCGGGCGCTGGCCTACGTCGAAACCGTGGCGGCCGAGATGCACCGCAAGCGGGATAAGATCCGCGAGATGACGCAGAACTGCTGGCTATAAGGCGCGGCGCCTCCCGTACAATCGGGGCGGCTCCTTCGGGGCCGCCCTTTTTTCGTTTGGGCATTCGTATGATCGTGTTTTTCGGGGCTGCGTAGATGCTTGCCTGGACTAAGTCAACTATCCGCCACGCTGCAACCGCCTCTTCTGTTGCTTTCCCTCTTGCCACCATTCCTCCGAGCCGTCTGCCCGCTCAATGGCTGGTCCTCTGTCACTGTGTAGTTGACCGAACCTCCACCATTCTCTACCGCCATCGGGGTATAAGACGGCGGGGCCGTCTTCGCGGTGCAGGAGGCCGTCGAGATACCATCGCCGAGTGCCGTCGGGATATACACCCTGTTTTCAGCTGGCACCTGCGACTTCATCAAACCCTCCTGTCGATAACTATAGCCCTTACACTTCCAGCGTGATCCGGCAGGAGATTCGTTACCTTGACTATAGTCAAGTCGTTCCAGGAAATGGGGAGCGGCGGAGTACAAAAAGAAGCCCCCGGTGGTTTAGGTCCGGGGGACGGAAGGTGATAGTTACCTTTCCCATGAAACTCTCCAGAGCCCCTGTTCTTATAGGTTGTCGTCGTCATCCGCGGCCGTTCCCCGATTCTGCGGTATGGGTACTAAGGAAGGGTTAAGGATGGTTCCATCCTTAGGCTGCCGGGGCGGGAGCAGGTGTCCCGCTATTTCCCGGCACTTGGAAGAACTACGATTTGCCCTTCGCGGGATGGTGCCATCCCCTACGCCGAAGCGGGATCATGGTGACCCGCAAGCTTTCGGCTTCGAAGCGAGGGCAAAGGGGAGCTGGTGCGCGCGGAGGGCCTACTCCTCTGGTTCCGTGGGCGGCTCGCTTTTCTTCGCCTTCTTCCGCCTTATGTTGATCGCAGAGGCGTCGAGGCTGTTCTTGAGGTGGGAAGCGTAGTATTTCTCGATCATCTCGACGCTGGTGCGGCAGTTCTTCGCGATCTGGTAAATGTCCGCGCCTTCCATGAGACGCAGGCAGATGTAGGTGTGCCGCAGGCTGTAGGCCGTGCGGGGTTGTCCCTCGCGGTCTTTCTTGAGGCCTTCTTCGTCCAGGATGGTGTTGAAGAGTTGCCGGTGGGTCTTTGGGAAAATCACATCGGTCGGCTGCGGCTTGTTCCTCTCGACTAGTCTCTGGAAAGGCTTTACGGCCCCGCTGGTGCTCTTGCAATAGCCGACACCGCGTTTGCCCCTGACCTCGATCTCAAGGATGGTTTCCTTGCTGCCCTCGTCCTCGACGATCTTCACATCGCGATATTCAAGGTGGTTCGCCTCATCCGGCCGCAGGCCGGTATTGGCCATGAACAGGACGTAGTCGTGAAGCTGTTCGGATTCCCATTTGTAGCGGGGATTTTTCGGATTCCGCGCCCGTCGCCGGGTGGCATCATAGAGCTTCTTGTATTCCTCCGGGGAAAACCACGCACGGTGCGAGATTTTTCCGGATGCCCGATAGGGCTCGGAGAGATCCGGAAGCCGATCCAGCCATCGGTGGCGCACGGCGGCTTTGAGGGTTTGCCGCAGAACGACGATTTCCTGGTGCATGGTGCTCCGGGCTGGCGGTTTTCCGTATTCCTTCACCGCTTCCTCGTGGCGATGAATGCGGTACTCCTGTATCTGGCCGGGCGTGATCTCGGAAAGTCCCATGTCGCCAAAGAAGGGCAGCAAATGAAGCCGGAGGCGAGTGCTGTGGCCTAAAACGTACTCGGCATTACGTTGGCCCTCGGTGATGATCTGGTATTCGCGCTCGAATTGCACAGCGGCTTCGCGAAAGGTTTTTTCGTCGCGTATTTCGCCGTTGCGGGCCTTGCCGCGCAACTCCAGATACCAGTCCTCGGCGAAGTCCTTGGCCTTGGCCAGGCTGTCTTCCTTGGTGGAAACCCGCCGGTTCTTGCCGGCGAGGTAGGTGGCACATTGCCAGCGACTGCTGTTGTCCCGTCTATAGACGTGGACCTTGCCGCCGAGAATTGTGTGTTTCTCTGGCATCGCGCTTTACGGAGCGGAAACGGCCAAACTGTGCAACACTTGTGTAAGTATATCACAAGGGTTGTTGTTTTGCGCATGTCGATGAATTTAGGTGGCTTAGCATGCACGATAATTCTTGTTTGTATGATTTTGAGTCCCGTGCGTCTGCCAGTTCCGCCACTCCAGCTTCGCGATTTCGCATTCAGTATAGCATCCGGACCTTTTCCGGCCGGACTCGGTTCGACGGAACTCCTGGCGCACAAGGTTCGCAAATTCACAGCGAGGTGTGGTGTGTGAACACCCTGGAACGACCTTCGATACGTGCTGCTGCCCCCGCTGGCTGCGACCGCGGTTTTGCCATCGGCGCGATCCTGGCTCTGGCGTTGGGCAGGAGGAAGACCAGCCGGGACACGGTCAATCCGTGGTCATCCCAAGGCAGAAGCGGGCTGCGGACAATACTGCTCTAATTCGTGTTGACAACTTTCGAAGGGTGGATTAACATCCGTGGGTCACTTGTGAAAGTGAGTCCTGAGTGCAGTGGTTTCTTGACATACAGCATGAAGCAGGGAGTGAATCATGAACAAAGACAAGAAGGATAGCAAACGCAAACAGAATCCGAAAAGCAAGCAATCCGTTGTCCGCAAACCGGATGAAACCGAACTGACCGACGAACAACTCACCAAGGTCGCCGGCGGCGCAAGAAGAACCGGGGGCCTGTCGTAAATCCACCCTCGATGGTGGTGTGAATCTCTGCGCGGCTGCTTTCCCGTGGAACCCTAGTCCAGCCGGCAAGTGGAGGGGTTTGTCCGCCGCCGAGGCAAACGGGCAGAAGCGGGCTTATGCGGCTGCTCACTGCCTCTACACCAACGGGCGACTCAGCGCCGCTGAGGCCGCGCTCCGGCGAATCCTGGTCCTCCACCCAAAGGATTTCGACGCGCTTTTGCTTCTTGCGGCGATTCACTGCGGGAAAGATCAGGCGAAACGCGCCGAAATCCTGTCGCGCCGGGCGGTCGCCTCGAAGCCGAGTTCTCCCATCGCGCAGCACCGCCTCGGCGTCGCATTCCAGAAGCAAAAGTGCTACGAGAAGGCGGCGAGGTGCTTTCGCCGGGCGCTCGCGCTTGATCCGTGCTTCGCCGAGGCCCACCTTGATCTCGGGCATGCGCTTTACGAACAGGGGCACCTCGACCAGGCCGTAAAGAGCTTCCACCGCGCGCTCGCAATCAATCCTGCGGTGGCCCAAGCCCACTACCGTCTGGGCAACGCGTTCTGGAATCAGGGACAGATCGCAGCGGCGATGGAGTGTTACCGCCGCGCCATCGCTCTCAAACCCGATTATGCGGCCGCCCTCAGCAATCTCGCTTTCACGATGAACTACGACGCCGAAGCGAGCCGCTCGGACATCTACGCAGCGCATCGTGCCCGGGCCGCAGTGTTTCCGCCACTTGAGGTTTTCGGCCGCACCTATCCGAACGACCGCAGGCCTGAGCGGCGTTTGCGAATCGGCTACGTCTCGGGCGACTTCTGCGAACACTCCGTCAGCTATTTCTTCGAGCCGCTCGTTGCGTCGCACAACCACTCTGAAGTCGAGGTGTTCGCTTACAGCTCGCTCAACCAGGCCGAAGAGGACGAGACCACTGCCCGGCTGCGGTCGCTTGCAGATCGCTGGATTTCCATCTGCCGCTGTGACGACCAGCATGCCGCGGAGCAAATTCACGCGGATCGTATCGATATCCTGGTCGACCTCGGAGGCTACACGACGCGAAGCCGCCTCGCTATCTTCGCTCTGAAGCCTGCGCCGGTGCAGGTCGCGTGGCTGGGATATCTCAACACCACTGGGCTTCGGGCGATGGACTATCGCATCACCGATGAGATCGCCGATCCGGCGGGAGAGACGGATCAGTTCAATAGTGAGACGCTAGTCCGTCTGCGGCCGCCCTTCCTCTGCTATCGTCCGTTCGATCACGCGCCACCGGTTTCCGCGCTGCCGGCGCACCGGGCAGGGCACGTGACGTTCGGCTCATTCAACGACCTTCCAAAGCTGACGCCGGGTGTCATCAAGCTGTGGGCAAGACTGTTGCACGCGGTCCGCGGCTCGCGCCTCATCATCAAGACGGAGCAGATGCGGGACGCCCCGACCGCGGGCCAGTTGCGCAGCCGATTCGCCGATGAAGGTATAGCGCCCGAGCGGATTGACCTTCTGGCGTGGCGGGCTAGGACCGTACATCACCTTGCGCGCTACGGACTTGTCGACGTCGCGCTTGATCCCTTCCCCTTCAACGGCGTGACCACGACGTGCGAGGCGCTATGGATGGGTGTGCCGGTGGTGACGCTGCTCGGCGACCGGCCCTATGCCCGTGTCGGCGCGAGCTTACTCGCCTCGGTCGGGCTTCAGGAGTTTGTCGCGGAAGACCCGGAATCCTATGTGGAAACGGCCGCCAGCCTCGCGGACGATCTTTCCCGTCTGACGGAATTGCGGCTCGGATTGCGCGATCGGATGCGTGCGTCACCACTTTGTGACGGAGCGGGGTTCGCTCGCACCATAGAGCAGGCCTATCGCCGCATGTGGCAAAACTGGTGCGCGCAACGGCCGTCGCCCGACGAAAAACTCGGGGACAGTTCCACTCAAGGCGGACATTGTCAAAGATAGTCTCCGTCCATTTTTCAACCGGACAACGCTTGGGATGGAACTCCCGCCGCGTAGTATTCGTAATTCACCAGGAGGTGAAGTGTGGAAACACTTGGGAATGACCTTCGATACGCTTTCCGCGCCCTGGCCCGCGACCGCGGTTTTGCCATCGTCGCTATCCTGACTCTGGCGCTGGGCATCGGCGCTAATACTGCCATCTTCTCCATCGTCAATAGCGTGCTACTGCGCCCGCTGGCCTACCGCGAGCCGGGACAGCTCGTGACCATCCGTGAGGTGGTTCCGTCGCTGAGTCATATCTACCCCACTCTTCCAGTCAACGCGTTGCATTTCGACGCGTGGCGCAAGCAATGCGCATCATTCGAATCGCTGGCCGAGATTGGATCGGGCACGCTCGACCTCACGGGCGCTGGTGAGCCCGTGCAACTTCACGCTGCTCTCGTTTCGGCGACTCTGTTCCACGTCCTCGGTGTCGAGCCCCGAATGGGCCGCAGTTTCCTCGAGGAGGAAGACCAGCCGGGACACGATCAATCCGTGGTTCTGACCGATTCCCTCTGGCGGAACCGCCTTGGCGCGGACCCATCCATTGTCGGCAAGAAAATCCGCCTCGACGGCCTTCCCCACACGGTGGTGGGTGTGCTGCCTGCCTGGTTTCGATTTCCTCGTACCGAAACGCTGGGAGCATCTGGCGCTTTGGACGTACCGGCCGACATTTTCAAACCAATTGCCATTAACTTGAAGGACACTTCGCCCGAGGGCGAGTTCAACTACAACGTGATCGCTCGCTTGAAGCACGGAGCCACCGAGGCACGGGCATTGGCGGAACTCAACGTCGTGCAGGCCGGCATCGCCAAGAAGCTTCCTGAGAAGTTGGAATTGAAGGCCAAGCTGGAGCCGCTCGAAGAGGTCGTAGTGGGACCGGCGCGTCAAGGCCTGCTGGTTCTACTCAGTGCGGTTGGCGCCGTGCTGCTTATTGTTTGCGTGAATCTGGCTAATCTCCTGCTGGCACGGAGCGCCGGTCGCGCGCGCGAGTCCGCTATCCGGACCGCTTTGGGCGCGAGCCGTGCGCGGCTGCTGCGACAGGCCTTGACCGAGAGCCTTCTGCTCGCGATCGCTGGTGGTGCGCTGGGAGTAGTCCTCGCCTATTGGGGTCTGGAATTGCTGGTAAAGGGAGCACCTTTAGATTTACCGCGTCTGGATGAAGTGCATTTGGATGGACGGGTGCTCACCTTTGCGCTCTTGATTTCGACAATAACTGGGCTGCTCTTCGGCATCCTTCCTGCTTGGCGGCTTTCGGGGGCGTCGCCACAGGACGCCCTGAAGGCGGGCAGCCACACCACCACCGAAGGAACTCGTGGTACGAGATTACGTGGGTTGCTGGTGAGCCTGGAGGTCGGCTTGAGCGCCGTACTCCTGATTGCCGCTGGTCTGCTCACCACAAGCTTTGTCCGCCTTATGCAAGTCGATAAAGGCTTCACGACGGAAAGCGTGCTCGCCGTGGATGTGGCGCTGCCCGACTCCAAGTACGACAAGCAGGAGCAACGTGAGCAGTTCTACCAGCGCGCCGTCGCCGGTGTGGAATCACTCCCCGGCGTCCGTTCCGCGGCGGTCATCAATCAGCTGCCGCTCCAAGGGGAAATGTGGGTGGATATCGTCTGGCTGCCTGGCGACAACCGGCCCATGTTCGAGCGGCCGTTCGCCAACATGCGGTTCATCAGCCCGGGTTATTTCAAAACTCTCGGCATCCCTCTGCGTCGCGGACGAACGTTCGAACAGACCGACCGCGGCAAGAAGATGGCGATCATTTCGCAACGGGCGGCTGAGCGGCTGTGGCCCGGACAGGATCCTGTCGGGAGGCAGTTTGGCCACAACGAGAACGAAATGTACCAGGTGGCCGGAGTTGCCGCTGATGTGCGCGTAAGCTTGCACCAGGATCCGGTCCTCATGGTTTACCTGCCGTACTGGGATCGCGCCCGGTCCAATGCATCCTTGGTCGTGCGAACGGCAATGGATTCGCGCGCTATCGCCGCGGCCGTGCGCGCCGAGATCTGGAAGATCGACCCCGAGGTGCCGGTTCCCGCCATGCGCACCATGGACCAGGTGGTGTCCGATTCTGTTGGGCAACGGCGCTTCCAGATGTCGCTGCTGGCGTCTTTTGCCGCGGGCGCGTTGCTTCTGGCGAGTCTCGGAATCTACGGTGTGGTGTCGTATTCGGTATCGCGCCGCCGCAACGAAATCGGCATTCGTATAGCTCTGGGTGCGCGCGGAGGCGACGTCTACCGCATGGTCCTCCGCCAGGGATTGGCGCCGGTTGCGCTGGGCCTGATTGCCGGAGTCGCCGTTGCACTAGCGGCCGGCCGGATTTTGAGCAGCCTCCTATTCCAAGTGAGCCCTACCGATCCGTTCACGATTGGCGCCGTCACGATACTGCTAGCCGCAGTCGCCGTGGTTGCCTGCTCGGTTCCCGCGGTGCGCGCCATGCGCGTGGAGCCGATGAAGGCTCTGCGGTACGAATAATTGCCTCCTTTTCCCTGAACGAAACGTATTGTCTTTTGGCACCACTAATTCTAGGGAACTGCGCGGGGCGAAAGTATGTTTCAAGACCTGGCCTTTGGACTCAAACTGCTGTGGAAAAATAAGGCGTTCACGCTGGCGGCGCTGGTGACCCTGGCGCTCTGCATTGGCGCAAATACCTCCATCTTTACGGTTCTCGATGGTGTGCTCCTGCGCGGTCTGCCCTTTCCCGAGCCCGACCGCCTGGTCACCATGTACAACCTCTACCCGGGCGTCGGGGTTACCGATCATGGCTCGAACTCCGTCCCGAATTATCTCGACCGCCGCAAGCTGACCGGCGTCTTCTCGGAAGTCGCGCTCATCGGTGACGATGGCTATGACGTGGGTCTGGCCAATACACCACAGCGCATCCACGGCCTGTATGTCACCCCCTCTTACTTCCGGATCCTGGCAGTCCAGCCGATTCTTGGGCGGATTTTCACCGAAGAAGAAGCGACTCAAGGCAAAGACAACGTGGCGATCCTTAGCGAAGGCCTGTGGAAGGATATGTTCGGGCGCGATCGCAACGTGCTTGGCCGGGACATTCGTCTGAGTGGCGTGCCGCATCGGATTATAGGCGTTTTGCCGGAACGGTTTGCGTCTCTCGGCGGAGAGCCTCCTCGCATCTGGCTGCCATTCGCCTTCACGCCCGACCAGACCTCCGATGACGCGCGCCACAACAACAACTGGGGGATGATCGCCAGACTACGGCCGGGCGTAACTGTCGCGCGCGCCCAGGAGCGAATCAACGCCCTGAACAGGCAGGACCTGGATCGCTTTCCGCAATACAAGGCGCTGCTGATAAGTGCCAAATTCCAGACGAGAGTGATCGGCTTGCAGGATGAGCTGGTGCGCGATGTGCGCCCTATCCTTTACCTTTTGCAGGCCGCAGTGGCGTTTGTACTGTTAATTGGCTGCGTCAATCTGGCCAACTTGATGCTGGTTCGTTCGAACGTCCGCATGAAAGAGCTTGCCATCCGTTTCAGTCTGGGCGCCGGACGTTGGCGGATCGCGCGTCAGCTTCTGACGGAAAGCCTGACGCTGGCAGTGTTGGGCGGCGCGCTTGGCATCGCAGTTGGTATTGGCGGTGTGAAGCTGCTCGTCACGCTAGCCGCGGATAACCTGCCCCGCGCCGGCGACATCCATATTGATGGTGGTGTACTTGCATTTACGGCCGCCATGGCGGTGTTCACGGGGCTCGTATTTGGCAGTGTGCCCCTCATTCACGTAATGCGAAGTAATCTGAACGAGATATTCCGCGGCAATGAGCGCTCCGGCACCATGGGCCGCCACGCGATGTGGGTGCGCTCGGCGTTGGTTGTCTGCCAGGTGTCGCTCGCCTTCGTTCTCCTCATCGGCTCCGGCCTGCTCACGCTGAGCTTCGCCCGCCTGCTGACGGTCAGACCCGGCTTTCAATCGGAGAACGTGATCACCGCCCAGTTTTCACTGCCCGAAGCTCGATACAAAGACGATCCCGCAGTGCGGAACTTCGTCTCGTCGCTGCTGGAAAAGTTGCGCGCCACGCCTGGTGTGACGCATGCCGGCGCTACCACGTATTTGCCATTCAGCGGCAACAATAATGCGAGCGTCATCTCAATCGACAGCTACCCGCTCGCGCCCGGCGAGAATCCGCCGGTACCCGGCTGGAACACCGTGGACTCGGGTTATATCCCCACGATGAACATCCCGATCCTGGAGGGGCGCAACTTCACCGAGGGCGACGGGCCGGACTCGCAGAAAGTGGCTCTGATCGATCAGTTCCTTGCGCACAAGTATTGGCCGAACGGCGGCGCTATTGGCAATACTCTGCGCCGCGGCATCGACGACGGCGACAAAAACGCGAAGAAAGAACCACATTTCACCATCGTCGGCGTAGTCGGCAGCGTGAAGACCGGCGACTTGGCGGAACAGAATCCGGTCGGGCAGGTCTACTTTTTCCATACACAGTGGCCGCATCGCGAAATGCACCTGGTGGTCAAAGCGACTCGCGACGATCCGCAGTTAATCAGTACAATCCGTCGCGAAATCCTCCAAGCCGACCCGGAGCTTCCGCTGTTTGACACCAAGACCATGCCCGAGCGCGTTTCCGCCTCGCTCGTGGACCGCCGCGCGCCGATGATTCTGTGCCTGATCTTCGGCGGTCTGGCGCTGTTGCTTTCCGCCATCGGCGTGTACGGCGTGCTGGCTTATTCCGTGACGCAGCGGACGCGTGAATTCGGCATCCGCATGGCGCTTGGCGCGGAAATGCGCGATGTCCTGGGCATGGTGCTCTGGCAAGGGCTTCGTCTGGCGGGCGTCGGCCTGATGATCGGCGCAGCCGTGGCATTTCTGCTCACGCGATTCATCGCCACCATGCTCTACGACGTCAAGCCCGCTGATCCCACGGTGTTCCTGCTCGGCGCGGCAGTGTTGGGCGCCGTCGCGGCTATTGCATCACTCGTACCATCAGTGAGGGCGGTTCGCATCCGGCCGGCCGTGGCGCTGCGTTGGGAATAGGCGCGCTACTCCAACATCACACCGGCTTGGCCAAGTCCCGGTGCGTTACCTTTGCCCGGTAACCGGCGTCAGCCAGGTTCTTGCGGATCTGGTCGGCCATCATCACCGAGCGGTGATGGCCGCCGGTGCAGCCGAACGCGATGGTGAGATAACTCTTGCCCTCGCGAATGTAGTGGGGCAGCAGGTAGATGAGCAGGTCGGAGATGCGGTCGACGAACTCCACGGTTTGCGGGAACGAGCGGATGTAGCGCGCCACGCTGGGATGCCGGCCGGTGAGTTTCTTGAAGCGCGGGATGTAGTTGGGGTTGGGAAGAAACCGCACATCGAAGACAAGGTCGGCATCGGGCGGTACGCCGTGACGGTAGCCGAAGCTGGTCACGTAGACCATGATCTTTTGCTCGTCGCGCTCACCGACAAACTTTTCGCGGATGAAATCGCGCAACTCATGCACCGTAAACTTCGAAGTATTGATCGTCAAATCCGCCAACTTGCGAATGGGGCCGAGCAGCTTGCGCTCCTGCTGAATGCTCTTGCTGATGGATTGATCGGTTCCCAGAGGGTGCGGACGGCGGGTCTCGCTGAAGCGGCGCACAATGGTGTCGTCGTCCGATTCCATGAAGAGCAGGCGCGTGGGAATCTCGCGGCGAATGCGTGCGTAAATCTCCGGGAAGCGCTTCAAACCCTGCCCCTCGCGGATATCCACTACTAACGCGGCGAAACGGATGGAGGCGGAATCGCGCGTGAGTTCCGCGAACTTGGGGATCAGGCCGATGGGCAGATTGTCGACGGAGTAATAGCCCAGGTCTTCGAATACCTTGAGCACGGAGCCTTTGCCCGAACCGCTCAGGCCCGTGATGATGACCAGTTCGGCGCTGGGCGCGGCGCCCTTGTCGCCTAAACGGCGCTGTGGCTGGTCCGGGCTAGGATGAGCCATCCGGTGTCAGGCTTCCACCAGATCGAAATTGCCATCGCGGCGGCGCACGAGAACCGCCAGGCGGTCGGTCTCGGCGTCGCGATAGGCCAGATAGTCCCGGCCCTTTTCCATTTCGAGCAGCGCCTCATCCAGCGTCATAGGCTTGCGGCGCTCCTGGTGATTGATGCGAAAAATTTTCTTTTCTTCGGTTTCGCTGGAAAGCTCCGCCGGTGCCGGCGCAGTCTCGGCCTCCGCTACGGTTCTCCTTGGCGAGCGCTTTGTGTCCCGCCATTTGGCCCGAACCTTAATGGCCTGCTTTTCGAGCTTCTCGATGGCCGCGTGGATAGCCGTGAACAAGTCGGCATTCTCCCCTAAGCACACCAAGGGATGATTGTGGTAGTTGATCGTTATCTCGGCACGATGCAGGTGCCGCTCATGAGAGAGGACCACGTGGGCCTCTCGTTCGTCCTTCCCGTCGAGCAGTTTCCCAACCTTGTCCATCCGCGCTTTGATCTTCTGAAGCTGCGCGGGAGCCAGTTCCACTTGCCTGCCAGTGTATGTGATTCGCATGTGTGGACCTCCGGGGTCAACCGGGACCAGTCTAGTTCCGGATACGTCGTTGATGGGTGGAGGGGATTTTCATGTCTTCGCGGTACTTCGCCACCGTCCGGCGCGTTACCTGAATGCCCGAGGCTTGCAGCATCGCGGTGATCTGCTCGTCAGTGAGCGGATGGGCGCTATCCTCCTCTTCGATCATTTTCTTGACGCGGCGCTTCAGGAGCAGCAGCGGTGTACCGCTTCCCAAAGGCCCCTGGACGGCTTCGGAAAAGAAGTAACGCAGCTCGAACACTCCTTGCGGCGTGTGCACGTACTTGCCGGCAACGGCGCGGCTGACGGTGGAAGGATGCACGCCCACCTCCTCCGCCACTTCCTTGATCATCATCGGCTTGAGAGAATCCAGGCCCTGCGCCAGAAACTCCATCTGCCGCCGTACAATGCTCTCGCAGACTTTCAGGATGGTCTGTTTCCGCTGTTCGATGTTCTTCATCAGCTGAATCGCCGATGTGTACCGCTCGCGCACGTAATCGCGTACGTCCTTGGTGGCGCCCTGGTCGCGGTCCAGCATCTTCCGGTATTGCGAATTCAGGCGAAGCTGCGGGATCTCCTCGTCGTTCATCTGGATGATCCAGTTGTCGCCGTCCTTGGTGATGTAAACGTCTGGTTCGACCAGACGGGCGCCCGCCCCGGAGTACCGCAGGCCCGGACGCGGATTGAGGCGTTTGATCACCCGCACCGCGATCTCAATATGCTCCGGCGGCCGTGCCAAAACCTTTGCCAACTCGCGCAACTGGCGGGTCTCAACCAGCCGGAGATGGTTAGCCACGATCTGCCACGCCACGCCGCCCTTGGCATTCCGGCTCTCCAATTGCAACAGAAGGCACTCGCGCAGATCGCGTGCGCCCACACCGGCTGGATCGAGCGATTGCACTGCTTTCAGCGCCGCTTCGATTTGCTCTTGCGTGTGCTCGCCCATGGCCGCGATTTCTTCGAGAGGCGCCGTTAAGTATCCGTCTTCATCCAAATTTCCGATCACGGTCTCCGCGGCATCCCGAGTTTCCTCGGACAGGACGCTGACGCTCAATTGCGAGCGCAAGTGATCGCCTAGCGTCAGAGGGGCGGAGAGGAAAGTTTCGAAAGAGGGTTTCTCAACGGATTCGGCCGCGGGACTTTTGTAGCCCGGATCCAGGTAGTCGTCGAAGAACGAGCCGAAGTCGATTTCGTCGAACGGATCCGTCGCCGCCGGAGCTTCCGGGGTTTCCGTGGCTTGCGGCAGTGCGGCATCCAGCAGAGTGACGCCATCCGCCGTCTCCTGCGGAAGGCTCGGCTCAAGCGCAATCTCAGCCGCGGCAATCTCCGCTATGCCGTCGGCAGTGCCATTTGTGCTCTCCAGGATCTGTTGATCGGCAGGCTCGATGCGTTCGGGAGCCTCCAGCAAGGGCTGCAACTCTTCTGGCGTGATCTCTTCCGCGCTATCTTCTGTGGCTTCTTCCAGGACGGGGTTGTTCACGATCTCCTGGTTGATCATCTCCTTCAATTCCAAACGGTTCAGCTGCAACACTGTCACCATCTGGACAAGGCCGGGCGTGAGGATCTGCTTCTGCGCGACCTTCAGTTGTAGTCTGGGCGAAAGCAAACTCATTTCCGCCTCTTATGATAACAAAAGCACCAGCAAGTCCATTCGGCCCGCTGCGTGCTAAGGGCTACGCGCCAAGGGATACGTGCTAAGAGATACGTGCTAACAGATACGGAAAACGCGTTCAACCCAGCAGATCAAGAACTGCTTCCAGTTCGCTGCGTGTGTGCTGATCGCCGATCTCCATGCAGACGGCGATGCCGCGGCGGTAAAATTCACGCGCTTGATCGGGCTTGCCGATTTTTTCCAGCGCCTGTCCGCCGTGATAATAGGCAGCCACGTACTTGGGATTGATCTCGATTAACTTGGCGTACTCCTCCATGGCTTGCGCGTGGTCTCCGGCACTCGCGTACGCCATCGCCAGGCCATAGCGAGCGAAGCTGTCGCTTGCATTCTGCGCGACGAGATTCTTCAAAATGTCCAACCGATTCTCCGCCATCCCTGTGCTACTATACCTCGGTGGCGTGCCCATTTTTCGAGCCTCTCGAACGACTGCGGGAAGCTACAACCCGCGTGCCGCTGGGTGATCTCTGGCGCGGCGTTTGCAGAGTGGAGGGTGCGCCGTATACTCCCGACGATTCCGCAGTCAGCGAACTTTGCAACATGGGTTACGCGCGCGGAAGATGCCCGCGGTATCCGCAGGCAGATGATGGTGACGCCGTCCGCTTCCTGATTGCGCGCGACCGGGATGAGTTGATCCGAATCCAATACGTCGTGGAACGCGATCATCATCCCTATGCGCATGGTGCGCTCGAATATAGCCGGCCGCTCGGCGCCTTTCCCGGCTCTAGCGCGGACGCGTTGCTCACGCGCCAGGCGCTGGCATATGTGACAAGCTATCTCCGCCGCCGCCCGGTCGCGGCTTGACGGATTCGGTCACCATGCAAGGCAAACGCGTTCAGGAATCGCAGTCGGAATACTCAGAACTCGCGCTGCCGAATGACGCCAACGTGCTGGGGCACGTGTTGGGCGGCAAAGTCATGCACCTGGTTGACCTGGCCGGCGCCCTGGCTGCGCTGCGTCATGCCCGATGTCCAGTGGTGACGGCATCGGTTGACCATATGAGTTTTCTGCATCCGGTGCACATCGGAGAGCTGATCATGCTGCGATCTTCGGTGAACCGCGTATTCCACACTTCCATGGAGGTGGGCGTCAAGGTCTGGGTGGAGAATCTGCGAACGGGAGACCGGAGGCACACGTCGTCGGCCTATTTGACATTTGTCGCCGTCAACGCTGAGGGGACGTGTGTGCCAATCGTACCCGTAATTCCTGAAACCGCGGAAGAGAAGAGACGATTCGAAGAAGCATTGCAGAGGCGCGAGTATCGGCTGGATCTGCGACGCAGGCCAAAGCACTAAGCGGGAGTTCCCTTACCGAAAGGACACGTCATGAACGCACCGAATTCATTTATCAACGCAATTGACGATCAAGTAAATGCCCGTCGAATTTTGCTGCATCCGTTTTATCAGCGCTGGACCGCGGGACTTTTGAGCCGCGAGGCGCTGGCTGACTACGCAACGCAGTACTACCATCACGTAGCGGCGTTTCCGACATATCTGTCCGCGGTACACGCGAATACCGGCGACGGAGAAACAAGGCGCGAAATCCTGGCGAACCTGGTGGATGAAGAGGCAGGGAATCCGAACCATCCCGAGCTTTGGCTGCGTTTCGCGGAAGGTGTGGGCGTTGATCGCGAAGACGCACGACGGGCTGAGCTGTGGGGCGAGACGCGGAACCTCATAACGACCTTCCGGTCGATATGCCGGAACGGAAGCACTGCCGAAGGGCTGGCGGCACTGTATGCGTACGAGAGCCAGATTCCGGCAGTGGCGGAATCGAAAATCGAAGGACTAAAAAAGCATTACGGTATCGACAGCGCGCGAACCCTGGCATACTTCGATGTGCACATCCAGGCTGACAAGGAACACGCCGCCGTGGAGCAAAAGCTGCTGGCGCGGTACGTCGATGAGAGCAACGCTGAGGCGGTTGAGAAGTCCGTGGCACAGGTACTCGATGCCCTGTGGGAAATGTTGTCGGGCGTGGAGCGGCGGCATCCTCTAGCGGCTTGATCCGCCCGGAATACACAACAAGTTGTCGATGAGGCGCGTCTTGCCGATCCAGATAGCGCCCGCAATACGCACGGGTTGCGTGATCTGGCCCACGGGCTGCATTTCGTCGGCGGCCACGATTTCGAGGTATTCGACTCGGACCTCAGGATGTTTTTCGAAAACCCGGGCCGCTTCGCGCTTGATGGCGTCCGCACCGGTGGCGCCCAAGGTGATGAGCGACTGTGCCGACCTCAGCGCTTGGATCAGCACCGGGGCGATTTGCCGCTCTTCGACGCTGAGGTGCTGGTTGCGTGAACTGAGCGCCAACCCGTCGGCCTCGCGGACGGTCGGCACCTCCACGATGGTGACTGCCACATTCAGATCGGAAACCATGCGCCGGATTACGGCGAGCTGCTGGGCGTCCTTCTCGCCGAAATAGGCGCGGTCGGGCCTCGCGATGTTGAGCAGCTTGAGCACAACCGTCGCCACACCGCGAAAATGTCCGGGACGGAACTGGCCGCAAAGGTAATCGGTCACGCGATCCACCTCGACGAACGCGCGCTGCGGCCGCGGGTACATTTCTTCAGCGGACGGCGCAAAAACAACATCCACGCCGCGTGCAGCGCAGAACTCCATGTCCGTCGCCAATGTGCGCGGATAGCGGTCATAGTCATCTCCGCCATCGAATTGAATCGGATTGACGAAAATGCTCGCGACCACACAGGCGCATTCCGAGCGAGCGGTGTCGATCAGCCGGGCATGCCCGGCGTGGAGGGCGCCCATCGTGGGTACAAATCCGATGAGCTGTCGTGTTAACCGGACAGAGTCAAGGATACGTTGCAGATCTCCAATGGAGTGAACGAGCTGAACGCTCACTTCCCTGAGCCGGTCGCCTGACGGTCGAGTTGAGGAAACCGGCCGCAGCGGACATCCTGGGCGTACGCTTTGGCGGCCTCGACCATCTGCTCCGCGAGGTTGGCGTACTGTTTTACGAATGGCGGCACGGATTCGTCGTTCAAGCCGAAGGCATCGTAGCTAACAAGAACCTGGCCGTCGCAGTAGGGACCGGCGCCAATGCCAATGGTGGGAATCGTCAGCTCTCGGGTAACGGTTCTGGCGACCTCGGCAGGGATCGATTCCAACACGATTGAAAATGCGCCGGCTTCTTCCAACGCGTTAGCGTCTTCAACGAGTTGAGCGGCTTCTGGTTCGCTTTTGGCCTGCATCCGATAGCCACTTAACTGATGGACATGCTGGGGTAGCAACCCCAGGTGCCCCATCACAGGAATTCCCGCCTCGACCAGCCGAGCCACCACTTCCAGCATTGGGCGCCCGCCCTCGAGTTTCACGGCAGCGGCCCCGCCTTCTTGGAGTAATCTACCCGCATTGCGCACGGCTTCGCTGGTGGTCAACTGATAGGTAAGAAAAGGCATATCGGCGACGACCAGCGCGTGCCGGGCGCCCCGCGTAACGGCTTGCGTATGGTGCAGAACGGCATCCAGTGTCACCGGCAGCGTGGAATCATGGCCTTCGATGATCATGCCAAGCGAATCGCCTACCAGGAGGACATCAATGCCGGCGCGATCCAGCAGGCGCGCCATAGTGGCGTCGTAGACAGTGAGCATGGCGATTTTTTCGCCGCGCTCTTTCTTTTCTTGCAGATCGCGAATGCGCACACGCCTGGCGGGCTCGGCCATTCCGCTTCTATGTTCTCACAGAGCAGAAAACGGTACTACTGGGGCTCCTCTTTGTACATGTACTTTATATTGGGCTTATAGAGAAGTAGATTGGGCTCGCCGTCGCGGTTCACCTTCAAGCACGATTTGTCGTACCACTCAATGACTCCACGGAGCGTTTCACCGTCGCGCAACACGAAGACCATGGGAGTTTTGGCCTGCATCTGCTTGACGTAATAAAAATTTTCAGCGTTGGTCTGATCCGGGGGAACAGGCTTCTTCTGCGGGGCGCGCCGCGGCGGGCTCAGCTGCTCTTTGATCTCGTTAAAGGACGGACGGATGAGTTTTCGATTCGCGGACTCCACAGCTTTACCTTCCTTGATTTCAAAATACTCGGTATCGTTGAGCTCAATCCGGGAGCCTTTGGTGGATCGAGGTGTACGACTTGAAATTATGAATATCACAACGGCGTGGCAGCCGCAACGCGGGGGTGTGTATGGAACAGGACGGTCTGAAGGGGTTGAATTACGGCTGGCCCGCGTGTCCGAATCCGCGCGATAGAAACTTTTAATTGGACCGCCTTCGGCTGGCCGCACTACGCTCGATGTTGGGTCATGGCGTCGCAACTCGATCTTCTGCACCAGATCAGCAAGATTGTCAGCTCCGGTTCCACGCTGGACGAGATGCTGCAAGAGTTGGTGCGGCTAACCGTCGCGGTCACAAGCTGTGATGCATGCCTGCTCTATCTCGCCGAGCCAGATGGCGATGAGGTGCTGCGTGCGTCCCAGCTGCCGCATATCGCCGAGATCGGACAGATTCGCATCAAAGCGGGCGAAGGGGTGACTGGATGGGTGGCGGAACACAAGTCCGTAGTGGCGCTGGACGCCAACGCCTATGCCGACAAGCGGTTCAAGAAGCTCCCTGGCCTGGTGGAAGACACCTATGAGGCATTTCTGTCCGTACCTCTCGTCAGCCGGGGTGAAGTGATCGGCGTGATCAACGTGCATCACAAACAACCGCGCCAGCACCCCAAGGAAGAAATCGCGCTGCTCACCTTCATGGGCGAGCAGATGGGCGGAGCGATCGCAAAGTCGCGCCTACACGCGGAGAATGCGCGATTGCAGGAAGAAACCCTGGAAATGAAGCGCCAGCTGGAGACGCGCAAGCTGGTGGAGCGGGCTAAGGGGATTCTGCAATCCAAGTACAAACTGACGGAGGAGGCAGCGTACTTGCGCCTGCGCAACGAGAGCCGGCGGCTACGGCGACCCATGCGTGACCTGGCAGAAGCAATCATTCTTGCGGAGGACGTCAGCGGTGGATCGAAAATCGGCGGCGGAGAGCCGGTTTAGTGGGCTATGGCCATAGCCGCCCGTTGTCCGGCCAGCAAGGCAGATTGAACCAGCCAGGAAATATGCTGATGTTCGAACGGCGCAGCGCAATAGTCGGTCGCGCCGGCCTCGATGGCGTCCAGCCATTCCGACGTCTCCGGAATTCGACTCACCACCACCACCGGCACTTGCAGGCTGCTCTGCCCGATAGCGGCCAGGAGGCGCTGGTACTCGCTCCGGTCCGAGTTGCAAAACACGACATCGGCCCGGAGCTTCTCCGCGACGGAAATACATTCCAACGTGGAGACGGTCGCATGGAGCGTGCGTCCGGGCTGTGCAACTGCGTCACACAGTTGCGTGGCGAGCGTTGCGTCCAGTCCGTGCAAAATAAAGTTTTGGGTTGAATCACGATCTCTTAACATACGGGTCCTTCCACTCGACTGGGAGAATGGTTGGATCTGCGCGGACCGGCTTCTCATAAGGGGAGGTGACACCACCTACTAGTTACAAGAATAGGATACTAGGAGTACTAGGTCCAATTGAACTTACGAATGGCCGCGATAAGCGGAACAGTTGGGTAATTATCTCGCCGTGTACCGCGATTCGGTGCGGGCGGCAGGGCGCGTTAACGTGCCCGGTTACAAATTTATTACCGGCGGTTGCACAACGAGCACCTTTGGAGTATCTTCGTCATTAACTTTCTTGGTTGGCTGGAGAAAAACCCGATTTACGCAGCCAGCCGGAAACTGCAAGGGGCACGAACATCGGATTTCAGGGGCCCGTTCACGTACACGGGATCAAAGGGAGGGTTGATCATGACGAGAAGCAGCGTGGGAAGTCTGTTGACCGGGTTTCTGGTGGCCGCGTCTATTTCGCCGGTTTGGGGCCAGGCCGTAGCCAATGCGCAGATCTCGGGGTCGGTGGTCGATGCGTCCGGGGCCGCCGTGCCGGGCGCGAAAATAACGGCGAAGCAGACCGACACGCAACAGGAGCGAACCACGGTTTCTGGGACGGATGGCGCCTACGTACTGCCGAATCTTCCGGTCGGCCCCTACCGTTTCGAGGTGCAAGCCAGCGGCTTCACTACTTATCTCCAGACGGGAATCCGGCTTGAGGTCAGCAACGAAGTGACCTTGAACGTCACGCTGCGCGTTGGCGAGGTCAAGCAGCAGGTTGAAGTGTCGGCCGATGCCAGCATGGTGGAGACGCAGAACACTGCGGTCTCGCAAGTCATCGATCAACGTAGCGTTGTCGATCTGCCGCTAAACGGCCGCCAGGCCACGCAGTTGATTATGTTGGCGGGCGGAGCGAACGACGTTGGGCCGGCGAACGGATACAGCGATTTGACGGGGAGCAAGAACTATTTCAGCGCGGACGCCATTTCCGTGGCTGGGGGACAGGCTGATGGCACAAACTACCTGCTAGATGGCGGCGAGCATATGGACACCTTTTCCAATGTGAACCTGCCATTCCCCTTCCCCGACGCCATCCAGGAATTCAGTGTGCAGACCAGCAGTCTCTCCTCGCAATACGGAGTGCATCCCGGCGCTGTGGTAAACGCGATCACCAAATCTGGCACCAACCAGTTCCATGGCGATGCCTTCGAGTTTGTGCGCAACGGCGACTTTAATGCACGCGATTTCTTTGCCCCAACGACGGACAGTCTCAAGCGGAATCAGTTTGGCGGAACGCTGGGCGCCCCGATAAAAAAGGACAAGATTTTCGGCTTTTTTGGATACCAGGGAACGGAGATCCGGACAGCACCGCCTTCGACGATTGCCCACGTCCCAACTCAAGCAGCGATCGGCGGAGATTTCAGCCAGCTTGCATCGGCGGCTTGCCAGTCGAGCGGTACTGCTCGTACGCTGATTGATCCGACGAACGGACAACCCTTCGCAGGAAATGTTATTCCTACGTCACGACTCAACCCACAGGCTTTGAATATTCTCAAGTATGTTCCGGTTTCGGGCGATCCTTGTGGCGAGATCACTTACTCAATTCCCGAGCCGCAAAGAGAGACACAATACATTGGCCGTGTGGATTGGAACCAGAGCTCTAAGCACAATCTGTTTGGGCGTTACTTCTACGCAGATTATGCCAGCCCGGCCGCGTTTAACAACGACTTGCTACTGACCACGCAGCGCGGCGTATTGGATCGCAGCCAATCGGCGACCATCGGCGATACTTACTCGATCAATCCGACAACAGTGAATTCGGCGCACCTGACCTGGACACGCCTTGCGATTACGCGAGGCCCGGCACTCAATGACGTCAATTACACGGACGTTGGTGTAAACATGTATTCACCTGTAAATTTCTTGAACCTCGGCGTTAATGGCTATTTCAACTCAGGCTGTGGCTCATGCGCGCCTGCGTTGTTCGATCAGGACTCGTACCAAGTTGCGGACGATATCGATATGATCCGCGGCCGGCATCACTTCTCATTCGGTGCAGACTATGTTCGGATGGGGTTCAATTACAGAAACAATGTCGTCTCCAACGGATTCTTTGGTTTTAACGGGCAATTCACCGGCGACGCTTTGGCTGATTTCATGCTGGGCGCGCCCAACAGCTTTCAGCAAGGAGCTATTCAGCCGTTTGATGGCCGGCAAAATTATGTAGGCGCCTACGCACACGACAACATTCGCCTCAGCAAGCAACTCAACGTGCAGCTCGGCGTGCGTTGGGAGCCTTACTTGGCTGCGAAAGAGAAGTATAACCGGATGCAGCACTTTGACGAAGCGGCCTTTATCGCGGGCGTGAAAACGGGCCAGTACGTCAACGCTCCGCCAGGCCTGTCTTTTCCCGGAGATCCGGGGGAGCCAAGTGGGTACACGTTCAACAGACCCTGGATCTTTGAACCTCGCGTCGGCGTGGCCTGGGATCCGACCGGTGATGGAAAACAGACCGTTCGCGCCGGCTTCGGACTCTTCTATGACCTGATGCCGACCGCGTACCAGGAAGATCAAACTGCCGACGCTCCCTGGGCCGACGAGCTCAGTTTGCCCAGCCCCGCCGGAGGGCTGTCCAACCCATACGCTGGATATCCAGGTGGCAATCCCTTCCCGCAACCCAGCCCGCCCACCAAAAACCAGGCTTTTCCGCCGGCGGGATTTTACTATACATATCCGCTGCATGCGCATCCCACGTCCGTCTATCAGTGGAACCTGAGTTACGAGCGCCAGTTGGCCAACAACTGGCTGGTATCGGCAACTTACATTGGCAACAAGAGTAGTCACATATGGACGGGGGAAGACATCAACCACGCCGTTTATATTCCTGGAAACTGCGGCGGATCGCCTTGCTCTTCCACCTCGAATACGAACCAGAGGCGCGTACTTTACCTGATCAACCCGACGACCGGCGCCGCATTTTCAGATATCTATCAGGCTGATGATGGGGCGAACTCTGAGTATCACGGATTGCTTGTCAAAGCCGAGCACCGGTTTAGTAACCATTACAGCGTGATCGCAAACTACACTTATTCACATTGCATCAGCGAGGCGGATTTTTCGGGCGACCTCGGTGGCGCCTATACCCAAAATCCCAACAATCGGAACGGCGAGCGAGGTAACTGTGGGTTTGACCTCCGTCAAATCGCCAACTTAACGTTCGTCGTGGAATCACCTCACTTTGCCAACGTGTGGACAAACCGGTTTGCGGGCGGCTGGCAGCTCGCGCCCATTCTTTCGATCCACAGCGGAACATGGTTTTCAGTCCTCGCCGGACTGGACAACTCCCTCTCAGGCGTCGGGAACGATCGTCCGAATGTCGTCGGAAGTCCATATGTCAGAAACCTGAGCACGCAGCAATGGATAAGCCCGGCTGCCTTCGCTCTAAGCCCACTAGGGACATTCGGTAACCTGGGTTCTGATTCGCTGCTGGGACCAGCCTTCTTCGAGATTGATGCAGCGGTGAGCCGCAACTTCGTCATCAAAGAAAAACAGAAAATTGAGTTGCGATTCGAATTCTTCAATATCACCAACCATGTGAACTTCAACGTCCCCAATTTGGACGGCAACATACAGGACCCGACCTTCGGTCAGATTCTGGGTGATGTTACGCCTCGCATTCTGCAATTCGCAATGAAGTATACGTTCTGAGGTCATCTCGGGGGCGCGTTCTCCGCCGCGCCCCCAAACCGCTCGCCGATAAACCTAATCGATTCCCCACCGCGTATCATGGAAACGGGGGTACTGCCATGCCCGTCCTGGAAACTCCGACTCCCGTTGAAATCCGCGCGCCACGCGGGACCACGCTCAGGTGTAAAGGTTGGAAGCAGGAAGCGGCGCTGCGCATGCTCATGAACAACCTCGATCCCGAGGTTGCAGAACGTCCGCAGGATCTCGTCGTTTACGGTGGAGCTGGTAAGGCTGCCCGCGACTGGCCGTCGTTCCACGCCATCGTCCGCGAACTCGAAGCGCTGGGGAACGACGAGACGCTGCTGGTGCAATCCGGAAAGCCCGTGGGAGTTTTTCGGACACATGACGAAGCGCCACGCGTGCTCATCGCGAACGCGAACCTGGTGGGCCACTGGTCCAACTGGGACGAGTTTCGCCGGCTCGAACATCTCGGACTGATCATGTACGGGCAGATGACGGCGGGAAGCTGGATTTACATCGGCTCGCAAGGCATTCTGCAGGGAACCTACGAAACGTTCGCCTCAGCAGCACGGAAGCATTTTGGCGGAACGCTCGCCGGCAAGCTGGTGGTGACGGGCGGCATGGGCGGCATGGGCGGCGCACAGCCCTTAGCGGCGACAATGAACGGCGCGGCGTTTCTATGCATCGAAGTGGATGCGCGACGAATTGAGCGGCGCATCGAGAGCGGCTATTGCGACCGAATCACACGAAATCCGGATGAGGCGTTGCACCTTTTGCACGAAGCGATGCAAACGAAACGCTCTCTGTCCGTGGGCCTGGTTGGAAACTGCGCGGAAGTCCTTCCCGAACTCGTCAGCCGCGGCGTCGTTCCCGACATGGTGACCGACCAGACCAGCGCGCACGATCCGCTGAACGGGTACATTCCCGCGGGCTACTCCGTGGAAGAGGCGGCGAAGCTGCGCGTGGCGGACCCAAAGGAATACGTCGATCGCGCGCTCGATTCCATCGCGACACACGTACGCGCCATGCTGGAGCTGCAGCGCCGAGGATCGATCGCGTTCGACTACGGTAATAACATACGCCGTATGGCCGCTGACCGCGGTGTCGGCGATGCTTTCAACATTCCTGGCTTTGTGCCCGAATACATCCGGCCGCTATTTGCGGAAGGGCGCGGGCCGTTCCGTTGGGTGGCGCTCTCCGGCGACCCGGCCGATATCGCGGCTACGGATCAGGTGGTGTGCCAGATGTTCGCCGGCAATCCGAGCCTGACCCGCTGGATCTCGCTGGCCCGTGAGCGCGTGCATTTCCAGGGCCTGCCCGCGCGCATCTGCTGGCTGGGTTACGGAGAACGCGCACGGTTCGCGCTCGAAATGAACCGGATGGTAGCGGATGGCCGCTTGAAAGCCCCAATCGTCATCGGCCGCGATCATCTCGATTGCGGCTCAGTGGCCTCGCCCTACCGGGAAACCGAAGCGATGCCCGACGGCAGCGATGCTATCGCCGACTGGCCGATTCTGAACGCGTTGCTAAACACTGCCGCCGGGGCAAGCTGGGTCTCGGTGCATAATGGCGGCGGAGTGGGGATCGGTTATTCGCTCCATGCCGGGCAAGTCACAGTGGCGGACGGGACGGCCAGTGGCGCGCGCGCGATCGAGCGTGTTCTGACATGCGACCCCGGAATTGGCGTGCTGCGTCATGTGGATGCGGGCTATGAACCGGCTATCCGATTTGCGCAGAGCGCCGGACTGCGCGCGCCGTCCCTAGAAGCGCCCCGCTCATGAGCGACGCTCTGCTGATCCGCAACGCCGGACAACTCCTGACGTTGCGGGGACCGCAAGCCCCCCGGCGCGGCGATAGCCTGGGCGACCTTGGACTCATTCGCGATGGGGCTGTGCTGATCCGAAACGGCTCCATTGAAGCGGCGGGACCAGCGGCGGAAGTGGAGCAGCAGGCCAGCGAGGAGCACGACGTCACCGAAATCGACGCCAGGGGTTGCGTGGTGATGCCCGGCTTTGTCGACAGCCACACGCATCTTGTCCATGGTCCGCCGAGGCTGCTCGATTACGAGATGCGTCTGCGCGGCGCCGACTACCACGAGATCTCAGAAGCGGGCGGCGGTATTCTCGCCAGCGTCAAAGCAGTGCGCGCGGCGGCGCCTCAAGACCTGGAAGCACAAGCGCGGAGCGCGGTCCGCAACTTCGTGCGACATGGGACAACCACCATTGAGGCAAAGTCCGGCTATGGCCTGGATGAGACGGCGGAGTTCAAGACACTGGTGGTCGTCGCGGCGATCGATGGGCAGCCAGTTGACGTTGTCGCGACGTATCTCGGTGCGCACATCATTCCCGCCGAGTACAAGGGGAACGCCGATGCCTACATCCAGTGGATGTGCGAGGAAATGATGCCGCGCATCCGGCGGCAGCGGCTGGCAACATTTGCCGATGTGTACTGCGACCGAGGCGCATTCACCATCGATCAAGCGCGCCAGTACCTCACATGGGCCCGCGAGCAGGGATTGGAGCTGAAGGTGCATGCCGAACAATTCGAGCACACCGGCGCGGTCCGGATGGCTTGCGAACTCAGCGCCACCAGTGCGGACCACCTGGAGCAGGCAGACGCCGATGATGCGGCGGCGCTCGGGCACTCCTCCACCATCGCGACTCTGCTGCCGGGCTCGGTGTTTCATCTTGGCCTGGATCGCTACGCGCCCGCCCGCCTGCTCATTGAGAACGGCGCGGCGGTAGCGCTGGCAACAGATTTCAATCCCGGCACCAGCCCCACGTGCAACATGTCGTTGGTTCTCTCGCTCGCTTGCACACATATGGGGATGTCGCCCGCGGAAGCGATTTCGGCGGCGACGATCAACGGCGCTCACGCCGTGGGGCGGGCGGAAAGCATTGGATCCCTGGAGCCGGGAAAACAGGCGGATATGATTCTTCTGAACGCTAATGATTACCGTGAAATCCCTTATTGGTTCGGAGTCAATCTCGTGGATCTAACCATCAAGCGCGGCGTGGTCATCTACCGTCAAGGCGAGGTGATGGAAACAGTAGCCAGGGAGAGGGCCGCGGATGCCCGATGATCCGCACTGGCCGCGCGCCAGTGGATGGCTGAGCGGCGAGCACTCTGCCGATCCCGCGTGCCGCCTTGCCGTATTGGGAGCACCGCTACACTTGGGCTCCATCACCCCGGGCCGGGCCGATCTCGCGCCTGCCGCGATTCGATCCGTCTTGCACCGGTTCAGCACCTATGACCTGGAGTTCAACCGCGATCTCAGCCGTATTGCGGCAATCGACCGCGGCGACGTTCCTCTGGCCGATACAAGTCCGGCCGATGCACTCGGTCCTCTGGCGGCTGCGGTGCGGGGTGCGGGCGCTGAAGCACAAGCCCTCGTAATGATAGGTGGCGACAACAGCATCACTCGGCCTGGGTGCCACGGCATGTGCCACGAGCTCGCGCGTGCCGGCTTGATCACGCTAGACGCTCATCTGGATCTACGCGATTTGCATCCCGGGCTGACCAATGGAAATCCGGTGCGCGCTCTCCTGGCGGACGGTCTGCCAGGCGCCCAAATCGTGCAAATTGGCATCCAGCCCTTCGCGAATTCCCGCAAGTACTTTGACGTGGCGCGCGAGGCAGGCATCAAAGTGATTTCTATAGCCGAGGTGCGCGCTATGGGCATCGAGACTGCCATCTCGGAAGCGCTGGACCGGCTGGATCAGGATGTGGAGGCGATCTACGTCGATCTGGACCTCGACGTTCTCGATCGCGCGTTCGCGCCGGCTACACCAGGCTCGCGTCCAGGCGGGCTGACTCCGTCGGAAGTCCGCACTGCCGCCCGCTTGTGCGGCGCTCACGCGAAGGTGCGAGTGCTGGACTTGGTCGAGATCGATCCGACGAAGGACATCGCGGACGCCACGGTATTCGCGGCCGGACTTGCGATGCTTTCATTCGCTTCGGGACTATTGGGCCGCTTTGGCGGCTAAGTGGCCGTCAAACCAGGCGATGGCGCGGCGGACGATATCGCGGCGATGGTCCGGCCGTCCGATCCGATGCCCCTCATTCGCGTAGACGACGAATTGATTTTCGACACCCAATGTCTGCAAAGCGTGCCAGTATTCATATGATTGCGGCAGAGGGCACTCGCCATCGCGCTCGCCAACAACAATCAGCGTAGGCGTTTTTACATTCTTGATAAACGTGATGGGAGAGCTGCGCGCGTAAACCGCCGGATCATCGTAAACCGAAGCCCCGAAATACGGGATCATCCATTTGTCGATGGAGTTCTCGCCGTAGTAGCTTTGCCAGTTGGCGAGGCCGGCGCCCGCCACCGCGGCGTGGAACCGGTCGGTTTGAGTGATGGCCCACATGGTCATGAACCCGCCGTAGCTCCAGCCGGTGATGCCGATGCGGTTGGGATCGACGGGCAGGGTCCGCAACACTTCGTCCACTCCCGCCAGAATGTCGCGCAAGTCGCCGTATCCGAAGTCTTTCACGTTGGCCTTGGTGAACGCTTCCCCTTCGCCGAAGCTGCCGCGCGGATTGGGGCAAAGCACGAAATATCCCGCGGCCGCGAGCATGATGTCGTAGTTGTACGTGTTCGGCCAATGCGAGGTGACCATGCCCGCCGGCCCACCGTGCACGGCCACGACCATGGGATACCGGCGCCCAGGATCGTATTTCTGCGGGTAGAGCAACCAGCCCTGCACGGGAGAGTTTTCACTGGTCCAATGCAGGCTTTTGGCTTCGCCCCAATACGGATGCAGTTCCCCATTGATGCGCGTGATCTGTTTCCATTCGCCGATCGGACCGGCCCACACTTCCGGCGGATTGCTGAACGAATCGCGGATGACGGCCGAGGTCTTCATATCGGGGGTCACCGAAAGCGCCAGCGCGGAGTGCTCGGTCCAGAGTGATTTCACGTCGGGACCGGACGGCTCGACTAACCCAACCCCGATCGCACCATCCGCATTCTCGGTGAACAGAATCTGTCCTGAAGGAAGCCAGCGCAGCCACTTAGGCGATGCTTTGCGATCAGGAGTCAGGTCGCGCGGCTCGCCTCCGGATGCCGGCACTGAGAAAATGTCGCCTCCGTTGAAGCCTGCGTCGCTCATCAGCCCGCCGATAAAAGCCACATTCATGCCATCGGGAGACCAGACCGGATTCGCGATCTGCATCGCGGTTTTCAGAATCGAAGTGGCCTTGCCGCTGTCTACATTGATGGAGTAGATTTGCGCAATCCACCAGTTGTCGTCGCCGGGACCAGGCGCGGCGGTTGCCACGAACCGCTGGCCGTCCGGCGACCAGTCGTATTCATACACGTAAAGATCGGGCGGCGAGACTTGGCGCATTTTACCGGATGCGACGTCGATGATCGCGAGCCGCTGGATGAAATTCTGCTGATTGATCACTCCTGTCTGGGGCGGGACCGGCTCCAGCGGACCAGGAGTATGGGGAGCATTCTCGGTGAACAGGACAGCGATGCTTTTTTCATCCGGCGACCAGGCAGGATTCGTCAGAGCTCCCGTAACGCCGGTCAGCTTGCGGACTTGTCCTCGGCCCAACTCCATGACGTAGAGCTGCGGTTGGCCTGTTTTCTCCGCGTCGGAAAGAAACGCCAGATTCCTCCCATCCGGTGACCACGCGATGGAATTCTCGTAATGTTCCGCCTTTTCCTTGTCAGCCGTCACGCGACGGGGAGCGCTGCCGGGCTTGCGCAGGTCTGCAACATAGATGGACAGCGTCATCGCGCCCGTAACTGGATCTTCGCGGGACTGCACCCAGGCAACGGACGCGCCATCAGGCGCGATTTGCACTTCGCTCACCTGGCGTAGGTGGAACAACGAATCGACCACATCATCCAGGGCCGATCGGGAATTCCCCTGCGCCAGCAAAGAGCAGCCGCCGGAAACAAGCAGGCTAAGCGTACTAACCAAGGTCAATCGCATCGTGAAAACGACTATATCTCACCCGCCGATTGGCCGACAAACAACAGCCGCATACTAACTATCGGTGTTGCAGGCCGCCTTTGATGGGAACACCAGTTCGCAGCAAACAGCGCAGGGCCAGCGAATTTCGCGATGTTAACCAAAAGCGATCTGGATTTTGAGAGCGGGATGGACAAAAATTGGGTTAGAGCAAACCCAGGCTAGTAGCACAGAGTCGCACACTGAGCGATCCGCCGGCTGGAAGCCGCTCCAACTTTCGGCCGGCGCTCCCGTTCCGTATCGATTCCAGGTTTTGTGAAGGAAGAGTGGCCAGCCGCGCCGAACAGCCTTCCCTTGGGAGTGAACCACCGAGAGCCTGCAAGTTGCGGCCAGCCACCTGCCAGATTATCACGACCTTGTTTTTGGCGCTCTTACGCGCCGGCCTGTTCGCGCACGTAGACCGTCCTAGTGGGATACGGCATCTGGATCCCCTCGGCCCGAAAGCGCTTCAATATTCGCTTGCGCAGTTCATGCTGCACGCGGTACTGGTCCGCGAATTCCGACACGGAGTAGCCCAATGTAAAATTCATGGCGGATTCTCCAAAGCCGGGAATCAACTGTACCGAGGGCGCGGGCTCAGCGAGCAGGCCGGCAACCGCTGCCGCTGCGCCCTGTGCTTCCTCGAGCAGCACGCGCTCCACGAGGTCCGGATCGGCGTCATAGCTCACGCTCACTGGAATGCCCAACGACACGCGCCGCTCCGGAAGATAGTAATTGGTGACCACCGCCTGCGCCAGCTTGGAATTGGGAATGATGATCAGGTTGTTGGCGAGCGCGCGAATGGTTGTGCTGCGCCAACTGATATCCGTCACATAGCCTTCCTCACCCGTGTTGAGCTTGATGTAATCGCCGAGCCGCACCTGGCCGGCCACGCTGATGTAAAAACCAGCGAACAGATTCGAGAGCGTGTCTTGCAGCGCCAGCGCCACCGCCAGGCCGCCGACGCCGAACGCGGTCAGAATCGGCGTGATGGAAACGCCGAAATGGTAGAGCAGAATCAGCAGCCCCATCAGCACCACGAACAACTGCGCAAGGTTCTGTGTCAGGGTGGTTACGGGCCGGGCGCCCTGCGAGCGCTCCCCAAAGTGCCGGACCAGGTTCCCCGCCAGCCGCGACGCCATCATGGTGAGCGAGATGATGACCAGGATCAGCAGCGTGCGCTCAATCAGCCGCGTCGAGCGGTCGGGGAGTTCCAGCCATTCGGTGGCGTAGTAGATGCCCAGAATCAGCGACCAAATCATGATGGGACCGCCGAGGGACCGTGTCAGGACGTCATCAACCTTGCTCGATGTCTTCGACGCCCAGCGGTGCAGCGCGCGGAAAAGCAGCCGTTTCACCACGTAGCCGACGGCCAACGTCCCCAGCAGCAGGCAGACAGGAGCCACCAGTTGCAGTGGGTCATGCAGGGCGATTTGCTGGATGGGTTTCATGACCGCTATTGTCCAATGATTTGACGCAACAGCGCGAGCATAGGGGTTGTAGCATTTGAAGATGCGCGCACGGCTCGCCACACCCGATGATGCCGAGGCTATCGCACTCGTCTATAACGAAGGGATTGCCGACCGTACTGCAACGTTTGAAACGCGTCCGCGAACGGCGGAAGACGTGCGCGTTTGGTTCGACGGCAGACATCCAATTGTCGTTGTCGAGCAGGATGGCGCCGTAGTGGCATTCGCTTCCAGTTCCTCCTACCGCAACCGCGAATGCTACACGGGGATCGCCGAGGCCTCTGTATATGTGGCAAGAGTGTGGCGAGGCCACGGCGCAGGACGCATGGCTCTCCAGGCGCTGATCGAGAGTGCCGAGCGAGCAGGCTATTGGAAATTGGTTTCCCGCATCTTCCCTGAGAATCACGCCAGCCGGCGCCTCATTCGGTCCTTAGGCTTCCGCGAAGTCGGAACCTACGAGAAACACGGGAAACTGGATGGCGTTTGGCGTGACGTGATTATCGTCGAGCGGCTGATTGAGGCAAATTTGCAGGATTAACGGATTCGTAGCGAGATCGCATAGTCGCAAGGTTTCTCGGCCGGCAGCTCGACATGCAAGCCGTCTTTGCTGCGCTGCCATTTGAGCTTCGCAGTGGAGCCAACGAGTTCAACACTCTTGATATCTGCTTTGGTATTAGACGCTCCGCTACCAAGCGATTTGATCATGAGTTTGTCATCCTGAGGCCACGCCAGCGCGATCGCGTACAGCGCGTCCTTCTGGGTCGTGAACCGGATGTCTTGAGACGTAAATGGGTGCCCGGCCGTATCCTTAAACGAGCCACCCACCACTTTCGTCGGACCTTCCCCGTATACAGCCCACGGTCTGGACCCATAGATGGCTTCCCCGTTGACGGAAAGCCATTGGCCGAGTTCCAGCAGAATTTTCTCCGCTTGTTCGGGAATGGTCCCGTCGGGTCGCGGGCCGATGTTCAGAAGTAGCGCCCCGTTCTTGCTGACGATGTCCACCAGCTCACTGACCAGGGAATCCGCCGTCCGGAACTTTTCACCTTCGATATATCCCCAGGACTTCTCGCCGATCGAGGTATCAGTCTGCCAGAATATCGGCCGCGGCTTATCGAGCTGCCCGCGCTCGATGTCGAGAACCGCGGCCTTGTCGGGAAAGGACTTGTTTTTGTAGTTGATGGCCACGCCGCGCTTCCACTCCGCGCCGCGGTTGTAGTAGAAGGCCGCGAACTTCTGCAAGTACGACTGGAAGACTGGCTGCTCAATCCACCAATCGAACCAGACCAGCTCGGGCTGATACTTGTCCACGATCTCGGTGGTTCGGGCGAGCCAGTCTTTAAGGTAGGCTTCGTCCGGTTGCGTCTTATCGGGCTTGGCAGGGCCGTACAGGCCGGCGTAGCGCGGATCTTTCACGTCGGAGTCGAACGTCATGCCACCGTTGTAAAACCACCAGTGCTCTGCTCGATGCGACGATGCCCCAAAGTGCAAACCTTCGGCACGAACTGCCGATGCCAGCTCACCGACGACATCGCGCTTGGGCCCCATCTTGGCCGCGCTCCAGTCGGTAAAGCTGCAGTCGTACATAGGAAAGCCATCGTGATGCTCGGCCACCGGAACAACGTACTTTGCGCCGGACTTCCGAAAAACCTCTGCCCAGTGCCGGGCGTCGAAGTGTTCGGCGGTGAATCGCGGGATGAAATCCTTATAACCAAACTGGTTTTGCGGGCCAAACGTGGCGATGTGGTGCTTGAACGTAGCCTCTTTCTGTAGATACATATTGCGCGGATACCACTCGCTCTCGAACGCGGGCACGGAGTACACACCCCAGTGAATGAAGATGCCGAATTTGGCATCGCGATACCAATCGGGCACCTGGTAGGCTTCGAGCGATTGCCAGTTGCCCTGGAATGGGCCCTGCGCGACGGTGTGATCGACGCGGCTCATGGCTTCCTTGATGCGCTCGTCGTACGTTTGCGCGAAGGCGGCCAGACTAAAAGCTAGCAGGCAAAGGCGACTCGGTCTCATGAATGTTTGCAAGTGTATCATCGACGGCGTCTATATTTGTACGAACATCAGGGCGACTGGCTGCGTATACAATTGGCTACAAATCCGGAGGTGTGCTAATGAGCATTTGGCTCGATCTTCGCTACGCTCTGCGGATGCTTCGCCGGGCGCCTTCCTTGAGTGCAATCGTCATTCTGACCCTTGCCTTGTGCATCGGCGCCAATACCGCCATCTTCAGCGTCATTGACGCAACGTTGCTGCGGCCGTTGCCATATCCCGAACCGGACAGAATGGCTGGCATCGTGACGCATTTCCGATACCATGGCGAGGAGGGAGACCAGCGGGGCCAGACGGGCGCCACCTGGGAACTGGTGCGCGATCATGCCACCGATCTCGACGCCGCGGTTTACTCGGATGGCGCGGGTGGCGTCAATTTCGCTTCCGGCGGGACCGCGCAATACGTCCAGCAGCAGCGCGTAGGCGCGGGGTTCTTCCGTGTCCTCGGAGTGCATCCTCAAATCGGGCGGGAGTTCACGCGCGATGAGGATCGCCCTGGAGGTCCCGCGGTCGTTGTTCTGAGCCATCACTTTTGGAGGCGAGTGTTTCACGAGGACGCGTCTATAGTCGGGCGATCCATCAATTTGCGCGGTGAGCCGTATACCGTAGCCGGCGTCATGCCCGAGAACTTCCGTTCCGATGCCGCGGCTGACCTCTGGACGCCGCTGCGCCCTGCGACTACGGGTGAAGGCGGCGGCATGAATTACGCCATCATCGCGCGATTGAAACCGGGCGTCACGTGGGCTCAGGCTGATAGCCAGATGGAAGCGGTGGGTGCGCGCGCCATCGAGGCAATGCACGTTGGCAAGGAGGTTTCGGCGCGGATGCGCCTGGAGACTCTGCAACGGTACGAAACACAGGACACCAGACTCCCGCTCTTCATCGTCTGGGCCGCTGTAGGGCTGGTTTTACTGATCGGCTGCGCCAATGTCACGAGTTTGCTGCTAGCAAGAGGGAACACGCGTTCCCGGGAAATTGCGACGCGTCTGGCGCTGGGCGGAGGACGCCGGGTGGTGGCACGCCAGTTTCTTGTGGAAAGCTTCGTTCTGGCGGTTGCCGGCGGCGTAGCGGGATTGTTGGTCGCCGTCGCCGGCTTGCGTGGTTTGCAAGTACTGGCGGCGGATAGCTTTCCGATTGCCGATGTGAGCCTCAACGCCCGCGTTCTCATGGCGACCGCTAGTCTGGCGCTTCTATCAAGCCTGCTGGCCGGGATTTTTCCCGCGCTCGATGCCAGCGGCGTGGACATCCGCACAGCTCTGACCGAGGCAGGCGCTCGCGGCGTTGCGGGCGCGCGCAAGCGCTGGACGCGGAGGGTGCTGGTGTCGGGCGAGGTCGCTGTTGCGGTGGTCCTATTGATCGGCGCCGGACTGCTGGTCCGCACATTAGCGCATCTTTACCAACTGCGGCCGGGATTTGATCCCGCAAATGTGATCACCGCCAGTTTTTCCCTTCAAGACGCGCGCTATGCTACGGCCCAGAAGGTGAACCAGCTTTTCGATTCCGGCCTGGTGCGCATGCGTGGGCTGCCCGGCGTCGAGTCGGCAGCCGTGGGGCTCAGTTTGCCATACCAGCGCGGCCTGAATGATGGGTTTCAACGTGTCGACGGCCCTGAGGCCGGCCCGGAAGGTCTGATCACCGACGTCAACTACGTCAGCCCCGACTATTTCCGTACGCTCCGAATCCCGTTACTCCGTGGTCGTGACTTCCGGGCGGGTGATGGTCCGAAGTCCGCGCCCGTGGCCATCGTGAACAATGCCTTCGCCAGAAAGTACCTCTCGAAACAGGAAGCGCTGGGCAGGCATGTCGCCGTAGTCGATGCCGCACGTGAGATCGTCGGGCTCGTGGGCGACGTACAAGAAACGGCGGGTTGGGGCGACTTCGGTCCGCTCGGCGCAGTGCCCATGATTTACATTCCGGCATCGCAGACGGTCGACGGTTACTTGAATGTGGTGCATGTCTGGTTTTCGCCGAACTGGGTGGTCCGTTCCTCCGTCCCCGCAGAGGGCGTAACGCGCGCCATGCAGCAGGCGGCGTCCTCTGTAGATCCTCTGCTTCCGATTGCGAGCTTTCGCTCAATGCAGGAGCTTCGCTCACGATCCCTCGGCGAGCAACGGTTCCAATCCACATTGTTGGCCACGCTCTCCGGTCTGGCTTTGCTGCTCGCGGTAGTCGGCCTCTACGGTTTGATGTCGCAATCAGTTGTCGAGCGCAGGCGTGAAATCGGAATCCGGTTAGCGCTTGGCGCGAGCGTTGCCCGGGCGGTTCGCGATGCCGCTATTCCAGGCGTTTCTCTGGCTCTGGCAGGCGTGGTGGCAGGGTGTGTGTTCGCCGGCCTGTCGGTACGAGTTCTGCAGCACTTGCTGTGGGGTGTGAGCACAACCGACCCGCTTACGTTTGTCAGCGTGGCTTTCGGATTGCTGCTGGTAGCGGCATTTGCCAGCCTTATCCCCGCTCTGCGCATCACGCGCCTGAATCCCGCCGACACGCTGCGGGATGAGTAACCCGCCCGTTATTCAGCGATCAGGAGATTTTCGGCGAAAGGCCACTCATGGTCGATCCATCGAGCCTCGCACCGGAACCCCGCATCCGCGGCCATGGAGTTCACTTCGTCGAGAGAGTACTTGTGGCAGCTCTCGGTCCAAATGGTCTCGTTCTCCAGAATCGGGACGGAGATTCCCGCTTCCCGAACGGTCACCACTTGATCCCGCGTCGACCGCAGGTGCATTTCAATGCTCCGCGTCTCAAAATTGAATCGTGCCTCGTGCTCGAACTGTTCGATCACAAAATCCGCGCCGAGTTCGCGATTGATGCGTGCCAAAAGATTGAGGTTGAAGGCGGCGGTGACTCCCAGCGGATCGTCATAAGCCCGGATCAACTTGTCGATCGGTTTTTCGAGATCGGTGCCGAGCAGCAAAGCGTCGCCGGGCTGCAGGATCAGACGGACCTCGCGGAGAAAGTGAACATCCGCCGGCCGGTCGAAGTTTCCAATGGTACTTCCGAGGAACAATACCAGGATATGCTGGTCCCTCTGCCGGCGGGAAGCCACCTCTAACAATCCATCCAGGTATTCGCGCTCGAAGCCAACAATGCTGACGGCATCTATGTCGGACAACTCTCGCCGGCACATGGCGAGCGCTGTGGCCGAGATTTCGATGGGGTAATAGGACGTCGGCCGGTGCCGCGAAACCGCTTCCAGAATCCATCGCGTCTTCTTGCCGCTGCCGCTTCCCAGTTCCGCCACGACCATTGGTCCTGGAATACGCGCCACCATTTCGTGCGCGTAAGCGTGAAGCAGCCGTTCGTCGGCTCGGGTCAGGCCGTATTCCGAAAGTTCGCAAATCGCCTCAAACAGCCGCGAGCCGATGGGATCATACAAGTATTTCGAAGGCAGCTCTTTCTGTCCGGGTTTCGTCAATCCCCGGCACACGTCTGCGGCAAACTCAACGGGGGCATTCGCGATAATGGGGGTCATTCCGGCGTCTCCTCATTACTTACGCAGCGAAATCCCGCGTAGACGTACTGATAGTGCGGCTGAAACCAGTTGCGGAACGAACGGCGCAGCATGCACGCCCCGGTTCGCGTGGAGCCGCCCTTCATCACGTAATGTTTGCCGTCGAAGAAATTGGCGGAGTAGCCCGGGTAAAACGGGAACGGCTGGAACCCATCGAAAGGTTCGAACACGCTGGAGGTCCACTCCCATCCGTTTGCCAGCAGGCCGGCCACATCGAATGCGCTGCGCCCTCGTGGAAATGCATTTACGGGTGATGGCTCCCATTTTTGAAAATCAAAATACCCGTGACGGCGGCCTGGCGCGTCCGATCCCCACGGGTACGGCCGCTCCGACTTCTGGTGAGATCCATAGGCGGCGCGGTGCCACTGCGCCTCGCTGGGCAACTTTTTTCCGGCCCAACGCGCATACGCGCTGGCTTCGGCGTGGCTCACGTAAACGGGCCACTCCGCGGGCAGAGGAATTTCCTCGAACATGGTTCGTTGAAACCATTTCCCATCTCGCCGAAGCCAGAAAACCGGCTGTGTAACGTTTTGCTCAGTCTTCCAAGTCCAATTAGCGGGTGACCACAACGACTTGTCGTCGTAGCCACCGGCATCCATGAACTGCTGATACTGGCCGTTCGTGACCTTGAACTGGTCGATGGCGAATGCTGGAACCGCGACCGAGTGCGCTTCATATTCGTTATCCCAGCCGAACGATGCCGGGTCGTTGTGAGAGAGCCCAAGCGTCGCTGAACCAGCCGGGATTTCGATCGTTCGGAACTCGACCGATCCCGCCGAAGACACCAGCGGCCCATACTGATGGGCTTTGTCCTCGAACGGCAACTGGTGCAGCATGTACGCCAGCGTCTCCGCGTGCATCAGCCGGTGTTCAATCGCCACGTTCAATAACGTAGGTTCGCCGAAGCTATCTAGCGCCGCATCCAGGGTATTTCGCACACGGTTTACGTAACCGCGCACCTCGGCGGGCGAAGGCCAGTCCCCAGGCTGATCGGACGGCAGCCCGCCATCCACCGGATCGATACCAAACGCAAACAACTGGTCGAACTGCGGATGAAATGGCTTGAAACCGGGGAGCCGCGCGCTGAAGAGATTCCAATCGAACGCCTCGAGGTGGCCAATGTAAAAAACAATCCGGTGCCGTTCCGGAATTGGCCGCGCGTAGAGCGCTTCCGGCCTAACCATTTCGAACAGGCTATCGGTCTGGATCCGAGCATCGGCCAGGCGTGTCAATAGGTTATGCTGAACTTCCACTTGTGGTTGGATAGCGAGCATCGGTATTCTCCGCAGCAGCAGCGATTGATTATAGATGACCATTGACCTGTCCCGGCGTCACAAAATAATGAGGAGTCGAGCGGAATAGTACCCTCGGGAAGGCCAGACAAATGTGCCGATTTGACCACACAATCTGCCGTGACCTGGATGCGGCCTGCCGCCGCGAATGGCTGGAGACCAACGGAATCGGCGGTTTTGCGTCCTCGACCATCGTTGGTTTGAATACCCGACGCTACCACGGGCTGCTGGTGGCAGCCACCAAACCACCCGTCGGCCGCATGGTTTTGCTTTCCAAAATCGAGGAAACGCTGGTCATCGACGGACGCCGGGTGGAACTGTCTTGCAATCAGTATCCGGGCGCGATCCATCCGCAAGGGCACCTGCATATGAAGGAGTTCCGCCGCGATCCGTTCCCTGTATTTGTCTACGAAGTGGACGGGTGCATGCTCGAGAAATCGGTATTCATGATTCACGGTGAGAACAGCGTGGTCATACAGTACAAGCTCAAGGACCGGGTGCGGCGCGCTGGCTCACTCGAACTGCGCCCGCTGATCGCGTTTCGCGATTACCACCGCTTGACTGACGAAAACGGAGTATTGAATCCATCGCTGGAGATCGAGAGCGGGAGCGTGCGAATTTCCCCGTACCCGGACCTGCCTTCACTCTATCTGGCTCACTCGAGCGGCGAACTGAATCCAGCCGGATATTGGTACCGCAATTTCGAGTACGCGGTTGATCAGCAACGCGGTCTCGACTTCCGGGAAGACCTATTCCAACCCTTCGTGCTGGTGTTCGACCTGAGTCGCGAACCGAGTCCGGCGGTGATTGCCTCGACCGAGGCTCACAACATCGAATCGGCCCGTGCGGCTCGAACGGCCGAGATCGAGCGACGGGAAAGAATTCTGCTATGCGCCCCGTCTAAGAATCCCTTTGTCGTGGAATTGGCACGCGCCGCCGATCAGTTCTTGGTCCGACGCGGCCAGTTCCATTCCGTGATCGCCGGTTACCACTGGTTCAGCGACTGGGGCCGTGACGCGATGATTTCCCTCCCCGGTTTAACCCTGGCCATCGGCCGTCCCGAAATCGCGAAGAGCATTCTGCTAGCCTTTGCTGCCCACGTGGACCGCGGCATGTTGCCAAATCGATTTCCCGATGCCGGTGAAACGCCGGAGTACAACACGGTGGACGCAACGCTGTGGTTCTTCGAAGCCGTGCGGGCGTACACCGCGTACACCAACGATTACGAATTCGTCCGCACCAGGCTGTACGAAGTGCTCGCGGACATCATCTCCTGGCATGAGCGCGGCACGCGCTATGGAATCCGCGTGGACCGCGACGGGCTGCTGCTGGCCGGCGAACCCGGCGTGCAGCTCACCTGGATGGATGCGAAGGCCGGCGATTGGGTCGTCACTCCGCGGCGCGGCAAGGCCGTCGAGATCCAGGCTCTCTGGTACAATGCGCTGCGCTTCATGGAAGACCTGGCACAAAGACTCGGCCAGAACGCAGATCGCGCACATTTCGGGGCGTTGGCGGATCGCGCGCAACAGAGCTTTCCAGGGCTGTTTTGGAACGAAGCCGGCGGCTGCCTGCATGACGTGGTGGACGGCGAAACGCGTGACGCCTCCATCCGGCCGAATCAGATCTTCGCCGTCAGCCTAGCTCACAAAATGCTGACACCTCAGAAGGCAAGAAGTCTAGTCGAAACCGTCGAGCGCCACCTGCTCACGCCGTATGGCCTCAGGAGCCTGGCGCCGGGCGATCCGCAGTATCGCGGCCGCTATGAAGGCGACGTCCGGAGCCGCGACGGCGCCTACCACCAAGGCACGGTTTGGCCTTGGCTCATGGGACCGTTCATTACCGCCTACCTGGAGGTACACGGTCGAGCGCCGGCCGCCCTGAAGCAGGTCGCGCAATGGCTGGACGAATTGCGCCGCTACATGAACGATGAGAGCGTGGGGCAGATTCCGGAGATCTTCGACGGTGACCCGCCCCACCGCTCCGGCGGTTGCATTGCACAGGCCTGGAGCGTCGCGGAAGTGTTGCGCGCGGCGATGGAGTTGGAAGTAACATAGATCCATGTTGCCGGTGAGAAATCCAACGCGCCGCAGTGTGTTGCAGCAAGCCGGCGGTGTCGTCGCGGCGAGCTTCCACATTCTTCGAGCGGCGGTGCGGAATACCGATATCCGCGTCGAAGACGTCTCAATCGCCTACGAGGATTACAAATACCGTACGCCCATCAAGTTTGGCGGCCACGTACTGGACCGCGCGACGCTGCTTAACGTGAATTGCTCCGTGCGCACGGGCGACGGGCGTATTGCCAAGGGTTTTGGATCGATGCCGCTGGGTAACATCTGGTCGTTCCCATCGAAGGTTTTGTCCTATGAAGCAACGCTTGGGGCGATGCAGGCGCTCGCGGCGCAGCTCGCCAAAATCACCGCGCACTACAAAGACTTTGGTCATCCCATCGACATCAGTTGGGCACTTGATCCCATGTATCGCAAAGCGGCCGCCGATGTTTCGGAGCGGCTCAGCCTCGCCGAGCCCATTCCGCCGCTCTGCGCACTGGTAACGGCAAGCGCGTTCGATGCCGCCATTCACGATGCTTTCGGCAAGGCGCACGGTCTCAATTGCTATCACACCTACGGCCCGGAATTCATGAAGTACGATCTGGGCCACTACCTGGGACCGGAGTACAAGGGGGAATTTCCCAGCCGCTATGTGAGCCAGGAACCCAAGCGCCGGATGCCGGTGTATCATCTGGTTTCGGCGATCGATCCGATCGAAGAATCCGACATCACCAAGCGCATCAACGACGGCCTACCGGAAACCCTGCCGGAGTGGATACGCTACAACGGCCTGACGCACTTTAAGATCAAACTCAACGGTGACGATCGAAAATGGGACGTCGAGCGCGTGCTGCACGTCGACCGCGTCACCACGCAAACGCAGCGGCAGCGCGGCGCCAAGGAGTGGGTCTACTCGCTGGACTTTAATGAGAAATGCCCCAACGTGCAGTACCTGCTGGATTTTCTGCACGAGGTCAAAGAGAAGACTGCCGAAGGTTACGAGCGCATCCAGTATGTGGAGCAGCCCACGGCGCGCGATCTCAAAGCGCATCCCGAAAACATGATGCAGGAGGCGGCGAAGCTGCGGCCGGTCGTGATCGACGAGTCACTGACCGACGTCGAGGCCTTGCTGTTATCGCAGAAAATGGGCTACACGGGAGCGGCGCTGAAGGCCTGCAAGGGGCAGAGCCACATGATGCTGATCGCCTCTGTCGCGGAGAAGCACAAGTTATTCCTCTGCGTTCAGGATCTGACCTGCCCGGGCGCCTCGCTGATTCAATCCGCCGCACTCGCCGCGCACGTGCCGGGTGTCGCCGCCATCGAGGCTAACTCGCGCCAGTTCATGCCCGAGGCCAACCGGGCGTGGGAGAGCAGATTTCCAGGGATCTTTCGCATCACCGATGGAACGATGGACACCTCAGAACTGAACAAGGTCGGACTCGGCGCCGTGGAAGGTTGATCACGCCGTCCGGAAGAGTTCGTCGATCTCAACCTGGTATCCACTTGCCAGGCGATTGGTCTCGTTAGCCATGCCGACCACCGACATCAACTCCGCCAGCATGGCGTCGGTCATCCCGGCCTTTCGAGCGGCGGCGGTGTGTGAGGCGATGCAATATCCGCACTGGTTGGTCGCGCTCACAGCGAGATAAAGCATCTCCTTGGTGAGGGCGTCGAGCGCTCCCGGCGCCATGATTTCCTTAATACTCAGCCAGGTGCGCCGCAAAGTTGCCGGATCGTTGGCCAGCGCTTTCCAGAAATTGTTGATCCAATCCGTCTGGCGCGTGGCCATGATGTCGTCGTAGATGGCCCGCACCTCGGCGGTCGCGTTTTCGTATTCGATGAGTCCCAATGTCGCCATGAGGGCAATCTAACACCCTCGTGGCGACAAAGGCGGGTATCTAGAAGCTAATGCGCAGCGCGAGTTGCAGCAAGCGCGGGTCATACGTGCCGGTGATCTGGCCCAGATTCCCTGTCCCTACCGATATGAAGTTGCACTGAGGGACGCCGTTGACACCGGTGGAGCACCCTGGATTTTCGAACTCGGTGTGATTGAAGAGGTTGAACGCCTCCGCACGGAATTCCGCCTTCCACCGCTCCCCAAATTGAAACGTCTTGGCGAGTGCCAGATCCAGATTCGTCCGGCCGGGACCGCGGATGGCATTGCGAGGCAGCGTCCCGTAGGTTCCCTGACCGGCGGCGTGCGGCGATCCGTCGCCTTGCGGAAGAGTGAAATCGTTGGGACTATACCAGAAGTTCCCCGTGACGGGTCCGTTGGGCGTATTGATGGTCTGCGTTTGCTTTGGATTGAGAATCTGCACACGGGATGTGGTGAGGTCCGCCTGAACGTTACCCGGGTCTCCGGCGCCGGATGGGCCCGGATCGGTGGGGTCAAAGCTTGAGAAGCCGGCACTTACGTTGATCGGGAAACCTGTGCGCCAGCTCAATATGGGATATAGGGACCATCCTTTCGTCAGGAGTTTAGGCCCGCCGCCAAACCAACGGTCAAACGGTAGGTCCCAACCGCCGCTGAAAGAGAACCGCTGGCGAACGTCCTGATCCGAATCGGCCCGGAACTCATTGTGGTTGTAATAGGGGACCACATTACTCCGCTGGCGAAAGCCAGACGCGTTGTCGATGCTGTGCCCCCACGTGTAAGCAAGGGTGAAAAACGTATTTCCGATCCCGCGCGAATCCGCAAATTGGCGCGTCAGGCTGGCTTCGAACGCGTTGTAAACTTGGTTGACAATGTTGTCGAATGTATCCAAATATGCGAATCCGTTGCTGGCGGTCAGACCGTATTCGGCATTCAGGAGCCGGTTGGTTGTCCCAAGGATCATCGGATTTTCGTCGACTAGCGAGGTTAGACCGTGGGCCGAGCTACCGACGTAGGTTAGTTCTCCCACAAGGCTGTGCGCCAATTCCTGCTGCAGGCTGAAACTGTAGTCATACACATATGGCGTGTAAATATGCGGGTTCACAAGGAATACCGAGCCGATTCCAAACGGGAGCGCGCCGATCGCGTTAAAGTCAACGTTTTTCGACGGCGGCCTGGATGGGAATGGGTCTGCGATTCCAGCGGCGGCATAAGGATCAGAAAGGTAGTTCAGGGGGCCGGTGGGATTGGCCGAAAGCGGGTTGAGCGCGAAGCCCACGGCACCAAAGAAGGGCGCCTGCCCGTTGAATTGCAGGTTGTCTTCGCCCTTCAAGATGTCGTAGAAAACTCCGAAGCCCGTGCGGATGCTGGTTTTTCCATTGCCGAAGACGTCCCAGGCGATTCCCACACGCGGCGCAAAGTTGTCCTTATCCGGAAAGTTGACTCCACGTGGAGCTCCGGGATCTCCGGGGAACAATACGCCAACGGGAGCGTTCACGAAGCGCTGCGACTGTTTTCCGGGAATGATCGAAAACGTGCGGCCCTGCGTATCCAGTTTCGGCGTGGCGTATTCATAGCGAAGACCCAAGGTCAGGGTAAGGTTCCTGCGCATGTGCCACTCATCTTGAGCAAAGAAATCCGTATGCTTGGTGCGGATATTAGACGGCGCTGCTCCATACTGCGTAAAGGAGTCTGGCAGGCCAAAAAGGAAATCTGCCAGCGAATTTCCGGACCCGATGCCGCCACCGGTTCCGGAGATGTTGAAGGACCCGTCTATGATGAAGTCGTACACCGTGTTGCCCTGATAGGCGGAGAAGTCTGCGCCGAACTTCCAGTTGTGACGCCCGCGAATCCATGTGAGAACGTCCGAGTAAATATACGTGGTGTTGTTGAACGTGGTTGGCCCGCTGTAATCGAACCCAGTGGCTAAACCTGACTGGAATGATAACAATGGAGGACCAGTGGCGTTATCCGAGGGGATATTCATCCCGAGTTGGGACGCCGTGGGCAGCTTCGCTGCCGGCGCGGCTTGCAGATCGTGAGATCGCTGCACGGTCACGCGTGCTTCGTTTAATAGCGTGGGGGAGAAGGTTTTCGTGTAGACGACGTTGCCAAAGTACTGGGCGAAGAGAGTTGTGTCTGGGTAGCCAGGAACATCGGCGGCAATCGTAAACGGACTGAGGGTTGGGTTCCGGTTCCACCCTAATGTTCCGGACAGCCGATCATTGGGCGTAATCAGATAGTCGATCTTCCCAGTCAGTTCATTACGGTTGTCAGTGGACGCGCCTTCGGGAGTCAGCAAGCCTGAAGCGGTACTGGGAAGCAGCCCAGCCTTGATGTAAGCCTGTGCGACCGGGTCGATTCTAGTGGGATCAATAATGGCCTGTGCTGCCAAGGTCGGGTTGGGCTGGAAGTAGGGAAACTGCTGTAGGAATTTAGACACAAGAGTATCCGGACTGCCCCCCGCCGCCTGCGAAAAATCGCCGTTGAGCTCAGCCGGTGTATAGATCGTTACGGTTGGGTTGGACGCCGTGGCCGATTGGTGCTGGCCTTGATAACCCACGAAAAAGAACAACTTGTCGTGTCCGTGAATTACCTTTGGAATCGTGACTGGCCCGCCCAGCGTAGCCCCGAATTGGTTCCGCTTTAGGATAGGCACGGGCAGACTCTGCTGGTTGTTCAAGAAGGTGTTGGCATTGAAATCGTTGTTGCGGACAAACTCAAACAAACTGCCGTGAAGGTCGTTGGTACCCGACTTGGTCACCACGCTGACGATTCCGCCGGAGTTGCGGCCGTATTCGGCCGTGTAGTTGTTCTGGAGCACTCGGAATTCCGCTACGGTATCGGGGTTGGGATTGTATACAACGCTATTGTTAGTCAAGTCGTTGTTCATTCCGCCATCCAGCAGGAAGGTCACGGAATCGGACCGCCCTCCGGCCACGCTGTAGTTACCCGCTGAGCCGTTGTCTGGATTTGTCTCGACGACACCCGGAAGGGTGAGGGCGAGGTCAAGCACGTTGCGGCCGTTCAGAGGCAGTTCCTGGACTGGCCGGCCGGTGACGGATTGGCCGATGGTGGAGTTGACGGTTTCGACGTTCAAACTCTGGGATTCAACGACGATCGTTTCACTTGTTTTGCCGATGGCCATAGGGATGTCCACGCGCAGTGTCTGGTTGATCAGCAACTGGTGGGGGTCAGTAATGACCTTCGTGAACCCCTCGTGTTCCACCGTGACGCTGTAGTTACCGATCGGTAGATTGAGCACTTGATAGGTTCCGTCCGATCCCGCCGTGGATTGACGAGATTCGTTGGTGGCGACGTTGGTAACAGAGATTTTGGCGCCTGGAATGACGGCTCCTTGCGGGTCGGTGATCACCCCGGTAATGCGCCCGTTCGCGTTTTGTGCGAATTCGCACACAGACGCAAACAACACAAGCAGAATGCAAAATGACAGACGTTTCACGAAATTCCCCCAAAACGGCTTGGTGCAAGCCGCGATTTACAATTGTTACGACCGAGTAACCCAACCCTATCAGAAGAGAGTTTTCCACGAGAGAAGACGGAATGCAAGGCCCATTGACGTAACTTTTTGGCTGGACCCACGCAAGGGTGGTTAGGGGTTGGATTGGCCGGGGCGAAACGCGATGGGGCGCGGTGCGTGCAGCGCGGGGAACGCTGTTACAAGAGGCTACACTCGGTTTGATTGAGCTTCAAAGCCACGGCTTCCAGCATCTCATGGTAGTTCAGCCGGCTGGTGGAACTTCCTGGGGGCAACAAGCGATCAATCCGAGAAGGATCCCAGGCTGGCTCGGGTCCCACGGTGTGAAAGCCGCTGACGCTAGCCGCGGTGCAGGCCGCCTGAACCAGCAGACGTGGCCGCGGGGTCTCGCGGGTGACCTCTTTGTGGTGATTGCCGATCACGTCTCGCAACATCGTTGGGAAATTCCAAGACTGAGCAAGACTCTCCCCGATCTGGCAATGATCGGCATCGCACAGCTTGCGCTCGGCCTCGAGTTGGTCCAGGCCGCCGGTGAGAGCCTGGTCGATGAATGCCGAGTACTCGTGCGGGAACAGCTTGAGCAGAGCAATGCGCCCGATGTCATGCAGGATTCCGGCCGTATAGGCGGCGGGCCGATCGACGCCACAGGAATCGCTCAACTGCTCGCACCAGAGCGCGGTAGCCAGGTTGTGCCGCCACGCGCGATGTAAGAACAGGTTGTCGCCATGACCCATGTAGTTCTTTATGGCGACGGTAATCACGATGTCGCGCAGCCGGTCCGCTCCCACGACGAACAGTGCTTGCATAATACTCGCAATCTCGTACCGGCAGCCGAGCAATGCCGAATTCGCCACACGGAGCACCTGGCTTGATAACGCCGCATCTACGGTAAGAACCTGAGAGACTTCACGAAAATGAACACTCTCTTCGCTGATGAGCCGGACGAGTCTGCACGCGGCCGGCGAGAATGGCGGCAGGGCCTTGACTTGGGACGCACGCCCAAGGTGAGTACCGGGATCGGATGCAGTCAAAACAATGCTCCCTAGGTGTTTATCGGCGCGGATAGTACAAAGCTTTAGTGCGGGTCAGCTTAAAGCCACGGCGCATTTCGTCCGAATTAGATGTGAGGCCGGCCTCGCTCCGGGGCGCATCGTGTGAAGTCTGTGAAAGCGCCTGGACCTGACGCCTCGAAACGGGTATGTGGATGACGCTTGTGGTAATTCTGACGGGTTTGCTGACGGCGCAAACATTGGCCTTCGTCTCCTTCTTGCGACGTGAGAAGGCCCGGCGGGCATTGGCCGAGCAGGATGCCGGCGAGTGCCGCGTGCGGATGGTCGAGATCCAAAAACTGGCCCGCATCGGCAATTGGGAGTTTGATCTCATCAATGACCAGATCCGATGGTCGGCGGAGACATTCCATATCTTTGGGCTACCGCCAGGCTCGGAGGAGCCGGAATTTGCCGACGTACTGTTGGCGGTGGATCCGGAGGACCGGCCCCTGTTCGATCAGGCCATCGAGCGCGCCATCTCCGTGGGGCAGCCTTACAGGCTCGACTTGCGCATCCGCACACCGGATGGAACCCAGAAGTTCATTAACGCTAAGGGCTCGGCGGTATACGGAGAAGTTGGAGCGGTGGTACGGCTCATCGGAACCGTTCTGGACATCACCGACCGGAAGCGAGAGGAAAACAGGTTGGCTGAGCAAGCCAGGCGCAATACACTGACCGGCTTGGCCAATCGGCGGCATTTCTCCAGCGAACTGGAACACGAAATCCGCGCTGCGCGAGAGGCCACGCACCCGTTGTCGCTTTGCATGTGCGACATCGACAAGTTCAAACACGTGAACGATCATTACGGACACGGCGCTGGCGACGAGGTGATCCGGGCGCTGGCCCGTTGCCTGGCCGACGGAGTGCGCCGGGGCGACCTCGCCGCGCGCTGGGGCGGAGATGAGTTCTGCATCCTGTTCCCCGGCACTGGCAGCACCAGCGTTCAGATCTGCGTCGAACGGATCCGGCAGAAGTTGGAGTCGCTGGTCTTCACCACCGAAAAAGGCCAACAATACTGCGTCACGGGTACCTTTGGAATCGCGGAGCTGCGGCCCGGAATGAGTAGCGCCGATCTGGTCGAATTGGCGGACCAGGCGCTCTACCGTGCCAAGCAGCAGGGCCGCAATCGCCTGGCCCTGGCGAGCTGAGCCAACCCAATCACCATCCAACCGCGAAAAGATTTCCTGATACGGCCGGAAAAACCGCACGTCTGTCTGTTATCCCTATAGCAGAGCGTCGGGAATGCGAAGAATTTCTGGAGCAGACGGGCTGTCGCTGGAGGCGCCGGAGAGCGTGCTGGAACTGGATTCCCTCAACGGACCGTGCGACGCCTCGGACCCGAAGCGGATCGCGGCGGCACTGTTCGAGCAGCAGCGATTGTCCGTTTTCCGCTATCTGGTGAGCCTCGGCCTGCGCCCCCAGGTGGCCGGCGAAATCGCTCAGGAAAGTTTTCTGCGCCTCTATCGTCATCTGCGAGCACGCGGCAGGAACGAGAACTTGCGGGGTTGGATTTTCCGGGTCGCCCACAATCTGGCGATGAACGAATTGAGACGCGCCGGAACAGCGGAGGCAGAGCCACCGGATTCTGAAGTGGATCCTAATGGCGACCCCGAACAGGCGCTGCTGCAAAAGGAGCGGATACGCCGCATGCAAGCCGCCATCAGCATGCTGCCGCGGCGCCAGCAGGAGTGCCTGCACTTGCGCGCCGAAGGACTGCGGTACCGGGAGATCGCGCACGTGCTGGGAATCGGGATTTCGAGCGTGGGCGAATCGGTGCAACGGGCCCTGGTGGTACTCGCGAGGACATGCCATGAGTAACTCGGGTGAGAATTGCTTGACGGACGCCCTCCTGCTGCGGGTTCTGGACGGAGAATTGCCGCCGCCGCAGACGTGGCAGGCGAAATTGCATCTTGAGAGTTGTGAATCCTGCCGGGCGCGGCTGGATGGACTGCGATTGGTCTCTTTCCGTGTGGCGGAGCTTCACCGGATTGCCTTGCCGCCGGATGTGGCCAGTGAGTTCGCGGCGCGGCTCGATCAGGAGGAATCGCGGGAGCAGGATGGGACGTGGCGGCAGTGGTTCGCTCGTCCGCGGCCCGTGTGGAGGCAGCTTGCATGGGGCGGAGCGATCGCGGTGGTGATTCTGGCGGGCCTCAGAGTGCGGACTGCGCAACCGGGAATTCCGGCGCGACAGATCGTGCGTCCGCTGCCGCCCGCAGTGGCGCCACCCGCTCCGCAGCAGCTTGTAGCCGAAATTCCCGCGCAACCGGTCCGGCGCACGCGGCACATCGTGAAGAAGCACGCATCGCGAGAGCCGTTTTCTCCGTCGGCACGCCCGGCCGTTCGTGAAGTTGCGACACCGTTCTTCGATCTGCCCTTCTCGGACGCTGCGCTGCCGCTGGATCAGGCCACGGTTATTCGTGTGGAACTGCCACGCTCCGCCCTCGAGCTGGCAGGCCTGCCAGTGGATGAGGATCGGCGGAACCAGCGCATCCGGGCTGACTTGGTTTTGGGCGCCGACGGTCTTGCGCGCGCCATTCGTTTTGTGGAATAGAAGTTCTCAACAGAAAGGGAGTTTAGCTAATGATCGTTCGATTGCATTCGAGCTTCTTTATTTTGGCGGCGTTGGGCGGCTGCGCTTATGCGCAGGAGACTGCACACGTCATGGTTGGCGGCGGCGATGTCCACTATTTCAGTATGCAGGCAGGCCCCGGCGACAAAGTCGTCAAGGGTGCGCCTTACACCGCCGAGGCTGTCACCGAAACCGTACAAACGTTGGCCAATGGCACACGCATTAGTCACAAGAGCACGGCGCAATTGGCCCGCGACAGCGAAGGGCGTACACGCCGCGAACAGACTCTGGATATGGTGGGGCCATGGTCTACGAGCGGCGAAGCGCCGAAGTTCATCATGCTGAACGATCCCGTGGCGGGAGCGAGCTACCACCTTGACCCTAAGACCAACACTGCGATGAAACTGCCATCCGCGAAGGGCGCGATGCCCCCACCGCCAGGCCCAGTGGCACAGTTTTTCCTTGCGACGTCAGTGGATGGCCCCGCCGCAGACGAAGCCATGGCGAAAATGAAAGCGGAAGGTAGAATGACCGCCGCGGTCTCGGCAGGGGGAATGGCTGTGGGTCCAGGCCCGGTATCACTCTTGAAAATGCACGAACCCGGTGACGCGAAAAGTGAATCTCTCGGCCGGCAGACCATCGAAGGGATACCCGCAGCCGGCACGCGCACAACGCGAACGATTGCCGCCGGCGCCATTGGCAACGACCAGCCCATCGAGATCGTCTCGGAAACCTGGTACTCCTCGGACCTACAAATGGTGGTCATGAGTAAGCACAGCGACCCGCAGATTGGTGAGACATCTTATCGACTCACGAATATCCAACAAGCCGAGCCACCACATTCTCTGTTTGAAGTGCCCACGAACTATACCATTCGCGAGGAAAAGCCCGTTATCCTCGAACAGGCGCCCACCGGCACGACCTCGAAGTAACTTGCCAGATTGGGGCACGGGTGATCCTGCCCGTGCCTCGATTCGCTGCCTGCTGAAAAATCCCACAGAAACACCCAACAATTCACACTTATTGCTCAGTTAACGTGCCAGTGCATTCGAGAATTCATCATTCCGTCACTATTGCTTAACTTTTCGACGATAGACTACAGGTTCGAAATCGTACAAGCCAGCCCCCGAGGTTTCAGGAACAGGAGTAAACCTATGCATCGTCGAATGAGAAGACAAGTGTGCCCAGCCGCGGTGTTAGTGCTGGCCGGATGGATGATCGTTGGCATCACGCCCCTGGCCGCGCAATCCACATACGCCACCATCAATGGAACGGTAACGGATGCCAGTGGCGGCTTTGTTTCCGGTGCGAAGGTCGAAATTCTGAACCAGGGGACTGGCATCACGCGCAGCGTGCCCACGGATGCGGCCGGCAACTATGAATTTTTGAACATGGATGCGGGAACCTACACCATTACAGTCTCTGCGGCCAATTTCACGACGACGAAAGACAAAGATTTGATTGTGCCGGCTCGTGAAACGCGTACGGTCCCGTTCCAATTGCAGGTTGCGGCAGGTAACACGCAGGTTGTGGTCGTCGCTTCGGAGGCAGTCATCAGCGAGGACCAGACCCGGTCCAGTTCGACTTCAGGAGATGAGATCAACTCGCTGGCGCTAAATTTTCGTGCGACGCCGAATCCGACCCCGCTGCAGGTAGCCCCACTCTCAGCGGGCGTGCAGTCAGACTCCAGCGGCAACCTGACTATCTCTGGCCAATTACCGACAGCAACGTCATTTTCATTAGACGGAATTTCCACGCAATTGCCGCGTTACGGCGGGCCCACTAAGGACCTGTTTCCGTCAGTTGAAGGCATCTCCGAGTTTCGCGTCAATTACGCGGGCAACGGTGCCGAGTACTCGCAAGTATCGGACATCACGGCCATCAGCCGCAGCGGCACGAATGACTACCACGGCACCGCCTATTGGTACTTGCAGCGCAAGAGTTTCGATTCAGCCGACCAAATCAGCGGCATCGTTCCGAACGGTAGCGCGAATACTGCGGGCGCCTCCATCGGCGGGCCGCTCTCGATTCCGGGCGTGTACAACGCCAAGGACAAGACGTTCTTCTATTTCGATTATGAAAGCGTCCGGCTCAGCTCGAACACGCTGATTAGCACCAACACCATACCCACCCAATGGCGCACCGGCGATTTCTCAGGCGCGGGCGCCACCATTGTGGATCCGACCACAGGTGCGCCATTCCCGGGAAATATGATTCCAACTAACCGTATCGATCCGATTGCGGGAAAGATTCTGCCGCTTTTCTTTCCGACTCCTACCAACTCGAGTGCTAATCTGAACGCTTTTAACCTTGTCCAGTCCTTTCCAGGCACTTACCAGTCGGACGATTTTGACGGACGGCTAGATCACAACTTTTCTCCCAATCAGAAGGTTTGGTTCCGAGTCACTCAAAAGACCATTCCCGCCGTTGGTACGGACTCCGGAATTGGAGCCGGAGGAGCGGGCGATACTTCTTACAACCCGCTGATGGGATCATTTACAACAGACTCCGACCTATGGAACTTCGCCGGCTCTTATGTTTGGATTGTGCATCCGAACTTAATCAATGAGTTTCGCATGGGTTATTCACGCGCTAATTTTGTTTACAGTTACCCGCAAGCGAAGCAGGGGGATTCCATCATCTCCAATCTTGGAATCACCGGCCTTCCCGGATCGCCGAAGAACGGTCTCGGCGGTGTCCCGGTGTTCTATATAGGCGATCTGCTGGGCGGGGCCACAAACCCGTACGGACACCCTCGCGTAAATCAGAATGGAGTTATTGAGGTTGGAGACGGCCTATCTTGGGTGAAGGGGCAGCATAACATGAAGTTCGGTGGAGAATTTCGTAGATTGAACTACCTGGACAACATCACGTTCAATTTAGGAGATGAGTACGGCGACTACGAGTTTTTCGGCGGCTTCACCTCTGGCGCGAAGACAAACTCCGACGTCAACGGCGCCGCCGATTTCCTCCTCGGGCTTGTTTCGGACGCGCAGCAGGCCCAAAACGGACCCAACGGCAAACCCTTTGGATATCACTATGGCTTTTACGGACAGGACGACTGGCATATCAGCCGAAATCTGACCATTAACTACGGCCTTCGCTATGAAATCAACACACCGTTCAACGATGAGACTCATCAGCTTGGTCAATTCATTACCAGTGTCCCCGGTGGCGAACTCGCGGTGCAGGGACAAGAGGGTTTATCTCTGATCAATCCCCTGTGGCGACAAGCCGTCGGCAACACACCTTTCGTGACCAACAGCCAGGTCGGCCTGCCCATTACTTTGCGCAATACCTACACCGGCAATGTGCAGCCTCGTTTGGGAATCGCCTGGAAGCCATTCAACAATGACAAGACCATCATTCGCGCTTCCGCTGGTACTTACTCCGTGCCCGTGCTTGGCGCTGTCTTGTACTCGCTGCTCGGCGTGGATACCAGTTACTTCGCGGATTATCCCTCTACCGCCACCAATGTGCGCACGTTCGAGGATGTGTTCGGTGGGACTGGCACCGTGGGAGTCCACCCTGGGTACCGCCGCGCCAATTCGATCAATCTGAAAGATCCGCGCGTCGAGCAATGGAACTTCTCGCTTGACCACGACATCGGTTTCCACACTGTGCTCCGTGCCAGTTATACTGGTTCACACACTTATAATCTGATCTATAGTCCGGATCTAAACCAGATCGCCCCTAACACCGTGGGTTACGCGGCACTTACTGCGACCCCTGCGCTGAGGCAACAGAATCTACGTTACCCGAATTTCCGTGAAGTTCTCACCCGCGCTAACGGACCGAGCGACAAGTATGACGCATTGACTCTGGAAGCCAACCGGCGGTTCGGGAACAACTTGACCTTCCAGACTAATTACACCTGGGCGCACAATGACACGAATGCGCTCGGTGCAGCGCCCAACTCCTCCGTTCCCTTGGGTGGCCAGGGTGACAACGGAGACAATGTACTCAACTACTACAATATCCAGTCTGATACGGGGAATGCTTACTTCAATCCCCGGCATCGCTTTGTGAATACGTTCGTCTACACCTTGCCCTTTGGCCGCAGCCAGAAGTTTATGGGTAATATCAGCCGCGGTGCGGATCTTATCGTCGGCGGCTGGGGACTAACTGGCGTTACCGTGCTACAAACCGGCCAGTGGCTGACTCCGTATTTCCCGAGTGGCTTGTCGGATTCCTCGGGCACGTTCCCCACCAGCCGTTCGGTTGCACAATCGCGGCCCGATTGTGTCGCCGGACAGTCCGGTTACGTCTCCAATCCAACCGTTACGAATTACTTCAATGTAAATGCCTACTCGGTTCCTGGGGCCAATATCGGCCGCTTCGGCACGTGCGGTGTCGGCATTCTGCAAGGTCCGGGCACCGCGGTGTATTCCATGTCGGTCGGCAAGACCTTCAACCTCGATGAACGGTTCCATGTGCGTTATGAGGCTCAGTTCGCCAACCTGTTCAACGTCGAGAACAAAGCCAACCCCAGCACCAACATCGCCAGTGGCTCGTTTGGAACAATTTCGCAGAGCCAGACAGTCGGACAGGCCGGCCCGCGCACCATTCAGATGATGTTGCGCATGTCATTCTGATGACATGGTCATCCGGGAGGGTGGCCGTAACTCATGCCGGTACACCGCGCGGACGTAGCCATCGTGGGCGCAGGCATTCTGGGCCTCGCTCATGCTTACAAGTTCGCGCGAAAGGGCCGCCCAGTTGTCGTTTTCGAGCGGAATGGGAAAGCTGAAGGCGCGTCAATCCGAAACTTCGGCATGATCTGGCCGATTGGCCAAGCTGCCGGTGCGACGCACGAACTGGCGCTGCGCAGCCGCGAAATTTGGCTCGATGTACTCCATTGTGCGCAGCTGCCTTACTTAGCGACGGGCTCGCTTCATGTGACGTATCGCGACGATGAAGCGGCCGTCGCGCGCGAGTTCAGCGAGATTGGCCCGGCCCACGGATACAGGTGCCAGTGGCTCTCGGCCGACGCGGTCCTGTCGCGTAGTCAAGCCGTGCGACCACAAGGGCTTCTTGGCGGACTCTGGAGCGCGCTCGAGTTCACAGTAGACGCCCGTTCCATCCTCGCCAAGCTGCCGCATTTTCTCGCCGAGCAAATGGGCGTGCAATTCCGCTATGGATGCCCGGTGCGCTCCGTGGCGCTGCCGCGGATCGAAGCGGGAGAAGAGCAGTGGGAAGTGGACCAGGCAATCATCTGCAGCGGGCACGATTTCGAAACGCTTTTTCCCAGCCTGCTCCGGGCAACCGGTCTCACGCGATGCAAACTGCAAATGATGCGCACTCTGCCGCAACCAGACGGGTGGCGGTTGGGGCCGTCGCTCGCCGCGGGGCTAACGCTACGGTTTTATCCCGCGTTTGAGATCTGCTCTTCTCTGCCCGCGCTCAAACAGCGAATTACCGCCGAGACGCCGGAATACGACCGTTGGGGCATTCATCTGCTCGTTTCGCAAACCGAGCAAGGTGAGTTGACGCTTGGCGACTCGCACGAATACGGCGAGACAATCGACATTTTCGACAAAGCGGCGATCGACCGGCTGATACTCGACTATCTGGGCACATTTCTCAAAGCGCCATCTCTGGACGTGGCCCAGCATTGGCATGGAATCTACGCCAAGCATCCCACGCAACCCTTCGTTTCGCTGTCTCCTGAACCGGGCGTTCGCATCGTCACGGCGACCGGAGGTTCAGGCATGACCCTTTCCTTCGGCATCGCCGAGCAAACCGTCTCACAAATGGAGATCTAGCCTGTGGGAAACACTACCCTGGGCGCCGTGATCGAAGTGGACAAGCTTTCATTTGATCCGAAGCGCATCACAATTCATTGGAACGACGGCCATAGAAGCATCTACGATGCCGTTTGGTTACGAGACAACTGCCCTTCCGATCGCGATTCGCGAACCGGGCAGCGCCTGGTGGACATCGCGGATCTGCCGGAAGAACCCGCGATCGGCGCCGTCAGTCAGAATTCCGGCGCCGCTGTCCTGATTACCTGGCGCGGCGAGCCGAAGTCCAGTTGGTATCCGCTGGAGTGGCTGCGCAAACACTGCTATTGCGTTGAACACAGGCAGTCGCGGAAACGCGCGCCATTCGTCTGGCGAGCCGATCAGAGCGGTCACCTGCTGTGGATGAAATACGCCGAAGTGCTTGCCTCGAAACCAGCCGAGGCTCGGTGGCTTCGAGCCATTGCGGACCAGGGAATCGCGTTTCTCCGAGGCGTCCCTACGCAGGATGGTCACGTGCTCGAAGTTGCACGACTGGTTGGCTACGTTCGTGAGACTAATTACGGCAGAATCTTCGATGTTCGTTCCGTGGCGAACCCCAATAACCTCGCATATTCCGACCGCGGCCTCGGCGTGCACACGGACAATCCCTACCGCGAGCCCGTGCCTGGATTGCAAATCCTGCATTGCCTGCAAGCAGACGAAGAGGGCGGCGAGAGTCTGTTTGTTGATGGATTCGCGGTCGCGGTCGAGCTCCAGGTACAAGACCCACAGGCGTTTGACACGCTGACGCGAGTGCGGGTGCCTTTCGCATTTCGCGATGATTGTGCGGATCTGAGAGCCGAACGGCGTCTGTTAGAGCTCAGTTCTGACGGCAAGATCGCAGCCATTCACTACAACAGCCGGTCGATTCTTCCGGTTTGCCTTCCCTCCGAGGAGTTAGTGGCGTTCTACCCTGCATACCGGGCCTTTGCGCGATTGCTGCGCGATCCACGATTCGAATTTCGGGTCAAGCTCGGGAGCGGAGATCTGGTGGCGTTCAATAACCGGCGAATACTTCATGGACGAACCGCCTTTTCATCGGCGGCTGGCCGATGGCTACAGGGTTGCTATTTGGATTGGGACGGCCTGATGAGTAATCTTGCCGTGCTCGAACGCAAGCTGTAACTCGTTGCTTAGTCTCTTGCGATGACTAATTAACTGCCAATAGTAACTAAAGATAGTATCCAGCGCGTAACCTCTTAGTTAACCAGAATATTTTTTACGGTAATTACTACTGCTAAATGTCGTTTACATTTTGTGAATTCAGGTACTATTATTGAGTTGTAAAGTTTTACTGGTCTCCGGATTCGCAATGCCGGTGAGCCGGTAAAGTGGTGAGCATATGTCAGCCCGTGAGCAGTCCGGCAATTCGAAACTAGTGGCGGTCATGGCCAAGGGGCAGATCGTCGAAGTTTGGCAGATATTATGCGACCGCACCGACTTCCGCGAACGCGAGGCCGTGGTTCCGCAAGAGGTGCTCGGCCACGTAGTAAAGGGACGGCGGGAACGCCAGATCGTGCAACGGCACCAGACGTCTCGTCAGGAATGGGGCCATTTCCTCATCCGTCGGTTTAATGCCAAGCGCACCCAACCCTGGATGTCCTCCCTCGGCTTGACAACACTCGTACCGGGCGCTCTATTAGCGGCTGGCTCCGCAAACCAGGGAGTCGCCACGGTACCCATTGGAATGCTCGTTCTGCAGGGAGCCATGGTGGTGATGGGCAGTCTGATGGCACTCACCGCGGCTTGGCGGGTGATCACCAGGCGATGGCTATCCGTTACTGGACAGCCGCTCGAATCGCTCGGCGTATCCAGCCACGCCATGGGCTTTCCGAGTGATGTGATGGCGTGCGAAGGAGTACCCAGCGGCTACGGCCGGGGCGGTTTCAAAGGCTTCGTGGAAGTCGAGTTACCGTTGGGTGAGTGGGAACTGGTGGAAGACCGGGTTATCGAGACTCCCAAGCGGCGCTGGTAGAAATCTAACTCACCTTTTTTGCAGGCGTCGCCGTTCCGCGCCCCAGCTTTTCCATCTCGTTGAAGTAAACCTTGCGGCCTTCATCCATCGCCATGTTGGAGAGAATCACCGCGACTGAGTCTGCCAATCCTGTCTCCAGATCCGCCAGCGGCCGTTTGCCACTGCGGCAGCTTTCGAAAAAGCTATCAAGCTCCGCGTCCACGGGGTTACGCTGCTCTTCCTGAAGGATTACTCCTTTAGAAGTCAGCCAACGCCGCGCGAATTTCGCCTCACGAGTGAAAAAGCTTTCACTACCCGTAAACTCCAGATCGCTTGTCATGATCGGAATAGGCCCATTGGCGCCGCCCGAAGCGACCATGGTTGCACCCGCGACGAACTTCTCATTCTTCTTTGACTCGTCGGCCTTGGTGATGGTGGTCGTCCGCGGCGGCTCGCGATACCACCACGCAATCGCCGGGTGCACATCGTCGCCCACCGTGATCTCGACCGTTCCATCGGTACCCATAATAATTTCTCCCATCTCCGGGCGGTTGCCGTTGAAATAAGGAAGGAATTGGTTGGTGCTGATAGATGAATAAGTCAGCTTCTGCCCCTGCGGATACTTATAAATCAACTGAATGTTGTCGTAGACGTCGCGCCCGTCGTTCAGCATGTCCAGGCTGCCCAGCCCCATCACGAACTCCGGCGACGAGCCGAACATCCAATCGGACACGTCCACCTGGTGCGACGTCAACTCCGCCGTAAGCCCACCTGACATGGAACGGTAAAGCCGCCAGTTGGCAATGCTGGATTCCCCGCCCGGCTTCATGGTCCACAAGGAACTGGGTTTGTTAATCATGTTGCGGTGCCACTGTGCATGAATGTGATGGACATTGCCGAGAATGCCTTTATCCACCATGCTCTTCACCGTCTGGTAAAAGTAGCTGTAACGCCGCTGGAGACCGGTTTGCAGGATTTGCTTGGGGCGCTCCCCGGCGAGCGCGCGCAAGGCGTGCACCTCCTCCGCCTTGAAGACCAGGCATTTTTCGCAGAACACGTTCTTGCCCGCCGTTAGCGCGTCGCGCGTGATGGGGAAGTGCACGAACAGCGGAACCGTGACAAAGACCGCGTCCACGTCCTTCTGCACCAAGAGCTCGCGATAGTCCTTGTACGTCCTCGGATTGTTCCCGATGGTCTGGACACCGTGGTCCAAATTCTGCTGCTGAATATCGCAAAGCGCTACGCAACGCCCGCTGTCGATACTCTTCAGGTGCTTCAGGAGATACGATCCGCGGCTGCCGGTCCCGATCATGCCGAATTGGACCTGGTCATTGGCCGCTTTTACGGTTTGGATCGCGGGAGCTCCCTCGATCTTCCGCGCCGCTGCCAGCACCGTCGCAGCACCGGCCGCCTTCATTACGTCGCGCCGCGTCAAGTCCTTTTCCTGGGCCATAAGCATTCCTTGCTACTTGGATTGGATTCGATTTTCCAGTGTATCCATTCAACCGGGGGGTTCACAACGGAGCGGGCATTTGGTCCCTCGCATCTGCGCTATCCTCGTCTCTTATGGCGCGCAAGGCGGCGGTATTCGGCTGTTCCGGACAACTTGGTGTGGAGCTGGTTCGGGAACTCCGAGAGCGTGGTTACGAAGTGACGGGTTGGGAGCGGGCTGCCGTGGATATTGCGGACGGGCAAAAGGTCGAGCGCGTTCTCGCCAATCTCGACCCGCAGGTGGTTTTCAATGCCGCCGCATACAACCAAGTGGACGTGGCGGAGAAAGAGCCACAAGCCGCCTACGTCGCCAACGCCCTGGGGGTCCGCAATCTTGCCCTGGCCTGCCGCCAGACCGATGCGCAGCTCGTTCACTTCTCCACCGACTACGTTTTCGACGGTACCGCAAATCGCCCCTACCGCGAGGACGATCCTAGCCACCCTCTCGGAGCTTATGCTGTGTCCAAGCTGGCGGGCGAGTTGTATGCGCAGGCCTATCTCGAGCGCCTGCTGATCGTGCGAACCTGCGGCGTCTTCGGCCCCGCGGGCCTCAAAACCAATCGCGGGAATTTCGTCGAATTGATGTTGCGCCTCGCCACTGGCGCGCAGCCCATCCGCGTTGTGGAAGACCACATCGCCTCACCCACGTACGCACCGCTGCTGGCCTCGCGCACCATCGACTTGGCGGAGAAAAACCTGCGGGGCGTGTTCCACATCGGCGGCGGGACGCCCATCTCCTGGTTCAATTTCTCTAGGCTGATTTTCGAGACCGCCGGCTTGAACCCGTCCCTCCAGCCCACCAATGAGCGCGAGTATCGCACGGCGGCCCGGCGTCCGAAGTATTCGGCGCTCTCCAACGAGAAGATGGAGCGCGCCGGCCTGCCGCCCATGCCGCCCCTCGCGGAAGGTCTCAAAGCATACCTGGCGGCGCGCGAGAAACTCGTCACCCCAGCCAGGCTTTAGCTCCTTTCCTTGTATACTTATAGTCAGTAATGCTGCGCCTGATCGGACTCGTTGGTCTTGTGCCGTACGTTTGTCTGGCGGCTGGCACTTCATTCGAAAAGACTGTTCAACCCTTTCTCAAATCCAATTGCGTGCTGTGCCATAACGCCAAATTGAAGGTTGGCGGCCTGGTTCTCGACGCGTACTCGGATTCCAAAACCGCCCTCCAGGATCGTGACATTTGGGAGAAGGTCGTGCAGAAGCTGCGTACCGGCCAAATGCCGCCAAAAGGTCTGCCTGCGCTCCCGCCGGAGCAAGTCGCGCAAGTCACAGAGTGGTTCGATGCGCAGTTCGCGCGGCTCGACCGCGAGATGAAGCCCGACCCCGGCCGCGTGACCGCGCACCGCCTTAATCGCATCGAATACAACAACACCATCCGCGATCTAGTGGGCGTTGACTTCAAACCGGCCGCCGATTTCCCCGCCGACGACTCCGGTTACGGCTTCGACAACATCGGCGACGTGCTCTCGCTATCGCCTGTCCTGATGGAGAAATACCTGGCCGCCGCCGAAAAGATCGCGCGCCAGGCCATCGTGGCCGATCCGCCTCCCAAACCCACACGGGAGCGGATCGAGCACTTGGCCGTCGCCGAGGAAGAGCAGCCCGCACGGGACTTGGCCGGCAAGCACGAGTTCCTCGTGGAAGGCGACTATGTCATCCGGGGATTGGTTAGCGGCAAGCACGACGCGGAACTGATCACCCTTTGGCTCGACGGCAAGGAGATCAAAACCTTTCCGGTCACCACGGACGATGAAGCGCCTCGCGTGGGCGAGTTGAGGCTCCACATCATCGCCGGATCGCACGAGGTGAAAGCGACGCTCCTTCACGATGATTCCCGGCCCGACGCGCAACCTGATCCCGCCGACGTCAAGGTGGACGAGAAAAACAAACGCCGGGTCCGCGATCCTTACGTGGATCGCTTCGAGATCAACGGTCCCTACAACCCGCACGCGCGCCCGCTCACCGAAAGCCACAAGCACATCTTCATCTGCGGACACGCTCCCGGCCAGCACAAGCCCGAGTGCGCCCGCATCATCGTCGCCGAACTCGCCCGCCGCGCCTACCGGAGGCCGGTCACGAGCGCGGAAGTCACTAGCCTCGTACACTTCGTCAACCTGGCGCAGCAGAATGGCGACTCCTTTGAACAAGGCGTGCGTGTGGCGCTCGAAGCCATGCTCGTCTCTCCGCACTTCCTTTTCCGCATTGAGAGCGACCCGAATCCCAACAATCCCGCCACATCGCACCGCCTGGACGACTACGAGCTCGCCTCGCGCCTCTCGTATTTCCTCTGGAGCAGCATGCCCGACGACAAGCTGTTCCGGCTGGCTAGCGAACGCAAGTTGCGCAAGCCCGATGTGCTGGAGGCCGAGGTGCGGCGCATGGTGCTCGATCCGAAGTCTGCTGCTCTGGTCGATAACTTCGCGGGCCAGTGGCTGGAACTGCGCAACCTCGACAGCGTGAAGCCCGATCCTGACCGCTTCCCCAACTTCGACGAGAGCCTCCGCCAAGCGATGAGGCAGGAAACGCGCCTGTTCTTCGAAGCCGTGATCCACGAAGATCGCAGCATCCTCGATTTCATCGACGGCAAATTCACCTACCTCAACGAACGCCTCGCCAAACACTATGGAATTCCTGGAGTCACCGGTCCCGAGTTCCGCCGCGTGGAGCTCACTGGCGACGAGCGCTCCGGAATCCTGACGCAGGCGAGCGTGCTGACTGTTTCCTCGTATCCCACTCGAACTTCGCCCGTGCTGCGCGGAAAATGGGTGCTGGAGAATTTCCTGAACGATCCGCCCCCACCCCCGCCGCCAGGGGTTCCGAATTTGAACGAAGCCGCCATCGGCACAACGGCTTCCATGCGCCAGCAGCTCGAGCAGCACCGTGCCAACCCTGCATGCGCCACCTGCCACAATCGCATGGATCCCCTGGGCTTCGGCCTGGAAAATTACGATGCAGTGGGGCACTGGCGCGCTCAGGACGGAAAATTTCCCGTAGACGCCGCGGGCACGCTGCCCGGTGGCCACTCGTTCCGCAGCCCGATGGAGTTGAAGGCGATCCTGAAAACCGACCGCAACGCCTTCGCCCGCTGCGTCACCGAAAAGATGCTCACCTACGCGTTGGGCCGCGGCCTGGAACGTTATGACAAACCTGCTGTAAACTTAATCTGTAGCCGATTGGCGGCAAACGATTACCGTTTCTCCCGGCTGATCCTGGAAATTGTAGATAGCCTGCCTTTCCAGATGCGCCACGGGGAAGCTCCGAGTCGGGTGCCGCAACAGGTTGCAACTATAGCTGGGGGGAAGCCGTGATCACTGGCAAGCACATTGCGAGACGCAGTTTTCTGCGTGGCGTAGGCACAGCCATTGCTTTGCCGTTTCTGGATGCCATGACGCCCGCTTTCGCGGCCAACCGTATCGGCTCCGCGAACACACCGCGCCGCATGGCCTTCGTCTACGTGCCCAACGGCATCATCATGAAGGATTGGACCCCGGCAGCCGAGGGCTCCGCGTTCGACTTCTCGCGTATTCTGAAGCCGCTCGAGCCCCATCGCCGGGATTTGATGGTGCTCTCCGGCCTCACGCAGAACACGGGCCGCGCGCTCGGCGACGGGCCCGGCGATCATGCTCGCGCCGCGGCGAGCTTCCTGACCGGTATCCATCCCAAAAAAACAGCAGGTGCCGATATTTCGCTCGGAGTTTCGGTTGACCAGATCGCTGCCCAGAAGGTTGGCAGCGCCACGCGCTTTGCATCGCTCGAGTTGGGCTGTGAGGATGGCCGGCTCGTCGGCAATTGCGATTCCGGTTATAGCTGCGCTTATAGCAATAGCATTTCGTGGCGCACCAGTACCACGCCGCTTCCGCCGGAGGTGAATCCGCGCGCGGTCTTCGAACGGCTGTTCGGCGATGCCAGTGAAACTCCCGAAGTGCGGGCCAAGAGGCTCGCTTACAACAAGAGCATTCTCGATTTTGTTCTGGATGACACGCAGAAGCTGAAGGGCGACCTGGGAAGAACCGACCGCCGCAAGCTCGACGAGTATCTAGATGCTGTGCGTGAGATCGAGCGCCGCATCGAGCAGGCCGAGCACGACCACACTCAGTTCACGCCCACGATCGAAAAGCCCTCCGGCGTTCCCGTTGAGTTCGCGGACCACGTCCACCTGATGTTCGACCTGATGACCCTCGCCTTCCAGGCCGATCTGACGCGTATCTCCACGTTCATGATCTGCCGCGAGGGCAGCACGCGCACGTACCGCGAAATCGGCGTTTCCGACTCGCATCATCCGCTCACGCACCACCGCAACAACCCTGAGTGGATCGAGAAGGTCACCAAGATCAATTGCTTCCATCTGGAACAGTTCGCCTACTTCATCAACAAGCTGAAGTCCACGCCGGATGGAGACGGCACGCTGCTTGACCGCATGATGGTGGTCTACGGCAGCGGTCTTTCCGATGGCAATCAGCACACGCACAATGAGCTCCCAGTGGTCCTCGCCGGCGCGGGCAACGGCGCTCTGCGGCCCGGCCGCCACATGCGCTATCCCAAAGAAACGCCCATGAACAACCTGTACGTGGCCATGCTCGACCACATGGGCGTGCCCCCCGAAAAAATAGGCGACAGCACCGGCGAATTGGAACATCTGACGGACTTGTAAACCCTCCCTAGAAAACTGTTGAAAAAGCCAGTTGGTGTGTAGCCAAGAAAGTATTGGAAGCGTCTTGTCGCTATGCGCGGAGACGAGAAACAGCAAGGCGGGATGTTCAGCTACGTGTCGATGGAGGAGCGGGTGCCACCCGACCACCCGCTGCGGGCGATCCGGCG
>DATGZN010000031.1:0-14228 GCA_035297145.1 Bryobacteraceae bacterium
CTCTCCCCAGCTTGCATCCGCCGGACGGCCGCCGCCTTGAACTTCGGGCTAAAAACTCGGCTCTTCTTCATCAGGTTCAGTTCTCCATTCAGTGTAGAACTGTCCCTGATTTCTCTGTCTCAGTCCGGGGGCGCACTCCATCTCCTGTCACCTATAGACGGCGCTCGGAAAATGATGTTAGCCGGAATCTGAAATTCATCTGGGGGGAGAACCCGGCGACCGTTGATGCTGCAATTCGGGGACTGGCTTCGAAATTCCGCTTGTTCAGTCCTGAAAATAGACAGAACCCATTTCGGAATTTCGTTGCCTGTCCCCGAATTGCCCTCTTTGACTTTGCCCGAACACCCTTTGCCCGAACACCCTTTGCCCGAACACCCTTGCTTTCCCTCTCACGCCGTAGTACAACGTCACACGAAGGAGCGCCACTCCTATGAAGCGCGTGTTCAGCTGGGCATTTTTCATGCTGGTAATCAGCTCGATTACTCTCAACGCCCAAGAATCGCTCACCAACGAAACCATCCTCAAGCTTGTCAAAGCAGGGATCGGCGAAGAAACCATCGTCGGAATGGTCAATCAACAGCCTGGGAAGTACTCGCTGGCGGAATCGGATATCTCCGCTCTGAAGGACGCTGGTGTATCAGAAAAGATTATCGCGGCGATGATTGTCAAAGGAACGACTAACGGATCACCGGCTGCGCCCAGTCAGCCGCCCGCCACGACCCCGAACTCCCTGGCGCCGCAATCACCACTCGTGTTGCTCGACTCTACACCTATTAGGTTGCGTTTGAACCGAAACTTGTCCTCCGCGGATGCGACAGTCGGCGAGACGGTTGATTTCGAGGTGCTGGACGATCTCGTAGTCGATGGCCTGTTGCTGGTTCCTCGCGGTGGCACCGCCATCGCCACGGTCACTGAAGCCCAAGCAAAGCGCCGAATGGCACGCGGCGGGAAGCTCGATGTGAATATCGACTATCTTCGACTGGCCAACGGCGACAAGGTTGCACTTCGGGCGGTCAAGGAGGCGAAAGGTGGGGGACACACCGGCGCAATGACAGGCGCAATAGTCGCCACTTCACTGGTATTCTTTCCCGCTGCGCCGTTTTTCCTCTTCATGCACGGCAAGGATATCACTATCCCCAAGGGGACTGAACTAACCGCTTATGTGAACGGCGAGATCAAGCTAGAGAGGGAGAAATTTAAGCTTGCGGTTGCCGATGTGCCGAAGTAGAGGCACGGTTACCTACTTGGCTTCTTCCTAGCTGAAACGCAACGGTCTGAGGCTGCGGGCGGCAAGCCTTGATACGATGAATCATGAGCAAATTCATCTTGGCCACAGAAGATCTCATTATCAACATGGACACCGTGACGCACGTTCTGGTCAAAGCCAATGGCGAGATGGATATCTTCATCATCGGCCGCGCCGAACCCATTGTGACAGCCAAAGGAAAACAAGCCGAGCAGCTTAAAGGCGATTTGGAGGTGGCGGGATTCCGCATGGCGACTTGACCTTGTCGCACCCAGTACCAGCACGCTTGAAAACCATCTCCCCCTGCCCTATCCTTTTAGCGGAGCCCGCTTGGACCCTGAACAGTTTACGTTTGACGCCATCGACTCCTTGGAGCCGGATGCGGAGAAGGCCGCGTACGAGTCCCTCACATCGCTGAAACTGGTGCGCAAGCGCGCCACTGGTGAGCGCACCATGGTGCGTGTGGGCAATGTCGAGATCGGCGCCGACCGAGTCGTCGTCATCGCCGGGCCGTGCGCCGTCGAATCCGAGCGGCAGGTGATGCAGACGGCCGAGGCCGTGGCTCGCGCCGGCGCCCGCGTTCTGCGCGGAGGCGGATTCAAGCCGCGTACTTCCCCCTACGCTTTTCAAGGTCTCGGAGTCGAAGGACTCAAGCTGCTGCGCAAGGCGGGCGATGCCTTTGGCTTTCCGGTTGTCTCCGAGGCGATGAGCGACACTCAGGTCGAGCTGGTCGCCGAGTATGCCGACCTGATCCAGGTTGGAACGCGCAGCATGGAGAACGCCGCGCTGCTCGCCGCATTGTGCCGGTGCCGCCGCCCCATATTGCTGAAACGCGCCATGGTCGCCTCCGTGGAAGACCTTCTTGAAGCCGCCGAGTATCTGCTGGCCAACGGAAACCCGAACGTCATTCTATGCGAGCGTGGCATCCGCACCTTCGGCAAGCTCACTCGCAACACGTGCGACATCGTGGCCGTACCGCTTCTGCACCAGTTGACGCACCTGCCTGTGATCGTCGATCCCAGCCACGCTACCGGCCGCCGTAGTCTGATTCCGTGGCTCGCGCGCGCAGCCGTCGCCATTGGAGCCGACGGTTTGCTGGTGGAAGTGCATCCGTCGCCCGAGACGGCGCTCAGCGATGGCACGCAATCTCTCTCGATTCCGCAGTTCGAATGCATGATGCAGTGCCTTGATCCGTATCTCCGGCTTTGGGCGGAAGAGCGCGCCTTGTCTCTTGTCCCCGCCGTGGCCCGATGAAGCCTTTGGTGCTATGTCTCTGCGCGCCTGCAATCGCCGTATTGCTACTGTTGACGGCCGCTACTTCACCCACGAGCGAACGGGAACTGTGGCGCCATCGCAATCTCGGCAAAGCGTTTTATGAGACGCCGACCACCGTCACTGAAGCCCCCGCTGAGCTCAAGAAAGCGCTCGATCTCGCGCCCAACTCCTTCCGCGACCGGCTCAACTACGGCCTTGCCCTGCTGCGCGCCGGCGAAAAGGAGCGTGCCATCACCGAACTCGAGAAGGCGCAAAAGCAGAATCCGGCTGTGCCACACACGTGGTTCAACCTCGGCATCGCCTACAAACGCGACCGTCGCTATCCAGAGGCAATCCGCCAGTTTGAGCGTATGATCGCGCTGGTGCCGGATGAGCCGGTGTCACATTACAATCTCGGCCTGTTGTACGATCTCACGGGCCGCTCAGCGGATGCTCGGAAGCAATTTGAGATCGCCGCAAAACTGGCGCCCAAACTCGTGGGGCCACGCTTCCAGATCTTCAATCATTACCGTCTGAGCGATGACGACGCAGCCACCAGCCACGCGCTTGCCGAATTTCGCCAAGCCAAGGAGCAGCAGAAGGCTGCCGACGACACAGAAGATATGGAGTGGTGCTTCTATGCCGAACTCTACGATCCCAGCCAGGCGCACCCGCCCGCGCACGACACGTCACGGCCGGCGGTTCTGAAATTCGAAGATCGCAGACTCCCAGGCGATGCGGACGCATCCAGTGCCGGCCTGCTAGTCCTCGATCTGCATGGCGACGGCAACTCCGATCTGCTCGTCTGGTCGCGCCACGGCATCCTTATATATAGCCACGGAACCGAGCCGATTGCGGATACGGGCCTGGGCGATCTGAAAGATGTAACCTCGGTGGCCGTTGGCGATTTCGATAATGACGGTCTCCCCGACTTATGTGTCCTCACCGAGACCGGCGCACGCGTCTACCACAACGCGAAAGGCCGGTTTGAACCCAAGGAATTGCCCATTCCGGCAGGGCGCTACGAGTCCGCCGTCTGGCTCGATTTCGATCACGATTACGATCTCGATCTCTTCTTGTTCGGCGCAAACTCCGTGTTGTTACGAAATGAAGGCGAGGCGGGGTTCGCCGACTACACCGCGCACTTTCCGTTCGCCCGCGGCCAAGCCACCTCGGCCGTGGCTTTCCGGGTGGTCCCCGACACCAAGGGCATCGACCTCGCTGTCTCCTATCGAGATCGTGAAGCAGTGCTCTACCGCGACCAGTTGCGAGGCGTGTTCGAACCCACTCCGCTCGGTGCAGTTGCGCAAGGGGCCGCGGACCTCACCGCATTCGACCTAGACAACGATGGTTGGATCGACCTCGCTTTTCGCACACCGCAGGGCACAGCGCTGGCGTTGAATCGTCAAGGCACTTTCGAGTCGCGGTCGGCGCCTGCGTCGGGGCCATTCGTTCTTTCCGATCTTGAAAATCGCGGCCTCGCCGATCTTATCGCCGGCAATAACGTGTATCGCAACCAGGGGCTGGCGGAGCTGGCGACATCTCCATCGCCTGCAGTATTGCCCGCTGCGGTGGCCTGGGCCCACGCTGACTTCGATGGCGATGGCCGCGACGATCTCGCGGCGGTCGCTCCCGACGGCAGCATTCATCTGCTCATGAACCGAACGCAAACTGCCAATCGATGGCTCCGTGTCGCGCTCAGCGGCGTGAAGAACCTCAAAATGGCGGCGGGCTCCGAGGTCGAGGTCAAAGCCGGCACCCATTACCAGAAGCAGACGTACCAGGGCGTTCCGCTCCTGTTCGGGCTTGGCGGCAACCATTCCGTCGACACGGTGCGCATCAGTTGGGCTAATGGTTTGATCCAAAACCAGCCGAACGAAGCCGTCGCGCGCATGGCGATGATCAAGGAAGCACCGCGCCTCTCCGGTTCCTGCCCCATGATCTTCACCTGGAACGGCCGCGAGTTTCAGTTCATCACTGACGTTCTGGGCGTTGCGCCGCTCGGCGCCAGCTCCGGCGACGGCCATTACTTTCCGGTGGATCATCAGGAGTACGTGCAGATTCCTGCTGAAGCGCTCCGGCCGACGAACGGCCAGTACGAAGTCCGCATCACCGAGGAGCTGCACGAAGTTTCCTATCTCGACCAGGTTCGCCTGATCGCGCTCGACCATCCGCGCGATGTCGAGATCTTCACCAACGAAAAATTCAAGTCGCCACCATTCCCCGAGTTTCGTCCGTTTGGCGTGAGCCGCCGCATCGCACCCGTGGCCGCGCATGACGATCAGGGTCGCGATGTGCTCGCGAACGTGCTCCGGCGCGACGCGGTTTATGCCGGCGGGTTCCGCCACGACTATGCGGGCGTGGCGGAATTGCATTCGCTCACTTTGGATTTCGGTGCTCGCTCCGCGCCGGCTGATCGCGCCATCTTGCTGCTGAACGGCTGGGTCGATTGGGCCGATGGCAGCACCTTTCTTGGCGCATCACAAGGAGCAAATGCCGGCTTGGTCCTGCCTTACCTGCAAGTGAAAGATGAGGCGGGCAAATGGAAAACCGTCATTCAGGATATGGGGATTCCAGCCGGCAAGCCGAAAACCATCGCGGTCGATCTCAAGTTCCTCTCGCCGTCCCGCGAAGTTCGCATCGTCACCAACTTGTGCGTGTACTGGGACGAAATCTTCCTGAGCGAAGAAACGCAATCGCCGCCAGTTCGGTTGACGCCGGTCGATCTCACGTCCGCCGAGGTCCGGCTGCGCGGCTTTTCCCGCGCCGTGATCCACGAGCGCCGCGAGCAGCCCGAGGCCTTTACATATGCAAGCTGGACCGGCCAGCCCATGTGGAACCAGACGCCTGGGCTTTACACGCGCTACGGCGACGTTCGCGAGCTGGTGAGCGATGTTGACGACCGGTTTGTGATCATGGGATCGGGCGACGAGCTGCAATTACGTTTCGCGGATCGCGGCCTTCCGCCGCTCGCGCCCGACTGGCGGCGCGATTTCCTGCTCCTGGTGGACGGCTGGGCGAAAGACGCCGACGCAAATACTGCTTTTTCCCAAACCGTGCAGCCGCTGCCGTTCCATGCCATGAGCGCCTATCCGTACGCAGCTTCCGAACATTATCCCGACGACGCCGCGCACCAGGCTTACCGAAAGCGGTACAACACGCGCCCGGCAATCCGGTTCATACCACCGCTCATAGCGGATTCACATTAGCGGATTCCTGGAACCAAACGTGCTTCTCCCTTGAGCCTTGACCAGCATTTGCTGCAGCCTGCTTTTCGTTGCCGCCTCCATTCCTGTTCCGTACATCTACACCGAGACGCCCCGTTTCAACAGTTCGGGTCACGAGCGTTTTCCAGCCGGCGCTTCGTTGCAACTCGTTGCGAACGGCAACAAACGTCCACTAATCCCAGACTTCGCCTCATCCGCCGACGCATCAATATCGTTCGATGGCCGCACCGTCCTGTTTTCAGGAAAGCGGCATGCCGCGGATCCCTGGCAGATCTGGGAAGTTGCGGTCACCGGCGGGGCACCGCGCCGTGTTACGTCGTTTGCCGGGGACTCGATCACGCCGTTTTATCTGCCCGGCGACCATGTGGTCTATGCGCGGCGCACGCCGCAGGGATTTCAGATTGAGACCATGCCGCTCGCCGGAGGCACGCCGCTGCGGTTGACGTACGCGCCCGGCGATCATCTTGTATCGGATGTTCTGCGGGACGGACGCGTGTTGTTCGAAGCACAGCATCCAGCCTCCGATGGCCGCGAGCTTTACACGGTCTACACGGATGGCAGTGGCGTCGAAACGCATCGCTGTGATCACAAACACGATCGCCACGCCGGCCGCGAACTCGCTTCCGGCGACATTATTTTCGAAGTTGGTGACCGCCTGGCTCGATTCACATCCGCCCGGGCAACTCAGATCGAGCTGCCGGCGGCCACCGGCCAGTTCGCGGGCCCGATTGCGGAGATCTCAGCCGACGAATGGCTGGTCAGTTTCCGCGCCAGCGCCGGCGTTCCGTACGCGCTATATCGATGGAAACCGGGCCAAGGCCCGCCGGAAAGTGTATGGATGGAGAAGAGATTCAACGCCGTCCAGCCGGTGCTGGTTCGCCCGCACGAAATTCCAAAACGTCACCCTTCCGGGCTGGGCGACCGCCAAGGCGCCAACCTGCTTTGCCTGAACGCATATGTGTCGCGGTCTGAAACCATTCCCGCCGGCTCGGTTGCCGCAGTTCGCGTATCCGCGCTGGGCAATGCCGGTCCGGTGGTTCTTGGACAGGCCCCCGTTGAAAAGGACGGCTCTTTTTTCGTTCAGGTGCCGAGCGAGACCGCGATCCGATTTGAGTTGCTCGACGCTGTTGGAAAAACCATCACCGGGGAAAAGGGTTGGATCTGGGCGCGTCGCGGCGAACAGCGCGTCTGCGTTGGTTGTCACGCCGGACCGGAGCGCGCGCCGGAAAACGCATCGCCGGCAGTACTACTGAGAACCCAGGAACCGGTTAAGATGGCCCTCCCCGTGCACAGCGGCAAGGAAGGCACAAAATGAGGGCGGCTTTGGGGGCGATTGCCGTAGTGTTTGTGGCGCTGTCGGCGGAACAGACAGCCTCTGGTCCGATACGTTTCGAAGAAGTTAGCGCGCAGGCCGGAATTCAGTTCACCCATAGTTTCGGAGCTGAAAAGCTGGGATCGCTGCTCGAGAGCACCGGTGCCGGGGCGGTGTGGTTTGACTACAACAACGATGGGTTGATGGACCTGTACGTTGTGAGTGGAAAACCACTCGGCGCGGGTATGCACCCTTACCCCCTGCGCCATATGCCCCAAGAGCTGCCTCACAATCACCTCTACCGCAATCTGGGCAACGGAAAATTCACCGATGTTACTGAGCAGGCGGGGGTAGGCGGCGATCTTTTCAGCATGGCGGCGGTCGCTGCGGATTTTGACAACGACGGCAACGTGGACCTGCTGGTCACCGGATATGGGCGCGTCATTCTCTATCGGAATAAGGGCGACGGGACGTTCGAGGATGTGACCGAGAAGGCAGGAATCAAGGTTTCCGGCTGGTCGATCGGCGCGGCTTGGCTGGATTACGATCACGATGGCTGCGTGGATTTGTTCATCGGCCGTTATGTAAAATTCGATCCCGACTACCACGCGTATTACGCGGCTGACAATTATCCCGGCCCGCTGGACTACGCACCTCAGAGCAATGTGCTGCTGCACAACAACTGCAACGGCACGTTTACCGATGTGAGCGAGAAATCGGGTATCGGCCGTTACAAGGGGCGCACGATGGGGGTGACTGCGGCGGATTTCGATGGCGATGGCTACCCCGACATCTACGTCGCTAACGACAAAACGGAGAATTTTCTCTTCCACAACCAGAAGGACGGAACGTTCAAGGAAATTGCGGAATCCGCCGGTGTGGCTTACGGGCAGAGCGGCGAAAATACGTCGGCCATGGGGCCCGTTTTTCTGGATTTCGATCGCGATGGCCGTGTTGACCTGTGGGTCTCGGACTCGAAATATAACCGGCTGATGCGGAACGTGGGCAAACTCAAATTCGAAGATGTCACGGAGCGTGCGGGCATCTCACAGCTTGCCGCGCAATACGTGAGCTGGGGCACGGGAGTACACGATTTCGATAACGACGGCCGCGACGACATCTTCATCGTGCACGGCGGATTGATCCACATGATCCCGCAGGAACACACGGTGTTCCGCGCGGTCGGTGACTGGAAATTCGAGGACGTGTCGCTTTCGGCCGGCCCATTTTTCGATGTGAAGAGTGTCGGCCGAGGCGCGGCCTTCGCCGACTACGACAACGACGGCAAGATTGACGCCTTCATCGTGAACCTCGGGAGCCCGGCATATCTATTGCACAATACCTCGCCGGTCGCGAACCACTGGATCTCGGTGAAGCTCACCGGGCACAAGAGCAATCGGGATGGAATCGGCGCGCAAGTGGAAGTGCTCGCGGGCGGCAACCGGCAGCAGCGCGAGCGCACGGCCGGATCGGGTTACCTCTCGCAGGACGATCCACGCGTGCATTTCGGGTTGGGCGGCGCGACGAAAATCGACAGGCTGATCGTGACCTGGCCTAGCGGAACGAAGCAGGTGATGGAGAACGTGCCGGTAGACCGCATCATGACAGTCGAGGAGAAGTGACCGATGCGGCGGATGGCGTCTCTGCTGGCTGCCTGTGCGATGGCCCTGGCTGCCCGAGCTACCGAGCCGCCGGCGACACGCTACCCCTCGCCCATTGAATTGGCGATCACTCCGGATGGATCGAGGCTCTACGCGCTTTGCGAAGGGACCGACGAAGTTGTGGCCTACGATCTTCGTTCGGGCGCGGTTCTGCGCCGCATCCGCGTGGGGCGCGTGCCCAAGGGCATGGCGCTGACGCCGGACACAAAGCGCCTTTACGTTGTGAATTCGTGGAGCGACAACGTATCGGAAGTGGACACCGCTTCACTCGAAGTGGTGCGCACACTGCCGGCCGGGTTTGAGCCGAACGCGGTGGTCGCGGACCGCGCCCAGCGCTTCCTTTTCATCGCCAATCGGATCGGCAACGACGTTTCCGTGGTGGATCTCTCGACAGGTCTCGAAACCAAGCGCCTGCTCGCGGGTCGCGGCGCCAGCTACCTGGCTTTGTCGCCGGACGGAAGCCGTGTCTACTGCTCGCACATCTATCCGAAGATCAGCACATTCCGCGCGACGCCCGAATCGGAGATCACGGTGATCGACGCCGCGCGGCAGATTGTCATCGAGCGGTACGGATTGACCAGCGCGGCCGGAGTGTTTCACATTGCAGTCTCGGCTGATGGGCGGCTGGGCATGGCGGGGCAAATGCGCCCCAAGAACCTGGTCCCGCTGGCGCATGTGGAGCATGGCTGGGTGATCGGAAACGCCATTTCGCTGTTTGGCGAGGATGTGGGCGGAGTGGTGCAGATTCCGATCGATGAACTGGACCGCTACTACACGCCGCCGTTCGATATCGTTCTGACCCCGGACAAGAGCACCGCCTACGTTTCGACTACTGGCTCAAACAGCGTGACCGTGATCGACGTTCGCCGGCTTCTGACGTTCGTGAAGAGTTTGAGCCCGGCCGAGCGGCGCGCACTTCCGAACGATCTTTCGGCGTCAGCGAATTATGTAATGGCGCGCATTCCGGTGGGTCATGGTCCTAAGGGGATGGTGCTTTCGCCGGACGGGAACCGGCTATATGTCGCGAACCGGACGGGCGACACGATATCCCTTGTAGATACGGGCACACGGCGCGTAACGGGCGAACTTTCGCTCGGCGGCCCCGCGACTCTGACAGAACAGCGGCGCGGAGAGCGTCTCTTCTTCAACGCGCGGTTCGCGTTTCACGGACACTTCGGGTGCGCCAATTGCCATATCGAAGCAACCTTTGACGGCCTGTCGTGGGACCTGGAGCCGGACGGTTTTGGCAAGGATTACGTGGATAATCGGCTGCTCGAAGACGTTGCCGACACGGGTCCATTCAAGTGGAACGGCTCGAATCCGAACTTGGAGACGGAATGCGGCCCGCGCACCGAGAAATATTTCTACCGCTCAGAAAGCTACGATGGCTGGCAACTCTCCGACCTGGTCAGCTACATCAAGTCGATCCCGCTGCGGCCCAATCGTTATCGCAACGGTGAGCTGACGCCGGCGCAGGAGCGCGGCAAGGTCGTTTTCGAGCGCACGAAGCGCAAAGACGGCACGCCCATTCCGGCCATGAACCAGTGCGCGGTTTGCCACTCGGGACCACATTATACTGACCAGCAACTGGCGAACGTGGGCACGGGCAAGCCGACCGACCGGTCGCCTATGATCGACGTGCCGCAATTGACGAACATCGCGCTCACGGCGCCGTATTTGCACGACGGGTCGGCGCGGTCGCTGGAGGAAATCTGGACGGTCTTCAATCCCAACGATACGCACGGGGTGACGAACGACCTCCAGAAAGACGAGCTCAACGACTTGATTGAGTATTTGAAAACGCTATGAAAAAGACGTGCGCACTTTTGCTGGCGTTGGCTTCCGCGGCCGCGGCGGCCGACATGCCTTGCTTCCGCTGGGAAAACTTCACCACCGCGAACGGCCTGCCGGACAATCACGTGTTCAACGTCGCGGTGGACGGCAAGCGGGTGTGGGCGGCGACGGAAAACGGCCTGGGTCTGTATGAAAACGGCAAGTGGAGGGTGTACCGGCCCGAGGATGGGCTGGCGCACAGAGCGGTGCTTTTTGTGGCGCCGGATAAGCGGACCGGGGACGTCTGGATCGCCACTATGGGAGGGTTGAGCCGCTTTTCGGCAGGCCGCATCGACACCTACACACAGCTCACAAGTGGGCTGGCCAACGACGTGGTTTACGGCGCCGCTGTGCAAGGCGACTACGTGTGGGTCGCGACCGCGGCCGGAGGCAGCAGGCTGAACACGCGAACGAATGAGTGGAGTCTCTTCAACGAGCGCAACACGCCGATGTACGAGATCTGGACCTACGCCGTGAACGCCACCGCGAGCAAGGTGTACTACGCGGTGTGGGGCGGGGGAGTGCTCGAGTACGACGTGAAGACCGACCACTGGAAAGACTACAACGATCCTGATGGTGAGACCGAGATCGTGCTGTACAAGGACCAGGGCCTGATTCACGAAATCACGACTTCGGTGAGCTACGTGGAGCGGGACAACGTTCTCTGGGTGGCCACGTATTTCGGGGTGAGCCGTTACGACGGGCGCAACTGGCAAAATTTCCTGGATAAGGACAGCGGGTTGCCCAGCAATTTTCTGAACCAGGTGAAAGCGGTGGATGGCAACCACGTTTGGTTTTCCACCGACAAAGGGCTGGCTTATTACGACGGCGAAAATTGGGCGGTGTATCGCCCCGCGCTGGATACGCATAAGCCGGAGATGCTGGTTCGGGACAAGGCAGGGAAGGTGACGCGCATCGAAACCGAAACGGCGCCGGCGCACAATTACGTACTCGGCGTAGATTTTGATGGAGACGACATTTGGGTGGCGACGGCGAAGGGCCTGAGCCACGGAATAAGGACGAAGTAGCCGGGCGGACGATCCGGCTTTCTTAAAAAGGTGGAGGTTTTCATATGACGATTCCGGAAGTGCTGGAAGAGATTTCGCACGCGGGCAGCATCACCAAGAAGCCCATGAGCGCGCCCGAGATGCTGAACGAGGCTTATCACTACGCGAAGCCGAGTTCATTTTCGCGGGGCTTGCGGCTCGATTTGGGCGGCATGGCGATTCTGCTCATCTCGGGGACGGCGAGCGTGGGACCGAACGGCGAGACGCTGCACGTGGGCGATTTCCGCGCCCAGATACGCCGCACGTTCCAGAACATTACGAATCTGCTGGCTTCGGAAGGCGCTACATGGAAAGACATCGTGCGCACAACATGCTATCTGCGCGACATCGATCGGGACTACACCGTCTTCAATGAGGAACGCACGGCGTTCTACCAATCAGAAGGACTCGATCCACTGCCGGCATCGACGGGGATCGAGGCGAAGCTTTGCCGGCCGGATCTGCTGGTGGAGATCGAAGCCATCGCCATGTTTCGCACTGGAAGGGAATGATCATGTTCGCGCGGTGGGTAATCGCGCTCGTGCCGGCGCTGGCGTGGGGGCAAGGGGCGGGCCCGTGTTCCTGTGGCGCCAATCCGCCCGGGCCGCCGGCGAATCGTGAGATGCGGCCGTACGCCGGTGAGCCCGAGGACCTGCGCCCTTTTTCCAAGTTCACGACACCGTACTACGAGCACTACACCAAGACCGTGGAATACAACGGCGCCGCGCGCGACGCGGAGACTGTGAAGCCGGCAGACATCGACGAAGTGCGTATCGGCTTTCTGGGTCCGGTGGAGAACCATCCGCAGGAGAAACTCGGCAAGATGATGCTGGCGGGTGCGCAACTCGCGATCGGGGAAGCCAACGCCGCGGGTGGGTATTGCGGCAAGCCGTTCCGGCTGATGATCCATAACGATCAGGCGACGTGGGGCGCATCGAGCAATGAGATCGTCAAGATGGCTTACGACGAAAAGGTCTGGGCGATGCTGGGATCGATCAGCGCCGATTCCACGCACATTGCGCTGCGCGTTTCGTTGAAGGCGGAAGTGCCGATCGTCAACAGCGCGTCGACCGATCCGACCATTCCCGAGACCATCATTCCCTGGTACTTCACAACCATTCAGGACGATCGGGTGCAAAGCTACACGCTGGCGCGCCGCATTTATACTGATCTCGGGCTGCAAAAGATTGCACTGTTGCGGGTCAACGACCGGTATGGACGTTTCGGCGTTTTGAAGTTCAAGGACGCTTCGCGGAGGCTGGGACATCCGGTTTTCATTGAGCAAAAATACTGGCCGGGAGATATGGATTTCCGGCGGCAGTTGGGAATCATTGCGGATTCCGGAGCGGATGGGATCGTGTTGTGGGGCGATGCAGCGGCGGCGGGGACGATCCTTAAACAGATGCGTGAGATGGGTTTGAAGCAGAGGGTGTTCGGGAGTTTCCGGGTGCTGGGCGACGACCTGTTGCGCATTGCGGGCAAAGACGCGGATGGAATGGAGATTGTGTTTCCATTCGATCCGACGCGCGACGATCCGGCGTGGCTCGCGTTCAACCAGCGTTTCGAGAAGGAATTCAATCAACGCCCGGATGTGTTCGCTTCTTTGGCGTACGACACGATGAACATTCTGCTCCAGTCGATTTGCCGTGCGGGATTGAATCGCGGCCGCATTCGCGATGCGCTCACGGGCATTGAGCGGTACAAGGGCGTGACGGGCGAGATGGTGTTCGACCCGAACTGCAAGAACATCGTGCCGATGTACCTGGCAACAGTCAAAGGCGGCAAGTACGAGTTTCGCCGCTACCCGATGCAGATGCCCTACGCGCGCGTAGGAGAAAAACCGGTGGCGTACAATGGGCCGCCGGTGGCGGATGCGCCGCGAGGTCCGGCGCGGATCGGTGTGTTTGGGCCGAACGCGGTGGAGGTGACGGCCGGTCTTTCCGGATTGATGGAAGCGTACGGGGGCCGCTACATGCTGGTGGCCATTCCTTCGGATGTGCCGTGGGGGAAGGCGTCGCACGAACTGGTGAAGCTGATTTACGATGACCAGGCGCTGGGGCTGATCGCGACCGGCCGCAATGCTAGCCATCTGGCGGAGCAACTCGCGGTGAAGTCATTCATGCCGCTGATTGCGGTTTCGGCGGACCGCGGCCTGACGTCAGTCAACATTCCCTGGGTGTTTCGCCTGCCGGCGGAAACGCCAATCGCCGATGCGCTCCGTTGTTTGCTCGACGCGGCGGAAAAAGCGGGAGCGAACCGGGGGCGGGTGCGCGAGACTCTGGCGTCGGGAGAGTTGCTGGCGGGCAAGGTGCGGTTTGATTCTAGGGGGGAGATCGAAGCGCAGTGATGTGTATCGCCTGAAGTTGGCCTTTTCGTGCCGCCGGGGATTCAAATGCAGATTTGCAAGGTAATTAGCCAGTTCCCGGCAAAGGCCCAAGAATTAGATCACATGCCCCGATGATTGCTAGAACCGATGGGCCGTTCCGGGGTTGCGAGCTTAGATCGGAAATGGACTTGCCCCCATTTTTGACACAACCAGTTAAGACTCAAAATCCATTCAAAGGAGAATTGAGTCATGGGGTTGTCGAGAAGGATGTTCACCAAGGAGTTCAAGCGGGCCGCGGTCCAGCGGCTGGAGCAGGGGGTTTC
>DATGZN010000032.1:0-19660 GCA_035297145.1 Bryobacteraceae bacterium
GACTCACCCGGAACGCTTCGTCCGCCGCCCTCCCAAGCCGCCTTCTCTCCCTACTGCCGTCTGGATCAACAAGCCTCCGGACCAGGAGAAAGCTCCTTAAACTTTCACGCTGTGTGTCTCATTTTCATTGACACGCACCGCTTCGTGTTCTGATGCCGCGACCCGGCATCGCATCGATCAGACATTCATGTGGGGACGCCCAGCCGTGGCAGGACCCATCGCATGATGGCGATATATCCGGCAACGAGCAACAGCACTGTCATCCACTCAGGCATTCACCCTCCGCGTCCTATCTGTGCAGATGCAGTTCCCGCCAAAGGGTGACAACCTCCTTTCTCCCGCTTGTCACGTTTGCCCCCGCACTGCATCTTTAATGCTGGCTGCTGGTGGTCCGCTACAATGATGGCGGCGGAATCCACTATTGGAACGAGCGGCGGAAATCGGCTTGGCGCGTGACCTGCTGGATGGCAAACCGGAGGCGTTCGACCGGTTTGTCGACCACTTCAGCTCCAAGATTTTCAATTACAGCCGCTTGATGTGCGGTCACCGGGAGGATGCCGAAGAGGTGGCGCAGGAAACTCTGCTTAAGGTGTTCGAGAGCTTCGACCAGCTTCACGATCCCGAAAACGTCCGCGCATGGGTATTCCGGATTGCGAAGAATGCCTGTCTGATGAAGCGGCGGAAGAGCACCTACGCACCCGATCGCGAGCTCTCGCTGGACGAGTTCCTGCCGGCATGGAGCAGCGAAAAGGATGGGTTAACGAAACTTGAGATTGCAGACTGGTCGAGCCTGCCCGAAGACCAGGCGATTCGTTCCGAATTGCGGCGTGTTCTGGATGAGACCATCGCCGAATTACCGGCGATTTATCGAACCGTCCTACTGTTGCGTGACGTGGAGGAACTCTCTACCGAAGAGACGGCTCAGGTATTGGATGTGAATACGGATGCCGTGAAGACCAGGCTGCATCGGGCGCGTTTGTTCGCCCGCAAGAAGCTCGATCAATATCTGAGGGAAGACGGACAGGCCTTGAGGAAGGTCTCAGGATGAGTTCGCATAAACACGACGAAAATTGCCGGAAGATGTTCGCGGTGCTCTCCGAATATCTCGATTTGGAACTGTCCGCCGATGCTTGCCGGGAGATGGAGACTCACATTGGCGGCTGCGAACCTTGCGCGGAATTTACCCAGAGCTTAAGGAAAACCGTCGAGCTCTGCCGCGCGTATCAACCCCAGGACATGCCAGGGCCGATAGCCATGGATGCGCGTCAGCAACTAATTGATGCGTATCAGAAGATGCTCGCCGCGCGAAGATACCGGTTGCCGTGAGACCTACTGCTTTTCATGCCAGGAACCGCTGATTGCTTCTACCACTCGTGACTACTGCTGTGCCGAACTGGGACCGATACGATCAGCCCAATTCGCAGCGGCTTCATACACGGAAGATCGTCCGGGCAATGTTCACGAGCACTCCCTTCGGAGACTCAAAAGGACGTATTGTACGCGAATGTTGGAGCTTCCCAGTCCGCAAACGCCTCAGATACGGGGGATCTCGTCCTTTGGCGTGTTCGCTGATCAACTTACTCATGCCGAAGCACGGCCATCGGATCTACAAACGCCGCACGCCGCGCTGGGACTAGGCCGGCAACGAGCGCGATCGCCAGCAACACAGCCACGGAAGCCGCGAGCGTCCATGGATCGATAGCGTGATGCCGAACAGATAACCGCCGATAAAACGAGTGGGCGCGACTGATCCAAGCAGCCCTGAGGAATTCTCTTGAGGCTAGATCCCATCATTGTGCCGTCACGTCACTTGCAAGCTCGAGGGTGGACGAACGCCCAGTGGATGCGGTACCAATAAGGACGCATGCGCTTCACACTCATGGCTTCTCGCCACAGCGCCTTCTACACACCATTCCTCATCTGCATTAGCTTGCTTCGCGACGAGGGTCATCAAATCACTTACAGTGTTCTTGGGCCCGGGCAGCGCAGCTATGCCCTCTTGCGCGACGGCGAAGTGGATATCATGCAGTCCGCGGTGTCCTCGAACTGGAGGCTTCGAGAGCAGGGGATTGAACCTTTGCCTGTACATTTCGCGCAGATCAACCAACGCGACGGTTTCTTCATCATCGGCCGCCGGCCAGAGTCTGAATTCCATTGGAAGAACCTCGAAGGAAAGGCGTTGCTTGCGGACCATGGTCTCCAGCCGCTCGTGATGCTGAAATACGCGGTCAAGCACAACGGCGCTGATTGGAACCAGATCAAAGTCACGGATGCGGGCACGCCAGACAAAATGGAGGCCGCATTCCTCGCCGGCGCCGCAGATTATGTACATCTCCAAGGTCCGGTCGTGGCCGGTGAAGTCTTAGCCTCGGTCGGAGCATCGATGCCCCCTGTTGCGTTCAGTAGCCTGTGCTGCACAAGGGCCTACCAGAAGACTGAAGGCTACAGTACCTTCCTGAAGACGTATGAGCGCGCGAGGGAGTGGATTCGAACCTCACCTGCCGAGGAGATCGCAGCCAAGGAGACCTCTTTCTTCCCTGGCATAGCTGCCGGGGTCCTGGCGGCGACAGTCACGCGCTACCAGGGCCTTGGCTGTTGGGAAGGGGGTATCGAAATCCCACGGGATCTCTACGAGCAAGCCCTCAACGTATTCCAGTCCGTTGGCGCGATCGGCTGGCGGCATCGCTATGAAGAACTGGTGGGTTAGTCGTCCAAGTTGCTGGCCCTTACGATGTCTGCTCTGCGGGTTTTAGCAGGCGTCTCGGCTTGCAGTAACAGTTCTTGTTGGGGCGAATAGGGGAAGGGGAAATTCGGTGGGAAGCGGTAATTCCAAATTTCAGCGCCAGATGGACGGAGGCACTGATACAGTGCGTGCCTCCTGCTTGTCAGAACTGCTGAGAAGTCTTAAACCGGATTAACGTCCTCAGCCTGCAAACCCTTCGGGCCCTTTTTCACCTCAAACGAGACGCGGGCTCCCTCGTCGAGGGACTTATAGCCGCTGGCGGCGATAGCGGAAAAATGGACGAAAACATCCTCGCCATTTTCGCGCTGTATGAAACCGAATCCTTTTGCGGCGTTAAACCACTTTACAGTACCTGTTTCTTTCATATTTCTCCTTCTTGCTTGTGTCTTGCTCCTTGACGTATCGATTGAGGGTGGCACAGAGACGTAAGTTCGGAAGCTCTTCCAGCGAATTCAAACGACGCGTGAGGATTTATACCCTTCTTAGCTTAACATGCAATTGTGCCGGCCCGAGGGCTTCAGCGAAGAAGCCAGATGAACAAAGAAGTTTCAGGTTGCTCGAATGCACAATGTGCGCAGCGAGATGGTGCTGGTCCACACTCACGATCAAGCCACCCTACAGGCCAGACGCGAGCTCTTGGGTTCACTCGGATTCAAAGTCGAAAGTTGCGCCTGAGTTCGACGCACCCTTGGTGGACGCAAAATAATGCCCAGGACCCGTAGTGGACTCGAACAACGTGGATGTGTTGCAAAAACGACTCTGTCGGCGAACCGAACTGATCGCCCTGCTCTCCGGTATCGATTGCTCAGCCTTTCAATCCGACGGTTTCATGGATGAACTGAATCTGCCCAAGAACATCCCCTTTCGGCAACCACCTCACTTGGCCTTTCCGGATCATATGCAGAACCTCGCAGCCTTGAATCGTCCGCCACGCTCCGTCGAACGATCGAAAACCTTGGCTGGCATTCACCCGCCGCTTGATCCCTCGATGGTCCTGTTCCACAACATTGTTTAAATACGGGCAAGTTCGACAGCGGCATCGGCGTCCCAGTTTCCCCTCCCGCTTCAGCTCCTCGATCACCTTCGGGTAGGACGGGTTGCCGTCCACCGTGATGACCCGCGGCCGGGGATGACCAGGAGCTTGCAAGGCTTTCTGGAAGAACTGCTTGGCCGCTGCCGCGTCTCGCTCAGCGGAAAATAAGAAGTCGATTGTGGCGCCGGTAGAATCGACGGCACGATACAGGTACCGCCACCTCCCGCCCTGGGAAATGTATGTTTCGTCGACCCTCCAGGAGCCGTTGGTTGGTTTCAATTCCCGCCGGCATCTCTTGTTCAGTTCGGGGGCGTAGCGCTGCACCCAGCGCCAAATGGTGGTGTGGTCGCGACGGCAATGGCGGCGACCATTGATAGATTCAACAACAACAATCGCAGCTTCACGGTAGTCCTATCAGAGCATGACCTTCAGACGATCAGGACTTCGATCCCCAACGTGCTGAGCTGGCGGGCCATGTCCTCCGTGACCCGATCGTCGGTGATCACGCGATGAACACTTCCCATGTCTCCGATGACGGACAGGCTCCTCCGTCCCAACTTGGTCGCGTCGGTAATTACAGTCACTTGCTTGGCCATGCGCATCATGACAGCATTCAGTTGCGCTTCGAGCACGTCCGGCGTGGATGGCCCGGCCTCCGGATCTAGGCCGTCCACGGCGAGAAAGAAATGATCGGCATGGAGTTCGCTCATCATGCGCTCGGCTTGAGGTCCGACGAATGAGCCGGAGACCTGGCGCAGCACACCGCCAATCATGATCAGCGAGATGTTGGGGGCATCCACCAGCTCTTGCGCGATATTCAGCGCATGCGTGATGACGGTCAAGGCCTCGATATTGGTTTGCTTGATGGCCCGTGCCACCTCGGCCGTGGTGGTGCCGGAATCGAGAATCACGGTCTGGCGCGGTTGGATCAGCTGAGCGGCCGCGCGGCCGATGCGGATCTTCTCCGCGCGATGCAGCGTCTTCTTGATTTGCAGCGGGTACTCCGCCTGCGGTCCGAGCGGCAGAATGGCGCCGCCATGCGAGCGCACCAGGAGCCCTTCGGACGCCAGATGCTCCAGGTCGGAGCGAACGGTCACCGCCGATACTTGAAAACGCTCGGCAAGGTCGTCCACCGTGACGCGCTTCTGTTCATCGAGAACCTTGAGGGTTTCTCTTCTGCGCTCTTCGCAAAGCAGGCGCAATCGTATGCTAGCCATGGTTCAAAGAGGGACCTGCGTTGATTTTCGCAAGCTCCCTTTCAATGCCTGCCCCCTACTTACGGATGCTCCGAGAGAGTGTATCAGATGCCGCAAACAAGGGTGAAGGCGGCAGTACTTCCTGGGTGCCGTCATTTCGCGGACGTGTGCGGCACTCCACCCCAAAATCAGGCCATTCCGAGTGACCTCGACGTCCTATCGGCATGTCACGAGATTTCATGCTATCGTAACTTATAGCACCCCATATAGATATAATTCTTGACGGGCCACTATATGTTGGGGCATTATTCCAAATGCGCTACAACCGCGCACCCCGAAGGAGAAACGCTAGATGGCCCAGCCGGCAACCGCTTTAGATGCCAAAATGGAGTTATTGAAAGCCGAAGAAAACAAAAGGACGCGCACCGGCGTCCAGTTTCCACGCCATTTCACGGCCCGCCTGGAGCCGGGGAAGACGCCCTACGACGAAGTCGTGTGGGAGACCCGCACCGCGTCGATCGGCAACGATAAAGGTTCGGTGATTTTCGAGCAGCGCGACGTCGAAGTGCCGGCGGACTGGTCGCAGACTGCGACGAATATCGTGGCCAGCAAGTATTTTCACGGCAAGGCCGGAACGCCGGAGCGCGAAACCAGCGTCCGCGAGCTGGTTCATAGGGTTGTAGATACCATCGCCGACTGGGGCAAGCGTGACGGCTACTTCTCAACTCCAGAGGATGCGGAGAATTTCCGCAGCGAGCTGGCGCATCTGATGATCCACCAGAAAGCCTGTTTCAATTCGCCGGTGTGGTTCAACGTGGGCGTCAAGGAAGCGCGCGGCTACGGCTGGGTGTGGGACAAGGTCACGGAGAGCGTCATCAAGCTTTCGGGTGAGACGCGGCCGCAGTGCTCGGCGTGCTTCATCGTGTCGGTGAAGGACTCGCTCGAATCGATTCTCGATCTGGCCAAGACCGAAGGCATGCTGTTCAAGTGGGGGTCGGGCACGGGGACGAATCTATCGAGCCTGCGTGAAGAGAACGGGATTCTGTCGGGTGGGGGCAGGGCATCGGGGCCGCTTTCGTTTATGAAAGGCTTCGACGCCTTCGCGGGCGTGATCAAATCAGGCGGCAAAACGCGGCGCGCTGCCAAAATGGTGATCCTCAACGCCGACCATCCCGATATCGAAGGCTTCATCTGGTGCAAGGCCAAGGAAGAGAAGAAGGCGCACACGCTGGTGGAGGCAGGCTACGATTCGTCGCTCGATGGCGAAGCCTACAGCTCCGTCTTTTTCCAGAACGCCAACAACTCCGTGCGCGCCACCGACGACTTCATGGAGGCGGTCATCAAAGACGGTGACTGGTGGACCAAGTCCGTGGTCTCCGGCCAGCCGCTGAAGCGCTACAAGGCGCGGGATCTGATGCACGAGATCGCGGAAGCCACGCACCAGTGCGGCGACCCAGGCATGCAGTTCGATACCACGGTCAACCGCTGGCACCCGTGCAAGAACACGGCGCGCATCAATGCCTCGAATCCGTGTTCTGAGTACATGTTCCTGGATGATTCAGCCTGCAATCTGTCGTCGCTGAACCTGATGAAGTTCGTCACCCCGGGCGGCCAGTTCGATGTTGAGGGCTTCCGCCGCGCCTGCGACACCATGATCATGGCGCAGGAGATCATCGTCGATAACGCCAGCTATCCGACCGAGAAGATCGGTGAGAACTCGCACAACTACCGGCCGCTGGGGCTGGGATTCGCCAATCTCGGCGCGCTGCTGATGTCGTTCGGCATTCCCTACGATAGCGACCATGGCCGCGACTACGCCGGCGCCATCACCGCCATCATGTGCGGCCAGGGCTATGCTACAAGTGCGCGAATTGCGGAGGCCGTCGGACCGTTCTCAGGCTACGCGAAGAATGAGCAGCCATTTCTCGATGTGATCCGCATGCATCGAGACTCGGTGAATCGCATCACCCGCACCAACATTCCGACCGGTCTCTATCAGGGCGCGAAGGACTGCTGGGACCAGGCGTATGAACTCGGCCGCACCGCCGGTTACCGCAACGGCCAGGTGACGGTGATCGCGCCCACGGGCACCATCGGTTTCATGATGGATTGCGACACGACGGGCATCGAGCCGGATCTGGCGCTGGTGAAATACAAGAAACTCGTCGGTGGCGGTGTGATCAAGATCGTCAACAACACCGTGCCGCAGGCGCTCATTAAGCTGGGCTACACGCCCGAGCAGGTGGAGCAGATCGTCACCCACATCGATTCGACGGGCACTATCGAAGGAGCGCCCGGACTGAAGCCCGAACATCTCGCGGTGTTCGATTGCAGCTTCCGGCCGCAGAACGGCACCCGCTCGATTCATTACATGGGGCATGTGCGCATGATGGCGGCGGTGCAGCCGTTCATTTCCGGCGCGATTTCGAAGACCATCAACATGCCCGAAGAGGCGACGGTGGAAGAAATCATGGAAGCCTACACCGAGAGCTGGAAGCTGGGGCTCAAGGCAGTGGCGATTTATCGCGACAACTCGAAGCGCGTGCAGCCGCTCAGCTCGGGTTCCGGCAGCAAGGGCGAGAAGAAGGCGGCGGCGATTGCGGCACCGCCGCCCGCGACGGTGGAGAAGATCGTGGAGAAAGTTGTGTTCCGGCCGGTGCGGCGGAAGCTCGAAGACGAGCGCGCGTCGATCACGCACAAATTTTCGATCGGCGGCCACGAAGGCTACATAACTGTTGGCCTGTATCCGGACGGAACGCCAGGTGAAGTGTTCATCACCATGGCCAAGGAAGGCTCAACCATTTCCGGCCTGATGGACAGCTTCGCCACGGCCATCAGTTTCAGCCTGCAATACGGCGTGCCGCTGAAGTTCCTGGTTGACAAGTTCGCCCACGTGCGCTTCGAGCCAAGCGGTTGGACGGGCAACCCACAGATTCCGTATGCGAAGTCGATTCCCGATTACATTTTCCGATGGATGGCGCTGAAGTTCCTGGGCGCCGAAGCCGCACCACCAGTGGAGATCGGCGACGCGACCACGCTACGGCCAACCGAGCAAGACCCCCAGCAGGCGCTGCCGTTTCCCGCGCAAGTGTCGGATGCGCCCGTGTGCGCCGAGTGCGGATCGATCATGACGCGGAATGGGAGTTGCTACAAGTGCGGGAACTGCGGGGGGACGTCAGGGTGTAGCTAGGGAAGGGAACGTCCTGTGAGTGATAGAGATACTTACCGCTATGTATTGCGCGACGGCCGGAAAGTCGTGCAATACGGCATTTCAAACGGCCCTGAGGATCGCTTTCGAGAACACGTCGGAGATGGAAAGCGAGTTAGCAGCATGACGGTCGTAGGGCCAGCCGTCACCCGCGACTCTGCGCTCAACTGGGAACGGAATCGTATCGAAACGTACCAGCAGAACCATAACGGTAGGCGGCCCCGCTATAACAAGGTTTAGGCCCACAAAGCCTCATTCGCGGGCTATGGCCCGAACAGCTCGCGCCAGTTCACTCGCTTGCGTCTGACCCTGTGCGCGTTGCCTATCAGCCGACTTATCGACTCACGTACCACGCTCTGGTGGCGTTGAAGGCGCCGCTTCAGTGTGTCGATCTCCTGATCCACGAGGTTCAAGTATCGCGGCAAGTGGCCGAGTGTGACTACATCGAGTTGGTAACTATCCTTACGGTTCACACTCCAAAGCTGCTTTCGGTACTGGATGTGTTCGGCCCGGCGGATGATTAATCTGTTCCGGCGCCGTAGCGCTTGAAATAGCTCACCCTGAAGCACCAGAACCGGGTAGTAGACCTGTATATTGACCGGCTCCTCTTGCCCGCGACGAGGGAAGGTCCAGTTCTCATAGTGCTCATCAATGGAACTTTCGGTAGTGGGTCCATTTGAAATGTTCCACAGCGCTTTGGCATTGACAAGCGTATGCGCTTTCGTATGCGACAATGAGGCATGGCAGATGCGCCCGAAGTGCGTTCCACGCCCATCAAATACTTTGCCAGCGTTCTTGGGCTGGCTTGGCAAAACAGCTACAAGAAAGGCCGGGAACGAGTGATTGGCCTACTCCTGGCTCTAGGGACCGCTTTGCTTATGGCCTATGAATCCGGAGCGATATCATTCTCCTGGCAGAATGTCCATTGGCGACCGGCAGTGCTTTCCTATGCTCTGGTATTTTTTGGGCCGTTTGCCATTTTTCATTACCTGCGCGCTCAATGGGAAATGCACAGAGCAGAGGAAGAAAAGAGCCGTGATGCGCTCTCCCGGCTTACTACCGCTGAATCGGAAGTGTCAAATAAGGCCACAGCCTTAAGTACACTGCATTCTCACGTTGAAACACATGGCCAAATAACTGAGACTGTTTGGTCGATCAAGGAATCTGCGCGCGCCGTAAAACGTCGGTGGCCAAATTCCGATTTCGAACAAAGGCCGCTACTCAAAGCATCCTGGATGCCGAACGGAGCGGTGAATGCAGGCGAGTATCCCTGGCTGCCATTTGCAATCCGCTGGCATGAAAGTGTCTATGCCTGTGAATCCGTGGCTCATTCGTTAGCGGCGCTCCATTCTCTGTATTTAAACTCTTTAGATTTCGAAGAGGTGATGGAATTGTTGGACAGGGAGGAGCGACGACAAAAGGGTCTGTCAACTACACCGATGCCTAGCTTAATTATGGGCGCTCAGCGGTACGATCCCATTAATGGAGAGGATGAGAAGAGGTACGAACTGGGGCTATTTGTCCGAGCCGACACAGGCATCGCGTATAACGTAAACTTGCCCGCTGTTCGAATCGGAAAGCATTCACTTCGTTCCGTTGCTCAGGTCGCCATCATGCCGCAGGGTCAACAAATGTTCTTGGCTACTCACTTAACCGATTCCCAGGGGGGTAGCGTTACCGGCGACTGCCTACGGGATATTCTCCAAAACGCTTGCAGGCAAAACCAGAACGGATACATTGTGCCGATTCCTCTGCGGCTAATATTTCACGACACTTTAGGAACTGAGTACGTCGCAAGGCACGAACTGTCATTCGATGCCGACAGAGTCCTTGTTAACTTCTTGAACTGCGAACATATGGTTACGCCGCAGCCCGGAGGGACTGTTTCTCCGTAAGAAGGACAATGTCTTGCAGGGACCATATTCGATCTACGATTCCCGCTTCGGTAGTGGGTCACTTTGACTTTTCTCCCCGCTTGACACCTGAGCCGAACTGGTAGCGTGGCCCATCAGTGGGTTGGATTGCTAGCCTGACAGCAAGGAGCCGTGCCGCTACCTTCACTTGAATTCCGCATCGAAGTAAGTAAGCGTCTGAGCAACGCCAGTACCTATTTTTCGGAGCGTTTCAACCAGGGGGTATCCATTGCCGATGCCTACGTAAACGGTCGGAGTGATGTGCATGCGCACTTTGTAGTGGCGAGGACGCGCCTTTGTGCCCTTTATAGGATCGAGGATTCCGCTATAGAGGAAGTCCATCTTTGCCGGAATGAGCGCATTGTGTTTGTCCAAGTTGCTCAGCTCGGCCAAACGACCCGTCCATGCGCATCCATTGTACGGCTGCAATCGCTCGATGACTGCTATGTGGGCGGTGTTAAGCCCCTTCAGGAAGGTGGACTTGCGACGAAGAAAGCCCTCTGCGCAGCTTTCGATGGGAAACTGGGTGCGGCGTTTCGAAGGGCCGGAGTCCAGCTCCGCCACGCGGCCCACGAGATAGTCGAGGGCAGAACGAAACCCATTGGCGATCTGCCCCGCAAGAATTTGGGACAGATAGGGCATGCGCGAGCTAGGAACGGAAAAAAGGTCACGGCTGTGCTTTGGAAGTTTCTCAACAACCTTCGGATAATGGACCTTAGCCTTGATTACCCTCGCCCGCTTGGAGCACAGGGAGTCAAGATCCTTCAGTTGTTTGTGTGCCCACCGTACTCTGATATAAGCGTGTAGAAGCGACGACATCATTTCTCCTCTTCATGCGGCCAACTCTGCCGATTGGGAATCCATCAGCCCCACGATCTCTTCCATCGACCAAACATGCTGGCTGATGCCCGCTGCCATCGCAGGCGTGACGCGAAGCGTCTGATGAATCCTCGCGAAGTTGTAATGCATGTAGTGAATCGCGACCGCCGCTTCGTGGTTCTCGATCTTCTTTGAAAAACCGTTCGTCAACCGCGTGAACCGCCGCATCCCCATCCGCATCGTGAGATTCTGACGCTCCACGTACGAGGTGGAAATGTGCTTCTGATCCGGCATGCCGAGCACTTCGACTTTCTCCGTACTGACGAAATTCGCGCAACTGTAGCGCGCTTCACCAGCCCGCTCCGCGCCGTAGGTTTTGATGAGCATGGCGTAGTCGATGTCATCAGCAAAGGCGTCAATAATGGCGTTCAGATAGACCTTGTGGCCGTCGGTGGTGAGCTGCACGCGGTGACGAAGACGGCCTGCAAGATTGGCGATAAACTCCGTTGCGCAGCCCGCGTCCCGCTTGCCGACCAGCCAGCACGGAACGAGCTTGGTGTCGGCGTCGATTGCGACCCAAACCCAGGTATCGCCGACGATGCGCTCCTCGGCCATTGCGGGCGTGACGTTCTTTTGCTTGCAACCGACGTACGACCAAATTTCGTCGCATTGAATACGCTGGCAGCGCAGGTTGCGGAATACGTGATCCTGGTAGGCGAAACAGGCCGCACCAAGTTCCAGAAGCAGCCGGGTGACGCTGCGCTTTGCTACGCCCTTCATGCGGCAGATCGAGCGGATGGAATTGCCTTCGACAAGAGCGGAGATGATCTGGGCGCGCCGGTCAACACTCAGCCTATTCATAAATTGAGTATACCAGAGCGCTATGGTATAAGCAAGAGAAAACGGTGGGAAATGTTAGGAAACTCTATGATTTAGCTGGCTCTGCGTTGGCGCGCCCATCGTGCGCGTACGGCTTTGGTTCCGAGCTGACTGCGCTCCTCGGGCGTGAGCATCGCCATGCGGTTTTTGCCGCCCTTTTTGCCGCCCTTGCGCCCCAACTCGGTCATGACCTGGCTGATGAGGGAAGGGTTTAGTTTGACGGGTTCGTCCGTTGGTTCAGCGGTGGAGCGCTTCACGATGTCGTGCGCCCACTGATTTACGTCCTGCGGTTCCTTACGAGCACGCTTTGGCATGGCGCTCCCAGTATCGCATTCTGTGCCGAGCCGTCAAGCATGCCAAGATTCAAAGTGACCCACTACCCCCGCTTCCATCGCCGGAGTAACTCGCAGGGTCTGGTGAACTCTCGCGAAGTTGTAGTGCATATGAAACAGCGCAACCATCGCGACATGATTTTCAATCTTCTTGCTGAAGGCGTTCGTCAAGCGAGTAAAACGGCGCATATTCATCCGCATGTTGAGATTCTGGCGTTCCACATAGCTGGTGGAAATGTGTTCCTGATCCGGGTCGCCAATAACCTCGATGCGTTGAGTGCCAAGACATTGCGCCGGGCTATACCGCGTCTGTCCCTCGGCAGGATCGGTACCGTAAACCTTCACCAGTTGCGCGTAATCAATCGCGGACCCAAAAGCATCAGGAACAGCCGTCAAGTACATCCTGTGGCCATCCGTGGTCAACTGGATTCGGTTCTTGAGGCGACCGGCAACGTCCTGAAGGAACTCGGCGGCACACCCGGCATCCCTCCGTCCTACGAGCCAGCTAAGCACCAGCTTGGTATCAGCATCAATCGCAGTGAACGTCCAGACATCGCCAGCAACCCGCTGTTCGGCCATTTCCAGCGTAACGTTCTTTTGCTTGGCATAGCAAAACGACCAGATTTCATCGACCTGAATCCGCTTGGATGCAACATTGCGAATGGTCGCGTTCTGGTAATCGGCGCACGCCTTGCCAACGCTCGCCAGCAGGCGAAGGACTGCGCCTTTCGATACGCCCGTCATGCGAGAGGTAGAGCGAACGGAACACCCCTCGACCAGCGCCGAAATCACCGCTATCTTCTTTGCGGTGCTGATTACGTTTGCCATGTCTTGAGTATACGACAGCGCTTTCGCATACGCAAGAGAAAAGCGACAAAAGAGGCAGTTTTATGCGGTTTTCTTGGCCTTTGCCCATCGCGCTTTAGCGGCCTTGCGAGCGCTTCGTCGCCGTTGTTCATCGGTCATAGTTTCAAGTCTGCGTTTGCCGCCAATCCTGCCGCCCTTGGCTCCCATGTCGCGCATGACCCGCTGAACGACGGTAAGTTCTACGGTCTCCGTGGTGGCTTCCAGAAACACCCGGCGGGCATTCTGGACGGTATCAAGTTTTTCAGTAGTGCGTGTCCGCTTTGGCATACATCCGAGCGTGGCACGAATGGCCCAAATGGTCAAGAGGGGCAAATTTCAAATAGGCCCACTACCGAACTTTCCAGTGCGTTGATCAGCGAGGTAAACGTTTGATGGTGGCCCTCGCTATGAAGCGCGATCCATGGTGTGTTTAGGCTCTTCCGGTGGAAGCTGCAGTACTGGGTCGCTATCGGCCCTTTGCAATAATGGTGGAACTTCTCAAGGTGCAGGAACTCGGAGAGGCGCCTGAATCTCTGACCGTCCCAGAACTGCACTGGGACTCCGGAACATTTCACCTCTTCATGACGCAAGAACGGGACGGGCGAGTCCGCCGAGAAGAACACAACTGGTTGTTCGTTGTTCTCACACTCAGCGACAACGATTGGAAAGATGAAATCCATTCTCTTTTTTGCCAGACGCGCGCCAGCAATCGCAGAGACATCGAACTCGCGAGATTTCCCGGTTTCTGGATCCGGGTATGCGGGGTTAGTCTCCACGTAGTATCCGTGCTCCGCTAGCATGTCCGCTACGCGTTGCTCAAGAAGGTATCCTGATTTGTTGATCGCTGCGATCATTTCAGGTTTTGTGATGCGCTCATTGTGGTTGGTCATCGCTGCAAATCCCCAGCATCTGCTTCGCGATTCTCCATGACTCAGCGGGTACCGCCGTGATGGACCTTTTCAAACCCTTGTGACTGGACGATGCGGCCGGCTTCATCAGCCGAAAGGGCACGAAGCCTACCCAACCGGAACCTCGACCTGTGTCACGAACAAGTCAGAGTGAAACCGCTGCTCGATCTCCGACGCACCGGCGGTCTCGAAGAACAATGTCAGCGCCTTGATGAGATTCGCGCGAGCTTCTTCCAGGCTGTCGCCCTGGCTGGCGACATCAAGTTCCGGGCAAAGCGCCACGTAGCCGTCTCCTTCGCGTTCGATGATGGCTGTCAGGCGGCGGGATTGCTGCATCCTTTCATTGTAATGGAGTCGCAATGTCAGGCCATGCCAAGGTCGTTCAACCGCTTCCTACGGGCGCGGCTCGGTCGGGGCTTTGGGAAGGAAGCGAGGGAGCTCGGCGTCCCCGGCCCGATCCTCCAGGAACAGGGTCATCATTAAAGAGTGGAGCGACGCCTTGCTGAGCCGCGACCGAAGGAAGCGGTGGTGACCTATCTGATTACCTTTGCCTGTTATGGCTGCCCACTTGCACGGCGATGAGTCGGGCTCCGTCGATAGGGCGCATAACTTGCCTGGGAGCCGCATGGTCGCAGGCGATCCGAAGCGGGTAAGCGCAGAGCAGCGCTTGATGCGCCAGCGGCCGTACTCCATGGATGGGCGGCGCCGGGAAGTGGTGCTTGCCGCGCTGGTGGAGCGCTGCTCGCAGCAAGGCTGGAAGCTGCTCGCCGCCCACGTGCGCACCAATCACGTTCACGTCGTCGTGTACGGCGAAGCAACGCCGGAGAGGATGTTGAACGACCTCAAGTCCTACGCGAGCCGTTGCCTGAACCAGGCCAGACTGGATCAAGGCGCTCGCAAACGGTGGGCGCGACACGGTAGCACACGATGGTTGTGGAAACCGGAGAATGTGTCGGCGGCGATCCGGTATGTAGTCGACGAGCAGGGGGAACCGATGTCGTTCTTTGAGGCGAGCGAGGCCTGAGGGTGACCGCTCCTTTTAGCGCGGCTCAGCAAGCTATGTCCCGTTTCGGACTGCCCAGCGCCGAAGACTCCTCAGTGCGATCTCTCCTCGGCGATGCCGGAGAGCACCACCGGTGCACGGTCCGGGAATTCAGCGACCAGCGACAGGTTCCCGCCCATGGCCTTGACGGTTTTCCGGAGTGTGGAGAGCAGGAGATCGCTGCGCTGCTCGAGTCGTGAAACGCTGTCCTGGGTGATGCCGAGCGCTTTGGCTATGCGAACCTGAGTGAGCTTGCGGGCCTTGCGGAGTTCACGCAGAGTCATCTCCTCGGCAATCAACTCGGCCGCGCGGGCCTCGACTCTTTTGCGCCGAGCCGGGCTCAGCTTTCTGATTTTGTCATTGGCGTTCACAGCCATGGCTAATTTCATCCCTCATCAGATGGGCAGGATAAGCGTCGAAGCGTGCTTGATGCGCGCGAGGCCCCGATCAAACGTCACCAGTGTCATCCCGTGCACGGCTGCCAGCGCTGCGAGGTAAGCGTCGATCCACACGTTCGTGCCGGTGAACGAGCCCTGTGTATAGTGCTTCCAGGCAGCCTCGACCTCCGCCGTTTCGGAGACGAACACCACCCGTTCGTCGCGCACTAAGTCTTCGTAAAGCGTCCAAGCTCTCGGCTGGCTCACAGCTTCACCGCCCATGACATGGTCGTTAGTGATAAGCCTCAAAAAGCCCATCTGGGTGATTCGGCAAAAGGCGGCTTCGGCGAAATCCAGTTGGGCGAACCAATCTTTGGCGATGTGGTGGTGGACGTGCCGGCCCGAGGCGAGGGCAAGCCAAACATTAACGTCAAGTAAGCAGATCTTCGATTTCGGCATTCGTCAGGTTGAGCGTGCCGGGATGCTTCGAGGGAATGAGGGGCAATCGAACGCGGTACCCCTTCTTGACCTGCTTCTTCGCCATCTCATGCTCCACGGCGCTCAGAACGAAATCCTTCAAGCTAACGCCGCGCAGCGCGGCCGTTGCTTTCATCTTGCGGAAGACAGGCTCCGGCACATCGATGGTAGTTCGCATAAATTACACATTAGCATAAAAACACCGCTCCCTTTGGTCGCGGCTCGGTTTCGGCGACTGCATGGCTCGGGCGTTTCACATCATTCGTGAGGCACTCGAGTTGAGCGCGGCTCAGCCGTGTCCTGGAAGTGGAACTCTTCAGATTGACTTCGCGGAAAGCCATGCCGCCGCAGTCAAACACACTGTAATCACGATTGAAAAAACGATAGGGAGGATAAAGAGGTATCTCCAGCTCACAACCGTGATGGCGGCAAAGCTAAGCGCGAGAGCCCAAACAGTGACGCGCATGACCGCCAAAGTCTCTGCCGGAAGGCCACCTAGCTGCCACGCTAATACCGCCGCGAATAGATAAAACACGCCGACCGAGAATCCAGCCGCGACAAAGAGGTCCCAATATGTCCGGCTGAACCCCTGCACGTCAAAGTGAATTGACCGCATTGAGCCAAGAAGCGTATCGACTCCCCATGCGGGATCGGACTGTCGAAAACCAAGTGTATGTCCGGCAGCAAAAAGCAGCAGAAGAACAGCTGCGATTCGATAAAACAGAGAAGCCTTCATGTCTTGCCTCCAAAGTAACGGCGGCAGTGTACCACAGTGCCCCGCATGTTATGGGTGCGGCGGGACGTCTGCTCGTGGTTGTTTACACCTGGCGTAGCGAGAACATTCGGATTATTTCCGCGCGCCCTGCCGAAGCCCATGAGCGCGAAGACTACGAGGGAGAACGATGAAGGATCGATACGATTTCAGCAAGGGTAAGCGGGGCAGGGTGATTCCGGCGGAACCGGAGCCCGAGGGTTAGGCTCGGATCACGATTCGACTCGATCAGGATATTGTGGACCGCTTCTTTCGAATGGCGGAAGAGTCCAGGGGTGGGACTGGGTATCAGACGCTCATCAATGCAGCGCTTCGGGAGTACCTGGACGGCAGGCGCCAAGGTTCGAGGATACGTTGCGGCGCATCATTCGTGAGGAACTGAAGTCGATTGCGACTTGAGTCGAATCGGAACCACTGCTCCTTGCAGTCGCGGTAAGGTGCCGTGGGTTATGGAAGCGAGCGGTTCCCTAAGACGCCAGCGCGGCTTGCAGCATGGCGCGCGCGTAGCCCACGTTGTACGCGAAGGCCGCGTAACCACCGCCACCCGGGTACCCAGAGTGGAAGCCGGGGTGTTCGCGGTCGTAATCGAGGGCGCGCGGATGCTCGGGATAAACCAGGCGCGGATATTTCTGGCGCACGAGTTCTTTCATCACCGCAAACATGTTGACGTCGCCCTCGTCGAGAAACACTTCGGTGTACTTCTGGTACGGAACGCGGACGCGCACGTTGCGGAAGTGCACGTGATTGATGCGGTCTCGCTCGCCGAAATAGCGGCAGACCTCCACGGGGTCCTGACCCATTTCGCGCGTGACACCGCAATCAAACGTGATGCCGTTCGACGGGCTGGGCACGATCTCGATGAGGCGTTTCCAGCCCTCGACCGTCGCCATGATCTGCTCCGATCCGCGGCTGATGGGCGCGGGAGGGTCATTGGGATGCAGCGCCAGGCGCACGCCGGACTGCTCCGCCACCGGAACCACGGCTTTTAGGAAATAGGTGATGTTAGTCCAGATCTCTTCGAGTTTGTGCGCGCCCTCGTTCGGAAGAGGGGGCAGATCCTTGACACGGTCGTAATCGAACGCAGTCAGTCCGGCGCCGGCTCGCCCGATTTCTTCGTAATATCCCTCGACAATGCGGTGGGCGTAGAAGTTGTATTCGACCACCGGCAGCCCCACGCGGCCCGCGGCGCGAATCGATTGCTGCACTTTTTCGATCTCTTCGTCACGTCCGGGCCGGCCATAGATCGTATTGGGGAATCCCACGATCATCATGTTGCCCAGCGAGAGACCGCCGGATCGGAAACTCTCCATGAGGGACCGGATGCGGCTTTCCTCCCAAGGAATGCGCGGCCCACCCATCAGCACGTAATCCACGCCCAGTTGCTTGACGCGGCGCATGCCAGCGGGATCAGGGCCGCCGGCTGAGAGCGGAGTGCCGCCAGCTTCGAGGCAAATTCTTGGAGTGTCGGAACCTTCGGCGCGCGGGCCGGGAATTGGGGCGGCGCTCTGGGCGGCTGGCAAAGCTAGACCGGCGGCACCGGCGACTTGGAGGATTCTGCGGCGAGAGAGGGCGGTGGGCATGGGGGTGGACCTCGGTCAAACAGGATACACCCCGCAGCACACCTCCGATATGGACAGGCAGGAACGGTAGAAGAGAAGGCTCTGGTGCAAACGCGAGGGTGGCAGGCGATGATGAAGAGATGCAACGGTTCGTCCCGATCGAAGATCTGTTCAAAGGACGGCACTTCGACCGACAGATCATCATTTTGTGCGTGAGCTGGTACACGAGCTTCAAGCTGAGTCTACGGGATCTGGTAATGATGATGGCGAACCGCGGCATCTCTGTGACACATACAACGATTCTCCGGTGGATCCAGCGCTACCTTCCAGAATTCGAAAAGCGCTGGCGGCGCTACGCTCGGCCCGTGGGTGGATCGTGGAGGATGGACGAGACCTATGGTGCGCTGAGCAGCGCGCGATTCAGGAGGGTTCAAGTCCCTCCGGCGTTCGAATGAGGAGCGCCGTATCCAAAGGCGGGGGTAACTCCTCGCCGGCCGGGAGAGTGGAAGGTATGGAGAAGCCTAAACGGGCACGAAGACGAAAGTTGGACACAGCCAAGGCGGACCTGAAGCCACCGCTCTGCAGTACCCGGAGGGCAGGGTGTCCGCCGTGAGGCGGAATCCGAAGGGCATGAGGAGAAGTACCGGGTCGTAATCGAGGGGCACCACCCCGAAGATGAACTGGTCGGCCGAGGGTGGGGCAAGGTCGAGCCTGCCATAGGGAGGCGAAGGCGTTCTCATTCACCCACCAGAAACATGGTAATTGCGGGCGACACGGTACGGAAGAATGGCGCGTGACCTCAGGAGGACTGGCAGAATCTCCGGCGGCTCCGGAGGAAGTGACTCTATAAGCGAAAGCGAAATGGGAAGCGGCGCTCTGCCAGTAGTCGGACTGCTGCGCGGTACCTGAAGCAAGCGAAAGCTTGTGACCGAGAAATCGGCAATGGAATGGGTTGGGGAAGGCGGCAGACGAAGAAGATCGGGAAGTGAGAGGAAACCAGATGAGTAAGGGCGGGGAGGTGGATCAGGCCCGACTAAAGGTTCACGGACAATGGGTGTACCTGTACCGCGCCGTTGACAAAGCGGGCCAAACAGTCGATTTCTTTCTCAGCCGAAACCGGGACGTGAACGCAGCCAAATCGTTTCTGCGCAGCGCGATGAAGAACACTCGCGTGCCCGCGAAGATCACGTTGGACGCCTATGCGGCCTCGCACCGGGCAGTGCGAGAGATGAAGGAAGACGGCGAACTTCCGGGTCGCGTCAAGGTTCGATCCAGCCAGTAGTTGAACAATCTGGTGGAGCAGGACCATCGGAGAGTGAAGCAACGAATCCGGCCCATGCTGGGATTCAAGCGATTCGACAACGCGGTGGTAACGATCTCCGGAATCGAGCTAGCAGAGAAGATCAAGAAGGGGCAGTTCAAAACGGGCAAGCTCGGCGGGTGCGATGCGACGATGACGGAACTGTGGAACGCGGCACTCGCAGCTTGAGCCCAATTCGCAATCAATTACAAGGCGGAGCTTAACCGATCTTCTCCGTCGGCTTGAGCTTGCACCA
>DATGZN010000033.1:0-7950 GCA_035297145.1 Bryobacteraceae bacterium
AGTTCAAAACGGGCAAGCTCGGCGGGTGCGATGCGACGATGACGGAACTGTGGAACGCGGCACTCGCAGCTTGAGCCCAATTCGCAATCAATTACAAGGCGGAGCTTAACCGATCTTCTCCGTCGGCTTGAGCTTGCACCAGAGCCTTTTGTTCAACGTCTACGCGCTCGTAACCTTATGCGGGCACACTCCAACTGTGCTTCTACCGACGATCTGCATATGAGGCGCTGACGGAATGGGATCACGATGTATCCGCCCGGGCGACTAGCCGCATCTCGCCCCGTTCTCCGGCGGGAATCCGATCGACGATGTGTTGCGTGCCGGTATGACAAAACGGGCACTTCCGCTCGATGGCGCGTCGCTGCGTTTCGGTCAGGAGAGTGGACCTCTGTCCGGCGGTACCGGCAAGAAGGAACAGCATAGCCGAAGAGCTTCCCGCCGATTGCGATTTACCAGAAAACCGAAGTGCCGGATCTTCACGAATCCGGACGGCAGAACATGGAGCAGAAAACGGTGGATGAAATCTACCGCGTCGAGTGTCATGAGTTTTTGTTGATTACCATCTGCGGAATCCCGCCATCGGAAGGTCACTTGACCATTCCGCATCGAGCCGTTCGTCAAGGCATCGGTTTGGGGTGCGCCGCGCCGCAGGGCAAGAAGCTGAACGTTGGCCGCATTCCACGGTTTGTACCTTAGGCTTGGTCTGGAAGAACTCATCCCTCAGCGCCCGAAGCAGGAGCTGACACTGCAGTCAACGGAATCTGATCCCCCTAAAAGAAACCGACTTCGGTTGTTTCCGTGCTGGCGGTCATGCGTGTTTTTCCAGTCATTCGGGGAGCGCGTAGGCGTCATCGCGATCCTCGTCGGCGGCGTCCTAATGCAGGGGGAATCGTCGGAGTACGTCAGGGCCTCATGCCGTTTCGGCGATTGGCGGGAGATATCCCCTGAAGTCCAACCCTCATCGATGAGATGAACGCGCCGCTGGGAGTGGACCCAGGGCTACTGCCTGCTCAGCGAAACGTGGTGTTAGAGCGAGGCGTGCGGCTCGACGAGGCTTCTACTGGTTCTGGGCTCGGCTTGGCGATCGTGCGCGACTTGGCGGAGCTCTACGGCGGATCCATCTCGCTCGATGAATCTCCGCTCGGCGGATTGCGTGTCGAAGTCTCAGTCCCGGCCGCCTAGGCGGCACGATCGCTCTTACTCCGGACACGGATTTGATCCCTTTGCGAGGCACTCACGAATCCAGCGCATGTGGGTAGTTGTTCGACCTATCGCATCCCAATTACACTCCCTAAAGGTGGGAGACTGCTTCCTTCCTTGAGCCCCCTGGTAGCGGTGCGAAACCGATTTTGCAATCTCAGCCAGTAAATATATTCGGTGTCCCAGCGGCCAAGGGCCGCCGCGAGGCGATACGGCGTGTACTCCGCGAGCCACGCAGACCGATATGCCTCTGCGATTTGTGTGGCCTGATCCATCATATCGGCGAAACGGCCGTGCGATTGGTACACCACCTCAGATTCGATCTCGTTCCAGTACCGGTCGCTGTTGAAAGGGCCGAATGACTTCCAGCGTTCCGCGACCTCGACAGCGTTCAGAAACTTGTATCCCGCGAAATCCAGCATGCGTCCGGCAACAAGTAGAGTTTGGAGCGTGGCGGCATCAGCGCCATTTTTGATTGCCTGGTAAACATGTGCCTGCGCTCTCTCGGCCAGAAGACGTGTCTGACGAAAATAATCCCGATGGCCTGCCGTCCGTTCCAAGTTGGCCACGCTAAACGGATCACCCCACATTTCGTGGATCGACGATTCACCGAACACCCTTTCGATGGCCACCTCTGATTTGTTGAGATCTTCGAGAGCCGCAGCCACCTCCGCGGCCGCGGCGCTCGGGTACATCAACGTGGTGTATTGGCCAAAGAAGCCATCGCGATCCATCGGCGCGGACTGCCAGGGTGCGGCGGCGCCATACGCCATGGCCGGCCATGTCAGGCGCAGGAAACATTGCGCGCTATCGGTCCAAACGGAGTTGATCATGCCGAGCGCTCCCAAACGCCGGCCCGCCGCCAGGAAGTTGTCGATGTTGGCGAAGGTCATGTCGAAGTTGATGGCAATTTGCTCCCAGTTGGCGACCCCGGACTGTATGAAGTATGGGAGATGCTTGGCGACGAGGGGATCCAGCCACTTCCTAATATCCGGCTGTGCCTCATAAGCCCACGCGATAGGAATCAGTCCGCGCGGCAGGCGGTCGATAATCGCCGGATACTTCACCATGACATCTGCAAACGCCATCACGGTCTTTCCGCGCTGCTGGAACAATTTCGCCACGTTGCCAAGCTGTTCGGCAAACAGTTCAGCGGGCGTGGTATTGCCACGCTTGTTGGCGACATCCTCGATGCGCCAAGTCTCGTCGAAACCGACCTGCACGAACGGGCTCGGGAACAGGTCCGCAATCTGTCCGGCCCAGTCTGACAACAAACTCATCACATTGGGGTTGTTCGGGTCCAACTCCACGGAATGCGGGAAAGCACCGAGTGTCGAGTAAAGCTCGATGCGCAGCAAATCGTGCAAATGCCCGTAGAGTTCGAGGAACGGGATGACATCCACATGGCGTTCGCGGCCGTATGCAATGACGCGCCGGATCTGCTCTTTTGAGAAGCGGCCTTCAGGGTTCAGCAGCGGATAGCCATCCAGCTCGATGGCGCCTTCACTGTAGATGTAGTACTGATTCGCTTTCCAGCGCGCGAGAAAATCGATCTGCCGCTTCACTTCGTCCTCTGTTGGAAGAGGGCCGTGGCTCATGTCGATCATGGTGCCGCGATAGGCGACGGTTGGCCAGTCGTGAATCTCGACTTCAGGGAACGCCGCGCTGCTGCCGTCGCCTTCGACCAGTTGCCGTAGAGTTTGAACCGCGTAATACAGGCCAGCCGACGAGGTTGCTTCGATTTCACCGCCTACCGGCGTAATCTTGAGCCGGTACGACTCGCGCGAGTCGGGTCCGGGGCGCTCACCGGGCACGGGAAGGCTGGCGACGGGTCCGGTGCGCTTGAAGACCAGCGAAGGTCCAGGACCATCAAGGATGTTCGCGATTGGAATGGGAGTTGTGCAGCGGGCCGACAGGATTGCCGCAAGTTCGCTTGCCGCGAAGCGGTCCTCGGCGACGGCATCGCCGTCCAGTCGAATGTGTAAGCCCTCCAGCGGAAGCCGCCCCGGCCCATACTGGATCTTTTGCGGCTTTGGCAGCAATGGAGAATGCGCCGCTGCCATGTTTGTGCAGCAAAGAACGCACATCAGAAGTCGGGAGCGCAGCAACATAAATCTCTCTTTTCGGCTCAAACCACTTCAGCCCGTTTCGGAATACGTGGCGAATACGAGTGGGCGCGCGCAACGGCCAGCCAGACCTCAGTTTTTTGGGCGTTCCGCATATTTAAGCGCGAGTGCGCGGATCTCATAACTGAAATCGAGAAAGCGCTTTTCCCAACGCTTCGCCTCAGCCGGCGTGTATGGATAAAACCCCTTGGCGTTGGAAATGCCTCGCGCACCGGATGCCACGACCTCTTGCATGAGTTTGGGCGTGTTCGTGGCGCAGCAAAGGTCGGGTAACAGGTCGCGCATCACGGCGGCGTAGGCTGGAATCCCCGTCAGATCCATGTAGCGGAACGGACCCGCCATGGTGATCCAATACCCCATGTCGTTCCTCACAGAGCGGTCTACATCTTCTACAGTTGCGTAGCCATTCTCCACCAGATAAAATGCCTCGCGCATCATCGCATACATGATTCGGTTGGTAATGAAACCGCGAACGTCGCGGCGGACCAGAGTCGGCTCTTTTTTCCATAGACTGGCCAACCGCATGACCTTCTGAGCGTTCTGCGGATCGGTTTCTGCGCCGCAGATCACCTCCAGAAAGCGCAGGATGTGCGCGGGTTCGCCCCAGTGAACACCGAGAATGCGCTCGGGGTGGCGCGCGCCGCGCTGCAGCTCCGTTACGGGCAAGGCCGAGGTATTGCTTCCGATCAGCGCGCCGGGCGCAACTGCGTTTTCAATCTTCCGCAGTACTTCGCGTTTGTCACTGAGGTTCTCGAAAATCGATTCTATGACGAGACCGCAATCCCGGAGCGCGGCGAAATCACCGGAAGTGCTCAAATGCTTCAGCACACTAGCGGGCTCTTTGGATAACAGCTTCTCGCGGCGCATGTCGCGCAGCAATACGGAAACGCGCTGCTTCAGCTTGCGCCGGCGGGCGGCGTCCTTGTCGATCGCGACGACGGGATGGCCAGCGGCCACCAGACAAGTCACGATGCTGGTGCCCATCAGTCCGAGGCCGACGACACCGGCTGGTACGCGTTGCTCTTTCATAGCTGCCCCGCCATGGCCGGGAGAAGCGGGTTGCGGGGAAGCTCGAGCCGGTCGAGTAAGGCGAGAATCTGCTGGTTGAGAAACGCGATGCGGTCTTCGGTAGGCCGATCCAACTTGAGCGTCAACTGGCGGACAACAGCTTCGTGCAGAAGGCCACGAGCCACCAACAGGCGCTTTTCGGCATGGTGGAACAGTTCCATATGCTGCAAGCTCAAAACAATTTGCGGCAGAACTGCTTCATGGACCTTATAGGCGCCTGCCGTGTCGCCCGTGGTGGCCAGCTGAAACACTTTGACCAGGAGATCGGAAATCGCGAGGCCCGGCATGACTCCGCAGATGCCGGCAGGAATCAGGTCCAACATGTACATGCCGCCCCAGCCTTCGAGGACGCCGACTTCCCCGTTCGTGGCTTCCAAAATGGCGCTCACCTTCGATGACATCATGGGCTCCTCAAGCTTGATCCATCGAAAATGAGGCCGAGCCCGATGCAACTCGGCGACGAAGCGGGCGGTAACAGTCGGCCCGGATGGGTTCACGTCCTGAATGAGCAGGGGAATTTCTATCGAAGAGAGCAGCCGGTCGAAGTAGCGGTAGAGATCGGGTTCACCAAACGCCAGCATCCGTGGCACGGCGGCGGCAATGGCTGACGCTCCGGACTTCTGGGCTTCACGCGCGGTCTCCACGGCTTGCGTCAGGGAAACAAAGTTAACCTGCGCGAACACAGGAATACGGCCAGCGGCGTGCTGCACCGTCTCCGCGACCAGGCGCAACCTCTCGCGTTCGGAGAGTTTATAGAACTCGCTGGCGTACGCCGGCAAACACATGGCGCAAGCGCCGGTGGCGCAGGCAAAATCCACCAGCCGCCGCAGCGAAGGCCAATCGATTTGTTCTTCGACGGTAAATGGCGTCGGAATGATCGGAACAATGCCGTTTATAAGAAACTCGTTCGCCGTTAACATGCTTGATCCTTTACCTACGGAGTCGCTTCGCGCATCCGCTTTCGCTCCTCGTACACCGTGACCAAGAATGTCCCGGCAAATACCAGGAGGCCTCCGAACACCAGCTGTGCCGTGATCCGTTCTCTCACCACCACGGTCGAGAGCAAGACTCCGAACACCGGTAACAAGTAAATAGAAAGCGATGCCTGCGTCACATCAATCTTCTCGATCACCCAGAAGTACAGCAGCATCGAAACGCTCAGGCTAAAAATAGCAATGGTAAGCAAGCTCGCCCAAACGCCGGGGCCCAGGGACGTAAACGCTGCGATTGGTGAGCGTTCGAAAACGAGCATCAACACTGCCAGCTCGAGGTCAGTCACCAGAAAACTGTACACGAGTAGTTCGACCGGGTTAAACGTCGCCAGCAGTTTCTTGGTGTACGTGTTGTAGAACGCACTGCCGAGGCAACTGGCAAGAATCAGAAGATTTCCCAGTAGATATGTACCCCTGAGGATCGATACGGATTTCCAATCGATGTCCGAAACCATGAGCACGCCGGCAATCGCAAGCGCGAAGGAGAGCCAGCGCACAACCGTCATCCTTTCGCCGAGCAGCATGACGGCCATCATGGCAGTCAGGACCGGAATGGTCAGGGTGAGCACCGAGGCATTGCTTGCGAGCGAGTGCTCCACACCCCAGGTGAGGCCGAGTTGCGCCGGAATAATGCCGAGTGTCGAGGCGAGCAGAAGGTCCCGCCAAACCACCGGCGTCCACCGTGGCCGCGGCTTCTTGCCCCGGCTTATGCGCAACAGCGGCGCAAATAGAACCGTCGAGAGCGCCAGCGGAATCAAGGCAACGGCGATTGGTCCGAGGCGCTCGGTGGCGATTTTCGCGCCGGAGAATTGAAAGGCCCACATCAGGTTCACCAGCACGAGAACCAGAAAGCACCGGATGGGGGCGTGCCTGTGGACCTCGGGCGGCGCAGTGACGGGTTCGGCCATTTTCTTTTGCGGACCTCTTACATGCGCGGCCGGAGTTCTTCCAGCGCCGGCAGAGTATCGCCATCTTTGAAACTGTGCAGCACGTCCCACAGGCGGGTCTCGAAGCGCCGCCAATATTCGTATTCGGCATTCCAGCGGCCCATCACACTGCCCAGGCGGTGGTCCGTGTATTCACTCAACCACGCCGAACGGTACACCTCGCGCAGGTCTGAAACCTCATCCATCAAGTCCATGATGCGGCTGTGATTGCGCGAGCTGGATTCCCATCCCACATAAAACTGAACATCCGCGCGGCTGGGGTGGCTTCCTAGCGTGTTGAAGTAACTGGCCATTTCGAGAGAGTAAATGTACCTCATGCCGGCGTAGTCCAACATTCGCGCACTCAGAAGCAGGCTGGGAATAGAGTAGGTGTCCTCGTGCAGGCTTAAGGCGTGCGCCAGATGCTCCTCGGCGTCTTCCGCCAAAAGCCGGATGGTTCGGAATGATTCGCGGTGCGCGGCGAGGCGCTCCAAACGCGCCTGCGTCAGCGGATCGTCCCAAAGCCGGAAAATCGTTTCCGCTCCCAGCACCGTTTCGGCCAGCTGCTGCGCCTTCGCCAAAGTTTCCAGGGCAGAAGCCACTTCGGCCGCCACCGGCGCAGAATAGAATGCCGCCGCATATTCGGCGAAAAATTGGGCACGATTCATTGGCTCTTGTTGCCAAGCCGCTGCGGCTCCGTAGGCCATGCCTGGCAGCGCCGTCCGGTAGAGTACCTGCGAGGCATCCGTCCAGCCGGTGTTGATCATGCCCATCGTGCCGTACTTGCGCGCATCAGCCAGAAACCCGTCGATATTCTCGAACGTTCGGAAGAAGTCGGGAGCAATTTCATCCCAGCACCAAATGCCGGGGGCAAACACTTCCGGCACTTTCTCCCGTGCAAACGGAGCCACAAAACCGCTGTAGTCCGGCTGGACATGATAGTGCCATGGAACGGCAATCACGTCCTTGGGCAACTGCGAAAACAGCTCGGGATACCGGGCGAAGATGCGGGCGCCGCTGTTCACGTCGGCCCAGAACATAGGACGCTTGCCGAATTGCCGGACCAGCGTGGTGATGCTCTTCAACTGCTCGATGTACAACTTTCCGGGTTCCACGCCACCAGCGGCCTGGCTGCCGGCCTTCTCCAGTTCCCAGGGCTCGTCCATGCCGACGTGGAACCACGGGCTCGGAAACAGTGCAGTCAGTTGCTCCACCCAGTCATGCAGCAGCGCCTGCAGTTGTGGATTGCGTGGATTGATTTCGCCGCCGTGCGGCAGGGCACTCAGATCCGCGTAACGCTCGACGCGGAAAACGTCATGCAGGTGGCCGTAGAGCTCCAGGCAAGGTACGACGTCGATGTGCCGCGCGCGAGCGTAATCGATGATCCGGCGAATCTGTGGCTGCGAGTAGCGCGCTCCGAGATTGATGAGCGGGTAGCCGCGTAACTCGATATTCGCTTCGGAATAGAAGTAGTATTGGTTGGCTTTCCAGCGAGCCAGAAAATCGAGCTGCCGCTTTATTTCTTCTTCGGTAGGTAGCGGCCCATGGCTCATGTCCATCATGAAACCGCGGTACGCCAGGGCGGGCCAGTCATGGATCTCCACTTCTGGGAGGAATTTTTCTCCAGCGGTTTCCTCC
>DATGZN010000034.1:0-2173 GCA_035297145.1 Bryobacteraceae bacterium
CGCTGCACAGTGATTATGACTCTTTGAACGTGGGCGTGGGATAGGCGCGGCCTATTTTGGTGCGGGCCTTATCGGTTGTGAACATCCATTTGATGCGAGCGGCGGCGGCATTGCGCTGTCGTTCCCAGGCAGCAATTTCGGATTCGATTTGTGTCTTCGTGGCGATCCGCCGGTCCAGGCATTGGCTGCGCAGGACTCCGATCTCGATTTCAACCATGTTGAGCCAGCTGGCGTGCTTGGGGACATAGTGGAACTCCAACCGGCGCAGAACCCCTGCGCGCTTCGTCTGGCGGGAAGGCCCGGTAGAGCGTGCCGGCCGAGTGCGTCGACAGATTGTCGAGCACGACGCGGATGAGCTTCGCCTTGGGGAAGTAAACGTCTGTGAGATCGCGCATGCAGACGGCAAAGTCGACGCCAGTTCGGCTGTCGGTGACTTTGATCTTGCGCCAAGGGCGGTGCACGTCGAGGAAGACGAATAGGTTGGCCGTTCCATTGCGTTTATATTCGCAGTCGTATCGCTCGAGCTGGCCCGGTCTGGCCGGGATCGATTGCCGCACCTCGCCGATCAGTTGGGTCGGGCTCTCATCAAAACAGACTACCGGGCGCTTAGCATCGGGCGGCTCCGCATAGAGGTCGAGCACATCTTCCATACGGGCGACAAATTCGCCATCCACCTGCGGAATGCACCACATGTCCTTGCGCCACGGCTTGAGGTCGTTTTCGGCCAGCCGGCGGCGCACGGTTTCGCGGGAGAGACTGTCGTGTGCGGTAAGCTTGACCAGTTCACCCGCCAATAGTTCCAGCGTCCAGCGGGCGCGGCCTGCAGGTGGGCTTGAACAGGCCGTGGCGACCAGCAGGGCTTCCTCTTTGCCCGAGAGCTTGCGGGCCGCTCCAGGGCGCGGCTCCTCGCTGAGCGCCGCAGCCAGGTTGCCGAGCACAAAACGGCGCTTGGTCCGGTATACGGTCGAACCGCCCACCCGCAGGCTGGCAGCGACCGCCGCGTCGCTCTCGCCAGCGTCGGCCGCCAGCAAAATCTGCGCCCGCTTGAGCTTGCGCACCGAGTGCTTGCCGCCGCTCAGCAGCGCCGCGAGTTCGTCACGCTCGGCTTGGCTGAGCTCGACCCGGTAACGTACATTCATCGGTCTCTCCTCCGCGTTCGAGGAGGAGACGACCAACTGAATCGGATGGCCGGCGTGAGTCGCCCTGCAAAAACCTTCACGCCCAAGCAAGGTCAATATCTGGCGTTCATCTACGCATACACGCGCCTCCACCGCAGGCCGCCGGCCGAAATCGACATGCAGGAATATTTCCGTGTCAGCCCACCGTCAGTTCACCAGATGGTGCTAACACTCGAACGCGCAGGCTTCATCCGAAGGCAACCCGGTGTCGCACGCAGCATCGAAATGCTCGTTGATCCCAAACACCTCCCAGTCCTACGCTGATCCTAGATCAATTGATCAAAATCACTGTGTCGAGGTACTAGGTGGTCGCTTCAATCTTGAGGTCCCATTAAGTGGTAAGAATGCTCAGCGCAGAAAACGTGATTATGCAGATGCGCAATCCATTGTTGACCAGAAGCGGTTGCGTTAAGGTAGGTGATTGCTGCACCTATATGCGTGAATACACTATTCCAGAAAAAAGCCGGATACTTGTCGGTCAAGTCAGCGGGTGACATGTATCCAAGCTGCCGATTCATTCCTGTTTCCTCGAACTCGTAATACAATGCGTTTGCCTTTCTGGCATAAAGGGGATCGCCAAGCTGCCCGATCAGGTCGGCCGCCTGCACCAGACTCGGCTCCAATCGATCGGAAGTATCAGCGCGATCGGATGGCGGCGGAAATCGAGTAGCTTCGATTGCTCTTGCCACTCGCTCGGCATCGAGGGTTGGGGATTTTCCTAATCGCTCATAGACAAACATTTTGGAACGATTGACATGATACGGTGCCAATGCCGCATCCGAAGCACCGCGCGGCAAGGCTACGGTCCTTCCGCTTTCGTCGACAACGAAATCGTTCCTCGTATCACCTCTTAGCACCCCTCGGACATACCCGATATCGTGTAGCAAACAGGCGACGATGAGGTGATCGTAATCCGTCGCTTCAATACGCTCGGTCAGCGTTCTTCCCCGCAGGATGTCACGACCAACCATGGTCACGAGCATGGTGTGTTCGAG
>DATGZN010000035.1:0-87136 GCA_035297145.1 Bryobacteraceae bacterium
AGCCCACAAACGCAACGCTGCACGGGGCTGGACAGCAGGCAATAATTCCCTCGGCGATTTTGATACGACCGCCGAACGGTTGCACACCACCCAAGGGGCACCCGATCAACGGACAACTGGTAGCCCTCAGTAGCCCTCGCGGCTGCTCTCGCCTCTTTACATTCTCTTTACAATCCTCGCGGCAGTCCAAAGCGTCTTGATTAGTAAGGGCGGTAAATCCGCTCCCCACAAATCAGGAGATTGAACATGAATCACAAATTCAAAATGTTGGGCTTGGTGTTCTTACTCGGCAGCGTTGCCATTTCGCCGCTGGCCAAGGCAGACGAAGTGAATCAGCAAACGACCGTAAAGCTGAGTGGTCCGGTTGAGGTGCCAGGGAGGGTTCTTCCGGCTGGGGAATACGTCTTCAAGCTGGCCGACAACCCTTCGGAGCATGGTATTGTGCAGATCTTCAACGAGGATCAGAGGCAGCTAGTGGCGACGATATTCACCGTCCCGACTAGTCGAGCCAAATCAACAGACGGCTCCGTAATCACGCTTGAAGAACGACCAACGGGGAATCCCGAAGCCCTCGGGAAGTGGTTCTTCGCCGGACAAACTGAAGGGGTAGAGTTTCTGTATCTCCGCTAATGGAGCGGTACTTCCAAACTCCCGCAGCCGCATTCTCATCCTGCACGAGGAAGTAAGCCTCACCGTTGCAGTGTTGATCGTCTTTGGGGGGATACATCCATAAGGAGAACCGGTAGCACTCAGTCTCACTCTTTATCATTCCGGTATACCCCCTTTTGTGAGTGCAACACTGCAACACTCCTCCAACTTGTCGGATGGCGGCAGGATTTCCAAGTCATCCGGCAACGGCTCGCCGATAACCCATCGGGCGGATTTGCCTTTTTGGTCTTCGAGGTTCACCAGATAGCCCCTGCACTCGGCATCTTTGGCACGGCGGGATACTGCGCTCTTGTCGATTTTCAGGGCTGTGGCGAGTTTCGGCAGGGATACCCCACCCGGCGAGTCTGCCTGCAATGTTGCCACCGCCTGCACCGTCTCGCGGATGGTGGCCGACACGCTGGCATTCACTCCCTCGCTGATGAGATCCGCAACCAACTCTCGCACAGCCGCATAGTCGTCAAGAGTGGCGATGATCTGCCCTTGGGCGTCACGTTGCCTGGTGGCTTGGTGTAGGAAAGCATGGGCTTTGATGAGCGTGAATAGTGCCCCGAAATCACGGCGTAGCCTCACGGCAACGGGAGGAATCAGTTTGGCCAACTGCTCGCCGAAGGGGATCGTGATACGGCGTTCCCCGGCTGCGAGCCATGCCTGAAGCGAGTGCCAGGGTGCTAGGTCGATCGTGCTGGTGCGTTCGGCACCGATGGCAACAAGGATTTCCGCCGTCTGCTCTGCGGAGTCCTTCACCGTGACCGACAGCAAGCGGGTTTCATTTTCGGGATGCAAGCCGATGAGGGTGGTGGTTGTGATTAGGCCGGTTGGTCCTGGGCGTTCGATCAGTTTTGCCTGCAAGCCAGCTTTGGTCTTCTCCACCGTCTCGTAGCGGAGCCTCCCTTCACTCAGCAGGGAGCGGACGAGGTATGAGGCAGTTTGCCCTTTCATCCCAGCGGCTTCATATAGCACGACGAAACGATGCTGTACCGGCTCGGTTGAGTAGGCCAGTGCTCTCTCGGACATGGCCGTGAGATCGTAGTAGGCGTCGGCAGGGAAGAATTTGAGGACTTGCTGCACCGTGTAGGACTTCCCGCCGGAGGAAGGTCCTTTCACCGCCATCGAAACGGGCCGACTAAACCAGCGGCTGGTGAGGGCAAGGTAGATGAGCTTGGCGGTTCGCTCCTCCCCCACAACACCAGAACGCTTCAAGTCCTCGGCGAAGCGATCCAGGATTTGCGGAGATTTGGCCAGCGCCTCGCATTGCCGCCAGAGATCGGCCCTTGAAACCTTCGGAGCGGTTGGCGAAGCTGGCGCGGGTGTAGCTGGTTCCGGCTTCTTTGCAGCGGGTGTGAGCTTGCCATTGTTGCCGCCGCCCACCTTGGATTTCAGAAAATCGAAAAAGCCGAGATTCATCTCGCGGCTCCTGGTTGCACCCGGTTAGCATCGAGAAAAGCCGCCAAGTCCGCTCCGCTATACCTGACCAGCCTCCCCACCCGGCAATACGCTGGCCCCTTACCCAGGAATCGCCACTTGCGCATTGCACTGACCGTACAGCCGAGAATTTCGGCTGCTTCTTTTTCGTCAATGAGTCTATCGACACTCATCTGCTCTCCTCCTCCGATTGCGCAACCTTCGGTGGTTACGCAAGCATAATCGGCAACACGAGATGGTTAAACGACTTATTGGCCTTGCTCGTACTGCCGAACCAGAGGAGGTATGGATACGCAGCCAACACTCATGCGCACCTACCCGACAAGCAGTGAGTTGTCCTCGTTACTGAGGACTACTCGATCAACAGGAGGCTAACTGAGGCACTCCCCAAAATCATGGCCTTCAGGGGCCGAAAATCCGCTAGACGCCAGCCCCCCGGTGGCGGGTTACAGAAAAGCCTGACCCACTCACGCGGCCCAAAGACACATTATAATTCATGGCGCCAAAACCGAGGGTCTACTTTCGACCGGCGGAGCGGAAGGGCGTGGACGATGATCTTGGTTTGCGGAGAAGAGGCCCGGACAGCGGAACCGGGCCTTGGTGAGGAAAAAACCATGGTGGGAGATTCAAATTTAACTGGTGGGCCACTTGGCTGCAAGCAATCTTTTGATGGCAATCTTTCGACACCAAGCCGAGATTGTTGATGACAAAGACGAAGCTCGGTGTAGCTTGCTAGCGGGCCGCTATTTCGCCACGTCCTTCAAAATCACAAAACTTCCATCCGCCTGGACTGACAGCAGTTTGTATCGTTGCGCGTTGATTTGCAAAAACACGTCCCTCATTCGGGGGATTGCAGCCAGTCTCGTGGCGGTGAGGTTCACGAAGTGGCCCTTGATTAATGCACGATCCTCCGGCTCAGCCGGAAAATCAATCTCTGCCTGTACCTTCCAAGCGAACCACTCGTTCTCGTAGGCACCAGCCTTCCGTCTGGCGATGATGGTGACGTTGTGAAGGCTCATGGCCCGTAACCCCGTGTGGGAGTATTATAGACCCACTGCGGCTTGTGTGGCGGCTTCGGGCGAGATCAGGATCTGCCAGCGTCGAGAGGCTCAACGGTTGTGGGCTGGTGTGACTCGCATCTAGCGTCCGATCTCTGCTGGGGCGGCACTTATCACTGTCAGTCTCGTAGCAATCCATCCCAATAGGTCGCACTTGCCTCGAAATCCGCAATATTTTGCACTAAGTTGATTGACAAATAGTGAGTAAGTATGGTATACTATAGGGATGCTTGCGGTAACTTGTAAGTGGATAGGGCGGGCGGGAGTAACTACTGACTTAGAATACCCAAATCCCTTCCGTCTGTCAAGGGTATTCTCGGGGAGAACTAAACATGGAACAAATAGCAGTCGGATTAAAGGAAGCGGCAGCGAGTGTTGGGCTGAGCCATTGGCAATTAAGGAAATACATTCGGGAGGGGAAGCTCCGGGCCGTGAGGCTGGGGAGAAGGGTGCTCGTGGAGCCGCAGGAATTGGAGCGGCTGATCGAGGCGGGTAGGGAGGTGGTTGAGCAATGAACGCGACCAACCAAACCGCTATCGACTACCTTTGGACCCTTGCCGACCAGGGTTTCTGGGGATTCCTAACGCTCAAATTTGAACATGGCGAGGTTGTCCACCTACGGCGGGAAGAAAATCTCAAACCCAATGAACTGCCTGGGAAAAACAGGAAAGACTATGACTCAATACGCGCCCATTGAACCGTCCGACTGGCAAAAGGTCGAAGCCGTACTGCTAAAACACCACCACCAACCCGATTTGCAAGCCGCCCGGATCGTCTATGCGGCGGTGGCGGCGCACAGATTGCCAGGGTCACCGGTTTGGCCCATGCTTGTGGCTCCTCCAGGTTCCATGAAGACGGAATTGCTTGGGGGTATGGATGGCTTGCCGACCGTACATTTCATCGACAGCATCAGCCCGCAGACTTTCATAAGCGGGCAAATCGCCGAACCTGGTGATAACCAGAACAAGAAATCCGCCAGCCTGCTACACCGCATCGGGAAGCACGGCATTATCGTGTATCCCGACTTCAGCACAGTGTTGGGAATGAAGGGCGAAAACAGAGCGACCATCCTGGCGGATATGCGCCGAATCTACGACGGGCAGCTTCGAAAGGAGTATGGCACGGCGGACGATTTGGAGCACCGGGAATGGAAGGGCCGAATCACTTTCATCGTTGCAGTCACTCCAGATATCGACGGCTACTATTCCGTGTTCCAGACCCTCGGTGAGCGGTTTGTGATGGTCCGCTGGCCCCGCGCTGGCGGGATTGAAGCAGCGCTCATTGCAATGAACCAAAACAAGGAAGAGGCCAAGCGAGAGTTGAAAGAAGCTGTGAACACACTTCTGGGGAACTTGCCCAATCAGGACCCCCGAATATCCACAGAAATCCAACGCAAGATTGCCGCGCTCACCGAGATTGCAGTCCGGGGCCGAACACACGTACCTCGTAATGGCTACAACAAGCAGATCATTTACGTGCCGGAAGCGGAATCGGCCACTCGGCTGGCTCAACAGCTTTGCCAGGTCGCAAAAGGGTCGGCATCACTGGATCACCGCGAGGATGTGACAGAGGACGACTACCGGCTGGTGCAACGCGCTGCGTTCGACTGTATGCCGCCAACAAGGGCCAAGATTCTCAATGCACTGTGGGAAGGAAAAAACATAGCGGATATGAAGATGCCGGGTTCAACTCGACATTACGCCACCGAGGAATTGGAAGCACAGGAACTGATTGCAAAGGACGGCGGCGGGGTATGGTACCTCTCTCCCCTTGCCTCCGACCATCTTGCGCTGGCGGGCTTCAAAAGTACATCGTCTGAATCCGTCGCCGCATGACAGATTAATAGGCAGCAGGCACTTTTTTGGAAAGGATGGAACGCATATATGGATTGGATAGAAGATCGAGCCAAACGAGAAAAACAGCTTTTGATGAATCGTCAGGCCCTTTGGGATCAACTCTGCAACGCACTTGATAAGGCGGCAACTAGCTTCAACCACTACTACAAGAGCGATGGGCACGCCGAGTTCACCAAATACGATGATGGCCGGGCCGAAGTACGTTATGTCACGACAAGAGTGAAAGACAAGACGCTCAAATTGAGGCTATTCCCCGATGGGACAGTGGACGCCGAGGTGGTTACGAATGGCGGCAAAAGCAATACCAGGCTCTCATTCGCATTAAACGAGAAGAATGAGGCTGGACTTGTCCTTGATGGGAAGGACGTTACATATGAGCAGGCGTCTCGCGCCTTACTGGAGCCTATTTTCTTCGAAGATCCCGTAGAACTGAATTTCGACGCGGCTTGAGACCTGCGGAACCATTTGTGTTTCACGAGATGTCCCCCCTCCCCCAGCCCGCCACTTATGGTTTTGCTTTATCGCTCCGCGTTAGACTGAAGCGATGGCAAATCGGAAATCCTGGTGGGACCAACTTCCAGAGCCTATTCGGGAACTCAGAGGTCACGCTCTGTTCAAGTTTCTCGAATGGGCCGTTGGAGCAGCACTTGGGAGTTTCGGTGGTACGCACGTGATTGCTGTCCCGAGTGCTTTGAACGTCTTTCTCGTGTTGATCGGAGTATACCTGATGGGAATGGCTGTTTTCGGGCACAAGCGGAGGACGCCGGAGGGAACGGAAACCCTACCACAACGCTTGCTGTTCGAGGAAGCGGATCTGCTCCACCGAGCGTATCGAAATCTTAATCAAGAGCATCAGGAAGAAGCGAGGTTTCCGTTACAGAACCGGTCTTGGCCAGCATTCGGTGGCGAATGGAGTATCGTTCAGGTAAATCTCTATAGCCTTTCCATGCAGACAAAGTGGCTGTTGCTTACTGCAACGAAGGCCTTCTCTGAGATGCATTGGCCGACCGAATCCGTGGAACTCTTTCGGATCACTGAACAGTCGCGAATGGTTGATCTGCTCCATGCGCTGGAGGAGTTTCGACTGCTTTTGAGGTCTAAGTTTCCAGCGTGACTATCTGACGAGAGAGGTACTCTGCGGGGGGAGGGTTTTCTCGTGAAAGGCAGAGCGCCCTAGGTTTTCTAATTTTTCTTCCAAAACCCACTCTCCCTCCATCCCCCCGCCTCACACTCCATTCACTTCCGTGCAGCCCAATACGAGATATTTGCTCGGAGAGTCTTTGTAAAAACCCAATTTATTCTTGTATGTCTCGCATGACATTGGAAATAACATGAAACTCCGACTCAATTAGTTCGAGCCGACCAAGTTATCAGCAGTGACTAAGTTGTGTATTGCCAATACTTATGGCAAAGTGCCCGTTTGCCATCAAATTAGCAATGTGACATGGCCGAGTTCTAGCCTTTTCCCGTACCACGAAAGAACTGACTCAGCCAAGTCCTGTAAGCAAGAAAGGCCGCTAAGTGGTACAATATAGGTGTGTTAGATAAAGAACTTGAAGCTGCGTTTAACCGCCGCCTTGATGGCCTCGGAGAGCTTCTCTCCAAGCCCGCTCGCTTGGCTGATTTGCGACAATCGCCCGCCACTTATCCACGATCCGACCAAGATCTTCTTCCGTGGTCAGATGCCGCTCAAACAGCACTTCCTGAACAGCAAACACCTGGGCTGCTAGGTCTGTAAATCGGTCGGCGATTCTGTCGAGTGTTTCTGGTGAGATGTCCATAGTTGTGTCTCCTCTTCGGCTGCTGACTTGGCTCGTTGCCGTGCGTCGCCATGGCGGAGGCCAACCCTTTCGCGAACCTTCCTTTTCCCCCCCTGCCATTTGGGATTGTACATCAAACAGAGGTATGCGATGATCGCCTCCAATGAGATTCACGCCAGCGAATTCCTTTTCCGAGACGTGCCTACTACACCGCCTGCCCCAAGAGAGATTTCTGTGAACGGCTTTTGGAGCAGGATGACCCCCCGCCGGTTTGCGCGGCTGTTCGGACCGTTCATTTGCTCTTTTGTTGTTGGCTGCGCCCTGACGCGCTGGTATCCGTGTTCATGGCCTTTGCAGGAGATTGTGCGTGTTTTGCGGGATGCCTTGATTGTCGCTGGCGTTATCGGACCGATGATTGAGGTATGGGCAGCATCTTCGTTAATCGAAGAGGCTACGGAGGAGTTGTCTTCGCGGTTGGTCGGCTATGGACTACCACGGGATGCGCAAAACCTCATCTATAAGCTGGTTCATGAAACAAAGCTGGTCTACAGGAACTACAGGAAAGCCTATCGCCTAACGGAATCCGAAAAGCCGGGCAAGGTTATCGTACATGTGACGCTCTCGTACCGAGTGGTCAACAATGGCAAGAGGACCGAGACGTATGCCCCGAGTTTTGCCGAAGAGGGTATGTACAATCCGGTCGTCATAAAGCTGGAGTACCGAGACAAGACTGTTGTGCCGCAGATGGACGAGGATGAGAAGACTGGCGTCGTTTCCTTCATGGTAAACAAGAAGGTCAAAATAGCACCGAGCCATGCGACCGAGGCACTGGAGCAGTTGACAAAGGAACAGTACTGCGATGTCCGCTGGGAGTACAGGATTGAAATGCCGAACTACTACAGCGATGTCACTGCGTTTGTCGGCATAACTGTGCAGCCAACCCTGGAGGTTCTGTCCAGTCCCAGTGATCTCGCGTTCGATGCTGGCAACAGTGATGAATGCGCTCATGCCGAGGGTGGCTCAACTTGGGAATACAAACGGGCCTTTGTTGCCGGGCAGCACATACGTGCTTGGTGGAAGCCACGCGATTGAAATAGTATTCGTTCACCTCACCCCTACTTCCCGGCCTGCCGTCCCGCCTCCATCTGCGCTTTCACGTAGCCGGACACCAATTTCACCCGGCGCATAGCCGCTGCGCGATCCCTATACCGCTCAATCTGAACCTTCACGCCGTCCACGAGTTCCTCGGAGAGAATAGCGGGGAACTGTGCACAAGGGCCGTCATTTCGAGTTTTGGTACTTGTATGCGTGATGGACCTGCTGGCCCGCTCGATCCTGAGTTGGTTGGTGTAGCAGAGGGCCACTTCCTCCGCAACGATGTGATCGGCGGTCCACTCTTTGATTTCCATTTTCGCCACGTTGGGGGTGAACGTGGTGGACTCCTCTTCAAAGCACGAATGCGCGTCTTCGTAGCACTCCACTTCAATTGGTCCTGACGACTGGCCAGTTGAGGTGTCCCGGAAAACGCCACACGCCCTGAAGAGGGACATGTACCAGTTGGTGGGGAACTGGAACGTCGGTAGCATGAAAGGGTACGCTTCGACTGCTTTCTCGTCTGCCTCCATTCGCACCACAGTTAGGCCGTCCAGTTTCCCAGTTGCCGCTAATCCGTTTCGCTGTTGATACAGCCGAATTGCGGCGGTTGTGTCGGCATCAGCTTCTGCGGTGAATTTCACGCCGTAGCCCCATGCAGCGAGGCTCTCCTGCGCTTGCAAGATCCGGCTTGAGCGGAGACAGAGGTCGTCGGTTACACGACATGGCGTCGCCAACTCAGCGTTAATTCTTTTCGCATACTCTCGCTCATCCGCTGTGAACGATGCTTGAACCTTACCGAGTTGCTCTTGTGCGTGGAGCAGTAGCGATGAAAATGACAGCATGAAGCACATGCCGGTGATTACACGCTTCATAGGATGGTGAACCTCCGTTTTGGGACCGATTGCGGAATCGGATTCCACCGGGCTGCGCCGATAAGCCGCTAACCTTCGTTAGCACCCACTTGAGTGCCACCCACTTGGCTGTAGACGCACTCAGGATACTCGCAGAGCCTTGGAGAGTGCAAGAGGAAAAGAGGAAGAAGAAAGACGAGGTTGTGCAGCAAGCACTTGGGGCGAGGATACGGCAGTTGCGGGAAAAGAAGGGCTGGTCGCAGGAGGATTTTGCAGCGCGGAGCGGGCTGCACCGGACTTTTGTCGGGAATATCGAGCGGGGGTTGAAGAACACGACGATTTTGACGCTGGTGATGGTGTCGAGGGCGCTGGGGATCACGGTTTCGGAGTTACTGCGGGGGTTGGAAAAGAGGGTTGAGGAGTTGAAGAAATGAGTGTTCGTGCGCTTGCATCAGACGCTTAGGGTTACTCCGGCGATGGAAGCTGGTATCAGTCAGCATGTATGGTCTATTCAGGAGATCGTCCTCATGGCCAGCGAATCACAGAGCCTAGCTGCCTGAAGCATTTTCATACGCCGTTATCAATTGCTGTGCTCGATCTGACAGAGCGGTGCTGTGAGTTAGAAGCATCTCCTGTATGGCTTTTGCTTCTAGGTCTTCATTTGGAATTGAATACCTCAGCACCCCAGAATCGAAGTTTGGAAGAGATAGCCGTTTGACGTAGTGCCTGTGAACATTGTACCGTTCCTTAAAACATATCAGGTTCCTGCGCTGCCAGGGAATGGCTTCTTCATCTTCGGATAAACTTAAGCCAATCACGCACCCTGCGAATGGATGCGAGAGATCAATTGGTAGCGGAGCATTGGTATTATTCGCCAGAATCATTCTGAACTGCTCTGACAAACCAGATGCATCCTCTGCCAGTAGGGCCAACTTGCCAGCCAATTGCAAATGTGAAGCCGTCTCCTTGAGGGTCGCCAGTCGCTCGGAGAATTGTGCTTTCTGTTTGGTATTGTTCCTAATTTCTTCCTCAAGTTGCCGGGCGTACTGTTGCGCAGCTTCATGTTCGTGTGGGTATGCGGCTGCTAGGGAAAGGTTTCGGCGAAGCTTGGCCAAATCCTGTACTCCTGGGACTGGAGACTGAGTTTGTCCTCTCAAACAAACCGGGTCCGGTATCCACGCCACAGTCCCATCAGCGTTGCGCGTCAATATAAAACGCCGGGAAAATTCGTTTCCGTCGCAGTCATCGTAGTCAATCACCACCGAATCTAAGGATTGGGGCGTGCCGCCTTTGAGAGCCTCATCTAAGGAGGACTTTCCGATACTTGGGTTACTTAAATTGTAGAGCTTGCACTCTATCGGGTTGGTCGCATCAACCGGCGGGAGGGTGCTCGGAATGAGGGTCAATTCATACTCACTTTCGTATCGCTCTTTTGAGATCAAATTGCCAACGCGACGGACTACAGCAGGTATGTTCCTGTCGTTTTTAAAAATCAGCCGGTCAATATGCTCGCTTACATAATCTATCCGAATGCTGGGAGCGGCCCGTAGGTCTGGCTGGATCGACTGGTCGTCAGTTCCTAGACGATCAGCCCGCTGTCCATTCTTAGGCGAGTCAGGAACATGCTTTTTGGACAAGCGTGAAACAACAAAAGCTCCTGCCATAAAAAGTGTAACTTCGCCGAAGGCGATCAGTAGAGCAATCGAATCTGGATGCCCTTTCCACCATGCGTAGATCGCCTGCGTTACAGCCGTCACGACCGAACCGCCTGCGGCCCAAAGCCACTTTGCGGTATCCCAATATAGCCGAACCAAGGGCCTCTCGAATCCAACCAAAGATCCGTTTCCACATGCCGTCATTGTCCCATATGCGAAACCGACTCAGTCTGTGAAATGCGAAAGCGCGTGGATAAGTTCAAGTGGTTCAAGTGGACCTACTACGCGTGCCTTGGACACTACAATGGCGGGGTTGTTTCAGGATGTGTAGCCGTCACCGTTTCCGTACAGGCGCTGACAGGCAACCAGCCAGAAACATGATGATAGCACTCGGAGCGTAAAACAGTCCGATGGTGAATCCTCCCAGGATGGCGAAGACAGCGAGAACCAGCCCAGCAACGAGGCGAACCCAGAACTTGGGAAGAACCACCGGTACCAAGGCGATAAGCACCGGGATAGCCAAGGTAATCAACACGCGGGTCCGCTAACCTGAAGCAGGGTGGCATGTCGCACGGAAGGCGATTCCGAGGACTGGGTGGCATATATCCTCATTCCATCAGTTCATGTGCAAAATCATTAGCGTCCATTCTCCACGTTCACCTGAACTTGGTGACGACCTAATGGTGCGTAGCCTCCGATCAAAGTGCAACGGCACAAGAACATCTCGGGTTTCTATATGACCACCGGATGAATACTGGAAGCGTCCATCACCAAAGTAGGATAAGGCAGTGGGATCTGAATCACCAAACCCGCTGAACATGAGATAGCGCTGCCCCTCTCGACCGTTGGAAGTCAAGAAGGCAAGGCGAATTAGCGTAACTGCTGGTAATCGCTCTATTCGTAGTTCGTAAATCCCAGTGGGCCGTAGCTTCTCATTATCCATTTTCTCGGAACATACTTCCTGATTGCTTCGGAAAACGGCTGTTGAACCTGGCGTCGATCCCGTGGTGATCTGAGTCCCGCCGCCTGGCAGTGGTGTAGTCGAAGCGCCATTTCCTGATAACGCAAAGGCCACTCGGCAAGCGTGCCAAGTAATTTCTATTCCAGCCGGACGATCCTCAATCCGAAGGTCTCCGAACACTGGCTCCGGCAGTTGAAATCTCATGACGAAATCACCTAGGTCGATTGTATTGGTGTTTTTAATCGTCAGGACATGTCTGCGTAAATGCTCCATCATTTCTGAAGAGACAACAAGGGTTGGAAAGTCCGAAGGAGCCAAGCCCTCTTGCGTTGTAATCGATATTTCCGGCACGACCGGATTGGGCACAGCCGGTGGTGGTCCCGTGTTGATAACCGTGGGATTATTTACTACTCCTCCGCTTATGGCGATTCCATTTGGGGCGCTAACTTGATTTTGGGACGAGTCACTTCCAGCATCTCTAGCCCTGCCTCCACCATTCGGTCCTCCGCCTCCCTCTCCACCTTTTGCGTGCGTATTGACGGTTCCGCCATTGCCGCCACTCCCTCCCTCTGACCTGGCAACCTGCTGTTGATGTTTAGGTCGTGCCTTGGATGTCGGGTGGCTGACGACCTCGTTGAACGCAGCCCGAAAAGCGATATATGAAACGCTACTTACATCCTCCGGCTTCACAATCTCGACGTGATTGGCGTCAATCGGGTCCAGGCGTTGATTGCACAAGTTCGTAGCACTCTGCTGTTCAACAACTAATTGACCAAGTGTTGGCTGTTTTTCATACGCGCAATAGGATGGGAATGGGAACTTGGCGGCTAGCCACTGCCGTTGCAGATCGGCGAGATAGGAGTCCGAAGTCATTGGGCGTACCTTATTGAATTGCGGGTTCTTGCTGATTAGAGCACCTAGCCTAGCTATGTCGCTACCTGTCGTTGGCGTTGAGAAAAAGTAGATAAGCTTTACTCGCAGGGCCGTCTGGCGGTACTTCATTAGGAAAGCGCGTGTAACTATGCCACCCAAACTGTGGGTAAGGAAGACAATCGATTGATGTTTTGATGCTCCGTCGTTGTCGAAACGCAGACGCATGTTGTCTGCAACTTCATCAGGCGAGTATGAGTTCGCCAGGCGTGGGCTCGGATATTCGTATACGTACACGTCGAAGCCATCGAATGCAGCATCCTTGGTTATTAGTTCTGGCCAATACGCGCCGGTGCGACTATTGGTCCAAGTGGTTTTGGCGTCGCCCAACAATCCGTGTATAAAAATGATGACGCCGGTATTTCGTGCATCTTGCCGAATGTAATGCGATTCCGCGATGGCTGAAGCATCGCAGCAAAACCAACACGCTGCCATGACGATGCCAGCAATGCTGGGGGCACCGAGGCGCATATCCTCTATGATACAGGCTTTGGCGTCATCAGGAGATTCAGCCGCCACGTACGCGGACAGTAATCACACGAAGCCCCAACGCTCCTGCGGCAGGTACCAGCATGAATGCTGCAGATCCAATGCCTTTGACATCGCCGACACGCAAATGGGCTATGATGGCCCCAATGAAATAGAGGACCAGGCCACTTCCCGCCAAGACCCCTGTTGGGGGCGACCAGATTCCAACCACGAGTCCAACTGCCCCAGCAAACTCGCACCCCGCCAGCGCCGGGAAATAATCCAATGGCACACCGATGGTTTCATGGACCACTTTAACCTGGCGTTGGTCGCGCCGGATCTTACCGATGCCGGAGAATAACACCATCAGCGCAAACACCAGAGTGATTGCGAGGTATACGGTTGACATTTTCGCTGTGCTCCTTTCCGTCGCAATCCACCAGACGTAAACGCCGGTGGTTCGCCCTATCTCAAGCTTTTCTTCCCACTCCGCTTCGCTTTGGCCCAGCGCTGTTTCATCAGCAAGGCCATTCGCTTGCGAGCAGCCGGGGACATCATGCCGCGCTTGCGCCGGGGAGCAGGAGCGTGAATTGGCTCCGTCGAAGCAGCCTCTTTGCCATCCAGCGTTGCTCGAATTCTGGCGATGGTTTCGGTGATGTCGGCCTTGCGTTGCTGGTACCCGATGAGGGCGTGGGAGAGAAGGGCGGTGCGGGTGTTGGTGGGCATCGGGGACATGATAGCAGGCTCGTGCCGCAGAGTGAGAAAATGACTAGTGGGCTACTTTGAAAAACACAAGCCTGGATTTGTTTAGCAGTGATGCTGAATGCGGTGCTCCTGGATCGCTCGCCGCGCCTTGCTGCATTTGGCGCGTGCCGCCTCTGATGCGATGAGGGCTTCGTCAAATTCCTTACCGGTTGCAACCCGGAGTTTACTCACAGCAATGGCGTATCGCTCGGTGCTGGCAGCATATTCACTAACGAGCCGCACCTTTTCATCGCAGACCATATCCGATGAGGATAACCCGAACTTCCGGGAGGCGGTAACTCCTCAGACTTGATTACGCCGCTCTTTCAACCCTCCGCTCAGATTTTCCCACGCGGCAACCAAGTCGGCACCATCCATCCTCAACCGCTAGGCCATACTGGGAGCATGTTCTGCGCGAGCGTATAACGAACAAAAGACGAATCTGCTACACTCGCCTGCTGTGGCCAAGCGTCCCAATTTTGCCAAGCCAGTTTTGACTCGCGAGGATCTGGCGGAGCTACAGCAGCGGCTTTCGCAGATGAGCGTATGGCGGTACAGGATTTCTATCGGACTGCGTACATCGGGTGCCGGTTTGGATGAGAATCACTTTCCGACTGCTCAGTCGCTCCAGGAGCTTGTGCAGGCTTGGAAGCAGATGAGGGGGTGGAGGTGAAAGGTGTTTATGCTTCCTCCGGTGGTTCAGAAGTTATCTCGTCTCCGTGCGCCTCAAGATCGTCGGCAAATACCGTCGGGCTTCTCCCGAGCGATTGGACACACACGACGTGCATTTTTTTGCCGGAGGTCACCACAACAACCGTGCCTTCGGGGATATACTCAACGGTCCCCGATGGTGAGATTGCCTTCATTCTCTTCCGGAGGCGGAAGCGTCTGCCGGTCCACATTTCTAAGACGCAGATCGACGGACGCGCTTTGCCGCAAAGAATCCACGGCGGGCAATCGCATCCACCAGAATTGCTTGTGCGCACTCCCGACCGTACTGCTGATGCAGGCCAGACGCCTGCCTCAGCTTCTCAAGAACCTCCACGCTATACACGCCGGATGGTCCGGAAGATACCACAGTAACCGCTAAGGCCAGCACGTCCAGTTGTTCGGGTTTCATAGGGGTTGCTGACTGTGGGCAGGTTTGCAGCCACTTCAAAATCCACGCCCTTGGAGCAATCCACGCCCGGACTGCGCGAAATACCCCAACAGCTATCTTCTAGCGTGGGGTGATTTCACCCACTCGCACCGCGCGGAAGTTCATGATCGTAGACTGATGGCCCCGATCCCTAGGCCAGCGCTTTGCAATCCTGGAAGGCAGAGCAGACGCTGGGCACAACCGGGGCCGCAAACCTCGTGGGCGGCGCCTGCAAATATTCCCGGAATATTATTTGTGTCGGCGATGCAGAAATCGCTCTATCAACGCCGCTGCGCCGATGGTTCCTACTATGACAAGCAGGAGCACGACGTACGAGTCTTGCACTGTCGTTATCGTGCGGTAATTTGCGATGGTCTGCAATCACTCTTAGGGGGGTACCACCAACCACATTTGGGGATCTGTATTTGTTGGGAGCACTCTCAGCCTGTCAATCACCGCCGTTCCGATAGTCGGGAAGACTCAGCAGCACGTCAATCTTTTGTCCGTCAATCGTCGCCCGCAGGCACTCGTTTCCCAGGGCGTCGTGAGCAAGCTCCAATTCAACTTGTCGCCCCTGGTGGATGACGTAGAAATGCGCAGTGCCTTGCTCAACGTGCCGGAGGGCCTTATAGTACATCATCTTCCGAATCGCCCCATCCGGTGCGCGACAGAAGATATGCGACACGTGCTCCCAGGGCGTTAAACGAGCTACTTTCTCGACAAAGAGGATCAGGTATTCCACTATCGGCACCGTGGATTCGATTGTCGAGCAGAGTAGATGAACGTACGATGAACAAGCTGAAACAAGCAGCATCCCACGCAACACGGGTTTCATAGCACTACGAAAATTCACGTCTCATCCAGCATCGCCACCCGCATCGCATCCACGTAGTCCTGCGTCTGTTCCGCCCGATCCACGCACCAGGCGCACCACAGCAGGTGTTCCTCCAACGGAGCCAACTCCGCTTCGTCAGTCACCATGCCAAGGTAGTAGCGTTCGAGATCATGATCGGAAATGTGTTCGATTGCCATGTTCGGGTGGTGGGATCAGGCCGTTGTTTTTCTCAGCTCAAAAATGTGCGGCCACTCCTATTCCACCCGAAGTTGTGCAGGCTCTCGAAGGACAACCTCCGGCACATCTTTGTACAGTGTGATCGTCCCAGTTGTGCAGATCCGCTTATCTCGCAGCTTGATTTCCGGCTCATCGAACTTGGAGCGATCATCTCCCCAGATCAGCGCGGTGAAGATCGGACTTGGGTAGGGCTTATCAAGGTTCAGAAATGTCGGTTGCCCCTTGCTGCGGGCGGCGTAGCTGGCGCTGGCAACGACTCCACAAACGGTTGCTTTTTCGCCAACATGTTTGGCGGCTTCGGCTGCGGGGATGGATTGCTCCGCGAGAACGCAGAGCGTGCTACAAAGCAGAAGAGAGGATTTGAAAATCAGCCGCATGAAGACTCCGGTTAATCTTACATGCTAGCTCGTACATCCGCCCGCTTCAAATCCTCCCGATGGGAGTTCGTCAAATTTCACCCAGCAGCACGCGAATCGCAGAGACCTTGGGTTAGGGCTTGAATTGCCCTTGTTTTGAACTTTTGATCGGCACATAGTATTGGAACGATCCGCCGACTACTTGTTCGAGGTCTTTCTTTGTAAGCTCGTCCAGGCCATTGTTCGGCGCGGCGATATTTTGGCTGGCGTCAGTGTTGTTGTGCTGTTTCTGATTCTCGGCTTGTTCTGGCATGATGTTGCCTCCTGCCAGTCAGATGATGCAAACCGAACGAGGATATTGCCAGAGTCGAACAGAAAAAATTTTGGGGAGGACGCGTAGCATGAACCGGGTCTGGGACATCGCCGCTACCGCCCTTCAGCGCCTTGATGTGATCGACAACGTAGGCGGGGCAAGCGCCGGAGGTTTGCCCGTTGGATGGGCAAGGGTTTGCTCGCAGGATGCTCTCCGGTTACGCGGGATGACGCTTTCTCGCGTCAAGCTCCTCGAATCGATGAAGAGGCAGAGTGCATCTCCTTTTGGCTTGGTTCCGTCTCCTGCAATTGAGCTAAGATTTGTTCAGCTAATCTGACACTCGATGACGGTTGACTTCCCGGAGCTTCGGCTTCAGCTTGCAGGATACTGATTGCCACTTCGAGGGAGATCCTGTCGAGGTCGTCCATTTCGCCACCCTCGCCGCTGAACTGTGCATTTTTCGTACCAACAAGGTTTAAACTTCGTGCCAGCATTCCGCTTCATGCGCGTAGGACTCCCGTCACGCCCATTCCGACAAATGCTGTGAAACGGACTAGCCAGCGAGAGCACCACCACGTGGTGCCCGTCAAATTTTTCATGACTTCAGCAATATCGCATCGTGGTCTGCGTCATTTGCCGCTGAGGGGCACATAGTAAGCAGCGGCATCAGCCACAACAATCCGAGATGCTCCGAATTTCAGGAGACCAACCCCTTCCTGACACTGCCGACGGCTAGGGCAGATGAAATTGCCCGTTTCATCTACACCGACAAAATTGTCGGCAGGCTGGGCGAGTTCCCGGAATTGACGAAGGCGGTGCGTGAGGGGGATGTGGCGACGATCAGCATTCTGTGTGCACAGTTATTCATCTTGAATTCCGTGCCAAACGTCCTGCCAGCCTTCTGCGCCACCACGTCGCACTCCACCTTGTCATAGGACTCCCATCACCCTATCGGATGCGCTGGATCAGTCGGTGCGTCTGCTCATTCCTACTGCAAAAGGCCTAAAATGAGAGAAGAGAAAGGAAGACCATGAGCGGCATCCAGATCGTTGCGTTGGTGATTGCAGGGGGAATAGCGTATCTCGCAGCAGCCAGCCGATTTGTGGGAACAAGTATATGCCCGAAATGGTGGGAGCGGTTCATTTTGAGCCGACGAAATCGCTAGCCCACAGCCCGAGAATCCGGTTGGATGAATTCCCGGAACTCGTTCAAGCCTTGCGCAACGGCGACGGGTTGAGTGCTCGGTCGCTCTTTGCTCAATTGTTCGAGAGCGACAATTGGAACGAAGCATTAAACGCGCACCCATTGTAGTACTCGGTAGCAGTTCGTCCATCTCCCAATTTTTTTTTAAAATTGTTTTGTGAGCATTCCCGCGCTAGCGCCTACGCCAGCGTCCCCCCACCACTGCTTTGGATCGACCCACCCCCGTCGATTTTGCGGTAACCCAGAGTAACTTTTCAGGTTTCTAAATCTAGATTATTCTGGCGATGCAAGAAACGGAATCGGCAAGTGCGACAACACCTGCCGATCCCTAAGCACCGCGAAAACGGGGGTTTCACGATGTCTACAAACGAGCATACCGCAACGGACGTGTACACCCGAGTCACGTCCCAAATCATCAACGCAATCGAAGCAGGCGTGAGCAACTGGCGAATGCCTTGGCATACGTCCGGCAAGTTTGCATTCAGCCCGATCAACGTCACCAGCAAGCAACCGTATCGAGGAATCAATACCGTCTGCTTGTGGGCAGCAGCAAACGCCAAGGGTTACGAGCGTGGCGAATGGGGAACCTACGCTCAGTGGCAGGAACGTGGTGCCCAAGTCCGCAAGGGCGAGCGAGCCACGCTGGTAGTGTTCTGGAAATTCGCCAACAATGCCGCCGAAACGGATGATGGCGAGGATACGCCCAAGTCTGGATCACGGCTGTTGTTCACACGGGGGTATTCGGTTTTCAATGCCGCTCAAGTTGACGGGTACGCACCGAGGGCTGACATCGATACACCCATCGAGCAGCGCATCCAAACCGCTGAGCAGTTCTTCGCCGGTATCAACGCTCGTGTAATCCATCAAGGCAATCGGGCTTTCTATTCTCCTGCCGATGACACCATCACGCTACCGCCGTTTGGAGCGTTCTTCACGCCGATGGATTACTACAGCACCAGAGCGCATGAAACCGGACATTGGACTTCAGCCGAGAGTCGATGCAATCGGGAATTGGGAAAGCGGTTCGGCGATAACGCGTACAGTGTCGAAGAACTGATTGCCGAGCTAACCGCTGCTTTCACGCTGGCGCATCTGGGGCTGAGCAGCGAACCCCGGCAGGATCATGCGCAATACATAGCGTCTTGGTTGCGAGTTCTGAAGGCTGACAAACGCGCCATTTTCACCGCAGCCAGCAAAGCCCAGCAAGCGACAGACTACCTCGTGAAGGCTTCGGGACGTGTGGCAGAGGTGGCGGCATGATCCGATGGGCGAATTACAAAGAAGCGGTTAGCTGGCTCAAGGCTAACGCCCACGGTCCCACTGGATTTTACCTGTGGGGCAGCATCTATGTGCGCCGTGCCGTGTGGGATGGTTCTACTTGGCGATGGCTCACGGATGATGAGCAACGCGATGCAGCGGGGGTGAGCAATGGTTAAGCCCACGCTCAAAACACGATGGACGCTGCTGGGGTGGTATGTCCATGCATTCTTCTATCGGCTCGTGCGGAGGTGGCTGTAATGGATTCCCAGAAACTCCGGGTCTACGAAACCCTCCACTCGCTCAACCAGGATTTCGAGCAAGTCCTGGCCGATTTCCAAAGCTTCCAGGAGTTCCCATTCCTCAGCCGCGAATTCCTGAAACATTTCCAAGTTGTAATCGAAGAAGCCCGATGCTGGGTGAATTTCGAGATTGCCGAAGTGATGCATAGCCGGGAACAACACGATTGGGCACGCTACGGCAGGCTGCGGCAACGGTGGGAGAAACGCTACGCCGACCCCAATGATGTGCTGATCGAAGCTGAAAAGCGCAAACGGGCACTTCGGCAGGCTGCTGGCAAGCGTCGAGGTAAACATGTCTGATCGGTGGCGCTTTTGGGATTGGGTGATGTTCAGTTTTGCGGCATCACTCACGTTGTCGCCGGATCTGTCCGTTATCGAAATCGCCATGCTGATTGTAATTGTCGCTGGCGCTGCACTCGGAAGTGCCGAATGAAAGCCACCCCTTCCCGTGATGCTCTCTACTTTCGTGTGAGCAGTGATCGGCAAACCACGGAAAACCAGTTTGATGAACTGCTGGCTGTGGCGCACAGCACCCACCGCGATTGGGACGGGGTACGTGCCAGTCTGGGACACTGTATCCTCACCGAAACCCGCACAACCCGGCGGGGTATTGTCCGCACCATTTACCGCGTTGATCCCGCCATTGCCGAACATCTTGCCAAGGAGTGCATCTATGTCGAGCAGGGACGCTCAAGTAAACGCGGTGCCCAAAAACGTCCGCTGTTTGAGCGCATGAAACGAGATGCCTCACAGGGCCGATTCACCCGGTTGCTCGTGTGGAAGGTTTCCCGGCTGGGCAGGGATATGCGGGAAGTGATTGGCACCGTCTACGAACTTGCCGACCTGGGCGTCACCATCGTCCCCGTGAAGTCCCAAACCGGCCCAGTCAACACCGCGATGGGCCGACTGCTGTGGGCCATCCAAGCTTGGTACGGCGAAATGGAAAACGAGGAACGTAGTGAGAATGTGCGGCTTGGTCAGGCAAGGGCTAGGGCACAAGGGAAGGAGATCGGAAGGCCACGCGAGGTTGCAAGCGATGTGGAGCAGCGAATTCTCGGGCTACGTGCCGATGGCTACGGCTACAAGGCCATCTCGCAGGCCACTGGAGTGCCACGTTCCACCGTGAGGCGGGTTTTGAAGGGGGCCAAAAACATCCAAGAAATTCAGCCTGCAAATCCCGCAGTTTCAATTCCGGCTGATGGCGGTTTTGTAGGGTGCCAGAAGTAGTTGTTTATGGCACCCGGCGCTAGCCAAGATTGCTCGCCAAGATGAATTGGGTTGCGGCGGTGGGGAGGGTGTTGGAATTTCCTCCAGGCTGATTCTGGTTGGTTGTGCAATGAGAATCCTAGTTTCCATCACCGGAAATTTGATTTATACCACCAGAGCGCCACCATGCAGCAAAGTCTCTCGACGATGCAAACTGCCTTACGAGTTCTGACCGCAATCACGGATGGTCGTCAACCAGATCCGACTGATGTTGCCGCCCTGCACAGCTATGCCGGACCCCAGCCCGCAGGAGTTGACTTGGACGAATTTGCCTGCGAGGTGATTCAAAAGGCAATAAGGCGGCGGGGTGAGGTTAGGGGTATTGGGCACGGCTTAGACTGATTTGCCAACTGCTTTAGGTTGGAACCGCCAGACGCCATTCCAAAAAGCTCCTGCAAAATCGACGGCTTAGCATCGCGGAAACAAGGCACATCCGTAGGTGGGGCCGAATCCCTCAACATCTTTCGCGAAAAAAAGTCCCGACAGGGAACCTTTCCACCAGGTAAGTCTTACAGACGCTTCCGAAGGATATACAAGGGTTATAATCTCCGTTTTGCCCTATCAATGTCTCGAATCTGTTGAAACTATGACGCTACCGAATTGTCGTGTCGGTGCTCTCAAATCGGCTGAGCCTCAGGGAGCCGCATGTCTATCGCTTGCAATTGTGGGCACACCGCGTGAACGGCTACGGAAGCGGCGGGGGCAGGGCCATAAGAATCTGCCGTCGGCTACTTCGCCCTTGCGCTATGGGTTGCGGCAGTGTGCCAATCCATTTGACATCACGCCCCAGACTAGCGACCAGATCGGTGTTGCCTTTCGAGCCACGCGCCGCAATGATGCCTTTGATGCCTGATAGCATCAGCCAAATCGCAGCCACCCACCCGGCAATTCCACCCGGAATTGCGACTAGCGGAACCCACGTGGCCCCAGCGCGATGCACGAGCAAAAGGCATTCAAACATTTCCAGCGCCTCCGGCAAGGAGATCGAGCAGTCCAGTCGCCGAAGTGGGCCATCAAGGGGGTTGCTGGCAGACGGAGCGTGATCTATAGAACAGAAGTCACCACCAATTGGATCACATTCCACCGGCACTTTTTGTGACGTAGATTGTGACGTAACCACCCCCAGATGGCAGAGAATTGCATCAGATAGCAGGCCTTCGCACCAGGAGACAAGATCAGGCTAACTGCCTGTGCTCGCACAACATCGGTGCAATTCAGTGCGTCACATTGCTAGGCCGTTTTGACAATTCGGGACCAGGAGGTCGGTGGTTCGAATCCACTCGCCCCGACCAAATATCCCGCCTGGATTCAATTCCTTATCAGTCTTATCCATGTTGGTCGATTCTAACGGTTTTTTGTCACTGTGCCCAGAATTGTGCCCACCCCGCGCCTTCTGGACCCGCTCCATGGCTTCTCGAATCGTTTCCGCCTGAGGATGAACGTAACGCCGAGTGGTTGAGAAGTCACTGTGACCAGCTAGGTAGGCGAGAGTGTAAGGGTCCATGTAGGCCGCCCACCGCGTCAGGCACGTATGACGGAATGTGTACAGCACAAAGTCAGGAACCTTCGCCAGCCTGCACGCCTTTGCGTGTTGCTTCTTCAGACTGGATTTTTCGATGTGCCCGCTTTTGGTTTGGGCAGGAAACACCCATTCAGTCCTCGCTGAGGCGCGGCGCATGTCCAGGAAAGCCGACATTCGAGGCGTCAAAGGGATGGTTCTCCGAGCGTTTTCCGTCTTGCCAAAAGGCACGTGAACAGCACCCGCGCGGACGTTTTCCCAGCGCAGCCGGAAACACTCATCCGGCCTCAGCCCACAGTCGATCAATAGCGTTGTGACGTCTCGAAGTATGAAGGGGTCCTCTGGCTTGATCGGCTGCTCACCGCGCATCGTTGCGCGAATGCCATCGAGCGCCAGTTGATAGGATTGTTGAATGTGGTTACCAAGGACGGTTGCCCCTTCCAGATATCGGGTTTCCTCTTCTTCCGACAGAACCCGATCCCGGTGATTCTCACCTGGCAGCATCTCGACTTTCGGAAGCACCTTCTCGACCTTGCCCCACTCCGTGGCTAGCCTTAGCAAGCGACGCAAAACCTCTAACCGGCGGTTGATGCTCGCAATTGATAAGCGATCTTGTCGCAATTTCGCTAGGAACGTGCCAATCTTGTCCGCTGTGATGTTGTCGAGGGTGCAGCCGGCTAATGGTGCGTGTGCCTTCAGGCTACGCCAGCCGTTTCTGTAGTAATCCAACGTATTCCGCTTGTGCTGGAAACGGGCCTCGATGAACGGCATGAAGTCCCCCTCCGCGAAATCCTGGATCGTAGGCACCCGTGTCCGATCTCGGAGCCCGACCTCACCCTTAGCCAAAGACGTCTTGTGGGCTGCCTCCATTTGTTCAGCGACGCGTTTGTTTGTCTGTTTTGTGCTCTGCCGAGTTGGTTCGCCATTCCAGACAAATTTGTACCACCAGATTTTCCCGCGCTTATAGACGGCCATGATTACCACCCGCTCCTTTACTCAACAGCCCGCCGTGCCCTGCGAACCAGAATTCATACCACCAAATCTTTCCGCGCCTGATCAGACACATCGCTGGCTATTCTCTCATTTGGCCGCACTCAGGTGCAGCCGCCGTGAACCAGCGGGATTCGCGCCTCCAGTTGGCTGGGAAGCGAGCCACGCCTCCAGTTCTTCCGGCCGGTATCGCACCAGTGCACCCACCTTTATGAATTGCGGCCCGCGCCTTTCAAGTCTCCACCGTCTCAACGACGCGATGCTGACGTGCAGTTGTTTGGCGACATCTTCCTCTGTTAGCAGCGTTTCCATGGTTCCCCCATTTCGTCCAGTTTGGATTGCGTATCTGCTGACGGCTCGACCGATCAAAGTCGGGCACCAGCAATTCTAAATTGTATCGATACGGCTGTCAATACTCCATTGCAAAATCCTTAATCGTGTGCCACAATCAACCCAACCGTGTTCAAAGACCGTAAATCACAACAGCAGACATTGTCCATTCGCGTCTCCGAGGAGGTTCGTGCCTTCCTCGATCGTGCGCGCAAACAGTTCTCCGATGCTCGCGGTTCCAACGTCTCGATATCCGACGTAGCGAAGGTGTTGCTGGAAACCGCGATCGACGGCCGCCTGGACGACCGCCTGGAAACCGTCGATCTCCTATCAGATCCGACTGCTGCCCTGTTCGCGATTCGCAAGAAGTGGGAGGACGATCAGCCGCTGACACGTGCCGAATGGATCGTACTCGGCCATTATGTCCAAAGCGGATGCGATCATCTCTCGTCCGATCCCGAATTCCCAAGCAGCCAGTCTTTCGCGCAATTGCTTGAAGCGCTGCTGGCGATTCGCGAACTGCGGCGTCATCCCGCTCTAGAACTTGATCACTTCTACCTGAGCAACCTGTCGGGATGGGGAGATCATAGAGTTCTGACGGCCGGCCCACAAGCTTCGGAGATCTTACCGGCCGTTGTGCGGCGGATGATTCAGGATCTCGATACTGGCGCCGCGCGAAACTCGTTCGTCGGACGAACCATCTACGTAGCGCTGCGCGACGAGCAACTGGAAAGTGTGGACAGTCTCAATCGCGCACTCCGGCCATTTCTTCCTATCCTCTATCGCGTTGCCGCGCGTGGGCACTGGCTGGTGGAACACAGACCCATCCGCCAGAAGCGCAATCCTCGGGCACCTCTCGGAGCTTTTCCTCCCGTTGTACCACCAGTAGAAGTGGACGACGTCACAGTGTCAAGCTCCGTAAACGACGAGGGTGAATTAAACATTCTGCTCGCCCTCAAATCGAACAGGGTCTTGTATCCGTTGGGACCTTTTCCACAAATTCGTGAATTTCAGAGCATGCTGACAGCAATGGCTCTCGGAGACACATGGGATGGCCAATATTTCTTCGCGGAGACAAGTGTTTCGGCTACCGGGGAGCAACCGCTATTTACGTTTTCCTTTCGAGAGTTCGGTAAAGGTGTGCAGATCGAATTCAGCGAGAAGCAGTGGAACGCGCTGCGAATCGCACTGGACCAGGTGATGGGTTTGCCTGAGATAAAGCAGACATTGAACGAACTCGCCCTCGCGTATGGGGATGTTTGAGGAGACAGTTTTGGAGATGAAAATGGCCAGCGCGAAACAAGCAAGCGACGGCGAAATGAAGGGGACTGTGGTTGCCGCCGAGAAGCGCGTAATTCTGTCCATGGGAGGCAAAGGCGGGGTAGGTAAAACCAGCGTAATGGCGGGCCTGGCGGAATGGTTCGAAGCTAACGAGATTCCGGTTAAGCTCCTCGATCTCGATACGGAGAACACGGCACGCGGATCGCTCACCCATTTCTTCGGTGGGGGCGTGCCGAAGGTCAACATCCACACGCCTGCGGGACTGGACTCGTTCGTCGACCAACTTTCAGACGGCCCGCCGGTGATTCTTGCAGATATGGGAGCGGGCGCAGGCCAAGTCACCTACGACTGGTTCGAGACGATGTATCCCGACGTATCTGATGCCGGAATCGTGTTCACCGCCATCGGTGTCGTCACGGCGGACCCGGCGAGCGTGGAAAGTGTCCTCGCTTGGGCGTCACAGCTTCAAAATCGGGTCGAGTACCTGATCGTCGAAAACAGCATCACGGACCATGCCGACTTCACGTACTGGCGCGAGAGTGATCAGGCTTTGCAGTTTCAAAGAGCGTTCCAGCCGGCGGTCATTCATATGGATTACCGGCTGCCTGATCTCGAAAATGCCACACGTAACCATGGCGTCAAGCTGGGCGACGTAGCCGCGAGAACGACGACTGCTCCGGAGTTGCAGCGAGCATCGCTCGTCATGCGCGCCCAAAGTTATCGGCGACGTATGTTCGCGGAGTTCGAGCGCGTGAAGGAGCTGCTGCTGCCGTGAGTGCGACGGTTCAAGTTAGTGATTATCCCGAACCGGACCTAATCGACCGGATCGCCAACGATCTGCCTGCCGAGGTGCGTGCTGAGTACTATCGCGAGATGAGGCCCTGTCGGACACTGCAGTCGAGTGATGAAATGCTCCACATTCTGCGGGCCATGATGTTTCTGCACATCCTTATGGTACAGGTGCCGCGTGACATAACGACCGAGCGAGAAAAGTTTCGACAGCTTCTCACCGGCGCGCTCGGAACTCTTCAAACGACCATCGAATCCAGCGCAGTCTATCAAAGGCAGCTAGACCAGAGGCTCGATCAACTTCCGCAAAATATCGCGAAGGAATCAGCCCTGAGGTAATCGCCGCCGCGATTAACGAGAGTTTGCGGCAGCAGTTCGTGCAATCAACGATTCCGGAAACAGCCAGCCGCCTCGCGGCTGTCGCCATGCAGCTGAACGATGTCAAAACAGAGTTCGGACGCACGGCAACTGCGCTTGGCAACCGCTATCGCGGCGCAGTCGCGGAAGCCAGTAGGGCGATCGACGATATCGAGAGGACCAGCTCCGATGCGATCGCGACGACCAGGCATGGCGCCGAAGAATTGTTGCGCGTCTTTCATCAGGAATACCGGTGGTCGCTTTACACTCTGACGAGCCTCGCGCTCTTCATCGGCATCGGGTTGGGTTTGTCACTTTATCGTTGGTTTGAAGCGCCGGCGCAGCCGGTTGACCGCGCCCCTGCGGTGCAAACTGCACCTCCCACCAAGCCGAGGGCCAAACACTAGGGATGCCTCGATGCTCACGATCCGCGCCATGTCGGATGGTAAAGGATATTCCGCCCGGTACCTGGAGCAGCGCGACTACTATGCCGAAGGTGAACGCGTCTTGGGTCTTTGGCGTGGCCGCGGAGCGGAACTGCTTAGACTCTCTGGCGACGTCCGGACGGAGCAGTTCGAGGCGCTGCGCCAGGGGTGTGACCCACGCACTGGCGAATTTCTGCGCCAGCGCCAAAGCGCCGACCGTACAGCGACAGACGGCACCACACAGAGCCGGGGACGCAATCTCTACGACTTCACCTTCTCGGCACCCAAGTCAGTTTCTATCATGGCTAGCTTGGGACAAGACGATCGGCTGACGGAAGCACACCGTCGGGCCGTGGACGAGACGCTGAAGGAGCTGGAAACTTGCGCCCAGACTCGCGTGCGACAAGACGGAGCCAACGAGGACCGCATGACTGGGAATCTGGTCTTGGCCGTGTATCAGCACGACACCAGTCGCGAACTCGATCCCCAGCTCCACACACACGCCGTCGCCGCCAACCTAACTTACGACGGCGCTGAGGCTCGCTGGAAAGCGCTGCAAGCTTCCGAAATCTACGACTGCCGTGCTTACCTCACGGAAGTCTACCGGAATGCGCTCGCTCGCGAGGTCCGGCGGCTGGGGTACGAGATCGTTGATCGTCGCAATGGCCGAGGCCGGAACCACGGATTCGAAATCCTGGGTATTTCGGAGAAGCTGCTCCAAGACTTCAGCCAGCGAAGCGCACAACGCAACCGGGCGATCGCGGAGTTCGTGCAACAAACGGGGCGCCAGCCGTCCGATAACGAGGTGGCGATCCTTGTGCGGGAGTCGCGGGCCGACAAGCAGGTCGAAATCGCAACCGAAGAGGTGCGAAGGCGGCAAAAAGCGCGGTTGACTCGTGAGAACGAAAGGAAGCTTGCCCAACTTCGAGAAGCGGCGTTGGCCCGCCCAGGAATGGGGGAAACCGATCAGCGGAGCGCCGCTGCCTGCCTTGAGTACGCCCAGCGGCACATCTTTGAGCGGGTCTCCGTGGCGCGGGTTGACGAGGTGTTAGCCGAAGCTCTGCGTTACGGAAGAGGTCACGTCGGCGTCGGAGAACTGAAAGGCCACCTGGCTCTCCAAGAGGCGGCTGGCACTGTCCTGCGTGCCGGCCGGGAAGTGGCCACGCGCGAGAGCCTGGATCGCGAGCAGGAAATGGTTGAGCGACTCAACCGAGGGCTTGGGCGGTTCGAACGCCTGGGCCAGGGCGATTTCATTGTGTCCGACCGGCTTCGGCCCGAGCAAAGGAATGTGATCCACTTTCTGCTCGATTCCCGCGATTTAGCGATTAACCTGCGCGGCGCCGCGGGTACCGGCAAGACGGCCACGCTCCAGGAACTGCATCGCGGTTTACGAGAAGCGGGCCGTCGCGTTCTGGCGGTCGCCCCAACCATGAGTGCCGTTGAGGAATTGCAGAAGGTGGGTTTTGGGTCCGCCATGAGCCTGGAGAAGCTGTTGCAGGATCAGCGGGCACATCGCGAACTGCGGGGTAGCGTGGTGATTGTTGATGAAGCCGGCATGGTCTCTGGCAACCAGATGTCGCAATTACTCGGGCTGGCCGAGCGGCAGTCGGCCCGAATCGTTTTCAGCGGTGACACGCGGCAAATTCAGAGCGTTGAAGCGTGCGATGCTTTGCGCGTGCTGGAGAAGGAATCGCGGCTGAAAAGTTGCTCCCTCACCCAGGTTCAACGACAAACGGCTGCGCAATATCGCGAAGCCATCCAGGAACTGCGCCGATCTCCGGAAAGGGGCTTCCTCAAACTCGAACAGATTGGCGCGATTCGCGAAGTAGCCTGGCGGGACAAAGCAAAGGCGGTTCAACAAGCCTACGACGAGCTCCTGGCGCTATCAAGCGCGAACGGACAAGAGCGCAGCGTTCTCGTGGTTTGTGCCACACACGAGGAAATCGGGATCGTGACCGCAGCCATTCGTCAACAGCGCATCGAAGCCGGCAACCTTGGCCAGAGCATTCTTCTCGAACGCAATGTGCCGCTGAACTGGACCACGGCCCAGAAGGGTGACGCTCGCAACTTCCACGAGGGTCAGATCCTGGAGTTTCATCGTGCTGTAAAGGGTGCCACCAAGAATGAAACGCTCCAAGTTGCTGGTGTCAGGGCCAACAAGGTCGTCGCACGCAATGCCAACGGCGAGGAGCGAGAGTTCACTTGCAAGCAAGCCAAATGCTTCGACGTTTACGAGCGCCGCGACATCGAGGTCGCGCCGAACGATCGGCTCTTGTTGACCGCGAATCGGCGGGAAGCGGAACTCCGTGTGACCAACGGCGAACTGGTCACCGTTTCCGGAGTCGACGGCCAAGGGCGGATTCAGCTTCAGGACGGCCGAGTTCTGCCGGAAGCCTACAGACATTTCGATCACGGTTATGCCGTCACTGCTCATCGCAGCCAGGGCAAGTCGGTCGACGCCGTTGTCATCTCCGGTGACGCCATGAAGAAAGAGCTGTTCTACGTGGCTGCATCGCGTGGCCGGGAAAGTGTGACGGTGGTGACGAGCGATCGGGAGTTGCTACGCGAATCCGTTGCCCGTTCCGGCGCTCGGCAATCTGCATCCGAGTTGGCACGCATGGTGCAGCGGCGCTCGGCTTTCCAGCGAGGTCAACTGCGAGGCCTTTCGGCGGCTCGCCGGCTAGCCCGCGACGCGGCGATCCAATGCGAACGGGTGGAGCACCGGGTCGTGCCGACACGAGAACTGAATCACGAGGTGACGCGTAAGGTTCCGGTTCGTGAGTACCAAACGGAGCGAAGGTTGGAACGAGGTGGGTATGACATCGGCAGGTGAAACCAAACCCTGGACTACCAATTCGGATGGGCGCATCCTTGGTCTCGAAGTGATCTTGTTGAGGCAGGTGATCGTGCTGCCCTGGAATCAATTTCTGTACGCCGAAGGAGGCGATGATGAAGTGCGGGCCGTGTTCACAACCCACGATGTGGTCGCAAAGGGCAGCGGTCTAGCTTCGCTGCTCTCGGATCTGGCGGCGCAGCAGGTTACGAGATTGAAGGAGCCAACTCGGGCTGAACGGTTTACGCACCCAGCCGGCGCGCGCATCACCGAGCTTCACGTGCGCAAGGCGGAGCAGGCTGGCGACTCAGGGTCGTAGGCCATTAGCAGCGCAGGGAAAGCATGGCACTCCCCGGCTTCGCCACAGTATCAATGCCCAGGAAAAGTGCGGATCCCTGCCTCGTAGCCGTAAAATAGCGATAGGGCCTGTTTGAGATGATGCCGACAAGCGACTACGTCGAAATCCGCAACGGCGGCTACTACGTGGCCGGCACTCGCATCGGCCTGGATGTGGTGGTTTACGACTTCCGGGGTGGGCGGTCGGCGGAAGCCATTTTCGAGGCTTACCCGTCTATTGGATCGCTGGCGAAGGTCTACGGAGCGATCACCTTTGTCCTAGAACATCCAAAGGAAATCGAAGCCTACCTGGAAGATCAGGATCGCCTCTTCGAGGAATTCAAGGCCCAGCACCCCCTCACACCCGACATGATGGAGCGGTTTGAGCGCGCAAAGCGTGAAAGGTCTCCGAAGCAGGCTTGAGCATCCGGTTCCAGGCCGACGCCGACCTGAACCCTGAGGTGGGGCGAGGATTGCGTCGGCGAGAACCGGCGATTGATTTCCGTGCTGCCATCGGGGTAATCGCGGACGGCACTCCCGATTCAGAAGTTCTTCGGATTGCAGCAAATGATGGGCGTGTACTGGTTTCACGAGACGTTGCAACGATGCCGCAGCAGTTCGCTGGCTTCGTTGCGCAACACGAGTCTCCAGGGCTGCTGCTGGTCCCCTCGCGCAGGTCGATAGGAGCTGCAATCGACGGGCTGTTGTTGGTGTGGTTGACCTGGGAGCCAGAAGACCTGCGCAACCAGGCTCGGTGGCTTCCTTAGGGGTGCTTCGGAGAGCGCAAGGAGCAAGTCTTCAGAAAGACACCATCCCTAAGCCTTCGGCTTAGAGTTGCGCGGGCCTTCGCGCCATGCTCCCATCAAGCGTTTATCAAGCTTGTGTCAAGTATTCATCAAGCTCCTATCAAGTCATTTTCCAGGTCTCTTGCGGTACAGTAGAAACAGGCTTGCTGACCGTCATGGACGCCAAATTCCGGGACATCCTCGACGCCTTACCCGAAAAACTGACGCGCTCCCGCCTGGAGCCGTATCGCGAACTCATCGGTGAACTCCGCCGTCGCCGTCGGACGTACCTCGACATCGCCCAAATCCTCGCTGAGAAATGCCAAGTTCAAGTGACAGCCAGCGGTGTTCACGATTTCGTGCGAAGGAGATTGCGGACCAAAAGGACGCCAGCCGTACCCAGATCTTCGAGTGGGGAAGGAAAGGGAGTCGGCCACCTGAAAGCGGAGGTAGGCGCCGTAAAGATCTCGGCCAACTCTCCATCGGATGATGTCCAACGAAAGATCGCAGCGCTGAAAGCTCGAAAGCCAGGTGTGAAGGCAACAAAGGAGGGGTTTCAATTCGATCCTAGCGAACCGCTTCGGCTTAACAAGCCGGAGCGGTAAAATTGGCTGCTCGCCAGCCGAAACATCTGGGGGTGCGCGCAAGTTCCCGCTAAGAACGGCGCCGCTGGCCGCAAACGCGACGGCGTGCGCCAACAGCCGCTGTTCTCGGGCTCCTTGCTGTCGGAGGAATACCGGCAGGCGAATCGCCACCGCTGATAGAGATAACGGAATCGCGAGTCGCAGATCTCACTGCACATGCTCGATGACGGTCGTCAATGGCTAAACGCTGAGGCCACTGTGTTGAACGGCAGGACTTCGCCGCCATGTTTGCGCACGAACTGCATCGCTTCACTTCGCTTGCTAAATGCAATAAGGCTCGGTAAGCACCGGTCATAGCGAAGATCCGCCGCGCGCTTGTCAGTATCGAGCAGTTCGTGTGTTCTCACGCACATGTTCACGTCACTGCCCCTTACGATGAAAGCGTCATTCGGAGAGAGCTTCGCTCCCGTGGGGAAAGCACTCAATTCCGTAACCCGGACCGGTTTGCCTTCCTGCTCATGCTCAGAAAGCGCGCAGGCAGGACAACAAAACAGCCTCGGTTTTCCATTGATCATCGCCACCGTCCGTGAATGCGCGTGTATTGCCCTCTGGCAGGCATAACACTGCTCTGCTTGTGTGCCACGGTAAGTGCTGAATGCAGAGTACGCAATGCCGATCGCAACGGCCAATACTGCGATCACCGCGAACCAGCGTTTGCCTGTCATTAATAGTTTCCTATTCCATTCTAAGGCCGGCCGCATCGCACCCGGCACTCCAGTCCTTACTTTCCGTCCGCCCCGGCTTCCCGATACGAAGTGAGGATCTGGAGCCCCTTGGAGCGATTCAGCCGCAGCCATAGATCGTCATACCGGGCCTCTTCAAGCCGTTGTTTCAGCTCGAAATTGAATTGCTTCCGACTGCCATAGTCCAACCTCGCCCTCTCGAACGTCGTGATCGTAAACGCGAATGGTCCCGAGCTGCTGACGTTGTCGATGTCCTCGTAGCGCCAGGTACGCGATTCGCCTTTCTTTGCCGATTTGTAGACGATCTCGTTGGCACTCACCTGGAGCACTCCCTCGTCGCCGCCGAACCCGGTCAGATGTTTGGCGGGAATCTCCCACAGCACGGTCGCCGGACGGTCAGCGATGACGGCCACGAATCGCTGGTCGAGGCGAGCTTTGAGGACTTGGTACACGTTCTCAAAGCTGTCGTCGGAGACGAGGTCGAACTCGTATTCCCGGTCCGCGCCCAGCTTCCACTTGTTGTCCTTATACGTGAGAACCGTAACTGTCTTCGGGGAGATCTTCAACTGCTGAATATCCTGATAATCCCAGTGCCACGCATGCGGATGCTTCGGTGTCTTGGCGTCCCTGTATTTCTCCTGAAACGACACGCCGGTGTCGCTGATCGTCAGCGTCCCGAGACCGCCGGCTTTTCTGATGTGCGGCGGGCGCGAGTGCCCGTGCCAGGCTTCATATTGAAAGCTCTGCTGCGCAAACATCGCCTGCAGCAGCAGCAGGCCGCCTATGAACGCGATAGCTCTTTTTTCAGCTCGAAATTCCATTTCCATACCTCGTAGACTGCCGGATAAACAACCAATTCAAGTAGAAATGATGTGAAGATGCCGCCAATCATGGGGGCGGCAATGCGCTTCATCACGTCAGCTCCAGTGCCGACCGACCACATGATCGGCACCAGGCCCATAAACATAGTTGCGACCGTCATGAACTTCGGACGAATCCGTTTCACCGCGCCGTGCATGATCGCGTCTTGAAGATCCTGAAGGCTCCGGAGTTTGCCGTCGGCTTTCGCCTGATCGTGGGCCAAATCCAGGTACAACATCATGAATACGCCGGTTTCCGCATCCACTCCCATCAGCGCTATCAAGCCCACCCATACTCCGATGCTCATGTTGTATCCGAGCAGATAGAGGAACCAGACGGCGCCTACGGCTGAGAACGGTACGGCGAGGATGATGATCAGCGTCTTTGTCATCGACTTCGTGTTGATGTACAGCAACAGGATGATGAGAAAGATCGTGAGCGGGAGCACGACCGTCAGCTTTTCGCGAACTCGTTGCATGGCCTCGTATTGGCCGCTCCAGGCGAACGAATATCCGGCTGGAAGCTTCATGTTATCGCGCACCACCTTCTTGGCCTCCTCAACATAGCTGCCGATGTCGCGGCCGGCGACATCCACGTACACGTAACCATTCAGCATTCCGTTCTCGTCCCGCAACATCGCCGGGCCACTCACTGTGCGAATCTCGGCCAGCTGCGCCAGTGGAATCTGAGTCTGACCGTCCATCGCCGGCACCAGAACGCGGCCCAGTGCGGCTGGGTCACTGCGGTAATCCCGCATGTACCGTACGTTCACGGGATAGCGCTCGCGGCCTTCGATCGTGGTGGTGATATTCTCGCCGCCAATGGCGCTCATGACGACATCCTGCGCTTTGTCGATGCTCAAGCCATAACGCGCCAACTCGTCACGGTCCCACTTGAAATCGAGGAAGTAACCACCGCTGGTGCGTTCAGAGAAAACGCTTCGCGTCCCCTGCACCTTCGGCAGCAGCGCTTCGATCTGCGTGCCGAGATCTTCAATCTTCTTGATGTCAGCCCCGTAGATCTTGATTCCGACAGGCGTTCGGACACCCGTCGTCAGCATGTCCACTCGCGCCTTGATGGGCATAGTCCATGCGTTCGAAGTGCCGGGAATTTTGAGCGCCTGGTTCATCTCTTCGACCAATTGGTCGGTTGAGATGTGATCCGGCGTGAACCTGCGGAATATGGCCTTCGCCCATTCGGGCGCCCAGGAGGAGTACCACGTGTCCGTTTTCCTCCACTGTGTCTCTGGCTTTAAGACGATAACCGTCTCCATCATCGAGAACGGAGCGGGGTCGGTGGACGTTTCCGCGCGACCCGCCTTGCCTAGGACAGTGGATACTTCGGGGAACCGCTTAATAATGCGATCCTGCACCTGCATCAACTGCTGCGCCTGCGTGACGGAAATGCCGGGAAGCGTCGAAGGCATGTAGAGCAGCGAGCCCTCGTCCAATGGCGGCATGAATTCAGAACCCAATTTCTCGAAGACTGGAACTGTAAAGATGACTACAGCCAGTGCCGCGGCGATGACCAGCCACTTCAAACGCAACGCCCAGGCACACACGGGTTCGTATAGCCGGATGAGGATTTTGCTGATCGGGTGATTCTCCTCCGAGCGGATCTTGCCCACGAGAATTGCGTTCGTCACTCGAGCCAGCCAGCGCGGCCGGAACTCGAAATTCTTCATGTGGGTGAACAGCAGCCGCATAGCGGGATCGAGCGTGATCGCCAGAACCGCGGCGATGATCATGGAGAAGTTCTTCGTATATGCGAGCGGTTTGAACAGACGGCCTTCTTGAGCTTCCAGTGTCAGGACCGGGAGGAACGCGACCGCGATAACCAGAAGCGCAAAGAAACTCGGCCCTCCGACTTCTTTCACTGCATCGACCACGACTCGGTGATAGTCCTGTTTGCGGCCTGTACGCTCCCATTCTTCAAGCTTCTTGTGAGTCTGCTCTACTACTACGATCGCCGCATCCACCATAGCTCCGACGGCGATAGCAATCCCGCCGAGCGACATGATATTCGAGGTCAAGCCCATCGCCTTCATGGGAATGAACGCAATGATGACCGCCACCGGAATGGTGATGATCGGGATGATGGCGCTTGGAATGTGCCACAGAAAGACCATGATGACGATCGCCACGATGATCAACTCTTCGGTCAGCGTGTGTTTCAGGTTCTCGATGGAGCGCAGAATCAATTCGGAGCGATCATAGGCGCTAACGATTTTCACGCCTGGAGGAAGGCCTGGTTCGATGTCGTGGAGTTTCTGCTTCACGCGATCGATCACTTCGAGTGCGTTCTCGCCCTGCCTCATGATCACGATCCCGGCCACGGTCTCCCCAGTTCCGTTCCAGTCTGCAACTCCTCGGCGGATATCCGGGCCGAGCGCCACGTCCCCCACATCCGCGATGCGAACCGGGACCCCGCTTGGATTCCTAGCCAGCACGATCTTGCCGATGTCGTCAGTCGATTGCGCGTACCCGCGGCCACGCACCATATATTCGGCGCCGGTGAATTCGACCAATCGCCCTCCGACGTCGTTGTTGCCGCTGCGGACCGCCTCCACGACTTTGCTAATCGGGATGTTGAATGACTGGAGTTTATTGGGGTCAACATTGACCTGGTATTGCCGCACGAAGCCGCCGAGTGGCGCGACCTCGGCGACGCCCGGAACTGACTTCAGGTAATAGCGCAGATACCAATCCTGATAGCTGCGCAAGTCAGCGAGGCTCTGTTTGCCTGTCGTGTCGATCAGGGCGTATTCAAACACCCATCCAATGCCCGTAGCATCCGGTCCGAGTTCGGTTTTGACCCCCTGGGGCAGTCGCAGTAGGACGTTCGAGAGGTATTCCAGTGTGCGGGAACGCGCCCAATAAATGTCCGTGCCTTCGTCGAAGATGATGTAGACATACGAGTACCCGAAGTCTGAAAATCCACGTACATCCTTAACTTTCGGTGCGCCCAGCATAGCGGTGACGAGCGGATATGTGACCTGGTCTTCCATGATGTCCGGGCTGCGGTCCCACCGCGAATAGACAATCACCTGGGTGTCGCTCATGTCGGGTAATGCATCAAGCGGTACGGTCCGCATGGACCACAACCCGCCCATCACTGCCGCCGCGATCAGGATGAAGACCACGATCTTGTTCTTGGCCGAGAACTCGATGATGGTGTTAATCACTTCTTGTCTCCCATCCCCGGCATGTCGGCCATCCCCTTGGCGTCAGACTTTCCCGACGCAGCCTTTGGCTGGTTCGCGGGCATTTCCGGGTTCACCGGCGTATTAGTCATTCCGGGCATTCCGGCCATCCCGCCCATTCCCGACGCAGCAGCCTTCATCTGGCTTTCAGAATCGATCAAGAAATTGCCCGAGGTGACGACTCGCTCATCCCCGGTGAGCCCCGACAAGATCTGAATGCGGTCGCCATTGCGCTCGCCGGTCTTCACCTGCCTGGGCTCGAAGTAGCCATTGCCGCGATCGACAAATACGGTCTTTCTTTCGCCGGCGTCGAGCACTGCGTCCGCGGGTACCGTGAGCTCCGACGGAATGTTCACGCGAAATTCGACGTCGGCGTACATTTCCGGCTTGAGCATTAGGCTGGGATTGTCCATGTCGAGCCGCACCTTGAGAGTGCGCGTCATGGGATCAACCTGCGGTTGTATGTAATTGATCCGAGCTGTGAACGCTCTTCCCGGCACCGCCTGGAGAGATACCCGCGCGGTCTCGCCGACGTGAATATTCGGAGCTTCGTACTCGAACAAATCGGCCATAATCCAAACGCGGCTGAGGTCCACAATCGTGTATAGGTCTGTTTCCGGCATGACTTTCAATTGCGGAAAGGCTTTCCGATCGGTGACGTAGCCCGCGATCGGCGAGTAGAGCGTGACGTTTTTGATGGGCTGACCGGTCTTGAGGACTTGATCGATCTGAGCGTCGCTCAAGTCCCACAGTTCCAGCCGGCGTCGGGACGCCCGAAGTAAGGATTCACTTTGATCAAAGGCTGCTGGCAGGGGATTGTTCTTCATCGTATCCGTTGCTTTCGCTGCGACCAGGAGTTCCAGTTGCGAGGCCAGCATGTCCGGGCTATAGACCGTCATCAGCGGCTGGCCCTTTCTGACAAGCTGGCCCGTGTAATCGACGAAAACCTGATCGATCCACCCCTCGACTTTTGTATGAATATGCTGAATCCGTGTCTCGTCAAACGCCACCTTGCCCACGGCGCGAATCGTCCGCGAGCCGCCGCTCCTCTCTACCTGGCCGTACTTCACTCCGATCAATTGCTGCTTCTCCGGTGTGATCTGAACGGTCCCAACCGGCATCGTGGAGACGTCTTCGGCACTAGCCGGCTCTCCGGCCGGCGCCGCTGTGGGGCCGCCGCCGGCATACACCGGCACGAGCTTCATGCCGCAGTCTGGCGCTACCCCCGGCTTGTCGGACTTGTAAGCCGGATGCATGGGATCTACCCAATACAGAATCTTGCGGCCATTCTTGTCCGCCGATCCGGAGCCGCCGCCTTTTGTGGCCTTGTATACGTATCCGCCGGTGAACGCGGCGACAATCACGACCAGAAATACAATTGCGCGAATAGCTTTCATTTCAATCGCCTCAGTCCGCTAACGGCTGGCCCGTCGTTTCTTCGAGACGGCTCAGAGCCAGCGCATAGTTGAGCGCCTCGTCGTAGTAGTTCATTTCGTAGTCCAGTACTGTTGTGAAATTCGTAAGAACCGATAGGAAATCAACCGCGCCGGTCTCATACGTAGACAACGAGGATTCGAGTGCCAGATTGCCTTGTGGAACGACGGTCTGCATATACAGCTTCATGAGCTTCGATGAAGCCTGCGCCAATGCGTAATCGTCCTTGATTCGGTAGTGAAGCGACTGATCCGTGGCCTCGTACGTTCGTCGGGATTGAGAAAGCATACTCACCTGCTCATTCACGCCGGCGCGCTGTTTTCGCCAAAAATAAATCGGCACTTTGAAGGCGGCTTGAAACTGGTACATGGGCGCCATCGATCCCTGGTTGAAGTAGCCGCCGCTGAGGGTCACGTCGGGATAGTATTCTTTGCGCGCCGAATTGACGGCGAGCTCCGAGCGCTCGACCATCTTTTGGTCGCGGCGCAGCATTGGCGAATTCTGAGCAGCCGCCGCATATAGCTCTTCGAGCGTTGCTGTGAGTTCCCTCGGCTTCATGTCCTCCGGCCGTCCGACAGGCGTGTCGGGGCGTCGATTCAGGACGCTATTGATCTCGGCTTCGCTGCTGATGCGCTCTTGCTCCAACTTCACAAGGCGCGTCTCCAGAATGCTCACCTGTGTCTGTGCTTTGAAGACGTCTTGCTGGGCAGCTTTCCCTACTGAATAGCGAGCTTCGGTCACACTCACCAGTTTGTTGAGCAGATCGCGATTGCGAGTGAGCAGATCCGACGCGGAGTAGGTGTATTGAAGCCGGTAATAAGCCTGCTTCAGCCGCGAGACCACGCCGAGTTGCACGGCTTGATATTGTTGGAACGCTGCCTCGGCTTCTTTTGAGGCAATCTCACCGCGAAGTTTCAGCTTGCCGGGATATGGCAGCTCTTGCGAATACATCAGCCCGATGTTGGAAAGAACCTGGCTCCCCAGTCCGGCGCCCGGTAGCGGATTGCCAACACTGACATATCCCAGCGAGATCATGGGATCAGGCAGGCTGCTTTCTTGGGTTGGCCGCTGGCGCGCGGCCTCGTAACTCTTCTGGCCCGCAAGGATCTCTGGGTTGTGCTGCAACGCCTCCGAGACCAGGTCTTTCAGCCTGAGTTCCTGGGGGTACGCGGCAACCGAGAATAGAGCCAGGATGACAGCTCTGGCGTTAAACGACATTTCTCCACCTCAATGCACAATTTCAAACCTGAGAAACGGACAGATGGAGAGGGAACTAGATCAGCAGTGAGGAGTTTTGCAGAAACAAATCAGGTGGCGAGTATTGCAATGGCAACGCTCGCGAATAGGAGGCCATCAGCATCGACGGGATTCCCGCCAGCGAGACTTTTTCAATTACGGCAACCACTACTTGTCTGAAGGTCAGGCCCGAAGAGGCCGGAAGCGTTAGGCTTTGAGGGCTGGCCGGCCGAACTTCGCAGGACGTGTGGGGCACCTGGCCCGGTGATCGCTTGCAGGGAGCATGCTTGCAGCATCCACTCGCCGCCATACCTGACGGCTGAGCCACGCACTCCATGCCGCTGGCGATGAGCAGCAAAGCGGATAGCAGCGCCGGAACACCGCGACTAACGATCTGGGCCACTGCTCTCATCCTACCTTGAATCGGCACTTACGGGGCCAACCAGCAGTCCTCAAGCCAGGAAACCTGTGGTTGGTCAACAATATCAGCCAGTTACAATATCGGCCAGAAAACTGGACTGCTGTCAGTCGTCAGTCCTCGACTGGGGCATATCGCGCACCCCACGTAATCCGCACGGAATCGGTTAGCCCCGTCGTTCCTCCTCATTTTCATCAGCATTCGCTGAGAGCGCGCCGTCTGAAGAGACCTGGAGACAAACCTGCCCTGCAGATGACACAACTCAGTGAGGTGGCGGAATGATTAAACGACTTGGTTCTCTGACGACTTTAATGGTAGTTGTTGCAGTGGTTTGCGTCGGAATCGCAGGCGGGCAGCCCATGATGATGCCCAGAAACGCCCAATCGCTTTTGTATTTCCCTCACTTGAACGAGGGCGGTCCCGATGCCAAGAACTTCTGGCAGATGACGTTCACATTTGTCAACTCGAACCCGGTCGCGGCCAACCTGAACGTCTCGTTCTACAACGATGACGGATCGCCGATGATGATCGATTTTGGTTCGGGGCCGGTTGCCTCGATTACAGCCACGGTTCCACCCCTCGGCAGCAGCATGTTTCGGAGCCAGCTCACACACAAGACTTTGGTTTGGGGATGGGCCGCCGGCCAGTCTGATGCGCCCGTTTTCAGCCAGCTGAACTACCGGCAAATGATGAACGGCCAAGTTGCCGCTGAACTGGCGGCCAACGCGACAACAGGCACGGAACAGTGGACTTCGACGGCGAACGCGGACCTCGGGATAGCGATCGCCAATCCGAGTCCGGACGATACGATGACCTATATGGTAGACGTGAAGGATTCGGAGGGGAAAGATGTCGGCTCAAAGTCTTTCCAACTCGCTCCTCACGGCCATGACGCATTCACACTGAACAGCCGCTTCACGCTTGCCCCAAACTTCACTGGTTCGGTCAACATCACGGGACAGATCTCAAACCAATCCGCCTACAAGCCTGTCGTTTGGACTGTGGGATCGGAGTCAGGTGTTTTCGCCACCCTGCCCGACGGCCGAGCGTTGATGCCGGAAGATCAGATGGCACGGGCGATGCGAGTTTTCGGGCGCGTGATGGCGATGGCACATCAACTTGGATACAAGGTAAATCCTCAACTCACGCTTCTTCCGGGTACCACTTCGAATGGCATGGCCAGCGCGATGGGCGGCCTGGCTGCGAACGGCACCGACCAGGTGACCATGTATATGTCGCTAGTCGAGATGGCGGGGGATTCCGACGGAGAACTTGCATTCCTCATGGCGCACGAGATTGCGCACGTGATCCAGTGCCGGACGAACGGCTGCAAGGTGGCGATGGACCCGCAGTTCGCGGGTGACTACGAATCAGATGCGGATGAAATGGGGATGATGCTCTCGACATCAGCCGGTTACGATTCTTATTCGGCCGCAGCCGCGTACGCGAAGCTCCAGATGGGGAATGGTCAGGCCGCAGCGGGTCACATGGGGTCAGGGGGAATGGGCCAAATGGGAAGCGTCAATGTTTGGGAAGACATGATGTCGAACGACCCACACGGATTCTTCGCTGGGCGCATCAACAATCTGTACACAATCCAGCAGCGCATGTGTGGCAACCCGCAGTTCTCTATCAACTGCCAGGCATTCAAATCGCTTATGCACCCCAGCACGGGTCGCATGCCGATGCCGATGTAAGAGCCTAACGTCCCTGTTCCCAGCGCCATCCGTCAGCCGTTGTTATAGTGAAGGTCCGAACGAGCCGTTCAACCCAACAAGCGCATGTTATCGCGCGAGTCATAAGTCGCTATCTAAGCGGCGGCGGAATTGCCTGCCGCTGGCACGGTACAACGCCCCTTTCCTCAGCGATTTTTCGATTCGCCGGCCAGTGGGCTTGTCTGGGGAGGTTTGCTCCCGGCCGACGGCCGCTAATCGGCCCTGATCCGGACTTGCCTGGACTCTTCCATGTCTCGGGGTTTGGCTGCTCAGGCATGATGACCAATGCCCGCTGTGGGGAACTAGCCGCAGATCTGCTCCGCGGGGGGCCAACCCCAATTGGACAAACGCGGCTCAGGCTGTGCCGGCTCGGTTCCGTTCCCGGCCTGTCGCTCATGAAAGCCAAATAGTGCCACGCTGGGGCGGGAAGCTTGAGGTCCGAGGTATGCGCCAATGGAGATCTTCATGTGATTACGCACAAAGACGGGAATCAAACTCCTCGCGAGGTCCTCCAGCGGTACAACCTGGAGACTAGAGCGACGCTGGAAGAGTGCGATGGACCAGATAGAGACTCCACAGGATTGTCATCAAATCGTCACATGAATTCAGTTGCGTTCATTTGGATGGTTCTAGCATACTCGAACTGTGGAGATGAGGGAATCTCTTTTCCTCGAGGCGTACCACAGAGCGTGGCCTCGGCGTCTCGTGCAGCCGGTCCGTTCTTGTGCGCCCGGTGGGCCTCATTCGTGCTTCGAAGCTAGTCTGGACAGCACGCTCGCAGAGTCATCGGAGGTCGTGAGAATCTGAAATGCACAGAATTTGGGCTCTTCTCTTAGGATTGGCTTCAATCCTTGCGGCGTTCGGCGCTGACACGCCGGTCACGCTGTTCAGTGCGGGTTCGACGTTTATCTATCCGATCCTGAGCAGGTGGTGCTCCGAATACCGAAAGCTTCATCCTAACGTGCTGATCTCCTACGATCCGCTCGGATCGAGCCATGGGATTGCCCGAACGCTCGCCGGCACCGTTGACTTTGGCGCGTCTGACGGCCCGTTGAGCGATCTTCAGATTCAGCGTGCTCATATGATGATTGTTCACGTTCCAGTCGTGCTTGGGGGCGTTGTGCCCTCGTACAACCTCTCCAGTGTGACCCAAGAACTCCGATTCACGCCGGGGGCCCTTGCGGGGATCTATCTTGGCACGATCACCCGCTGGAACGATCCCGAACTCGTCCGCGCCAATCCAGGACTGCCATTACCCGCACACGAGATCACGGTCGTGTTCCGCCTGGATGGCAGCGGCACAACGTACGTGTGGACGGACTACCTATCAAAAGTGAATGCAACTTGGGCCAAGCGTGTTGGCCGGGGCACATCAGTGGAGTTTCCAGTTGGTGTGAGCGCCCGGTTCAACGAAGGTGTGCGGGACGCGATCAAAAACAAACCATATTCGATTGGTTATCTGCAAGTGACGTACGCGATTGAAGGACATTTGCAAACTGGACTCGTGCAGAATTCAACCGGAAAATTCGCTAAAGGCGACATCGCGGGTATCACCGCAGCGGCTGCGGCGACCGGCACTAATATGCCTGATGATTTCCGGGTATCCATTACGAATGCCGCTGATCAAGATGCCTATCCGATATCGAGCTTCACGTGGCTTCTCGTCCCCGAGCATATTGAAGATCGGGCGAAAAGAGAGGCGATTGTCGGCTTTGTACGCTGGGTGCTAAGCGATGGACAAAAGTGGGCGGCTCCGCTGCACTATGCACCACTACCGGGAGATGTCGCGAGTCGAGTGCAAAAAGCCGTGGACCGAATCCAATAGACCAACCCCATAAGACGTATGCAAAAGAGGTTGAACACTCTGATCTGGATTGTGATTGGCGTCCTCTTTGTTGCGACGGCGGTGTGGACAGTGTGGGCCAGTCGGCAGCCAGGCGGACACTCGATGTGGGCGCCCAATTCGGAGTCCCTACCGCCGTGAGAACTCGCCAAACCTGGCGCTCGCTGGTATCGTGAAGTGGTGAAGCGAACCGCGACAACCCGGGACATGGCAGACTACGCCGATATGTTTGCCGCCATGGGGGCTGAACAGCGATTGCAGATCATGCGTCTGCTGTTATCGGCGCACCCGAATGGGATGGTGGTAGGTGACGTATTGGCTGAGCTCAAGATCGCGCCGTCAACTTTGTCGCACCACCTGGAAAAACTGAAGCACGAAGGGCTGGTGAGCGTTCGCCGCGATGCGAAATTCCTTTGGTACAGCGCGAATACGGATGCGCTACAAGGTCTGATTACGTTCCTCTATTCAGAATGCTGCTCGCGCTCGAAGGCGATCAAGCGCGACGTCCTGATTCAACTCTGCAAGTAGCGTGGATGACGTTCGACATAGCCGTTTCATCTCAGCGGCCGTCTGGAAAAATCAAGATATGAGATCAGCCCGGCTCGATCGAAGAGGTCGATCGGGTATGCCGAAGTCTTACGTCTGTCGCCTTGGGGCGCGTTTCCAGCTCTGGCCTATCTTATCTTCACGGTTTTGAAACAATTACGCTATTGACACGATTCTATCCTTCCAGTAAGCTCGAATCCGTAAACCGAAACCAGCTTTCGTGTGGCGCACCCAACACGGAGGTACGAGCCATGAACCATCGGATAATCACCGCAGCGGTAGCCGCGACTACGGGTCTCATCCTTTTCGCCTGCATTGGGTGCGATTCGGCCTCCAGTTCGGCCGAGGGCTCTACTTCTCCTACGGCTCCCACTAGCGCAATCGGCGCGGCAGGTAGCACGTTCGTGGCGCCCCTCATGTCGGCTTGGGTCAGCGGCTATCAGAAGGCCCACCCGAAGATGCTGGTGAACTACCGTTCTATCGGTAGCGGAGGAGGCATCGACGAGTATAAGAAAGGCTGGCTCGGTTTTGCCGCTAGCGACGCACCGCTGAGTGACGACGAGATCCAGGGCCTGTCGCCGACGATACAGATTCCGGGCACTGCTGGTCCCGTTTGCATCATTTACAATTTGCCAGGCGTAGAGCGGCCTCTGCGGCTTAGAGCCCCAAGACCCTGGCGGCTATCTATCTTGGCACCATTATCAGCTGGCAAGATCCGGAAATCATCCGGGACAACCCAGGAGTCAGGTTGCCGAGAGCCGCCGTGGTTGTTATACATCGCTCAGATGGCAGCGGTACCACGAACATTCTGACGACGTATCTAAACAAAATCAGTCAGGAATGGTCGTCAAAGGCGGGTCATGGGCTCTCCGTGACGTGGCCTGTTGGACTGGGCGCCGAGGGCAGTAAGGCCGTTCTGGGCCTCGTGAAGCAAACCCCCGGCACTATTGGCTACCTTGAGCTCAACTACGCAAAGGAGAGTAGTCTACCGGTCGCGTTGATACAGAACCGGGCAGGAGCATTCGTCGATCCAACTCCAAGTTCGACTGCAGCAGCGATCGAGGCGTTCCAGGCAGACTTGGCGCGAGATGTGCGGGCCCCAATTGTCGATCCCCCAGCTTCGGCCAAGGGCGCTTATCCCATAGCAGGATTCACATTTCTGTTGCTTCCGAAAGATCGCGAGAACAAGGACGAGCAAAAAGCCGTGAAGGACTTCGTGGCGTATGCCATATCGACCGGACAGGACTCGGCAGAACAACTGTCGTACGCAAAATTGCCGGCGTCTGTCCAACAAGAAGGGCAAGCGTTGTTGGCACAATTGACAGCAGGCGGACAACCGTTAAACTGAGTAGCGATCGACCGGACTGGCGAGTGAGCCATCAGTGTCCTCTGACAGTGCGATGAAATGCAGGTCGTCGAGTCTCACCGGCCTTCCATAGCCGAGGTCTGCTTGCTGTTTCCACGATCGTTATCAGGCGGCGTGAAACCGAGGCACGGTTCATGCGAGCGATCAGAAACAGCTACAACGAAAATTTCTTGTTGCGGCCCTTGCCTGTCCACGATATTTCTAGTATCATCGAAATATGACCGGAGTAGTAGTATCCAGCGAAGACGTGGATCGGTATGCCGAAATGTTCAGCGCCATCGGCACGGGACCACGGCTGCGGATCATGCGTTTGCTTCTCTCCGCACACCCTGAGGGGATGATCGTCGGTGATATCCAGGCCGAAACCGACATTCCAGGTTCCACTCTTTCCCATCACCTGGATAAGCTACGACACCAAGGTCTGATCGCCGTGCGCCGCGAGGGTACATTCCTCTGGTACTCAGTCAGGATTGAATCTCTCCAGGAGCTCCTCAACTTCCTTTACTCGGAATGCTGTACGCGAAACCGGGTTATTGCACCAGAGGCACTTATCAGAATCGGAAATTGAACAGGAAAAGGACATTTATATGGAATCCAATACTACGAGCATCAGAGAAGTCGTCAGAGAAAAGTACGGGCAGGCCGCCCAGCGCGTGACCGCCGGCTCTGGTTCTGCATGCTGCGGCGCGAGCGCGTGCTGTGACGGTAGCGTCGATCCAATTACTTCGAACTTGTACGGTTCGGATCAGACTGGTGAACTGCCCCAGGAAGCCGTTTTGGCGTCGCTGGGCTGCGGCAATCCCACGGCTCTAGCGGAGTTGCAGCCAGGGGAAGTCGTGCTGGACCTCGGTTCAGGAGGCGGAATCGATGTTCTGTTAAGTGCCCGCCGCGTGGGGCCAAACGGCAAAGCCTACGGCCTAGACATGACGGATGAAATGCTGGCGCTTGCCGAAGAGAATAAGCGCAAAAGCGGCCTGATCAATGTCGAGTTCCTGAAAGGCGAAATCGAGAACGTTCCTTTGCCTGACAACTCGGTGGATGTCATCATTTCGAACTGCGTTATCAACCTGTCTGGGGACAAGGATCGGGTGCTGAAGGAAGCCTTCCGGGTTCTGAAACCGGGCGGGCGGTTCGCCGTGTCCGACGTTGTGGTCCGTGGCGATGTGCCGGCGGCAATCAAAAAGAATATGGAGCTGTGGGTAGGCTGCGTCGCCGGTGCCCTGAGCGATTACGAATACGTGGCGAAGCTCGCCAAGGCGGGTTTTGACAATATCGATATTGAGCCCACGCGTGTTTATACCATCGAAGATGCGCGCGCCTTTCTCTCCGGTCAGGGCCTCGATGTGGATTCTCTGGCGAAAGAAGTTGAGGGTAAGTTCATCAGCGCCTTCGTCCGCGCCACAAAACCCACGGCTGCCTGCTGTGCGCCAGGTTGCTGCTCGTAGGCGGAACGATGGCACAGACGGTTACAGCTACCCCCCGACCTGCGTCAAGCGGGCTGGGCTTTTTCGAGCGCTACCTTTCCTGGTGGGTCGCGCTTTGCATGCTGGCGGGGGTGATCTTCGGCAGGCTGTTGCCCTCGTCCATTCAGGAGCTTCGCCGCCTAGAATTTGGCGCTGGGAGCCAGATCAATGTTCCCATTGCTGTTTTGATTTGGCTGATGATCATCCCCATGATGATGAAGGTTGACTTCGCTTCCATCAAGAATGTTGGAAACCGGCCGCGCGGCTTGCTGGTAACGCTGTTCGTCAACTGGCTTGTGAAACCGTTCTCGATGGCGCTGATTGCATGGCTGTTCTTCCGATACGTCTTCGCGCATTGGGTTTCCGCAGCGGATGCGGACCAGTACATCGCCGGTTGCATCATCCTTGCAGCGGCTCCATGCACTGCTATGGTTTTCGTTTGGAGCTATCTGACCGATGGAGACCCGGCCTATACTCTCGTGCAGGTCTCGCTAAACGATCTCATCATGCTGTTTCTTTTCGCCCCGATTGTTCGCTTTCTCGTAAACGGTGCATCGTCTCTGCACGTTCCGTTTGAGGTCCTGCTATACGCCGTTACCATTTTCATCGTGATTCCGCTCGTGGCGGGCACCGCACTGCGGGTCTGGCTGATTCGCGGGCATGGGAAAGCGTGGTTCGAGAAGGAGCTGCTTCCGCACTTCGCGCCCGTCAGTATGCTGGCATTGCTGGCGACGCTCGTTCTGATCTTTGCCTTCCAGTCAGACAATATCCTCGGAAAGCCGTTTCACGTTTTCCTGATCGCGATTCCGATTCTGATTCAGGTCTATTTCAATTCTTCACTCGCATACGGACTGATGAAGGTGCTTGGAGTCCGGCACGCGGTCGCTGCGCCCGGTGCGTTAATAGGCGCGAGCAATTTCTTCGAACTGGCAGTGGCGACTGCGATCGCGTTGTTCGGTGCCGGCTCAGGAGCGGCGCTGGCCACGGTGGTCGGAGTGTTGATCGAGGTTCCGGTGATGCTTTCAGTCTGTTCCTTCTGCAACCGGACGCGCCATTGGTTCCCGCAGGAGGACCCGGTGGCATCGTCTTAGAGATAGAGAGGAGGTCCAATGTTCTGCTACGAATGCTGCAAGAGCGGCCAGACGCGCGAGGCTGTCGGCCTGTGTCATCATTGTTCCGCGGCGCTCTGCGCAAACCATGCTCACACGGTCGATGACCCGGTGACGGCGACTCGCCCGCTGAATAGAATTGTGGTTCTCCCAAAGCATGCTCGCCTCATACTTTGCGAAACATGCATGTTAGCGCTTCACCAAATGGAAAATATCGCCCTGACCTTGGCCGGGTAACGGAACAATGACCACCAAGAAACGCATATTAGTGCTCTGCACTGGAAACTCCGCTCGGAGCCAGATGGCAGAGGGTCTCTTGCGTCATGACGCGGGGGACCGTTTTGAGGTCGAGAGCGCCGGTACCAAACCCAGCCGGGTTAGACCTGAGGCGATCACAGTCATGAAGGAGCTGGGCATCGACATCTCGGGTCAGCGGTCCAAGAGTGTCGATGAATTCCGCGACCAGAGCTTCGATTACGTCCTTACGGTTTGCGATAACGCAAATGAGAGTTGCCCGATATACCCTGGACACGCGAATCGGTTTCATCACAGCTTCGAAGACCCCGCCGCGCTTCAGGGCTCGGAAGAGGAACGGCTCGCTGTTTTCCGTCGTGTCCGTGATGAGCTGAGGCGCTTCCTCAGCACTTTTCCTAGTGAATCAACTTGTTGAACTTCGTTCTCGGGGTCTTGCTTCTTCTGGCTCAGCAATCGGCGCCAACCGAGTCCTCAAAACCGGCCGAGCCCGAGCCACAGCCCGTGAAAGAGAAACGCACCGAACTCAACCTGCTTGGCGCAACCGACTCGGCCGCCGGCGAAAGCCGGCGCAATGAAAACGTTCCGTTCAACCTCATCGATAATAATGCGCTCAAGGATTTGAATATCCGGCTCGGGACTAATGCCACTATCGTCACCGAGTTCCAGCCCGAGCGAAAATACTTCGGCACCGAATTTGGCAACAATCCCACGTCGGCCATTCACCTCAACCCACTCAAACACCCCAGTGATTTCCACGGCGGCCTTTCGTTCACGCGCTCTGACAGCATCTTCAGCGCGCGAACGTTTTTTCAGGTCGGTGGCGTCCAGCCCGCCCACGAGAACGATTACGGAATCACGGCCGGTCTGGGCCTCTGGCGCGGCGCTCATCTGACCTTGGCTGGCTCCCAGCAAAAGCTCCGAGGCAGCGTCAACGGCAATGTCCTGGTTCCCTTGCCCAGTGAACGGACGCCTCTCACCGCCGACCCAGCCGCCTATCGCCTGATCCAGCGGTGGATCGACGCCTATCCGAAAGCTTTGCCTAACCGTACCGATATCGATCCGCGAGCCCTCAACACCAACTCTCCTCAATCCATCAATACAGACGCGTCAAACGTCCGCCTGGATCAGGATCTCGGCGCTCGTGACAAACTCTTCATGCAGCACAGCTTTACCAATCAGAAGGTGATGGCCTTTGAGTTTGTCGCGGGCCAGAATCCCGACACCAATACCAAATCCCACAATGCCCGCCTCACGTGGAACCACCTCTTCGACGCCCGCTCGTTAATCGATTTTACCGTCGGCTTTGACCGCATGCATTCACTTCTGGTCCCCGAACCCAATGCCGTCGGCCCGCAAGTGATTATCGGGAGCTCGTATCAGAGCCTCGGTCCCGGCGCGACTGTCCCTATTGATCGTCGGATCAACCGCTTCCGCCACGCCGTTCTCTACCGTCGCCAGGTTGGCAACCATTTGTTCTCCGCGGGGGGCGAAGTCGACCGCTTGCAGAACAACGGCCTGGAATCATCGAGTGAGCGCGGCAACTACTACTTCCGCTCCGATTTCGGCCGCGACGCCATTACGAACTTCCGCATGGGCATTCCCAGCCGCTACTCAGCCGCAATCGGAGACGGACATCGCGGGTTCCGTTGGTTCGAGCAGCAATACTTCGCGGGTGACGTTTGGAAGGTGCGGCCGGACTTTACCCTCACCTACGGTCTGCGCTATACGCCAGTTACCGGGCCTAGCGAAGTGAATCACCCCACTCCCTTCAATTTTAACTGCGACTGCAATACTTTCGGACCGCAATTCGGTCTCGCCTGGGACACGCACGCCGTTGGCGTCATCCGTGCCGCCTATGGGCTCCAATTCGGCGACATCTACGCGCAGACGCTCCAACAAGTTCGTTGGGATCCGCCGAATTTTCTGAAGGTTGAAGTGCAGGCGCCTCCCTCCCTCCTCACACCGCTGCAGGATACTTACCTCGGGCCCGGCGCTCGCCATCTGCAGTTCGATGTTCCGCCAAACCTAGAGTCGCCTTACTCACACCAATACAGTTTCCTTTGGGAGCCGCTGCAAGGGAAACCCTGGTCGATGCAGCTCGGCTATATTGGCTCCGCACTCACAAGCTCTTCATGATGTGGTTCGCCAACCGAGCCGTCCCGGTGCCGGGCATCCCGCAAACCACCGCTACCATCACCGAACGTCGCCCCGATCCGCGTTATTACGAATTGCGCGAGGCCAGGAATGCGTCCAACGCTTACTTCGACGCCGCCCGCGTCAGCTTCAAGATGCCTGCATGGCATGGCTTCACCGGCGATACTTCCTACTGGTTCAGCAAAGCCATCGACACCGGCAGCGCCTACACCAACATGGCCGCCGGCGACGAAGCGCTCCAGGGTTACTCGCAATCCCAGAATCTCGTTGCAAAAGATCTCAAGGGGCCCAGTGCGTTCGATCAGTCGCATGCCGTGATGGCACGCTTCCAGTACGCGCTGCCGGTGCTGTCTTCCGGGAGCCACTTGGTGCGCGGCGTAGTCAACGGATGGCGAATCTCCGGTGTCTTTCTGGCCAAAACCGGCCTCCCCTTCACAGTAATCACCGGCTCAGACGGCCCAGGCTCCGGCAACGTCGACGGCTCGAATGGCGATCGCCCCAACTTGCTCGATCCCTCGATCTTGGGGCGCACGATCGGCGACCCAAACACTTCGACGATATTGCTGCCGCGCTCGGCTTTCGGCTACATCGCCCCGACCGATTCCCGCGGCAACCTGGGCTTCAATACTTTTCGCAGAGGCGGCATCCGCAACATGAACGCCGGCTTGGCGCGCTCCTGGAGGTTGCACTCGGAGTGGCAGGCCACGTTCCGCGCCGAATCGATCAACTTCTTCAACACTCCGCAATTCGCTAATCCTAACCCAGACCTGAGTTCACCGGCTTTCGGCAAGATCACCAATACACTGAACGACGGCCGCAGCTTTCAGTTCACGCTGCAACTCCAGTTTTGAGCACCGCACGGTGTTTTGGCCAGTCCGTAACATTGGACGAAACGACTGAGATGCAGCTTGGCCGTTAGGTAAGCGGTGACTTGGACGAAACGGCAACCCGCGGAATTCACCAGCGTCGGTTTACTCCGGTTACGTCGATTCGGCGAATTGTATGTGAGACTATATTCCGCGTTCTCAGCCATGAGCGGAACCTCGGGCATTCCTCAGTGCCAAACCTGGATGCCCGAGCGCAGCTATTCTTGCTATTCTCGCCAGTTGTAGCGGTTCAGTTCGAGCCGCACTCACCGCCGAAACTGGCCGTCGGACCCCACTAATGGTGGACCTGCGCGGCGCTTTGCTCACACATTGCTCACACGCGGAGAATTCACGTCGATAGGACGGCCGAATCGACCGGCACTCCTCCAAATAGAATCAAATAGATAAGGCGCGATCGGGTTTGATGGGATGGCATGCAACGGTTTCGATTCCCGCTAGCGCTACCAAGTTTTCATACAGTTGCAGGCAATGCGCTGGCACGCGAGAATGGCCAGAGCCACGTAGCCACTTCGGGTTCCCAGGGATGAGTCACGTTCTCGACATGAACGGACGGCATATCCAGACATGCCGGGGGTCGCGCCGGAATCTATGTCTGGGCTCTTTAGGCAGCGTTACGTCCTTGTGCGACGCCATGGATTATTGCAAGGGCGTAGCGCTCCTAGCCGAGCGTACGCGGCGTTAGCAGTTTATCCGCGCGGTCGATCGATTTCGCTTTACATATGAAGTCCTGGTCGCTTGCCGCCAGGGCGCAGAACCCATTTGCACCGGATTCGCGCTACGACCAGGCACCACGAATCGCGATTGCCATTGTGTACCATCGGCACGCCAGGCGGTAAAATGATCGAGTTCCGATTCAATATTTTACTCTCAAGATCAGGTGAGCTGAAACAGTGCCCAGGAACTATCTGGAGTGCGCGCGTGAATGAATCAACGGCCGGTGGAGCGGCGACAAACGCCGGAGTCTCATTTCAGAATCGAGTCGCGGCTTGGATAAGCGTTCGCATCCTCGCTGGGCAGGATGTTGCCCCGCTCTGGGGGCTTCCTACCGGAACAGCCTTGGAATTCCTGCGCTGCGAGACCGAGCAGCCGGTTGACGACATTCTAGTTGGCACCTCAACATCCGGACATATTTTTATTCAAGTTAAACATACCGTCCGAATGGAGAAGGGGCCTACGTCGGGTATTGGCGCAGCAATCAATCAATTTGTTCGTCAATTTGTGACCAGCAGAGCCCGCACCACTGCGACCCGGCCTTGGGAGCGCCCTCTCGATCCTGACCGAGATCGCCTCGTTCTGACAGTTGGCCCGGGAAGCTCTGGGGCGGTGGTGGAGACCCTCCCAGCCATCCTGGCGCGATTATCGAACTTGACCCCAGACCAGCCCGTAATGGACGCCGCGACGACGCAAGTCGAGCGTCAAATCTGTGAGATTGTTCTGGAACATGTCGAACGCTCGTGGAAGGGAGTCGTCCAGACTGCTCCAGATGAGGCCGAACGACGTCAACTCCTCCGCCTGATTCGCATCCAGCGTCTGGATGTTGATGCCGACAGCCCAGGTGAGCGAGAAGCCATTAGCACGTTGGCGGGTCTCATTTCGCAAGCGGACAATACAGCCCCATTCCTAGCCTGGACAACCCTGATCGAGCTATGCGGACAGTTCGCTACATCCCGCTCAGGAGGAGATCGGGCGCGCCTCCAAAATGCGCTGCTCCAGCGCGGCATTCAAATTGGTCCCGATACCAGATACGAAGCCGATATTGCCCGCCTCCGTAAGCTCGCTGTGACGGTCACAGCTGCGCTTGCGCAGCTTGCTGAAATCAGGATCGGTGAGACCACAATCAAGATCGACCGCGCCGTGGCACCAGCGCTTCGAGCCGCCGCTGCGAGTGGCTCCGTCGTCGTGATTGGCGATCCAGGGGCAGGAAAATCTGGCCAGCTGCACGATTTCGCTGCCACGCTCACGGCCTCCGGTGCCGACTTCGTCGTTCTGGCCGTCGATCGATTAGCGGCACAGAGTCTCTTCCAACTTCGAGACGAACTCGGCCTTCAGCACGATCTCGTTGATGTTCTTGTCAACTGGCCTGGAACTTCGCCGGGCTATTTGATTATTGATGCGCTGGACTCAGCTCGGTCCGAGTCTGCCGCTGCTGGTATCGGTGAGCTCGTCGGCTCAATGATCCGGAATGGGGAGCGTTGGCGGGTCGTTGCCGCAGTTCGGAAGTTTGATCTCGCGAAAAGCTCGTCATTGCAGCCTCTTTTTGCGGGGCGGCCGCCTGAGCAACCGAGCCCTGACCCAGAATTCCCACGCGTTCGTCATGTCAATGTCTCGGCCTTTGACCCCGCAGAAATCGCGCAGGTCTCGATTCAGAGTGCAATCCTAGGTGAAGTCCTCGCTCGTGCACACGCCGCGTTAAAGGAGTTACTGCGGCTTCCTTTTAACCTCCGGCTTGTAGCTGACATGGTATCGGCAGGCCTTCCGATCGAGGAACTCAGTCCGATTCAAACGCAAATCAGCTTGTTGGACAAGTACTGGACGGCGAGAGTTGTCGGTAATGATCAAGCCGGGTACGTTCGCGAAAACATCCTCCGTGACGTAGCTCAGAAGATGACCGACCGACGTACGATGCGCGTCCATGTCGCTGAACTCGAAACGACCAGTACTCAAAATCCCGAGTTAGATGAGCTTCTGCGCAGACAGGTCCTTGTCCACTGGAGCCCGGTCCCCGGCGTGCGGCAGCGAGACGTTCTGGCCTTTGCCCACAACCTGCTATTCGATTATGCCGTTGGGCGATTGTTGTTTTTCTCCAATGGAGATCGCTTTATTCGATTCTTGGAAGCACCTGATGCAGACGCCGTGATGGCCATTCGGCCCAGCGTCGTCCTCTCTTTCCAGCACTATTGGTACCTGAGTTCGGACGTCTTCTGGGATCTGGTGCTCAGAATTGAGCGGCTCAGCGAATCGCCCGAGATCATCAGGTTAATAGGACCGACAGTAGCCACAGAACTCGCCCGCGATGCTCGACAACTCCAGCCATTGATTGCCGCGATCCAACGGCGCGACCGGGCCGCACAAACGGCTTTCCGGCATTTGATCGGGTCTCTGCTAGCGTCGCCGGCCGACAGCTTTAGGGGGGCATCCGAGCCCGTGTGGGCAAATTTAGCAGAAGCCGTGTCAGCGACGCTTGAAGACGAGGCGGCATACGCGCTTGCAACGTTACTGAATCTCTTGATGAGTCCCTCTCCGCAGTCGATTGAGACGCGGGCACAGGTAGGCCGGGCTAGCCGGAACCTCCTTTCTTTTGTCCGTCGCCGGCCTCAGTACGAAAGTTGGCTCAGCCGTAATGCCCTGACGGCAGTTTGTCGTTCGTATTGCACGAGCGCTGCTGAGTCATCGATCCTCCTCCGGTCATGCTTTGACAGCGGTCTTCTCGAACATCATGGACATGAGGAAATCCCGACACTCGCGCGCGAGGCTGGCCCCGTTCTGGATTGCGATCCCGAATTTGTTGCAGAACTGTACAGGACGGCCTTTAGCCACATGGATACCAGCGAGGCGACCACTATCATCGGCGACGCCCAACGCATTCTCACGTTCACATCGACACGCAGGCAGGATTACGAGCTTGGCCGTTATCAGCTGGCAGAACTGTTTCCAGAGTTTGTCCGCAGGTATCCCGTAACCGCATTTAACGTACTCATCGTTGTAGTGGCAGCCTATATTCGAGCCACTCATTCAGGAGACTCCAATGAGCCCGATGAGGCGTTTGAGTTCTTTGGACGAACCGCGCACATTCGACGAGACTACAGCGAGATTTGGGACTCTGGAGGTGCTTACTCTCACGCTACGCCCCTGCAGTTGCTCGATATTCTCGATTCCTACATCACAGGCCTGCCAGCAACAGAAGCCAGCTATGAGGTGATCGATCAGTTTCTATCGGTGGTCGCTGAAAAGAATGTGTATGCGACCGTCTGGCGTCGAGTCCTTCGATCCGCAAGCCACGCGGCTTCGACTTTAGGAAAGCGAGTGTGGCCGCTGGCGTGTGCAGTACCCATACTCACAGGTTTCGACACCTATCACGTTGCTGGGGAATACTTATCGGCAGCGTTTTCACTCTTAACGGAAGAACAGCGGCTTCGCATTGAAGAAGCTATCTTGAATATAGATGCTGGTGAATCAGCGCTTGTCGATAGCGATAGAATTGCACGTCATCGTGATCGACTCCTTGGCTGTTTGCCGTTGGACAGTGTCATTGCCGCACGAACCAAGGCGCGCATTGTAGAGATGACCGCGGCAGGATCGGTGCCGCCGAACGAGCCAGCAGCGCGCATCACTGGCGGAGCAAGGCCGTATACGTCGGAAGACCATCTTGCACGCCGTGGCGTCCCAGTCGACGCACCTGCGAACCGCCACATTCAAGAACTCGAAAAAAAGATCGAGCCTTTCAATTCCCAACATCTGAACAGTCCCCCTACGCTGGATGAGATCAGCGCGATACTCTCGAACCTGTATGGATTGCGCGACGCCCTGAAGCCAGAAGTCGTTTCTGGTATTCATGAAGAACAAGCTGATTATGCATGGAGTGTGCTGGCCGAGGCCTGCGAAAGGATTGCTAGCAGCTCGTCAGACTGGCAGGCCGGAGGCTTGGGCGAATTTGTTCGCAGCACGCTATTAACTGCAGCCACGAACAGGGTTCCGCTTTACACCGCTGATGATGACAAGCAGTTCAATAGGTCGCCGGCATGGGGTGGGCCTTCTGCCAGGATCTCTGCTGCAGCCGGACTCGTGCAGTTAAAGCCCCCACTTTGTTCGTCTGAAGTGCACGATTCGATTCGCCACCTTGCGTCAGACAGAGTGCCAGCAGTTCGATATCAGATTGCCGCGCGTCTGTTGTCCCTGTACCAACACAGTGCGGATTTAATGTGGGAGTTGTGCCGAGAGTTCGGCCGTAACGAGCTGAATCGTGGCGTATTATCCGCCGTAACCTCAGTATTTGCACGTCTCGCTGCGCGTTTTCCTGACGCCATAGTTCCGCTTGCGATTGATGTTTACCGTCGCCTGCAGAACGACGATGGACTCGATTCGCCGCTTGACCAATGCGTCTCGATCTTTCTCGGCCTGGCACTTTGGCAAGAGAATCCGATCTGCTCAGAGATCGTCGCCGATATCGTAGCGTCGCCTTCCAAGCATTCCCGGGATGCCCACCGGTTGGTGCTTGAGTTGGAACATAACTTAAATCCTGAGCCAGGAAGTGATCCAGCACGGGCTGAGAAAATTCGGCGAGAGTCGTTTCTACTGCTGAATCGAATGGCTGAAAACGTTGTGGCCGAATCAGGCGTTCGCGAAAGGGGTGGTCGAGCTGTGGATGAGAATGTCCTTGAAGCGTGTGCCAAGATCGCCGACACCATTGGGGCACGGCTTTATTTCGCTTCAGGTGCTTTCAAAGGTTCGAATTCCACTACGTATCCGATGACTCCGGAATCGCGACGCCAATTTTTTGCTGACTCGCGAACTATTATCCAGACTTTGAGCACTATCGCAATACCGTCGCTTACGCACCACTTGCTTGAGATTCTTGATCACTTTGCGGACGTCCAACCACGTGCGATCCTGCTTGACTCGGCCTTGGTCTTAGAGGCAGCGAGAGGATCGCGCTATGCCACTGATTCAATGGCTGCCGATCTGGTAGCTAATATCGTGGAACGATTCATTGCCGATCAGCGTGGCCTGTTGCGCGATGATGTCGAAGCCCGCAAGGCCCTCATTGGCATTCTCGATGAGTTCGTGCAGATGGGGTGGCCAAGAGCACAGCGTCTTGCGTATCGGCTGGGCGAGATCTATCGTTGAAACGAAACTGGACAGCCACGGAGTTCCAGCGAGATCTGGAGGTGTTGTGTGCCAAGTACAGCCAGGACTTCGTGAATGTAGCTGCTAAAGTTCGCACCGAGTATGTTGGGAAGTCGCCAGACGTCGAGAACGAGCGTGACCAACTACTCGAGGCTCACGTGCGGGTGTTCATTGATGGCCTGTTAGCATCTCTCAACTGGCAGACGGGCGTCGAAACGACTGGGAACACGAACTTGGTTCCGGAAGCGCCCATCTATTCCGCGGAGCGGTCCAGAGTCCGTTTCCTTGATTACCTCGGCTTCGAGGCTGGAGAGCCTAAGAGGTCATTGTTGATCGTGGAGGCGAAGCGGCCAAGCAGTTGCTTGCCCCGCACTAGAGCTTCTGGCGCCGCTCCAGAGCCTCCCATCAACGCACTGATAAGCGGTCTTGGAGGGGCCGAGATGATAGAGGACTGGTCCTCGTGGCTTAAAACCGCAAGAGACTACGTTTCTTCGGCCGCGAAAATAGCCGATTATCCTCCCAGACGGATGGCAATTACGAACGGTGACTGGATGATTGTGTTCACCGATCCTGATCAGACATTCTATCAGAATCGGCCCGACCCCGGTACCATCCGGGTGTTCGTCAACCGTAATGAGGTATTGCGCAATTATGCCGATGTATTTGCCTTGCTTGAGCACCAGCAGGTTCTGGGATCGGTTGCACCTTTGGCAGTTGAAGAACTTGCCTTTTACGCCACGGCGGCCGACATCGACAGAGTACTCCATGGGTTAAGACTGATGTACCAAGTCGATCACGACTTCTACGCTGCGGTTCCGAATATAAAAGTGATGCCGGTGATACATCTGAGGACGAGACGCGGGGTGTGGCTCGTTGTCGAAGAGAGAGTCGCTGGCGAGGTAGTGCCGCAGAGTCCTGAGCACTTGACCGACCACTACGGCAGAATCTCCTCGATGGCACTCGGACTTTTGGCTAAGGTCCACTCAGTCTTGGGCTTCACCCTGGCGCCTACTGAACTGGCGGAACACTATCATGAGTCCGAACCCGCGGACTATCCGGTCGGACTTCTCGGGATTCGTCGCGTCTTAGGGACCACGCCTGAGGAGTACGTGATCGCCACGGGAAAGAACAGACACTATTTCACCCTCACGCCTACGGTGGCCGCCTGCCCGCATCACGGTATAGACGAGAGTGAGAGGACTCCTCTTGGGGTGCCTGGTCAAAACATGGAGCCCAGAGCGTTTTTTATTCTCGGGCAGGATCAGCGGTGTTGCCACACCGGTGTGCATCGCGCGAAGCGCACTCTGCTGCAGCCCGATAATCGAGATCGTTCCGGGCCCAGAAGCAATGGCGACATGCATTCCTTTTGCGAAATATTCCCGTTCGAGGAATATCTATGCTGCCGGGTGTGTGTCTTTGAGGAAGTTTGCACAAGCGCGTCGGTGTTTATATTGCCATGTAAGCGAGATATGCCTACTCAGACCGCCATCGGACCGTGTAGCGAGGGCCCGGGAGGCGCCTGATTACTTCCGGCGACTCGGCATCGCTCCGGCACCGACAAGTCTGCGAGCTGCTGGCACTAAAGAGAAAGCTTACGCACCGAGAGTATGCCTCCCTAGTAGTTTGCTGGCAGACGAAAGAAAATCAGGACCAGTAATCTGGCAGTGTGCACACGAGGTCGTACCAGCGGGGCTTATCTTGTTACACCAAATACATAGCCAACTAGGCGGGGTTTTAGCAAGAAGCTCCCGGATTCTCACCAGCGCTAGTGCATTCAGCGAACGCGAAATCGGCAGGGCTTCAATCACAGCAGTCCGGACCCATGCATCCCCATCGTTGAGAAACCAGTCCAGAAGGTCCTCGACCGGCATACCGGAATCCTTGGCGAGAGCTTCTGCCGCCACGCGTCGGACAATCGGGTCATCGAGAGCCTTCCAGAGCGAAGCCCTCTCCCGCCAGCCAGTATCCAGCTTCATCACCAGTTCGCCGGCGACGAGGCGGTTGAACGCCTCCCACGTGCGAATTCTCTCATCGACTCCTCTGACCACAAACTGAACCAATGGACATGATGAAAGCGCTTCGGCTGCGACCTGTGCGATCCATCGAGTGCTGCCCAACAACCGAACAGCGATATCGAGAGAGGACTCTCGGTCAACGAAACGCTCCCACCCCTGAAGACGGCGCTTCTTAGCACCACAAAAAAGAAGGCTTTCGGAATCGTGAGACTCTGCCTCCATAGCTAATGCAACTTCGGCTTCGGCCGCGACGGCGGGCCCTTCAAATCCGGCGAGGGTAGCGCACATGTGTACGAGAGCTCGTAGGTCCTCGCCGGCCGTACGCAGCGCAAGTTCAAGCTCCCCGACCGTCGTTTCTGAGTATCCCAGCGTGGCGATCAGATCGGCGATGTTGTCGAGCCGGCGGGCCTCAACGCCATTCAAGCTTCGTTTCTCGGCGAGGCCAATAAAGATCCGAAGGAATTCGCGCCACGCTTTGCGGTGCTCCTCATCCCGTGCCGTCCAGTCGTACATCAGGTAAGGCAGAGGCTCGCGTATAAGATCAAAGCGCTTGATGCGCCCTAGCGCACTACTCACTGTCTGATGGAGGTGCAGATTTCCTTGCTTACCTGCCTCTGCAAATGCCGGCGCCAGATCCGGTCGCGCGGGAAGCATGCTGGTGGCCATTCGCGAAACCAGCTCCTGGACTTCGCGGGTGGACCGCCATCCTAATCCGCCTGCTCCTCGCCGACCTGCCCGCATTTCGCTGCAAGCGTCCGCTAGAACTTGCGCAGGTTCAGGTATTGGTTCATTGCTGTGAAGTGCGGCGCCGGCACACACAAGGCGGTATCTCTGTTCTCCGAGAGTCGCGGCAAGGGCTTCTAGACAATGCATCTTCGTCTGGAACGAAACTGGGAGCCGAGCCACACTGTTCGCCACACTCCAGGCGCGATCGCGGCCAACGCTCTGCTCGGTGAGGGCGACCGCTAGCGATTCGGCGGCTTCTGCGGAGACACTAGCTCCATCTAGCAGGCACTGGGAAGCCAAGCCCTGCCTTTCGAGACTGCCACTTGAGACTGCGCTGCGGACGACGATCTCGCAGACGGCGGGGGACAAAAGGGCGGCCAGTGTTACTGCTTCGGATACCGTCGCTTCCAATGCCAGTTCCGAAAGAAGTTTGTACTGCCGGTTCGGATCAAGCTCGATTATGTAACGGGCTGCGCCGGTTTCCGATAGTAGGGATATTCTGGGCCGCACGACTGGCTCGGGCCCGGAACTAACAAACGCGCCACTCTCATCCCAGAAGTGAAGTACGTCCTGCGCTGTGCTATCTGCGAAACCGGGAGCAAGTCCCCATGTATCAGCGAGCCATCCAGACAATGCTGTAATCAGGACCTGTTGTACTGCCCCACCAGTGCGCAACAGGAGAAATCCAAGCTGAGAGAATGACCCACGAAGTGCTGAGACTGCTGCCGTGGATTGCAGGGCTCCGAGTTGGATTTCCCCGTGTCGCCTCTGGCTGATTTCCCAACGATCGAGAATGCTGTCTATGACGGCGGTAAGAACCTCGGCTCGATTTCCAGGCAGACTGTCCCGGCTAGGTTCCCCAGCCAGAACCGCCAACAGCACCGGTACGAGTGGGGTTTCTTTAAGCCTATCATCGCGCTCAATTGCGTCGATGACCCATGCGGCTCGGCGGTCTTCCCAAGCTTTCGCGTCGACGAGTTCTGTGGAATTGTGGGCGGCGGCGGTGGCGATGATGCGTCTGATCGTGTATTCGATATTTCTGGCAGGTGTCAGCGTTACTTCTCGAAATTGTAACGTCTTCCCAGCCGAGTACGCGCTGTCGCGTGTGGTAATAATAATGTCCACGCCTGGGTGGACTGCCGCTAGCAGTTCGTCAACTTTGGCGGTTGCTGCAAACCTGCGCTCTCTCGTTTCATCAAGTCCGTCCAGAAGTAGCGCTAAATCTCCTGACTCAGCCCGACTGCGGAGTTCGAGTTCAAACAGCGATCGGTCGGCAACAGGCACCTCGCGCACGGCAAGCGTACAGAGCGCATCGAGCGGGGAGAGACTCCGCAACTCTCTCCACCAGTCGTCCATTTTCACTACGACGGGAAGAATGCCCTCTTCGTTCTTCGCGAGTTCCCCGGCCAAATGTGAGAGATCCGTCGTTTTGCCGCCGCCGGGTAGGCCTAGGCTAGCAGTAGAACCCGCCCGAACCGCTGAAAAGCTCGCATGAGAGGCCACCCGCTAGAGTCTCTATCACCCACGGCAACATGTGGATCGAGCTTGTTCGGGTCGTGCTCGAATAAGGGAAGTGGTGCACCGATTCCACGGAGGTCCATTCTGGTGGCACGGTCGATGAGAAGCTCCCGATAGCGGCGCAAAACCTGCCTTGTCGCCTCGGCGCGGGCGGCTGGAGTGCCGCCGGCGTCGGATCTGAATTGAATACCGCGCTTGTGTAGGCGATGACTCCATTCCAGAATTGGCAGCCCCAGCCTGTTCCTGGCGAGCTCTCTAGCTATCTCCTTGAGTTCCTTCCACGCATCCTCCGCCGTTTCCGGCCTAGCCAAAACGCCGCCCCTCATTAAGGTGATGCCTTCTAGCGCCAGGTCACTCTGAAATGGGGTCACTAGCGCGACTCTGTGCAACCGCTCTTTGTCGGCGAAGTGTAAGGCGGTGGCGTGAGCGCCAATAATGCGAAGCTTCTCGGCTTCCTTTGACGTGGGCAAACCGGCAATGGCCGACTTTGCGCGTATAAGCGCAACTGAAAGGGCACGGACAGGAGCAGTCGAGCGCTTCACCGCGAGCAAAACACGGTCTCGTTCGGAAGAAAGCTCGCTGTTCTCAACGGCTTTGCACCACTGCGCCACCACAGAACGAAGTGTCGGATCGGCTTCGCCAACGTGGACGCTCAGCTTGCATTGCACAAATATTCGAGCGCCGTCCCTAAGCACAATCTCGATGTCATCAACCGAGTTGTCTGTCTCGAAACTGACGCACACGGGAATTGCGGGCGAGAAATCAAGGCACGATAGAGAATGGCCAGCCAGACCTAACGAGACAGCCCAAGCCGCGACCGAAGCTCGGAAATCGGCGCCGTCCTCGTTAGACGAGCCGCCGATAGCTCCGGAACTCGCGACCACAGGTGAGGTGGTCCGAGGTGTTTTCGATGGCACTTGAATTTAGTCTACATCGGTTGTGTGATAGGTCCGGTGAGCCCACCTCGATGATTCCGGGCCAATTTCCGCCGGTCAGACAGAGATGTGTGCCGCCCTGGCGCGGTCTTAGTCTCAACAAAGAATTGCAGCTTGTCGAAAGCGGGTCTAGCCTTTCGTTCAAGGATCATGTACTAGGAAACGGTTTACTTGGATGACAGCCGCCGTTGCGGACTTGAGCCTTCACGAGCTCAACGGTATTTCTAGACGTTGGGCCGGATTAGTCCCACGAGTCGGCTTCGGCCTAGCTTATGTCCGTCCCAACCTTGGACACCGAAAACTCCGTCCGGATTGAAAATGCAGGTTTTCGCTCCGTTCGAGAGCAAAGTGGTCTTGTCTTGTCTCGTCTAGAATGTCGCACAGCAAATACTCCAACGCGACCTGCCACCGATTGATTGTAGCGGTTCCCTCAATCCAGCATTCGGTTAAATTAACTGCCAACGAACTGTGCCCATTTTTGTACCCACCCCCTGCATGGAAGCCTTGCTCGCGGTTGCGCGCGCCCTGGTGGTAGGCGATCATAAATCGCTGAAAAACAAGTAACCGATAGCAATGGATCACAATGGATGTGCCCCTGGCTAAGTTATTGATTCTTCTTGCGTTCGTTGTTCGGGACCAGGAGGTCGGTGGTTCGAATCCACTCGCCCCGACCAAATTTTTCAATCACATACGAAACAAACGCGGACCTCAAGAGCCGCTTTGTGACGTAGATTGTGACGTAACCCTTCGAATTTTCTCCATTGAGCTTCTCGACTTTGGGCTTTGCCTCAACGATTGGAATCTCCATCAGCCCACTTTCCAGCTTGCCCAAGACATCACGCTTTGCAGCCATACGGACGTGACTGTAATGCTCCATCATTGCCCGATCCAGGTGTCCAGCCACAGCCATGATCGTTGCGTCAGGAGCGCCTGCTTCCGACATCTCTGTGATCGCCTGATGCCGGAGGTCGTGAGAACGGAAGCCCTGGAACGGCTCTGACGCTCGCTTGCGAGCTTCCTCAACGTCCCTTCCTGCCTCCTTCGCAAGCTTTGCGGCCTCATTACCAGCCCGCTTGGCCGCTTCCTTCACCAGAGATCTCCATGCCGTTCTCCAACTCTTTTGGGGCTTCGTCGGATCAATACGTTCGTTTTCGCAAGCCGGAAAAACAAAGTGCTCGGGACTCGTTGCATTGTGGGCTTGTGCCCGTTCCCATACCCACACACCCGTAAGTTTCACTGCCGAGGCACTTCCGATACAGACCTAACGACATCTGGGGCATGTCGACGGGCGCATATCAGCGGTTCGGCATTTCGCGGCATCGTGGAATCGTTTCCGCGTGATGCGTTAGAGTGGAACACGATGAGAATCGGGATTTTCTTGCTAACGCTCAGTGGCTGCCTGTATGCAGCGGATCGCGCGCCCATGGAGGCGAACTTCCGAGATTCTGCCACCTACCGCTGGCTCAACAAGAAGGTGCTCGATAGCCGTCTGCTCGACGACATGCACAGCCTAGACCACTGGACTGCCATCACCAACGGCCCTGTCGGTCTGGTTGATGCTCGCCAGCCCTATCAAGTCCCTCGAGCGAGTCTGTCTTCCACCGAAATCACACTTAGCCGTGAGAACTCGCGTGATGGGAACCAATCGCTGCGCATGCGCACACCCACGAGGCTCAATGTTCCCGGTCCGAAAAGTGGGCGCGGTTGGGGCGAGGCCGGCGTCGTCCGGCACTTTGATGGCGAGGACTGGCGCAACTTCAACCGCATTTCGCTGTGGATCCGGCCGGACTGGGACGGCGCGTACGTGACCGCGCTTGAGGCCATTCGGATTCACAATAACGGCGTCGAAAAACTCCCAGCGCCTTTCGGGCAGGAGGGCGAGCACACCGTTGTACTGCGGAATCACGAATGGAACCACGTGGTCTGGGAGATGGGCAACGTGGCGCGCGACAAGGTGACGAGCCTTGAAATCCTTTATGAGATGGATGGCAACGAACCGGAAGCTGCGGATACCGCGACTTTCTATTTCAGCCGCCTCGAACTGGAACGCGTGGAACCCGACTATATCGAAGGCTGGGGAGTATGGCCCGGACGCATCTCCTTCAGCCACACTGGCTACCAGACCGGCGCGGCCAAAAGCGCGATTGCCGGCGGGCTGAACGCGCGCGATTTCCGGCTAATCGACCAGGCAACCGGAGAGACGATGCTCTCGAAACCGATTCAGACAGTCAAGACTCACATCGGCACATTCCAGGTAATGGACTTCTCAGAATTTCGGCGGTCCGGAGCCTACGTGCTGGAGGCTGGCGGGAATACGACGCGTCCATTCCGCATCGATCCCGATGTGTGGCGCGAGACCATTTGGAAGGCGTTGAACTTCTTCTACGCCGAACGCTGCGGGATGGCGATTCCCGGGGTACATGGCGTATGCCACCGCGATTGGACCGCCGTGCATGGCGATAAACGCATTGTGGTCAACGGCGGCTGGCACGATGCGGGCGACCTTACCCAGGGCCTCCAGGGCACTGCCGAGATCACCTACGCACTGCTCAGCCTGGCCGAGCGGTTACGCACCCGGGGCGAGGATCGCCAGTTGTATGAGCGTCTCATGGAAGAAGGCCGGTGGGGCCTTGACTGGGTTCTGAAGACCAGTTTCGGTGACGGCTATCGGGGCTCCGGGGGTGTGAACGGACGCCGTACCAACGGCATTATCGGCGACTTCGACGATATCAGCACGACGGCGACGAATTCACCGTTGTCCCACTTCCTGGCCGCCACTACCGAGGCACTGGCTGCCCGCGTACTCAAGGACGATGATCCCCGTTTGGCGGCTTACGCCCTGAAAATGGCCCAAGAAGACTGGCAGTTTGGAGTGGAGGGCTTGGCAGCGGCCGGCGCTCCCGCGTCCCAGGACCGCTACCGGGTTACGTTCGATTCGGCCAACGTGGTGTACGAGGCGCCGGCGCAGGGCGTACTGGCGTCCGTGGAATTGTTCCGCTCGACTGCAGACCGGAAATATATGGACAAGGCGGCGGAACTGGCACGGGTTATGCTCGATTCACAAGAGCGCAAGCGGCCTAACTGGACAACTCCGCTAACTGGCTTTTTCTACACCAGCCCCGCGAAGGACAATGTGCTGCACTACTGCCACAACAGCCGCGAACAGATTCCGGTTCTCGCCCTGGCTCAAATGTGCGACGCGTTTCCAGAGCACCCCGACTGGATGAAATGGTATTCCGCCGTCGTACTTTTCTCGCAGTACGTGCAAGCCACCGCGCAGTATACCGAACCCTATGGCATGCTGACCTCGTCCATCTATCGCGACGACGAATACCCGCTGGTGCCCGAGACCCGGCGGGAATCTTTCCGCAAACAGGTGCTCAACGGAGTGCCTTTAGGAGCCGGACATTACCTGCGGCTGTTCCCAGTGTGGATGGATTACCGCGGAAACAACGGTACGGTCCTTTCGCGGACGCAAGCGCTGGCCAAGGCCGCTCATCTGCGTGGGGATCTTAACCTGGAGCAGCTTGCGCAGCAGCAGCTCGAGTGGGTGATCGGCAGAAATCCGTTTTCCGAGAGCACCATGTGGGGGGAGGGCTACGACTTTCCACCGCTGTACACTCCTATGTCCGGCGACATCGTGGGTGGCATTCCGGTGGGTATACAGACCCGCGGCGAGAGCGATGTTCCTTATTGGCCGGTGCAAAGCACCTGGACCTATAAGGAGATCTGGCAGAATCCCGTCGCCCGTTGGATATACCTGATGCGAGACTTGGCGGGTCCGGCGCTAGTGGAGGGCCAGGCAGACGGTGCCGTGGAATTCAAGGAACCCATCTCCGGCCAAGTGGTCGAAGTGAAGCCGGATTCGGCAACAGGACACTTTCGCGTCATGTTGCCGGAAGGAAAGTACGCGGTTCGAAGTAAGGGCGAGGAGCAAACGCGAACCTTCTTGCCGGGCGCCACGTACAGCCTGGATCTACGCAGCGGCCACGTGCTCGATTTTCAGGTGTCCCGGGAAAGCTCGGGCTCATCCGACGTCACCATCAAGCTGACCGCACGAGGCGGCGGGCATCGTTTCCTCCTGCGCTCCGACAATCTGATTCTGAGCAGCGATGCGAAGGAACTGGTGGTGCAGCCCGGAAGCGCGGGAACGCTGGAGTGGCGCGGGAAGATCACTGATCCGGATGTGCCTTGGGTGGCCGTGATAGTGCCGGACGGCGACCTCGCGGCCAGGAAGGAAATCACAGGCGCGGCCTGGGAACGTTGAGGAGCTGCCACTCCGAGGTCGCCGGAATCCCACTGATCTTACGGCCTGACGGCTCTCTGGCCGCGATTCACGAAGTAGAGGAACTTCACCGGACGGTCTCCGAAATTGATATTGGAGTGCACCATGGTCCCGTCGGGCCGCGCCATGTACGCGGTCCCTGGGTGCTGCATGCGAAGTTCCGTCCCCAGCATGGCAAGGCTGTCGCCCTCCAAGGCCAGCCAAATTTCCTCGTGACCCGGCGCATGCGGGTGCGGCTCGCCCAGGCTCAACGGCGGCAGTTCCACCGTGATCACATTGGCGAGCGTTCCCAGTCCGTCGCGCGACGAGAACAGTTCTCTGACGACATGTGACCAATGGCCGGAGGCACCCGGAACAATATACGGATCCGGACTTGCGGCGCCTGCCTTCTCCTGAACTCCAATCGACGTCGCGTAATGGGCGACCGTGCTAGGAGTGCGAACGTGAGCCGCCCTCTCGTCTACGACGAGCATCTTGTCGGTGGGCTTGAACTCCGGGGGAGTGGGTTCGTTGATGATGTACATGTGGAGGGGCTCATCTCCAGTGTTTTGCATCACGAATTCGAGGTTGGCGGGCACGAACACGGCGACGTCTTTGTGAATCTCGGTGGCTACTCCTTGAGCCGAAACTTTCCCAATGCCCGAAATGATGTAGTAAACCTCCTGCTGGCCAGTGAGCCGCGAAGCTGTAGTGGAAGCATGCGTGGCGAGGGTCGCGTACGAGAGACTATTCGCATACTGAAGGAAAGCGGACCTGAAGGGAGGGGCGAAGTTATCGCCTTTGGTGAGAATATCGCGCACAACCAGCGAGCCGTGAATATTACGCGGCATGGACTCATGCCAATCGCCGAAAAATGAATCGATTCTTCTGGCCTCCGGGTCTCTCTCCGGCGCATAGCGAATCAACGATGGGCTCGGATACGAGTTTATGCCGTTGACGGCGTTGCCTGTTTGACTGGGCGCCGTGGCTGTCTGCGGAAACGCCAGCGGGGAAAGAGTGACAACCGCAAACTCAATCGTCAGGATAGCGCGCATTGTCTGAGACACTGAATTTCTCCTTTCTCTCTACTTCCTCGGCTCGTGCGGATGGTAGCGCGCGAAATAGAGGAACTTCACCTGATCCTCTTCGGAGTAATTGATGTTGGTATGGGGAGCCAGATTGTCCGGAGGATGCAGATAGGCAACTCCAGGGCCCTGCCGGCGGAGAAACGGGCCCACCAATGCGAGACTGGTTCCCTCCAGCCCCGCCCACACCTCTTCTATATCGTCGTGGTTGGTCGCGTGCGGCTTGCCCATGGTCAGAGGGTCGAGCGTCACAGTCAGAACACTCTGCAAAGTGCCGAGCCCATCGTCGGTCACGAAGAGGGTTTTTACGATGTGCGACCACATTCCGTCGCTGGATGTGATAGGAAGAGTGTTCTCATCCCGAACCAACATGTTGGGGTTGGGCCGAAAACCCGGCGGGATCGGTTCGCTGATGAGGTACATCACAAGCGGCTGCTGCCCGGTGTTTTTGAGCGTGAAGCTGAGATTGGCCGGCATCAGGATGGCAACGTTCGGGACAATCTTGGCTGTCTCTCCCGCGGCCTCCATGGTTCCTTGGCCCGACCGGAAATAGAAGATCTCCTGCTTTCCATCCAGACGAGTGGACGCTGTCGATGCCTGAGGCGCGAGTGTGGCACTCGAAAAAGAATTGATATAGCGCAGAACGGCACCTTTCTCGGTGGGCTTCAGCGCATCGCCGCGAGTAAAAATATTACGCTCTTCGAGCGTACCGTGTGTGACTACCGGAGCGGATGCGCGTCCATCGTTGAAATACATGTCGATATATGCGTTGCTTCCCACATCTTCCGCGAAGACGATGGACGAAAATACGCCCAACACGACTAATGCGGAAGCAATGATCCTGCGCACCATAGAACCTCCTTGCAGATCCATTAATTCAGCGGCACAAATCTGACGCACACGGGCGTACCGATTCGCAGAACTGTGCGCGTCGGCGTAATTCGTCCAGTGCCGTCTTCAATGCGGAAAATAACAACGTCGTCCGATGCCTGATTCGCGGCGAACAAGTACGAACCGGTCGGATCGATGGCGAAATGACGCGGCATCAGGCCGCGCGTCGACACCTGCTGGATGGGCGTCAGCGTGCCCTGGACAGGATTCAGCGCGAATACGCTAATCGTGTCCGGTCCGCGATTGGATTCGTAAATATATTTGCCGTTCGGATGTAGCTGCACCTCGGCGCTGTGAAACGAGTTCAGCACCTCAGCGTTCTTGTCATCGTTGAGGTCTGCCGGAATCGTACCGGTTGCCTGAATCTCGGTCAGCCGGCCCCGCGTGGAATCCCAGGCAAAGGCTGTCAAGATGCCGCTCATTTCACTGATGAGATAGCCGAACTTGCCGTTCGGGGCGAAAACGAAGTGGCGTGGACCAGCACCCGGGGGCTTGACTTCAACGAATGGCGGGTCGTTGGGTGTCAAGCTTCCGGTTGCGGGATCGAAACGGTAGATCATTAACTTGTCGGTCCCAAGGTCTGCCGCCACAGCGAGCCGGCCATCCGGCGAAACGTCAAACGAGTGGGCGTGAGGGCCCGCCTGGTAATGGGGATCCACGCCATGACCGGTGTGCTGGACTAGAGCGGCCTGCGCGCCCAACGCCCCATCGTCCCTCACATGCAGCACCGTGACGGTGCCGCCCCCGAAGCTAGCTGCGAGCAGATATTTGCCCGAAGGATCGAGTGAGATATAACACGTTGAAGTGCCGCCGGAAGGCACGGTATTCAGCAAGGTCAGGTAACCAGTCGCCGGGTCGATGGCATAGGCACTGATGAAAGATCCTTTGTCATTGTACGGACCCACCGAGAGTGGATCTTCGCTCACCGAGTACAGATACCGGTGGTTCGGGTGGACTGCTAAGAAAGACGGGTTTCGGATCTCCGCCGCCAATTGGGGTTCACTCGCCTCGCCGGTGGCGCTCTGAAATCGGCTGACGTAGATACCTTTGCTTTGGCTTTGTCCAACGGGCGCGCCCCGCCTGGTGTACTTGAACCCGGTGTACGTTCCGAAGTAAACGAGGGACTCCCCCTTCGGCTCCGGTGGAGATGAGAAGCCGGTCAGAACTGCGAGTCCAGCCGCAAACACGAACCGGAAGACTCGTTGACTGCAACGTGATGCTACGTTTCTCGTCACAATCCAGGCATCGGACTCAGCCGACAGCCTTAAAATCGAAGCGAGCTTCATTCAGGGGCTGGCCGACCAGTTCGATTCTCTTCAAATCACGCGTTCCCAGGCCAACATCCTCTGCCAGCCGGAGCATGTTGTCGGACGTCTCGAATGGATGTGTACCGCGGTCCGCCATAGGATCGAAACCCATCAAGGCCATGCAAACGGCGTCGGTGTTTACCGGATTGGTTCCGGCGACGAGCAGGCCTGGATGTACTGGGGTCAACCGGCCCCGCGCCCAGGGGCCCTCGCCTCCTGCCATCGTTTTGATCCCGTCCACGATTGCCAGATCGATCGGACGAGAGCTCACCAAATCGACCACCGCCCGCGGCACACGGTACCCGGCCTTCCTCGGTGATGACGGATCTTTCTCGGAGGGTGCGCTCTTGGAGGGCTGCCGGTTGCCCGAGTGAATCAGACTGCGGCCACCCCTTGGGTTTTCGTTGGGCTCGTCGACGCCAGCGTTGGCTCCATAGATCGAGCAGGGAGTTATCCCAAAACAGTTCTTCATCGACAGCGTGATGCCGGTGTTCTCGTGTTCTTTCATCTTTGTCAAACTCACAAAGACGTCGCAGTCGGCGTAGGAGTGGTTGAGATCGTAAGCAGGATACAAGTATCCCCCGAACGGAACCGTGAATCGGGAATACTGATTCCCCTGCCCAAGGTAGTTGGTGTTCTCAAACTCTACGTTGGGCGCGGCATTCAGAATATCGCGCGGGACCCAATTGGCCTGCAGCATGGTTTCTTCCAAGCCATCAGCGGAGGACCATGGACTCTCCAGCACGCGTATCCGCCTGGAGCCTGCTTTCGCCATCAGATATGTCGCAGCGGCAATCACGTTCGGGTTGGCGTAATGGGTGTCCCCTAACGGCAGATGCCCCAGCCGGTAACTCGGGGCGCCGGTGAGATTGATTTTCACTGCGACAGTTTTCCCTTTGACGATCCGCCCCAGACCGCCGATCTGGTCGAAGATTTTTTCCAGTGCCGGCAACAGCTCATCGGCGGCGTAGCCCATGCATTTCCCAACCGCGACGGGTGACGCAGGAGCTGTCGCGGCGTGGACAGCAGCCGGCGCGGCGACGGAAATGCCGGCGATGCCCGAGACCGTCTTGATCAACCACTCCCTGCGACTGCAATTCGCTTGCATGGCCGTCTCCTGTTGTTACAAATACACCAGAATGTGACCCGCTGTCCCCATCATAAATCGAGCTCAATTGCGGCGTACGGAGACACTGCCGGAAAATGGAGTTCCACGGCGTCTGTCAGCGGTTCCATCTCAACCTCACGTGGAGACGGCTGCTGCAAAGTCCGGATCCGAGCTGATCGATACCGGCCAGCCACGCTTACTGTGATCTCATCGCCCATTCCACCGTGTTGCAGATTACCACGGTCCACATAGAAAAGCATTTGCACAAGGGCTTGTCGCCGATCGGGCGTCATCGTGAAGAAAGATCCGACAGCGCCTCCATTCCAGAAGCGCAAGAGATCGTACTGATGGCTGACCAGCACCACTGAGTCGTTGGCCAACAGATATGCGTCAACGAGATTCGCCTTCGCCACCGCCACTCTCCCCGTGCCGTGCATGCGCAAGTCATACCGAGGATGTTCGGCCTTCCTGGCGGAACTGCCGGGAAGAATTGGGCCCCACTGGGGACCGGCAATCACCAGCCCGCCGCCTTCGACAAAAGCCAGGATTTGCTTAAACAGACCCGGCGCAGGCAAGCCCTCGTCAGGACAAATCACAGCTTTAAGACCTCTCAACGTCGATGCCGAGAGCGCCGCTAGGGGAATGATGCGGTACTGCTCGTTGGTTCGATCGAGCAAGTCAAGTAGCTCGCGGCTGAGGGGCTCGTTCTTTCCGGAATAGTCCGAAATGACTCCGATCACGGCTTCGGGAACGTAGTCTGACCAGCTTTTCTGGGCGGCGAAGAAATCCGCTGCCCGATTCACCTGAGTCCATGTTTCAAGTGCGCGCGGCTCCTGAGCCGCGATCGCCGGCGCAAGCTGAGCGTCGAGCGAAATGATCCAGCGGCCGCCGCGGGCCGCCGCGTCAGCGAAGGCCATTACGTAGGACTTAGGAGATGAACGCGACTGCTTCGGCCCGGCGTCTACCCAAATCGCCGATCGTGGCTGAAGAGCGGCGGCCAGACGCACCACCCAGCCATTCGAGTCCACCCACGGAGCAGCCGTAGGGCCGGCTGTAACCGCGCCGTTCTTGGCCACTTCCACGCCGGGCCACTCGCCTTTAGTGATGACAACTCCAGCAGGCGGGGAGCCCGGTTCACCGACGTTGATGCCTTTCTTCAGCGCCTCTGCGACAACCGACTCGAGCGCGGTCTCTCTCTGAACCAGCAAGTAGTTGATGCTTGTGCCCTGTAGTAGCGCGAGAGCGGATGGGTCCACCCATCCAGCCGGCCACTGCATCGGAGTCCATTGTGGATGCATCAGGAGTTAACCTCGAGCCGACACTAGGCGGCTCGGCAGCGTTTCCAGTTCTGAACGCCGCATACGCGCCCAGTCTGCTGCTCATCTTACCTCTGCCAGAGGAGCCTCGCGGAGACTGCCCGATCACAGTGGCTTCGCGCTCGTCACCTCGTCAAACTTGCGATTCTGTCCGGTACGTCCGCATGCGCCCGCTTTTCAAAATGCAAAAGGGGGTAATGCATTAGAAAGCCCCACCGAGAGAGCTTTGGCCCGTGCGAGATACCAACGGCCAAGGCCGCTGCCGGCCGTATTGCTTGCCAGTCGCCGTCACTCCAAGTTCCAGTAAGGCTGCCCGGCGACGACGCTGTGTTTTCTGCCGCCAGAAGGCCGCCCGCAATCGCATGGCGTTGGAGAACACAAGCTTTTCATGTTTGCGATGTGCATACATCCCCAACGACAGCGTCATTGATCTATGACGGCTCCTGATTTGCCCTTAGGTTTCGATTTTCTTTCGGAGTGACGAAGTCGGGTCTTTCGGTTTTCAATTTTCCGAGCCGTTGGTGAAACTCATCTACCGGTCACCCGGTGTTCTGTTATCTGCTTTACACCGGTGGCCGAATCGAGCTGTACGTACCGGCTCCGATGTGCTGGTAGCTCCTGGTGGTAATCCGATGCGTTGCACCGTTCTTTTCCAGTGCTTCCAGTTCTCGTGATTGTCGAGGATCATGCGTGCAGCCAGGCGCTTCTGGAAGGCGCAATCGTAGATCAGGTCCATGACGTCACTCCCTTCGGGCCTTGGGGCGAGACCGAATTTGTCAACGAAGGAACGAAACGTCTTCACCCTAAACTGGAGACACCCGTAGTAGTACCGGCCATCAAGGTCCTGATGAACGATCCGAGCCCTGTTGCCGGATTCCGCCAACGACAGCGCATCAAGCCACGTTTCCAAGGTCCGTTTTTGACGGATGCTTGGGGAGGCTGCAACGGATACATGGGCCTCGTCATTAGCGCCGGGGGCACAGCCATCGTCTCCATTCACTTGCGAACATGTTGTCGAGATAACAATGATGACCGCAGCCACAAAGCTGGAGCGCATTCGAGCAAGGCTCTTGGAAGTTTGATGTGTCCTGCTTTCCACTGGTGAGGCGATTATGGGCTACGAAAGCTGCGAGCTCAATATGTGTTTGGTTATCGGGGCACTGCTAACGGAAGTGGCTCACTTGTTAGCCATGACATTGACACACAGTTGCCGTTCTAGCAATTGGCGCACCGAAGCGTCCGGGTCGTGGCAACAATCGACGATGATGCGACATGCTGCGGAGGCTGTCGGCCGGGAGCATCGAGGTCGCCAGCATGAAAATCACCGTCGGCTTTGCCGAGGATGGGAGTCGGACTATCCCGCATGCGCCATACCTGTGCAGCACCTATTTGTTTTTGAGCGTTTGCGGATCGGAGACCAATGATGTTTGACTAAGAAGGCGCATGTCTGGCTGCCAAGCATCAGCGCTTCCACCTGCATCTCAGGTTTGGGCACTCGGGATGGCCACGCTGCCATACTGTTGCAATCAGTTCCGCAATCTGCTGCGAAATACGGGGAGAAGTACAATGCCGGCAGGGATGCCAAGCGCGAGTATATGCCGCGTCATTTTTCGCGTAGAAAACTTTTAGCCAACATCGCGGCGGTTGCGCTTCCCGGAATCTCGCGAGCGGCATCGAGACCATATGCAGAAGGCGTCGTATTCGACGAGATACCGCCCGAAAGGAGTGGTGTCTACTGGGTTCATAGAAATGCTCTTTCGGCCGAGCATCACCCCCCGGAAACGCTGGGCCCTGGCTGCGCTTTCCTGGATTATGACAACGACGGCTGGATGGACATCTACCTCGTCAATAGCGGGCCATGTGATTTCTACAGGCCCCCAAAGCCGTTGCGCAACGCGCTCTACAAGAACAATCGCGACGGAACCTTTACCGACGTCACCGAGAAATCCGGCTTAATCGGCGGAACAACCTTCGGCATGGGAGTAGCCGCGGGCGATTACGATAACGACGGCTACCCCGATCTCTTGGTCACCGGCTACGGCCGGTCCATCCTCTACCACAACAACGGTGACGGCACATTCACCGACGTCACGGAGAAAGCCCGTCTGTCCCTCCCCGGCTGGACCACGAGCGCCGTGTGGTTCGATTACGACAACGATGGCCGCCTCGATCTCTACGTCTGCAACTACATTGACTACACGAACAAGATCCCGTGTCCCGATAGTCTCGGCCGGCGCCACTACTGCACGCCCAATCTGTATAAGCCCACGCACGGGTTGCTCTACCACAACAACGGCGACGGCACATTCAGCGACGTCGCTCTGGGCACGGCAATTGACCGCGCCATGGGCAAAGGCTTGGGAGTGGTCGCCACCGACGTCAATAATGACGGGCGCATGGACCTGTTCGTCGCCAACGATACCGTGGAAAATTTCCTGTTCATCAACCGCGGAAACAACCGCTGGCAGGAGATCGGTGTCATTGCCGGCGTCGGTTTTGGCGAGAATGGGCAGACGCGCTCGGGCATGGGCGTCGACGCCGCGGACATCAATGCCGATGGCTGGGAAGATCTCTTCGTCAGCAACATCAACTATGAGATGTTCTCGCTTTACACCAACAACAAGAACGAAACCTTCTTCGACGCCGCGCACAAATACGGCATCGCCGAGCCCACGCGCATGCTGAGCGGCTGGGGCTTGAAGTTGTTTGACTACGACAATGACGGCGCTATAGACCTCATCCTGTCCAACGGCCATCCCGACGACATGGTGGAGTCGTACTACGAGAATGTGAAATACAAAGAGCAGTTGCTCCTGTTCCATCAGGAGCGTGGCCTGCTGCGCAATGTGAGCGCCGAGGCTGGCCCCGCTTTCCGCAAGCCGCTCGCCGCGCGCGGTCTCGCTGTCGGCGATTATGATAATGATGGCCTGACCGACGTGCTGGTGGCCACCAACGGCGGCGCTCCCGTTCTACTGCATAACCGCTGCTCAGCGGGCAATCACTGGCTAGGTCTCAAACTGGAAGGCGTGAACTGCAACCGCGACGCTGTGGGCGCCCGCATCACCTGGTCGGTCGGCGGCGTCACCCGGTCCCGGCTGAAAAACGGCGGCGGCAGTTATTTGTCCTCGCACGATCCCCGCGTCATCCTGGGGCTGGGCGCGAGCACGAAAATCGATTGGGTCGAGATCAAGTGGCCGCTGCCAAGCGGCAAGACGCAACGGCTTGTGGACCTGCCCACGGATCGCTATGTCACAATCATCGAGGGAAAATCAGAGTGATTTCTCTACGCCCTTTCCTGCTACTCCTCCTCGTCATTGGCGCGGGCGTGGATCGCATCGGTGTCGGGCTCGCCGACAAGATGCTGGTCAATCCTATGCTCTGTTCGAGCTGCTCAGGGCCTCGATCATGGTGATCCGCGGAAAAATCGGCGAGTGAGGCGGCGCTCTACTTCGGACCCGCTTCGCCAGCCTCCTCCGCCCGCCTCTCCTGCCGGGCCCGTTTCACCTTTTCGTCCGCTTCCTTTTGCAGCCCAAATTCCCGGCTGGCGTCTTCCTGCCGCCCGGAGCGCTGATACGCCGTTCCCAGATAAAAGTGAGCCGCCGGGTTGTCCGGCTGTAGCTTGGTCGCGGCCTGCAGCGGCGCCACCGCCTCTGCGACGCGTCCCCCTTCGATCAGCGTTCTGCCCAGCCCAATAAATGCGTCCGTAAATCCGTCATCGATCTTCGTTGCCCGTTCAAAATGCTGCGCCGCCACACTCGTCTGCTGGTCCTGCCGCGCCAGCTCGCCCAACACATATTCCGATGGCGCGCTTGCAGGATCCATCTTCAATTCTTCTTCGAATTCCCGCCGCGCCTCTTCTTTATTCGCGTCCCGGTTCGGCCCGGAAAGCAGCAGACGCCCGATGCGATAGTGAATTCCGCGAACTTTCGGTTCTTTCTTCAGCACCTCGCGGTATTCCGCAATCGCATCCTCTGCCTTGTCCTGCGCTTCCATCGCCTCGGCGTTCAACTCGTGCATCTGGTAGGAATCGCGCGCACTGCTTGCCAGTTCTTGCGAGGCGCGCAGCGAAAGATCAGAAAATAGCTGGACCGTGATATACAGCACCTCCGGATCGTGGGGAAATTGTTTTCTCAGAGAGCGAACCAGGTCCACGGCCATTTCCGCATCTTTCAATGTCATCGCGCACTGCACGCCGTCCACCCCCAGCCGCTTCTTGAGCTCCGGATCCGCAGCGTGCGCCAGGGCCGCCTTAACCATTGGCAGCGCTTCCCGGCATTTGCCTGATTCAGCCAGCACCGCGACCGAGGCCGGTGCCGGGCTCTTGCCGGCGGGCGCCTGTGCGGCAGCCATTCCGACCATCGCTAGCGCGCTCGCCGCGCGTAGCTCTCTCACGCATTCATTGTACGTTTGCGCAGGTGCAAGTGGCCAATGAGCTGCATTACTAGAGAATCACTGGCAAAAGAGGATCGATTTTCGCGCTGGTGGGTTTTACTCCCAAAACGTTGACGGAATCGGACGCAAAGAAACTGGCCACACTTTCAGAATGGTATCGCGGTAAATCTCGGCTTCGATTACCATCTCCCATGCATCGGGCGAACCGCTCTTGGCCCACTGCTCCTCCACGAGCTTCAGACCTTCGCGCGAAAGGAGTAATGACGTCATACTAGTCAAAGCTCGGCCCAACAAAAGCAGTGATCGAGTCCCCTCCGGCCGAGCAGGCAACAGAACGACAATCGCCGGAGAGATCCGCCGGTCTGCCGAATAGGCAGTTTCTTGAAACTCGGCCGGCTCGCCAGGCTTGGGGTTTCGGTTCCTGACCAGGTCGGGGGTAACCCTGGCGATGTAGAAATTCAACTTCTCCAGCATCCCATTGAGATAGACCGCGGTTCGGGGCATACCGAGGAAAACGGTGTTCTGAGCGGCAAAAGAACCGGCCCCGAACCTTCGCGACTCGATGAGTTCCACTTGCTGGCCGTTCTTCTCGAGGTATTGCAGCAACTTCACGCCTGCCGTAAGCTCAGGCGCCCCTATGTATGACTGGGATAATTCGGGAGGACCCAATCTTTTGGACAAGTCCCGGAGAATCGGGGACGTAGGCCACTTTGGAAAGTCCGAGATCTCCAAATCCCGCACATACAGTTTGTGGTCCGGCCAGAAAAAGTACATAGGGCTTGGCACCACGACCGTCGTGAACTTCCCTCCTGCGAGAAATGATCGCCAGAACCGTGGCAGCGGAGGTGGACTAGGCGGGATGGCAGCCCTAAGGCCGCGATTCTGGATAACAAGCGCGGTGCAAACGAACACCAGTCCGCTAACGACAGCGGCAAGGCCTACAATGTAGCGAAGTGGCAGCCGTTTGAATACGGAAACAAACGAGAGTTTGGGCCGCTTGTAGACCCACTGCAGCTCGTGGCGGCCGAGCGGAATCGACAGCCGAATCGGAAACGATGCATCGGACGAATCGCAGAATTCCCTGAGTTTCGTGCGTAGCCGTGCCACGTGCACCCGTACCGTGGAATCTGTCTTTGGATCGAAATCCGCAGAGCGTCCTAAAGCATCCACTGCCAGCGCATATTCGCTGACTCGCTCTTCTCGGTGATTCCAGAGGTAAAGGAGTAGCGCCCGCATCATCGGCGCCGTGCGAAAGGTTTCGCTGTCTGCCACCTGCTGGAGGAGATCATCGAGTTCCTGGCTTCGGCGCGGCGCCACTCGGCTGACTACTGCAGTCCTGGCCACCATTTGATTCGATCATTCTGCTACATGCATCTGGGATACGCAAGGGGGCACCCCCATAACTCATTGAAATCGCAACGCAACAGCCCAAGTTAACGTGACGTAACAGCCCGCAACATACTGATTGAGACTTGATTGTAAAGGGCAGATCTGCATAATCCGAAAACACACACACGTGTATGCTTTTTGGCTAAGGGGCTTGGTTAACCCGGGAAAACTATTCTGGTGAATTGGGGGAAAGGTGTCGACGTATGAGGACTCGAATGAGAATTTGGCTGTTCGCCTTTGTGTTGGTTTTTGGCGCTTCGCTGGCTTGGGCGCAATTGTATTCGGGGTCGGTTGTCGGCGTAGTTGCCGATCCTTCCGGCGCGGTAATTCCGGGTGCGAAGGTGACGTTGGTGGATCAGGACAAGGGCTATACCTTCAACGTCACCACCGACAGTACCGGGCGCTATTTCTTTCGTGGTGTCCCGCCCGGAAGCTACAAGGTCACCGTTGTCGCCCAGGGATTTCAAATTCAAACCCGCACCGGTATCGTCATGGAGGTGAATCAGAATACCTCGGTCGACCTCACCTTACAACTGGCCACCGGCGCGCAAACCGTCAATATCACGACTGAAGCGCCATTGCTCTCCACGCAGGATTCGGTCACATCCCAAGTGATCGACCGGAAACTCATCAATGACCTGCCCAACGTTGACCGCGACGTCATGAGTCTCGCCTATCTAACTCCCGGCGTTGTCGTCATCCAAAACGGCGGTCAATCGGCCGGCGGCAATTGGTTCGTTTCGAACGGAGGCCGCGAAGCGACGGCCGACGTAGTATCGGACGGGATCAGTCTCACGCAGTTCGACCAAAACAGTGGCGTGCAGGACTTGCAATTGGATCCCAATTTGGATTCGGTAGAGGAGTACAAGGTACAAACCTCGAACTTCAGCGCGGAATTTGGTTTTTCTGGCGCCACCATCGTGAACATGATCACGCGCTCGGGCACCAATGAATTCCATGGCAGCTTGCATGAGGCCTTCCGCAACAACGTACTGGACGCCAATGACTACTTCGATAATGCGGCTGGCAACTCGTTGCCCGGCCTTCACCGCAACCAATTCGGCGGCACGGTGGGCGGCCCTATCAAGAAAAACAAAACCTTCTTCTTCTTCGATTACGATGGCATCCGGCAAACCTCGCAGTCGACGCACACGGCGGCGGTGCCGACTCCGCTCGAGCGCCAGGGGAATTTCGGGGAGTTGTGCACCTATAACGGCGGCTCCTTCGACAAGAACGGCATGTGCTCTTCTCCGGCGGGTCAGCTTTGGGATCCCTACTCCGGCGTCTATAACGCCAACGCCGGCGGAGCCGTCCGCTCCGCTTACATCCCGTTCAATAACATGATCACATTTATGAGCGGAGGTAGTCCGGCATTGCAGGGCACTCCCTACGAGCCGGCCCCGCATGCAGGCAACCTCATTGATCCGGTGGCAAAACAGATGCTGAATTATTTTCCCATGCCCAATACCGGTGGCATCATTGGAACACCTAGCTACAACAACTTCTTCAATTGGATCAAATCGGGGGCCAACAGGACGAACAACGACCAGTTCGACATCAAGATCGATCATCGCTTCAGCGACAAGAGTCTCTTGTCCGCCAAGTATTCTCAGCAGAACAATTTGTTCACCCCCGAGAATTTTTACGGAAACATTGCTGATTCCAACTCCGGGCCAACACCAACGCGCGTTCATGCCCTGGCGCTCAATTGGACTTACACCTTCAGCCCTACCATACTGATGACCCTGTCTGCCGGCTTCGTCCGGGAATGGAATCTCCAGCCCGGCCCAAGCCAGTTCAAAAATCTGGATCCCTCCGCCTTGCTTGGCGAGCCAAAATACATGGATTTAGGCTCTCCGGCCTCGCTGCCCAGTATCAACATCGGAGATTCGTACGGTTCCAGCGTTGGCAACGGGCCTTACAGTTACTATCTGGCCGGGCAATCTACGGCTCAGATACAAGACACCTTCAGTTGGGTCAAGGGTGCGCATGAAATAAAATTCGGCGGGGAAGTGCGCCAGCATCTGGGCAACTTCGCCAACCCCGGACCAACCGGCGGGTCGTTCTCCTTCGACTACGGCACCACCTCCCAAGATCCTAATTTCGGCGATGGCGGCGACGCCATGGCGAGCGCCATGACCGGTTTCTCGGTAGATGGTGGCGGGACGTATGAAATCGCCAACTGGGTCAGCACCGAGAACTATCAGGCCGGCGGCTACATCCAGGACAACTGGAAAATTACAAAGAAGCTGACGCTGAACCTCGGCTTACGTTACGACATCACCCTGCCGCGGACCGAACGCTATAACCGCATGAACTGGGACGATCCGAGCATAGTCTCTCCGCTGCAGATACCCGGGCTGCCCACGCTACACGGCGGTGAGGTGTATGCCAGTCCCAATAACCGTACCAACTACGAGCCTGACTACACGAATTTCCAGCCACGATTCGGCCTGTCCTGGCAGCCGCTGAGCAAGACCGTGATTCGCGGCGGATATGGTATTTTCTACTCAACCTCCAAAGTCGGCGCGGCCGGACCGGGCGCCTGGGGGTATCAGGGATACGTGAAAGACACTCCCTGGATCACCACTTATCAGAACGATCACGCCACTCCGTTCGCCCCGCTGAGTAATCCGTGGCCCAACGGAGGGCCTAGCTTACCGCCCGGCAACACGTTGGGTGCGCTCAATGACTACGGCGGGTACACTGCCTGGGGTCCAATCAAGAGCTTGGCCTCCACTCCTTACGAGGAAACCTGGAGCCTCGGTTTCCAGCGTGAGCTCCCCTTCAACATGGTGGCCGAGGGCGACTACGTCGGTAAGGCGGGGCACCATCTGTATTTCGACGGCGCCGGAAATCTGGATTTTCTTGGACCTCAGATCGAGCATGACTCCGCCGGCCAGATCGCGCAGTTGCTCACCCTGGTGAAAAATCCCTTCTACGGGCATCTGACTGATCCGAACGCCCCATACAACACTCCCTTGATTCAGCAATCCAACCTCCTCGTGCCCTACCCTCAATTCGGTGGGTTCCCTGGCGATGCGCCGCCATGGGCCAACTCCATCTACAATGCGGCGCAGTTACGGGTCGAGAAACGGTTCTCTTCGGGGCTCGAATTCCTGGTGAACTATTCGTTTTCGAAATCCATTGATGATTCATCGGCTACCGATGGCAACATCGACTGGATCGGCCTTGCCGGGGGCCATCTCCAGGATCCCAACAACCTGAGGCTCGAACGCTCCGTGTCCAACTACAACGCCACCCATGTACTGAATATCAGCCATGTATACGAGCTGCCGATCGGCAAGGGAAAGATGATCGGCCACGATTGGAATCCGGTTGTCAATGCGATCGTTGGTGGCTGGCAGGTCAACGGGATCTGGACCTTCGCTAGCGGATTTCCGTTGACGGTCGGCCTTACGGGCAGCGGCAGCTTCAGTCTCCCGACTTATGCCGGTCAAGGGCCCGATCTGGTCGGCAGGCCCACGCGCAATACCGGTTCGGATTGGCTCACCCACTACTTCGCTAATCCCGATGTCTTTATTCGGCCTCCCCACTATACGGTCAGCGACGCACCCAGGACTTTGCCCTGGATCAACCGGCCCGGCCAGGAGAACGCCACCCTCTCCCTGTTCAAGAGTTTTCCCATCAATCGGATACGGGAGGGAGTGCGTGCCGAGTTTCGACTGGAAGCGCTGAATGCGTTCAACCACGTGCAGTTCAGCCCGCCCCACACGACTGTTGGATCCGGTCTCTTCGGCCAGATCAACAGCCAGGCCAACGTCCCGCGCCAGGTGCAGTTGACCTTGAAGGTGTACTTCTAAACGCCGGGCGAGCCGTTCATTACCCATGCGTGGGGCCATCAGGAATATGACTCGCTCGTAGACTTGATAAGACCCGACGCGACATTCCGGTGGGAGAGTCTCAGCGTTCCGACAGAGAACCCGATTGCCATGCCGGTGGGGTTACCAAAATCAATCCGAACACGGGTGCACGAACTCGATAATCGGATCCGGCAGGCGGACTGCGTCCTCATAATCACTGGAATGTACGTTGCTCATCGGCAATGGATCCAATCAGAAATCGAATCGGCGCTTGATTTCAAGAAGCCGATCGTGGGTGTCGCGCCGCGGGGTCAGGAGCGGATTCCGGAAGCTGCCCGATGGCTATCGAGAACGCTTGCGGTGAACTAGTCCGGTGGAACCGTGAGTCGGCAATCTCCGCGATTCGCCGCACTGAAATGCTCACCAACGTTCTGGTCATGGAGGCTGAAACAAAACGCTTTGGCTCTAAGCCATCCCGCCCACACGGCACGGAAATGGCACTTTGCGGCACTCGCTCAGCACGGTTCGAGAGGACATTCCTCTCGGATACCCATTCCCTTGCGTGGTTGCCAGGGCTATAATCCAGCCCATGAGACGTGTGGTTTGCGGTCTTTTGTTGTCTAGCGTCGGAGTGCTGCACGTTGCTGCTGGCCAGAACGAGCTCGCTGAGAGGCTGTCCACTTCAAAACCTCGCTTGACCCTGATGGCACTCCAGGACGCCGGGGCATCCCGCGCATCGCTAAGCCGGCCGCTTGACGGTACTTTTCGCTGGCCGAACGGCAAACGGGTCGCGGTGAGTCTGTCCTTCGATGACGCCCGCGCCAGCCAGATGGACGCCGGGCTGCCTCTGTTCGACCGCTACCACGCTAAGGTGACGTTTTACGTCAACCCGCCGAACTTGAGTAAACGTCTGGACGCGTGGAAGCAGGCGGCGGCAAAAGGCTACGAGATCGGCAATCACTCCATGACGCACCCCTGTACGGGCAACTTCTCCTGGGTAGGGAAGAACGCGCTGGAAGATTACACCATGGCCATGATGGAGCACGAACTGGATGAGGCCAACACCGAAACCCAGCGCCTACTGGGCGTGAAGCCGACAACGTTTGCCTATCCGTGCGGGGAGAAATTCATCGGCAGGGGTACCGGAACTCAGAGCTACGTGCCGCTGGTTGCCAAGAAGTTTCGAGCCGGCCGTGGTTTCCGCGACGAAGCGGCCAACAACCCCGCCTTCTGCGATCTGGCACAGGTACTCGCGCCGCAATCGGATGGGATGAGCTTTGAAGAAATGAAAAAAACGGTTCTCGCCGCCGCACAAGAAGGCGGCTGGCTGGTCTTTGCAGGCCACGAAATCGGGGAGGCCGGCTACCAGGTCACCGAAACTTCCGTACTCGAGCATTTTTTGCAATACGCCGGCGATCCCGCTAACGGAATCTGGCTCGATACCGTGGACACAGTCGCTCAGTATATTCAGGCGCAGCGCGGCCATTGAGTGGAGGCGGGCCCGCGCATGCTAAGATCAGCGTCTCGTATATGCGACGACTCGCGCGTTTACTGTTCAAGGTAGAAGGAATTCTGCTGCTTGCGACCGGCACGCTACGGGGGCAAGCTGTGTCCCCGCTGTTTGCGCGGGGGTTCACGGCTATCCCGCAGCCGCGCCAAGTGAAATTGGAGCCCGACGATTTTCGATTCGGCAGCGGCTGGCGATTGGAAATCGGGACAGGTGATGTTACCAGGAATTCCACCGCCGTCCTGGCTCTGGAAGAGGATCTCGAATCCCGGTTCGGAATCGTTCTCAAAACGGAGGGCAGCGGTCCGGCGGTTCGTCTCGAGATGGCGCCCGGATCGGTTCATCCAGGACAGGCGCAGGATCGGGACCCCGAGGCTATCGCTGCGCAGGCATACCGGCTGGAACTTTCGCCCACGGCCATTCGAATTACAGCAAACGCGGAGCCGGGGTTGTTCTACGGCGTGGAGACGCTGGTGCAACTGACAAAACGCAGTGAGGGCGCACTCTGGCTTCCGGCGGGTGAGATCGTGGACTGGCCCGATCTACAACTGCGGCAGATCTATTGGGATGACGCGCATCACCTGGAGCGACTCTCGGAGCTGAAACGCGCTGTGAGGCAGGCGGCGTTTTACAAGGTGAATGGCTTCGCGATCAAGCTGGAGGGCCATTTCCAGTACCACAGCGCCCCGGCACTGGTGGAACCTTACGCTCTTTCAGCCGCGGAGCTGCAGGAATTGACTGACTACGGCCTCCGTTATCACGTGCAGGTAATTCCATATCTGGACGGGCCAGCGCACATCGCGTTCATCTTGAAGCATCCCGAATACGCCAAGCTGCGCGAGTTTCCGGACAGCAACTATGAGTTGTGCGCGACCAATCCGGACGCGATTCAGTTGATGATCGGCATGTTCGGTGACTTGATCGCCGCCAATCGCGGCGTGAAGCCAATCATATTCTCGACAGATGAACCGTATTATGTCGGCATGGCGGATAGCGATCAGTGTCATGAGGGGGTGCGCGCGAAGGAACTCGGGAGCGTGGGACGCGTGCTGGATGAATTTGTGACGAAGGTCGCAACTTACCTGCACGACCACGGCCGCACTGTGATCTTTTGGGGCGAGTACCCTATGAAACCAGCGGACATTGAGGGTTTGCCATCCTTTGTCGTGAACGGAGAAACCTATGGACCGGAGTTTGACCCGGTCTTCAAAGCTCACGGGATTCGGCAGACGATTTACACCTCCACCGAAGGCGAAGAGCCGTTCTTTCCGGACTATTTTTCGTTGCCCGCAGCTCGTAGAGTACATAAGGGCCGGAGCGAGACCGGAAGAGTGGCGGGTGCGGTTACGGATATCGCGACGAACGCAGCGCGGCGCAATGCCGATTTGATGGGGATGCTGGTGGCAGGTTGGGGGGACATGGGGCTGCACCCGGAGACGTTCTGGCTCGGCTATTCGACGATAACTGCCGCGGGTTGGAATCCCGATGGCCCGGATCCGCGCGAGGCGATGAGTGCGTTCTACCCTCTGTTTTACGGGCCTTCTGTGAGCAACATGGATCGCGTGTATCAGCTTATGAGCTACCAGGCGCAGGTCTGGCGGGATACCTGGGACCGAATGGATTCCAAAATGCGCAAGCCGATCTGGGGGAACTCAGACATGATCTTCCATCCGCCGCACCCAGCGCACGATCTGACTGTGCCGCTGCCAAAAACGCCTGCCGGGTCGGACTTGAGCGATGACGGGAGCTGGTCGCAGGACAACGCCAGGCGGCTCGAAGCGGTTGACGCCGCTCTTCCGGAGAATGACGAGCTGCTCGGGCTTTTGCAAGAAAATCTTCGGCTGGCGGAGCACAACCGGTATGGGCTGGAGGTCTTTGTGGCCTTAGCTCGTCTGTTTCGGCAAAATTTCACCATGTTGCAGGGATTCGCGCGGATCGATGCCGCGCTGGCCTCGGCCCAGACTGCCGCGAAAGACGCGAAAGCTAGTGACGCGGTCGCGGCAGTGGATCAGGCGTTGGAGATCGCACGCCGGATTCGTCAGGAGCGAAATCGGGCGCTTCTTGACGCTACCACGACTTGGTATCACACGTGGTATCCGCGAACGGCAGAGGCAAACGGGCGCAGATTCCTACACGAAATGGACGATGTGAAGGATCATTTGCCGGATCGCACCGTCGACATGAGCTATCTCATTTATGACGAACTCCTTCTGCCAATGGACGACTGGTATGAGCGCACGCAATCGGCGCGCAATGGCTATGCGCAGGCGAACAAGATACCGGTGCGGAGCGAACCGCTGAATTGGAGTAGCCTCGATTAGCCGCGCAGCGGTTATAGCTCTGCGCCCGAGGCTTCTACCAGCGTGCTGAGCTCACGCGGAGCGGTTCGGAAACCGCGCGTGATGGAGCCAAGATAGAGGGCGCCAACGGCCAGCCAGCAGAACCCGGCGATCTTGGCGTTGTTACTGAGGCTCAACCAGATGTACAAGCACACCAGGGCGCCGGCCGAGGGAAAGAGCAGATTGGCCACAAGGTCCCACCCGCGCCTTTTTCCAAGGCGCACATAATAGTGCCGGATCACGCTGAGATTGACCAAAATGAACCCCGCGAAGGCCCCGAAGTTTAGCAGCTCCACCGCCATCTGGAAGCGAAGAAACAGCGCCCCGATCAATGAAAGCGCGCCCATGAAGTAGATGCTCCGCGTGGGAGTCGAGAAACGCGGGTGGATGTATCCGAACAAACGGCGGGAGATGACTCCATCACGTCCCATGCCGTACAGCAGGCGGGAAGCGCCGGCCTGGCCGGTGAGTGCGCTGGCCAAGCCCGCGACCAGCAGCACAAACGTGATGAAGCCGAACATCCAATTGCCGCCCACGCGGCCGCCGATATCCAGAATCACGGTTTCGGGTTCGGGGAAGGTCCGGTAGTCGGGCCACACCAGCGCCGCCATGTACACGGTAACGACGCAGAACGCGGCCTGTAGGATGCAAACGAACACGGTTGAGAATGCGACATCGCGCTCCGGGTTGACGGTGTCTTCAGCCAATGTGGAGATAGCGTCGAACCCGATATAGGAAAGCGCGGCGATGCTGGCGCCAAGCATCATCGGACGCATCGCAAATGACTCGGGCCGCCAGACACCCCGAAGGTCGAACAGACCGGTGAGACCGTGCGCCGCGATCACATAGCGCGCAGCCAGGGCAACGAACACGATGGCGCACGCCGTCATGATCGCCATCATCACGGAACTGGCGCGCGTGGTGACTCTAATTCCAGGAATGTTGACGAGTGTCAGGCTCAAGGTAAACAGAATGGCCCAAGCCATGTACGGAACTTGGGGCAGCAGGCGGGAAGCCGTTAGGGCCGCATAAATGATGCTGAGCAGGGGAATCAGAAAGTAATCGAGCATCATGGCCCATCCGGCGAGAAAGCCGATGTGTGGGTTGAGGGCGCGCTGCGCATAAGTATAGGTCGAGCCCGCAGCCGGGTAGGCGCCCGACATCTTGCCGTAACTGGCGGCCGTAAAGAGCATCGCAACCACCGCTACCAGATAACTGATGACCGCATGGCCGTGGGAGGTCTGCTGGACGATCCCGTAAACCGGATACGGGGCCGTGGGAGTGAGAATGACGAGGCCGTAGAGAATGAGGTCGCGACGCGAGAGGACCCGTTTCAGTGATCCGGCCGGTGATGAGAGCGCCCCGTTCTGAGGCATTATGCCGTGACCCCGGCCAGTTGCTGGGAACGGCCAGTGGCAAAGACCGTGCTGAATGGCAGCGTCGCCGCACCAATAAGGGCCGCATCCCCGCCAAAAGCGGAAGGCCTGAGGAGCACGTTGATTTCGGGCTGACTCTCGATATTCAGCTGTTTTCGAATCACCGGTTCAATCAAGTGCCAGGCATCGGTGATCGCACCGTCGATGACCACGACATCGACATCCAGGCCCCAGACCACATTGGAAATCCCGATACCAAGGCAACGCGCGGTCTCGGCCAGGCTTTCGACGCCGGCCCGATCACCAGCGGCGGCCGCTTGAACGATGCGCCGCGCGCGAGCGAAAGTATCGCCTGACGTGGAGGATCGCCGGTCTTCGGTAATGGCAGCGTAGCGCTCGCACAATGCTGGATTTGAGGACAGTTCTTCAAGACATCCGGAACGATCGCGCTGCCCTGCAGAGGCAGACATCGCAATCACCATCTCTCCAAACTCGCCCGCAGCCATCCGTGGACCATAATGCAGTTGCCCTTCAAGAATGATGGCCATACCGATACCCTCGTCGACCTTCACGAGTAGAAACACACGGCTGGCGTACACTTCAGAAGAGCCATAGCTATACTCGGCCAGGGCCGCGGCTCGTACGTTGTTCTCGACGTAAACCGGCTCCTGTATCCTCGTTTCGAGGATCTTGCGTATCGGCACTTGCACCCATCCTGGACGGTTGCCGTGCACGAGTAGACCGCGATCGCTGTGGACGATGCCTCGTGCGGAAATTCCAATTCCAGGAACGCGATCGCCTCCAAGCCGCCGGCGGCAGTCCTTGAACGCGTTTGCGATCAGCTCCAGAGTCTCTTCAGCCGCAGCCGGTGTGCGAAAGCGGCGGCTCTCCACGACGCGGCCTCGCATCGTACAGGCGGCAACGCGCGTTTCCCAATTCTGAATCTCGGCGCCGATTGCGATGCGCTTTGGGTCCAGTAACAAACGGCGTCCCGGACGGCCGCCCGTGGAATTTTCAGCGCCATCCTCGCATACGAGAGCGTCGGCGATCAGATCCGTCATCATGCGGGAAACGGTGCCCTCGGAAAGTCCGCTTTGCCGGGCGAGGTCGGCACGCGACATATGCTCGTTGTGGCGGAGAAGCTGCAACATGGCGACACGATTTGCTCCCCGGACCTGTTTGGGCCGAAGAACTCGTTTCTTCGCGTTTGAGGTTCGTTCCATGGAGTTTGTTTCCGAGCGAAAGTAAGTCTACCGGATGTGGCGGGAAATCGTCAAATTCAGCACGCAGAGCTAGTCTCCTGTCCCAATGGTTCGTGACAGAAGTTAGTTGGAGTGGGCGGTGGTTGTGCGTTGAGCGTAGCGAGCAATGCTGGCCAGGATCTGGTCGGCGGTCTTGGTCCAAACGAACGGCGTGGGATCTTGGTTGTGGACGTCGATGGATTCACGAATGGCGGATTCCAG
>DATGZN010000036.1:0-273225 GCA_035297145.1 Bryobacteraceae bacterium
AAGGTGCCGAAACCGCGCGAGCTGCCTAGAGACACGCCGTCCCATCTTGGATTCGAACCACATTTTCAAGCACTTGTGAGGAGAGCCAGAACTGAAGTGCTTTGATTTCAACGCGGCGATTTGTGGCTCCCCAGGTAGGACTCGAACCTGCACACCTACTCCCGCGAGTCCAATTCCCGCAGTGCGCGAACAGCCACCTGGCTCGCGGGTTTCTTCGCCAGGAGCTGGCGCATGAGATCGCGGGCCTTCTCCCGCTCGCCCATCTGGACGTAGACGCGTCCCAGGTTGAGGTAGAGCTCCTCGTTGTCGGGGGCTATTCCGATGCCGTAGCGGAACGCGGCGATGGCATCGTCCCGTTGACCCAATTCGGCATATAGCACTCCGAGATTGTTGATGGCGCCAGTGTGATCGCGTTTGAGGGAAATGGCCCGCTCGAACCATGGTTTGGCTTCGGCCGTGCGATTCTGGCGGGCGAACGTGAGGCCTAGCTGATTGGCGGCATCGGCATTCTGGGGATCGGCGTCCGCGGCTCTGCGAAGGAAATTCTCGGCCGCCGGCAGGTCGTTGAGCTTGAGGCACACGTCTCCGGCTCCGAGCAGAGCGTCGGCGTGCTCCGGGCGGATGGCCAGCACCTGCTTGTATTCCTCGAGCGCCGGCTTCCACCGTTCGGCTTCGTAGTGAATGCGCGAGAGCGCCAGGTGAGCCTTCCAGTGGTCGGGGTGGCGATGCACCACTTCGTCCAAATACGGAATCGCCTGGTCGGGATAACCGGCCCAATAGAACGCCGCGCCGAGTTTGAAATAATTGCGCCGAGGAGTCAAATAGTAAAGCCCGGGAAACGGCAAGGCCATATCGGGGCCGCGGCCGGCGACGAGAGTCTTCAGATCGCGGTCGAGTACATCGGCGGACGGAATCTCGGCGTAGATCTTCTGCGCGTGGCTGCGGTCATCCACCAGCAGAAGCAGCGGCAACTCAAGATCGGTTCGCAGCTCGAACAAATACCGGTGGAATACCGAGTAGTAGGCCGCCAGGTCCGGCGAACTCCGCGACACATCGACGACTTCGAAAGGCAACGAGGACGGAACCGACGGCGGCGCTCCAGCGGTCAGGAGCAGAAATCCGGGGCCTTTGCGCTTTTCCGGCAGGGGCGGGGGATCGATCAACCACGTGGAGGCGAAATCGGGCTGATTAACTCCTTCGACCGGCGCGGCCGGCATGCTGGCTCGCGGCCGGAACGGCGTGGCCTCCACATGGTCCGATCCTTCTTCGATCTCATAACGGAAACCTGCGCGGAGCTTGGAGAACTGCTGCGTGGCGCCCGACGGCCAGGTGATAGCCGCGGTTGCCTCATTGGCGTTCTGCAAGCCGAAGTGAAGTTGCTTCGAGTGCTGTGACAGGTATCCGCTGCCCGCGCTGAGGTACTGGACGCGTCCGTTCACTTCCACGCGTGCACCAATGGCGTCGCGATTGGATTTCGTACCGCGCAGGCGAAGCGCAATGGAACGTTTGCCGATGCCGCAGTTGTTGCGCAAAATCCGAACCTGCGGGCCCAAACGGCTCTTCAGCACGATATCGAGATTGCCGTCGTTATCGATATCGGTGGCCGCGAAGGCGCGGGAATCATCGGCGAAGTCGAGGCCGCTGACTCCGGAGAAATCGTAAAACTTTGCAGCGCCGCCGGCCGCGGGCGTCACGCGCTTATAGAAAACGTTAGGCTCGCGCCCGCACCAGCTATAGTTCTCGCGGATGAGCTGATTAATGGCATTCCAGCCATTTTCGTAATCGGGAGCCGGCTGGTCGGCTGGCGGCGATTTCGCTACCACCTGCCGCCAGAAGAAGCTGTTCAAATCCTTCTCCGACGGATTGGTCAGCATTCCGGTGGTGATGAAGATCTCGGGGGCGCCGTCGTTGTCGAAGTCGAGTCCATCGGCGCTCCAGGCCCAACGTCCCATGGCCACGCCTTCCGGCGCACTAGTCTCCTCGAACTTCCCATCGCCAAGGTTGCGGAAGAGCGAGCTGCCCTTGGTGTGGCTGTGAAAAGCGGCGCGGTGATCGCGGCCGGGTGAGAAGGCAGGGTCATCGACCACCCGCTGGCCGGCTTCGGTCCACATGTTGGAGACATAAAGGTCCGGCCGGCCGTCGCCATCGTAGTCAAACCATGCCGCACTCATGCCGGGGGCCATGTTCTCGACGCCTGCTGCGCCAGCCTCGTCGTGAAACTTGCCGCCGCGGTTGCGGTACAGGTTGCTCTTGCCGAAATCGTTGGCTACGTAAAGATCCGGCCAGCCGTCGCCGTCGAAGTCGCACCAGGCGGGGGCAAAGCTGTAGTGATGGTTGTTCTGGTCCAGTCCGGTCTCGTTGGTGACGTCCTCGAAGTATCCGCCGGAAGCCGTGAGCTCATTGCGGAAAAGAAAGTTCGGAGGACCATTTTCCGCGTCGTGATAGGGGGCAGGGTAGCGATACTGGTCCTCGCTCTGAAAATAGATATAGGTGCAGAGATAGAGATCCAGGCGCCCGTCCCGGTTGTAGTCCGCGGCTGCCATTCCGGTGAACGATCCCTGCGGATCGGCGCGGAACCGGAAGGCGTCAGGCGCATGCGTGAACGTGCCATCGCCCTGGTTCAAAAACAGCAGCGGCCCCGCGCTTCGCAAAACGGCCAGATCCTGGCGCCCGGAATTGCGGAAATCGGCGAACAACGCGCACGTCGTGTCATCCAGGACGCCCACGCCTGCCTTTTCGGTGATGTCGACTAGCGTGCCGTCGCCGCGATTCTTATACAGGCGATTCGGCAGTCCGCCGGGCTGGCAAACGTAGATCTCGTCCCATCCGTCGTTGTCGATGTCGCCGACTGCGACGCCGTTGTTTCCGTAAATGTCGATGCCGGTGGCTGAGTCGAGCCTGGATCGCCACCACACGTTGCCCTTCAATAACTGCTCATCAAACGAAGTCACGCCGTGGAATGCGTGCGCGGTGATGTCGTGAAACAGAGGCTCCTTGGCGGTAACCAGCGTCTCACTGAGTGGCGAGAACTCCGCGAGGCGCCCGTTCTTCCAGACTTGTTTCCAGAAGCCGACGCGATAGGCGCCGTCGCCGGCAATTTCATAACGGACAATGTTCCGCGGCAACACGAAGAAGGCGCTGCGACGAAGATGACCGAGAGAGGCGATCCAGTGCGCGAGGCCGCTGTGAAATCCATCCGCAGAACCGAATTCCGCCACGCTAACACCGTCGGCCATCGACTTGTACCGGAGCGGCATGGGGGATGCGCCCCGAAAATCGTCCGACAGTTGCAACGGGGTGCCGCGAAGCGCGGCTCGAAGACGCTGCTCGATTTCCTGGGCTTCCTTTTCAAATGGGAATTCGTCAGTTCCGGGCTCCGTGTGAGCCAGAACGCTCTCATAAGGACTGGGTTTGCGGAAGCGGACGGGATACCGAGTGGCGCTGAAACTCCTCGAAGGAACGAACAACCCGGACGAAGCCAGCGCCGCGAGAAATTCGCGACGTCCGATGGGAGGAACCGCCACACTGTAAGGGTAGGACAGGCACTCGTAGCTGTCCACAAGTGCGAGGAGCTCCTTTTTCAACGTAACGAATCCGAAAGGCCGCAGGTACCCGCAAAAGGCGCGTGTCCCTTCGCTACATGGGTCGCGCAGCGAAGTCATCGGAGACGCTGTGCGCGGCGGCGCTCGGCACGGCGGACGCGCGCCTCGTCCATGCCGAAGTAATGGGCCACTTCGTGCCAGACGGTTTCCTCGACCAGTTTTTCCAGATGCTCGGGGCTTCGGGCCAGGCGCTCGTGCGGGCCTTGGAAGATCACGATTTGATCGGGCATGGCGAAGCTATCGAAAACGCTGCGCGCAGTGAGAGGCCGCCCGCGGTACAGGCCCAGCAGCGTTCCGCCAGGCCGCACGCCGGCTCCGCGAAGTTGCATGGTGGACGGTTCTTGCTCGACGATCATGGCGATGTTGGACATGCGGCGGCGGAAGCGCTGCGGGATTTTGGCGCAGGCGCGTGTGACCAGGCGGTCGAAGTCTTGAGCGGTCAACCTGAGTGTCCGGAAATGGGAATGGGTTTGATTTGCAAAATTTGTTTTTTGAGTGCAAATGGCTTGGTCACATTGAGATGCATGGCACCAGTCATAGGTATACCATCGAGCGGAGATGGTGAGGGCGGCAAAACAGGTGCCAGGCAACGCTGTCCACGCGCCAAGGCGAGGCGTGCCTCGCCCCTACATCCCACGCTTCGTAGTGGCCGGACACGTCAGGCCTGCCGCTACGAAATGACTGGGACGGTCCACTAGTGACCTGTCGCAGCGATTTCGTTAGGATGACGCAACCGCTCGCTTTGGTCGCGGCTCAGTATCCGGCGCGATTCACGGAGCCCCGACTGGAGGAAGCCGTAGTAACGATCTGGCTGCGACAGGCCACTGGTAAGGACGATGGCTGGTCTTGTTATTCTACGGAGGAACCGTTCATGGCTATTGTGATCGCGATCGACGGCCCGGCGGGCGCGGGCAAGAGCACCATTGCGCGCCGTCTGGCTACGCGGCTGGGCTTCACTTATATTGATAGCGGCGCCATGTACAGGGCAGTGGCGCTGTGGGCGTTGCGCCAGAAGCTCGATCCATCGGACCGGCACCGCATGGAGCAACTGGCGCTCGCGGCGGCGATCTCACTGGAAGGTGAACGAGTAGTGCTGAATGGCGAGGATGTGACGGAGGCGCTTCGCGGGCCCGAGGTGTCGCGAGCTGCGTCGCTCGTGGCAACGATACCTGGAGTGCGCCGGGCGCTGGTGGACAAGCAGCGGGAGATTGGCGCACAGAATAATGTCGTGATGGAAGGTCGAGATATCGGCTCGGTGGTGTTTCCTCAGGCGGATTTGAAGATTTTTCTCGATGCGGAGTCGGAGGAGCGCGCGCGGCGGCGGGCGGCCGAGGTCAATGGCGATCACGAGCTGATCGCGCACCAGATCCGCGAGCGCGACGAGCGTGACCGGACGCGTGCCGAGGCGCCGCTCACCCAGGCTCTCGACGCCGTGTACTTCGATTCAACAGGGCTATCCATCGAAGAAGTCGAAGAAGCCATCCTAAAGCTGGTACGCGCGCGCATTACGAACGGGAAGGAGTTTCGTTGAAGGATCTACTGGTAATGAAATTCGGCGGCACGAGCGTCGGCAGCGCCGAACGCATGCGCGCGGCCGCCAAGCTTTCGGCGGGGTATAAGCGCAAGCGGCCGGTGGTGATCGTGGTATCGGCCATGTCGGGTGTCACGGATCTGTTGATCGAGACCACCAAACATGCGGAGGCGGGCGACAACGCCGGGCGCAACGCGAATATTCGGAAGCTCGAGGAACGTCATGTGCAGGCATGTAGGGAGCTGCTACCGGCCTCGAAACAGAAGCCCGTGTTGGCGGGGATACGCGAGCTGGTGGGCGAATTTGATCGCATCACGCATGGCATGCTCATGCTCAACGACCGTCCGCCGCGCTCCGTCGATGAAGCCATTGCCATCGGCGAGAGGCTTTCGGCGCTCATGATCGCCGCTTTTCTCAACTCCGCGGGGACGAAAGCGGAGGCCATCAATGCAGCAGAGGTAATCGTCACCGACGCGGTTTTCGGCAGCGCGTCGCCGCTGATGGAGCAGACCACGGTGAAAGCGCGCAAGCTCCTCGGGCCGCTGATTCGGAGCGGCGTGCTGCCGGTGGTGACGGGCTTCAACGGAGCGACGGCCGACGGGCGGCCGACGACGCTGGGCCGCGGAGGCTCGGATTTTTCGGCGTCCATTCTGGCGGCCGCACTGGGCGCGCGCGAGCTATGGATCTGGACGGACGTGGACGGCATCATGACGGCCGATCCGCGTCTGGTGCCGGATGCCACCGTGCTGGAAGAGGTCACCTATCGCGAGGCAGCGGAGCTGGCTTACAACGGCGCCAAGGTTCTGCACCCGCGCACGCTCGCGCCGCTGGTGGCCCGCAAGATTCCGGTGTGGAGCAAGAACAGTTTCGCGCCCGAGAAGCCCGGGACGAAGATTGTGCCGCGCATCCACTCGCTGAAAGGCGCGCGCGCGGTGACATCGCTGGCGAAGGTGGCGCTGGTGTCGCTTGAGCCGGCGCACGCGACGCTCAACGGAGCGCTGGTGATGGCGCGCGCTTTGGACGCTCTGGCACGCGCCAATGTGGAGGTGCTATCGCTTTCCAGTTCCAGCTACCGGCAAAGTTTCTGCTTCCTTGTACGCAGCGAGGAACGGGATCGCGCGGTGGAGGCCATGGAATCCGCCTTGGCGCTAGAGCTGGCGCACGGCTACTTGCGGCCGATCGATGTGGATGAACAGGTGGGGTTGCTGGCGGTGGTGGGCGAAGGGATGCAAGGTACGCCCGGCCTCGCGGGACGCATCTTCACGGCGATTTCGCGCGAGCGGATCAACATCATCGCCATTGCGCAGGGATCCAACGAGCTGACGATCGCAATTGTGGTGCGTCGGGATGGCCTGGAAGCGGCGGTGCGGGCCGTGCATGCGGAGTGCGGGATGGGGGATCAAGGTGCCAAGGCAAAAGGCAAACGGCAAAAGGCAAACGGCAAAAGTTGAGAGCGGCGGGCCTGTTGATATAATGGTTTATCCAGCCGAGGAGTTCCTTTTGCCTTTTGACATTTGCCTTTTGTCTTTTGCCTTGAGAGGTGTGCATGTTTAATCTATTTCGCAGCCGCGACCGGCTGGTCCGAATTTTGCTGAGCGCCGTGTTGCTGGTGGTGGCTCTTTCGATGGTCACCTATCTGATTCCCAGTTACGGGAACACAGATCGGGGGCCGGACTCAGTGGTCGCCGAAGTTGGGAAAGAAACCATCACGGCGCACGATATCCAGATATTTGTCCAAAACGCAATTCGCTCGCGCACGATACCAATGGACATGGTGTCGCTCTACTTGCCGCAGCTCGTGGATGACGTGGTCAATTTTCACGCCATGATATACGAGGCAAAGCGGCTCGGGCTTCGCGTGAGCGACGAGGATGTCTCGGCCGCCATTCGCATGTCGAGACCGGATCTGTTTCCCGATGGCAAGTTTGTGGGCCGGGAAGCATATGCCGCCGTCTTGGCTCAGCAGAATCTGACGATTCCGGAGTTTGAAACCGAATTTGCTAACAATGTTCTCATCACCCGCTTGACGCAGATCGTGGTGGAAGGCACGGTGGTGACTCCGGCGGAGATCGAGCAGGAATACCGCCGGCGCAACGACAAGGTCAAGATCGAATTCGTAAAGATCGAGCCGGAGAAGTTGAAATCCGACGTGAGCGTGACACCGGCGGAGATCAAGGCGTACTACGACAAGACCCCTGGGCAGTACCCAGTCCCAGAAAAGCGCAGCCTGGCAATTCTGATGCTGGACCAAGCCAAGATCGAGCAGTCGATTCAAGTGTCGGACGCGGAGCTGCACCGTGCCTACGACGCCGACAAGGAGAAATTCCGTAATCCCGAGCGCGTTCAGGCTCGCCACATCCTCATAAAAGGGGGCACTACGCCCGAGGAAGACGCCAAAGCCAGGGCCAAAGCTGAGGATCTCCTCAAGCAGCTGAAAGGGGGCGCGGATTTCGCCGAGCTGGCGAAGAAAAATTCGCAAGATCCGGGTTCGGGGTTCAAGGGTGGCGATCTTGGCTGGCTGGTCCGCGGCCAGACAGTGAAATCGTTCGAGGACGCAGCCTTCTCACTGAAGCCCCATCAGATCAGCGATCCGGTGAAGACGCAGTTTGGATATCACATCATCCAGGTTCTGGAGCATCAGCAGCCGCATCTCGGAAGTTTTGAAGAAGTTCGTGCCCAACTCGCCGACGATGTGCGAAAAATGCGCGTCGGTAAAATGATGGAGGACCTGGCTGATCGCGCGGAGAGCGCTCTGAAGAAGGAACCGGCGGAGAAGGTCGCGGCAGAGCTGAATCTGGCGCCGCCGGTAGTGGCTGAGAATATTGGCCCCGGGGAGCCAATTCCTGGCATTGGGGCCAACAAGGACCTTCAGCAAGGCTTTAGCGGATTGCAAAAAGGCCAGGTATCGCCGCCGGTTTCTTTGCCGGGCAACCGAGTCGCTCTGGCGGTGGTGACCGCTGTTACCCCCGCGCGCTCCGCGACATTCGAAGAGGCGCAGGCGCAGATTCGGGGGATTCTAGAAGCCCAGAAAGCGGCGCAACTTTCCGGCCAGCGCTCGGCCGACCTTTTCGCCAAGGTCAAGGTCATGAACGGCGACGTGGAAAAGGCCGCCAAGTCCATGGGGCTGGAAGTGAAGACGCCCGCGCCATTTAACCGGTCAGCGTCTGTCGAGGGATTGGGTTCGGCGGCTTACTTTGCCGAGGCGTTCATCAAACCGGATGGGACTATCTTAGGTCCGCTGCCCGTGCCTCAAGGACGGGTGATCGCCAAAGTCCTGGAGAAGGTGCCCGCGGATATGTCTCTGCTGCCTGCCCAACGCGCCGGCCTGGCGGCGGAGTTGAGGGGAAAGAAGGCCCGCGAGCGGAATGAGCTGTTCGCCGAGGGGGTGCGCGAGCAGCTCACCAAAGAGGGCAAACTCAAGATCCATAAGAAAGTCGTCGATCAACTGGCGGCGAGCTACCGGGGCTGATCGGCGCCGGAATGCTTCACGCCATCATCGACTTTCTTCGGACGCTCACCGACCCCGAGCGCCTGATCCAGTTCCTGACCCACTTCGTGACTGGCTGGTTGGGATACGCGTTGCTGTTCGGAATTGTCTTTTCTGAGACCGGGCTGTTGGTCGGCTTCTTTCTTCCTGGCGACTCTTTGCTGTTTACCGTAGGGGTGGTCGCGGGTGCGGGTAATCTGAACATATTCATCGTGAATCTGGTGCTCATGGCCGCCGCCATGATTGGGGACAGCACTGGATACCTGATCGGCCGCAAAACTGGTCCGCGCATCTTCAACCGTCCCAATTCACACCTGTTCAAGCGGGAGCACCTCATGCGAACCCAGCATTTCTATGAGAAGCACGGCGGCAAAACTATCATCTACGCGCGGTTCGTGCCGATCATCAGGACTTTTGCGGCGTTCGTCGCCGGCGTGGCCGAAATGCCGTATCTGCGCTTCCTGCCGTTCAGCATTTGTGGCGCGGCGGGATGGGTGGCGTTCATGACCACTCTGGGATACACGCTCGGGAAAGTCGCTTTCGTCCGGCAGTATTTCGACAAGGTGGTTTTGTTGATCATCGTGATCTCGCTTCTGCCGGCATTTTCGGAAGTGCTGAAAGCGCGCCGCCGGGCGCCAACGGGCGGTTGACGGCCTCGGGCCGATGTGGTAAGTTCTTTGGTTCAAGGCATTTCACGGGTTTTCCTTCAATCCACATGGACCAAACTCTGCACGCTCTCGGCGAAATACTGCTAAAAGCCGTGCCGACCTTTGTTTTGGTGCTGCTGCTGTATGTATATTTGACGCGCATGTTTTTTCGTCCGCTCGAAAAAGTCCTGAAACAACGCTATGAGGCGACTGAAGGAGCACGGAAGCTGGCGGATGAAAGTCTGGCGAAGGCTGCGGCGAAGACGGAAGAGTATGATGCGGCGTTGCGTGCGGCGCGTGGCGACGTTTACCAGGAACTGAGCCAGTTGCGGCGCCAGTTACAGGACGAGAGAACCGCGGCCCTGGAGCAGGCTCGGAAGGAAGCCGACGCGCAAATCGGACAAGCCAAGGCCGAGTTGGCGCAGGAGGTCGCGCAACTGAAGCAGAACTTGGCGGGCGAAAGCGACGCGCTGGCGACGCAAATTGCGAATTCGGTGCTTAGCCGGAGAGTCGCATGAGGGCGCTGGCCCGATGCGCCGCGCTGGTTGCGTGCTTGTCATTTGGTGGAACGTGGGAACGAGTCCACGCGCAATCCTCGGCAACGAAGGCGGCGGAGACGGGCCAGTACGAGCCGGCGACCAAGGGCGAGGCGCAGGCCGAGGGCGTTTCTCCAGTGTGGGCGTGGGCCAATTTCGCCATTCTTGCTGGAGCCCTGGGTTATCTGATCGCAAAGTATGGCGGACCCTGGTTTGCTGCGCGGTCCACAGCCATCCGCAGAGGAATAGCCGAGGCGGAGGAAATCCGCGCACAGGCCGAGGCCGGGGCCGCTGAAGTTGATCGCAAACTTGCGGGGCTACAAACGGAAATAGATGCATTAAGGGTTGCGGCGCACCGCGAGCAATCGGCGGAAGGTGAGCGCATTCGCCAGCAGATGGCGGCGGATTTGGTGCGTCTCAAGGAACATGCCGCCGGCGAAATCGTGGCGGCGGGAAAAGCAGCGCGATTGGAGTTGAAACGCTACTCGGCTCAGCTGGCCATCGATCTGGCGGAGCAGAAGATCCGCCGCCAGATGACGCCTGAGGTGCAGAAAGCGTTGATCGAAGGCTTCGCGCGAGACCTGCACCAGCCATCCGCGTCGCCGTATTTGAAGAAGTAAGCTGCATGATTTCGCAAGCCATTGTCACCCGCTACGCGAGCGCCCTGGCGGACGTGATCACCGGTCCGAAGGGCATGGAGGCAGCCCAAGCCTCGCAGCAATTGCACGCATTTGAAGCTCTGCTGGCGGGATCGGTTGAACTCCGGAACGCGCTGTCTTCTCCGGCCGTCGCGCCGGCGCGGAAGCGTGCCGTGGTGAAAAATCTGGCTGACCGGCTCGGAGTGGCGCGCATCGTCCGGAACTTTTTGCTGGTATTGACTGACCACCGGCGCCTGGCGGCTTTAGCTCAGGTGATCGACTCGTTCGAAATCCAGCTCGACGAGCGCTTGGGCTTTGTTCGTGCCAGCCTGCTTACGGCGCGTGAGCTGGACGAGCACCAGAAGACCGCGCTGGTGGACGGACTTTCCCGGTTCACGGGCAAGAAAGTGCGGGCACGCTTCGCCGTCGAAACAGATCTGATCGGCGGCGTGGTGGCGCACATCGGCTCCACGTTGTACGACGGATCGGTGCGGGGACAGTTGAACAGCTTGGCACGCCGGTTGGCATCGGAGTGACAGGGAACAGGCGGACCTGCCTGTTTCAGCTAGGGGATTCGCAATTATGGCGCAAATTCGGGCGGACGAAATAACCAGCCTGTTACGGCAAGAGATTGAAAACTACGAGCGGGCCATCGACGTCAGCGAGACCGGCTCGGTGATCTCGGTGGGCGATGGCATCGCGCGCATTCACGGCCTGGAGAAGGTGATGTCCGGCGAATTGATCGAGTTTCCGCACGACGTTGCGGGCATCGCCATGAACCTGGAGGAAGACCAGGTGGGCGCGGTCTTGCTCGGCGACTACACGCACATTCGCGAAGGCGATGAAGTGCGCCGCACGTCGCGCATCATGTCCATTCCGGTGGGCGAAGAGATGGTGGGCCGCGTAGTGAACGCGTTGGGCGCGCCCATAGACGGCAAGGGACCCATCAACACCACCAAGTTCAATCCGGTGGAACGTCTGGCGCCAGGTGTCGTGGATCGACAGCCGGTGAAGGAGCCGCTGCAAACCGGGATCAAAGCCATCGACTCGATGATTCCCATCGGCCGCGGCCAGCGCGAGCTGATCATCGGCGATCGCCAGACCGGCAAGACCGCTATCGCGCTCGACACCATCATCAACCAGAAGGGCGGCGACATGATTTGCATCTACGTCGCCATCGGCCAAAAGCAATCGACTGTAGCCCAGGTAGTGAAAACGCTCGAAGATTACGGCGCTATGGAGTACTCCATCGTGGTCTCGGCCAGCGCGTCCGAACCCGCGCCCATGCAATACATAGCGCCGTATGCCGGATGCGCCATGGGCGAGTACTTCCGCGACAGCAACCGCCACGCGCTCTGCATTTACGACGACCTTTCGAAACATGCGGCCGCGTATCGCGAGATCTCGCTGCTCTTGCGACGGCCGCCGGGCCGCGAGGCGTATCCGGGCGATGTCTTCTACTTGCATAGCCGCCTGCTGGAGCGCGCCGCGAAACTCAACAAGGAGTTCGGCGGCGGCTCGCTCACCGCGCTGCCATTCATCGAAACGCAGGCAGGCGACATTTCGGCCTACATTCCGACCAACGTGATTTCAATCACCGACGGCCAGATTTATCTACAGACCGACCTGTTCAATTCGAACATTCGTCCGGCGGTGGACGTGGGCCTGTCGGTAAGCCGCGTGGGCGGCAATGCGCAGATCAAGGCGATGCGGCAGGTAGCGGGGACGCTGCGTTTGGATCTGGCCCAGTACCGCAATTTGGCCGCGTTCGCGCAGTTCGGCTCCGACCTGGACAAAGCTTCGCAAGCCCAGCTCAATCGAGGACGGCGGTTGGTGGAGGTGCTGAAACAGCCGCAATTCCAACCGCTGCCGGTGGAGCGCCAGGTGGTTGCTCTTTTCGCCGGCACGTCCGGTTTCCTGGACGATCTGCCCGTCGAGAGTTGCCGCAAATTCGAGCAGGACCTCAGCGCCTTCCTGGACAACGCGCATCCCGCGATTTGGGCGCAGATCCGTGAGAAGAAGACGCTGGACGATGCGCTTCGCGCCGAGTTGCAGAACGCGGTGAAGGAGTTCAAGGGCCGCTTCACAGCACAGCAAAAGCAGCCGGCCACCGCCAATGCCTAGTCTGATCGACATTCGCCGGCGCATCCGGTCGGTTCGCAACACGCAGCAGATTACCAAGGCCATGAAAATGGTCTCGGCTGCCAAGCTGCGGCGAGCGCAGGACCAGGTGCTTTCGGCGCGACCCTACGCGGCGCTGCTGCGGAAGGTGCTGGCAAATCTCGCGGTGGCTGTGGGCGCCGACGATAGTGCGTCGTCCAATCCTCTGCTGGCCCGGCGGCCAGAGCACCGCGTTCTGCTTCTGTTGTTCACGAGTGATACGGGCCTGGCGGGAGCGTTCAACACCAACCTGATCAAGGCTGCGCAGAAGTTCTTGGAGGATCACACAGACGGCGAGACCGAGATCGAGGCAGTGGGCAGGAAGGGGCGGGATTTCTTTCGCAAACGCGGCGTCCGGTTAGTGGCCGAGCACATCGGTGTGTTGGGCAAGCCGCGCTTCGATTACGCGGCGGGCATTGCGCGAAAGGCGATTGAGCGCTTCCGCGCGGGCGAGATTGATGCCGTCTACATCCTGAACAACGAATTCAAGAGCATGGTGGCGCAGCGTCTGGCGATTTCGCGTCTGCTGCCGGTCGAACTGCCGGAGCACGCCGAGATCGTGGACTACATTTTCGAGCAGCCGCCCAACCAGATGCTGGAAAGTGTTCTGCCGCGCTTTGTTGAGACGGAAGTCTATCGGTCGATGCTGGAAACCGCGGCCGCCTACCATGCCGCGCGCATGATGGCGATGGACTCCGCAACGACCAACGCCGGCAAGGTGATCGATACCCTCACGCTATACATGAACCGGGTCCGGCAGGCGAGTATCACGAAGCAGATCATCGAAGTGGTCAGTGGCGCGGCGGCGTCGGAGGAGTGAGAAAAGCAGTTTTAGGTGTTAGGTGCCAGGTGTCAGCCTGCATGGGCTGCGCCTGACGGAGCATAGACGGAGTCATTAACATCATGGCAACAGCAACATCGGTAATCGGTAAAGTGGTGCAGGTGGCGGGGCCGGCGGTTGATTGCGAGTTTCCCGAAGGCCAGATCCCGGAGGTCTACACGGCCATTCGCATCACCAGCGAAGGCTTCACGGTTCCGGATCCCATCGATATTATTTGTGAAGCCCAGCAACATATCGGCGAAGGGCGCGTGCGCACCATTTCGCTGAAGCCGACGGAGGGCCTGGTGCGCGGCATGCGCGCGGAGAGCCTGGGGCACCCGGTGATGGTGCCGGTGGGTAAGGAAACGCTGGGGCGTGTGATGAACGTGATTGGCGAGCCAGTGGATAAGATGGGGCCGATCAACGCCAAGCAGCTTTATCCCATTCACCGGGCGGCACCGTCGTTCGAGGATCAGTCAACCAAGCTCGAAATGTTCGAGACCGGCATCAAGGTCGTGGACCTGATCGAGCCATACCTGCGCGGCGGAAAGATCGGCCTATTCGGCGGTGCGGGCGTGGGCAAGACGGTCATCATTCAGGAGCTCATCAACAATATCGCCATGAAGCACGGCGGCGTGTCGGTGTTCGCCGGCGTGGGCGAGCGCACGCGCGAAGGCAACGACCTGTGGCTCGAGATGCAGGAATCGGGCGTGATCGATCCGCACGACTGGAAGAAGTCCAAGTGCGCGCTGGTCTACGGTCAGATGACCGAGCCTCCCGGGGCCCGATTGCGCGTGGGACTGACGGGTCTCACGGTAGCCGAATACTTCCGCGACGAAGAAGGCCAGGACGTGCTGTTGTTCATCGACAATATTTTCCGGTTCACGCAAGCAGGCTCGGAGGTTTCCGCGCTGCTGGGACGGATGCCCTCAGCCGTGGGGTACCAGCCGAACCTGGCGACCGAGATGGGTGAATTGCAGGAGCGTATCACGTCCACGAAAAAAGGCTCCATTACTTCGGTGCAGGCGATCTTTGTACCGGCGGACGATTATACTGATCCCGCGCCCGCCACGGCTTTCGCACACCTCGACGCAACAACGAATCTTTCGCGCGCCATCGTCGAGTTGGGGATCTACCCTGCGGTGGATCCCCTGGCATCCACGTCACGCATTCTGGATGCGCGCATCATTGGCCAGGATCACTACGATACCGCGCAGGCGGTGAAGGGAGTATTGCAGCGCTACAAGGATCTTCAGGACATCATCGCCATTCTCGGCATTGACGAGTTGTCGGATGAAGACAAGCTCGCGGTGGCGCGAGCCCGCAAGATCCAGCGGTTCCTGTCGCAACCGTTCCACGTTGCCGAGCAGTTCACCGGGCTACCCGGGAAGTATGTAAAGCTGGCGGACACGATTCGTGGATTCCGAGAGATTGTGGAAGGCAAGCACGACGACCTTCCCGAGCAGGCGTTCTATCTGCAGGGCACCATCGATGACGTGATCGAGCGCGCCAAGACCATGAAGGCTGCGGCGTAGCATGGCCGAGGCGTTTCAACTCGAGGTGGCCACGCCCGAGCGGCTGATTGTCGAGGAGCGCGTGACCGAGGCTCAGGTGCCGGCGCGGAACGGCTATCTCGGTGTGCTTGCCGGACACGCGCCGCTGGTTTCGGAGTTGCAGAGCGGCGTTCTGAGCTACGTGACGGATGGCCGTACTCGCTATCTCGCCATACACCGTGGTTTCGTCGAGGTGCTTCCGGACCATGTGCGCGTGCTGGCTGATATCGGCGAGCGTGCGGAAGAGATCGATGTGGCGCGCGCCCAGGCCGCGCTCGATCGATCGCAGAAAGCCCTTGAGGATCCGCATGTAAACGTAGATCCCGCGGCGGCGTTAGCTGAGATGCAGCGAGCGCAAGCGCGGTTGGAAGCCGCCGCAAAGCGGTAACGGCAAAGAGTACAATAGGACATTCGGGCCGTGGCGCAGCCTGGCTAGCGCGCTTGCTTGGGGTGCAAGAGGTCCCGGGTTCAAATCCCGGCGGCCCGACCAGCGGAGTCAGAGACTTACAGACAGGGGCTTGCGGAGTTGGCCCGTCTGGAGTCCATTTGGCGTCCAAGTTTGGACGCCGTGAGCAGTGTATGGACAACGCCCAAAACGAACGCATTGTGAAGACTCCAGACGTGTGTGGAGGTAAGACCCGCATCGCTGGCCACCGCGTTCGAGTACTCGACATTGTAATCTGGCATGAGCACCAGGGCATGACTCCAGACGAGATCGTCGCTCACATTCCCTCGATCACACTAGCCGACGTCCATACAGCGCTCGCCTACTACTTTGAACACCTCGACGAGATCCAAGAGGAGATGCGGGCGGAACGCGCACTCGAAGAGAAGATGCGGCCACAGCATCCTTCCCCGGTCAAAGAAAAGCTGCGCCAGGAGCATGTCGAAGAAGCATCCTAACGGATGTCGATCCGATTTCATTTGGACGAGAACGTATCGAGTAGCATCGCGGCTGGTCTTCGCAGTCGCGGTATTGACGTGACGACGGCTTTCGAGGCGGGCCTCTCTGGAGTTGACGACCCGGCGCAACTTGCATTCGCTACCTCGACAGGACGGATCTTTGTGACGCATGATGCCGACTATCTTCGGCTTCACAGCGAAGGAGTAGCCCATGCTGGAATCGCCTATTGCCGACAGGGTACGTTGTCCATCGGAGAGATAATTAGAAGCCTGACGCTGATCCACGATCTGTTAACAGAGGAAGAGATGGTGAGCAAGATCGAATACCTCTAGACGCATTGCTTGGGGTGCAAGAGGTCCCGGGTTCAAATACGGCATTTCCTTTCGGGATCAAAACAGAAGGCTGATTGTGCTCAAAAATGTGCACAAAATCGTTCAACTCGCCCTCTCTGTGTTCGAAACTCCCCGCTTGTTCGCTTGCCGGTCCAACTTGGCGAGCGCCTCGCGTATCATTCCGAGCTTCGCCTGACTGTACAGCTTGAAGACTCTGCGTCGCCCTGTCTTAGCATTTGCGTGACCATGTGATCGGCCACGCCGCCCGCGCTCAACCTGGAGTCACGGGCCGACAAGCAGGTCGAAATCTCGACCGAAGAGGTGCGAAGACGACAGAGAGCGCGGTTGACTGATTCGGTGGCGTTGATCCTCGGTTCAGATCGGTGTGGCAGATCGTCGTCTTGGACACAATCCATTTCATATGGGTCTACTCGCGAGCAAGTGGCTGGTGGTCGCGCTTAAGAGACTGCCCTAAAGGCTAAGGCTTTCGTTACGAACATTGGATGCTCGATTCAGTTGTCGTTACCAAGCCGCTTTGGACCAGCGTTTCGCGCCGTAATACCAGGACGCGGGATATGGCCAGTGAAGTTAGTTCCCAGCACACTCGATAATGCCGGCCGCACGTCCGGCACTCGTAGGGGGCCGTGTGCGGGCCACATGGGCGCTGTGTGCATCAACCTGCACCAGAGATCGGCTATTCGGTCTTGGGTCGGCTTCATCGGTCCACATTCCTTCCCCGAGAAGGTGATCTCTAAAGGCGGGTGGCTTTGTGAGCTTCGCGCTCAGACTCGTTCAGTGCGCGCGACCATTCGTGGGCCTGCTTTTCGGCCTCCGCTTTCGCCACTCCATACCGCTCCTGAATTCGCCCGACCAATTGATCCTTGTTGCCGGCGATCGTTTCCCAGTCATTGTCCGTGAGTTTGCCCCAGCGCTCGCGCGCAGAGCCGGCGAACCGCTTCCATTTGCCTTCGATTTGATCCCAATTCATGTTTTCTCCTACTGGACGATTCTCAAGAACGAAGCTGCCGTTCCGGTCTCTCAACGTAACTTACCCATGGCACGTCTGGCGCCGTTTGAATTCTGAAAGGCTTACTGGACTAGGACACCGCGAGGCGCCGCATCCGGCCTCTTCTCCCAACCGAATGTGCATGCCCAAAGCAAATTATGCACCTATCGGTGCTGTCCTATCCTGTATCTCCTCATCGCGCCGGATGGGACGGTGTACGAGACAAGGGCAGAGGCGGCGGAACATTGTTAAAGGCGGACTGGCCGTCCGCGTGCACATCCTAATGATGACCTTGAAGGAGTCGATTACTATGCAATTTGTTCGAGCTACCAGTACCGCTACCCTGTTTCTGCTTTTCGGGATGATTGTCCCTGCGTACGCGCAGCATGAAAAACAGAACGAAAAAGAGGCAAAGCCAGAGAAGCAGGCCGCACAACAGCAGCGCCCGCAGCAGGAACGGGCCCAACAGCCTAAGCAACAGCAACAGGCCCAACAGACTCATCAACAGCAACCGCAACACCAACAGGCCCAGCAAACTCATCAACAGCAGCCGAAGCAGCAACAGGCCCAGCAAACTCATCAACAGCAGCCGAAGCAGCAACAGGCCCAGCAGACTCATCAACAGCAGCCGAAGCAACAACAGGCTCAGCAGACTCATCAACAGCAGCCGAAGCAGCAACAGGCTCAGCAGACTCATCAACAGCAGCCGAAGCAGCAACAGGCCCAGCAGACCCATCAACAGCAGCCGAAGCAGCAACAGGCTCAGCAGACTCATCAACGCCAGCCGAAGCAGCAACAGGCTCAGCAGACTCATCAACAGCAGCCGAAGCAACAACAGGCCCAGCAGACTCAGCAACAGAGGCCGCAACAACAGGCACAACGTTCCGAGCAAGGCCAGCAACAACAGCAACCGCAGCGTACGCGGCAGCAAGCAGTCGCGTGGCAACAGCAGCGGGGATGGCAGCAGCAGGGCGGCTGGCAGGGGCATAGTACATGGCAGCAGGATCGTGCTCAACACTGGGATAGCGATCATCGCACCTGGGCCCAGCGTGGTGGCTATGGCGGTTACTACATTCCTGAGTCCCAATTCAATCTCGATTTCGGGATGGAACACGGGTTCCGAATGCACGGCCTCCCCACCATCTATATGGGGTATCCGCGCTTCTCGTATGGCGGTTTTTCGTTTCTGCTGGTGGATCCCTACCCGGAGTCCTGGGCAGAGAACTGGTACGACACCGATGACCTGTACATTGGTTATGACAACGGGTACTACCTTTACGATCGCAGCTATCCCGGCATGGCACTCGCGATCACTGTCTCGCTGTAGCTGACGAACGATGGTGATAAAGCCTTGTTGATCCAGGTATCCAGTAGCGCGCGAGACGACCGAATGGATTGTTTCCGAGTCAGCCGCGACTCGGAAGGAGCCTGTGGACCAGCCGCGCATGCGACTCATAGCAACATAGTGGCCGCCGGTACAGGTTTCCGGACGGCCACGCACGTGCATGGCTAAGGTTCGGAGAGTAGTGAACATATGATCCAAGCGAGAAAAATGTTTCGCGCCGTACTTGCGCTGGTGTTCTATTCCTCATGCGCAATTGGCGCATACGGCCGATCTTCTTCTTCGCTACGTTCGTTGACGGGACAAACGGGAGAGTCCATGTCATTTTTGGCTTGGATAATTCTCGGCCTGGTTGCAGGGTTCATTGGCAGCAAGATTGTAAATAGGAGAGGTGAGGGCATTCTGCTCGACATCCTGTTGGGAGTTGTCGGCGCTTTTGCTGGTGGCTGGCTGTTCCGTATATTCGGTGCCCCCGGCGTAAGCGGATTGAACCTCTACAGTATCTTCGTAGCAGTTATGGGCTCAGCGGTTTTGCTGATTCTCTATCATGCCCTCAGAGGGAAAAGAGCTTGGTAGTGTATCTGCCGCAGGATTGGTTCGCAGTTTGATACGAAGATAGGGAGAGGGTGTTATGGCTCTTAAGGGATTAATCGGATTGATTTTTGCAGGCGCGCTGGCGTTCAGCGCAACTGCGGCTGAGATTGTGGTTGCCATCGCGCCACCGCATGCTCTAGTCGAAAGGCGGTCGCCCCGGCCCAGCCGCGACCATGTGTGGGTTTCCGGCTACCATCGTTGGGATGGCAACGCTTACGTCTGGACTTCGGGACGGTGGGAACAGCCTCCTCGGCGGCATGCCCACTGGGTGGCGCATCGATGGAGGCACCATAGGGATGGTTGGGTTCTAGTGGAGGGGCACTGGCGCTAAGTTTGCTTCACCAGCAAACTCCACATGCCAGTAGACGGCTCTACCGGCATGTGGTTTTCAAATCGACCGGGTTCTTCGGCAGCCGATGCTTATGCTGCCGGCCCAACGGGACGGTCAGGTGAGCGCAGATCCGCGCCATGAGACGCGTGTGCGGCCTTGGACTCGCCACTGCGTTCGATTTGTATTGTCGACGATGTTGCTTTGCCAGGCGCACGGCTATGCGCAATTAGGACCGCAGCCGCCATGCGGAACGGAACCCGTTCCACCCTATCCCGGTCTGGATGATTCGGCCATCGTGAAGTTATGGAGCAGGTCTGATCTCGGCCGCGACTGGAGACCGCCCGCCTGCACTGGTTGGCCTGCCGTGGGCTTCACAACGTTGGTAACCATAGTCGCGCGATTTCGACATACCTCGGAGGCTGACGGTTTGCTTCGCCACATCGGGGCAATTTCAGAACTCGCGGGCATGCGCTACTGGTCGACCACCCACAAGCAGTGGCAAGCGTTAATCGTGGAAGCCTACGCCTTGACCGGCCTGGAGCCTAGTCAACGCCGCGAAGACTTCACGCCCAATGAGATGAAGCAAGGCAAGGTACTCTATTTTGAACAGGCCGATAACCTTTCTGGCAAAGGCATCTACCGAATGCACATTGCTGAGGCCTCGGTGGACCGAGTCGTCTTCGATGTCGAGAACGTCAGCACGCTGCGCTATCTCTTTATACCTCTGCTTCACCCGGATGAGATGCAGTCGATCTACTTTCTGGATCGGGAATCGGAAAACGTCTGGCGCTACTACAGCATCGTGCGCACAGGACAGAACGCGAACCGGCTGATCACGGGAAATGAGTCTTCCGCCATCAACCGGGCCGTTGCATTCTATCGCTCCCTGGTCGGAATTCCCACCGACCAGGAGCCTCCGGGGGCGCGATGAAGGCAATGGTTTGATACTCTCGCAAGCTTCACTGACAGACACGCCGATCCTAAGCCGCTTGATGAGTCGCGAGTTGTTCTTGTGGCTGAAATGATGAGCCACCCTAAGTTCTCGGCCCGCTCAGCGCGGCTCTCTCTCTGGTCGGGCGGCGCAGCGCTCGCATTGCTGATATTCGTGCGTATTACACGGGAGTTGATCGAAGGAGACGTCGGTGCCATGGACAGCGCGATCCTGCTTGCTGTGGCAAAAAAGCGGACCCCGTGGCTTACGATCGCGGCCGCAGATGTGACCGCGCTGGGATCGATCACCCTGGTGGTATTGTTCTCCGCCTTCACGCTCTTGGTGTTGCTTGTGTTGCGCGACCGGCTGGGCGCCCTTCAGCTGCTTGCGGCTTCGGCGGGAGCAGGAATATTGACGCTCGTGACCAAGAACATCATCGAACGAATTCGTCCAGGGGAGGCCCAGCACCTCATCGTAATGTCGGGCTTCTCATATCCGAGCGGACATTCGGTTTCGGCCTCCGCGCTCTACTTGACGATCGCGATCGTCGTAGGCCGCCATGTACACCGCTCGGGCGCAAGAGCCGCAATTTTTCTGGCCGTATCGGCGGTAATTGTCATGGTTGGTGCTTCGCGCGTGTACCTTGGCGTTCATTATCTGACTGACGTCGTGAGCGGCGTCTCGCTCGGAACGGCGTGGGCGCTGCTCCTCGCAGGATTCTTCACACTCGGGTCTCGTGCTGAGCGCCTGTAGAGCGATCTCCTCAAGGACTTTCATCGAGGGACCAGCGCTTGAGATGTAGTCTGGCCCGTCACGGCCTGGCTTTCCGGAAGTGCTTTCAGTCGATCGAGCTGATCGAGCAGCTTCGCCGATTCTGCTTTTTCCTTCTTGGTGGACTTCGCGGAGATTGGTGGCTTTAAGTCCTGATAGTACGCCAGGATATTCTGGCGAAGCTCCGGCGGCATCTCGGCGAACTGATGGTCCGCCAGCTTTCCCAGCAGCTTCGCGTAGGCTTCGTCGGTACCTTTGTACTTGCTGGCTATGTCTGGTGTGCCGACATCGAAATTCTCATTCGGCGGCTCCGGCCCGCCGGCGTCCACGTTCGCGAGCATCACCTTGTAGCGGTCGACGCTCGCGTTGAAGCTCGCCATGAACATCTTTTCCACTTCCGGAGTCGGCGTGCGGATCTTGAGCGCCCGGAACGGACCCGACGTCGGAATGATTTGGAACAGAAAGGTCAGCAACTTCGTGCCAAAGCCCGGCTTGTGGTACTCCGTTCCCCACTCCTTTTCGTAACTCGACCGCGAGAGATTGTAGAGAAACTTCTTGCGTGTGATGCCGGGAATCTCTTTCTGAAGCTGGTCCTTCTTGAGGCTCCACGCCACCCGCGTCATGCCCGGAATGATGGCGCTAACGGTGTGCCGATAGGAGCCGAGTGCCAGGGTCACATTCCCGAACACGTCGTTCATTTCGATGCCATACGTATCCCGGAACGCGCGCTCCAGCACCGCACGCGACACTTGAAAACCAATGAAGCTCCGGTACCGGTCCGGCGCGTATCGCCCCGAAGCGACCTGAAGTACGTCGAAGCCGAACTCTGTCCTGATGTGCGCCACCGGATTATCCCAATAAGCCACGGAACTCCCGAATTTCCGCCGCAGCTCGGGATACAAAATCGGGACCGCACGATTAGTGGCGATGCGGTGCCCCTCGGTATCCGCGGCATAGTGCTCCAGCGCCCCGAGCGCGAACGCATATTCGTTCAGGTCCTGCGATTCGCGGATCAGCGCCGTGATGAAATCGCCACTTCGGACGTAATGCGTGAGATCACTGAAAAAGCGGCTGCTGAACGGATAATATCCCATGTCCTGAATGATGCAGCCCCCATACGCGTAAGCGTGCGCCTGCTCCAACTCCTCCGGCGTCGCTCCAGGGAACCGTTTCAGCAGCAGCTTCTTCAGGGATGTATCCCAAACCGAGTCGATGATGGCTTCGTGAGTGAGAACTGTGTAGCCATTCAAGAGCGAGGTCGAAACAAGAATCGCAAGAACCAAACGCCCGATGGCGGGGATCCTGGGCCTTTTTGTCTTCAGCCAATCGCGGGTGGAGTTTATGCAGTGTATGTTCATGTAGCTTACGTGGCCACTTGGCCCAGTGAGGCTGAATATCCGCTTCTCAGCAGGCTGTGCGTCTGTTGACCGGCTCCGCAAGGCAGTGCAGACATCGTTGTGGGAATACGTCCTGCCCCGTCGCCCAGCTGACGAAGCGCGTCGCCCCGGCCTTCCCAAACTTCAGCCGGTCTGTCCATCGAAAAGACTCCTATTGCGATTTGGAGTTCGCCGCAGCGTCCGCGAGCCGAGCGTCCCTTATCGCAGCTACAGCAACGGCGATTAAGATGATCAGAAGCACGATGCCAAACATCACGATGACCATACAGCGCCTCTTGTACGCAACCTTTCGGAGCTTCTTTGATGGACGGGCCGCCGCTACTGCTCTGTGCCTTCCGGCTTCTCAACCATCTCGCAGATCATGGCCTCGGTCGTGAGCATGAGAGAGGCGATGGAAGCCGCATTCTGCAGAGCTGTGCGGGTTACTTTCGTGGGATCGACTACCCCGGACTTCACCAAGTCTTCGTACTGTTCCGTGGAAGCGTTAAAGCCGAAGTTAGGATTCCGATCGTTCCTGATCTTCTCGACTACGACCGCGCCCTCCGGCCCGCAGTTTAGGACGATCTGCCGGACCGGCTCCTCGCAAGCACGACGCACGATGGTGACGCCGAACTGCTCGTCGCCGTCGAGCTTCAGCTTCTGTAGCGCGATCGATGCTCGCAGCAGCGCCACACCTCCGCCCGGCACGATCCCTTCCTCTACTGCTGCGCGAGTAGCATGTAGAGCGTCTTCGACACGGGCCTTCTTCTCCTTCATTTCAGTCTCGGTCGCGGCGCCGACTTTGATGATCGCCACGCCGCCCGCAAGCTTGGCGAGCCGCTCCTGCAATTTCTCGCGATCGTAGTCCGAGGTAGTCTCTTCGACCTGGGCCCGAAGCTGCTTAATCCGTCCCTCGATGTTCTTCGGCGTCCCGGCGCCGTCGATAATGGTTGTGTTGTCTTTGTCCACACTGACGCGCTTCGCCCGGCCGAGGTCTTCCAGCGTGATGCCCTCCAGCTTGATGCCGGTCTCTTCCATGATGGCTTTTCCGCCAGTGAGGATCGAGATATCTTCCAGCATTGCCTTGCGGCGGTCGCCAAAGCCCGGGGACTTCACGGCGCATGCGCTGAGGGTGCCGCGTAGCTTGTTTACCACGAGCGTGGCCAGTGCTTCGCCTTCCACATCCTCGGCGATCACCAGCAGTGGCTTACCGGCACGTGCAATTTGCTCGAGAATTGGCAGCAGATCCTTCATGTTGCTGATCTTTTTGTCGTGAATCAGAATGTAGGCGTCCTCGAAAACGCACTCCATGCGCTGGGCATCACTCACGAAATAGGGAGAGAGATAGCCGCGGTCGAACTGCATCCCGTCGACCGTCTGCAGCTCCGTCACCATGGTCTTGGACTCTTCGACTGTGATGACGCCATCCTTGCCCACCTTCTTCATCGCCTCGGCGATGATGTTCCCGATGGTGATATCGCTGTTGGCGGAAATGCTGCCGACCTGCGCGATCATGTCGCCTGAAACGGGCGTCGAGAGCCTTTTGACTTCTTCCACGGCAACTTCCACGGCTTTATCGATGCCGCGCTTGATAGCCATCGGATTCACCCCGGCAGTGACCGCTTTGATGCCTTCGCGGAATATTGCCTGGGCCAGTATCGTGGCAGTCGTGGTGCCATCTCCGGCAACGTCAGAGGTTTTCGACGCCACCTCGCGCACCATCTGGGCACCCATGTTCTCGAGCGAATCCGTCAGCTCGATCTCTTTGGCCACCGTGACGCCGTCCTTGGTGATCGTTGGTCCCCCGAATTTCTTTTCGAGAACGACATTACGCCCTCGAGGTCCGAGGGTCACCTTCACCGCCTCGGCGAGTTGGTTGACGCCGCGTAGAATTGCCTGGCGGGACTGGTCACTATAGATAATCTGTTTTGCCATCGGATGTTCTCCCGTTGTTCGATTTGAATTAGCTGGCTTTTTTAGCCGCTTTGACGGCCGGATCCAAAACACCGAGGATGTCATCCTCGCGCATGATCAGGTACTCGGTGTTATCTACTTTGGTGTCGCTACCAGAGTACTTCGCAAATAGGATGCGATCGCCGACTTTAACATCGAGGGCGACCATCTTGCCATCCTCGAGCCGCTTGCCATGCCCGACGGCAATGACTTCGCCCTCTTGCGGCTTCTCCTTGGCAGAATCCGGAATGATGATGCCACTGCGCGTAGTTTCCTGTTCCTCGATCCGCTTCACTACGATGCGGTCGTATAAAGGTCGAATGTTCATGATGCTGTTACCCTCCATTTAAGATTCCGTGTTTCAAAATTGGGCCGAACCGGATCGGAGCATTCTTTTGGTCGCGGTTAGTTCTTAGAACCTCGAATCGCAGTGGAGTGGGCGAGCCATACCACTGGGTGGCTGCGGATACTGCCGTTGCGCTCGGTAATGTCGGCCCAGTTCGCATCCTCCCTTAGCCGAAGAAAAACACCGGGAGTGCCCTGGTATGTACCCTCAGCCAGCACGACCTCGTCCCCTTCGCGGAATGCAGCACTAAGCGCTCCATTGGTAATCATGTTCCTGATCTCCTTCGTTCGGCATTTCCGCCATGGCCCCTGGGCTATGGCCGAAAATTCGGCGTGTTCAGAAGCCTGGCTTTTTCAAGTCTGGCTCGCTCTACTTCTTTCTCGCTCACTATGCGTGCCGCATTCCTTTGCGGAGCTTCTTGGTCATCGAGCCGCGCCGCTTCCGTGATGGCGGCTACGGCCGGCGCTTCCAGCCTTTTTAGGACCCCAACTAGCCTGAAGCTTGGGCCATACGATGCACGAATCAGGTCGAAGCAATACTGCGGATCCTGCCATCGTGCGAGAACTTCTTGTTGATTCCCGGCGGGGCTCTGTGCGGCCGCGGCCGTCGCAACAGGCTTTTCACCCGTTCCATAGGCCGCCGAGATGGCTTTAACGAAGTCTTCAACCGTCATTCCCTCGGTTTCGTACGGATCGTAGTCGATTGCGATTCGAAACAGTTCGCCGTCATAGAAGCTGAAGACTACTTCTTGCACCGATTCCGTTTGCGAAAATGGGCCGAGAGGCCGGGGGGACCACGCCAGCTCTTGGATGAGGGCCGGGCGGCTATGGATAACTTTCGCTTTAGTTGGGCTCACCCCTACCTGCTTGGCGACGGTCGGCAGGTCCGTTCCGAGTTGAACGTCCCGGTACTTGGAGAGATCTCCTGCCAATGTAACTGCCGGCATCGCACCGAACACAAGGAACGATATGAGTGCTGATCTCGCCGGGTGTTTTCGAAACTTAGTCATTGTGCCAGCCTCACATTGCGCCAAGTGAGTGACGCGACGAATGGGACCGCGCTCATTACCACCAGAGCGCGCTGCCAATCGGCAGAAAAGCTGAAGACGGGCGCCACCGGGTTGTACAGCAGTACAAGCGCTCCGAACACGGACGCAACGGCGTAGCGCCGCGCCTGGAAGGCTTGGACCATCACGACGATTGCACCCGCCGCCACAATGAATCTGACCACGACCTCGTACGGCGTAAGTTGGGACCACAAGACCGCCGCAGCCAGCAACGCCGCTATCGAGACCCACTTCACGACGTTCATTCGCGTGGCGCTGCCCCGCTTGTCGTGCGCCCGACCCTTCGCGCCCCATGCTTGCCACGCCGCTTCGTCGAGCGGCTTCGACATTGGTGGTTCCCATACTCGTGTTGATACCGATAAACCAAGTGAAGTAGACATGTCTTTATCTCTCTTTCACCCTATTCGGGTCTGCCGTCGCTCGACCGTCAGGAGATCCTATAGGGGGTCCGCTCCTAGACACCCGCTGCTCCGATCTTCTTCGATCCGTTCAGCACCTGCGTGATGGACGTGATCAGATCGATCGGCAGCGGAAAGACAATGGTCGTGTTGTGCTCGGCTCCGATCTCTACCAAAGTTTGCAAATACCGCAACTGGATCGCGGCCGGCTGCTCCTGGATGACGGCCGCGGCCATCGCCAGTTTCTCCGCGGCCAGGTATTCACCCTCTGCATGGATGACCTTAGCGCGGCGCTCGCGTTCGGCTTCGGCCTGCCGGGCGATGGCGCGGATCATCTGTTCGGCCAACTCCACCTGCTTCACCTCTACAAGGGTGACCTTCATGCCCCAAGACGCCGTGTGCTGGTCCAGGATCGACTGCAAGCGCAGATTCAGTTTGCCTCGCTGGCTCAGCAGTTCATCAAGTTCGGCTTCGCCCAAAACGCTCCGCAGTGTGGTCTGAGCCAGTTGCGAAGTTGCGTACAGGTAATTGGAAACCTCGATCACTGCCAAGCGCGGATCAACCACGCGGAAAAAGATCACCGCGTTGACCTTTACAGTCACGTTATCGCGCGTCACAACATCCTGACCGGGCACTTCCAGCGCCTCGATGCGCAGCGACATCCGGACCATGCGATCGATCGGCGCAAAGACCAGCACGATGCCCGGTCCTTTAGCCGTCGCCAGGACGCGGCCTAGCCGAAACACTACGCCCCGTTCGTATTCCCTGAGGATTTTGATCGAAGCCAATAAGTAGAGGGCGACAACAGCCAGTACGATGATCCAACCACTGATCATGTTATGCCTCCATACCGCTTCTGCTCAGGACCGGTCGTGACTTATCTGTAGTGCACGGCTGGGACCATCTTCGGCCGTCCGGCCAGTCGCACCTCCCACCCGTGCAGGCGTAGGCCTTGTGGGAGGCTTCGGCAAATGTGCAAGGCTATTTACCGCTCGCGGAAGAGCGAGGGGGCCACAGCAGATGCAAGTTTTGTTACGGAGAGTGCAGTTTTTGCATTTCGGCATCCCGCCAGACTACAAGTCAGCCGCTAGTCGGGATTTCGTGGTACTCGGGTGAACCCGTTTCAGTCGTGCAAGACGATGTTCAGCAGCGAGCTGTGAACATGCAGTCCGTGAAGTCCGCCGTTATACGCAATGAAACCCAGTTTCCGAAACTTGTTCATGAAGAAGCTGACCCTGGAGCGAGTCGTGCCAATCATCTCCGCCAGCGTCTCCTGGCTGATCCTGGCGATAACTGGCTCCGGTTTGCCTTCTTTCCCGAAATTAGCCAGCAGCAGCAATACGCGCGCCAGCCTCTTCTCACTGGAATTGAAAAGCTGATCTACCAAATCCTCCTCGATCCGGATATTACGCGAGAGCAGATAGGAGACGAACAGCTCGGAAAACGCCGGTGCCTCGTGAAGCAAATGGACCATGCTCGATTTCTGCAGCCGCACGATTGAGCAATCTGTCATTGCAGTGGCCGTTCCCAGGTATAACGGCCGGCCCGCCAGGCAACCCTCGCCAAGGAAATCACCGATACCCAATATAGCGATGACCGCTTCTTTGCCGTTGTCAGAGACGACCGTGAGCTTTACCTTACCTTTTTGAATGTAGAAGATGGCGTCCGCCGGGTCGCCCTGCACGAAGACCGCCCCGTTTGTCCGATATTCCAAAATAGCCCTTCCGGCGCCAACCTTGGTTAGAAAAAGCTTGGGATCGAATGGACGTTTTTCTTTTGGTGTCATAAGACAGCCTCTGACGAAAGCACGTCGGTCGCCATCCGACTCAACATTGCTCGGGCTTGACGACGAACTTCAGCGACTGTAAGTTTCGGTTTCCCGGAGCGTCCGCATGTAGATGGCGCAAAACGTGCCGTACGAGTTTTGTGGCAATTCACTTCGATACCTTTGTGGAAGAGCCCCTTGTGGAAGAGCCCCTAAGGAGATGAAACATGTTACTGGTGGTCTTGTTGCTCGTGCTATTGTTGGCGGTGATCCCGACGTGGCCGCATAGTCGAAACTGGGGCTACCGTCCCAGCGGGGTACTGGGCGCCGTTCTGGTAGTGGTAATCGTATTGGCACTGTTGGGGCGCATCTAGAGGGGATGCGCTCCTGTCGATCCTGCCAGTCTGAGGCTTTGAACCGGGTCCGCCGGAGTCTGTGGCAGAGGTGCATCTTTAGAAGAGTCTACAAATGCCACGGCTGCGGACAGCATGAACACACCCTGCGCTTTTCGCCGTTTTGGTTGCGCGATGGCTTGAAAGGCCGTGGCGGGAAACTCGAAAGTACCTAATGTGGCGCGTCGCGTCACCGACACTTTCGAGGCACGAAAGAATTTGTCCTTAGGTCGACGATTGCTGCTCTTAGCAACAGGGCATTCGTCATAACATGGAAAACTCTTCAGAACGTAAGCTACAACTCTGGAACGAAAAGGCGCGAGTCAAACAAATGCAGACTGCGATCGATGGAAGGCGATGGCGTATAAGGTTCATTCTCTATCTCGGTGTCATTGTGGGCACCGTCGCCATTGCCACGTTGCTTGCCCATCTACCTGCCTAACGCCGCGTAACGTCTGAAAGGCATCAGGTGTAACCTGATACCTTGGTAACCTTTTCCGCTCCTTCTTCTTTGTCCCCCGCCAGCAGTTCCTGCATATGTGCCAGCAAAAAGTGCATAGCCCTGCGATATATCGGTTAGTGAGATCAGTTTACAGTGGCTTTTCGCTTTGGTGCCCAATCTGCCTAGAGAAGGAAGACAGGAGATGAAGACGAAATGAAATACCGTTCGAATATCGCATTGGCAGCCTTCGCTGGATGTCTCAGCCTTGCGCTGCTACCAAACGTCCAGGCAGATGACTGGAACAAGAAAACCAACCTTACGGTGAGTGAGACGATTCAACTGCCGTCGTGCTGCACGCCCGACCACACCGTAACCCTTCAGCCGGGCGAATACGTCATGGCGCTGGTTGATTCCCTCGCAGACCGGCATATTGTCCGCGTCTTTGATAAGGACCAAAAGCACGTGATCACCACGATCCTTGCTGTTCCGAACTATCGTTTGCAGCCCACCGGGAATACCGTATTGCAATACTGGGAAGTTCCGGCAGGACAGCCTAGAGCGCTTAGGGCGTGGTTCTACCCGGGCGACAACTTTGGCCAGGAGTTCGTATACCACAAACAAACGGCAGCGGAAATAGCCGCCTTTGCGAAGGCCCAGGTTCCGGCAGTCGCCATTGACACGAAGGTAGAAGAGGATTTAAAGACAGCGCCTCTTGTGTTTGTTGACGAAACTGGCAAGACCGGCGAACTGGCCCTGACGGCGCCCGCGCCAGCAGTGACGGAGCCCGTCCAGCCTCAGGCCCCGGTTGAGACCGCCGCAGTAGTAGTACCGGCCCCCACGCCTGTGGAACCAGCACAGCAAACGGAACCGGTAGAGCAAACGCTGCCGCATACAGCCAGCGCCATGCCGCTACTTGGCTTGATTGGAATCCTGTCATTGGCCGCCTTTGCGGTCCTTAGCATTCGTTCCAGACGCATCTCCTAGGGGTAGGAGAGCGAGCACTTTGCAACCCGCCGCGGTCTCTGGGAGAGGGGCCACGGCGAGGCAGCGGTAAATAGAACTGAGGAGCGATAGGAATGGCGGCCTGCTTCGCACGCGTTCTAGTCTTGGGGCTGTCGTTAGGCCTGCAGACATTCGCTAGCCAGGCGCCGGCGGCTGAGCCACAGGAACAAGTATTCAAACTCACCGCGACTGCCGAACTCGTGCTTCTGGATGTGAGCGTGAATGACGCGACGGGGGTGCACGTACCAGGTCTGGAGAAGAATAACTTCCAGATTTATGAGGACGGGCAGCTCCAGACCATTACACACTTTTCGAGCGATGATGTCCCCGTTACGGTCGGTCTGGTAATCGATACAAGTGGAAGCATGCGGGCAAAGCATCCAGAGGTAGTGACGGCAGCGCTCGCGTTCATTAACGCGAGCAATCAGCAGGATGAGGTGTTTGTCGTGAATTTCAATGACCGCGCGAGCTTTGGTCTTCCCGACAGCATCCCCTTCACGGACGATGTCCGCAAACTGCGGGCGGCTCTGTCGATCACGGTCGCTGAGGGGCGGACGGCGCTCTACGACGCCCTTGTGCTCTCACTGAATCATGTGGAAAAGGGCAAGCGAGATAAGAAGACCATCGTGCTGGTGAGCGATGGCGGTAACAACAGTAGCATCCATGGGTTCGACGATGTTATGCGAATGGTCCGCGAGTCTCGAGCCACCATTTACACCATTGGCCTCTTTGATCAGGACGACAATGATCGAAACCCACGCCTGCTGGAGAGGCTCGCCCGAATCAGCGGCGGTGCGGCCTTTCTACCGAATCATGTGTCTGAAGTTGCGGAAATCTGCCGGGTGATCGCAAAGGACATTCGAAACCGCTACACAATCGGCTACGTTCCAGTTCGGTCAGGCGACAAGGGTTCGCTGCGTAAGATTAAAGTCGGTGTGCGGCAGTCTGATGGGCGCAAATTGACGGTGCGCACCCGCACGAGCTACGTTCTCCCGGACAGTCGCCCGCTGGTGGATCAGTGTGGCGAGGCGGACAGGAAGCGTGGCCTATGAGAGTTTGTGTTTCTCTCACAGGCCAGAAGCCGACCCCCCATAGGAGTCTGGGCCAATACGTTTTTCTGATTCTTGCCATCGTTTGCCTCGGATTCTACGGCTATGCGTATATCGAGCGGGTACTGTACCAAACGTATGAAAGCTGGTCATTCGACCGGATCCCGGCGTCCACTACCTCCGCTGCCGTCCAATACCACGAAGCCACAATAGTTGGGGACATCGTTCGTGAGCCCCAGGGATCTGTACCACCGTCAGAGGCTGCGTTCCCAAGCTCAATCATTGGACGTCTTTCAGTTCCAAGGCTGCACTTGTCTGCAATGGTCCGTGAAGGCATCGATGGGAAAACGCTACAGCTCGCCGTTGGCCACATTCCGTCCACGGTGCTGCCAGGGCAGGCCGGAAACGTTGGGGTGGCGGGTCACCGTGACACATTCTTTCGCGGGCTGAAGGACGTGAAGACCACGGATGAGATTCAATTCTCCACGGTGAGAGGCAATTTTCGTTACGAGGTCGAGTCCTTAATGGTGGTCGAGCCGGATAATGTCGGCGTCCTTGGCGCAGTAGATGCCAACGTTCTTACCCTGGTGACCTGTTACCCTTTTTTCTATATCGGCAACGCGCCGAAGAGGTTCATCGTGAGGGCCAGGCAGATTTCACCACAAACACGGTCGTTATCTACTGCGGAAGGGCCTCCCGAGCTAGAAAGATGAGACAATGGCAGGGGGAGTGAGTGTGAAACCGGCGGCTGTCCCTTTCCGAGCGCAAATCCTCGTGATTGAGGACAACAGTTCGGATGTGTTTCTTCTCAAGCGGGCGCTAAATCGGCAAAATATTCTATTTGAGCTGACTCACCTTGAGAACGGAGACCAGGCGCTCGCATTCATTTGCCGGGAAGGCGCCTATGGGGATGCGCCAACTCCAGACCTGATCCTGGTGGATTTGAACCTGTCCAAGTATAACGGCGAAGACATCTTGCGCAAGATCCACGACGCCAAGCGTCTCGCCCGGGCTCTGGTATGCGTGTGGAGCTCTTCAGAATCCCGGCGAGACCGGACCCGGATCATGGATCTCGGCGTCACACAATTTGTTACCAAACCTGCAGGGCTGGATCAGTTCTTGGAGATTGGCAAAATCATCAAGGATCTGCTGGCCGGACACACATCCACCTAAGCTGAATTTTCAGGCCGCAGCGGGTTGACCAACTTGGTTCAGCGATTGCAGCACTTCACCCACTCTACGGATCAATCCGGCTCCCGTAAATGGTTTTGCCACACAGCCAAAACCGCGGCTAGCGCCCTCGCTACCCGACATGAATAGGATGGGTAGTTGCGGTTCCCGTTGCAGAAGCTGATCAGCCAATTCCAGTCCATTCACGTTCGGCATAACCACGTCGGTCAACAACAACCCAACCGTGGACTGGTCGTATAGCTTTTTCGCAGACTCTGCGCCGGAGGCCGTGAGCACAGCATATCCTTCACTCTCAAGCAGGATCCTGACGAACTTGAGAATTGCGTAGTCATCGTCGACCACCAAGATCGTTTGACTTGACTTGCCGCGTTCCATGGGCGACCGCCTCCCAACACGTGTGTTCTCTCACACTGAAGTTAGCAGGTAGATCTGCGACGATCTGTTCAATATTGCTCACCGCCGGGGCATTGTGTTCAGGTCGCCGGGCCTGCGGCATCAGAGCTGCCGGCGTTATTCTGGCGCCACCGAATCTAAGTCTGACGCAGGCGCGACTTCTACGTTGAATCCGAGTGGCTCCAAGAAGTCGCGAATGACCTGTAAAGTGGCGGGATCGTAACTGTAGACCAGTACCGTATCGCCGCGACGCGGAGACCTATGACTGCCTGCTGGATGACATTGGGGGGGATCAGGCACCAGTGCTTAGTCCCGTGGACTCCCATTAGCCGCGGCGAACGTGGAAGCTGGTTTCCTCGGGGTAGCCAAAGGATGTGACCCATTCACTGAGCCGTTGGTGCCATTTTTCGGTGCGTTAATGCGATTCGCTGTCAGCCATTTCGGTGGCCGGCCTCGCCGGGGCGCTTGCTGGTAGGCGATCTTTTCCAGGGCCTCTACTACTGCGGCAACCTGGTCACGCTGCTCGCGAAGCTCTGCGAGAATCTTCTGAATGTTCATATGTGCCGCCAAGGGCTCTGCAAAAAGACGTTTAGACTCAAGGATAGATCTGAGTTGATCGCGCTGACTGTTCAATATTGCTCAGTTCCAAAGGTATCTTTCCGACCAGCGGCCAGCTTTTACCAGCAGGTGAGGTTCTGCGGGCACCGTCGGCCTGCGTTACACTTCAAGCACAGCTGGCACCGCCGCTAGGAGCATATACTGGTACGACGCGTGCTCCGCATTTAGCGAAACATTCGTTCGCGGATCTGCGAGAAAGCATGGGTGGTGTGTCACGAAGAAGCAAACTGGCCAACGTCCGGTAGGCAGGACGGCGCATGCGCCGCGCGTGTCACACTCGCCACTCCGAAACCGAAGGGCCAGCCAAACCGTTTCACGACTGGCTCTCAAGGGTCCACCCCCAGGGGCGAACGGGCAAGCCAGCTCATTTCCAATTGTTGGCGTAGGAGCGTCCGCTGGCGGACTAGAGGCATTCACGGAATTGCTCAGCCACCTGCCGAATAATACCGGCATGGCATTCGTGCTGATTCAGCATCTGGATCCTAAGCACGAGAGTCATTTAACGGAGTTGCTTTCCAAGGCAAGTAAGATGCCTGTCAGCGAACTGCTCGGAGATACGCGCGCTGAGGCCAACCACGTCTATGTGATACCGCCGCGGTGCAATTTAGGCATTTCGAACGGAATTCTACACACCCCACCTCGTTCGGAACGTGGCCGAAACATGCCGATCGACTCTTTTCTATGCGCCCTGGCAGGAGATCGGGCTAGCAAAGCCATCGGCGTCGTTCTATCCGGAACCGGGTCGGATGGGACCCTTGGTCTGCAAGCGATAAAGGCGGAGGGTGGTATCACGTTCGCTCAAGAGAAGGGATCTGCAAGGTTCGACGCCATGCCGGAAAGCGCCATCGCTGCTGGCGGCGTGGATTTTGTACTACCGCCGGCCGGGATTGCCAGGCAACTGGTGACCATGGCGTCCCATTCTTCTGTCGCACTCGAGCCGCAAGAGCCGATGGACGCGGCAGAGGTCGAACTGCGTAAGATATTCCGGCTGTTGCGGAGCACCATCGGCGTGGATTTCACGCATTACAAGCAGAGCACCATCAAGCGGCGCATCCGGCGGCGCATGGCGCTCCGGGGATTCGAGAAGTTGGAAGACTACATTAAGGATCTCGAAGAGAACCGCGGGGAAGCAAGTGCGTTGTGTGAGAGCTTTTTTATCACCGTCACCGCGTTCTTTCGGGAACCCGCCTTGTTTCAGGAATTGAAGAAAAAGATCTTTCCCAGTCTCGTTGAGGATCGTGTAAGCGAGGATCCCATCCGAATCTGGGTGCCTGGGTGCGCCACCGGCGAAGAAGTTTATTCAATCGCCATGAGTTTAACGGAATTCCTGGACGATGCGGCAGTAACGGTACCGTTTCAGATATTCGCCACGGATGTCAGCGAAAGGGCGATCGAGAAAGCCCGCGCGGGCATATACACGGAAGCGGCGCTACGACCTATCTCGCCGAAACAGTTGGCTAGATTCTTCACCAAGTCGGAACACGGTTACCAAATAGCCAAGAGCATCCGTGACGTCTGTGTTTTTGCAAAGCACGACCTGTCGCACGATCCGCCTTTCTCCAAGTTGGACCTCATCAGTTGCTGTAATGTGCTGATTTACCTTGGGGCTGTATTGCAAGGCAAAGTGCTGTCAATACTTCACTACGCCCTCAAGCCGAAAGGCTTCCTGGTGCTGGGCCCATCGGAAAGCACCGGCGCGTTTTCGGATGTATTTCAACAGGTCGAAAAGAAAAACAAGATCTACCGATCGCTGCCGGGCACAGATGTACCGGCTCCCGAACTAGGCGAAGGCCACCGTGCCAAGGGCCGCGCGCAGCACAGTGGCAGACTGGTTGAGGCACGAGCCAGGCCGGCTGTGCAGACGGAAGCGGACCGGTTGTTGCTGGCCGAATACGCTCCTGCCGGCGTCATCATTGACGATGCCATGAACATCGTTCAGGTCCGGGGACGTACGGGCCCTTATCTCGAGTTGTCGCCGGGAGCGCCGAGCCACAACCTTCTGCGAATGGTCCGGGAAGGATTGATAGCGAGCGTCAGCAAAGCAATCCAGACCGCCAGACAAAGCAACGCCACAACCAAAGAGGAAGGCTTGCGGATCGCAAGCAATGGCCAGTTCGTCGAGGTCAGGATCAAGGTGATTCCGTTTCGGGAATCGTCTTCTTCCGAACGCTACTTCTTGATCCTGTTCGAGGATGTCGCCCCATCCGCCGCAACACAGCCTACGAGCACAAAGCCTGCTGCGCCGAAGCGCAAAACGCCGAAGGACGAACAGGGAGAGTCCGCACGGCTGCGGCAAGAGCTTGCCGCCACCAAGGAGTATCTGCAATCGATCATCGAAGAAAAGGAATCTGCCCTGGAAGAGCTCACGGCGGCGAGCGAAGAGGCCCAAGCGGGCAATGAGGAACTGGAAACCGCGCAAGAAGAGCTGGAATCCGCCAATGAAGAATTGAATACGCTAAATGAAGAGCTCAAGACTAGCAACGTGGAATTGAGCCAGGTCAACCGGGATCTGACCAATCTTCTCGAAAGCATCAACATCCCGCTCGTAATGGTTGGGAAGGACCTGCGCATTCGTCGCTTCACCAGAGCCATCGAACCCATGTTGAATCTGATCGCCTCCGATGCCGGGCGATTGATTACGGATCTTCAGCCCCACATTGAACTTCCCGATTTACGAGGGCTGCTGGCGGATGCCATGCAGGGCGGCAATCGGATGCCCCGCGACATCCGGGATGAGCACGGTTGTTGGTATTCGCTCCGCATACTGCCATCGGCGGGCCCGAATGCAAAAATCGACGGAGCAGTAGTGATGCTGATCGATATCGATGCGGCAAAGCGCGGGCTGGATTTCGCTGAAGCTATTGTGGAGACGGTTCGAGAGCCTCTCGTGATTCTGAATCACAACCTCACGGTGGTGAGCGCCAACAAGGCGTTCTATGAAACCTTTCAGGCCAACCCGGAGGAGACGGAGGGTCATCTCATCTACGACCTGGGAAAAGGACAATGGAACATCCCGGAACTGCGCGAACTGCTGGATAACATTCTCCCCACCCATTCCACGTTCCGCGACTTCGAAGTGGTGCGGGAGTTTGCGCATGTTGGACGAAAAGTGATGCTCCTGAACGCTCGCGAGGTCTTCGACGCGAACGCGCAAGCGCGGACCATTCTCCTCGCGATTGAGGACACGACCGACCGCAAGTGGGCTGAGGACGCGCTCAAGGCTACCAATGCAGAGCTTCAGAATTTCGCCTATGCGCTCACGCACGACTTGCAAGAACCTGTGCGGATGGTGGTGAACTTCACTCAGTTGCTGGCACGGGAGAATGCAGGAAAGCTGGACGAAGAATCAGATAAGATCGCAGGATATTGCGTGGAAGCTGCGCTGCGGATTGAAGCCCTGCTCAAAGGGCTCCTTACTTATTGGGAAACGACTGAGGCGGGCCAGGACAGCTTTGGCCCCGTAGACTGCAACGACGTCCTCGCCAAAACGCTGGCAAATCTCCAGGCCGCCGTCGCACAGAGCGGTGCAACCGTCACCTCCGAAAAGCTGCCGACGTTGGTTGGTGAGCAGGTGATGCTCCAGCAGGTTTTCCAGAACCTCATCGCTAATTCGATTAAGTATAGAGCCAAAGAACCGCTGAGAATTCACATCTCGGCCAAGAAGGATGCGGAAGAGTGGCTGTTCTCCGTGCAGGACAACGGAATCGGTATCGATCCGCAGGATGCCGAGCGCGTTTTCGGCATGTTCAAGCGCTTGCATGGTCCGGATATTCCCGGCGCGGGCCTTGGACTTGCGCTGTGCAAGAAGGTGGTGGAGCGTCACGGGGGACGGATTTGGGTGGAGTCGGAAACCGGTCAGGGAGCGACCTTTAAGTTCACTATTCCATCCCGGAACTTTGCGATGAGCCGGATACGGGGTAATCATGGGCACGGAAAACCATGAGCCACCGCACACGTACGGCAATGGATATCTCTGACCAAACCCTTCCGGAAGACGAGATCAAACGTCTACGCCAAGCCGTTGACGCGGAAACCGAGCGCCGCCTCGAAGTGCAAAAGCGGTTGGATCAGGCGAACGCGGACTTCGAAGAGTTCGTCTCGCTGGCGGCGCACCACTTGCGCGAGTCTCTGCGCGACGTCGCCGCGAACAGCCAATTGATATCGGAAACGTATGCCGGCCGTCTGGATTCTGCCGCCGATCTGTTCCTCAGCCACATCCGGGCCGCGGTCGGCAAAATGCAATCAGTGCTGACGGACATGGTGGAGTACGGTGTTACCGAAAGCAGCGACAGGCAGGTGTCCCGGACGGATATGGAAGCCGTCTTGCTTCTCGCGATCGACCAGCAGCGAAACAACCGGAGTGCTGTCATTACGCATGATCCTTTGCCGGCGGTGATGGGAGATTCCGCGATGCTTTCCACAGTCCTGAAGCACCTCCTCCGAAATGCCGTCGAATACTGTGGTACAGCCCAACCGCGCATTCACGTTTCTTGCAAGCGAGAGAATCGGGACTGGGTATTTTCCGTGAAAGACAATGGTCCTGGCATAGACCCGGCATTCCACCACCGCATCTTCGGCGTATTTAAGCGCCTGCACGAAAAAGAATACCCTGGGACTGGCCTGGGACTCGCATTCTGCAAGAAGGCGATCGAGTGGCATGGCGGGCGAATTTGGGTGGAATCGACGCCCGGCGCGAGCTCCACGTTCTACTTCACTCTTCCTCCGGCTGATCCGGACTCCTCCAAATAGTCCGTCGAGCCGCCACACTGCCTACTGAAGCACAACCGCGAAATCAAAGCGCCTGCAAATTCAGCACCTGCACGTGCAGGTATTGCCGCTCTTGTCCAAACTGATCGCATGCGTGGCATTGCATCAGTGCTCCCAGCCTGCAACGTGAGGACACATTGTCTTTGGACCCGCTATTGCAAGGACTAATCAGGAAAGAGTAATCCGAAGTCTTTGAGCAGGATACGAGTTTTGGAAAGGGCGCAAGCATATGCTTTGGACGATCTGTTTGATTCTGTTCGTGTTGTGGGCGCTGGGGCTGGCCACGTCCTACACCTTGGGTGGCGTCATTCATATATTGTTGGTGCTCGCGGTGGTTGTGTTGGTAATCCAGCTAATTCAGGGACGCAGGTCAATAGTCTGACCTGGCGTTAGGAGAATAAAAATGCCGTTGTTAAACATCGTTGTAGTGTTAATCGTGATCGGCGTGGCGTTGTGGCTGATCAATAATTACATCCCCATGGCCTCCGCCATCAAGGGCATTCTAAACATAGTGGTTGTCATTGGCGTTGGGGTTTGGCTGTTAAAGGCAGTGGGAATGTGGGGGAGCGTTACCAGTTATCGGTTCACGCATTAGCCGCTTGGACTCGGATATGGCCAACAAAAACATTTCGTCGTCGTGCTTCTTTATTGGGCTTGGAACGGGCATCGCCTTAACCGTTCTTTTTGCTCCTCACTCGGGCCGTGCGACCCGGCAGTTTATCCGGCGCAAAGCGCTTGATGGAACGGATATGTTGAAGGCCAAGGCAGCTGCCGGGCGAGATTACATCGAGCGCCAAGGAGCAGAATTGCGCGATCGAGCTAAAGATGTGGTTGGTACGAGCAGCTCGCGCGGGGATTAGCGAAGCCCGCCCACGCACTCGAACCGCGGCGCCTGGTTACGCTAGCCGGATGCAATTTCCCTTGGGGAAAGGAGTGGATCGGAATGAAAATGCTGGCCATCATCCTCGCAGCTTCGGCCCCGCTCTTTGCTCAGAGCCACGGCTCTCCTCCGGACAAGCCTGAGAATCATGTAACCGTCCTGGACGTTCGCCAGATCGTGCTGCGGTCGATCGCGGCGACAGAGCGGAGCTGGGCTGGGCGAGATCATTACCTATACACCGAGCGTGATGAAGACAGGCTCCTGGACGCAGGCGGGCGGGTGAAGTCGCAAGATGTCGATATCTCGAAAATCATTTTTGTCGATGAGGCTCCGTTCGAGCAGCTCGTGGAACGCAACGGGCGCCCCCCATCGGCCCAGGAACAAAGACTACAGGCGGAGAAGCTCGACAAACTGAAGCGTGAAACTGGGCAGGAGCGGGCTGTGCGACTGCGCGAGCAGCAGGAGAACAGGTCGTTCATCCGAGAAGTTCCCGAGGGCTTCGACTTCCATCTCATCGGCGAAGAGGTAGTCAACGGCAGGCCGGCCTATGTGCTTCGGGCAACGCCGCGCGCCGGCTATCGCGCACACGGCAAGTACGGCAAGATAATGTCCAAGGTGGAGGGCAAGCTCTGGGTCGACAAGCAGGACTTCGGGTGGATCAAAGTTGACGGAAAAGTCATTCAACCCTTCTCGATGGGACTATTCCTGGCGCGTGTTCTGGGCGGCTCGCAAATTACCATGGAACAGACGCGCTTCGATGACGGGATCTGGATGCCGACGCGCATCGAAGTACGCGCGAGTGCCAAGATTCTCTTCGTAAAGAGTTACGATATCAACAGGATACTGGCTTACTCGGACTACCAACTGTTCCAGCGGGCGTCACTGGCATCGGTCCCGAAGTGGCGTTCACCAGCGGAATAGCATGCAATCCCCGGCATTCCGCGAGGCGGCTTGGTAGAATAAGAAGTGTTACCTACAGCGCCAGCCAATTCCGGTCGAATCCTCATCGTAGATGATGATGCCTCCCAGCGTGCGGCGCTGGCGACGATTCTTTCCGATCGTGGCTTCGTAACGCAGGTTGCCGCGGACGGCCTCGAAGCCCTGGAACGGCTCAGCACATTTAACCCGGACGTGATTGTTGCGGATCTGGTTATGCCGCGCATGGACGGTTTCGAATTCCTGCGTCAATTGAAGGATCGCGGAGATCTCACGCCGGCGATTGTGCTGACTGCATTCGGAAGCATCGACAAAGCGCTGTCCGTCGTTCATGAACTGAAGGCATTCTGGTTTCTGGAGAAACCAGTGGAACCACGCGCCTTCGAGATCCTTTTGGAACGCGCGATTCTTCACAAGCGCGCCCTGCAAAAGACGGATGAGCTTAAGCGGGACTTGATGCTGCGTGGCGTGCTTGGAGACTTAGTGGGCATCTCTCCCGCTATGCAAAAGCTTTTTTCGGTTATCCGGCAGATGGCGCCCACTTCGGCGCCTGTATTGATCAGCGGGGAGAGTGGCACTGGAAAAGAGTTGGTCGCGCGCGAAATCCATAAGTTATCCTCCCGTGCTGACGGGCCTTTTGTCGCGATCAACACCGCGGCCTTGCCTGAGGCCTTGATTGAGAGCGAATTATTCGGCCACGAGCGAGGCGCCTTTACCGGAGCGATGGAGCGCCGTGCGGGGTGCTTTGAACAAGCTTGCGGCGGCACCCTGTTTCTCGACGAGATCGGCGAGATGCCGCTAGCTACGCAGCCAAAGCTCTTGCGCGTTCTCGAAGACGTGCGGGTACGAAGACTTGGTGGCAAAAGCGAAATACCGGTTGATGTGCGTTTGCTCGCTGCCAGCAGCCAGTCGTTAATAACGCATCTGCGGGAAGAGATCTACTATCGATTAAGCGTGTTTCAAATCGTGCTCCCGCCACTCCGTGAGCGGCGCGAAGACATTCCGCTCATTGCGGAGGTCATGATTCAGACTCTAAACGCGAAGCACGGCACCCGTGTTACGGGTATTGATTCCGACGTGCTGGAACTTTTTCATACGCATGATTGGCCCGGCAATGTGAGGGAACTGCGGAATGTGATCGAGCGGGCTATAATCGTCGCGAGCGTTGGCACGATTCGGATGGATCACCTGCCTTCTCCCACCTTTGATGTCAGACCTAGTCGAAGCACACTAGGACCGTCCGCCAGCCAGGGTCAGGTAACCCTTCAGCCTGGCCGGCCACTCTCACACGCCGAAGAAGCGTATATCAAACTTACTCTCGAACATGTGAACCACAACCGGAAGCGGGCCGCGGAAATTCTGGGAATCAGTCTTCGGACGCTGCAAAACCGTATCGCCGAATTCCACAAAGAAGCGAAGGTAGCAGCGGCGGACTAATAATTAAGGCGATTTTAGCCGCCGAGAGTCTGGTACACTGGCAAGAATTCTTAGTCCTTCTTGCGCGCGGGATACACGCAAAACCTGCACCTCCCAGCGACAGATTCTGCATCTGAAGCCACTGGCCCGCCTCTAGCCCGAGCGAGGGGAACCAACGAATCTCGGTGCGCGTTACTCCACGCGACCCACCATAAGACTAACAACCTGCTGGATCACAGTCCCGAGTGCATCGGATTATCAGGGCCATCAACTCGATGTCCCCATCTTCGGGGAAGAGGTTGGTGCCCCTCGTGCTTTAGAAAAAAGGTCGAGAGGAGAAACATGAAGCTGATTTTAGTGGCTGCTTTGGTTGTGACACCTCTGCTGGCCAAAGACAACAAGGAAGCGATCAAGCGGCTGGATGAATCTGCCGCGGTATTTTCGGAGGTTATGGCAACGCCAGATAAGGGCATTCCGAAAGAGCTGCTTGAAAACGCTCACTGCATCGTGATTGTGCCTGGACTAAAGACAGCGGCTTTCGTCGTGGGCGGAAAGTATGGAAAGGGATACCTGTCGTGTCGGAAGACGAGCGGTACGGGCTGGTCAGCGCCGGCAACGGTCCGCATTGAAGGCGGCAGTTTCGGTTTTCAAATCGGAGGTTCCGAGACGGACTTGATCATGCTGGTCATGAATGACCGCGGCGAGGATAGACTACTGTCCAGTAAGTTCACTTTGGGTGCGGAAGGATCAATTGCAGCAGGTCCCGTGGGACGCACGGCGACAGCTCAAACAGACGCCCAGATGCACGCGGAGATTCTTTCGTGGTCGCGGTCCCAGGGGCTGTTTGCCGGTGTCGCTCTAGAAGGAGCCACTCTCCGGGAAGACCTGGACGATAACGCCGAACTCTATGGCAGGAAGCTGGAGAACCGGGAGATCGTAACCAAGGGAATGCATGCGCCTCGGAGCGCCGGAAAGCTAATGGCTGAATTGAACCACTACTCGCGGCACCTGAATGCAGAAGTAAGGGGAGACTCGGATTCACGAAGCCGCGAAAAGAAAGACGAGGCAGCGAGATGAAGATGATCGGTGCATTCCTCACGGTATGCGGCATTTTGTCCGCGCAGGCGCCTCAGGCGCCGAACCCGACTCAACAGCCTGACGCCACGGAGAACGCGGCAAGGATGGCCCATGGCTCGGCGCCCATCTACCGTGTCACCGTCGTAGCACGTACTACCAAAGCGATTAACTACAATCACCGCAGTGGAGCTACGAGGATCGGCTTCCGTGGGACGACACTGATGCCCCAGGCCCGTGGCGAAGCCAAAGTGGAGAGCAAGCAAGGCGTCATCAAGATCGATGCGCAGATGGAGCGACTTGAGCCGGCTACCATGTTCGGTCCCGAGTATCTTACTTACGTGATGTGGGCCATCACTCCCGAAGGCCGCGCAACTAATGTCGGCGAAGTGCTTTTAAACGGCGGCAAGACCAAGCTGGATGCCACCACGGAGTTGCAGTCTTTCGGCTTGATTGTGACCGCGGAACCCTATTTTGCGGTAACCCAGCCCAGCGATGTAGTGGTGATGGAGAACTTCGTCCGGCAAGATACCACTGGAACTATTGAACAAGTCGACGCGAAGTACGAGTTATTGCAGAGGGGCCAGTACACTTTGAACGTGACCCCGTCCGAGCTCAAGCCTCTGCGACTGGATCGGAAAGTGCCATTGGAACTCTACGAGGCCCGCAACGCTGTCCAGATTGCACGCTGGACCGGCGCCGAACAGTATGCTGCTGAAACGTTCCACAAAGCCGTCGAGGGCCTGGAGAATGCCGAGGGCTATCTGCAGGGTAAGGCGGGCAAGAAGCCTATTGGGACGGTAGCGCGTGAGGCCGTTCAAATGGCGGAGGACGCCCGAATTATCACTGTCAAGAAGATGGAGGAGCAGGACCTGGCAAACGAGAGACAGGCAGGAGCGGATCGCGAATCGCACGCTGAAGGCGAACGGGCCGCTGCTCAGTCCGAAACGGAGCGGGTCACACGAGAAGCCGAGGGCGCACGAATCACGGCACAAGCGGACGTTGAGCGCATGAAGCGGGAACATGAAGCGCAGATGTCGGCTGCACAAGGGGAAGCAGATCGTTTGAAAGTGGATAACGACGCGCGAACCCTCGCTGCCCAGAACGAAGCGGATCGGTTAAAAGGGGAGAACGACCTGCGGACAGCGTCCGCCGCCACCGAAGCGGATCGTCTGAGGCGGGAGAATGATGCGCAAAGAGCTGGTCTCCAGGCCGACCTCGATCGCGCGGCAAGCGAGAAAACACAAGCGGAGGCTGACAAGACAGAGCTGCGAGCTCAGTTATTGCGGCAATTCAACGTGATTCTCGAAACTCGCGATACAGCCCGTGGCTTGATCGTCAATATGTCGGATGTTCTGTTTGACACCGGCAAGTATTCCTTGCGCGCCGGAGCACGTGAGAAGCTGGCCAGGGTGGCCGGCATCATCTCGGGGCACCCGGGTCTGAAGCTGGATGTGGAGGGTCATACCGATAGCGTGGGTGGCGATGATTACAACCAGCAGCTCTCCCAACAGCGCGCCACTGCCGTACGCGACTATCTGACCCAGGCGGGGATTCCGATGAATTCCGTTACGTCTAAAGGATTCGGAAAGACTCAGCCAGTGGCCACAAACGACACAGCCGTCGGCCGGCAGCAGAATCGTCGTGTGGAACTGGTTGTCTCCGGCGAAATCATTGGCAACGAGATCGGATCGCCAATCGCTGCTAAATAAACCCTGAATACCTTCAACTCAGGGCCGGCGTCCCATGTGCAGCCGGCCCTGATGAATCGAAAGGTCAAGCAAGATGAAAGTAAGCACAGTGTTCGCCACCATTCTTATTGCTGTCGGGATTATGGCGTTTGCGTATCAAGGCTTCACCTACACGACCAGAGAGAAAGTTGTGGATCTCGGTCCGGTCCACGTGACGACGGAGAGGACTAGAACGCTTCCGCTGCCCCCGATTATCGGAGTGATCGCCGCGGTCGGCGGCATTGTGTTTCTGGTCTTAAACAGAAGAAAAGCGTAAGCGTGCTGCTGCTCATGCGAACCTTTCTTGTAACTCCTCTTGTTTCACTTTGTATCGTTTTCGGGCAGACTCCTAAACCCGTTTCCGCTCCCGTTGCCGTTATGCAGTCTGATCAGGAGCGCGCCCGCGGTCTTCTTGATGAGTCGTTGAAAGACAAGAACCCGGACACCCGAAAGCACGCGGTACAGTCGCTAGGTTTGGTCAGCCCGGAGGAGCCCTATCTCTCGCAGCTGGAAGCGATGCTCGACGACAAAGACGTTGAGGTACGACTGGCCACGATCACGAGTCTCATGGATTTGAAAAACGAGCGCACCGTCTCTGCGTTGCGCAAGGCCCTCGACAGTGATGTGCCCGAAGTGAGTTTTGCGGCCGCCAAGGCGCTGTGGACGCTCAACGATCCGGCTGGACATGAGGCCCTACTTGCGGTCCTCAGCGGCGAGACGAAGTCGTCCTCCGGATTCATCACCACGCACAAGCGAGAAGCGCTCAGGATGCTGCGTACGCCCAAGGTGCTGTTCCTGTTTGCACTGCAACAGGGCGCGAACTTTGCTCCAGTCCCGGGTTTGGGCGCGGGCGTTTCTTCCTTGCAAGGGATACTCGCCGATCAAAGTGTTTCGGGCCGGGCGGCAACGGCGCTCCTGTTGAGCACCGATACGGATCCGCAGGTATTGATAGCGCTTCAAGACGCGCTCACGGACAAAGATTGGTCCGTCCGGGCGGCCGCGGTTCACGCCATCGCGGTGAGGAATGACCCCGCTTTGGAGAAAGATCTGCTTCCGCTGTTCGAAGACAAAAAGGAAGCAGTACGCGTCCGCGCCGCCGCGGGTTACCTGCGGCTAGAATCCATTAAGTCCACACGCCCCAGGCTTGCATTGAAGCAGCAACCAATAAAGTGAGTCTGCCGAAGCCGGAAGGTGACAAGTAATGCATCCGAAGTGCAGTTGTTGCCGAATCTAATCGTCATTTCATCGCCTTTTGGCGCATTTGGGCAAGGGCCATGCACATGCAGACAACCAAGTAGCAACGGTCGGCCGTCGCGAAGAACGTGGCGAACTGAGCAAGGAGATACGTATATGGCAAACACCGCCGTTTTCGGCATCTACCACAATCGAGTCCAGCTGGACGACGCAATTAACGCTGTGCACAAGGCTGGCTTTCGGAACATGGATACTGCCGTTTTGTTTTCAGAGAACCAAGGCTCCAAGGATTTTGCTCACGAGAGGCATACGAAAGCCCCGGAATACGCAATCTCTGGTGCTGGTGTGTGCGCTGTCGTCGGGGGTGCGCTTGGATATCTTGTTGGTAGCGGTCTCGTGGCAATTCCGGGAGTCGCGCCGTGGTTTATCGCGGCGGGTCCTATCATGGGGTTGTTGGCTGGAGTCGGCATTGGCGGTACGGTGGGGGCGATTATTGGAGCCCTTGCCGGGCTCGGGATGCCGGAGTACGAGGCAAAGAGATATGACGGGCGAACCAAGCACGGCAGCATCCTGCTATCGGTTCACTGCGACTCCTCGGATTGGGTGAAGCGCGCAAAAGACCGTTTAAGGGAGACCGGTGCCGAGAGCATCGCTTCAGCAGGTGAAGCGAGCTCAGATTTCGCAAGGACGGACAGACCCGTACAGCGACACGCAGAACATCTGATGAAGGATACCGTCGCCGAGACCGTCGCATCACCCGGCGAAACCAACGCGGACGCGGAAGTGGCAACGACAGAAAAACGGGTACAAAGAGCTGGGATCTGAGTCGCACGCGCCGTTCTGACGTGGCGCGCCCGGCCTCTCCGTCAGTTTCCAAGGAGAATTAGGTTTCAAAATGCTCAAGAAAACGATGCAGTGTGTCTCCGTCGCTGGATTGCTTCTCGCATCCATGTCCTGGCACTCCAAAACGAGTTACCAACTTCTGCTGGATGTTGCCGTCTACATGAGCGCCGTCGTAATGCTACAGCAGGCGGTGCGGGCACAGGAGTACATTTGGGCTGCCGTGCTCGCAGGGATGGTGCTGCTCCTGAACCCCGTCGTGCCGGTCTTCACGCCCGCCGGCAACTTGGCGTTCTTTCTCTTCTTACTTGTCCTTTCGCCTCTTGTGATCGGCTTCGCCGCCCTGATAGACGCAAAGATAACTCTTTATCCCAACGTGATCACAGAGCCGTACCTGATCGTTTGAAGGAGACCGGGGCCGAGGGCGTCGCTTCAGCAGGTGAAGCGAGCTCTGATTTCGCAAAGACCGGCAGACCCGTACGGCGATACGCAGAACATCTGATGAAGGATGCCGCCGCCGAGACTGCCGGGTTACCTGGCGAAACCAACTCGGATTTGGCAAAGACAGACACCCGCATGCGACAAGCCGGGGTCTAGTCGCGTAAAACGTTTTGAGGTGGCGCGTCAGCCTCCGGCCGGCCCGCGAACCCTTTCGCTTAGTTGACGAAGGCCCCCGTCTGTTTACCAGTCGCTGACGCAGGAGTTATGAATGGTGATCCCCCGCACGGACAGCTCTTCGAGCAACCGCGTGACTTCGGGAGACGTCTCGGTGTCTCCTGGCACAACCACCGCCCATTGCAGATTCTCCCGGAACTCTTGTGTGCTTATGGACCATCTCCTGAGAGAATGCGGCACAGTACCTCCGATATGAATGAGGGTCCAATGTCCAACCAGCACCAGGGCTTCAGCGCGACGAGGCATCGGACCCCGAACCACGAAATGATTGTTTCCGTGCACCAGAATGCCAACCATCATGCCTCGATACGAGGATCCGGAACCGGATAACCGATTGCGAAGTGATACACCACCTGTTCCTGCTCGGAAGCCAATTTGAGATAACGGTGCACCTCATTATCGAAGAACGCTCCGATGCCCGTGGCCCGCAGATCGAGTGCTTCGGCGGCGAGATACATGCGCTGTCCAATGGCGCCCGCTTCGAAGTGCACATACCGGTAGCCGCGGGCGCCATGGGCCCGGACGGCGCGATCGATATCGGCGATCATCGAGAACGCCACACAGGCGTTACCGGCTAGATCCTGCCCCAGGCTCAGGCCCGCAGCCGCAACGCGTTGGTCGCCTGATCGAATCATCTCCAGTTCTCCACTCTCCGGCCAGTACCGATATACGCCGGCCTTCAGGCCGTCGACGCGGTGGACGTACAGATAGAGCTCTACGAAGCTGGTGCACGCGAAGTCCGCAATAATCGGCCGGGCGGCGGCATCGAGAACAGTGGAGAGTTGAGCTAAAGACATCGATAGAGTCCCGCCGTGGAAGTCGAGTGCCGAACGCCGCGTTCGCACGACCGCTCCGAAGGGTCGAGGCATCGAGGCCGGCCCTGGTAACTTAGTCCCCACGGAACCGGTGTGTGCAGGCGGAAGCTCCCTGATGCCTCCAGCGCCCTCCCTATGGAGCTTTGTGGCCGTGTGAATGCTGTCGATCAGTGGATACGCAACGTATTCGTTTGAGAGCCGGTTAGCGCGCCCTTCGCACCAAACGGCCTCGCTCGCATGCGGCTCCTCCGCCGGAATCGACCGGCCGTGGAGGCTAATAATCAGCATGGGCCATTCATCTTCGTTCAGCCGGCACAACCGCGCCACTTTGTCATCCGGAAATTCCCCGACGGCTGAGCTATCGCACCCGAGGGCGCGGGCGGCGAGCGCGAGCGCTTGCCAAGCATGGCCAATGTCGTGCAGACAGTACCGATATGCCCGCTCCCCATATTTCCACGCCTCGCGCCACGCGATGCTCGTCAACACAAACATGATTGGGGCGTCTACATCTGTCAGATTCATGACGAAATCACCGAGCGCGCGCTGCTCGGCCATGTGCGACGACGCGCGGTAATGATATAGGCCATCCGGCCAGTCCTTGACACCGCGGGTGGCGAAGTGGAATTCGGTTGGGTGCAGATTCCCAGAGGACGGGTTGACACGCAGTGCGTACTTATGCCCGGTGGACGGGACCCGCTTCGACGCACTAATGGCCGCTGAATAGAACAACAGTTGCGAGAGATATGTGGGGCCGTCAGCTGCAGCCCTTTCACCGGACCCGCCCTGAAGCACCTCGAGTGCCGGGACTTCTGGGGCAGGGGGATCGGCTGGCAGGTCGAGCACCGGGGCACCTTCGTACTGGCGGAACGGATCGGGCATATTCGCCCAATCCAGAACGCGTCGCGCTCGCTTCAGCGATTCGACACTGTGCTTCGTGGACTCATGATACTCGCGCCACGTCATCATCGATGGGTGCTGCGGGAGCTGTAAATACTCATACGGCGTGCCTGGCGCTGATCGATCTTAACATCCCATGCGACCCGCTTTTGTCTCCCAATCGCGAATCTGCCCTGGCCTGGCTCAAAGCTGCTCAGGCGGCACTATTCGGCGCGGAAGTGGCGTGAAACGATTAAAGTGAACGTATTTGTGTTATGCTAACTATGGATTTGATCCCGCCCAATTTATTCAAGGCAGACTCGTTTAGCCTGTTTCGCTACATTCGTCCACCTTCCAAATTAGCCGTCGTTCAAACCAGTAAAGGAAACGAAACGAATGAAGAACATTTATGTAGGCAACCTCAGCTTTGGAGCAACCGAAGAGACCGTGCGTTCGCTGTTTGAACCCCACGGAACTGTTGGACGAGTCAACATCTGCACGGACCGTGATTCGGGACAACCAAGAGGTTTTGGATTTGTTGAGATGGACAACGATGGTGAGGGTGAGAAGGCAATCGCCGCTTTGAACGGTACGAGCGTCGATGGCAGGGCGCTGAACATCAACGAAGCCCGGCCGAAGAACGATCGCGGCGCTGCTGGTGGTGGCGGTTTTCGCAAACGCTGGTAGGCTCTCACGCCATAAGCCCCGATACGGATATGAGGCCCGATCGGGGCCGCAATCTCTTTCTGCGTTGGCCACCGGGCCATCTGCTAAACTTGAAGTTGGCATCACCCACCATGAGCCGAGCGGCCTAGCTGTTTTCCGGCCACCTTCACCGTCCGTCCCGGATGGCTTTTGCCAGAAAAGGACGGAACCTAGTGCGGGCCCCCAATAACCTGTCAACGTTACACAAGGGCGATGAAGTATGTCTCGCCAGCGGTTCGTACGAAGGTACGCTCGCGATCTTCCTCAACCTGAGAGTTAATTCCAAATGGGCGGAAATTTATGGCGCTAAGGGAGATACCGAATGAACAATATTTTCGTGGGAAACCTCAGCCCGGACGCCACTGAACAGGACATCCGATCCATCTTCGAGAGAATTGGATCAGTGGACCGGGTCAGGATGATGACTGATCGGGAGACGGGACAACCGAGAGGCTTTGCGTTTGTCGAGATGACGGACGATAGCGCCGCGGAAAAGGCGATCGCGGCCGTGAACGGCTCGGCACTCAAGGGACGAGGCATCAATGTGAACGCAGCTCGCCCGCAATTGTATCGGCACTCCGGCAACGAAGGCTCTCGTTCCAAGAAGGAGATCACGGCGGTGACCACGGTGGAAATGAACGAGGCGAAGCAAGGACAATGATGACCAAAACGATTCGCTCCCGATTCAATCATGAGGTGGGTGAGAGCGTCGAAGGATGTAAGATTCTCGGAAAGAGCATCGTCGCCCCGCCGGACGCCGTCGAGCGGCGGCGGGGAATCTATGACTATCTCGTGGAAGTACCGCCGATAAATGTGATGGCGTGTCCCTCTCGAGAAGCAGCGCCCACACGAGACGCCTACACACGATCAACTCCTGATGAGATGGGTGGACGGCTGATTCGGCGGATCCCTTCACGATGAGCTAGCTAGTCCAAATACATGTCCCAACAGGTCATCCCGTTTCTTTGCCGAAATTGCTACTCCAAGCATCGACATCGGGGAATGCATGAAACGCATGACTCTGAAACTCACGCTTGATCCAGACAAGCGCCTTCCACAAATGGCTGATGCCCGGCACGGTGGGGGATCATGTCAGCCGGTTTAACCGCACGGGTGAGGGCGAGCAACAAAACCGTTTTCAACGGCTGGCTCCAGCTGAGTGCGAGCCTCCGCGGAAATGGTTTGGCCAAGAAGTACGCCGGCGGCGAGCCGCCACTCCGATCGGAGCTGTTCAGCGCCGATCAGATGAAGCTGCATGGCAAGACACTGGCGGCTTCGCATCAGTTGAGTCCGAGATCCCCTCGTGATCGCCTTCTAACCCGCCTGGCTGAGAACGAAGAAGTCTTGATTGGGGTCCGCAGCCTGCTGACGGACGCGGTTCAGGAGAACCGCCGGCTTACCCCCGCCGGCGAGTGGCTGCTCGACAACTTTTATCTCATCGAAGAGCAGATTCGGACAGCGAAGAGACACCTGCCAAAAAGATACAGCCAGGAACTACCGTCTCTAGTAAATGGGGGTTCGGCCGGACTTCCGCGCGTGTATGACATCGCGCTGGAGACGATTTCTCACGGTGATGGACGTGTGGATCCCGAGAGCCTCACCAGCTTTGTAGCAGCTTACCAAACCGTCACTGCTCTCAAGTTAGGCGAATTGTGGGCCATCCCGATCATGCTACGTCTGGCCTTGATCGAGAATCTCCGGCGCGTTGGAATGCGAGTCGCAGCCGATAGGATCGACCGCAACCATGCTGACTCATGGGCGGACCAGATGACGGAGGTCGCCGAGAAGGACCCCAAAAACCTGATTCTGGTGATCGCCGACATGGCGCGATCGAGTCCGCCAATGGTGAGCTCCTTCGTCGCGGAGTTTGCGCGCCGGTTGCAGGGACAGAGTCCTGCTCTGGCATTGCCCCTCACCTGGATTGAGCAGCAACTCTCCGAGTCCGGCCTGACGATCGAGCAGTTAGTTCAGTCCGAGAACCACCAACAGGCCGCCGACCAGGTTTCCGTCAGCAACACCATTGGCAGCCTCCGATTTCTTGGAGCAATGGACTGGCGCGAGTTCGTTGAGACGATGAGCGTGGTCGAGCAGACGCTGCGCGAGGATCCCAGCGAAACATACGGAAGAATGGATTTTGCCACACGCGACCGCTACCGGCACGTAGTGGAGAAGGTGGCTAAGAGCGGCCGGCTGCCAGAAGCCACCGTGGCGCGCAACGCGATCCAACTTGCGCACGAGGGTCTGGCCCGGGAAGGCGGCGAAGATCGAGCGGCGCATGTTGGCTTCTACCTGATCGACAAGGGACTTCCGCAGCTTGCGCGCACAGCTCACATCCGCCCATCTGTCTCCGAGACTTTCCAGGGAATGATCCGCCGCTTTCCTTTGTCCGTCTATCTGGGCGCGATCCTGCTGATTACGGTATTTTTCACAGCTAGTTTACTGGCGAAGGCGTACGCAGGCGGGTTTCAGGGCTGGGCACTCACGCTGACTGGGGTCGTCTCCGTTCTGTGCACAAGTCAGCTAGCGGTCGCCCTGGTGAACTGGCTGGCGACGTTGCTGGCAGAGCCCCATGCACTGCCGCGCATGGACTTCTCCCAAGGAATTCCGTCAGAGTTGCGTACCCTGGCTGTGGTACCGGCGATGCTCGCCAGCACTCAAAACGTCGAGGATCTTATCGAGGCGCTGGAAGTCCGGTTCCTCGCCAATCAAGACCCGAATCTGCACTTCGGCCTGTTGACTGATTTTCAAGACGCGCACGAGGAAACTCTGCCAGAGGATGAACCGCTGTTGTGTCTAGCTCGCAAGGGGATCGAAGACCTTAACGAAAAATACCGTAGTACCAAGAGCGGCGCCTTTTTTCTATTCCATCGGCCCCGCTGCTGGAATCCTCGAGAACGGCTCTGGATGGGTTACGAGCGTAAGCGAGGAAAGCTTGCGGCACTGAACTCACTCCTGCGCGGGGGAACATTTGGTCACTCGGGGGACCCCTTCTCCCTCGTCGTCGGTCGCACAGCAGTTTTGTCGAGCGTGGAGTACGTGATCACCCTCGACACGGATACCCAACTTCCGCGCGAATCGGCCCGGCACTTTGTGGAAGCCATGGCGCACCCACTGAATCGGGCGCGGTACGACGAAGACAAGCGCCGCGTAACCCAGGGATACGGCATCCTGCAGCCACGCGTCGCCGTGAGTCTGCCGGGCACGAATCGGTCCCGGTATGCGCGATTGTGGGGGAGTGAACCTGGCATCGACCCGTATACACGCGCTGTCTCCGATGTGTACCAGGACCTGTTTGGCGAAGGCTCATTCATTGGCAAGGGGATTTATGATGTCGATGCGTTCGAGCGGTCACTCAATGGGCGCTTTCTTGAGAACCGGATCCTCAGCCACGATCTTCTGGAAGGGTGCTACGCGCGCGCGGGGCTGCTGAGCGATGTGCAGTTATACGAGGAATATCCCGCTTGCTACAGCGCCGACGTGAGCCGCCGGCGCCGCTGGATTCGCGGGGATTGGCAGATAGCCCGGTGGCTGCTGCCGCGTGTTCCCAGCCCGAGCGGCCGCCGCCAGAAAAATCCTCTTTCCGGGTTGTCCCGCTGGAAGATTCTCGACAACCTTCGGCGTAGTCTGGCGCCTGCGGCATTGATGCTGCTGTTGGTAGCAGGCTGGACGATCCTGTTACCGGCTTGGTTCTGGACGTTATCGGTAATCGCAATCATTCTGATCCCGCCCTTGCTGGCCTCGATTCTGGATGTGTTTCGGAAGCCTGATGATGTACTGCTGAGCCAGTACTTCGCAGCTTGGATGCGTTCGACCGTACGGCATTTTGCCCAGGCGGCATTTACCCTCGCGTGCCTCCCGTACGAGGCGTTCTTCAGTTTGGATGCGATTGGGCGCACAGCCGGACGGATGCTGTTCACACATACCCGACTGCTGGAATGGAATCCGTCAGGCGACCCGGATCGCAGTGGCCGCCAGGACCTCTTCGCCTGCTGCCAATCCATGTGGGTTGCACCCGCCATTGCTATTTCCGCGGCGATCTATCTGGCGCTCTCGAGGCCAACCGCGTTGTCCGTGGCTGGGCCTATGTTAGGCCTCTGGTCAGTCTCGCCCGCGATTGCATGGTGGATCAGTTTGCCGCTCGCTCGCCGGCGAGTCAAGCTGACGGTCGATCAGAATATTTTCCTCCGGAATCTTTCCCGCAAAACCTGGGCATTTTTTGAGACATTCGTAGGCCCTGACGATCATTGGCTGCCGCCAGATAACTATCAGGAGCATCCTGTAGGAGCCATCGCGCATCGCACGTCGCCGACCAATATGGGGCTGGCGTTGCTCGCCAATCTGTCCGCCTGCGATTTCGGTTACATTTCCGCGGCTCAACTCGTCGAGCGAACGGTGAATGCGCTCCACACGATGAAAGCGTTGGAACGGCACCGGGGCCACTTCTACAACTGGTACGACACCCAGTCTCTGCGACCGCTGCCGCCTTTATACGTCTCCACCGTGGACAGCGGAAACTTGGCGGGCCATCTGCTGACGTTGCGTGCGGGCTTGGCGGCTCTTCCCGATCAGAAGATTCTGGGATCGCGATTGTTCGACGGGCTCGCTGACACGCTGAGGGTTCTGGAGCAGGCTGCGGGAGGAGCCTGTCCGGCTCAGTTCTCCCAACTGCACATGAATCTGGAGTCCCGGCCGAGCGGGTTCGCGTCTATCCGGCTCCATCTCGACCAGCTGGCGGCGTCCGCCACCGAGCTGAAGGATCAACTTGGTCCTCATTCCGACATCCAAGCGAAATGGTGGGCAGATGCATTCGCGCGGCAATGCCGCGGCGCCCTGGATGAGCTGACGCTGAGCCAAATTGACGACGTCCCCGAAGTGCCGACGCTCCGCGAATTGGCGACGCTTGAGCTGGAACTTCCGTCCGCCAGCCGGCGTGCCACGGCAAGGATTGCGGCTATCGAAAGTCTTGCCCTCGAGTGTGGTGAGCTCGCCGCCATGGAGTATGACTTCCTGTATGACAAGGCGCGCCACTTACTGGCGATTGGATACAACGTGAGTGAACGCCGCCGGGATGCGAGTTATTACGATCTGCTGGCGTCCGAAGCACGATTGTGCAGCTTCGTAGCGATTGCGCAAGGGCAACTTCCGCAGGAGAGCTGGTTTGCGCTGGGACGCCTGCTCACAACGCTCGGCGGAGAACCGATTCTGCTCTCCTGGAGCGGTTCGATGTTCGAGTACCTGATGCCCCTACTGGTGATGCCGACGTATGAAAACACGTTGCTCGACCAGACCTGCAAGGCGGCGGTTCGGAAACAAATCGAGTACGGAAAGTCGCGCGGCGGACCATGGGGTATATCAGAATCCGGTTACAACATCATCGACGCTCATCTCAATTACCAGTACCGCGCATTCGGCGTACCCGGCCTGGGGCTCAAACGAGGGCTGGCCGAGGATCTGGTCATTGCGCCGTATGCGTCGGCGCTCGCGCTGATGGTGGCGCCTGAAGAGGCGTGCCTCAACCTGCAGAGGCTCGCCGCCGGCGGACTTGCCGGACGATTCGGCTTCTATGAAGCTATCGACTATACGCCTTCCCGTTTGCCGCGCGGCCAATCGGCTGCAGTGGTGCGGTCCTTCATGGCGCATCACCAGGGCATGAGCTTCCTATCTTTGGCCTATCTGCTCCTCGACCGGCCCATGCAGAGGCGATTCGAGTCGGATCCATCGTTTCAGGCGACCACGCTGTTGCTGCAGGAACGGATCCCAAGAACTACACCGTTCGACCCCCACACCGCCGAGCCCTCCGGTTTTCGTTCCGCTTCGACTGCTCGGGAGGCGTCAGTGCGTGTCTTCAGCAGCCCCAACACGCCGATTCCTGAAGTGCAACTGCTGTCCAACGGCAGGTACCACGTGATGATCACCAACGCAGGCGGTGGTTACAGCCGGTGGAAGGATATCGCCGTCACGCGCTGGCGCGAGGACACCGTTTGCGACAACTGGGGCACGTTCTGTTACGTCCGTGACGTAAAAACCGGAGAGTTCTGGTCAACCGCGTATCAGCCGACATTGAAGCAGCGGAAGACTTACGAAGCGATCTTCTCTGAGGGGCGAGCCGAGTTCCGCTCCGGCGGCAACGTATTCGACATGCACACGGAGATCGCCGTTTCTCCCGAGGATGATATCGAGTTGAGGCGAGTCACCGTCACCAATCGCTCACGCACGCGCAGAGCAATCGATGTCACGAGCTACGCAGAGGTCGTTCTCGCTTCAGCTGCGGCCGAGGCGCTGCATCCCGCGTTCAGCAACCTTTTTGTTCAGACTGAGATCATTCCCGAACGCCAGGTCATCCTTTGTACGCGCCGGCCCCGCTCCCGCGACGAGCAGGCTCCATGGATGTTTCACCTGATGGCTGTGCACGGAGCGGATGTTGGAGAAGTTTCCTATGAGACTGACCGTATGCGGTTCATCGGCCGTGGGAACACCGTCGCCAACCCACAAGCGATAACTGGCCCTCCCGCGCTCTCGGGAAGCCAAGGCTCGGTGTTGGACCCAATCGTCGCAATCCGGTGCAGAATCACGCTCGATCCGGAACAATCGGCAACGATCAATATGGTGACCGGCGTCGGCGCCAGCCGCGACGCATGCCTCGGCCTTGTCGAGAAATACCAGGACCAGCGCCTGGCGAATCGCGTTTTCGACCTGGCGTGGACCCATAGCCAAGTGGTCCTTCGCCAACTCAATGCCACGGAAGTCGACGCCCAGCTTTACGGCCGCCTGGCCAGCTCTGTCATCTATGCTAATTCCTCGCTGCGGGCCGACACAGCCGTTCTCATCAAGAACCACCGTGGCCAGTCCGGCTTGTGGGGCTACTCCATTTCCGGCGACTTGCCTATCGTGTTGCTGCAAATTGGAGATGCGGCCAATATCGAGCTGGTACGCCAGCTCGTGCAAGCTCACGCGTATTGGCGTTCCAAAGGGCTGGCAGCCGACCTGGTGATCTGGAACGAAGACCATGCCGGCTATCGGCAGTTGCTAAATGACCAGATCACGGGGCTGATTGCCGCGGGCGTCGAAGCTAACGTGACGGATCGGCCAGGCGGCATCTTCATAAGGTCCGGTGACCAGATATCGGGCGAGGATCGCATTCTGATCCAATCGGTCGCTCGCGTCATCATCACCGATAGCAGGGGGTCGCTGGCGGACCAAATCGACGGCCGGAGTGTTGTTGCTGCACCGGTTCCGGCATTCGCTCCGACCCGGACCCATCGTATCGAGTCCCCGGCAGCCACCGAGTTGTCTTTCCGCAATCTGATTTTCTTTAATGGCCTCGGAGGATTCACTCCGGATGGGCGCGAATACGTAATCACGACCGCGGACGAGCAGCCGACGCCCGCCCCGTGGGTCAACGTGCTGGCAAACCCGCACTTTGGAACCGTCGTCTCAGAGAGCGGCCTCGCCTACACCTGGGGCGAGAATGCCCACGAATTCCGCGTCACGCCGTGGTCGAATGACCCGGTGAGCGATTCGGGCGGAGAAGCCTTCTACCTGCGTGACGAGGAGAGCGGCGATTTCTGGTCCCCCACGCCGTTGCCCAGGAGTGGAACGAGCCCGTACATCAGCCGCCACGGATTCGGCTACAGCGTCTTCGAGCACACCGAGGGCGGCATCCACTCGGAGCTATGGGTTTATGTGGCCCTGGACGCATCGGTTAAGTTCTCGGTCCTCAAGGTACGAAACGAATCAGGACGAACGCGCCGGCTCTCCGCGACGGGCTACGTCGAATGGGTGCTAGGCGATCTGCGGTCTAAATCGTCCATGTATGTGATCACCGAGATCGATCCCGCCAGCGGCGCGCTGTTCGCACGGAATCCTTACAACACGGAGTTCACGGGTAGGATTGCCTTCTTCGATGTGGACGACGCAGCGCGGACCATAAGCGGCGATCGCACTGAGTTTCTTGGACGCAACGGCACCCATCGGACCCCGGCGGCTATGATGCAAGCTCGGCTTTCTGGCAAGGTTGGCGCCGCCTTGGACCCTTGTGCTGCGATCCAAGTTCCCTTCGAACTGGCCGCGGGCCAAGAGCATGAAATCGTCTTCCGGCTCGGCGTAGGTCGAGACGCCGATCACGCCGGCAATCTGGTGCATCGCTTTCGGGGGCCCGCTCCGTCGCGCGGCGCGCTCGAAGCAGTGTGGCAGTACTGGAAACACACGCTCGGCGCGGTGCATGTGGAAACACCCGACCAGTCCGTCAACGTCTTGGCAAACGGCTGGCTACTGTATCAAACTCTAGCGTGCCGTTTGTGGGCACGGAGCGGATTCTACCAGTCTGGGGGCGCGTTCGGTTTCCGCGATCAATTACAGGACGTGATGGCGCTCATCCATGCCGAGCCGGGGCTGGTGCGCGCGCACTTACTGCTGTGTGCTGCCCGTCAGTTCCGGGAAGGAGATGTCCAGCACTGGTGGCATCCTCCCTCGGGCCGAGGCGTCCGCACACACTGTTCGGATGATTATCTTTGGTTGCCGTTGGCCACGTCCCGTTACGTACTGAGCACAGGGGACACCGGGGTGTTGGATGAACCCGTCCGTTTCCTCGAAGGCCGCCCAGTGAACATGGACGAAGACTCGTACTACGATCTGCCGGGTGTCTCTGAGGAAACCGCTCCCTTGTACGAACACTGCGTGCGAGCTATCCTGCGAGGCCTCACATCGGGTGAGCACGGCCTGCCGCTCATGGGTTCCGGTGACTGGAACGACGGAATGAACAAAGTGGGTGAACGCGGCAAAGGGGAAAGTATCTGGCTGGGATTTTTCCTTTACGACGTCCTGACACGGTTCGCCGAAGTTGCCCGCAATCGGGGAGACCTGTCTTTTGGTGAACGTTGCCGGAGCGAGGCGGCTCAAGTGCGCGAGAATATAGAGCTAAACGGCTGGGATGGCGCGTGGTACCGCCGCGCGTACTTCGACGACGGCTCGCCGCTCGGGTCCTCGAGTAACCCCGAATGCCAGATTGATTCGATCGCGCAAAGCTGGGCTGTTCTATCTGGGGCTGGCGATAGCACGCGCTCATACATGGCCATGGCAGCGGTCGATAAGCACCTTGTTCGCCGGAGCGATGCGCTGATACAACTCCTGGATCCGCCGTTCGACAAGTCGAATTTGGATCCCGGCTATATCAGAGGGTACCTTCCAGGTGTCAGAGAGAATGGCGGACAGTACACCCATGCGGCCATCTGGACAGTGATGGCGTTCGCTGCGCTGGGCAACAGCCGCCGCGCGTGGGAACTGCTGGCTATGATCAACCCGGTGAACCACGGCGCAACTCCGGAAGCGATTGCGACCTACAAGGTGGAACCGTACGTCGTGGCGGCGGACGTTTACGCTCTCTCGCCGCATACCGGCCGCGGTGGATGGACCTGGTACACAGGCTCTGCCGGCTGGATGTACCGGCTGATCCTGGAATCACTCCTCGGGCTGCGGATTGAGGTGGATAAACTGCACTTCGCGCCGTGCCTTCCAGCGCATTGGAAAGAGTTCAAGGTGCATTACCGGTTTCGCGAGACCGTCTACCATATTGTTGTCCGCCAAATGCCTGCCACGAGCGGAGCAACGACGTTGACCGTTGACGGCGTTCAGGGAAACGACAAGGCTATTCCCCTGGTTGACGATCATCAAGAACACACCGTCGAGGTGCGAATACACACCGCAAACAGCTCACTCGCCCCGTTACCAAGTCTTCAGAATGCTTGATTGCTGACGCTCAATTCTCCACTTTCCTTTCGGGAACCCAAAAGAGGCGGCCGAGTGTATCCTCGACACGTTGATGTCCTCGCGTCCGCCCGTGGCTGAAAATTCCGCTGATCACCTTCGCCATGTCCCTACGCGGCCCCGGGCGACAATCGTTGCTTTTTTCGCGCCTGTCACGGAGTCGGAGCCAAGGTCACAACCTTCCGTCCGGGCGAGGTGAAGGTGGGATATTACTACATCGCCCCAGGCAGGAAGCCCCGCTTGGAATACGGCGTGGCGACGGACCTCGACATCCTACAGATTGCCAGCGATTACTTCGGTATGCGTCTGTAGCGCAGGGCCACGCGCCTTTTGCGGGGACCTGCGGCAGTTTGTTTTCCCCGCGTCACCGAAAACCTGCGGGTTCGACATGTAACCGACTTGTTGTAGCAGTCGGGATCGTAAGCTAGAGATATGAGCGAAAAGATTGGCTTATTAGTCGAAGCGGATACGGGATCGGGGATTCTGCACAAGTTGACCGGCGTGATTGCCCAGCATGGCGCCAACATCACCTCTGTCGACATCGTCGATGAACGGCAGACGTATTTCGAGATCGAGGTCACGGACGAGGTAGCGGCAGTGATCGAGGATCTGTCGAAGCTTTCCATCGTTCAAAGCGTCACTCAGGTGAAGACGTTTCAGACTGTTTTTGGGAAACGAATCATCATCATGGGTGGCGGCGCCCAGGTGGGGCAGGTCGCCATCGGCGCGATTTCAGAGGCGGACCGCCACAATATCCGTGGCGAGCACATCTCGGTGGACACCATCCCGCTAGTGGGCGAGCAGGCGTTGGCTGATGCCGTGCGTGCCTGCGGGCGGCTGCCCCGTATGAAGGCCATGGTGCTGGCTGGTTCACTAATGGGCGGCGACATCGAGCGCGCCGTTCGCGAGGTCCGGGCGCAGGGCTTACTGGTGGTGAGTTTGAATATGGCGGGAAGCGTGCCGGCGGCTGCGGATCTGGTGGTTACCGATCCTCTACAAGCAGGGGTGATGACGGTGATGGCAGTAGCGGAGACCGCAAAATTCAGTTTGGCCCGGTTGAAACACAGGGCCTTCTAGCGTCATTTCCCTTGTCCAACCCCGACATCCCACCCGCCGTAGGGGCGAGGCGCGCCGTAGTTCGAGCTGAGCCTATTGCACCGAGTTCAAATACGCAATCAAATCCGCCAATTGCTCCGGGTTCTTGAACCGAGGCCAGGGGATGTGCGCCTGCCGCATCCGCGAGAGCATCTGCGGTCCATGCCCCCACAGCGCCGACATGATGGTCACTTCCGAATACTTGCGCGCCTGTCCGGGCAGTGGCGGAGCGCCGTTCGTCCCGCTCGTGTGGCAATCCGCGCAATGCTTCTCCGTGAACAATTGCTTGCCGCGCGATTCACTTGCCGCCGGATACACGAACTGCCGCATCCACAAAAAGCTCAGCAACTGCCGCATCTCGTCTTCGGTCAGCGAGGGCACCGGTTGAACCATGCGCGGTGCGTGATTCCACATGTCCACCGCGATGTCGGTCAGGGTCAGATTGTGCAGCCGGTCCTCCAGCGCCAGCTTGCCCACGTGACATTTGATGCAGCCTTTCGATTCAAAAAGCCCCTCGCCGCCCTGCCCCGATCCATAAGAAAACCGCGACGCCAGGTGCCGCGTCTCCGGCAGGGTGCGCAGATACAAAAGGATGTCGCCGAGCTCCTGCGTCGTCAGCTCCTGCCACGGGATGCCCTTGCGGGTAAACGCTTCGCGCATGTTGGCGCTGTGATTCCACATCTGCTGCACCAGCAGGATCGGCTGGCCCAGCGATTCCCACTTCACCACCGGCGGCGCGTTCTCCGCCCGCGATTCCGCAATTCCATGGCACTCGCCGCAGTGCTTCGCCGCGAACGCCTGCTTGCCGCGACCCGCGTCGCCCGGCTTGTCGAAGAACCGCGAGGAATAAAAGAACGCGAACAGATCCGCCGCTCCCTCCGGGCTGAGCCTCGGCTTATCGATGCCCGCGCCTTCGATCGCCGCCCACATCACCGGCGCGTGGTTCCACATCGTGCTGGCCAGTTGCGCCGGCGTGAAGCTCCGATCGATCTGCTTGCCCAGATCGGGCGCTATTTTGCCACCCTTGCCATCCACGCTGTGGCATTGCACGCAGCGCTCGCTCTCAAACAGTTTCTCTCCGCGCGCGGAGTCGCCCGGTACCACGGGCAGTGTCGCGGCTTGGAGTCCCAACGACATCACGCCGCAAATCCATCCGTATCGCAATTTGCTCACCCGAAGTCCAGTATAGTCCCCTCCGCGCCACGCGATATAATCTGCCGATATGTCGCTTCTCAACAGCACCTGCATGCGTCGTCTCATTCTCCTTTTGGCTGCGTGCGCCCTCGCCGCGTCCGCTCAAACTAAAAAGATTCTCGTCATGGGCGGTGAAGACATCGAGAAAGAGCTGCAAACAGCCGTCCCACAAGCCCGTATCGTGCCCGTCACTCACGCCAACGTCATGCAGGAGATCGCCGATGCAGATGGCTTCGTCGGCGACATCCGGCCCGAAGAGGTCCGCGCCGCCAAGAAACTGAAATGGGTGCAGACCATGAGCGCCGGCGTCGAGGGCGTTCTATTCCTCTCCGGCGGCAACGATCTGCGCGATAGCAACATCGTCCTCACCAACAACAAAATCGTGCAGGGCCCCGAAATCGCCGACCACGCCATGGCCCTGCTGCTCTCGCTAACCCGCCGCCTGCCCCGGTACATGAAAGAAATGCCCGACGAGAGCCTGGACCGCCGCGCCTTCGACGGCATCGAGTTGCGCGGCAAGACTGCGGTCGTCATTGGCGTGGGCGGCATCGGCATGCAGATCGCCCAGCGCGCCTGGGCCTTCGGCATGACCGTCATTGGCGTTGATCCTGAGGACAAGCCCTTCTCGCCGTTTCTCGCCGACGTCGTGAAGCCCGATCAAATCGACGAAGTGATCCCCAAAGCCGACGTCGTCTTCATCTCCGCCCCGCACACCGAGCGCAGCCATAAGGAAATGGGGTCGCACGAATTCGAGCTGATGAAGCCGCACTCCTATTTCATCGCCGTCAGCCGCGGAGGCGTGTACGACATGAACGGCCTGGTTAAAGGACTGGACAGCCGCCGCCTCGCCGGCGCCGGTGTGGACGTCACCGATCCCGAGCCGCTCCCCAAAGGCCATCCACTCTGGAAATTCGACAACGTCATCATCACCCCGCACATCGCCGGCCGCTCCGATAAGGACCGCGACCGCATGGTCGGCACCGTAAAAGAAAACCTCGAGCGCTTCGTCGACGGCAAGCCGCTCGTGAACGTGGTCGATAAGCAGAAGGGATACTGAGAGAAGCTTCTTCCGGGGCGCACCAGACTCAATTCGCGGACTGGGGTCGAAATTCCGACCAACACAATCATGGAAACGGCTGCCCCGATTGGGAATTTCGTTGCCTGTACCCGAATTGCCCTCACCACCCGGCTCGGAAGCCGGCGTCGGCACAAAAACGGCTACCCTGATAGCGCGTAGCCACGGGAACCTAAATGTTGAGCGACGGCGACAAGCAGTGGATGGCCGAGCAGCTTGTATATCACGGCCGATAATTCTTGGAACGTGTCAAGGTCGGGCTAAAGCGGGTGCCTAAGGCTGCCGATCTATCATCTGGAGGTTCAGTTGTGTCTAACGTTCTACGAACCTATCATCCAGAAATGCCCTGGGCGATCGTTGAGGTGAAAAACCAGCTATTTGCCGTCGCTACGCAAGACATGCGTGAGATGGTCATGATGCCCGAAGTGGCCCAGGTTCCCAACGTCCCCGACTACATTCGAGGCGTCATCAATCTCCGCGGACGGGTGATGCCGGTGGTGGACTTGCGCAAACGCATGGGCATGACTTCCGCTCTCGAGGAAACCGAGAGCTTTTGCGCCATGATGCGACAGCGCGAGCAGGACCACCGGAACTGGCTGAACGAACTGGAAGCATCGGTCAAGGAGCACCGCGCGTTTTCGTTGACCACGGATCCGCACAAATGCGCCTTCGGCAAATGGTATGACAGCTACCATGCTGATAACGCGTGGGTTGCTGCATTGCTGAAGAAGTTTGATGTGCCGCACCAGCAGATCCACAGTGTCGCCGTTGACATCGAGAAGTTGAAGGCCGGCCAGGAGTTCGACAAAGCGGAGCAGTTGACCAGCCAGACCCGTGATGGCTTACTGGCCATGTTGGTGAAGCTGTTCGCCGAGCTGAAAGATGTGGTCCGGTACGCGAAGAGGGAAACTGCCGTCATCCTGGCGAGCAGCAACAGATTGTTCGCTATCTCGGTGGACGTGGCCCAGTCAATCGAGAGATTTCCAGCGGGAAACATCGAAGAAATTTCCCCCCTGGTGCCCATCAGCCACAACGGTGTAGTGCGACGGCTTGCAAGAAAATCCAAGAGCAAAGATGTCGTTCTTCTGATTGAAACGGATAGTTTGATGGCGGGCTGCGATCTGACCGCACTGCCACCGCCGGACTCATCAACGACGATGACCAAATAGCCACTGAACGTCAATGCGTCCGGCGAAGCTCTAAACCCGCAAAGGCGCCGTCGAGTACAGCTACATCATCGATCCGGCATTGGATGACGGATACACGTTGATCGCCGCGAATGCGGTGGGCGTGCGTCCCAGCCTGGTCACGGCGGTTTATTGCCGGTTAATTGCGGCGCGGCAAGAGCCCGATGGCCGCTGGGACACCGCCGACGATCGGCCGCCGCAGTCTTATAGCCCCGTTCACCGCGACCGCGGTTGCTGTCAAAGCACTGCAACTTTATGCGCACCCCAGCCAACAGGCCGATATGGCAGCGCGCACGGAGCGCGCGCGAGCCTGGTTTCTCTCGCACCAGCCACGCGCTACCGAAGAGCGCGTGTCCCAGTTGCTCGGCGCATCCTGGACTGGCGCGGATCAGGCCACGCTGCAGAAAATGGCTGGCGAATTGAAGGCTACGCAACAAACCGATGGCGGCTGGAATTCACACGACGGCCGCTCGAGCGATGCCTATTCCACAGGCTAGGCGCTGGCCGCTCTTCATGACGCGGGCGGGGTCCCAATCACAGACGCCGCCTGGCAGCGTGGCATCGAATACCTCATTCGCACTCAGGCCCCGGATGGTTCCTGGCACGTCATCTCGCGCTTGCACCCACCCGCGCCGGTAAGCCCTCCGTATTTCGAGACGGGACACCCTTATGGGCATGATCAGTTCGTCATGGGCATGATCAGTTCGTCTCAACCATGGGGGACAGCCTGGCGTTGATCGCACTGGCCACGGCTCTCGGGCCGGCGAAGCCGAGTCCACTGACCCTTAAGGAGGCGGAGCCTGGCGTGATCGAACCGTGGGCGGAAACGCTGCTATTCGGGAGCTCCGGGGATGTGAAGAGGCTGCTCGATGGCGGGTTCGATCCGAATTCTGCGACAAAAGCGGGCGGAGTCACGGCGCTGATGCTGGCGGCGCCGGATGTCGAAAAGATGAAGTTGCTGATCGATCGCGGCGCCAATGCCGATGTGCGGTCGAAGAACAAATACTCCGCGCTCCTGGTGGCGGCGCAATATCCGGGCTTGGTTGCGGCGATGAATCTGCTTTTGGATCACGGCGCCAAAGTGCGTCTGCCGAAGGGGCGGGGCGCACCAATATTCAATGCGTTTCCGACGTTCCTTGCGGCGTTTTCAGGAAATGCCGACGTCATCGCCCGACTCCAAAAAGAGGGCGATCGCGTGGACGACAAAATGAATGTCCTGGGGATGTTTCCCGCGACGCCCCTGCTTTTTTTTGCAACCACGCACCGGACCGGCGCCGTCCAGTCACTGCTAAACGCCGGAGCCAAGGTGGACGAGGTGGACGGCGACGGCATCACCAGCCTCGGCTGGGCGGCGATCGCGAACCGCGTGGACATGGCTCGGTTGCTAATCGAGCGTGGAGCCGATGTGAATCACGTCGACAGCAAGGGGATGACGCCACTATTGTACGCAGCCTCGATCGACTTCGGCGATTGTGCAATGGTCAATCTGCTGCTGCAATCCGGCGCCCGGACGAACGCGCGTACGAAGGAGGGGCTGACGGCCCTCGGACTTGGCCCGGAAATACAAACACACCCACCTGCTGGCAAGCCTGGAACAGCCGCGGGCTACTGCTGAGGTGCGGCCGGAGGAACGGGGTCGGTGATGGGGGCTGGAGTTTGCTCCGCAGGTGGTTCGATGCCGAGCTTGGTCAGGATTGCTTTAACGTAGTCAGTGGTTTCCGGGATGTTCGGAATACCACCGGCTTTATCAACAGTTTCGGGTCCCGCGTTGTAGGCGCTGAGCGCGAGCGCCAGGTTGCCGCTGTACTTGGTGATTAACTCCTTTAGATACTTGGCTCCGGCATCGACGTTTTGTTTCGCGTCAAACGGATCCTTCACGCTGAAACGGTCGGCGGTGTCGGGCATGAGCTGCATGAGGCCCTGGGCACCTTTATCCGAGATGGCGCAGGGGCGAAATCCGGATTCCTGCTGGATGACGGCCGTAACCAGCTTGGGGTCAAGGCTTTCGCGCTGTGCCGCTCCCAGAACAAAAGGCGCAACAGTGTCCTCAGGGACAGGGTCACAGGATACGTCGGGCATGGCTGTTGCGGCTTGAGGTTGGGGCGGAGTCAGCGGCGCCAGGGTGAAAAAGGAGTCCTTTCCGGCTAAACTCTGTCCTTGCTTACCGATAGAGGCGGCAATCGATGCCGCGACAGCGGCTTTCTGCTTTTCCACAGCGGTCTGCGTGGCCGCCAGGGTGGTCTCGCGCTGTTTCTGGACCACTGCATCCGGTGAGGTCTTGGGAGGAGGGGGAGTGGCAGGAGTTTGAGCTACGGCGCTAACTGTCAGCCACAGAAAGGCATAGGACTTCATTTGCTTATAAGAATCGACCGCTCAAAAAAAATCTTTAGCGAAAAACTCGAAAATTATTGGTTTTAGCCGAAAAGATGTAATGAGGGAGCACTAGTCGCTTCCTCTAAACGAGGACCGAGCGTATGGAAATCACCGGAGCCAGTGGAGCAGCACCCGCGCTCGCCGCAATTCCCACTCCGGCGCAAGTACCGCCGGAGCAGGCGGCGAACAACCGCAACTTGATCCAGGCCGTTAAGGCTGTGAACGAGGCCGGAACGCTCGGCGACAATAACGAGATCACTTTTCAAATGGACCGGAATTCCCGGCTCCCCGTCATCCAGATCATCGACCGCTCTACCAAACAAGTGGTCGAGCAGATCCCGCCGGAATACATTCTGCAACTGGCGGAGACATTGGGAAAAGGCGACTCGAGCAGTTTCTCCACTTTAGCCTGATCGGCTAAGACAAAAACCTGAAGTCGGTCCGATATGGATAGTAGGAGCGATTGATGCCAGCCAACCCCTACGATACCTACCTAGACGCCACCATTCTCTCGGCTGACCCGATCGAGCTGATCCGCATTCTTTACCGGACAGCCATCGATTCAGTACACGACGCGCGCGGTCATCTGGCGGCCGGGGACGTTGCGGCGCGCGTGCGGGCGGTGAATAAGGCCTGGGGAGCGCTGCGGGAATTGAGCTTCTGTCTAAATCACGAAGCTGAGCCTGCTTTGGCGCGCAAACTTGCCGAGCTCTACGACTTCATGCAGCGCCGGTTGCTGGCGGCCAACTTCGAACAGACGGATGCACCTCTCGCCGAGGTCGCCGGCCTTCTAGAGAACCTTTCGGAAGCCTGGGAGAAGGTGGAGGTGGCGAACGTCAACAACTGGAGTGCAGACTACTCAGGGGACCACACGGAGTTAGCGGCAGCAGAGCTGTAGGCCGGGCGTGTTCTGAGAAAAGCCGCGGGTGTCCCGCAAACACCGCGGTACCCCCGCGCTACAAGAATGCTGTCATCTATTCGAGGGGAATCAGGTAAAAATCTACGATGCTCTGGCTGACTTCAGCCGCGTCGGGTTTGTAGCTTCCGGCGTTGACTTCGGTCTGGATCTGCTCCAGCTTTTCCGGGGCGAGGCCGGCGGCGGCTTGGGAGAGCGCGGACAGATCGACGTGATCCGCGCTGGCGGGAGCAGGTGGTGGAGCGGGAGCGCCGGGCGTTGCCGCGGATGCCGGGCGAACGGGTGCGTTTTTACCAGTGGATTCTATCCGCATGCATCACCTGAAAAACTTATCGTCCTGTAATAGCCAAATTCTAGTAAGACGGATGTTATCCGTTAAGATATCAAGGCTTGGTATTCTGGGCAACGCTAACCGAGCCAGGGGTTTCCGCGGCCTCCGACGACTTGGTGAGGCCCTGAATGATCATGCGCGAAAGGCCGAGTCCACCTCCGTTAGCGAGTGCCTGAGCGAATTGCTCTTCGGCCATTTCACTGGCGCATTCCGAGGATTCATCCTCTTCACCGAGCCAGCCTTTCGAACCGGTTTCGTGCATGGACTTCATGAGCTGGGCGATGAGCAGCGATTCGAACTGCTTGGCGGCTTGTTCGATTTTCTCCGGGGTGTCCTTTTTGGACGGCGCATCGAGACCTGGGGAGAGCATCGGGATTTGCGGAGCGGAAATGCTGAGATCGGCCATATCAGATCACGTCCAGTTCGGCTTCGAGCGCCCCGGCAGCGCGCAGATTTTGCAGGATGGCGATGATATCGCGGGGCGTGGAACCGATGGCGGCAAGAGCGCGCACCAGCTCCTCGATGGTGGCGCCTTCCTTGAGAACCAGGTTGCGGGATTTTTCTTCCTTGGCACCAACGCTGACTTGCGGGACCACTTCTGTCTTGCCTTGAGACAGCGGGCCGGGCTGGGAGACAGCGTAACTTGTCTGCACCTGAAGTGTGAGGTTGCCGTGCATGATGGCCACAGGTGCGATGTGGACGTCGCCACCCATCACGATGGTCCCTGTGCGCTCATTAATGACGACGCGCGCGGGACGGTCCGCATCGACTGGAATTTTTTCCAGTTCGGAGATGAATTCGATCGAGTGCGCGGCATAGTCGGGCGGGATGGCCACGGTCACCAGCGCGGAATTCTCCGCCTTGGCGAGCGGCGTTCCGGTGGATGTGAACTTGTGGTTGACGGCTTCGGCGATGCGGGCGGATGTGGTGAAGTCGGCGTCGCGCAGTTGTAGCTGAATGCGGCCGGTGGGGACGACGGATGGGGAGGTGCGCTCGACCAGGCCGCCCGCGGGCACGCGGCCCACGGTGGGATGATTCACAGTCTGGCTGTTGTTGGAGCGGCCAGCGGAGAAGCCACCGGTGACGACGGGGCCTTGCGCCACGGCGTAGATCTGGCCATCGCCGGCACGCAAAGCGGTCAACAGGAGGATGCCGCCTTGCAGATTCTGGGCGTCGCCCATGGCAGCGGCCGTCACGTCGACGCGCATTCCCGGTTGAGCGAAGGGCGGCAGGGTGGCGGTTACCATTACAGCCGCGGTGTTTTTGACGGTGATGGCGGTGGGATTCACGGTGAGGCCCATGCGCTCCAGCATATTGGCCAAGCTTTGGGCGGAGAACACGGTCTGCTGGCGGTCGCCAGTACCGGCGAGGCCCACGACGAGGCCGTACCCGATGAGCTGATTATCGCGCACGCCGCCCAGCGCCACGAGTTCCTTCAGGCGCGTGGTGGCAAGCGCGGCAGGAACATTTCCGACCAGGGCGAGGATTGCGAGAATCGCGGTGAATCCCTTCATGTGACTGTTCAGAACGGCAGGAGGCCCATCAGAGCGCGATAGACAATATTGGGTCTCTTTGCCACGTCGTTGACGACGCCTTTGCCATTGATGCGCACCTCGACTTCGGCCATGTGGTCGGAGCGGACGGTGTTGGTGGTGTCGATATCGGCCGGCCGCACCACGCCGCGAACGACCACGTTTTGGCGTTCGGAATTTACCTGAATGTCTTTGGCGCCTTCGACCACGAGGTTTCCGTTGGGAAGCACCTGGGTGACGCGCGCCGCCAGGGTGGTGGTGAATGTTGTTTGGCGCGAGGTGGTGCCTTCGCCGTCAAGCGAAGTGTTGGTCGAAAGATTGGCGAGGTTGGTCCACGGTCCAGTGGCGCGGGTCAAGCCGGCCAATGCGGGGATGGTTGCCTTGGCGGCCGAGGCGCGGGAAGTCTTGGTCACGCCAGTGACATCCGCAGTGACATTTTCGGCGACGAGCACAGTGACCATGTCGTCGACCAGACGGGCGCGCACGTCGCTGCCGAGGTCCAGCAAGCGCGAAGACGGTGTCCAAGTCGAGCCAGGCGATGAAAGGGGACCGGTGTTGGCCGGGGCATTGCGCATGGCCTCCCGAATATAGCGATCGAGCGGGGAGTCTTCCGGCGGTTTCTGAGTTTTCGGTTTCGCTTTCGAGCTTTGAGCGAGGCCAGGAGTGGCCGCGCAAACTAGCGCGAGCGCCACCGTGGCGAGCATTCGAGAACGATGTTGGATGAAGGTCATGGCTTCGGGTCCTGGGATGCCGGTTCGATGCCGGTAGCGACGACCACGCGATCCTTGCCGGTGACGCGCGCCGAGAAGCTTCTGCCGCTAACCAGGGTATGGACTCGGATGGGTTCGCCGTGCCGGCCGGCGGATTCCGCAGTTGCCTCCAACTTTAGAAGCGCCGCTCCGCTTTGGACTTCGACCTGTACGGTATCGCCGCGCTCCACTTCCTTGGGGGCATCCACCATACCGGGGTAGAGAACGCCACCTGCCGCAACGGGAATGCGCACGCTGTTGCCGATGACTCCTTCGAGGGTAAGTGCGGCTGCTCTCGGCATGGGGTAGACCTCGGCCGGTTCCAGTTTCACCTGGCCGGCATGAATCGTTTTGCCGGCGGCTAGATTGTCCGTCGCGACAACGCGCACGCCCTGAACGCGCAGTTTTACGCTGGCCCACACGCCGAACTTGCGTCCTCCGGCATAGCGGACAATGCCGCGCCACACGACGGGTGCATCCGTGCCCACAGGCAGAGTGGAGCGGTCGAATTCGAGATCGCCGTGGGGAACTGGGAATTTGCTGAGTTCGAGAATTTCGATATGCGCTGCGGGATCATCCAGCGCTTTGCGCATGGCTTCAATGACGGGCTCCGCATGCAAAGTTTCCATGAGACGCTCGATGCAGGCTTGGGCGCCCGCGGGGACGTCGACGTTGTACTGAAGAGCCAGGCGGTGCAGTTCCGGGAAGTAAAAGTAGCGCCGCACACCGGGGATGGGCGAGTAGCCGATTTCTTCGCTCGCGGGGACGGAGGAGAAAGCAGGTAGACCGCGCGCCAGGTCGCCCGCGGTGATGCGTTCACTATCGACGGCCACGCACGGCTTGGCCACTTGCGTGGCGACCCACAACGCGCCGAGAATCAAGGCCAAATGGAGGGGTGTGCGGATCATTGGCGCAGATTATTGGCTTGCTGATACATGTCGTCGGCGGCCTTCACGACTTTGGAATTCGCCTCGTAAGCGCGCTGCGCCACGATCATATTGATGAACTCTTCAACAACACTGACGTTAGATTGCTCGGTGTAGCCTTGGAGCAGTGTGCCCATGCCGGCCTGGCTACCGGGAGCACCGACAATCGGATTGCCGGAGGCGTCGGTGGGAAGATACAAATTGCCGCCAATGCTATTCAGACCGGCCGGATTGGGAAAATCGGCAAGCTGGAATTGCCCGGCAGTCTGGGCCGCGGTCTGGCCAGGAAGCGTATAGCTAACCGTTCCATCTTGTGCGATGGTGACGGACTGCGCCTGAGGCGGAATGGTGATTTGGGGAATCACGGGATAGCCGCTGCTGTTGACCAGGTTGCCGTTCTGATCGAGCTGGAAGTTTCCGGCGCGCGTATAGGCCAGCACACCTGTGGGCTGCTGGATCTGGAAAAAGCCCTGGCCCTGGATGACGACGTCCAGGGGATTATCGGTTTGTGAAAAATCGCCTTGGGTGAAGATGATCTCGTTGGAGGCGGCGCGCGTGCCGAGGCCAAGCTGCAAGCCGGCGGGAACGAAGGTCTGCTGGCTCGCCTGTGTGCCGGGCGCGGTCATAGTCTGATAGAGCAGGTCCTGAAATTGGGCGCGCCGGGCTTTGTAGCCGGTGGTATTGGAGTTGGCCAGGTTGTTGGCGATGTTCTCGATGTTGGTCTGCTGCGCGTTCATCCCGCTGGCGGCGCTGAAAAGGGCGCGGATCATAGAGCCTCCTGAAAATTAACCTTGTGTTTTGCCGAGGTCGCGATCGATGACCTGCCCGGTGTGGCTGCCGGAACCGGGCGTAATAGGGTGAGTGAACCAGTCGCAGAACTGTTGCCATTCTGTGCTGGTCTTAGTCGTTGTGGCTGATGGTTGAGCTGCCGTGGGCAACGCGACGGCGGGTTGGATTGGTGATGTCATGCGATCTCCTTTTGCATTTTTTAAGAACCTACGCGGGCCACTTCCTCCACGGCGTGCTTGTTCATATCTCCGCTGATGCTGACGGCTTTTTGCAGCATTTCGAATTGCCGCATGACGTGGACCAGGCGGACGGCCGCGCCGGCGGTGGAAACATTGGAGCCCTCGATCTTCGCTTGTTCGACTTGCGTCTCGGTGACAGGCTCGGGCTTGGCCTTGGGGTCCTCGACGCGAAAGTAGTTGTTTCCTTGCTTGCTGAGCACTTTGGTGTCGGGAAAGTTGACCAGCTCCAGTGTGCCCAGGGTGACTCCGTCCTGCAGCACTTCACCTTCAGGTGTCACCGTAAGCGGCGAATTGGATTGCGTTTGGATGGGTATGTTCTTGTTGTTGATGTTGTTGATGGTGCGGACGGGGTAGCCCTCGTGAGTGACGAGGATGCCGTCGGGTGTCAGCTTAAAATTGCCGTTGCGGGTATAAAGAGGTCCGGAAGTCCCATCGGCGGCGAAGAAGCCTTTTCCATTGAGAGCGAGGTCCAGCGGGTTGCCGGTGCGGACCAGCATGCCCTGGGCGAAGTCGGTATACTGCGACTGAACCACGGGGTTGGTGGAAGCGAGATAACCTTCGGCATCGGCGGCGGCCTGGGCTTCGGCGGAAGTATAGAGGCCGTAGAATTCCTTATCCGATTTGAAGCCGTTGGTGCTGGAGTTGGCGAGGTTGTTGGCGGACATGTTGAGAGTGTCCATGAGGGCACGCATGCCGCTGGCGGCGGAGATGGTCAAGGAATCCATGAGAGTTCGTACCGCGAGGTGAGGGAGCAAGCGGGGTGCCGAAGGTTGGAAAAAAAAAGGCCCTAGAAAATCAACGAACCTCAGCCGATATGTAGATTAGGGTTAATATGCGTGGCCGTCAAGATTTTGCCAGCCACCGGCAAAAGTCACGATTTTGACAGGCCGTCTAGGTGTAAACCGCTGAAAATCTAAGGTGTGGGACTGGCTCAGGAACTGCACCTGTCCTGGGCGTGCTCATCTCCAGTTCCCCCCTGTCCTCCGCGGCCTGGCAGACTGCCCCGATCCACAACTCCCCTCAAATTGCGCAGTCCGTTCATTCCGAGAACGGCTCAGCCTCAACGGCGCAACCGGCGAATCCACCGGCGGCGCAATCGTCTGAGCACACAGCGTCCGACCGAGCGCAGCAGAAGGACGCAACAGGCGCGGAGGCGTCCTACCCGGCGATCCGGCGTGGGCAGAGCAAGATTCAGGACTCACAAACGGCGGACAACGCCGCGGCAAATAGCCAGGCATCGGCGTTGGCTGGCAATACGCCGACACTCCCGTTTCAAGCGGTTCTGAACGATCTGCTGCCGCAGGTCACGGAGCAGGCCACGCCACCGCAAGTTGCCAAGCAGGCGGGCAATCCGCCTTCAGATGCGCTGCCAGGACAAGATCTCGGGAAAGCGCCAGTGGATCTGCTGATCAACGGCAAAGCGGCGGCGCAGCAGACACGAGCCATGGGGCTCGACCCAGCGTTTCAGATTACGAAACAGACCGTGCCGGCGTCCACTGATTTGCACCAAAAGCTGGCGGAAGGTGAGATGGCATTCGCGGCGCGTGTAGTGCAACGCGCGGGCGTAGCGGCGACGGTCGCGTTGCGCGATGCGCAAACCGTGATTTCGGCTTCGCGCCTGGATGCACCGAAGTCCGGCGCCACGGCGAATGCCGATGCGCAAGCCACGCTGACGGTGAAGAAGAGTGACGTGGCGGCGCCGCAGACGAAGGCCCCGGCCGAGCAGGCCGGACAGCCGGCATCCGGGAGCGAGCTCGCGGGTGGCGACAGCGCGAATCACGATAGCGACAGCCAGCGCGAGACGGGTACGGCGGACGTAGCGGTGGATTTACGCGCCGCGGATGGATCGCAACAGGCCGCCACGGCAATGCAGCCGGCGCAGCAGAACATTACAAGCATCAGCGCGCTGACGCCTCCCTCCATTGAGGTGGGCGCGCACAATGGGAGCCCAGCCAAGGCGACGGCGGAGCCGGGCGCTCCGCAGCTTCTGGAACCGCAAGGCGAGACCGCAAACCGCGCCGGCGAGAGCGTCCACAATATTTCACTGCGGCTGTCCAATGCCGAGCAAGGGTCGGTGCAGGTCCGGCTCAGCGAGAGGGCAGGGGAGCTTCACGTTTCGGTGCGGACACCGGACACGGGCCTGACGCGCGGATTGCGCGATGGGCTGCCGGACCTGATGGGCCGCCTGCAAGTCAACGGTTATCGCGCCGATACCTGGCAGCCGGGCGGCAACGGCAGCAACGCCGGACAGGATCACGGCCAGGATGCGGCCGGGCACGGAAGTTCGCAGCAGCGCAATGGCGGCGGCAGCCAGCAACAGAGTTCGCAAGAACAGCAGCAGCAAGACGAGCAAACCCCGCAATGGGTTCGCGAATTGGAATCCAGCATTTCAAAGGAGCAACAGCCATGGGTAGCAGCGCCAGCGCGATAACATCGAGTTCACCGACCACTACGGGGGCCTCGTCCTCTTCGAGCAGTGTTTCCTCGACGTCGGCCCAAGTAGCGCAGGCCACCGAGCAGCAGTTTCTCCAACTCCTGGTGGCGCAACTCAAGAACCAGGATCCGCTGAATCCCATGGACGGCACTCAGTTCGTGTCACAACTGGCGCAGTTCAGCGAGCTCGAGCAGATGATTGGCGTCAACCAGGGAGTGCAGCAGCTGGTCCAGGATCAAGGCGCCGGAAACACGTCCGGAGGCAGCTCAACCGGCGCCGGAAGCACCACCGGAACCAAGGCACCGTAGCAACCTGAATCAAACAATTCATAAACCAAGGAGACAATCGCAATGTTCACTTCATTTTCAGCAGCGTTGACGGGCCTAGATGCCGCCCAGGTGGGTGTGGATACAGTGGGAACCAACCTGGCGAACCTGGACACAACCGGTTACAAAGCCAGCACCGTGTCGTTTTATGACCTGGTCGCACAGAATCTGGGCCTAGGAAACGGCTCCTCGGTGGGACTGGGCACGGGACAGCCACAGGTGACGCCCAACTTCAGCCAGGGGGCGATCCAGACTACGAATGGCGCGCTGGACGGTGCGATTCAGGGTGACGGATTTTTCGTAGTGCAGGATCCCTCGACTGGCGCGACCCAGTATACGCGAGCCGGCAACTTCGAAGTGGACGCCAATGGGAACCTGGTCACCTCGACCGGCCAGTTTGTGCAAGGTTGGACGCAGACGGCCGGCGTGTTGAACACGAACGGCGCGATCACCGACATCACCATTCCGTCGGGCGCACTGCAACCGCCAGTAGCGACCGCGAACATGACGATTGACTTGAACCTGAACGCCGCGGCTACAGTGGGTGCGGCAAACGGCACGTTCACGACGCCGGTTACCGTATATGATTCACTGGGCAACTCGCATGTTCTGACCTTCACGTTCACAGAGACGGCCGCCGGTAGTTGGACCTACGCCGTCACCATTCCGGGCGCGGATGTTACGGCCGGTAAAGCCGGCACTCCGTATGCGATCCCAAACGCTACGGGAACGCTGACATTTGACGCCAACGGCAACCTGACCGCGCCGACGCTGGCCAAGAATCCGGTGAACATCAAGGTCGCGGGTTTGACTGACGGAGCCAATGACCTGAGCGTGAACTGGTCGCTCTATAACCCGGACGGGACGCCGCGCATCACGCAGTTTGCCACGGCAACGGCGGTGGCCTCGGAATCTCAGGACGGGGCGGCGGCCGCGCAGCTTACGCACGTGTCGTTATCCAACGGCGGTGAAATACTGGCCCAGTTTTCAAACGGCCAGCAGCTGGCGGTGGCGCAGTTGGCGCTGGCTTCCATCCGCAACCCGGACTCGCTGACCTCGGTTGGCGACAACAATTTTGAAGTGAGCGCGAATACCGCGGCTCCGGCGATCGGCGTTCCGAATACCGGCGGCCGGGGAACCGTGCTGGCGGGAGCGCTGGAATCCTCGACCGTGGACATTGCGCACGAGTTCACAAATCTGATCACGTTCCAGCGGTCGTATGAGGCCTCAGCCAAAGTCATCACCACGACCGACACGCTGACGCAAGATACCATCGACTTGATTCGGTAACATGCCGGTGAGTTCCGCACTGGAAGAGATCGCTTCGTTCGCCGATATGCCGGTGGAGATCCAGATCGAACTGGACCACCGCGGCATGCGGCTGCGCGACATTCTCGCGCTCGAGATGGGCAGCGTGATTTCGTTCCCCAAGACGGCCGGCGACTACCTGGACATTTTGGTGGGAGGAGCGCCGGTGGCGCGCGGCGAAGTGGTGGTACTGGAGAAGAGCATTGGCGTGCGCGTCACGATGTTCGAGGCCAGGACGTAGATGGTGCAGCAGATCCTATCGGTTTTCCTGGTGCTGGGGCTGCTCGGCGGCTTGCTCTGGCTGCTGCGCAATCGCGGCATGGCGTTCCCACGGGGCGCGGCGCGCCGGAAGGCCGGGCGGCACCTGGAGTCAATTGCCCGATTGCCGCTGACGCCGCAGCACTCGGTGCATCTGGTACGTGTTTCCGATCACGCCGTTTTGCTGGCGCTATCGCCATCCGGGTGCACGTTGGTGGAACGGGTGGAGTGGAACACGGGCAGCGAGATGGCGGTCATGGAGCATGGTGCGGGGGCCGGGCAATGAGGCGCAGCTTCGTGAGCTTGGTGATGCTGGCTCTCTGGTTCTGCTTCGCGCGGCCGATGCACGGTGCGCCCGTGCCGGTGAATTCGCTATTCGGCATCAGCTCGCCGAATGGCAGCGCGCAGGGATCGCAACTCAGCGTCCCCATGCAGATCCTGATCCTGATGACGCTGCTGACGCTGCTGCCGGCGGTGGTGATGTCGATCACGCCGTTTCTGCGCATCGCGGTGGTGTTGCACTTTCTGCGGCAGGCGCTGGGGACGCAAACCACGCCGTCCAATCAGGTACTGGTCGGCATTTCGCTGTTTCTGACCATTCTGATCATGAGTCCGGTGGCGACAGAGATGTACCACAAGGGCTGGGAGCCGATGGAGAAGAACCAGCTCAGTTTCGATAAGGCTTTCGATGAGGGGACGCAGCCGCTGAAGGCATTTCTGATCCGCTTCGCGCGCGAGAAGGACATCAGCTTGTTCGTCGAAGTCACGCACGGGCAGCCGCCGCGCACGCCGGCCGATCTCGATTTGAAGGTTCTGATTCCCGCTTATATCCTGTCGGAGCTGAAGGCCGGATTTCAGATCGGCGCCGTGCTGTTTTTGCCGTTCATGGTGATTGACCTGGTGGTGGCTTCGGTGACGCTCTCGATCGGCATGATCCAGTTGCCGCCGGTGATGATTTCGGCGCCTTTCAAGATCTTGTTGTTCGTGCTGGTGGATGGTTGGAACCTGGTGTTGGGCTCATTGATGAAGAGTTTCTATACATAAAAAGGAGGAGCTATGACTCCCGAATTCGTGGTTGAAATTTTGCGTCAGGCTTTGATGATGACGCTTTGGCTGGGCGCGCCGCTGCTGGCAATCGGATTTCTGGCGGGCATCGCGGTCAGCTTGATTCAGATTGTGACGTCGATCCAGGACACGGGATTCAGTACCGTTCCCCGGCTGGTCGCGTTTCTGTTTGGGATTGTGCTGCTGATGCCGTGGATGTTGCAGAAGATGACGGGTTACACGGTCCAGATATTAGGCGATTTGGGACGATACGCGCGGTAATTGAGTGCCTCACCAGCTGACCTTCCCGCTCGCGATGGTTTTCGGGTTCGTGCTGGTGCTGGCGCGAGTCACGGGGGCTTTCATTTTTGTGCCGCTGCCGGGGATTCACTCCGGCCCCGATATCGCCCGGGCGTTGCTGGCGTTCAGCGTCACGCTGGCGCTGTTTCCGAGGTGGCCGCAAGTGAACCTGGCCGAGCCGTACCTAGGCGGCCTTGTCGTGGCCATGATGGCCGAACTCACCCTGGGATTGACGATCGGGGTGGCGGTTTCGGTATTGAGCGAGTCGTTCTTGATGGCGGGGCAGATTATCGGATTACAAGCAGGATTTGGATACGCATCGATGATTGATCCTTCAACGCAGGCCGATTCGGGCCTGCTGGTGGTGTTGGCGCAATTGGCGGCCGGGATGCTGTTTTTTGCTTTGGGGCTGGACCGCGAAGTGATCCGCGCATTTGTTCGGAGCCTGGACGCTTTTCCGGCAGGTTCCTTCGCCCTGTCGCCGGGGGGCGCGGAGCAGATTCTGCGGCTGGGCTCGGGAATGTTCTCGGTGGGATTGCGGCTGGCGCTGCCGGCTGTGGCTCTGCTGATGCTGGTGGACCTGGCGCTGGCGCTGCTGGGCAGGCTGAATCAGCAATTGCAACTGCTGATGCTGGCGTTTCCCGTGAAGATGATGGCTGCCATCGCGATGCTGGCAGCGCTGGCTGTTTTGTTCCCGCATGTTTTCCGCGGCTACTCGCAGCAAGTGTTCGGCCGCGTGGCGATGGTGGCGGGATTCGGGCGATGAACCAAAAGCGATGAGCGACCGGGGCCAAAAAACTGAGCAGGCTACGCCGCGGCGGCTGGAGCGGGCGCGCAAAGAGGGCCAGTTTCCCACCTCGAAACAGTTTGTGCCGGCGATCCAGTTTCTGGCGTTCACCGCGATCGTGGCCAAGTGGGGCGGCGTATGGCTGGACCAGGCGCGCCTGACCGCACGCTTCCTGATCGAGCGTGCTTTCATGCGCGATCTGCAGAACGCCGATTTTGTGCACATCACCGCGGTCCTGCTGGTCCAGACTTTCTTGCCGCTGGTTGGCGCCGGAGCAGCCCTGGTGGTGGTGACGCTGGCAGCGCAGATGCTGGTGACGCGGTTTGGCCTCAGTGCGAAAAAGCTGGCGCCCGATTTCCAACGGCTCAACCCGCTCGCGAAGTTACGCGAACTTCCTCGCCAGAACTTTCCCGCGCTGGTGCAGGCCGTCATCATGCTGCCGCTGTTCGGCGCTAGTGTCTACTTCATCTGCCGCGACCGCATGCAAGAGTACTTTCTGTTGCCGCTCCAAGGGGTGGAGATCGGCGCGCGCCAGGTGGGCAACTCAATGGTGTCGCTGCTGTGGAGGGGCGCCGGGCTTTTCGTGGTGTTCGGGCTGATCGATTTCGCTCGCCATCGCCGCCGCTACAAGCAGGACTTGCGTATGAGCCGGCAGGAGGTACGCGAGGAGTTTAAGGAATCCGAAAGCAATCCGCAGATGAAGATGCGCATCCGGCGCCTGATGCGCGACCGCATCCGCCGGAACATGATGAAGGAAGTTCCCACGGCTACGGCGGTGATTGTCAACCCGACGCACTACGCCGTGGCCATTCGCTATCAGTTGGATTGGACGACGGCGCCCAAGGTTGTGGCCAAGGGGAAAAATTATCTGGCGCTGCGGATTCGTGAGCGCGCGCTCGAAAACCAGGTGCCGCTGATCGAGAATCCACCGCTGGCGCAAGCGCTTTACAAATCCGCCGATGTCGGACAGGAAATCCCGGCGCATCTGTACCGCGCCGTAGCCGAAATTCTGGCGTATATCTACCGCCTGATGCAGGGGCGTTTACCGGCTTAGGGAGCTATCAAAATTGGCAGAAACGAAAGCCATCGCCGCACCGGCACCGTGGAAGGGATTCGGAGGGATCAATTTCTCCGGCGCTTCCGAACTCGGGGTGCCCATTGCCGTGCTGGCGATCGTGATCGCGCTGATCACGCCATTGCCGGGCTTCGTGCTCGACGTTCTGATCGTCACCGACATCATGATGTCGGTGATCGTGATGATGGTAGCGATGTACATCACGCGGCCGGTGGAGTTCAGCGTGTTCCCGACCACGCTGCTGTTGTTGACTCTCTTCCGCCTGGCGCTGAACATCTCATCCGCGCGCCTGATTCTGCTCAATGGGAATACTGGCACGGCCGCCGCGGGCGAAGTGATCCAGGCGTTCGGCAACTTCGTGGTGGGCGGCAACTACATCATCGGCGCGGTTATTTTTCTGGTCCTGATCGCGATTCAATACGTGGTCATCAACCATGGCGCCGTGCGCATCTCCGAAGTCACGGCCCGCTTCACTTTGGATGCGCTGCCGGGCAAGCAGATGTCGATCGATTCCGACTTGAACGCCGGATTAGTCGACGAAGCCGGAGCGCGGCAGCGCCGCAAAGACCTGGCCAATGAGGCCGAATTCTATGGCGCGATGGACGGCGCTTCACGATTTACACAGCGCGACGCCGTGGCGAGCATCCTGATTACCAGCATCAACATCATCGCCGGTTTCCTGATCGGCGTTTTGCAACACGGCATGGATTTCCGGCGCGCCATCGAAACCTACACCGTGCTGACGATTGGAGACGGCCTGGTCACCGTGATTCCGGCGCTGATGATTTCGATTTCCGGTGGCTTGATCGTGACGCGCGCCAGCTCCGATACGCGGCTGGGAGCAGACTTTAAGAAGCAAGTGTTCGGCAACCCGCAGCCATTATTGCTGGCCAGCGGCGTTCTGCTGGCGCTCTCGGCATTTCCGGGCTTGCCGACCATTCCGTTTCTGCTGCTGGGCGCGGGCATGGGCACGTCGGCCTGGCGGATGCGCAAGCGCGGCCTCGAAGCCAAAAAGGTGACGGAAACCAAAGCGCCGGCGGCGCGCGAGAATCTCGAAGCCGTTCTCAAGGTGGAACCGCTAGCGGTTGAGGTTGGGTTGGGACTCGTCAAGCTCGTCGAAGGTGGCAAGAGCTCGCCGCTACTGCGCCGGATCAGCGGCATTCGCCGCCAGTTGGCGACCGACCTCGGCTACATTTTTCCGCCGGTGCGCGTGACCGACAATCTATCGCTCAAGCCGCGCGAATACAGGATCTCGCTCAAGGGAGTGGAAGTGGCGCGCTACGAGATGCCGCAGGGGATGGAGCTGGCGATTCCGGTGGGCAAGGGTGGCGCGCCTCTGGGTGGGCAAGCCACGCGGGAGCCTGCGTTCGGCATGCCGGCATGGTGGATTCCGTCGGACCAGGCGGAGCGCGCACGACGGGCCAATTACACGGTGGTAGACGCGGTGAGCGTGCTGGGCACGCATCTCGCGGAACTCGTCCGCCGGCACGCGCACGAACTGTTCTCGCGCCAGGACGCCAAAAAGCTTCTGGACCGCGTGGCGGTGGAGAATCCGAAAGTGGTTGAAGAATTGACTCCCAAGCTGTTGACTCTGGCCACGGTGCAGCGGGTGTTGCAGAACTTGTTGCGCGAGCGCGTTTCGATCCGGGACGCGGTTTCGGTGCTCGAAGGCCTGAGTGAGGCCGGCGCTTCCACGCGCAATCCAATTCTGTTGACGGAGTATGTCCGGCAGGCGATCCGCCGGACGGTAGTGAGGCCTTACTTGAACTCCGCGGGCGATCTGCCTGCGTACTTTGTGGATGGGTCGATCGAACAAACTGTCGAAACCGGTGTGCAGCACGGGGAACAGAGCAGCCATCTGAATCTGGCTCCGCAGTCAATTCGAGATATTTTGAGTCGCATTGAGCAGAAAGTCGGGTCGCCGGAAACGCCGGTGGTGGCGGTGACCTCAACCGCGGCGCGGTACTTCCTGCGGCAGATGGTGGAAGCCTCGCGCGCCAACGTGGTGTTCGTTTCGCACAATGAGGTGCCGGCGGAAGTGAAAGTGATTTCTCAAGGTGTCATCCAATGAGTCCAATGAAACAAAAACGAGACAAGGAGCCGGGTATGAGAATGAAATCGTTTTTCGCGCCCACGGTGCAGGATGCCATGGAACTGGCGCGGGTGGAAATGGGCCCCGACGCGCTTCTCGTGAACAGCCGCAAGGCGCCGCCCGAGGCGCAAGGGATGGGCGAGTACGAAGTTGTGTTCGCGGTGCTGCCGGGGCGCGCCGAAGGAACAAACGAGGACACTGTCGAGGCGCAGGCTCAAGCGGCTCCCACTGAAGACCCGGTGTTGCGCGAGCTGGCACGTCTGCGCAAGCAGATCGATGAGATGGGGAGCTCACTCAACGAGATCAACGCGCAGGCATATTCGTGGGCTGTTCCGGCTCCAGAATTTGCGGAAGTACTCAGCCGGCTCATGGACGCCGGATTCTCGGTGGACGTCGCAAAAAGGGTCGTAAAGCAAGCGCACGCTCGCTTGGATGGCGATCCCGCAAACTGGTCGCGCCGCAAGACGTTCGACCGCGAGTCCGTCGAACTAGCGGTTCGCGCGGAACTCGAAAGCCTGCTCTCGACCGATGCCGATTTCGATAGCACCGGCAACAAGTTGCGAGTCGTTGCGCTGGTGGGCGCGCCGGGAAGCGGCAAGACGGCCACGCTGGTGAAGCTGGCCGTGCGTTACGGCATCTCGGCCTCCCGGCCCGTGCATCTGATTTCGGCGGACACCAATCGCGTCGGAGCAGCCGAGCAATTGCGCACTTACGCGGCCATCATCGGCGCGACATTCGACTCTGTCGACACGACACGTGCGCTCCAGCAGGCGATCGAGGCGAATCGCGAAAAAGGTCTGATTTTGATTGACACACCAGGCTACGCCGCGGCGGATATGGAAGAGGCCGGGGAGCTGGCCCGCTTCCTCGCACAGCATCCAGCGATTGAAGTGCAACTGGTGGCTCCAGCCTCCATGCGCGCGGCGGATTTGAGCGGCGTGGTTGACCGCTTCGAAGTCTTCGCACCGTCGAAACTCATATTTACTCGTTTCGATGAAACCTCGGCGTGGGGTGGTGTGATCGGCGAATCCGTACGGACGGGGAAACCGATCTCGTTCCTGGGGACAGGCCAGCAGATCCCCGAAGACCTGGAACCGGCGACGGCGGAACGGCTGCTTGAACGCGTACTCGAGCAGCGGAACGAACGGGCACTTTCCGCGGCATAAGAAATAGCTTTAAGGCGGCGCGCGTATGTACAAGTACCACACCGAAGAAGGCACGACCGCAGAGCGGGAGCAGCTCATTTTGGAGCATCTCGCGCAGGTCCGCCTCATCGCGCGCCGCATCCACGAACGTCTCCCTGAAAACGTCAGCCTGGACGATCTGATTTCGACTGGCGTCGTCGGCCTGATCGCGGCGGTAGATAATTTCGATCCAGCACACGGCGTGCAACTCAAGACATATGCGGAGCACAAGATCCGCGGCGCCATTCTGGACAGCCTGCGCGAGCTGGATTGGGCCCCCAAGAACAAACGGCGGCGCGCCAAACAGTTTGAGGCGGTCATCGCCATGCTGGAGCAGCGCTTGGGACGCGCTCCTGCGGAAGACGAGATCGCCGCGGAGCTCAAGATCACCCTCGAGGAGTATCAGCAGCAACTTTACGAAATCCGGGGGCTGACTATCGGCAGTTTCGAATTTGCCAACGAGGACCAGGAAGGCGACCTGCTCAACTACATCCCGGACTCGGAGGACAATCTGCCCTCCACCACTCTGGAACGCGCGGAATTGGAGCGTCTGCTCGCGCAGGCCATCGAGCAGATGCCACCCATTGAACGGACGGTTTTGAGCTTGTACTACCACGAGGAAGCGACCTTGCGCGAAATCGCGGAAATCATGCAGATGCATTTATCGCGCATCGCACAATTGAAATCGCAGGGCATTTTGCGGCTGCGCACATACATGGAGCGGCGGTGGTCGCTCCAGCGATAGGAGACTAGATATGCCGGAGATCAACCAGACACCGGAGAGCCCGGTAAAGAACCTGGAGACGCTGGACCTGCTGCTCGACGTGGAATTGCCCGTGAGCGTCTCGTTCGGCAGGGCGCAAATGCCCTTGCAGCAGGTGTTGAAGTGGACCCCGGGATCGATCGTGGAACTCGAGTGCGGAGTCAATGAGCCGGTGGAGGTGGTGGTGAATAACTGCGTGATCGCCCGCGGCGAGGTTGTGGTGGTGGATGGCAACTATGGCGTGCGCGTGCAGCACATTGTCAGCCGCGCGCAAAGGCTGGAGATTGCACCGCCGAAGGAGGAATTGCAATGACGATAGATTGGCTGCCGTTGATTCAGCCGCTGGAAATATTCGCCGTGCTGGCGCTGAGCGCCACGTGCCTGCTGTACGCGTTCCTTTTGCATTTGAACATGCGCGCGATGGCGCGGCGCGGCCGCGAAGACCGCGAGCACTTCGAGCGCCGCTTGGCCGAGGTGCTGGACGCAACCGAGCGCTTGCGCAGGGAGCGCGAGGAACCTGCGCGTCCGTCGCCCGTGCCCGCACCCGGACAGCCGCTCAATCTGAACAAGCGCGGCCAGGTACTACGCATGCGCCGGCGCGGCGAGAACCCCGAAACCATCGCCGCCGCGCTCTCGATTCCGCAGAACGAAGTGGCCCTGCTGCTGAAGGTGCACCAGATGTCGCTGGAACAAGTGGAAAAAGGCTCGACCCAGGCCACCGGGTAGCGATCCCACATTACAATAGGAGAGGAGCGACTACATGAGCCGTTTTCTCCTGTTGCTGTGCTGCACCCTGGCTATCGGGGCCGCCCCGAGCCAAAGTTCGAAATCCGCACCCGTGGAGATCGTAAAATCCGTTGGAGTCTTCACGGCGCCGATCTCCATCGAGGTTTTCAGCGATTTCCAATGTCCCTCGTGCAAGCTTTTATATGAGCAAACGCTGCGCCCGCTGACTGACGACTACGTCGATAAAGGGAAGGTCTACCTGGTGCACCGCGACTTTCCGCTACCTCAGCATGCGCACGCGCGTGAAGCCGCCTGCTACGCCTGCGCTGCGGGCCGGATTGGGAAGTATGAGGCCGCGTGCGACATTCTGTTCAAGCGGCAAGACGCCTGGGCCGCCGATGGAAAGGTGGCCGACACGGTGTGCAGCGTTCTTTCGCCGAGCCAGGCCAAGCAGGTGCGTGTGCTGGCCAAAGACCCGCAGGTCGTCGCATCTGTGGATCAGGATATTCAGTTAGGGCAGGTTGCCGGGGTGCGGCAGACTCCGACCATGGTGATCACTTACAAGAATCAGCGATACCCCATCAGCGGCGCGGTCAACTACGATCTTCTGCGGCGCTTCCTGGACCAGTTGCTGATCAAGTGAACGCGCGACGCTGGCTCGTTCTCATTCTGCGTGTAGCGCTGGCCGCGGTATTTGTCTACGCTGCGTGGTCCAAGCTCCGCCAGCCCTGGCTGCTGTTCGCCATGGCGATCGATGCCTACGGTCTGTTGCCGCAATGGGCGGTGATGACGCTGGCGCGCGCGCTGCCTTGGTTCGAACTGGCGTTGGGGATTTTGCTGCTCACCGGATTCTGGCTGCGGCACACCACGATCGTGGCATCGGCGTTGCTGGTCGTGTTCTTCACGGTCATGCTGAGGTCGTACGCCAAAGGTCTGCAAATTGACTGTGCCTGCTTTGGCTTTGGCGAAGCCATCAGTCTGAAGACACTCCTCAGAGACGGCCTGTTGGTGTTGTCATCAGTCGCTTTGACGGCGCTGGCGTTCGGCCGTGCACCCTATTCCGCTAAGCCGACTTGATCGAAACTACGTTGGCGGGAGTCTCGAGATTGCGCAGCTTCGCGAGCAGCGTAGTCCGTTTCATACGCAGCAGGTCGGCCGCTACGGTCTTATTGCCGCCGCTTCGCTCGAGCGCCTGCTCGATGATGTTGCGTTGAAAATTGGTGACAGCAGCTTCAAAATCGATCCCCGTTTCCGGCAAAACCGCCGCGGACGGAGCCGCGCTTATCGGCTTGCGGGCGCCGAATTCCGGCAGCCGGAAGTCCGCGGGGTAGAGATCCAAGCGGTCCCCGCTGAGCACCACCGCCATCTCGATGGCGTTCTCCAGTTGCCGCACGTTGCCTGGCCAATGATAGGCGCACAGCCGGTCCACCGCTTCGCGGTAGATTCTCTTGAGAGCGATGCCTTCGATCCGGCAGATCTTTTCCAGAAAATGGTGCGCCAATAGTGGAATATCCGACGCCCGCTCCCGCAGCGGCGGCATGGTGACAGGCACCACGTTGAGGCGGTAGAAGAGATCCTCACGGAAAGTCCCTTGGGCCACCTTCTCGGCCAGGTTGGCATTCGACGCCGCGACCACGCGCACGTCGACGCGAACCGTTTCCGAGCTGCCAATGCGCTGAAACTCGCGCTCCTGCAGCACACGCAGCAGTTTGGCTTGCAGATCGAGCGGCAGGTCGCCGATTTCGTCCAGAAACAGCGTGCTGTTGTGCGCCTGCTCGAACCGCCCCACGCGCTGCTGCAAGGCTCCGGTGAAAGCGCCCTTGGTGTGGCCGAACAGTTCCGCTTCAAGCAGATTTTCCGGCAACGCGCTGCAATTGACCGCGACCATCGGCAGGTGCGCTCTGGGGCTGGCGTGATGCAGGGCGCGCGCGACGACTTCTTTCCCGGTGCCGGTTTCACCCGTAATCAGCACTGTCGAGCGCTTAGGGCCGGCCAGCCGGATTACGTTCTCGACTTCCCGAATGGGACGGCTCTCACCGATAAAGAAGCGCTTCCACGGATCGGCCTCCCCGTCCGCCGCAACGGCGCTGACGCGCAGTTGCTCGGCCGCACTCTCCAATTGTCCGATCAATTCATTTTCGTCGATAGCCCCGTTCATAAAGTGCTCGGCGCCCAACCGCACCAGACGAACGGCATCCGCGACGGTGCCCTTGGAATCGCGAACAAGAACCGGCGTGTGCGGTGATGCCTCGTGTATCGCCTCCACCAAATCCGCCGGCTCGCAGCCGGCAAGTGGAAACTCGGCGAACACCACCGCGGCTTTCACGGAACGCAGCCGCTCTAACGCCTCCGCCGCGCTATGCACTATATGGATGACGAAGCGATGGAGATTTTCCATCAAATTGATTTCCGCAGGTCCGGGCGGCGCATTCCGGATCCACAGCAGTGATGTGCCCTGGCGCATGTGCCTCTTAATATCGGCTATAATTGCGTGGAATATAGAGTAAAATTCACACAATTTACAGTAAATCTTCTTTGTAACCCTTTGATGTAGAACGTTGGTTAATCTCTCGCACTGCACCTTTTGCAATATTGTCCGTTGACCTGTTACCGGTTAACCTGTCTACCGGTGCGTAGTGTTTTAACCGCCGAAGAAGCATCTGAATTTCTAATCGGAAAGACGCGCCAGGCCGCAGAATCGCCGCCAAGAGATGGGAGAGAACCCAAGAGTGGATGCCGTTGACATGCCTGCACTAATGCGGCCGGCATGCGCTTCGCTGGCCGATGCGGAGCATGCAGGAGCGGATGCGCTCGCGTCAGAGCAACCCCAGTGCGGGCACGAGAGGATTCTCGGCTGCCTGCCGCTGGTCGACTCCATCGCACGCCGCGTCTACGGCTCGCTCCCGCCGAATACCTGCCTGGAGTTGCACGATCTCGCGCAGTCGGGCCTCCTGGGACTGGTGAGCGCAGGCCGCTGCTACGATCCCGAGACTGCCGTCCCGTTCTCGATCTACGCACGCTATCGCATCGAAGGCGAAATTCTGGATAGCCTCCGCCGGCATGATTTGGCGCCGCGCCGGCTGCGCCGCTGGCAGAAGCAGGTGAGCGCGGCCCGCCAGGAATTGGCTGGGAATCTGCACCGTGAGCCGACGGATGAGGAACTGTGCGACCGGCTGATGATTTCCCTGGCCGAGATGCGGAACCGCAGTCTGGCGCTGAGCCAGACGCGCCCGGCGGCATCGGCCGCGGTTGAAGATACGCGGCAGCCTGACCTGGCCAGTAGTCCCGACGCCGGCCCCGACCACATCTGCGAGCGGCGTCAACTGCGTGAAGTGCTCGACCGGTTGATTGACAGCCTTGCCCCGCGTTACCAGCAGGTCATCCGTTCACACTACTGCCGCCATATGACGTTGAAGGAGATCGGAGGCGAAATGGGAGTGCATGAGAGCCGTGTCTCCCAGATGCACCGCAGCGCTCTGGAAGCTATGGGACGCATGTTGAAGGAATCCGGCATTTCGTCGCCGGCGCACTTATGAGAATCGAGAATCAGAATCTGAATGGCGCAGCCGGTCTGCAAACCGGACGGACGCCGGAAACAAATCCCACCGATGCCCTGGGTTCGACCTCTTCCACTCGCGGCCCTGGCTCACTCAGTGGAGATCACGCGGAAATCTCCAGCCTGGCGGAGAATGTTTCCCAAGCGCTATCGGCGCAGTCGGTGAACCGCGCGCAGAGAATCCAGGAATTGGCCCAGCAATACAGCGCCGGAACGTACCGGCCGAGCGCACGATCGGTCAGCAGCGCGATCGTCGCGGATGCCATTGGAGCGAAGGATGCCGCGCAATAAGGACCACGTAGCCGGAGCCGGCACACCACCAGCGCCCCTCGATCCCGCGGCAACCGTAAGACAACTTCAGGAAACGGTTCGCGATGCGCGCGCGCAGTTGATCTCTCCCACTCCCGAAAATCTCGACGAATGCCGGCGCCGCGTCGACGAAGCTGTCAACGTGCTGCGCCAATTGCAAACCGGCCTGCCCACCGGCGACTTCCGCCGCGACTCCTCCCTTCGTGCGCCACTTGGTGAACTGCGTGCCGAAATCGCCCGCCTGAATATTCTGCTCGATGGCGCCGCGGCGTTTCATACCGGATGGGTGCGCTTGGCCGCGTCGATGGTCGCGGGATACACGGCCGATGGCACGCCCGGGCAACCCGAGCCTACGCGTCACGTGTGGCTGGAGGTTTGACAGATGTCGGGTCTTCTCACAGCTCTCCAATCCTCGGCCGGCGCCATGCAAGCCTTCGAGCAGGCGCTCGAAACCATCGGCAACAACGTATCGAATTCGTCCACCCCCGGTTATGCGGCCCAGACCCCGACTCTGGACGCTCTTCCTTTCAATCCCAATGAGGGGCTGCCCGGTGGCGTCACCGCGGGCGTGGTGCAAAGCGCGCGCGACGAATTCTCCGAACAAAACGTGCGCCAGAACGTCTCTACACTGGGAACGCTCGAAGCTACTTCCCAGAACCTGTCGTCTATCCAAACCGGCTTTCCCGTGAGTTCCAACTCGGGTATCGCCGGAGCGCTGAACTCGCTATTCCAGAATTTCTCGGCATGGAGTGTCACCCCGACCAGCGTCGCTTCGCAGCAAACCGTCATCGACGGCGCGCAATCGGTGGCACAGGCGTTCCAGCAGGCGTATGCGGGCCTGACCCAGGCCTCCAATAACACGGACCAACAGATCCAGCAAACAGTCAGCCAGATCAACGGCTACGCTAGCCAGTTGGCGGCGGACAATCAGCAGATACAGAATGGCGACCGCAATGATGCCGGTCTGGACGCGCAGATTCACTCGACGCTCGAGAATCTCTCGGAGCTGGGCGACATCACCGCTACGCAGCAATCCGACGGAAGCTGGAAGGTTCTTCTGGGCGGCCAGACGCCGCTGGTCATCGGTTCGCAGGCCTATTCGATTAGCATCAGCGTCTCCACGCCTCCCGGCGCTCCGGCCACCGTGGCAGGCGGCAATCCGCCTACCCGCATTCTCGATTTCCAGGGTAATGATGTCACCGCGAACATTTCGGATGGCAAACTTGCCGGCTACCTGCAAGTTCGCAACAACGTTCTTCCGTCCATCATCGGCGGCGCTTATCAGCAGGGCAGCCTGAACCAGCTCGCGCAGGGCGTCGCTGATACGGTGAACAACCTACTCACCGCTGGCAATATTTCCAATGGGCCTCCGCCCGTCCCCGGTATTCCGCTGTTCACCTACAACGCCGCTGCGCCCACCAGCGTGGCCAGCACGATTGGCGTGAACAGCGCCGTCACACCAGGCCAACTGGCCGCCATTCAACCCGGACCGCCTCAAGTCAGCAACGGCATCGCGCTGCAACTCGCCAACTTGGCCAACCCGACCAGCGCCACCGGCCAAATCAATGGACTCAGCTTCACGGAATTCTATGGCTCGATCGCGGCCCAGGTGGGACAACAGACGTCAGACGCTCAGAGCCAGCTTCAGGTGCAGCAGCAAACCGTCGCCCAGGCTCAAAGCTTGCGCAGCCAGATCTCTGGTGTCTCGCTCAATGAGGAAGCAGCCCGCCTGGTGGAATTCCAGAATGCATACCAGGCCACGGCGCGAACCGTGACCGTGCTGGATACGCTCACCCAGGACACGATCAACATACTGCCGGTGACCGGTTGAGGAAGTTAGAGGGAAACCATGATCCAGAACTTGAATCCTGCCGCGTCAATATTCGTGGCCAACGTTAATCAGGCAACCAACCTGATCACTCAGTTGACCAACGAGGTCACGTCCGGCTTGAAAATCTCTCAGCCATCCGACGATCCCGGAGACATGGTCACCTTGATGGATATCCGCAGCCAAATCGATGCCAACCAGCAGGCGTCGAACAATCTCGCTCCGGTGTTGAACAACACCCAAGCCGCGGATCAAACTCTGCAAAGCGCGGTGAACCTGGTAAGCCAGGCAACGAATGCGGCAACGCAGGCGGCGAACTCCCTCACCAGCGCGTCGCAGGACCAGGTTTTGGCTCAGCAGGTCTCAAACATTCTCCAACAACTGGTAGGACTGGCCAACACCCAGGTGAACGGCCAATTCATTTTCAGCGGCGATCAGCCACAGTCCGCCTCTTATACTCTGAACACGGCCAGCCCCACGGGCGTGAGCGGTCTCATTGCCAATCCACAGGCCACTCAGCAAATTGCCGACTCAAACGGCGCCACGTTTCCCGTGGCCTTGACGGCGCAGCAGATTTTCGATCATCAGACCGGTGGCGCGAGCTTCGTGGGTAACGCCGTGAGTCTGAACAATCCGGCGATAACATTCCTCACCGGCGGAACGCAGACGTACACCTTCAACTACGTCGATGCCACCGGCAACACCCAGTCACGCAACGTTGTTGTGAACGGTGGTGCGACCGGTATCAATGGAACCACCGTCGTCAGCCAGCTCAACGCCGGTCTCGGCGGGACTGGCATCACGGCATCGATCAACGCGACCAACGGCACCGTGCAGTTCACCAGCTCGGGCGCCTTTACCGCCGGCGTCGCCGCCGCGACTGCAGGCACGTCGACTGTGACAGCCCCTGCCAATGCAGTGAACGTTGCACAGTTCAACGTGCAATCGGCCGCCTTCAGCGGAGCCGGCACCACATTGAGCGGCGCCGACACATTTACCATCAGCGATGGAACCAATACGGCCAATGTCAGCCTTGGCGCCGGCGTGACGGTTGCCACTGCAGTCACCAGCATCAACACAGCGTTGAAAGCTGCGGGCATAACCGATGTGAGTGCGCTGGCGACCGGCGATGGGACGGCGGTCTCCCTCCAAGGGGCGAAGAACTTCACCGTAGTCGACACAACGGCCGCGGCTGGCGGCGCATCTCCTCTATTCACAACAGCCGGTAATGTGGCTGTGACGGCGGGCAGCACTACCGGCGCGGCGGCGCCTGACAATGTGTTCGCTGCTGTGAACACCTTACTGGTTGGTCTACAGACCAACAACCAAGCGGCCATCACGAGTTCCATCAGCTCGCTGCAGTTGGCCGGCAACTATCTGGACGCGCAGCAGGCGTTTTACGGTTCTGTGGAAAACCGCGTGCAAAATGCGCAGACGCTGGCGAGCCAACAAAGCGTCCAACTCCAGACCCAGTTGAGCCAGGTACAGGACGCCGACATCGCTCAGGTGGCGGTGGAACTCACACAAGAACAGACCCAGTTACAGGCTGCCATGACCGCGGAGGGGCAGTTGCCGCGCACCAGCCTGTTCAACTTCCTGGGCTGAAAACAAAATGGATCAAGACGCACAGAAGATTCACACCGCACCGGCAGGAGGAGTGGAAACTCTCGATCCGGCCACCGCACCCAAAGTGGCGCTATTCGATTTTCGCAAGCCCGGACAGACACCCGGCTCGCAGATGCGCGCTATCGAGGTGCTGAAGCAGAAATTTCTGCACCGCATCGTGTCCAGCCTGTCTGCCTATCTGCGCTCCGGCGTGACCGCGCAGTTGCTGGCCATTGACCATCTTTCCTACGGCGAGTTTCTGAAGGTCCTGCCTTCACCCACCTGCATAGTGGCCGTCGGCATGCAACCCTACGAGGCCAACGCGGTCCTCGAGCTGAACCCTTCGCTGGTATTTCCCATCATCGAGCTACTGCTCGGCGGTACCGGAAAAGCCGAAGTTGCCAACCGCGAAATTACTGAGATTGAGCAGAACGTACTCGACGGCCTGTTTCGCATCATTATCCAGGCCCTGGCGGATGCTTGGAAGGATGTGCTCCCGGTCACCCTATCGCTCGAATCGGTCGGAAGGGAAGCACGCCTGATTCATGCCCCCCACGAGCCCATGGTGACGGTGAGCGTTGATGTGAAACTGGAAGAGGGTGGCGGGCGCCTGAACCTGGCTGTGCCCACCGAACTCCTGACACTACAGGGTGAGGATGGCGATGCGCAGTCCGCGCCCCGCAAAATCGAAGCTACCGAAGCCGAGCAAGCCAGAACTCTGGATCTTTTGCGCGACGCCAAATGCACTCTCGAGGCTCATTTGGAAGGTCCGATGTTGCGTGTCCGCGAGCTGCTGGAACTCAAGGAAGGCGACGTGCTGACATTTGATCATCCCATCGACGAAGCCCTGGGTGGCTTCGTCAACGGCAAGCGGAAATTCTCCGGACAGATTGTGAGCACGGGAAAGAAGAAGGCTTTTCAGATCGAATAGCCACGGGGCGAATTGTAGCCAGATGTGCGAGCAACCGGAAGCAGGTGGCCGCACGCTCCCCATTCCCAAAACTCATCCCGGCGAGATCCCGCTCCATCTGCGCGGCAATCCCATTGAGCAGATCGAGCCGCTCTTCCTCTTCGGCGCAGGTGGTGGCCGCGCAGGATCGCTGCGCAAAGTGCAGTTCGGCCCGAAGACCGGGCATGTTTTCGTGCTCCCAAGCGTCTAGAATGCGCTGGGCTTGCCGGGTAGAATCTGCAGCGCAGGGCGATGCGCCGTTTGTGAGGAGCTGGGGCTGTTGGGAATCGTGCATACCTTAGTTGGCTTATCGGCCAGTTTTTTGGGTTTTTTGAAAAATAAGGCCTTTTCCCGCCAAAGGTTACTGTAAATTTCCGGAAACCCTAGGGGAAACTTCCGATAAGTACTCTGGCGGCCCTTGCCAATGATCCAACTCACTCGCTTGAATCATGTCCCGTTAGTATTGAACTCGGATCTGATTGAGCACATGGAGGTAACTCCAGATACTGTCGTGACCTTAACTACAGGCCAGAAGTTCGTGGTCCTGGAGTCGGCCGAAGAGGTTCTGGACCGCATCATCGAGTTCCGCAGGTCAATCGTTTCTGGCGCTGCTGAGTGTCCGTTGCGCCATCAGGATTACAAGCACCTGGTTACAACTGCGAACGACCTAGACGAATCCAATGGCTGAGAAGACCTCGGCAGCGAAGAAGAAATCCGGCGGCAAACCGGATCTGGTAACCATCGGCGGCCTGGTGCTGGCCGTTGGCGGCATCCTGGGCGGCCTGGTGCTCGAAGGTGGCAAGGTCAAGGATGTCGCCCAGGTTACGGCGGCCATCATCGTGCTCTGTGGCACCATCGGCGCCGTCATGGTCACCACTCCCATGCACACGCTGATCGGTGCTGTGAAGAAGCTAGGCATGGTGTTCTTTGAGGCCGACCAAAACCCGCAGGCCATGATCGACGAGATCATCGGATACGCCACCAAGGCGCGCAAGAGTGGAATCGTTTCGCTCGAGCAGGATGCTGATGCCATCCAGGATCCCTTTCTGCGCAAGGCTCTCAACCTGGCAGTGGACGGCACCGACCTGGATGTGATCCGCAAAACCATGGAGCTCGAAATCAATCTAGAGGAGCATCATGCTGAGGCCGAGGCCAAAGTGTTTGAGTCGGCGGGTGGCTATGCGCCCACGATCGGCATCATCGGCGCCGTGCTTGGATTGATCCAGGTGATGAAGCATTTGGCCAACATTGAAGAGGTGGGCAAGGGCATCGCGGTGGCGTTTGTGGCCACCGTTTACGGGGTGGCATCCGCCAACATTTTCTTTCTCCCGGCGGGAGCCAAAATCAAAGCACGCATGCAAAAGGTGATTCAGAACCGCGAACTCATGCTGGAAGGTGTCGCCGGCATCGTGGAAGGCCTGAATCCCAAGCTGATTCGCAGCAAACTGGAGGCGTACGGCCGTCAGGAGCATGCGGAGAAGGCTGTCAAGGAACCGAAAGCGGCCAAGGCGCCCGCCCGGGCCGCGACGGTGGAAGGATAGGCACGGCATCGCATGGCTCGAGTCAAGAAACAGGCACCCCACGAAAATCACGAGCGCTGGCTGGTTTCTTACGCTGACTTCATCACGCTCCTGTTCGCCTTTTTCGTGGTCATGTTCGCTACATCACAGACCGACAAGGCCAAGGCGACACAGGTTTCTGATGCCGTCACACAAGCTCTCGAAAACGGTGGAATCCGGGCCATGGTCCACGAGGTACTAGGTGGAACTGTGGATCAGAAGGGGCAGGGCAATGCCATGATGCGAGGCCCGGGTGGCACTCAGACCGTCAAGCCGCCCGAGCCGAGGCCCGAGCCGAGGCCCGAGCCGCCTCCCGAGGTGGCTGAGCTGTTGCCGTCGATGAAGTATCTGTCAGGGGAGCTCCAGGGTGAAATCAAGGCGGGAAAAATCGAGATGCGCCTTGAGCCTCACGGCCTGGTTGTCAGCCTGAAGCAAGCGGCGTTCTTTCCATCCGCCGGAGATACGGTTGCCCCGGCGAGTTATCCCAGCCTGCAGAAGGTCTCCGCCGTGCTTCGCGATCTGCCGAATCCCGTGCGGCTGGAAGGACACACCGACTCCGTCCCCATCCACACGGCGCGCTTCCGGAATAACTGGGAGCTTTCCGCGGCCCGCAGCATTGCCATGCTGAACGTGCTCTCCGATAAGTTTCAGCTGTCGCCTGAGCGGTTCTCGGTGGCCGGCTACGCGGACACCGCCCCCGTTGCTTCGAACGACACCGAAGAAGGCCGTGCGCGCAACCGGCGCGTGGACATTGTGATTCTCAACCAGTTGGCCAAGGTTCCGGATGCAGGCCCCAAGCTGGCGACCCAGAAGGGCGAAGCTCCCAAGAAAACCTAGCGGGCAGCCGGATCCGGAGGAGTGAGCCGGATCCGGCTGCCCGGAGCCGCGTTGGGGCGTCCGCTACCGTTATGCCTAGGATTGCCGGCGCCGCTGCGGCTCCCATTGTGCCAGGTACGTTTCGGTTGCGAGCGCCTCAAATTCGCGGTCCACAGCCGATTCCCATTCCGCCCTGCGCACTTGGCGGAGCTTGTCCAGCAGCCTGTAATCGCGCCGCGCTTCGAGCACGCGTGCCCGCTGCTGGTCCATTTTGATCCCGCATTCGCGCCGCCGGTCGAGCGCGACCTTCCGCTGCTGCTCTACGTGTGCCTGATATCTGGCCAGCGCGCCCAAATCTGCTCCATTGACCGGACCACTCGACTGCACCAGCGCTTCCGCCTGCGCGCGCGCATTAGCAAGCTTCGCAAGAGTCGCATCCCAGCGCGCGCACTCCCCAGCCACGCGGCTCAGCGCCGCTTGCGCCAGTTCCAACTGAGCCTGTCGCCATTCGAGCACTCGTTCCAGCCGGAAGGAAAACGCCGTCATGGCTTATGGCAACTGCGAGGCGAGCTGCCGCAGGCCTGCCAGGGTTTCGTCCCACTCGGATTCCGCGCGCGCATCCTGTTGCAGGAAACGCATCAACTCCGGTCGCATTCGAATGGCCGCGTCCAGCTTGGGATTCGTTCCGGAAACATAGGCGCCCAATTGAATCAGGTCTTCCGCCTGCTGATAAGACGAGAGCGCCTCGCGCAACTTGCGTTGGGCGGCGAGCTGGTCGTTGGTTGCAATCTGTGTGGTGAGGCGGCTCACCGAGTGCAGGATGTCGATGGCGGGATAATGTCCCGCTGCGCCCAAAGCCCGCGAAAGAATTATGTGGCCGTCGAGCATCGAACGCGCGGCGTCACAAATAGGCTCGTTGAAATCGTCGCCTTCCACCAGGACGGTGAAAAATCCGGTAATCGATCCGCGCCGAAAGTTGCCGGCGCGCTCGAAGACTTTCGGCAGCAGGCTGAATACCGATGGCGGATAGCCCTTTTGACTGGGCGGCTCTCCGGCCGACAGCCCCATCTCCCGCTGCGCCATGGCGAACCGTGTGACTGAGTCCATCACCAGCAAAACGTTCGCGCCTTGATCGCGAAAATACTCCGCGGCGGCCAGCGCCACAAAGCAGGCGCGCAGACGAATGGGGGCGGGCCTATCCGACGTGGCCACCACCACCACCGACTTCTGCATTCCTTCCGGACCCAGTTCGTGCTCCAGAAATGCGCGCACCTCGCGGTTGCGTTCTCCGATCAGAGCGATCACGCTCACGTCCGCGGAGCTGTGCCGCGACATGCAGCCGAGCAGCGTGCTCTTTCCCACCCCACTGCCACCAAAGATGCCGATTCTCTGGCCGCGCCCGCAGGGCAACAGGCCATCGATCGCTCGAATTCCCGTGACCAGCGGCTCGGTGATGTGCTCCCGCTCCAAGGGATTCGGCGGCAGCTTGTAGAGGTCGTAGAAGTCTGTGGTCTCCAGCTCGCCGCGCGAATCGAGTGGCCTGCCGAGGCCGTCCAGAACACGTCCCAGCAACGCATGCCCGACTCCGACGCGCGCCTGGTCGGGCCGCGCCACGATGGGGTCGCCCAGCCTCAGACCGTCGATCTCTTCGAGCGCCATCGATAGTACGTTGCTGTTGCGGAACCCGATCACCTGGGTTCGGATGACGCGGCCGCCGGAAGCGAGAATCTCGCAAAAGTCACCGATCGCCGCCGCTGGGCCTCGCGACTCGATCAGCAGCCCGACCAGCTCTACTACCTCGCCGGACCACACGAACGGATCCACCTTCTCCAACCGTGCCAGATAAGGATCGAAGCTCAGCCCAGGCAGGCTCGTCATCGTTGGGTCTGAAAGCGGTCCGCCAGACCTCTCTCAATCTCCTTCAGTTGTGAATCGATGGATGCATTCAGGCTGCCGCGAGACATTTCGAAGACTGCCGCACCTGGTTCCTGGGCGGCATCGGAAATGATTTCCACTCTGCTCTCCATGCCCATCCGCTCAACGCAGTCGCGCAGGGCAGGAACGAAGTCCGGATGCATGCGTACGCGGCAGGTTTCTTGTGATTGCAGCCTCTCGAGCGCCGCCCGCACCAGCCCTTCGATGGCGCTGGGATCTACCGTCAGTTCGCGGCGCAGTACCCGTCGCGCGATGGCGATGGACAGCCGCACCGCATCGGTTTCTGTTTGACGCAACAGTTGCCCGCGATACTGATCCAATTCGGCAATGGCATTGGCCAACCGTTCGATCGTCGCGCGAACCTCTTCCTGGGCCTGTGCTCTGGCCTGCGCCTCACCCTCGAGCCGCCCTGCTTCCCGCGCTTCGTGGGCACGCTTCTCTGCCAGCTTCTCCAGTTCCGCGACGCGCGATTCATGAATGATCGTCTGGCCTCCACTGGGGAGTGCCTTGGCATCCGCCGCGGCTTTTCTGCGGTCCACCGTTTCGCCATTCAGCGCGACGGTCCGCCAGGCGAAGGGTCGCACGCGATCGGTGCCGCTTTCGATCGACACCTTAGACGACATACTGATCGTTGCCTCCCTTGAGGCTGACCACTCCTTCGGCCTGCAGTTCCTTGACCTTGGCAATGATCTGTTTCTGTGCCGCTTCCACGTCCTTGATCCGCACCGGACCGGCGGCTTCCATGTCTTCCTTCAGCATTTCCGCGCCGCGCTGTGACATGGAGCTCATGAAATGCGTCTTGAGCGCATCGCTCGTGCCTTTGAGAGCAATAGTGAGGATCTTCCGGTCTACGCGCGACAGCACTTCTTTAATGCCGTTCTGGTCCACCGAAAGGAAATCTTCAAAGACGAACATCAAGTGCCGGATACTGCCGGCGGTGTTCGGGTCGCGCTGCTCGATACCGCTCAAAAGCTGCTCGCTCATGCCGGAATCCAGGCGGTTGAACATTTCCGCCACCGCGCGCACGCCGCCGTGGGATTCGCGGCTGAAATCGCCCAGCCCCTTCAGCTTCTCTTCGATCACGCCGGCGATTTTGCCGATGATTTCTGGCGCGATCTGGTCGATCGCCGCCATGCGCAAAGCGACATCCGACTGCATTTCTTCAGGAAGTGACGTCAGCAGCGAAGCGGATTTCGAGGAGTCTAAATGGGAGAGAATCAGCGCGATCGTCTGGGGGTGCTCCGATTGCAAAATCCGGGCCAGTTGTTTGGCATCGACCTTTTGTAAGGAGCGGAAGCTGGATGGCCTGCCCAGGTCCTTGGGCAGTTTCTCCAACAGGCGGATCCCGTCCTCCTGGCCGAACGCGGCGACCAACATTTTTCGCGCGTAATCCAGGCCGCCGGTTACCACATAGTCTGTGGCCAGCATCAGGTTGTGAAACTCTTCGAGCACTCCTTCCAGCTCGACGGAGCTGACGGATTTGACCCGCGCCACCTCTTTGGTGACGCGCTGCACCTCATCCTCCGACATGTGGCTGAGGATCTTGGCGCTGGCCTGATCGCCCAGGCTGATGAGCAGCATGGCGGCTTTGCGGCTGCCCGGAATGGAATCCGGATCCGTTCTTTTTACGGGTGCTGGGGCTTCGTCGCTCGGCTCGATCAGTTGCACGCTCATACGATCAGTTGTCGTTCACCCAGCCGCGTACGATGTGCGCGGGAAGGACGGGGTCTCTATCAATGTTGTCGCGCAGGCGCTTTACGAGAACGGCTGAGCGCTTGGTGGTCTCTTTCATCGCCGCGGCATCCAATTGTGCCTGCAAATCGGCTTCTTCATCCAGCGCAGCCGCGGTGCCAATTTGGCCGGTTGCTTCCGCCGCGGCAGGCAGAGGTGTGGGAGCACTGACTCGAACCGGCTTCTTGCCCTTAAACATCTTCGCCACTAAGAAGCCTATTCCGACGAGAACGACCAATATGCCGACTGCTCCGCCGATCACGATGTAGCGATTTCCGAGGGCCTTCGATAACCACGGCGGCAGATTGGAGTTTGCCGCAGGCGCTGGGGTCAAGGGCCCGGCCATCGGAGGCTCCAGGTTCAAGGTCGATTCGAACGGCAGGCTCTCGACGATCAGCTGATCTCCGCGGTCTTGCGAGAAACCCGTAGCTGCCGCCACCAGATCACGGATGGATTTCAGGTTCTCCGCTGACGGCTGCTCCAGAACTTTCTTTATGTTCTTTCCCTGACCCTCCCAGTGCACCGTTTGATCCACCAGGACGGCGAGGGACATCTTCTTTACTGTCCCTTGCGGCAGCTTCACGTGTTTCACCGTGCGGCTGGATTGATATGCGATGCTTTCCGTGCGGCGGGAGCTGCCCGCGAGGGTGGTGGCGGGTTTCGGCGCTGGCCGAGGAAGGTTGGAAGCTGTGCCAGGAACGCCGGCTGCGCCCGGGCCATTGCTGGTGTCTTCGGACTTTTGCGAACTGACCATCACAGATCTCGTCGGGTCAAAGACTTCCTCGCTTTGTTCACCGCTGGTGAAATCGCAATCCACTGAGGCCCCGGCCCGGAACCGGTCGGCTCCGAGCAATGGTTCGAGAGTGGAATTGATTTTCGCCACTAGATCCCGCTCCATGCTCTGGCGCATCTCCAGGAGGCGGTCGCTCGAATCGGCGCCGTCGGATGACAGCATGGAGTGCGGCCGGCTGAGAAGATGCCCGGTATCGTCCAGCACGGAAACCGACTCCGGCGCCAGACCTTCAACCGCGCTGGCGAGCAAATGCTGAATGGCCGTCACGTTCTGCGGAACGAGTTGTGCACTCGGCCGGAGCCGCACCACGACGCTGGCCTTGGCCGGCTCACGTGCCTCTAGATATACCGATTCCTTCGGAAAGGTGACGTGGACGCGCGCCTGTTGCACTTCCGCCAGCGACATGACCGTCCGCTCGAGTTCCCCCTCGAGCGCGCGGCGGTAATTGATGTGTTCCACAAACTCGGTTGCGCCGAAGTTCGTCTTGTCAAACAGCTCGAAACCGATGCGCCCGCTCTTTGGCAGCCCCGCTGACGCCATTTCGAGACGCATCTCGGCGACTTTGGCGGATGGTACCAGGATCGTGGATCCATTTTCGGAGAGCCGGTAAGCCACTCCGGTTTCCTTCAACTTCTGTACGACGGCTCCGGCGTCCTCTGATGCGAGGGTTGTATACAAAGGGCGGAAGTCGCTTTCTTGTCTCCAATGTACTAGCGCATAGAGGCCTGAGCCCACGGCCACGACCACGAGGGCGATGGTTATGCGCTGCATTGCGGAGAGGTTCGCGATCACTTTCCGAAATTGATCCATGATTGTGAACGGCAGCCGCGGCTACATCTGTATCCGCATGATTTCCTGGTAAGCCGAGACCACCTTGTTCCGTACCTGAAGCCCGAGTTCGAATGCGAGATCGGCGCGCTGCACCGCGAGAATCGCGCTGTGCAGTTCCTGCCCGTCTCCGGAGAGGAAGCGTTCCACCGCTTGAGTGGCCACCTGGCCGGTTTGTTCCACTTTTTGAATGGCGCCTTCAAGAAGTCCGCGAAACTCGCTGGAATTCCCGGTGACACTTGGCGCCTGCATACTGCCCGATATGTCTGCCGTGGCTGTTGGAATCTGAATGGGAGCAATCGGTAGTGGCATCTGGATTCCGTCAGCGCAACAAATCGATCGACCGCTGAATCATGTCTTTGACCGCCGAGATAGCCGAGACGTTGGCCTCATACCCGCGGCTCGCGCCCATCAGGTCCACCATGTCTTCCGCCGGATTGATCCGCGGAAAGGCAACGTAACCGTCTTTGTCGGCGTCCGGATGTCCCGGCATATAGCGCCGCTCGGGATCGCGGTCATCCTGAACCACCTGGGAGATGCGCACGCCATCTGCTCTCCCCAGTTGCGACTCAAAGACGGATGAAAACGGAGTCTCAGCGGGCGCGGTCTCGAAAACCACGTCTTTGCGCCGGTAGGGACCGCCTTCGGGAGTTCGCGTAGTTTCGGCGTTGGCCAGGTTTTCCACCAACAGCTCAGCGCGTGCTCGTTGCGCCGACATACCTGATTCGCTTACGGAGAGCAATGAAAACAGGCTCATGCGCCCTTGCCCTCCTCGATAGCTTGTTTGACAGATTTGATCTGATCGCGCATCAGGCTGCTGGCGATGCTGAAGCGTAGAGCGTTCTCGGACAGCAACCGGGCTTCGCGATCGATGCTGACGTTGTTGCCGTCATTCCGGACCTGGAGGCCTCGCACTTCCACCGGGCTGGGAACTCCCGCACTTGCATTCACGAACTCTGTTTGGAAGTCGATGTCCAGAGTTTTGTAACCTGGGGTGTCCGCGTTGGCGATGTTGGAGGCGACCAGCTTCTGGCGGGCGCTCAGCAGATCCATATAATGCTCGAGTTTGTTCGCCACGGGATCCAGCATGGACCCTTGTTCGTGCAAGCCAGGTACCACCGGTAACCGCCATGATCCGTGACCGGCGTTAACCGAAGTGAGTGTTACGGATTCGACGAAGTCACCGTTTCGACGGCGGAGGCGTGGCGGAGGACGTCACCCTTCCAACCGCCAGGTTGGCCGAGGAGGGGCGGCAGCGCGGTAGCGCAGTACGGCGGAAACCTGGTCCAGTTTGTCGCTGGTCCGAGCACGGGCGGCGCGCACCACGCGAAGGGCCCATTGCGTAAGATCCATGGCCTCGCGCACCACTTCTACGGGAGGGGGCTCGTCCCGATTCCAGGCCGCAAGCGCCGCTTCCACCTCGCGCCGGTAGTCCGCGATGGCCGTGTGCACTTCGTCGTAGGCTTCCCTGGTAACCGCGCGCCGCAGACGATCGGCGGCTTGTTGGCGCAAAGTATCGTTGATCATAATGACGACAATTGTTGCGGGCTGGGCAGAATCATGGCGGTGAATAGACTGGTGAAGAAAGATTGCTGCGATTCGAGCGTGGCAATGGCGGCATCAGCTTGTGACATCTGTGCCTGAAGGCTGGTCTGCAATTGCGTGATCTGTGCTTGTTGTTGAGCAATCAGCTGATTGTCACTGGTGATCGCGTTGTTGGTTTGCGTAATCTCGTTCGGAAGTGCGCCGGTTGAGGGATCTTCAATACCGGTCAGGGTGTTGGTCGCAAACTGGAGAAAACCGCCGCTCGTTGCGCTGCCGAGAAAGGAAGCGAGCGTAGTCAATTGAGTGCCGCTTGCGCCGGCCAGAACAGTGGGGTCGAAGTTCAGATGGCCCTTGGTATCGAACGTCAAGCCGAGATCCGATAGCGATGTGATGCCGGTGCTGCCGCTGGTGCTGAACGAACCGATGCTGTTGAGCGCCTGTTGCAGCGTGTAGACGATGTTGTCCCCTGCCAGTGCACCGCCGCTCTGGCCGATGTTCTTGCCAATCTCATCCACGGTTGCGTTGAACGCAGTAACGAAAGACGAGAGCGCATTGCTGAGCGACGCCCCGCTTGGCGCCACAGTCACCGTGCTGGCGCCGGCTCCCGACAAAGTGGCGGTCACTCCAGGCGACAAGGTCACCGAGTTTGTAGAGCTTGGAATGGTGGCCGAGCCGTTTACTGAGTACTGGAACTGCGCTCCGGTCGCGAGCGGCGTCAGCAGGTTAGTGCTGCTGCCCGTGTCCGTCAGGGTAATCGGTTGGTTGTCGTACGAGGTGCTTTGCAAGGTCAGCTCGTATTTCGGTGTGGCCCCTCCGACGTTCACGATGGTCGCTTGGACACCCGCCGACGGACTGGCATTGATAGCGGACACCAGCGCATCGAGTGTGTTGGCGCTTGGTGTGATGGGGGTGGTCACGCCGTTGGCCGTCAGCGAGTAGATGGAAGCTGCATCGAGTCCTTGGCTGGTGGGATCGGTCACGCTGGTGCTGCTGAAGGCACTTGAGAAAGCCCCGGCCTGACTCACCGTGACGGTGAACGAGCCCGGCAAGGCACCGGCTCCAGCGCTGGCTGTAAGCACATTCGTATTGCTGGCGGATGCCGAAAGGAGGCCTTGGTTGGCTGTATCGATACTAGCAACTGACGATTGGAGAGTCTGAAAATTTCCGCTCAGTGTGCTCAGTTCGGTAGCCTGGCTGGTTAACTGAGTCACTTCATTCTGCAATTCCTGCATGGGAAGCGATGCTAGCGACACCTGGCGGTTGACTTCGTTCTGAATGTCTTGGGAGTAATTACTCAATCCAACAGTGCCGGGCGTAGTGGCGCCGGTGCTGGCCTGAGTGACGGTGGGATTGCCTGAAAAGCCAACGGAAGTGCTACCCAAGGTTTACCTCCTAATAACTAAAGCGAACCGGGCCGCCGCGCGACGGCCCAGTTCACTGACTTCCCGACCAAACCTTACGCGCTCTTCAGGAGGGTAAGGACGGCCTGCGGTATGGCATTCGCCTGCACGAGAGCTGCCACAGAGGACTGCTGCAGGATCTGCTCCTTGCTCAGATTCGAAGCGGCTGCGGCCACATCGACGTCCTTGATGGAGGATTCGGCGTTGGAGAAGCTGGCGATCTGCGACTGAGCCAGGGCGATAGAGTACCGCAGCTTGTTCTCGCCGGCGCCGACCGCGCCCTGAACCGTACCGAGCTGGGCGATGGCTTTGTTGATGGCAGCGAGCGCAGCCGTAGCGTTGGTTCCCGCCGTGCCGCTGGTGACCGTCCCAGCGGTGACAGCCTGTACGCCGCCCGTACCGAAGAAGGAGGTGGCTTGAGCGACGCCGGATGCTGAGCCGGTGTCCACGACACTGAAGTTTGAGGTCCCCTGGATGGATACTTGTGTGCCGTTATTGTACGCTACCGCCGCCACATTCGTGATGCCGGCAGCCTGCAGCGCCGTGTTGATCTTATTCACCGAACTGGCAACCGTGTCAGTAGTGGCGAGCGTCACGTTGGCGGAATTCGTTCCCTCGCTGATGGTGAATGTGTCAGCGTGGGCTAGCTTGTTGGGAGGCCCGGCGACGGTGAAGTTGGCTAATGACTGTACATTATACTCCGACGTGTTCACTATGCTGCCGGTTGCGGCCGTCGATGCACCCAGCACCGATGGAGCGGCGACATCGGCCGAGAAGGCGCCGGAGCTGGTGAATTGCACGTCGCCGTTGGTGGCGTTAACCGAGGCGGTGATTCCGGTGCCGGCCAAGCCGTTGTTGAGGTTGGCAAGGACCGTGGTCCCGTTGATCCCGCTGGTACCACCATTCAGAACGACGCTGCGTGTCTGCGAGTTGCCGTTGCTATCAACGTAGTTGAAGGTGTAGGTCTGGGTCGCGCCCGTGAGGAAGTTGCTACCCGGATTGTCCAGCCGGCCGCCGGTGCCAATGCCGGCTTCCACACCGCCCGTGGTGCCACCCAGCACATTCGCGCCGGTCAAGCCCAAGCTCGCAGCATCCACAGCGTTCGAAGTGGTGCTCAGGTCCACGTTAACTTGCCCGGAACTGGAAACCGTGCTCAGGCGTGCGCCACCGATAAAGACGCTGAGGGAGTTATTGAAATTGCCACCTGAGTTCAAGCCAATGTTGTCGGCCTGGCGCGTGATTTCGCCCAATTGCGCCTGGAATTCCTGGTCCAAGGTGGCGCGGTTGCCGCTGAAGGTGCCGCTGGCAGATTCCGTAGCCAGAGTTTCCAGGCGGTTCAGAATCTGCGAAATGTTGCCCAAGCCGCCGTCAATGATCTGGAGAGTGCTCACACCGTTGTTGGCGTTCTGCACACCCTGCGTCAACTGGGAAATGTCGGCGTTGTATTGGTTGGCGACAGCCAGACCGGCGGCGTCGTCGCCCGAGGAGTTGATGCGAAAGCCTGAGGTCAACTGCGTAATCGTGGTGCCTTCGTTTGCGGTATTGACGTTCAGGTTTTGTTGGGCAATCAACGAGGTTACGTTCGTTTGAATCGAGATCGACATAGATGAGGTATCCTAAGCGATACAACCCGACTGCATCGGGCCTGGGTTCTCCGCTGATTTTTTCAGATGCCCAAGGTACCGCGTTCAAAAACCTTATCGCCTCCCTCAGGGGTATATTCCGATTTTTTCCGTAAGAATTTTTTTCTTCTCGGAGGAATGCTGTTGGGTGCGAAAACACTGACCTTGGTCAGGTATTGCCTGATGCCCGGAATTAGCGCAATCGGCGCGGCTCATTTCGAGTGACGCGCGCCGCCATTGGCGCTGTTTGCGCGCTCCATGCTCCAAGCCGGAACCGCAACGCGTGCTAACCAAAGGCATCATTGCCAGCAGGTGTGGCACCGCTTGAAAATATGGTTAGTAATGATGGCAAACATCCGCACCGGCCTGTCTGGTTGTTCCACGATGCGGCTCCGCATCTGGCGCAAGACAAACGAGTAGTTGGCACAGACGTTTCGATGCCTGAAGCACAATCCACCACCGACGCCACGCCGCTTGCGAACGAAGCGGCACGGGAGCTCGCCTACCGCTCCATTCCCGGAGCGCTGGCTTATCTCATCCTGCTCCTCGTGCCGATTTCCGCAACGTCTTACGCGCGGGATTATCCGAGGACGTTTCTGGCGGCCGGCGCAGCCATCCTTCTGTTCGCCACCGCCCGTCTGGTGTTCGCCTGGTGGTTGGCGCAACACCAGGAGCCGCGTTCCTGGCGTTGGTGGGGGTTCCTGGCCGGCACTTACGGATGCGCTCTGGTTTGGTCTGCATTCTGTTGCGGCACCGGCTTGCTCTACTCCGGAGGACCGGCGTTCCTGTTGCTGCTGGCCATTACCGCCATCGTCGCCAGCGGCGAAGCCATTGCGCTCTCCCCGGTCTTGACCGTAGCTCGCTACTACTTGATCATTCTTTTCACGCCGCTCACGATTTGGGGCATGATTCATGGCGGATCGGTCGGGTACTCGGCCGCGGGCCTCACCGGTCTGTACTTGAGTTACCTGCTGCTTCAAGTCAGACAACAGGCTTCCTGGTATTCCACCACTCTCACCACCCGCACCGCGCTGGCCGCCAAGGCCACGGACCTCGCCCGCGAGATGAACGAACTCGAAGATGCCAAGAAGGACGCGGAGCGGACCTCGCGCGCCAAGAGCGAGTTTCTGGCCAACATGAGTCATGAGATCCGCACGCCACTCAACGGCGTTGTAGGCATGACGGACCTCTTGCTGGGCACCGAACTCACCGCCGAGCAACGGGACTTCGTGAACACCATCCATCAGTCGGGCGACGCTCTGCTTTCCGTGATTAATGACATACTGGATTTTTCCAAAATCGAAGCCGGTAAACTCGCCATCGAAGCGATTGATTTCGATTTGCATAACGTGGTGGAGGAGACAGCCGCCCTGCTCGCCGAGCAGGCGCAGAGAAAAGGCCTGGAGCTTGGTTGTTTGGTGGGGCCCGATGTCCCGGCGCGCGTCAATGGGGATCCCGGGCGGTTGCGGCAGGTACTTTTGAATTTGTTGAGTAATGCGGTCAAGTTCACTTCCGCTGGTGAGGTGGTGCTGCGAGTGGAAAACTATGGCCCGGAAAACGGCTCTACCAGGATCCGCTTTTCCGTGACCGACACGGGGCCAGGCATACCCGCGCCCGCCCGGAAGCAGCTTTTCCAGCCGTTCACACAGGGAGACAGCTCCGTCGCGCGCCGTTTCGGAGGCGCCGGATTGGGGCTGACGATTTCCAAGCGGCTGGTGGAATTGATGGGCGGGCAGATCGGCCTCGAAAGCGAAGTGGGCCGCGGTTCCATGTTCTGGTTTACTCTGCAGCTGCGGGTGAGTACGGCATCCGGCGAGGAACTGCCGCTGGATTTGAGCCAGGTCCGCGTCCTGGTGGTGGATGACAATGCCACCAACCGCCGCATCTTGCAATCACAGCTCGCCAAGCTGGGGATGACGGTTGAGTGCGTCGCCGGCGGCACGGATGCGCTACGCGCGCTGGCTGCTGCGGCGGAGCGAAACGATCACTTCCACGCCGCGATTGTCGATCACGATATGCCGGAGATGGACGGGATCATGCTCGCCCATGAAGTTCGCTCGCGTTCTGACTGGAATGACCTGGTCATGGTTCTGCTCAGCTCGCATGTGCAAAGAGCGGCAGTCGAAAACCTGCAGGCCGCCGGCTTCGCGGCATGTGTGCTCAAGCCTGCACGCCTCGAACAACTCCGTGATTGCCTGCATACGGCCCTGCGGAGCGCTCCCGCGCGGGCTCAGGTGGCCACAATGAAGCGGTCACCACACGCCATACGGGGACGCATCCTGCTGGCCGAAGACAATTCAGTCAACCAGAAAGTGGCGACGCGCACGCTGGAGAAGCTGGGATATTATGTCGATACTGTTTCCAACGGCGCGGAAGCAGTCGAAAAACTGGAACGCGGCCTCTACGATGCGGTTCTGATGGACTGCCAGATGCCGGAAATGGATGGCTACGCGGCCACCCGCGAAATCCGCCGCCGCGAAGGATCGGGTCACCGCACCATTATCATCGCCATGACCGCGAGCGCGATGACCGGAGACCGCGAAAAATGCCTGGCGGCCGGCATGGACGATTATGTCACCAAGCCCGTGCGCACCGAAGAGTTGCAGCAGATCCTGCAGCGGCACTTGGCACAAAATGCGCGGGAACTGCCGGCCGTTGCCGTAGACACCGCCGTGCGTCTGGCCGGTGACGCCGAATTGATCGCTCGCGTGAAAGAGCTGGAACAAGAGGTCGGGGTGGCAGCCATGCAGGAGCTCATCGGAGAGTTCTTAAGTGAAACGGCGCGATCTTTGGAAAAGCTGGAGAACGCCGTGCGCAGCGCCGATTCGTACGGCGCCGTCGAGACCTTGCACAACCTGGTTGACTGCAGCGCCAATGTCGGCGCCGTTCGCATGGCCGAGATCTGCACTCGCTTGGAATCCACCATTCAACGGAAAGGTCCGCAGGAATGCGCCAACGGGCTCGCGCAGCTGGCCGACGTCTACAAGTCAATCGCCGTCGAGCTGGAAGAAATCTATCCCATGTGCCGGATGGAAAATAAATCCGCCGGCCCTCCCCATCCGGTCTCGGCGGCGTAGCGGCTGAACAACGCGGCGACTACTCGTTTCAAAATATTCCCAGACGGCAAAATTTAAGATAGACTTGAGGGCTATGACAGAGCTGCCCGCCAAGCAGCCGGCCGCGAAGGCTGGCGAACCGACGCTGGAGTTTGTCGAGGACGACTTAAAGCTCGCCTTGACGTTCGTGCAAATTTCTTCCGCCGCGTATTCCACCGGAAATCTCCAACACGGCGGTGACGCGCGCTCCAAAGCGGAAGTCGCGCATGCGCGAGCCGTCGCAAAGTTGATTGAGTCATCCGCCGTTCTTCCTCAGGACGCTTCCGTGCAATCCATGCTCAGGGAAGTGCAAAGCGCCCTATCCAGCCTGCCTTCGTCGGCGCGGCACGCGTTGTGGATGCGCCGCGCCGCGGGTTGACGCGCAACGCCCGCCAATCGCCGTTACTCACCCGTCAATTTTGGAGTTAGCATCCAAAGAAGCACGCCGTGCGGTTGCGTCTCGCCGGAGTCCGCTTCAATCGTTACCAATGCGCCCTTTTTCATGCGCACTGCCAGGTCCGGGCATCCCAACAGAAACGCGACCACCATGCTCAGCAGCGGTTCGTGGCCCGCGAGCAAAACCGCTTCGGCCTTCCGCGACCGGATTTCCTTCCACACGCGCTCGGGTGAACTGGATGGCACGAGCGTGTTCGTGCGGACTAAGTCATATTTGGTGCCTAGAACCGACGCCGCGATTTCCGCAGTTTCCAGCGCGCGTTTCAGTGGGCTCGTGAGGATCACGTCCGGGTGAACATCGGCCCGGCGCGCTCGCTCCAGCACGCCGCGCAATTTCCGTTTGCCTTCCTGGGTCAATGCACGATCGGCGTCCGCCCCGCCCGGTGCTGCATCCTCCGCGATCCCGTGCCGCAACACGTAAATCCGCAAGGCTTATGTCTTTCCCGCGTTCCTGGCGTTTTCCAGTCGTGAGTGGACCGGTCCGTTGAGCCGCGGCATATTGCGCATGCGTTTGATATCCAGATTCGAGATGTGTTCCTGCAGATCATGAAAAATCAAATCCGGCGGCCGGCTGGCATCCACCGTGACAAAATCGTATTTCTTCGCCATCACATCGAGGGCGTGGATGAGTTTGGTCTGATATTTGACGAAGCTGTCGAACATGTTGTCGCCGAAGCGCATGTCCATGCCGCTTTCCCAGTAGTCAAACGCGCCCCGGCCCAGCACCACGCGCGACACCAGCTGTTTCACGTCCGCTCGCAGATAATAGACCGCGTGCGGCACCAGCCCAAATCCGGTTACCTGATCGATCCAGCGCCGGTCCTCGCCCCGCGCGATGGCGCGCGCCATGATAGAAAAAATGTAGCGGTCTGTCAACACCACGAAGCCTGCGCGCAGCGCTGGCACGATCTCGTTTTCCAGCCGGTCGGCGAAATCGGTCGTGTAGTAGAGAGTCATCGTGATCGGGCCAAGCGTGTTGCCATCTTTGGCCTGCTTGATTCCCTTGCCGGCCAGCGCGCCGCGCGCCATTCCGGTGTCCAGCACGGCATGGCCTTCTTGTTCCAGCCACTGCCGCAGCATCGCTATTTGAGTCGTCCGGCCCACCGCGTCCGGACCTTCGATCACAATCAGCTTCCCGTGCAGCTCCGCGGAGTCCACGCCGGGCAACGGTTCGCTATAAAACTGAAGCGGCTGCTTCAATCGCATGTATCTCACTCGGTGGAATACGGAGCACGCCGTTCTTCAAGCTAACGCCGAGTTCCCTGATGACGATCTCCCGCATCCGCCTCTGCTGCTCTTCAATGGAACGCGTCGCGTCGATAATGTGGAACCCTACCTCGTGGGCCATCGCCTCGTACTCATCCAGAATCCGGCCCTGAAAGATCCGGAAACTTTCTTCCACGTCCCGGCTCAATCCCAGATCCATGCCGGCCTCGTAATACTTGATTGCGTCGCGCCCTCCCAGAATGCGTCCGATGGCCACATCGAGCGGCACCCGAAAATAGAAGCTGAGATTCGGCCGCGTGGCGAAGCTGTATAGATTCCGCACCCAGCGCCGGCTCACGCCCCGCGCCACATCGCGCGCAAACGCCGTGAATGCGTACCGGTCAGCGCACACAATCGCCCCCGATTTCATCAAGGGAAGAATGTAACGCTCCATGCGATCCGCAAAATCGGTGGCGTGAATCAGGCTGAACGTCGTGGGCGTAAACATTTCCTTCTTCTTGCCCCGCCGCGTGGTCTCCTGCACCAGCGGCGACGAGTTCCATTCACTGAACGCGACGGCGTATCCCTGCGACCGCAACCAGTGGCTCAGCAGCGAAATCTGCGTGGATTTTCCCGAACCATCGATCCCTTCCACTACAATCAGTTTTCCGCGAAGGTGGTTCGGCTTCAGAAGTTGCATACCGGGGGAGGCGCGGCATCTATTATAACGTGTATATGCCCCGATACGCCGCGATCGACATTGGCAGCAACTCTCTCCGCATGGAGGCGGCCGAGGTCAATCCGGGCGCGCCCATCAAAATCCTCGCTTCCGACCGCCAGGTCACACGCTTGGGCGAAAGCGTTTTTCGAACGGGCAGAGTCAGCCAGGACGCCATGGCTCTGGTGTGCCGGGTTCTGGCGGGTCTGGCGCAGCAGTATCGAAAGCTCGACGTGATCGGCGTCCGCGCTGTCGCCACCAGCGCCATTCGCGACGCCGGCAATCAGGGTGAGTTCCTCACTCGCGCATCGGAGGCCATTGCCGCGCCGGTCGAGATCATCTCCGGCCAGGAAGAGTCCCGGCTGATTCACCTTGGCGTGCAAAGCCGCTGGCCTCACCCGAACCAGGATGTTCTCATCATCGACGTCGGCGGCGGAAGCGCCGAAATCATCCTCAGCGAATCGGGCCGCATGCGAGAGGCCGTCTCCAAGCCCCTGGGCGCGGTCCGCTTGACGGAAGTCTTTCTGAAGAGCGATCCCCCCACCAGTGTCGAGCTCCATCGCATGGACGAGTACATCGAAGAGAAACTCGTCACTGCGTTCCGGCGGATCGGAAGCAAGCGCTGCCAGCGGGTGATCGCGACTTCCGGAACCGCTTCGGCAGTCGTCAGCGCCATCCACGGTATCTCCGGATCCAAAGTCGATCAGGCGGACCGCCTCCGCGCCTCCGCCGCTCAGATCCGCCAGCTATATCGGGATCTGTGTTCGCGAAACCTGGAAGGCAGGCGAAAGATCACCGGCATCGGGCCGCGCCGCGCGGAGATCATCATCCCTGGCGCCGCCGTGCTGCTCCGCTTCTTGCAGAACCTGAAAATGCCGTCACTGTATTACTCGGCGGCCGGGTTGCGCGACGGCATCATCGCCGACCTCGTTGTGCGCGGCGTGGGGCACGAGCTTTCCGAGCTCGATCGCGATCAGCGTCGCACCGTGGAGGGCATGGCCCGCCGCTACGGCGTCTCGGTGCCGCATGCGCGCCAGGTGGCTCACATGGCGAACCGTCTGTTCACCTCGCTCCAGTCGCTCCATCATCTGGCGCCGCACGACGGAAAACTACTTGAAGCCGCCGCGTATCTCCACGACGTCGGACACTTCGTCAGCGAGTCGCGTCATCATAAGCACTCGTACTACCTGGTAGCAAACTCAGATCTGCCGGGGTTTACCAACCGGGAAAGGGAATTGATCGCCAATCTCTGCCGGTACCACCGCAAGGCCCTGCCCATGCTGGATCACACCAACCTTCTTGCCTTGACGAGTGAAGAGCGGCGCAGCCTCAACCTGCTGATCCCCCTGCTTCGCATCGCGGACAACCTCGATCGGAGCCACGACGAACGCATCGACAGTCTGGAGTGCTCGCTGCGCGACGGGCAGGTGGTCCTGACAGTGGAATCAAAGAGCGACATCGATCTGGAACAATGGGCTGTTGAGCGCACCGCTCAGACATTCCGCGAAATCTACGGCCGTGAAATTGTGCTGAGCAGGTTGCGATGACGATGCACGACTACGCTCTCGAACGCGCTTCGCTCTTGCTGCGCCGGCTCGCGTTTCAGATGCATCGCGCTGCCCGGCTGCGCGATCCTGAATCCATTCACGATCTTCGCGTCTCTGTCCGCCGTTTTCAACAGTGCCTGGCTGTGTTCGGCCAATTCTTCCCGCGGGGGCAGGCCAAAAAGATCCGGCGGCGGTTGCATCAGATCATGCAGGTCGCAGGTGAGATTCGCAACCGCGATATCGCGCTGGAGCTTTTGGAAAAATCCAGTCTGCCGCTGGACATTGCGCTGCAAGGCAGATGGCGTGAGGAAGCTCGACAGTTGCATGGCGAGCTTGTGCGCCTGCTCGGGCGCTGGGGCCGCCGCGATCTTTCGCGCCGCTGGGGTTCTAGATTAGGACTATAGTGATGCCAAAACTGAAAGCCATCACCTGGAACGCCACGGTAACCGCCGGGGAAAATGCGGCTGCCCACTTGCCCAGCCTCGCGCACAAGTACTTTCGCGCAGGCCGCACCCTGTTGCAAAAACAACCCTCTCCCCGCACCCTCCATCGCTTCCGGCTCGAGACCAAGCGCTTCCGCTACACCCTCGAGTTGTTCCGCCCCTGTTACGGTCCCGGGCTCGACCAGCGGCTTGCGAAGTTGCGAGAGATCCAGAATCACTTGGGCGAGGTCAGTGACTGTTCCACGACCATCGAACTGCTGGGCCGCACCCACCAGCCTTTCGCCGCATTCCTGAAGCGCCGCATGGCCGCCAAGATGGGCGCACTGCATAGTTACTGGCACCAGGAGTTTGACGCCGCGGGTCAGGAAACCTGGTGGACGCAGTATTTGGTGCGCTTTGTGAGAAAGCAGGTCCACAATGAACATCGCTAAAGCCACGAAACGCTACGAACTGTGGCTCGGAAAAAAAATCCGTTTGATCCGGGCTGATATCGATCGAAAGCACGCCGCCATGGCGGAGGACCCCTTCTCGTTCTTTCGCGCCACCTTCTACCGCTGGATGCAATTGTGGACCGAGTTCTGCCACGACTGCATCCAGGCCCCAGAAGTGCTGGCCGTCGGCGACCTGCACGTCGAAAACTTCGGCACGTGGCGCGACATCGAAGGCCGGCTCGTGTGGGGCATCAATGATTTCGATGAAGTCTGGCGCCTCCCGTATACCGTGGACCTGGTACGCTTGGCGGCTAGCGCGCACCTCGCCATTAAAGGAGCACATCTCGGCATCGAGACCAAGGATGCTTGCAACGCCTTGCTTTCGGGTTACCTGGAAGGGCTCACCATTGGCGGCCGCGCTTTCGTTCTCGAAGAGCATCATCCCTGGCTGCGTTCCATGATGACGGGTGTGCTACGCGACCCGCAGCAGTTCTGGGCAAAACTTGAAGCTCTCACCCCTGAGCCACGCGTTCCCGCGAGCGCACGCAAAGCTATCGAGAAGCTGCTCCCGGCCAAAAGCCTTCGCTATCACGTCGCGCATCGCGTCGCCGGGCTGGGCAGTCTCGGGCGCGAGCGCTATGTAGCGATCGCCGAATTCCACGGCGGCAAAATCGCGCGCGAAGCCAAAGCGCTGGCGCCCTCAGCCGCCGCATGGGCTCACGCGGTGAAATCGGCTCCCCTGCACTATGAGGAGGCTCTTCAACGCTCTGTCCGTTCCATCGATCCGTTCGTGCACATGAAAGGCAAATGGATCGTCCGCCGCCTCGCTCCCGATTGCTCCCGCGTCGAGCTTTCGTCCATGCCGAAGCAGCGCGACGAAACGCGCCTGCTGCAAGCCATGGGCTTCGAAACCGCTAACGTGCATTTGGGTACCCGCAAAGCCGCGAACGCCATTTTGCGCGACCTGCGCGCGCGTCCCAAACTTTGGTTGCATCGCGCCGCGTCCGCCATGGTTGATGCCACCATACACGACTGGGAAACCTGGCGCGCGAAGCACAAAAGGTAGGACGGGCATTCCTGCCCGTCAATTTTTGGTTCTTCACCAACGATGCTAAAATGCCGCTGACGCACGTGGCCGTTTTCCAAAGCCCGCTTTTCCGCAAGCTGCTCCTGATTGCCTTCATCCTCATTGCCGCTCCTCTGGCAGTCCTGGACTCTCTTCTAACCACCTACATCGCCGACCGCGAGACGCGGAACGTCGAGCAACGCCTCACCGCCGAGGCCCGCATTCTTGCCGGTGACGTTTCTAGTGTGCCGGCTGCGCAACTGGAAAACTGGGCGAAAGAGGTGTCCACTCGTGCGCAGGCGCGCGTCACCGTCGCGGACGCACTCGACGCCGTGGTCGCCGACTCCGAGCGCCCCGTCGAGACTCCCGAGAGTCTCGCGGGCCTTCCGGAGATCGTGCAGGCCCGCGGTCGCACCGTCGGCTTCTCCATTCGCCACAGCGCTACGTTGGACCGCGACTTCTACTACGTCGCCATGGCTGTTCCCAGCCAGGGCGCGCCAGGTTTCCTTCTGCGCCTCGCGGTTCCCTTGCAGGAGCGCGACGCCGCCGTGGGCGCGGTGCGCTGGTTCTTGTTTGGAACATCGCTCGCGGCCCTCGGCCTAGCTATGATCATCGCGTATCTGTTCTCGCGACGTTTCACCGGCCGCATCCGCCATCTGCAGTCTTTCGCCGAACGTCTGGTTGAGACTCGCGCGCTGCCCGACCTCCCGCCTGATGCCGATGACGAATTAGGCGCCCTGGCACGATCGCTCAACCGCATGGCTGCGCAGTTGCGGGATTCCCTCGACCGGCTGAGCCTGGAGTCGGCCCGGCGCGAAGCCATCCTCTCCAGCATGGTGGAGGGCGTGCTCGCCGTCGATCAGCAGATGCGCATCACATTTTGCAACGAGTCCTTTGCGCGGGTCGCCGGCATTCCGGTTCCCGTGCCGCAACGCGCTCCGTTGCTCGAGGTCGTCCGCGACGCCGGCCTTCTGGACATGCTGTCGCAGGTATTAGTGTCGGAAACACCCATCAAGCAGCGCCTCCTGCTGCCCGCGGCCAACGGCCACTCGTTCGAAGTGCAGGCCGCGCCGTTGTCGGTGTCGTCCCGCTGGGGCGCCATCGCGGTCTTGCACGACATCACCGATCTCGAGCGCCTGGAGCGCGTCCGCAAGGATTTTGTCGCCAATGTCTCCCACGAGCTGCGTACGCCGCTGGCGGCCATCCGCGGTTACGCCGAAACCCTGCTCGAAGGCGCGCTGGAGGATCCGGAGAACAACCGCAACTTTGTGGAAATCATCAAAGCGCAAGCCGCGCGGCTCAACAATATCGCCTCTGATCTGCTGGTTCTGTCGGAGCTGGAATCCGGCCGCGCCGAACCCGCCGAACCCGAGCAATTCTCGGTGCGCAACGTGCTGGAAAGCGCCTTGCGTACGGTGGAATCCGAAGCGCGCGTGCGCGGCGTGACGCTCACCAGCGCCCGCGTGGAAGACGCCAACGTGTCAGGTTCGCGCATCCGGCTCGAGCAGGCCCTCGTCAACCTCATTGACAACGCCATCAAGTTCAATCGCCCGGCCGGGGAAGTGCGCATTGAAGTCATCAGCCTTCCGGATCGTCTGGTGCGCATTACGGTTGCCGACACCGGCATAGGGATTCCTTCAGAAGATTTGTCCCGCATTTTCGAACGGTTTTACCGCGTAGACAAAGCCCGCTCTCGCGCCGTGGGTGGCACTGGCCTGGGGCTCTCAATCGTCAAGCACGTCCTCGAGCGTATGAATGGGCGAATTACAGTTGAGAGTGAACTGGGGAAAGGCACACTCTTCAGCATAACCCTCCCACGCGACGGAGCAAATTAACCGTTTTGTAACCATTGTTTCATCAAAGGCTAACTCTGACGGGGTATGCTGCCCCTTCAGCTTTTAACAAATGCCAATTTCCATCGCCCCCGGGCTGCGGGCAGGTATGCGCTTGCCCGCCTAGGACACAAACATGAAAAATAAAACATTTCGCCGAACGAACCAGATACTGTTTCTTGCAGCAGCCGTTACGTTGCAATCAGTTGCGGCAGACGGGCCGCCGAGTCCTCCTACCGTCCAGAACCAGGAAATGGATCAATTGAAGTCTCAGCTGGCCGAGCAGCAAAAGCAGATTCAGGAGCTGCGTGAGGCTCTTGCGGAGCAGAGAAAACTGATTGAAGCCAACCGTCCGGCGGCTGTCGCGCAGCCGGCGCCGTCCCAAGTTGCGCCGGGCGTTCGTACGCTTGGCGAAGTGGCCAGCACAACGCCGGTTCTGCCTCCGGTCGCGCCGGCAGCCCTGCCGCCCGTTGCCCCGCCTTCCAGCGCACAGGGAGATAACGTCGCTTCGCCGCTGCAAATCCACATCGGTGACGCCACCATCACGCCCGTCGGGTTTATGGATTTCACGACGGTCTTCCGCACGACCACCGTCGGTAGCGGGATTGGCACCAACTTCGGCGGCATCCCCTTCAACAATGCCACTCTGGGAAAGCTCACGGAGTTGCGCGAGAGCGCACAGAACTCACGCATTGGCATCCGCGTGGATGCCAATGTCAAGGGCGCTCAGATCCTAGGCTATATGGAGTCGGACTATCTCGGGGCTGCCCCGACGAACCTCCCTGTCACCAGCAACAGCGATCCGCTCCGCCTGCGCCTGTATTGGGTGGACGTGCAGAAGAGCGGGTTCGAGATCCTGGCAGGCCAGTCCTGGAGCTTCTTGACGCCGAATCGTAACGGTCTTTCGGCTCTGCCCGCCGACATCTTCTACAGCCAACTGATGGACACGAACTACCAATTGGGTCTCACCTGGAATCGCTCAACCCAATTCCGCCTCATCGTTCACCCCACCGATACCATCGCCGCCGGCTTGTCGTTTGAAAGCGCGGAGCAATATATCGGCGGTACCAATGGCAGCGGCGCGGTGAGCCTTCCAACCGCCGTGGCTACCGCCTATGCCACGGAGTTGGACAACGGGGGCACTACCCTTACGGTGCCCAATGTTCACCCGGATATCATCGGAAAGATCGCGTTCGATCCCAAGAGCTCCGAGGGACTCCACCAGCACATCGAGATTGCCGGCCTGTTCCGCACGTTCAAGGTTTATGATCCCGTTAACGGCAACAACTACAGCGCCCACGGCTACGGCGGTTCCATCAACGTCAATTTCGAGTTGGTCAAGGGTTTCCACCTCCTGAGCAACAATTTCTTCAGCGATGGCGGCGGCCGCTACATCTTCGGCCAGGCGCCGGATCTGATCGTTCGCGCCGATGGCAGCCTCTCACCCGTGCACACCGGTTCCACCGTCGATGGCGTCGAGCTTCAGCTCGGGCCAGCTTTGCTCTACGCTTACTATGGCGGCGTCTACTCGCGCAAGAACTATGACATAGACCCGGCCACCGGTAAGCCCGTCGGCTGGGGATACCCCGGCTCCGGCGCCACGCAAAACCGCATCATCCAGGAGCCCTCCTTCGGACTCACGCAGACTTTCTGGAAGGATGGAAAGTACGGTGCGTTGCAGCTCATCCTGCAATACTCGTATCTCAGCCGCAATCCGTTCGTTGTGCCGTCAACCGCATCGTCCAGCAATGCGCACACCAATATGGTTTTCGCCGATCTTCGCTACGTACTGCCCGGATCGGCGCCGACGATGGGCAAATAGGGAGAATCGAATCATGACCAGACGAAGCTCGTTGACAGTCTTCGCGGCCCTATGTTGCTTGGGACTTCCAGCGTTTGGACAGATATCGTTGACCGGTGCGGGCGCCACCTTCCCCTACCCCATGTACTCCAAATGGTTCGATGAGTATCGCAAGCTCCACCCGAACCTTGAGATCAACTACCAATCCATTGGATCCGGGGGCGGCATTCGGCAGGTGACCGAAGGGACTGTGGACTTCGGCGCGACCGACGGGCCCATGACGGACGAACAAATGAAGGCATTTCGTGAAAAGCGCGGATGCGATGTGCTGCATTTCCCGACGGTGCTGGGCGCTGACGTCCCGGTCTACAACGTCCCAGGAGTAGCCACCGACTTGAACTTCACCCCTGAGGCCTTGGCCGGGATTTTTCTCGGGAAAATCACGAAGTGGAATGACCCAGAACTCGCTAAGGCCAACCCCAAGGTGAAGCTGCCAAACACGGATATCCTTGTGATTCACCGTTCCGAGGCCAGTGGAACTACGTATGTTTGGGTGGATTACTTGTCGAAGATCAGTTCTGAGTGGCAAACAAAGGTAGGCAAGGGCGTCGCCGTCAACTGGCCCGTGGGACTTGGAGGCAAGGGTAACGAGGGAGTTGCAGGACAAGTAAAGGAGTCTGCAAACTCGATCGGGTACGTTGAGCTGATCTATGCCGCCCAGAATAAGATGTCGTACGGCCGGGTGCGCAACAGCGCCGGCAATTTCGTCAAGGCCGATCTGGCTTCGGTGACGGCGGCGGCCGCTGGGGTGGAAATGCCCGACGATTTCCGGGTCTCTATCACCAACGCGTCCGGCAAGACGGCATATCCGATTGCGAGTTTCACCTGGCTGCTGATTCCCGAGGTTATCAAGGACAAACAGAAGCTGGACGTGATCACCGGCTTCCTGCACTGGATGCTGGGACCGGGACAGAAGTTCACCGAAGCGCTCGAATACGCTCCTCTCCCTAAGCCTGTTGTGACGAAAGAGGAGAAAGCGATTTCCAAACTTCACGGCTCTTAGCGGGGTGTAAAATAAGAATCTTCGCATTCAACGAGCCGTCGTGAATGAGCGCCGCCCCGACAATCCTTCCCCGTTCCCGCGTGGGCACATTTGCGGATAGGCTCAGGGCCGGCGATCAGTTCGCATACACCCTGACCCTGGTGTGCGCCGCCAGCATCTTCCTGGTTACGTGCTTACTCGTTTACGAGCTTTGGATCGGGTCGGCATTGTCGCGAGAGAAGTTCGGCTGGAATTTCATATTCACCAGCACTTGGGATCCCGTGAGGGAGGATTTCGGCGCGGTCCCTTTCATGTTCGGGACCGTTGTGACTTCGCTTGTGTCGCTGCTGATCTCGGTTCCGATAGGCCTCGGAGCTGCCATCTTTCTCTCCGAGATGGCCCTTCCCAGCATATCCGACACCCTGACCTTCCTGATCGAGCTTCTGGCTGCAGTGCCCAGTGTCATCTATGGGTTGCTGGGTATTTTTCTGCTGGTTCCAGTGCTGGAGTCGGTGGTCGTGCCAGTGTTGAAGGGCACGCTGGGCTTCCTCCCCATTTTTAGCGGACCTTTCTACGGCGTAAGCCTGTTTTCTGCCAGCGTCGTGCTTTCTGTGATGATCGTGCCGTTTATCATCTCCGTGTCACGGGAGGTGCTGCTGGCCGTGCCCGTGGATCAAAGGGAAGCGGCTCTATCGGTTGGCGCCACTAAGTGGGAGACCACTTGGCAAGTGGTCGTACCCTACGCAAAAAGAGGTATTTACGGGTCGATCTTTCTTGCCCTGGCGCGCGCCCTGGGGGAAACCATGGCCGTCACCATGGTCATTGGTAATACTCCCAAGGTGCAAACCTCCCTACTTGGCCCCGGCGACTCGATCGCGTCGGTGATCGCCAATCAATTCACAGAGGCCACCAGCGATATGTACATCAGTGCGCTCATTGAGCTGGGCTTGGTACTATTCGCGATCACCATTATTATCAATGGTTTGGCTAGGCTGCTCATCCTCACAACCGGCGGTCGTGTAGCAAAATAGGATGCGGAACCGGCGGAAAATTGTGAATATCGTGATGCTTAGCCTGACCGGTGCGTGCACCGTGGTCATCATCGGAATTCTCTTGGTCATTCTCGGCTACCTGTTCTGGAACGGCGCTCGGTATTTGACGGTGGATTTCTTCACCAAGCTGCCGGCTCCGGTGGGCGAATCCGGTGGTGGAATGGCCAACGCGATTGTCGGCAGCGGGAAATTGCTACTTCTCGCTGTACTGATAGGAGTCCCATTCGGGTTCCTGGGCGGGGTATATTTGGCGGAGTTCGGAACCGGAATTTTTCCGTCCGTGGTCCGCTACATGACGGATCTCTTGAATGGCGTTCCTTCCATTGTCATCGGCATCTTCGCGTATGGTGTCGTGGTCGCGCGGATGCATCATTTTTCCACACTTGCCGGCGGAGTGGCGCTGGGCGTGATGATGGTGCCGATCGCGTTGCGAACCACCGAAGAGTTTCTCCGCGGCGTGCCGCAAAGTCTTCGTGAAGGGGCCATGGCCTTGGGAGCTAGTAAGGCGAGGACCATCGCCACCGTCGTTATTCCAGCTGCTATTAAAGGGATTTTTTCTGGGATGATGCTGGACCTGGCCCGAGTCGCCGGCGAAACCGCGCCGCTACTGTTTACCAGTTTGGGCAACCGCTTCTGGAGTCCGGGGTGGGACAAGCCGACATCGGCCCTGCCGGAGATGATTTACCACTACGCGATTTCGCCATACGACGAATGGCACCGCCAGGCTTGGGCCGCAGGGTTCGTCCTGCTCACGCTGGTCCTGCTGGTCAACATCATTGCCCGGCAGGTTCTGGCGCGGACGTCGCACGCAGGGTAACATCAATGAGGATCTGCCACAATGAGTACCACACGGGAGCCTGAGACCATCGTGGGGTCAATCAACCAAGAGCCGTTGACTTCTTCCGGTTCGGCCCCGAAGCAGGCTGAAACCATCAAGCTTTCCACCGAGCGGCTGAACTTCCATTACGGCAACTATAAGGCGCTGCATGATATCTCGCTGAATTTCTACGCCAACAAGATCACAGCGTTGATTGGTCCGTCGGGTTGCGGTAAGTCCACATTTTTAAGGACTTTAAACCGAATCAGCGAAACCATACGCCATACGCGCATTGACGGCCGGATTACCCTGGATGGCGAAGATGTTCTGGCGCTGGATGTCACCAATCTCCGCCGGCGCGTGGGGATGGTTTTCCAGCGGCCGAATCCGTTTCCCAAATCCATTTTCGATAATGTGGCGTATGGTGTTCGGGTAAACGGGATGGCGCGGGGAACCTCGATTCGGGAAGTGGTAGAGAAGAGCCTGCATCGCGCGGCTCTTTGGGACGAGGTGAAGGACAAGCTCCACGAAACGGCGCATGCGCTTTCCGGGGGGCAGCAGCAGCGCTTGTGCATCGCCCGAGCCCTGGCCGTCGATCCAGAAGTACTGCTGCTCGATGAGCCCTGTTCGGCGCTGGACCCGATCGCCACGGCCAAAATCGAAGACCTGTTGTTTACCCTGAAGGACGATTGCACGATCGTGATCGTCACGCACAACATGCAGCAGGCGGCGCGCGTGGCCGATAACACCGGGTTTTTCCTGTTAGGCAAACTAATCGAGTTCGACCAGACCGAGGTGATTTTCAAGAATCCGGCGGCTAAAGAGACCGAGGATTATATCACCGGGCGGTTCGGATAAAAGGCCATGGCATTGCGCCACTTCAGTCTTGAGCTGGAAGAACTGAACGAACTACTGCTACGCATGGGGTCGCTGGTCGAGTCTTCGATCCGGCGGAGTGTGCAATCCCTGGTGGATCGTGACAAGGAACTGGCCAAAGCGGTCCTGCGGGACGAGCCGACCATCAACCAGATGCAGGTGGAGGTAGATGCGAAGACGACGCGCGTGCTTGCCCTGAATCAGCCCGTAGCGCGGGACTTGCGCTTTCTGACGGCAACCCTCAAGATCAACACCGATCTGGAGAGAATGGGGGATCTGGCCGTGAATATTGCGGAGCGCGCCATCGCTCTGATCAGCCGGCCGCCCGTAAAGCCGCTCGAAGACATCCCGAAGATGGCGTCGCTGGTCGAAGACATGGTGCTGAAGAGCCTGGAGGCATTCGTCAAGGTAGACGCGGACTTGGCGCAGACGATTTGCCCCGCGGACGACGAAGTTGATGCGCTACGGGACAAAGTTTACACCGAGCTGGTGGGATTCATGCAGCGCGATCCGGCGTCGGTTCCCGCCGCAGTGGACCTCATTTTTGTGGCGCGCAATCTGGAGCGCATCGCCGACCATGCCACCAATATCGCCGAGGATGTGATATTCCTTGCGAAAGGGGTCGATTTCCGGCGGGCGGTTGGTCCTGCCCGCAGCGCGTAACGGCAGTGGGCTCGACGGGCGATAATCGAGGAAAAGTCTAGTGCGCCATTTTATCGAAGAGCTGGAAGACTTGCAGGGACGGCTCCTGGAGATGGGCACTCTTGTGGAGTCGGCCATCCACAACAGCGTGCGTGCGTTGATGGAGCGCAGTGAAGCGCTGTCCCAACAGGTTCTCGGAAACGAAGACCGTATCAATCACCTGGAAATCGAGATTGACGAGCTGGCCGTGAGGCTGCTGGCGCTACAGCAACCCATGGCGAAAGACCTGCGCTTTCTGACCGCCGCGATCAAAATCAATACGGACCTCGAGCGCATGGGGGACCTGGCGGTGAACATCGTGGAGCGCGCCATCGCGCTGATGAACCGGCCGCCGGTCAAGCCGCTGATCGACATTCCGCAAATGGCGCGCACGGCGGAGTCCATGGTCCGCAAGAGTCTGGATGCTTTTGTAAGGCGGGAGCCGGAGCTGGCGCGCAGCGTCCTGCTTTCCGATGACACGGTGGACCGGCTACGGGACTCGATCCACTCCGAGCTGATTTCGTTCATGCAGGAGGACCCCGAGTCGATCCCGCAGGCACTGGACCTCATTCTGGTGGCGCGGCACCTGGAGCGCATCGCGGACCACGCCACCAATATCGCCGAGGATACGCTATTCCTGGTGAAGGGAGTAGATGTCCGGCACCACCTGGAACCCAATTATTAACCTGAGTTTATGGTCCTATTGTTAACAGGTGCACACTAACCCCTGAGTGTTTAAAACAATTTTTGTCAAGAATGTCTTCAAGACGTAATGAAGCTGAAACAGAAGCTCCTGTAAGAAGGGAGTATGCGATGCGATCTGCACGTCCATACGCGCCACTCCGGTATGTGCACGGTGCCCGTGCTAAACCGGGTATGCCGCGAAAGCTACACTCAACCGCAGCCGCTTTACGAAACGCTGAAGGGGCGCGGGATGGATCTGGTAACCGTTACGGATCATGACTCCATTGACGCCGTGGACGAGCTGCGGCGCCATCCCGACTTCTTCCTGAGTGAAGAGGTCACTGCCCTAACACCCGACGGCACCGAGTTGCACATTGGCGTCTACGACATGCAGGAATTGCATCACACCGGGATTCAACGGCTCCGGACAGACTTGCCTGCTCTGATCGCATACCTCGGCGAGCAGAAGCTGTTCTTCACCATCAATCACGTTTATTCCAGCCTGACGGGGCGGCGCACGGACGATGACTTTGCCCTGTTTGCGCGTCATTTTCCGGGGATGGAAGTTCTGAACGGGCAGATTCCAGCGCTGAACAACCGGCGGGCGGGAGACCTGGCGGAGAGCTGGGGCAAAGCAGGGATTGGCGGCAGCGACGCGCACACGCTGGCGGCGCTGGGGCGCACGTATACCCGAGTGAACGGAGCGCGGACCAAGCGCGAGTTTCTGGATGGTTTGCGCGCGGGCCGGGCCACGTTGCACGGCGAATCGGGCAGTTATTGGAAGCTCACGCGCGCGGTGCTGGAACTGGGCATATCCATGATGCGCGAGAACCGCTGGACGCTGCCGCTGCTGCCGTTGGCGGTGGTGGTGCCTATTATCACATTGGCCAATTGCGTGCGAGAGTTCGCCTTCGTATCGCGCTGGGCGCCGCGAATGTGCCGTCCGCGCAGGGAGGCATACGGCCCAGCGTGCGCCAATGAGGCTGGCCTATGAACCTCTCCCGGGCGGCATCGAATCTGTCGAGACCGGACCGCTTTCTCATGCAGCGGCTGAATCGCTGGCGTCCGCCGCGCTGGTTTCGCGTCTGGATGCTGGCGGCAACGCGCGCCGGCGATGGCTGGCTGTGGTGGTGCTGTGCGTTTGCAGTGCTGGCGTCGAATGACTCCTCGAGTCTCCAGGCGCTGGGAGCGGCCGCGTCGGCGGTCGCGAGCGGCATTTGCATTTTCAAAGTGCTGAAGCGCACGGTGGGCCGGAAGCGGCCATGCGCGATTGAGCCGCACTGTTGGGCAACGGTGTTGCCGCCGGATCAGTTCTCATTTCCCTCGGGGCATTCCATCACGGCGTTCGCTATGGCCCTCTCGCTCGGCACGTTCTATCCAGCGGCACTGCCGGTTCTGTTGTTTTGCGCGGCAAGCGTGGCCACATCGCGCGCGGTTCTGGGCATGCACTATCTGAGCGACGTGATCGTCGGTTCGGGTCTGGGGGCGATGCTCGGATATATGGCGGCGCTGCTGTTCCGCTGACGTCGGGCAGCTTGGCAGCGGCAAGAAAAGGCCCTCACCTGTTGTTTATCCACTTCAGAAGTCCCGCCTTTGCATGATCGTTCGTATTGCATCGAAGTGAGAAGGCCGGCAGCAACGTTGGATGCGATCGGTGGACGCGGGCGTTATCCTGACCTACATGAGCACGTCGCGAGCGGAGCAGCATGGAGGTTGAACGTGGGCCGGGCTGGAAAACAAGAATTCTCAAATGGCTCGATGATCTCCGGCAGCGCGAGAATCAGCTCACATTTGCGCTGAGTCTGGTGATCGGGGCGCTAGTCGGGCTGGTTGTGGTGGCGTTCATCCTGCTCACCGGGCGTCTGGCGGCGCGCATGTATCCGGCTGGCGGCTCGGGTTGGCGGCGCATCCTGGTGCCGACGCTCGGGTCGTTGAGCACCGGTTACCTCCTTTATCGCTATTTCCCATTCGCGCGAGGCAGCGGAATTCCCCAGACGAAGTTCGCGCTGTTTGTGAATGACGGCTTCATCGGATTCCGGACGGTGGTGGGCAAATTCTTCTGCTGTTCGGCGTCGCTGGCGAGCGGCATCGCACTGGGGCGCGAGGGTCCTTCGGTGCAGGTGGGCGCGGGACTCGCTTCGGTGATCGCGCGCCGGCTGGGCCTCAGCACAGATCAAGTGAAAGCTCTGGTTCCGGTGGGTTGTTCGGCGGCGCTGGCAGCGGCGTTTAATACGCCGATCGCGGCGGTGCTGTTTTCGCTCGAAGAAATTGTGGGCGATATGAACGCGCCGGTGCTGGGATCGGTGGTGCTCAGCTCCGCGACGTCGTGGATGGTGCTGCATCTGCTGCTGGGGGACGATCCACTTTTTCACGCGGGCGGCTATCAACTAATTCATCCAGCGGAATTCGGAGTGTACGGCGTGCTGGGCGTGGTGGGAGGGCTGGGCTCGGTTTGCTTCGTCAAACTGCTGCTGTGGATTCGCGCGCAGTTCATGCGAATGCCGAAGTCGACCGTGTGGCTGCAACCTGTAGCCGGCGGGTTGGGAACGGGGATCCTGGGATTCTTCGTCCCAGGAGTGCTGGGTGTAGGATACGACATTGTCGAGAAGGCGCTGCACGGCAACCTGATTCTGCAGACGATGGTGCTGCTGGCGGTGCTGAAGCTGGTGGCCACGGCGTTGTGCTACGGATCTGGGAACGCAGGCGGCATTTTCGGACCCAGTTTATTTATCGGCGCGATGATGGGTGGCGCCGTCGGCAGCGTGGCGCATGCTCTGTTTCCGGGGTACACGGCGGACCCAGGCGCGTACGCATTGGTTGGCATGGGAACGGCTTTCGCCGGAATCGTCCGGACGCCGCTGACTTCGGTGATCATGATTTTTGAGCTGACCCGAGATTACGCCATCATCGTGCCGTTGATGATCTCGAACCTGATCGCATTTTTCATCTCGTACAAGCTGCAGAGAGAGCCGATTTACGAAGCGCTGGCGCACCAGGATGGAGTACACCTGCCGAGCTCTGCGGGGCGAGCGGCCGGCCGGCACGTTCGTGTGGAACAAGCCATGCAGCCGGCTCCGATTGTTCTGCATCCTGACACGCTGCTGGTTGCGGCGGCCGAACGCGTCAGTAGCAGCGAGATGGATGCGTGGCCAGTAGCCGATGACTCCGGCCTTTGGGGAATGATTTCGAAGTTGAAGCTGGAAGACGCTATCGCGCACGGTTTGGCGGACAAACCAGTGGCCGACGTGCTTGGGGAAAGTTTTCCCAGGCATTTGCCCACAGCGGAGGAGTTTCCGCATCTGCACCTGGATCACGATTTGGGCTTAGCGCTGGAAAGAATGGGAACGACGAAGGTCAACGTGCTGCCGGTTGTCAGCCGTGCGAATTTGCGGGACCTATTGGGCGTGGTGACTTTGCAGGACGTGCTGCGCGCTTACGGTGTGGCTCAGCAAACGGACGACTCCGGGTAAGGGGTGTTCCCGGAAATCGGTGCGGTTGTCGCGGACTGTTCGGCTTCCTGCATCTGGCGGGCCAAGTGACGGATCTTAAAACCAATGAGCTCGATGGTCGTCAGAAGGTCCGCTTCCGTCCGTGAATCGCCCAGGAGTTGCCGGTCGAGAGAACGCAGCCGTTGAATATTCCGGTGCAAGCGCTCGCGTGGTGTGACAGCGGGCGAAGGATCAGAGCTGGCCTGCCACAATATTGCCTCGTTCGCATTTTCATTGATGTGACTTGCCGCTTTGGCTTTCATTGCTCTTTCCTCCAACACTCCACCTTGAGCAAAGGCACGCGACGTGCCATTCGTCTGCCGCCGCAGATTCCATTGGGATAAAAGACATTTGCGCGGAGTAGCACGACAGGGTAGCGGGCTGGACTATCTGAATGGATAGTTCGACAGACTGAACGGATAGGGAGTCGGATTAGTCCGGCTTGACAAGATGGACGAAACGGCCGATACTTCCATCGATAGACGATGGGAAGGCGTCCGAATCCCGCTGAACTGCTTCCCGGCACGCTGGACCTGCTCATCCTGAGAACCCTGACTCCAGGACCGATGCATGGGTACGGAATCGCACATCGGCTCCAGCAGGTTTCCGAAGACGTGCTGCAGATCGGTGAGAGCTCACTATATCCGGCACTGCAACGGTTGCTGCTTAATGGCTGGGTAAAGGCCGAATGGGGAGCTTCGGAGAATAACCGGCGCGCACGGTATTACACGCTGACGGTGGCCGGGCGAAAACAGCTCACCGCCGAGCGTGAGGAATTCACGCGCATGGTGGGTGCGATTCAGAAAGTTCTCGACATGGCATGAGCCCCTCGCTCCCAAAGCTGCTGGCTCGCGGATGGCGCCGGTTGGCATTCAGATGGCGTCACGCGCAGCTCGATCGTGAGCTGGCGGAGGAAATCGAATCGCATCGATTGCTGAAGCAAGCCGATAATGCCCGCGCCGGCTTGGCACCCCACGCCGCGCGCGAACTCAGCAACCGGCAGATGGGCAACACCGCGCTGGCGCAGGAGGAATGCCGCGACATGTGGAGTTTCGTCAAGTTGGAAATGCTGATGCAAGATCTGCGGTACGCAGCGCGCATGTTCGCGCGGATCCCGGGGTTCACTGCTATCGCGGTACTGTCACTGGCGATCGGCATCGGCGGGAACGCGGCCATGTTCAGCCTGGTTGACAAATTGTTGGTGCGGCCGTTGCCCTATCTCCAGCCCGACCGGTTGGTGCGTGTCACCGGCATCTATCCCCGTGCGGCTGTTCCCGTGTTTCAGCAACAGTGCCGCACGATGGATGTTGCCGCGGCGAGCGTGGGCTCGGACTACAACCTGACGGGGCAGGGAGAAGCGATCCGGATATTCGGGAGTGCGGCTTCGGCGAATTTGTTTTCGGTCTTGGGGGCGCCGGTGGCCCGCGGACGAGCGTTTGAGCCGGAGGAGGATGCACCGCGCCGTGACAGCGTGGTGATTATCAGCGATGCTCTCTGGAAGAACAAGTTCGGCGCGGATACTGCGATTCTCGGCCGCGTGATCAGTTTGAACGGCATAAATCGCGAGATTGTCGGCATCATGCCTGCGGAGTTCAGCTTTCCGTCGGCGAGAGTAGAGGCATGGATACCGCTGCGGCTGGACTCATCAAACTTTTTGGAGTACTGGGGGACTGAATTCGTGCCGTTGGTGGGTCGGCTTCGCTCCGGAGCGACCCTTCAACAGGCGCAGGCAGAAATCCGGACGCTGGTGACGCAGTTCCGATCGACGTTCCCTTATCCCATGGCGCGCGATTGGAACGCAGAGGCCGCGGCCATTCCGTTGCAAATAGATTTAGTCGGCGATGTTCGCGGAAAATTGATCATCCTGCTCTCTTCAGTGGGCATTGTGCTGCTGATTGCGTGCGTGAATGTGGCGAGCCTGCTATTGTCTCGTGCCACTACGCGGCGCAGGGAGATTGCTTTGCGCATCGCCCTGGGAGCAGGCCGCTTGCGAGTAGTGCGACAGTTGCTGACCGAGAGTGTTTTGCTGGCGTCGGTGGGCGGCGGCTTGGGGATTCTCCTGGGCATGAGCGCGCTCTCCATTTTCAAGTCGGTCCTGCCGCCGGCGACGCCAGGCTTGGCACAAGCGGCTATCGACTGGCAGGTTGGCGGCGCCGTGGCGTTGCTCGTGCTGTTTACTGGATTCGCGTTCGGGATCGCTCCGGCTTTGAGTGCGTCGCAGATCGATCTTGCGCAATCCATTCGAACCGGCAGCCAGCGGTCTACCGCGATTATCTGGACGCAGCTTCGAAGTTGGCTGATCGGCGCCGAAGTGGCGTTGACTGTCGTGCTGGTGGTGAGCGCCGGGCTGCTGACGGGAAGCTTGTATTCGCTGTCTGAAGGCGATCCGGGCTTTCAGCCGGAGAATATTCTCACCGTGCGTATCAGCCCGAACCAATCTGTGTGCAAAGAGAGGCCGGCTTGTGTCGCTCTCTACGATCGCATCCTGAATAGCGCGCGCGGCCTCACAGGCGTCGAGGGTGCTGAGATCGCCAACGCTGTTCCGTTAGATGGCAGAACCAGCACCTTGGCGGTGGACGTGGAAGGACATCCCAAGACGGTTGACCATCCCGCTCCGCTTCTTTGGCTAAGCGCCGTCAGCCCGGCCTATATCCGCCTGCTTAAGGTCCCGCTGCTAGCCGGCAGAGAATTCACGGAAGGGGATAGCGCAAGTGCGGCGGGTGTGCTGTTGATCACCGCGTCAACCGCGAAATACTTCTGGCCCGGCGAAAATCCAATTGGCAAGCACATTAAAACCACCGGTGAAAGGCAATGGAGAACGATCGTCGGCGTGGTAGGTGACGTACGCCAGTACAGCCTCAGTAAATACCTTCCCCAAGGGGTTCCGGGCGCCATGTACATGCCCTATGCTCAATCCGTGGAGCCGGATGGGCAGATCATCGCGGCGATGACGCTGCTCGTGAAAGCGCGGGATGGTTCCGCAAACCTGAGGCGTGCGCTGCGCGGTCTGGCGGAAGAGCAGGATCCGAATGCGCCCGTGGGCCAGGTGCAGCCGTTGGAGGAGGTCGTTTCTGCATCGATTGCCGACTTTCGGTCTACCATTCGCGTGTTCCTCAGCTTTGCGGGGGCTGCGATTCTATTGGCGGCGATCGGCATCTACGGGCTAGTGTCGTACTGGGTCACACAGAGGACGTTTGAGATCGGCGTGCGCGTGGCGATTGGCGCTACGCGGCGGCGCATTGTTTCCATGGTCTTGCTGCAGGGTTTGCGCGTCGCTCTTTATGGTATGGGCGCGGGCATTCTTGCCGCGCTTGCGGTGACGCGATTCCTGGCCAGCCTGCTCTACGGCGTTGGCGCTACGGATCCGCTGACATTTGCAGCGGTGATCGCACTCGTTTTTGGCGTCGCCATCATGGCGACAGCCTTGCCTGCGTGGAGGGCGGCGCGCATCGACTCGGTCAAGTCTCTGCGAGTGGACTAAACGCTGTAAGGTGCTAGACTCGTTTCTAAGTTGACAACTGGCTCCGCACTAGTAGTCCGAACCGCGGCCGTGTTGGTATTGGCCGGCATGCACTTGGCGGCCTCCGATCAGCCAAACTTCGAAACTCAAATCCGGCCGATTTTTACGGCGTCATGTGTGGCATGTCACAGTGCTGACCGGCCGCAGGCGCATTTGCGGTTGGACAGCCTGGATGGCGCGCTGCGTGGAGGAAACTCGGGTGCGGCGCTCATACCCGGCGACAGCCATCGCAGCTTGCTTTATCAGCGCATTTCGATCACCGACGCCAAGCTGCGCATGCCCCCGGCGGGTGCGCCATTGCCTGCGGAGCAAGTGGCGCTCATTCGGGCGTGGATCGACTCCATGCCGGCGGCCCACGTGGATTACGCAGGTGACGTGGAGCCTATTCTTCGCTCGTCCTGCTACGGTTGCCACAGCGGCGCGCAGCCGAAAGGGCAACTGCGGCTGGATGTGAAGTCGGTGGCGATGCGCGTGATTGCGCCGGGCGCGAGCGAGAAAAGCAGGCTGATTACACGTGTGGAAGGCCGGGGCGGGGAACCGCGGATGCCGTTCAACGGGACACCGCTCATGCCCGAGCAGATCGCAATGCTCAAGCGCTGGATAGACGCCGGTGCGGAATGGCCCGACAACGTCGCTGGTCATGATCAGGCGCCGGCTAAACATTGGGCGTTTGTCAAGCCCGCGAAGCCGGCTCCACCGCCCGTGCAGCACACGGCGCTGGTGCGGAATCCGATCGACAATTTTCTATTGGCGCGGTTGGAGCAGGAAAGCTTGAGTTATTCGCCAGAGGCTTCAAAAGAGACGCTGGCTCGTCGTGTTTCGCTCGATTTAATTGGCCTGCCGCCGACGCCGGCGGAACTAACGGAGTTTCTGTCGGACACACGGCCCGATGCCTATGAGCGGTTGGTCGATCGGCTGCTCGCCTCACCACATTTCGGAGAACGCTGGGCACGCCGGTGGCTGGATTTGGCGCGCTACGCCGATTCCAACGGCTACGAAAAAGATGATCGGAGGAGCATCTGGAAGTATCGGGATTGGGTCATCAACGCACTGAACCGCGATATACCGTTCGACGAGTTCACCATCGAGCAGATTGCCGGAGACATGCTGCCCAACGCCACCGAAGATCAGCGCATCGCGACCGGGTTCAATCGCAACACGCAATTCAATGAAGAAGGCGGCGTGGATAAGGACGAGTCTTACTTCGAAGTGCAGGTAGATCGCGTGGCGACGACGGCGACCGTGTGGCTCGGCAGCACGCTGGGATGCGCGCAGTGCCACAACCACAAGTTCGATCCGTTTACACAGAAGGACTTCTATTCGATGATGGCCTTCTTCAACAACGGCGAGAAAAAGCAGATCAGCACGGGAGATACTTCGACTTATTACATCGAGCCGGTGCTGGAAATGCCGACGCCGGAACAGAAAAAACAGCGTGAAGCGATCGAAGCACGAATTAGCGCGCTCTTAAACGAGACCACCACGCTCACGCCGCAGCTGAAGGCTCAGCAGTCGGAGTGGGAGACGGCGGTGCTGAATGCCGAGCAGGCATGGCGGGTGATTAATCCGAGCACGTTGTCGGCCGCGGCTGGAACGACGCTCACCGCCGAATCGGATGGCCGGATCTTCGCTGGCGGCACGTCGCCACGCAACGAAGCTTACATGATCGAGTTTGCGCCTCCGGGCGGCGAGGCGTCAGGCATTCGCTTGGAAGCGCTGCCCGATGCCAGACTGCCACGCGGGGGGCCCGGCCGCGATGCCTACGGCAATTTCAACATTACGCAGATCCAGGTGGAAGTGCCGGCCGGTTCCGGTTGGGTGCCGGTGACCGTGCAGAAACTCGCAGCCGACACGGGCACCCGGTCACTCGACAACAAGCGCGGGCAAGTCTGGATGGTGGATGCATCGCGTGAAGACAAGCGCCTGCCGCGCCAGTTAGTTGTCGTGTTGCCACAACCATTGCACGCGCCGCGGGTTCGGCTGACGATCGTGCAGGATTCGGAATTCAGTTGCCAGAGCGTGGGGAGTTTCCGGCTATCCGCTACGGACGTGAGTGATCCCGCCACCATTGTGAACGTGAGCCATTCGCTGCGAACCCTGCTCGGGAAGACCGGCCGCAGCGAGGAGCAGGAAGAAAAGCTGCGAGATCATTTTCTCAGCGTCACACCCTCGCTCGAGGCGGCGCGCGCTGAGCTGAAGAAGACCCGTGAAGAACGGGACAAACTGGAAATAACCAGCACCTTGGTGATGGGTGAACGGCCGGGTTTCGATCGGCCCTTCGATTTCATTCGGATTCGCGGCGGCTTCTCCGCAAAAAGTGACAAGGTTTATGCCAACGTTCCTGCTGTCCTGCCGCCGCTCGGCGAAAGCGAGATGCCGAATCGCCTGGGTCTGGCGCGATGGCTTGTCAGCAAAGACGACCCGCTCACCGCGCGCGTGGCAGTGAATCGGATGTGGGAACAGTATTTCGGTCACGGAATCGTAGAAACCAGTGAAGATTTCGGTACGCAAGGGCAGAAACCGTCGCATCCGGAACTGCTCGACTGGCTGGCTACTGAGTTCATGGATCGCGGCTGGAGTATGAAGGCGATCGACCGCCTGATTGTGACCTCGACTGCGTACCGGCAGTCGTCGAACGTGACTCCGGAGTTGTTCGCGAAAGATCCTTACAATCGGCTCATCGGCCGCGGGCCGCGTTTTCGCATGGAGGCCGAGATGGTGCGCGATACGGTGCTCGCTGCGAGTGGGTTGCTCAGCGGGAAAATCGGTGGTCCGAGCGTGTTTCCACCGCAGCCGCCGGGCATCTGGGACATGCCGTACAATGACGACGTTTATCAGGTGAGCCAAGGCGAGGATCGATATCGCCGCGGGATTTACACATTCGCGAGGCGCAGCGCTCCGTATCCGACGCAAGTCAATTTCGACGCTCCCAGCCGCGAGGTGTGCACAGTGCGTCGCACGCGGACGAATACGCCGCTACAGGCGTTGAATCTCTTGAATGACGAAGCGTTCTGGGAGGCGGCACACGCTATGGCCACGCGCCTGGCGAAGGAGGGCGGCTCCGACGCGCGTTCCCGCATCGATTACGGTTACCTTCTGGCTACCGGCCGTCACGCAAAACCTGAAGAGCTGAATTACCTCGCGAAATATCAAGCTGATGAGCAGGCGCGGTTCACCGCCAACATGGACGAAGCTAAGAAAGTCGGCGGCGCCCCGGAAACCGCTTCGTGGACCATGGTGGCGAACGTCCTGCTGAACCTGGACGAGACGATTACGAAAGAGTGACAAATCCATGACGGACGAGCAAAGGAGATTACTCGAGACTACGCGGCGCCATTTCTTCGGCCAGGCGGGATTCGGTATTGGCGCGGCCGCGCTCACTTCGCTCTTGACTCCCAGATTGTTCGCTGACACCGCGATGACGCCGAAGAAGCCGCACTTTCCGGCGAAGTGCAAAAACGTGATTTTTCTGTTCATGGCGGGCGGCCCTTCGCAGCTCGATCTGTTCGACTACAAAGCCGCACTCACGAAATTCGACGGCCAGCCCTGCCCGGAGGATCTTATCAAGGGCGAGCGGTTTGCGTTTATCAAGGGCGTTCCGAAGCTGCTCGGTTCGCCGCATCCGTTCGCGCGATACGGTCACTCTGGTGCTCAGCTTTCTGTCCTGCTGCCGCATCTCGCCAAGATCGCGGATGATGTTGCCATTGTGAGATCGCTGCACACCACACAGTTTAATCACGCGCCGGCGCAGATTTTCATGAACACCGGCCATCAAATCGCGGGACGGCCGAGCATGGGGGCTTGGGTGACATATGGTATCGGCAGCGAAAGTGCCGACCTGCCAGGTTTCGTGGTGATGCTCTCTGGCGAGAGTCAGCCGGATGGGGGACGCTCCTGCTGGGGCAGTGGTTTTCTGCCTTCGGATTACCAGGGCGTTGAATTCCGGCGCTCGGGAGATCCCGTGCTGTTTTTGTCCAATCCTGACGGTGTGACTTCTGAGACTCGCCGCCGCTCGCTCGATGCGCTTCGCTTTTTGAACACGGCGCATCAGACGGACGTGGGCGATCCCGAAATCGCTTCCCGCATCGGCGCATACGAGATGTCCTTCAAAATGCAGACCAGCGTCCCGGAGTTGGCCGACATTTCGAAAGAGCCCGCCAACATTCACGAAATGTACGGCACGACACCAGGCAAGGCCTCGTTCGCCAACAATTGCCTGCTGGCGCGACGGTTGGTGGAGCGCGGCGTGCGCTTTGTGCAACTCTTCCATCGTGGCTGGGACACGCACGGCGCCAGCAACAACGAGGACATCGTAAACAAGCTGGCGCGCCTCTGCCGTGATACGGACCGCGCCTCCGCCGCCCTCGTGACCGACCTGAAGCAACGCGGCCTGCTTGACTCGACCATGGTCATCTGGGGCGGGGAATTCGGACGGACGCCCATGAATGAAGCGCGCAGTGGGTCAAAATTCCTGGGCCGCGATCATCACGCCCGTGCGTTCACCATGTGGCTGGCCGGAGGCGGTATCAAGCCAGGCGTGACGATCGGCAAGACAGACGACGTCGGCTACAACATTGCGGAAGATCCGATTTCCGTCCACGACTTGCACGCTACCGCGCTTCACTTAATGGGGCTGGATCACAAGCGCCTGACTTACCGCTTCCAGGGCCGCGATTTCCGCCTGACGGATGTGGAGGGAGAAGTCGTGCGGAAGCTACTGGCGTAGTAACTCGGGTACTTACAGCCTGATAAATGACTTCTTGCGGTACATCCAGAACAAGAGGGACCAAATCACGGCAAGCGTAACCACCGCTTCCGCGAAGTCGTCCCAGCGACCGAGTCGCGGCAGCAACTTGCCGACGAAGATATCCGCGATCAGGCGGAAGTCGAACAGTATCTTGGCTACATAGACTGCGAGCGAGTTCATTCCGATCACGATAAAGAAGAACGCCCACCGCTCATAGCCCAGCACATCAATGATCCAGTAAAAAAGCGCCAGAATGAGGAAGCTGATTCCGCCCGAGACCAGCACGAACGAACTCGTCCACAACAACTTGATGATTGGAAACTCGATGCTCCAGAGCATTCCTTGGGCGATGCATGCCATGCCCGCAACGACCAGCAGCAGTATTTTAGTCCTGGTGGGTCTGGCGGAGGCGAGGAGTTCTCCGGCGAAGACACCTAACAGAACGGAGGATGCAAATCCCAGGTAGCTGAGGAACCACGTGTTCTCTCCGTAATGGAAACGGCCGAGCAACGCCTGGTCCACAAAAGTGGCCAGGTTGCCAGTTGGCGTTAAGACGCCGCGACCCACGCCGGGAACAGGAATCAAAATCAGCAGCGCCCAATAAGCGAGCAGAAATCCACCGAGCACGATCACACGGCCACGCGGGCGCACCGTCAGCACCACGATCACGGCAATCAGATACCCGGCCGCGATGCCGTGCAGCACACTGTAACATGGACGGAAGACGGAGAGATCCCACGCCAGCAGATTTCCTTGGGTGACCGTGCCGATGGAAAAGAGGACCACGGAACGCCAGAGCGCGTGCAAAAACAGGCTGCGGCTGGTCGCTCCGGCGGCTCTGCGCCGCTCAATCGAAAACGGGATCGCGGCTCCCACAATGAACATGAAGAGTGGCCAGATGAGGTCCCAGCAGTGCAAGCCCTGCCACCGGACATGTTCCAATTGCGGGACAAAGGCGTTCAGAATCGGTGTGTCCAAAGCCTTGGCGAGCCCCTTCACAACCTCGCCGCCACCGATGATCCAGAACATGTCGAAGCCGCGCAGGGCATCCAAAGACTTCACTCTTGTGGCGCCGCTTTTTTCCGGCGAGCGCACGGGCGCGTCCCCGGCGATTTCATCGGTGGCGATTCGCATGGAGAACTCTCCGGCTCTCCTAAACGTTACCACCGGTTTGTCTTCGTGATGAGATGTGGATGGCGCTGTTGGCGGGCTACGGGTTCACAGCCTCCAGGCGAGTCCAGTTTCCTCCCACTGTCACGTTGGGATTGAAACCTTCATGGTCGCTCAGGATGTACTGGTTCCCCCCGCCAGCCCAGGCATGCCCGTACTCGTTGCTCAGCTCTACGGTGTCGCCTGTGTTCGGATTGCGAAAGGTCTGCACGCCGCGGATTGCTTGATCCCACTTATGGAACGCGCTGTCCTGCATCTTACTGCGCGATTGATACCCCTCACTGATCATGCGCGACGTATCCTGGCCGTATTGCGTTGCGATGGCCGAGCGCTGCATCGCCGCTCGCGAATCGTCCGCATTCATCTGCGCAATGACATTCGTGACGCGGCTCTCCCACGCAGGATCCAGCCGGATGGTCGAGAGCATCATCAGGAAAAACTTCTCCATGGCTTGCAGTTGGCCTTGTGGCGCGCGCATCGCTGTCACGAGATATCCGCCGCAATCGTAATACATCGCCTGGCCCGTGCGGCCCGTGCGTATGTTGAAGGACGGCCCCATCATTCCGGTAACCACGGTCTCCGCCGCTAGCCATTCCTCCACTTCCTGGCCGCCCGCGTTGTAAGTGAGGCGCACCCGCGAAACATCGGCGCGGATCTGCCCGCGGATTCCCTGACGCGCCGCTGTGGCTTCCTCCTCACGCGCTTGTTGCTGTAACTGTTGCGCCATTTCCGGCATAGGCTCCACGCCGACCACGCTTGCGCCGCGACGCACACCGGGCACGACATAACGTTCGAGATACTGAACCGCGCTCATCGGCGCCATGAGGTCGCACGATTTCCGCCCGGAGCGCGGTGTTCGCGTTGTATTCCACGCTTCCTTGAAACTGCCAGTCCACTGGGACGAGCAGAGTCAGCGCTTGCATGGGCCGCTCGAAACCGTGTTCGTCCACGATGGCGACCTTTTTCATGCGGTAGTAGTTGGCATTCGGCGCGTGCGGCGCAATTGCGGCCGGTTGCGCCTTCGCGCGTTCCACCTGGGTGGCGGGTAGCCGGCTCGGAGGCGCAGGTGACGCAACCGGCGCCACAGGCTGCGCTGGCGCCACGGCGCTTCCGTTGATGTGGAAACTCTGTTCAATTTGATCCAACGTGCGGCTCGCGTGCGCAAATTCCACCTTCGTGGTGGACGTCATGATGAGATACGTGCGGCTGCTGTCGTTCATCCCGATCAGGCTGAGGCTGGCTGCGGCGCCTTGAGGATTGATGCCCGCGTACGTCATCGATTTCGCCGGCCGGCCCGCGAGAAGAACCTCGCTGCTGCTGATCTGTTCGAACCCGTGCCACTGCCTGCCGAACTGGTGAGCAACGGCGTCCATCGCCAGGCCGGGATCTCCGCCCGAGACAATCACCGTTAGATAAGCGCCACCGTTGGAGATCTGGATGCAATCCGGATTGAGAGTGACGGCCCGCCAGCCCGCCGGCAGTTGCAACGTGAAGCGGCCCTGGGGATCGTTGAAGGTTTGGGTCAGTTGCGCGTAAACGAGAGAGAGCGTGGTAATAACTAAGGTGAGGATTCCGCGGATTCGCATGTTGGTTCCCGGGAGACAGTAGTCTCCTCAGATTCCTTATCGACCACAAAAGCGCGGATGTGAGCGTTCAGAGAGTCAGCGACTGGCGGCGTTGCTGATGATATTGGGCGAGTTGCGCATTGGCCTCGGTGATGGTGGCAATTTCACTTGCGAGGCGTTCCAGATCTCTGCCGGGCACTACGACATAGAGCTCGTCTTCGCCCAGGCCGGTGTAAATGCGGTTTCCGATACATCCGGAGCTGGCCACCGTTCCCTGTGAAAGCGCCGCGGGTATGGCCATGCAGGTGGGACGTCCGAACATGGGCAACTGCGCTGCGACACCGGCACGCATGGCGGCTTCCTCGAGCAGCATCACGGAGGCCGGGCGGCCGGAGAACAGTACAACATGAGGTTCGAAGGGCGAGTCGCCGAGCGGCGCATAAACGATTACCGGCGGTGATTGCGGGAGCCGGAAGACGCCGGGAATGTCTTCCATCTTGAGGTATCCGGCGCCGGCCATCAGACCCAGCATCTGTTCGAGCTCCGGAGCGCGTTCGCGTGGCAGCGCGATGTTGTGCGTGTAACTGCCGACCGGACAATTGTAATGATCGCTGGGAACAGTGTAGAAGGTACGGCCTTCGGCGGCGATGCGCCAGAAACTGCATCCGGAGGGTTGCGTGCCTGTGAACTTCTCTACTCCGGCGGGCGGATCCTGGCGAAAGGCAACGGCCACGGGACGACGATGTAAGTTCAGTGGCTTTGTAAATTGTTCCTCAATTTGTTTGTAGTTAGACATGGTTATGGAATGTACTGTCTCAAGTAGCGCGCGCTTTGGATGAGTGAGGCTTTGCGTTTTTCGAGCGAGCCTTCGAAGGCGCGGTCCTCAACTTCCACGCAAACCGCGCCATCGTAGCCGGTGTCAGTCAGCACCGAGAAGAACCGGCTCCAGTTGACGTCGCCCAGGCCGGGAATTTTCGGCGTATGGAAATCGTTGGGATGCGCCATGATACCCACGTCGTTCAGACGGTCTTGATCGAGACGCACGTCTTTGGCGTGCACGTGAAACAGGCGGCTGCAAAATTCGCGCAGAGGCTTCAAGTAATTCATGCGCTGCCAAATGAAATGCGAGGGATCGAAGTTCAGACCGAAACTCCGGCTGGGAATGTCTTCAAACATGCGCCGCCAGATCTTGGGCGAGGTGGCGAGATTCTTGCCACCGGGCCACTCGTCCTTGGTGAAGGCCATGGGGCAGTTCTCAATGCCGATGTTGATGCCGTGATCCTCGGCGAATTTGATGAGCGGCCGCCAGGTATCGAGAAAGCGCGGCCAGTTTTCGTCGACGGATTTGGTCCAGTCGCGCCCGACGAAGGTGTTGACGACGCTCAGCCCCAACAGTTTCGCTGCCTGGATGACTTGGCGAAGGTGTTCGACATACACGCGCGCCTCGGCAGGATCCGGAGCCAGCGGGTTGGGATAGTATCCGAGGCCGCTGATGGCCACTCCTGTGCTGCCCATCTGATCGCGCACGCGCGCTGCATTGTCCTTGGTGAACCCGGTTACATCAATGTGGGTGACGCCGGCATAGCGGCGCTCAGCTTTGCCTTTCGGCCAGCACATCACCTCTACGCATTCGTAACCATTTCCTTTCGCGAATGCGGCGACTTCCTCAAGTGACAACTCCGGCAAGATGGCGGTGACAAAACCTAATTTCATCATCCGGATTAGTATGGCACAGCGCGCGGACGCGTCAGTATCCGGCGGGATTCGCGCTAACGGCGGCTTGGATCGTGTCGAGTCCCAGCCGGCGGCGGCACTCATCCAGCATCGGCGCGGTGCGCGAAGCTCCGACGCGCGTAACGCCAATCTCCCTTACGCGCAGAAGCATCTGGAGATCGCGGACGCCGCCGGCCGCTTTCACCTGCACGCGCGGCGGCGAATGTTTGCGCATCAATTGCAGATCCTCCAGCGTGGCGCCGCCGGTACCGTAGCCCGTGGATGTCTTGACCCAATCCGCGCCTAGCTCACCGCAGGTCTCGCACAGGCGAATCTTCTGCGCATCATTCAAGTAGCAATTTTCGAGGATGACTTTGACCTTCTCACCGGCTTCGTGCGCCGTATCGATGACGGCGTGGATATCATCGCGAACGTAGCTCCAATCGCCACTCAACACTTTGCTGATGTTTACGACCATATCGAGCTCTTCGCCGCCATCCGCCAGAGCCTGACGGGCCTCGGCGAGCTTGACCGCGGTGGTGTGACCGCCGTGGGGGAAACCGATAGTGGTGCTGGCTTTCACCGTGCTGCCGTGCAACCGATCGGCGCAGCGCTTTAGGTAATACGGCAGAATGCAAACGCTCGCGCAGTCGTAGGCCAGGGCGAGCTGGATGCCTTGGTCGAGATCACTGGCAGTGAGCGTCGGGTTCAGCAGCGAGTGATCTATCATTTTGGCGATGTCTTCGTAGGTGTAATCCATGTGTGTCCTTTAATCGCCGCCGCGCGAAACGGAAGCGCCGCGGCTGGTCCAACTCACCTTGAGGAAATCGTGGTTCATGCGCGCGATCACTTCCAACTTGATCTCCTTGGGACAGACGGCCTCGCACTCGCCAATGTTGGTGCAACTTCCGAAAGTCTCCGCCGCGGCCTGCGCTACCATGCGCAGCGCGCGTTCGTAACGCTCGGGCTGGCCTTGCGGCAGCACGCCGAGGTGCGTGATCTTCGCGCCGGTGAACAGCGAGGCCGATGCGTTCGGGCAAGCGGCGACGCACGCGCCGCAGCCGATGCAGGCGGCTGCGTCCATCGAAATATCGGCTTTCTGCTTGGGAACCAGGATGGCATTGCCATCGGGCGCGCTGCCCGCCGGTACCGAGACGAAACCACCCGCGGCAATGATGCGGTCGAACGCGCTCCGGTCAACGGCCAGATCCTTGATCACTGGAAACGCACGCGCTCGCCACGGCTCCAGATGCAGCACATCACCATCCCGAAACTTGCGCATGTGAAGCTGGCATACCGTAGTACCGCGCCGCGGGCCGTGTGCGACGCCATTGATCATGAAGCCGCACATACCGCAAATGCCCTCTCGGCAGTCGCTGTCGAAAGCGATGGGATCGTCACCATTGAGTGTCAGCTCTTCGTTCAGTACGTCGAGCATTTCGAGAAACGACATGTCCGGGTTCACATTCCGGGCTTCGTATTGGACCATGCGGCCCGGCTCGTTCGCGCTCTTCTGACGCCAGATGTGAAGCGTGAGACGCATCGCTATTTGTAACTCCGTTGCGAGGGATGCACGTACTCGAACTCCAAAGGTTCTTTGTGCAGCGCGGGCGCTTGCCCAATACCCTGAAATTCCCAAGCCGCCACGTAGGAATAGTGCTCGTCGTCGCGCAGCGCTTCACCGTCCGGTGTTTGATATTCCTCGCGGAAGTGCCCGCCGCAGGATTCGGCGCGATGACTCGCATCGAGACAGATCAGCTCGGCGAGCTCGAAGAAATCGGCCACGCGGCCGGCGTGCTCGAGCGCTTGATTGAATTCTTCCGCGCCGCCGAGCACATCCACGTTGCGCCAGTACTCGTCGTGCAGCTCGCGGATTTTGCCTGTAGCGAAGTCGAGGCCTTGAGCGTTGCGGGACATACCGCAGTGCTCCCACATCAGTTTTCCGAGTTCGCGATGAAATGAAGTGACGGTGCGCTTGCCCTTGATGGAAAGAAGGCGGTTCGTCATTGCCGCAACTTCGGATTCTTCGCGCTTGAACTCGGCGTAGTCGGGTTCGACTTTATCGAATTTGTTGCTTGCCAGATAATTGCCGACAGTGTACGGCAGGATGAAGTAGCCGTCGGCCAGGCCTTGCATGAGGGCGCTTGCACCCAGGCGATTCGCGCCGTGGTCGGAAAAGTTGGCTTCACCGATCACGAACAGGCCCGGAATACTGCTCATCAGTTGGTAGTCGACCCAGAGCCCTCCCATGGCGTAGTGGATGGCCGGGTAGATACGCATGGGAACCTTGTACGGGTCCTCGCCGGTGATGCGCTCGTACATGTCGAACAAGTTGCCGTAGCGTTCTCGGATACTATCCACGCCCAGGCGCTTCATGGCCTCCGAGAAATCCAAGTAAACACCCAGGCCAGTCTCGCCTACACCGCGTCCTTCATCGCAAACCGCTTTCGCATTGCGCGATGCCACGTCACGCGGTACTAGATTGCCGAAGCTCGGGTAGCGCCGCTCCAGATAGTAGTCGCGCTCGGATTCAGGGATCTGGTCCGGTGATCGTTTGTCGCCCGGCTTGAGCGGCACCCAGATGCGGCCGTCATTCCGCAGCGATTCGCTCATCAGTGTAAGCTTCGATTGATATTCGCCTGACACCGGGATGCAGGTGGGGTGAATTTGCGTGAAGCACGGATTGGCGAACGCCGCGCCATGTTTGTAGGCGCGCCAGATGGCCGTGCAGTTGGAACCGCGAGCGTTTGTGGAGAGATAGAAGACGTTGCCGTATCCACCGGTGGCGAGCACGACTGCGTCTGCGGCGTACGATTCGATTTTCCCGGTGATCAGATCGCGCGTGACGATGCCGCGCGCCTTGCCATTCACCACGACCAGGCTCAGCATTTCGCTGCGCGGGAACATCTTCACTGTTCCTGCCGCCACCTGGCGCTCGAGCGCCTGGTAAGCGCCCAGCAGCAACTGTTGGCCGGTCTGTCCGCGCGCGTAAAACGTGCGCGACACTTGCGCGCCCCCGAAGGAACGATTGGCCAGAGTGCCACCGTACTCGCGCGCGAACGGGACGCCCTGCGCCACGCATTGATCGATGATGTTGACGCTGATCTGCGCCAGGCGGTAAACGTTCGCCTCGCGCGACCGGAAATCCCCGCCCTTCACGGTGTCGTAGAACAGGCGATAGATGCTGTCGCCATCGTTCTGATAGTTCTTCGCCGCGTTGATGCCGCCTTGCGCAGCGATGGAGTGCGCGCGCCGTGGGCTGTCTTGAAAGCAGAAGCACTGAACGTTGTAGCCGAGTTCCCCTAGCGTAGCCGCCGCCGAGCCTCCAGCCAGGCCGGAACCCACGACAATAATGTTGTACTTCCGCTTGTTCGCCGGGTTGACCAGCTTCATCTCAAACTTAGCGCGGTCCCATTGTTGTTCGATCGGCCCGGAAGGAATCTTCGAATCGAGTTCCATCAGAGATTTTCACCCACCACACCCGTCATGACTGCGATGGGAATGGAGATAAATCCCGCCGTGATGAGAACGGCCACGACCGCCGACGCACGCTTTATGAGCGGCGTATAGCGCGGGTGGCTGAACCCCAGCGTTTGAAACATGCTCCAGATTCCGTGGTAGAGATGCATGCCCAGCAACACCATCGCAATGATGTAGAAAGCCGATACCGGGACGCGCTGGAAGCTGTACACCAGGTTTTCGTATGCGTGCAGCTCCTGGTATTGCACGGTGTTGGCTACGCCTGCCGTCAGATCCAAAAGGTGGTAGATGACGAACGCGGCAATCATGGCGCCGCTCCAGATCATCGAGCGCGATGCTAGGTTTGACCCAATCGCATCCTTCTTTGCATACCCAATGGGCCGCGCTAGCTGCTTGAGAATTGTGAGCTGAATCGACGCCGTAATGTGCAGGACGACGCAAACCAGCAGCAGCGCTCGCACTCCCCACAGCAGCACCGGCATCGAATGCAGGAAGGCGGCGTAGCGGTCCATCTGCTGCGCGCCCAGATAAACCTGCATATTGCCCGCCAGATGCCCGATCACGTAGCCGAACAAGACCACCGCGGTGATGGCCATGACAGCTTTTTTCCCGATGGATGCCTGATAAAAACGGATGGCTTTGTGCAAGTGGGTATCGAGAGCGACAGAACTCATATCTGTTTTGGCGAGACGCTAGATGAGGCGCGTTTCAAGGCTTGAATCTCCAGTATACATCCCCGACCTCGGCTGCTCCGCTCTCCTATAATAGTTGCAATGCCTGCTCCCGTCGCGGAACTCGCTCCGCCAGAAGTGATTTCCAAATACGAGCCGGTGATCGGCCTGGAAGTGCACGTGCAATTGGCCACGGCCACGAAGATTTTTTGCAGTTGCCCCACTAGTTTTGGCGCGCCACCGAATACAAACGTCTGTCCCGTCTGCCTCGGGTTGCCCGGCGCGTTGCCTGTGCTGAGCCGCGAGGCCGTGGAGATGGCGATGCGCGCGGCTATGGCGCTCAACTGCAGCATTCGGCCGGTATCCCGCTTTGCGCGGAAGAACTACTTTTATCCGGACCTGCCCAAGGGCTATCAGATCTCACAGTACGATGAGCCCATCGCCGGGCACGGCTGGGTGGATGTCGCTCTCGATGGCGCGCACAAACGCGTCGGCATTACGCGCGTTCACATGGAGGACGATGCAGGCAAGAGCATTCACGAAGGGTTTCGCGATTCCGATCGTTATTCCTATGTCGATCTGAACCGCTGCGGGACGCCGCTCATCGAGATCGTAACCGAGCCGGACATGCGCAGCTCCGACGAAGCCTACGCATTTCTCACCGAGCTGAAGCAGACGATGCAGTTCGTGGAAGTTTCGGCCTGCGACATGGAAAAGGGCCAGCTTCGGTGTGATGCCAACGTCTCGGTGCGCCTCAAGGGTGCGGAGAGGTTCGGAACCAAGGCCGAAGTCAAGAACCTGAATTCGTTCCGGTTTCTGAAAATGGCTTTGGATTATGAAATCGCGCGGCAGGTTGCCGTGATAGAGGCTGGAGGCCGGATCGTGCAGGAAACTCGCCTGTACGATGCGAGCACCGGCGAGACCATTGGAATGCGCAGCAAGGAGTCAGCGCATGATTACCGGTATTTTCCGGAGCCGGACCTGGTGCCCCTCCGCATCAGCGATGCGTGGCGCGAGCGCGTGCGGGCAGCGATGCCGGAATTGCCCGCCCAGAAGCGTGAACGCTTCATCACCGAGTACAAGCTGTCGGAGTACGACGCTAATTGGCTTACTGCCGATCGCGCGGTCAGCGAGTTCTTTGAGGAAACCGCAAAGATCTCAGGAGATCCGAAGGAAGCGGCCAATTGGGTGATGGGCGATCTGGCCGCAGCTCTGAAGGCGCAGGGCAAACAGATTGCCGAGTCGCCGGTCAGCGCTCAGAATCTCGGGGAAATGCTCGCGCTGAAAGGGAAGGGCGAGATCAGCGGCAAACTCGCGAAGGAAGTCTTCGCGAAAATGGCCGCGAGGGGCGACGCGCCGACGGTTATCATCGAACGGGAAGGGCTGAAGCAGATCAGTGACACCGGTGCGCTTGAGAAGATCGTGAATGAGGTGATCGCGGCCAATCCAAAGCAGCTCGAGCAGTATCGCGGCGGGAAGTCAACTGTCATTGGATTCTTTGTTGGGCAGGTCATGAAGGCCTCGCGCGGCCAGGCGAACCCGGCGGTCGTGAATGAATTGCTGCGGAAGAAGTTGGGGTAAAATCTACCTTCATGCTCAAAGAAGGCGACAAAGCTCCCGAAATCAAGCTCCAGACCGACACCGATGAGCCCTTTCAGCTCTCCAAGCTCAAGTGTCAGAAGGTTGTCCTCTATTTTTTTCCACGGGCCGACACGCCAGGCTGAACCACGGAAGCTCACGAGTTTCGTGACGCCATAAAGCAATTCAACAAGAAGGACGCCGTAGTGCTGGGCATCTCACCGGACACGCCGCGCGCACAGGCGCGTTTCAAGGAAAAGCATGGCCTGCCATTTACGCTGCTGTGCGACGTCGATAAGAAGGTTGCCGACACTTACGGCGTCCTCAAAGAGAAGAACATGTACGGCAAGAAGGTGATCGGCGTGGCGCGCACGACGTTCGTTATCGGTGAGGACGGCAAGATCGAAAAAATCTTCACCGGCGTCAAGCCCGAAGGCCACGCCAGAGAGGTGCTCTCAGCCCTTTAACTCGACGATGGTGGCGCCGGCTCCGCCTTCGTGCTGCGCGGCTGCGTAATATTTCTCGACGTGCGGGCTCGAAGCCAGCAGCTTCCAGATGGCTTTGCGCAGAACGCCCATGCCGTGACCATGCACGATGCGCACGCGGCTTGCGGTGGCCATGACAGCGCTGTCCAGGAATTTCTCCACACGCTCGGAGGCCTCTTCGGCGTGCTCACCGATTACGTTGATCTCCTGCACCAAAGGATTCAACTGCGGCGCGGGGCGGAAGCTAATATTCTTCGGTAGCTTGGCGCCCACGTCGGCGGGTGGCAGTACCTCGATCACATCGTCCACCGAGACTTGCATTTTCATGAAGCCGGCTTCAACCTCGATGCGGTCCTGGCCGAGCACCCGCCGCACGCGGGCCGGCTCGCGAACCCCTTGCAAACGCACGCGCGCGCCTTCCTCGATTTTGGGCCGCCGTCCCAGTTCGCCTTGACGGGCATCATCTTGCGTGGCGAGCACCGTGGTCTCGAACTCCTCGCGCAACTCGCGCTTGGCCTTGGCCACGGTGCGCTGCGCCACATCAGCCGCTTTCTTCCGCTCAGCGGTTTGGGTAAGTCGCTCAATTGTCTCCTGCGCCGTGGACTCGAATTTTGCCAGCACCAATTCGCACCGCCGTTCCAGTTCCTTGAGCTTGGCCGATTCGCGCTTCTCCCATTCGCGCGCCAGCTCCTTTTCGCGTGCGGCCACTTCCGCCTGCATTTCGGCGAGGCGTTTCTCGCGCGCCGTGGCTTCTTCAACGCGCCGGTGCAGCTCGCTCAGAAACCGCGCTATGTCGCGTTCCCGGTCACTCATGGAATCGCGCGCGCGCCGCATGATGGATTCCGGCATTCCCAGGCGCGCCGCGATGTCGAGGCCAGCCGATTTGCCGGGGAGCCCCACATGCAGCTTGTACGTCGGCTCCAGCGTGTCTTCATCGAAGCCCATCGAGGCGTTGAGAACGCCTTCGGTGTTCGCGCCGTAGATTTTGAGCGCCACCAGGTGTGTGGACGCCAGCGTAAAAGCGCCGGACGAGCGAAAATGATCCACCACTGCCACGCCTAGTGCGCCGCCTTCTTCCGGGTCAGTCGCGGAACCGATTTCATCCAGCAGAACCAGCGAGTCCGGCGTGACATCGAGAATCATTTCGCGGATGTGCGAGATGTGCGCCGAAAATGTGCTGAGGCTCTGCTCGATGGATTGATAGTCGCCGATATCCGCCAGCACCTGCTCGAAGATCGGAAACTCCGCTTCCGTGCAGGGCACCGGCAATCCCGCCTGCGCCATTAGTGCCAAAAGGCCCGTCGTTTTCAGAGCCACCGTCTTGCCGCCTGTGTTCGGACCGCTGATCAGCAGTGTCCGGCACGCAGCGTCCAGTTGCAGGCTGATGGGTACGGTCCGTTTTTGCTGGCGTCGCAGAACATCCTCCAACAGCGGATGCCGCGCGTCCTTCAGCGCCAAACGGCGCGCATTCCCGGGACTGAATCGCGGACGCACGCAATCGAACTCAGTAGCGAAGCGTGCCTTTGCGAATACCAGTTCGAGCTCGCCCATGGTGTTTAAGGTGCAGAGAATGGATTCCGCATACCCGCGCAATCGCTCCGTAAGTTCCCGCAGAATGCGGTGCACCTCCCGCATCTCCTCTTCCATCAGGCGCACCAGTTCATTGTTCAAGTCGATGGTTTCGAGTGGTTCGACAAATAGAGTGTGACCACTGGAGCTGGCGCCATGGATGACGCCATCGATCTTGCGTCTTTGACCGGCAATCACCGGCACGACGAAGCGCTCGTTGCGAATCGCCACGAACTCTTCCTGCAACACGCCTTCTTCGTGATGAGCCCGCAGAAAGCGCTCGAGCGAGTCTTGGATTGACTTTTTTTGCTTCTCGATATCGCGGCGCAGGCGGCCCAGGGCCACACTGGCATGGTCGGGGATCGTGCCGTCGGGCTCGATCTTGCCCGCGAGTTCGTTCAGAAGCGAGCGGAATTCTCCGATGGCCTGTGCGCGCCGGCCGAGACGCGGAAAGCGCTCGGCGACACTATTGAGGATCGACCTCGCATCCGCCGCGCGATCGAGAAACCCGAGCACGTCGGAAATTTCTTTCGGCTCTAGAGCCGCACCCTCGATGCGCAGTTTGTGGACTGCCGCCGCTAAATCCGGAATGGAGCTGAAATTGATGCGGATGGCCGATCCGCGTGCGGCCGGTTGGGGCTTCGACGCCGCCCTCAAGTAATCTGTAGCTTCCTCTGCCTCACCGAGTTCCTCGTCTAGCCGGTCGCGATCCGTGTGGGGTTGAACCTTCGCTAGTTCCCGACGCCCGAGCGGGCTTGAGATGTAGCGCCCCACGAGATCACGAAGGGATTCGAATTCCAGAACGCCAGCGCTGGTGGTCCGCATTGTCATCCCTCGCGGAACGCTTTTTCAATCACCGGCAGCGTGCCCTCGGTAATCTTGTATTGGGAAAGCCCAGACCGCGACACCCATTCCGCGCGGCTCACGTCATCCCGCGCTTGCAGCACACCTCCCGCGACGCGGCACAAGTAGTCGACCAGCACGTAATGGTATTCCACCCGGCCTCTCGCGTCGCGCATGATGCGTTGGAAAATTTCGACCACCCGCAGAGGCTTCACGACGAGCCCCGTCTCTTCCAGCACTTCGCGACACACCCCTTCTTCCAGGCGCTCACCGGTCTCTAAAACTCCGCCTGGCAGCGACCAGTAACCTTGCAACGGAGCCCTCGCGCGCTCCACCAGCAGCACACGATTGCGTTTCAGGATGATGGCGCCCACGCCCAGAATGGGGCGCGCAGGATAACGGCGCCTGCCTCGGGTGGCACGCTTAATACTGCAACGCTCCTTTCACTTCGCGCCGTGAGCGGTACAAACCAGTACGGGCTGTGATATAGAGCGTGCGGAGGTCGCTGTCTCCAAACGCACAGTTGGAAGGCGTCTCGGGCAAATCGAGGTTCCCGATCAATTTTCCCTGCGTGTCGTAAATCCAGACGCGGGTGCCCGTCACGTAGAGATTTCCCTTCTCATCCACGCGGGCGCCATCCGGCACTCCCTCCACGCCGGAAATCAGCACGCGCTCGTTGGAGACGTCTCCGTTGTGGTCTACATCGTACGCGCGCACATTGTGCTCATCGGAGTTGGTGATGTAAAGCACGTGTCCGTTGGGGGAGAACGCCACGCCGTTGGGCCGGCCCTCGGGCTTTGCGATCAGCCGCAACTCGCCTTTCGGCGCGACGTGATAGACGCCGAAAAAGTCCAACTCCCGCGTGTCGGCCTGGGCGCCGAAGGCCGGATCGGTGAAATAGGCGTGGCCATCGTGGCGAACAACGATATCGTTGGGCGCATTGAACCGTTTGCCTTCCCACTTATCGGCCAACACCTGAATCTCGCCCTTCTTGTCCATGCGCATCACGCGCCGCGTGCGGCTCTCGCAGGTGTAGAACCGGCCTTGCGCATCGAACGCGTTGCCAACCGCTCCGTTGGAATTCTCGCGGAGCACGGTTGGCTTCTCGCCCGGCATATATTTCATGATCCGGTCGTTGGGAATGTCGCTGAACAGCAGGAAGCCTTCGCGTGACCAGGCGGGGCCTTCCGTGAACCGGAATCCTGCGGCCACGCGCTCGATTAGCGGGCCCGTGTCTTCCTGCGCGAGCATCAGGCCGCTCATCGAGCCGACGGCCGAGACGGCGAACTGCCTCCGGGTGATCCGCATCTACGGCTTGAGGGAAAGCTGAATTTCGTTGACGACTTTCTTAACGCCGTTTACTTTTTTCGCGATTTTGGTGGCTTTGTCGATCTGCCTCTGCGTTTCCAGCTTGCCCCGCAGCGTCACCACGCCCTGTTTCACGTCGATGTCGAGACCGCCGCCTTTGACGTCAGAATCCTCCGCCAGCCGCCGCTTCACGTTGTCATAAATCAAGTCGTCAGACATTTGTTTGTCAGCGAACGGCATTTGCGGAACCGGGCGGACATAGACCTGTGCGCGCATCCCCACGGCAAGCGACGCAGCCAGGAAAACGATGGACGTGATGTAGTTAGACTTCATCTTTACCGGCCATTGTACGCCAGTCGAGCGCGTCGAGAAAGGCAGGCTTCTCGCGCCACTCCGGCTGCACCTTCACGCGCAGATCGAGAAAAATCTTCTTGGTGAAGAATCGCTCCATCTCCTCGCGCGCCAGCGTGCCGACGCGTTTCAACTTCGCGCCACCCGCGCCAATGACGATTCCTTTCTGGCCCTCTTTTTCAACGTAAACAGTCGCGAAGATGCGGATGAGTCTGGGGGTCTCTTCCCATTTATCTATCATGACGGCAACCGCGTGAGGCACTTCTTGGCGGGTTTCGATCAGGATCTTCTCGCGCACCAACTCTGCCGCCAGAAAACGCTCCGGCTGATCGGTGATATGATCCGCGGGAAAGTAGGCTGGCCCCTGGGGCAGACCCGCCACAATCAGGTCGAGCAGCTTGTCCAGGTTCTCACCGGTGTGCGCGGATATAGGAACATACTCCGCGAAATCGTGCAGGCCACGATATCGCTCCAATTGGCCCAGAAGCCGGGATTTGTCCTTCACCAGATCGATCTTGTTCAGCGCCAGAATGGCTGGAGTCTTCGTCCTGTTCAGCAGATCCGCGGCCTCCACATCCCTCGCCGTAACTTCCTGGGCCGCGTCGGCCACAAACACCAGTAAATCCCGGTCATTCAGCGCCGCGCGCACCGTGTACATCATGCGCTTGTTGATGGTCGAGTCGGCACGGTGAATCCCGGGCGTGTCGGCAAACACGATTTGCGCGCGCTCGGTGGTCACGACGCCCTGAATGGTGGTGCGTGTGGTCTGCGGTTTGTCGGCGACGATGGAGATCTTCGAACCAACGAGCGCATTCAACAGTGTGGACTTGCCCGCATTCGGCCGGCCCAGGATGCAGACGAACCCGGAGCGGAAGCCGGGAGCGTCGCCGGGTTCAACCGCCGGATCCACCACGCTCAAGCGCTTACCGCCTGCGATTTGCGTGCACGCACCCGCTCGACGCGCCGATCATCGCTGGCCAGAACATCGATGTGGATGCCGTCGCGCTCCACGAACTCGCCGGCCTGGGGCACGCGGCCCAACCACTCCGTGACCAGGCCGCCAACCGTGGTGGACTCAATCTCCTCCTGCGGGCGGAACTCCAGCATGTCTTCCAACCGCGCCAGGTCGAAATTACCGGAGACAATGTAGCCGCCCTCGCCGTCTTCAGTCACATCGGAACTCGGTTCATGCTCGTCGCGAATCTCGCCCAGGATGACTTCGACCAGATCTTCCATCGTGGCGAGGCCGGCCGTGTTGCCGTACTCGTCCACCACGATCACCATGTGCGCGCCGTCCTGCTGCATCTCCCGCATCAGATCATGCACCGGCTTGCTCTCGGGCACGAAACGCATGGGCCGCGTCAGCCCTCTCACGCTGCGACGCGCCCGCTCGTCCTCTTCCAGCTCGAACATGTCGCGAACGTGAACGAACCCGAGGATCTGGTCGATCGAGCCTTCAAAAATGGGGATGCGCGAATACTGCTCGTTGATAACGAGCTGGCGCAACTCCTCGAGCGTGGCGTTGGCGGAGATGGCGACGATGTTGGGCCGTGGGGTCATGACCTCGCGCACCACCTTGTCACCGAACTCAACTACCGATTGAATGAGCTTGCGGTCCTCTTCCTCGATGAGGCCTTCCTCGGCGCCGGCTTCGATCAGCGCCTCGATATTCTCCGCCGGCGTGGCCGCCTCCTCGGTCCGGCCGTTCTGGTCGCCGGCCTCGATCAGCGAGTAGAAAAAGGTGAAAATTGCCGCCGCGGGCTTCATCGCTACCGCCAGCATGCGCAACAGTGGAATCAGCGGTACGAGCCACTTGCCGCCCGTGCGCCGGTACAGGATCTGCGGTATGGCGTAACCCGCCGCCAGCGTGAGTGACAGGGCCGTGACGCACGCTTCCAGAAGGACTTGCCAGGTGGGCGCGCCGGCGAGCAGGTTCGCTAGCACCAGCACCCCCAGGACCGCCAGTGTCGCGTGCTTGATCAGCGAGAACGAAAGTGCGCCTTGATCCGTCTCGAGGCCGATCTTCTCTTCCACCGAGCTCTTAAAGAATTCCAACGACGGAAGGTCGCGTGTTCGCAGGCGAAGACTCTCCAGGTAGAGCAGTTGCACGGCGCTGGCCGCCGTTAGCAGGGCCACCGCGATGAGCGTCCCGGCGAAGAGGGCATAGTTCATGGGCTTACTCGTTCGATCAAGCCGGCGGACAACCGCAGCTTCTTGCGCCATGCGATCTCAGCGCGGGCCATGGCTCCCCGATCGCGCTCATGATCCATGCCTGTGAGATGCAGCACACCATGCAACATCAAGATCCGGATTTCCTCTTCCACGGCGTGGCCGAACTCGCGTGCCTGTTCGCTCGCGCGCTGCGCGGATATCGCCAGCTCGCCCAGTTCACCCGCCCCGGGCCCTGCCGGAAACGAAAGCACGTCGGTGGGATAATTTTTCCCGAGGAACTGGCGGTTGAGCCGCCGCAATGCGGCGTCGCCCGTGATCAGGCAGCGGAACTCGCGGCCGCCGGTCACCCGGTCGCGCAGCTCCCACGCGAAAGCCTCGATCGCGCGGCGATCCAAGCCGGAAGGAATGCGACGGAACAACACCAACGTTTCGGAGTCAGGCATGGAAACGCCTCAGGCGGTAGGGAGTTCGGCCGCGTTTCCGTTCTCTACGGCGGCCGGCTCAGCGGGCGCTTCCGGCGTCTCGCCGGACAGTCGCAGCGTCAACTGCCGCCCCGCGCCTACCATCTCATTGTATTTCTCGTAGGCTTTGACGATACGCTGCACCAGGCTGTGCCGCACCACGTCGCGCTCGTCAAAATTGATGAAGCTGATACCCGTGACTCCTTTGAGAACCTCGAGAGCGTCCAGCAAGCCACTCCGCTTTCCCGCTGGAAGGTCGATCTGCGTGACATCGCCGTTTACCACCATCTTGGAACTGAAGCCCTGGCGTGTGAGCACCATCTTCATTTGCTCGGCGGTCGAATTCTGCGCCTCGTCCAGAATAATGAAGCTGTCGTTGAGTGTGCGGCCGCGCATAAAGGCAATGGGCGCGACCTCAATCACGGCGCGTTCCAGCAGCTTCTCCACCTTGTCGGCTTCGAGCATGTCATAAAGGGCGTCATACAACGGACGGAGATACGGGTCCACTTTCTCTTGCAGTGTTCCCGGCAGAAACCCCAGCCGCTCGCCCGCCTCGACCGCCGGACGAGTCAGGATAATTCTCGCTACCCGCTTCGCCATCAATGCCGAGACGGCCATGGCTACCGCGAGGTAGGTTTTTCCCGTTCCCGCCGGTCCCACGCCGAACACCAGATCGTTGCGCTCGATAGCTTCCATGTAGCGGCGCTGGTTTACCGTCTTAGGCGCCAGCAGTTTTTTGCCGAAGGTGCGCTGCCGTCCGCTGGATACGAGCGCCCGCAGGCTGACTTCCGAATCTTCCGTACAAACGCGCAAATAGCTGTTCAAATCGCCGTTGTTGAATACGTGACCTTCGCGTACCAGCGCCACATAATCTTCGAGAATGCTCTCCGCGCGCGATACGTTGGCCGGTTCGCCTTCGATTTCGAGCGAGCTGTCGACCAGATGAGTGCTGACCTGCAGTCCAGACTCCAGTAAGCGGATGTTTTCGTCGCGCGTGCCGAACAGGCTTTCGATTCCGCGGACGATGGGAACGCTGACTTTCATTTAGCGCGTATCGCAGGATACTTCAGGTTATGCATGGATAGCCGCGCAGTCGCGGAACGACCGGGTGATTGCGCGAAAAGACGAAGATGTGAGGACGGGGAACAACGGTACAATGAGCGGCCCGCCAGTGCGGGCGGAATTACCTGCCATCTGTAGGTATTATATCAGGGCCGCGGGAAATTGCTCAAATGCATGCCGTGCGGCCAATCACTGCCCAGGTGGAAGGCGCCGTGATCTTCGGCTGCGCACGGCTAGACGACGACTTGCGACAGTGGTGCGTGCACGTCGATGGCGCGCCGGTGTTGGTGTTCGGTCTGCGGCGCCAGGCACGCTTTGACGATCAACCGCTCGCTGCCACACTCGAAGGGCACGACCAGCCATTCTGTACGATGGATGCTGGTCGCAGTAAAATTATGGCCGAAGACCACGACCGGAATGCTCATATTGAGCATCCCAACCTCGGCTTCGAGCGAATTCTTGAAGCTACCCACGATCATGTTGGTTACTTCCCCGATCGCGTCCAACACCTCTTGATCGATCGATGCGAACTCCGACATCAGCAACTGCCCCGAGATCTTGCGGGCAAAATCTCCCGTGCAGAAGACGCTCCCGGTACCAACCCATTTCCCGGTCAGTCCGATGAGAGCAACGACGCCATTCGTCGGCTCCGGCTTGCTCGGTAGGCGGTACGGTTCGCCTGCAGCCACCTCGATACCCAACATGGTCGAGAATACTTCTTCAGTGGCCGCGCGAAGGGCCCCCGCCATCTTTGTGTCATCCAATTGTTCTGGCATATGTTCTCCTGATCGGCAGCCCCATTACTCGTCCGGCGCGGAGGCGGGCCGACGGTGGGACTGCTTCTCCGGCTGGGGAAATAGGCAAGCCTTCACTTCCAACCTTCCGCCGTCGCAAGCGAACGGCGCCACCACCCAATCCGCGCTGTGGGTGATGCCGGCCGTGAAATTGTGACCGAAAACGACCATGGGAATACTCATTCCCAGCGGACCGGTTTCTTCTTCCAGGGCATTCTTGAAATTCCCGATGATCATGTTCGTAATTTCGCCCATGGCGTCCAGAACCTCCTGGTCGACCGAAGCAAACTCCGACATGAGGAATTGCCCGGAGATCTTGCGCGCCAATTCCCCGGTACAGGCAATGCTGCCTGTTCCCGTCCATCTTCCCGTCAGCCCGACCAGCCCGATCACCCCATCCGCAGCCTCAGGCCGGCACGGCTGGCGGTACGCGTCCAGGCTCGTGAGCTCCACGCCGAGCATGGTGGAAAAGACGTCTCCCGTGGCTTGGCGGATGGCGGCGACCACCTTTCCTTGATCTAGCTCCTGTGGCATGATTTCTCCTGATGTGATGCCCGGCGCATTCTAGAGAATGCCGGCTAACTTTTCCTTGATCTGATCGGCCGTGAATGGTTTGCGGACGAATCCCTGCGCTCCCAATTGGACCGCTTCCATGACCTTGGTTTGGCTCCCCTCGGTGCTGATCATCAGCACCGGGACATGTTTCCATTGGTCGTGCGACCGGAGTTCGCTCAAAAACTGCAGGCCGTCCATGTTCGGCATGTTGATGTCGGAAAGAATCAGACCCACCGGCTGCGCTTTGACCGCGTCCATGGCCTCGCGCCCATCGGCGGCTTCATACACTTTCCCGACCCCCAGATTCGCCTGTGCTAAAACCCGTTGCAGAATCTTTCGAATAGCGGCGGAATCATCCACGATCAGTACGTCCACGGGCATCTATTCTCTCCTGTAGTCCTTCATCGGCGGGAGCGCGCCAAAGCATTAGATTGCCTGGCCCGGGGCCTCGCCAATTAGCCGTGTGCACGCCAACGCGCTAAGAAAGATTCGCCGGCGAAGTTCTCCAACTCCCGATTCCATGCGATCCGCCACTCCTCCAGTTTGCGGTGGCGCAATTTTTCGAGAAGCCGGACGCGGCGATGCGCCTCCATCACCCGCGCTTGCTGGCCGGCCAGCCGTTCCGCGGCTTCCTGGCGCTGGCGCGCGTTGGCCTCGAGATCTCTCTCCAGCCGAACGCGAAAGCCGCCCAGCGCCGCTAGATCGCCGCCGTCCACTCGGCCCCTGGCCAGCAGCTCTGTTCCCGCCCGGTCCCACGCCGCCAGAATCTCCCGCCGTGCCGCCTCCAGCCGTTTCTGCTCCGCCACGAGCAACCCCAGCCGTGCCTCCTCGGCTTCGAACTCCTTCCGGCGCCAACTCAAAATCCGTTCCAGCCGAAATCCAAAATTCTGCATGGCGGCTTCAGGCGAGTGCGGCTGCCAGCGCGTTCAGCTGCGAAACCGTCTCCTGCCGCGGCACCCGCACGTGCGCCTCCTGCCGTAGAAAATCCAGCAAGCCTTCGCGCACGCGAATGCTGGAGTCGAGGCGTGGATTGGTGCCGGCTACATATGCTCCCAGTTGGATCAGGTCCTCGGCTTGCTGATACGTAGAGAGAGCCTCGCGCACCTTGCGCGCCGCCGCCTGCTGCTCCGTGCTGGCTACCCGCGAAGTCAGCCGGCTGACTGATTGCAGGATGTCGATGGCCGGGTAGTGGCCCGCGTCGCCCAGCCGCCGCGACAGCACGATGTGCCCGTCCAGAATGCCGCGCACCGCATCACAGATCGGCTCGTTGAAATCGTCGCCCTCCACCAGCACCGTGAAAAAGCCGGTGATCGAGCCGCGCGCGAAGTTGCCCGCGCGCTCGAACACTTTGGGCAGCAGATGAAAGACGGAAGGCGTGTAGCCCTTCTGGCTGGGCGGCTCCCCCGCGGCCAAGCCGATTTCCCGTTGCGCCATCGCCAGCCGCGTGACGGAATCGAGCACCAGCAGAACGCTGGCGCCCTGGTCGCGGAAATATTCGGCCACCGCCAGGGCCACAAAGCACGCCCGCACACGCAGCGGAGCCGGCCGGTCCGAGGTGGCGGTCACGACCACCGCCCGCCGCCGCGCTTCTTCGCCCAGTTCCTGTTCGAGAAACGCACGCACCTCGCGGTTGCGCTCGCCAATCATGCCGATCACGGTCACGTCGGCCGAGTGATTGCGCGACATGGAGGCCAGCAGCGTGCTCTTGCCCACGCCGCTGCCGCCGAAAATTCCCACCCTCTGCCCCTTGCCGCACGGCAGCAGGCTGTCGATGGCGCGAATGCCGGTTTCGAGCGGCTCGGTGATATGCTCGCGCTCGAGCGGGCTGGGCGGTGTATGGTAGAGGTCGTACCAGTCCGCGGCGGCAATGGGCGCTCCGCCATCCATGGGCCGGCCAAATCCGTCCAGCACGCGGCCGAGCAAAGCATCGCCCACAGCCACACGGGCGTCTTCAGAGCGCGCCACGATGCGGTCGCCCAGTTGCATGCCGCCGGTCTCCTCGAGCGGCATCGACAGCAGGTTGCCGTCCCGAAACCCGATCACCTGCGTGCGCACCGGTCGCCCGTCCGAGGCTTGGATCTCGCAGAAGTCTCCGATGCCGGCCGCCGGGCCGCGCGATTCGACCAGCAATCCAACCAGCCCCACCACTGCTCCGGAACGCTCGAGCGGGTTCAGCGTAGGGATGCGCTTCAGATAGGGATTGAGATCGATAGCATCGTGGGTCATCGCGAGCTCCGAAACCGGTCGGTCAACCCGCGCTCGATCTCCGCCAGTTGCGTTTCCGCGGAGGCATCCAGATCGCCCCGCGCGGTCTCAAATACCGCGCTCCCCCGCGCCAGCGCACCGTCCGCGATAACCGTAATCGACCCGCGCCCGGCGTCCGCCAGAAATCCACGAACGATAGCTTCGTGCTCGGGGTGCACCCGCAAACGGGCGGTCTCTCCGGCTGCCAGTTGCTCCAGCGCCGCCTTGACCAGGCCCGTGATCGTCTGCGGATCCACGGTCAGCTCGCGCCGCACCACGCGGCGCGCAATGGCGACCGCCAGACGGATGAGATCCTCCTCGGCCTGTTCCCGGAGGCGCGGCCGCAGTGCCGCCAGTTCCTTGGCGGTGCGCGACAACTGCTCCAGCACCGGGCGTACCTCGGCCTGTGTCTGCGCCCGCCCCGCCGCTTCTCCCTCGCGGAACGCGGCTTGCCGCACCGCCGCCAGATCCGGCTCGCCCGCGTTGGGCACTTCGTGGAGCGCCTTTTCCGCCGGGCCAGGGGGGCGCATCCTCTGAGCGCCCGGCAGCGTTTCGCCCACCGCCGGCCACACGAGTGGCTCGCCTTCGGTGGATTGCCGCCGCACCAGCGCCCTAACTGACATACTGTTCTCCTGGCGCCGCGCCCTTCAAACTCAAGACGCCGTCGGCTTCGAGTTGGCGGACCACCGCGATGACCTGTTGTTGCGCGGCTTCCACGTCCCGGATCTTGATCGGACCGAGGGCGTCCATGTCCTCGCGCAGCATATCGGCGCCGCGCTGCGACATGGCCTTCAGGAAATGCTCTCTCAATTGCTCGCTGGTTCCTTTGAGCGCCACCGTCAACAGCTTGCGATCGACCTTTCCCAGCAGCTCCTTCATGGCGTTTTCGTCGATCATGAGGATGTCCTCGAAAACGAACATGAGGTGGCGAATAGTTTCCGCCAGGTTCCCGTCCTGCTGTTCGATATTTTCCAGAATTTCCTTGTTGGTCATGGAATCCAGGCGGTTGAATAACTCCGCCACCGCACGCACTCCGCCATACGACTCACGGCTAAATTCCCCGAGAGCCTTCAGCTTCTGGCCGATTACCGCGGCGATTTTATGCACGATCTCGGGCGAGATTTGATCCAGGTTGGCCATGCGCATGGCGACGTCCGCTCGCAGGTTGGGAGGCAGCGAGACCAGCAGCGCCGCAGCCTGCGGGGCGTCCAAGTGGGACAACACCAGCGCGATGGTTTGCGGATGTTCGCTGTGCACGAACTTCGCCAGCTGCTGCGGATCGGCCTTCTGTAACGCGTCCAGGCTGACCGCTTCCGCCCCTAGCGCTTTGATGAGCCGGTCCACCAGCCTCTTGGCTGCCTCCGGCCCGAAGGCATTGTTGAGCATATTACGCGCGTAGTCCAGCCCCCCTTTGAGGGCAAAGTCACGCGCCGCGCTCATCTGGTAAAACTCTTCGACGACCGATTCGACCTGATCCGCCGTGATGGTGTTGATGCGCGCCACCTCGCGGCTGACCATTTGGACCTCTTCCTCCGAGAGGCTGCGGACAAAATCCCCGCTGGATTGGTCTCCCAGCGCCACCAGCAGGATCGCGGCCTTGCGAATGCCGGTCAGGTTCTCGGTAGCCTTTTCAGCGACGGCGGCCATCTACCCCTTCTTTGGTCAGATCAGTACTCTTTCTTTTGCGGGATATCCCCGATCCAGGAGCGTAGAACGTGCGCGCCGATGCTGGCGTCTTTCTTGCCCTGCTCGCGCACCTGCTTGAGCAGCACTTCGGCCTTCTTGGTGGTGACCTTGGGCATTTTGATGGAGCTGAGCGCCTCCTGCTCCATGCGGTGTTCCAGTTCCGCCTGCTCCGCCAGCCGCGCTTGAATCTGCTGGTCGAGCGATGCGGTAAGCGCGGATGCTTCCGCGGACGCAACCGCCGGATTGGCCTCAGCCGTGACCCGCCCTTTGCGGCTGCGCATCCACAGGAACACTGCCGCCCCAATCGCCAGGAGCGCGCCGCCGATGGCGCCGGCCGCAATCTTGGGATCGCGCAACATTTCCAGCCAGCGCGCGACGGGCGGGTTTGGCGGCGCCGGTGCCGGCGGCCGGACCGATGGTTCTTCCTGCTCGCCTTCGGGATGCAGGGTCGATTCAAACGGCAGCGTCTCCACTGTGAGCTGGTCTCCGCGGTCGGGCGCGAGGCCGGAAACCCCGGCCACCAGATCGCGGATGGTTTTGAGTGTCTCGGGAGCTGGCGGGACAAGCACGCGATGGCGTTGCTTTCCGCTTCCTTCCCAACGAACAGCCTGGTCCACTAGAACCGCAAGCGACATGCGCTTGACTGCACCTTGTGGCAAGCGCGTGCGCCGCACCGTGCGCGTCGACTGGTAGGCGATGTTCTCGGTGCGCCGTGACACCCCGGCCAGCATGGTACCGGGGCGCGACGTGGGACGGGGCAGATTGGACGCGGTGCCGGGGACTCCGTTCGCGCCCGTGCCCCCGCTGACATCTTCAGTCTTTTGGGAGGTCACCATGACCGAGCGAGTGGGGTCATAGATTTCTTCGCTCTGCTCTACGCTGGAAAAATCGCAATCGACCGAGACCCCCACGCGGAATTTGTCGGCGCCCAGCAGCGGCTCGAGAGTGGCGCTGATCTTGTGGGAGAGATCGCGCTCCACGCTTTGCCGGAAGTCGAGCAAGCCTTCCGAGGGCTCCGATCCTTCGCCCGGCAGGCTGTGGCGCGGCCGGTTGAGCAGATTGCCTTGCGTATCCACGACCGAGACCGCCTCCGGCGCCAGGCCCTCGACGGCGCTCGCCACCAGATAGCTGATGGCGGTGACGTTGGCGCCCGCCAGGCGCACGCCCGGCTTGAGCCGCACCAGCACGCTGGCCTTGGCCGGCTGGCGCTCTTCGCTATAGATGGAGTCCTTGGCGAGAGTGATATGGATGCGCGCCTGCTCCACTTCACCCAGGCACATCACCGAACGCTCCAGTTCACCTTCGAGCGCGCGGTGGTAGTTGATGTGTTCCGTGAATTCGGTGGCGCCTAGATTATTTTTGTCGAACAGCTCGAACCCGATGCGTCCGCTCTTGGGCAGCCCGGCCGCGGCCAGGGCTAGGCGTGATTCCGCCGCTTTGGATGCGGACACCAACACCGCGGCTCCGTTGTCCTCGAGCCGGTACTCCACTCCGGACTGCTTGAGCTTTTCGACCACGGCCGCGGCATCTTCGGCAGCGAGCGCCGTATATAGCGGCCGGAAGTCACTTTCGCGGCGCCAGTGAGAGAAGGCCAGTACGCCCGCCACCACCGCCGCGGCGGCGAGGAGTATGGCAATGCGCTGCCGCAGGCTGAGACTTTGGATAAGTTTCTGGATTTGATCCATCGGCGGGGCGGGTCAGGTGAACTTACACCTGCATGCGCATAATCTCCTGATAGGCCGATACGGCTTTGTTTCTCACTTGCAGAAAAAGATCGAACGACAGGCTGGCACGCTGCACGGCCAGAATGGTCGAGTGCAGCTCTCCGCCTTCTCCCGAGAGGAAGTTGTCGACGGCTTGCGCGCCCGCGTTCTGGCTGGTTTCGACGCTCTGGATGGCGTTCTCCAGCGCGCCCTGAAAACCGGTTCCGCCCGCCGGGGCGGCGGGGACCAGGTCCGGTGCTACCGGGGGGACGCTCGTAATGGGTGCGAAGGAAACCGGCATCGGATTAGTGGAATAGATTGATCGAGTGCTGGATCATATCTTTGATGGCTGATACCGCGGCCACGTTGGCCTCATATCCGCGGGCCGCGCCCATCAGGTCGACCATGTCCTCGGCCGGATTCATGCGCGGAAATGCGACGTATCCCTGGGCGTCTGCGTCGGGGTGTCCCGGCAGATAACGGCGTTCGGGGTCGCGATTGTCAACCACGATGTCGGCGACACCCACGCCCTCGAGTCCCCCGGCGGCCGTGGCGCTCGACTGCGCTTCGAACACCGAGGCAAACGGCGAGACAATGTAGTCGGTGGCAAATACCGCGTCCTTGCGCCGGTAGGGCCCGCCCTCGGGCGTGCGTGTCGTCTCGGCGTTGGCCAGATTTTCGGTGAGCAGCTCGGCGCGTGTGCGTTGGGCTGACATGCCGGAAGCGCTAACCGATAGGGCGGAAAATAAACTCACGAGCTGCTCCCTTCGTGGATGGCCTCGTGCAAGGTCTGGATCTCGGAACGCATGAATTCGGTGGCGACGTTAAAGCGCAAAGCGTTCTCCGCCAGCAGACGGGACTCGCGATCCATGCTGACGTTGTTGCCGTCGTTCTTGATCTTGAGCCCGGCCACTTCGATGACGGCCGGCGGAGCCTGATCGATAGCGCTCTGGAATTCACGCTGGAAATCGATGTCCCTGGTCTTGTAGCCGGGGGTGTCGGCATTGGCGATGTTCGAAGCCACTAGCTTCTGGCGAGCGCCCACGAGATCCATGTAACGCTCAATGTGCGAGGCGAGGCCGTCCAGCATAGCACTCTGGAGAAGGCACTCAAATGGCCATGTTCTGATGCTGACAACGGACGGGATAGCCACACCGGTGACGGCAAGAAGTTGCCGCCGCCACGATCCTGCCGCTCGCGCGCCCCGCCCGCTCGTGCCGTCCCGTTCGCCCGTACGGCCCGCTCGCTCGCGGAGCGCCGCCGCCCGCCTGGTCCCGGCCCGCGGAGGCCGCAGCGCCTCAGCCTTGCTGTTGCCGGACAGCCGGCGGCATTCCGGCGGCTGCTTCGCCTGACGCGGCGATCTGTTCCACGTAGCGGAGCGCTTGGCGCGCCAGCTCAGGAGGCAGTGGATCGTGATGGCGCAATAACTTGACGAGAAGCCGGACCCAGTCCAATTCTTGCGGCTGGAGCCCGATCATGTAGCACTGGCGGGTCGGATTCACCGGCAAGGCCTCCCGTTATTTCTCTTCGGCCCGCCCGGCGGGATCTTTGAAAAAATTTATTTCCGCGCCGCCCGCAAGGCACGTGGCCGCTTTGCCGATCTATGGCGCATGCGCATGCTGAGGATAGGCTGGATCACGCTGGCGCTGCTGGGGCAGGAGCCGCCGCAAACCAAGGTCGGGGCCCTGATGGAGCCCTCGCTCGAGCGGCAGCGCGCTGCAGTGCGCAAGCAGACGTCCTCACCGGCAGGTGCGGATGCTTTCTTCGTCTCCCCGGTTTTCTTCCTGCCCCCTCCGCAGTCGCTCGGAGCGCCCACTGTGGCGGCCGCTGGTGCTGAGTGCGGCGCCCTCGCCGACACGGAGCTGCGGCCGCTGGCCACTGAAGCAGCGCAGTCCGCCGGCGTCAAACCCGAGTGGCTGCTGGCGTTGGTGGCGGAGAAGTCCCAAGGCCGCCCCTGCGCCCTATCACCAGCCGGCGCCGCGGGGCGCATGCAGTTGGCACCCGCCACCATGGATCAGTTGCATCTGGCCGACCCCTTTGATCCGCGCCAGAATCTGGCTGCCGGCGCCCGTTTGCTCGCACCATTAATTGCCCGCTATCAGGGCGATTTCGTGCACGCACGAGCTGCCTACGACGGGGTGGGCGGCCCGCAGGCACCCAAGTCCGTCTCCGAGCCCATAGCCCCTACTGCTGTCGGGCCCACCCAAAACCTGGCTTCTACGGCCGATAAGAATGAGTGAGGGCCGGGAGCCCGCAGCCTGGCTCTCCACCCCAGGCGCTGATCGCTCCGTACGGCGATGGAGGAAGCATTATGGATGTGGCACCGCTGCATAACGCTCCGCAAATCGCGGCCCCTGCGCCAACGTCGGTTTCCGCCGAACAGCAGGCCGAGAATGTGCAACTCATACAGGCCGTACACGCTATCAATGCCGCGGAATTGTACGGCGAAGAGAGCGAGCTGACCTTGGCCTTTGAACGCCGCACCCGGCGCGCCACGGTCCGGCTGGTCCACCGAAGAACCAGGCAAGTGATCCGCGAGATCCCCGCCGACCAGGTAGTGAGCATCGCTGAGTCGGTGATTTCAGGGGACTAGCGGCGCCCTCGCGAAAATGGCCGCGGGATTGGCTCAAACCCTGCGCTCCGAAGCCGATATGCGGTGTTGGAGGCAACAACATGACGAACGGCGCGCACGAGGCGTACCTGACTCAGAGGGTCCTTTCGGCCGATCCGGTCGAACTGGTGCGCATGCTCTACGCCGGTGCATCCGAGGCTGTGGAAACCGCACGCGCACGCTTAGCCGCGGGCGACATTCGGGGACGGTCGGCAGCGATTTCGAAGGCAGTGGAGATTCTTGCCGAGTTAACAGCCACGCTCGACCACACCCGTGCTCCGGAACTCAGCCGGAGCCTGGCCGCACTCTACGACTACATGCAACGCCGCCTGCTCGAGGCGAACTTCCAACAAGCGGATGCTCCGCTAGCCGAAGTAGTCGGTCTGGCGCGGTCACTCGCCGAGGCGTGGGGAGGCGTATCGGCCTCCGCGCCCGCGCCGGCTGCTCCTGCGGCCCACCGATCTGCCGTACCCGCGCCGCCCGCCCCTAAAACCGCTCGGCTCGTCTGGGATCCGGCCGCTAACTCCCGCGAGTCCGCGCTTCAGGGTTGGAGCTTCTGAGCTGTCGCCGATGTGTCCGCTCCGGCCTGAGTTTTCGCGCTGAGCCCGCGCATGATCAGGTGAGAGAGCCCCAAGCCCCCGTGACTCGCCATCGTCTGGGCCAGTTGCTCCTCCGCGAGCTCCATGGCTGGCGCGCCGGCGTCGTCGTTATCGGTGCCGGTCCACCCCCCCTGGTCCGATTCGTGCACGGATTTCAGCATCTGGCCGATAAGAAGCGCTTCGAATTGCTCGGCCGCCGCGGCAACGCGCCGCGGATCTTCCCCTGGCTTTTGGTTCGGCGCCAGGGCGGTACCGAGGAGTCCGCTCGCGCCGGTGATAGGTGTCATCAGATCACCTCCAGCGTGGCTTCGAGAGCGCCCGCGGCATGCAGGCTCTGCAAAATGGCAATGACATCCCGCGCCGAGGCGCCAATGGCGGTAAGGGCCCGGACCAGTTCCTCCACCGTCGCGCCGTGCTTCAGCACCACGTTACGTGCTTTCTCCTGTTTCACGCCTACCGCGGTATCCGGCACCACCTGTGTGGTTCCCGCCGCGAGCGGACCAGGCTGCGAAACCTCCAGCGTGGTTTTGATTTCCACCGTTAAGTTGCCTTGCAAAATAGCTACCGGGCCGATGCGCACGTCTTTGCCCAGTACGATGGTTCCGGTGCGTTCATTCACCACGACACGTGCGGCGCGGTCGAGTGTGACGGTAAGGGTTTCCATCTCGGCGACGAAATCGGTTGCGCTGGAGGCGAACGCGGCGGGCAGGGCAACCGACACCAGGCCTGCGTTTTCGGCGTGCGCGATCGGCGTTGTGCCGGCGGCAAACCGGTTGTTCACGGCCTTGGCAATGCGAGACGCGGTAATGAAATCGGCCTCACGCAATTGGAGTTTGATGGGGGTCTGGGGCGCCCGGGATGGCGCCAGCCGTTCGATGATCGCGCCGTTTGGCACCCTGCCGACGGTGGGATGATTTACCGTTTGGGTTGTCCCGCCTTTGCCCGCGACGAATCCGCCGGTTACCACCGGTCCTTGCGCCATTGCATAGATCGCACCGTCCACTCCCTGTAAGGGCGTCATCACCAACAGTCCGCCCTGCAGGTTCTGGGCGTCGCCCATCGACGAAGCGGTGACGTCAATGCGCATACCCGGCTGGGCGAAGGGCGGCAGCGTTGCTGTGACCATCACCGCCGCGGTGTTCTTCACCTGAATAGCCGTGGGATCCACCACTACGCCCATGCGTTGCAGCAGGTTAGCGAGGCTGCGATACGGAAACTGGCTCTGCTGACGGTCCCCGGTGCCTGCCAAACCCACCACCAGCCCATAGCCCAGCAACTGGTTGTCGCGTACTCCTTCGAGTGTGACCAGTTCCTTGAGACGAGTAACGGCCTCGGTTTCTTCCGCCGGCCGGAGCGGTAAGCTGACCAGCATCAGCATACTCAGCACACAGAGGGTGGTTCTCATAGAGGCAACAATCCCATCAGCAGCCGGTAGAGGATGAAGGGGCGCCGGATGGCGTCGCCGACGACCCCCTTGCCGTTGAGCCGGATCTCCATCTGCCCGAGATGGTCACTGCGCACGATATTTGCGGTGGACACGTCAACCGGCCGTACCACCCCGCGCACCGTGATCGCCTGCCGCTCGGAGTTGACGCCGATATCTTTGGACCCCTCCACCACCATGTAGCCGTTCGGCAGCACGTGTGTGACGCGCGCGGTAAGGGTGGTGGAGAAGGTGATGTCCCGGCTCGTGGTGCCCTGCCCGTTGACGGCCGTGGTTCCTGAAAGGTTGACCAGATTGGCTAACGCGCCGGTGCTTTTGGTGACGCCTCCGAGCGCATTGATGGCGCTCGATGCGGATGAGGTGCGCCCGGTTTTGGTCGCTCCCGTGGTCGCCGCCGAGGCCGACTCCGCCACCAGTATGGTGACTACATCATTGACGTGGCTCGCCCGGAGTTCGCTGGTGAGATTCAGCATCGGTGCTGCGGCCGACCACAGCGAACCGGGGGCGGTCTCGCCCGGTGCAGCGGCGCTCCGCATGGCTTCCGCGATGTAACGGTCAAGCGGACTCGGCTCCGGGGGCTTCTGGTTTTTCTTCCCCGAATTTCCGGCGTAGCAAGTCAGACCCAGACACACAGCCAGCGTCAATACCTTGTGAACCACTTATTTTTCTCCCGGCGGCGGCTGCTCCGGTCCACTGGGGACGGCCAGCGCCACTTTTCCCACGCCTTCCACGCGAGCGCGAAAGGTCCGCCCATTGGCGGGATTCCGCACCGGTATGAAATCTCCCCGGCGTCCGTCGCCACCCGCGACACCCTCGAGTCGCAGGCTGGCTCGCCCGCTGGTTACTTGGACCGTGACTGCATCACCGCTGTGAATTTCCGGCGGAACCTCTAACTGGCTGGGGAATACCGGCGATCCGGCGGAAATCGGCCGGCGCGGCAGGCGCCCCACTACCTCGTCCAGCGTGCGCGCCGGTTGCGCGCCAAAGGGTGACAAAGTGACGGAGTCCAGCCGCAGTTGGCCGGATTGTACCCGGTGGCCCACGGCCAGGTCTTCCCGTGCGCTCACTTGCGGACCTCGGACTTCGATCCGTGCCCGCACCCAGATGGAGAATCGCCCGCGCTCGCCATATTTGACGAACCCCTTCCAAAGGACCGGGGCGCCTGTCCCCTCCGGGACCACCGCCGCGCGCGGGAATTCGAGCGCGCCCCGCGGCGCCGGATAGCGGCTCCAGTCGAGAATCTGGATACTCGCTTCCGGGTCGCCCACGGCGCGCAACAGCGCAGCCCGCAAAGCATCGGGAGCGAGCGGGGCCGTGGGGCGCTCGACGCAGAGGTCAGCCGTGGAGCCGGCCTCGATCCCCTGGCGGCGGGCCAGGCGGTCCAGTTCGGCCGTGCGCAGAACGCGCCGCAGCCCGGGCGCGGGCGCATAACCGAGGTCGGTGTCCGGCGGCCATCGGGCGAAGGCCGGCTCGGCCTGGGCCACATCGCGCGCCAGAATACGGTCGCCTTCCACCGGTACGCAGGCCATTGCTGTCCACAGCCCCACCGTGAGGATCATTGTGTGAGGTTGTTGACGTCCTGATACATTTCGTCGGCGGCCTTGATGACTTTGGAGCTGGCCTCATACGACCGTTGCGCCACGATCATGTTGATGAATTCCGTGACCACGCTCACGTTGGATTGCTCGACGTAGCCTTGGAGCAGCGTGCCGAGGCCCTCCGGCCCGCCCGGATTGGCCAGGGTCGGATCGCCCGAGGCATCCGTCGGCAGGTACAGATTATGGCCCACCGCGTTCAGGCCGCCGGGATTGGGAAAAAGCGCGAGCTGGATCTGCCCGCCCAATTGCGATGCCGTCTGGCCGGGAGTCGAGAAGCTGACCGTGCCGTCGGCGGCGATGCTGATGTTCTGAGAGTTGGGCGGCAACGTGATCTGCGGCACGAGCGAGTTGCCGTCGTTGTTGACCACGTTGCCATTGCGGTCCAGGTGAAACGATCCGTCGCGCGTGTAGGCGAGCGTGCCCGAGGGCTGTAGAATCTGGAAAAAGCCGTTCCCCTGGATCGCCAGGTCGAGCGGATTCTGCGTCTGTTGCAGGCTCCCCTGAGTGAAGATGATTTCGTTCGAAGCCTGCCGCGTCCCGAGGCCAACCTGCAGGCCGCTCGGATAGACGGTTTGCTGCGCCGCGGCGGTGCCGGGCTGCGTGGTGTTCTGGTACAGCAGATCCTGGAACTGCGCCTGCCGCGTCTTGTAGCCGTTCGTGTTGGAATTGGCCAGGTTGTTGGCGATGTTGTCCAGGTTGGACTGCTGCGCCGTCATACCGCTGGCGGCGCTGTAAAGGGCCCGTATCATATGATGGAAAAACCTCCTGAAACCCGTGCTAGATCTTGGCCACTTGCTCCACAGCCTGGCGGTTCATTTCATCCCCCAGACTGGCGGCCTTCTTGAGCATCTCGAACTGCCGCATGACATTCACCAGGCGCGCGGCGCCTTCTGCGCCCGTAGCGTTGGAGATCTCCGTCATTGCTTGGCGGAGCTCGAAACCGGTGGCCGTGGCTGGTGCGACACTGGCGTCGGCCAACTGAAAATAGCTGTGTCCTTGCTTGGCAAGCGCTGCCGGGTCGGAAAAGTCCGTGATGGCTAGTTGCCCCACCTCCGTTCCGTCCTGGCTTACGGTGCCGTCGGGTGCGATCGCAAGCGGCCGCGCAGGGTCTACAGTCAGGCCGCCGCCTCCTACCTTTTGCAAGAGATACCCCTCGGCCCCCATCATCTGCCCCGAGGCGGAGACACGGAAGCTGCCGTTACGCGTATAGAGAGGCCCGCTGGGACCGGCGACAGTGAAGAAACCTTTGCCCGAGAGCGCCACATCGAGAGGGTTGCCGGTGGCGCGCAATTCGCCCTGTGAGAAGTCCGTCCACGGCCGCTCGATCACCGGCAGTGTGTCTGCTTCCGGCATGGACCCCGCGGCCTCCGGCGCCACATACAAGCTGTAGAATTCGCGATCGACCTTGTAGCCGCCGGCGGAATCGTTGGCGAGGTTATTGGCCAGCATGTCGAGCGAGTCCATACGCGCCCGCATACCGCTAGCCGCCGAAATCGTGAGTGGGTCCATGGCAACTCCCGCCTCCACGCAGTGCAACTGCCGCGCCGAACCCAGTTTCCGCGATAAGTTTCTAATAATTCATGCAGCCGGGCCGATAAGAAAACTAGAGCGAGGCGCCAAGATCCTGTCGATCCCCGGCCAGCGGCACTTTTTTGCCGCGTGCCACCCTCGGCTAACCAATTGAAAAAGGGGTAAACCCCCTTTGGCTCCTGATCTGCACCTGTCTCCCGCGTGAACGTCTCGGCGCCTAGCTCTCCTCTGGTTCTACTGGCTCCCGATTCCGCTGCACCGGCCGCGGGCCTGACTCCTCGCAGTGGGGCCCGCGCGGGCCGCGGGGCGGTGTCTCGATCCGCCGCAGCGTCTCAACAGCCATCCGCCTCAAGTGCGGGGCACGACCCCACACGCGCCGCTGGCGCCGTCGTCCCGGAGAAGGTGGATCTCCCGTTGCCGGGGACCGGCCCGGATACGTCTGCTGAACCCTCGGCGTTGGATTTTTCCGGCATGCTGAGCGACCTCCAGGCGACTGCGGCCGAGACCTCAAGCCAAGACTCACCTGTTCTTCTGCATCCGGGATCCATGAATCCAGCGGCGCGCTTCGGGCCTGCACCGGCCGGCTCTTCGTTGACGCGTGCGCGCGGCCAAACGTCGGCCAGTTCCCGGCGTGACTCTGTGCTGGCACCGGCTGGAGGGACCGCGGCCGCCATCACGATGCTCACTGCGGCGCGAACCAAGCTCGGACCCATCACCGGCGCGGTAGCGCCAGGGGAACACGAGCCAGGGCCAACTACGGCTAGCTCACCGCGGGCGGGAAGTCACTTCGACGCGGACGGGGCCAGCCATGCGATACCTGGACAGCCCGGACCTCTTACACTCCGCCATTCGGATTCGCCGCCGCCCCAACCGCTCGCCACGGAACAGCCGCAGAAGGCGAACGCCCATCCCGCGCCGGTTGTCACCGCCGTGGCGCCCGGTTCCGGTGCCCTGCGCGCCACCAACCACGCATCCTCCACTGATGCCGCCCAAGAGTCCGGCACCGCCGCGGATCCGGCGGCCGAAGGCCCGCCACCGGAATCTGATGCGACCAGCGCGAGTCCGTCTCCGGAAGAGATAGCTTTTGGGGCGCGGCTGGTCGCGCGGAGCGCGGAGCAGCCGTCTGAACCGGTCGTTACCACGGGGCCGGCGCTCCCGGCCGGGCGGATGCCCGCCGCCGGCGCCTCCTCTGAGGCCCTGCCTGAAGCGGCAACACTCCCGGCGACGGCCGGAAATGGAACCAGCAAAGCGGCTGCACCAGCGAAGAGCGAAAGAACACCAGGAGCGGATGAGCCAGTACCGCTCGGCCAGCATAGTGAGCATCCCGAGGAATCTGCGATGCCACGCGCCGAACAGCCCGTTGCTCCTCCGGCGGCGCCCGGACGTCATATAGAGGTCCAGGAAGCGGGATTCGCACTGTCGCCACCGCGTGCGCCGCAAACCGAGGGTCCGGCAACATCCGCCTCTCGGGCCGAGGCATCCCCCGACCTGCGTAGTCCCGCGGCCGCGCCACCCGACGCACCTCAAACAGGACCCGCGCGGGACATCGCGGTGCGGCTGAGCGCTGATGACAAGTCCGCAGTCGAGGTCCGCCTGAGCGAGCGTGGGGGCGAGATACGCGTCGCTGTGCACTCGGCCGATCCGGAGATGGCCGAATCCATGCGCGCGCGGCTGCCCGAGTTGGTGGATCGCTTGGGCGCGCATGGGTTTGAAACCGAGATATGGCGCCCGCAGCAGGCGGCGGCTCCAGAGCGCGGCGGCTCCGGGCCGAACCCCGATACCCAGCGGGAGCGGCCAGGGGAGCAAGAACGCGGACACGGCCAGCAAAAGCGGGACCAGCCGCGGCCCGAATGGATGGAAGAACTGGCCACCAGTTTCCAGCAGCCGAATCTAGGTAACAGGAGCACAAACGGATGAATATCACGAGCACGCTTCCGGCGAACAGCCTCACCGCGCAGAACTCCGCGCCCAGCCAGTCCGGCGCCACCACAGGGTCCAGCGCCGGCACTTCCGGCTCAGACCCAAGCGGCATTTCGAGCCTGGCCACCCAGGGAACCTTCATTACCCTGCTGGTCGCCCAACTGGCGAATCAGGATCCCATGAATCCGACCGACTCTACCACTTTCGTCACCCAGCTCGCGCAGTTCACGCAGGTCGACCAGATGGTCGGGATCGCCCAAAACGTGCAAGCGATTGCCAACGACCTGAGTAGCTCGACGGGCGCCGGCGGGACCACCACACCGCCTGCGACTTCGCCAACCACAACGCCCTAACAATTGAAACTTTGCCATAACGAGGAGACCTTTATATGCCCTTCACTTCATTTTCCGCCGCGCTCTCGGCATTGAGCGCCAATACCACGGCCATCGATGTCGTGGGCAACAACCTGGCCAACCTGAGCACCACCGGGTTCAAAGCCAGCACCGTATCATTCCAGGATCTGGTCACTGAGTCGCTCGGAGCGGGGCTGGGCGAAACACAGGTGGGTTTCGGCGTGGGCACACCCTTGACCACGCGCCAGTTCACCCAAGGAGCGTTGCAATCCACCGGAGGGGTGGACGACGCGGCGATTCAAGGCGGGGGATTCTTCATTCTCAGCGATCCCACAGGAGCGCAGTTGTTTACTCGTGCGGGGAACTTCAATGTAGATGCCAACGGCAATCTGTTGAGCGCTTCGGGAGCCTCGGTGCAAGGATGGACTTCGGTAAACGGGGTTCTCGACACGAACGGGCCCATCACGGATATCAAGGTGCCGATCGGCACCTTGCAGCCGCCCATCGCCAGTACACAGTTTTCAGCCAGCATGAACCTGAATGCGGCCGCCACCGTGGGTTCGACCAATGCTACCTTTTCCACACCCATTACGGTGTTCGACTCACTCGGCACCTCGCACGTCCTAACCGCGAGCTTTACCGAGACCGCCGGCGGCGCCTGGAACTATTCGGTCAGCATTCCGGGGCAGGACCTCACCTCCGGGACGGCCGGCACGCCGACCGTTCTCACCACCGGCACCGTCAACTTCGATCAGAACGGCAACCTGATCACACCGCCAGCCTCGGCCGGGCCCATCACCGTTGCCGCCACCGGCCTCACCGACGGCGCCGCGGACTTGAACCTCAATTGGAATCTTTATGACGCCAACCAGCAGCCGCTGATTACGCAGTTCGCACAGAATTCGGCGGTTTCCTCGGTCTCGCAGAACGGCCAGGCAGCCGCGCAACTGGTGAACGTGGGTATCGCAACTGACGGCCAGATTCTCGCCAACTATTCCAACGGGCAACAGTCTGTCGTAGGACAGCTGGCGGTAGCGTCAATCGTCAACCCCTCGTCCCTGCTCGCCGTGGGCAATAACAACTACGAAGCCAGCTCCATCACCGCGCAGCCAGCCATCGGCGTTCCCGACACCGGAGGCCGCGGCGAGGTGCTAGGTGGCCAGCTGGAATCCTCGACGGTGGATATCGCCACCGAGTTCACCAACCTGATCGTCTACCAGCGCGGCTATGAAGCTAACGCCAAGGTTGTCAATACGGCGGATCAGCTGAGCCAGGACACTATTAACCTGATCCGTTAATTCAGGCGATGACCCTACACGAAATTACGCGTTTCGCCGATGTTCCAGTTGAGGTCGAAGTTGAACTCGACCGGCGAGTGCTCTCGGTTCGCGAGCTTTTGGAACTGGAAGCGGGAAGCGTCATTGGCATGATGCGGTCGGCGGGCGAAAACATCGATCTGTACGTGGGCGGGAAGCTGGTGGGCTACGGCGAGATCATGCTCATCGAAAGCAACATCGGCGTCCGCATCACGGATTTCAAAATCGAGGACTAAGCCGTGGAAATGATGGATCCGATGCCCGCCGTGCTGGCGGTCGTAGCCGTTCTGGGGGCCGCGCTCTGGTGGCTGCGCAAGAAGGGAAGAGGCGGGTGGTTCCGGCCTGAACTGAGGCGGAAAACTCGCCGTTTGGAATCGATGGAGCGCCTGGCGCTCGCTCCTAATCATCTGCTGCATCTGGTACGGGTGGACGACCGCGTCGTTCTGATTGCGCAGTCGCCCTCCGGATTGGCCTTGATGGAAGGGACGACTGCCGCACCGCCGGCCGCGGCGATGCGCGCCGCGGCGGCGGAGCACGCATGAAGCGGCGCATCGGGAGCTGGATCGCCGTCTCCCTCAGCGTAGGCACGCGCGTGTGGGCGGCGCCCGCTCCGTTGTTGGGCATTCACCCGAGTTTCCCTAATAGCCTCGGCGCGCCCATGCAGATTTTGCTGCTGCTCACGGGGTTGACGCTGGTGCCCGCGGCGGTCATGTCGGTCACGCCGTTTCTCCGCCTGACCGTGGTGCTGCACTTCCTGCGGCAGGCGCTCGGCACGCAAACCACTCCCTCCAACCAGGTGCTCGTGGGCCTCGCGTTGTTTCTGACCGTCATGATCATGCAGCCGGTAGGGTCGGAGATCTATCACAAAGCCTGGGAGCCCTTTGAGAACGGGCAGGCAACCTATCAGCAGGCTCTGGATGCCGGTTCCCAGCCGCTGCGCACCTTCCTGCTGCGCTTTGCGCGGCAGCGGGACATCCGTTTGTTTCTGGAGGCTTCTCACCGGCCGGCGCCGCACAACCCCTCTGAGGTAGATCTCACCGTGCTGATTCCGGCCTACATTCTGTCGGAACTGCGGGCCGGTTTCCAGATCGGCGCGGTACTCTACCTGCCCTTTCTCATCATCGACCTGGTGGTGGCCTCCATCACCCTTTCGATCGGCATGGTGCAGTTGCCCCCGGTGATGATTTCAGCGCCCCTCAAGATTCTGCTGTTCGTGCTGGTGGACGGCTGGAACCTGGTGGTGGGTTCGCTGGTACAGAGCTTCTATCAATGACAAGGAATACCCAGCCATGACGCCCGATTTCGCGGTGCAGATGCTCCGCCAGATGCTCATTACGACACTGTGGATGAGCGCCCCCTTATTGCTCATCGGCCTGGCTGCCGGAATCCTGATCAGCCTGGTGCAGATTGTGACCTCCATTCAGGACGCCGCCTTCAACGCCATCCCGCGCCTGGCCGTGTTTCTCACCAGCACGCTGCTGTTAATGCCCTGGATGCTCAAGAAGCTGATGGCCTATACCGTGACTCTGTTCGCGGACCTGGGCCGCTACACACACTGATGTCTTCGTCTGTCCTCATCTCGTTTCTGGTGGTCCTCAGCCGCGTGGCGGGATTCTTCGCCTTTATCCCCCTGCCCGGCGGCAAGCCCGGTCCCGACGCCGCGCGCGTCATGCTGTCGCTCGGTTTCACCATGGCGCTCTATGGGCAGTGGCCGCGGCTGCCGGTCGACCCGTCTGCCGGTTGGTGCGTCGTCGCGGTGGCGTCAGAAGCGGCGTTGGGGATGTCCGTCGGGCTGGTGGTGGCGTGTCTCACGGAAACGTTCCTGATGATGGCGCAGGTTGCCGGGCTGCAGGCCGGTTATGGCTATGCATCCACCATTGATCCCACCACCCAGGCGGATGCCACCGTGCTCCTGGTTGTGGCGCAGCTGATCACCGGGATGTTGTTCTTCGCCATGGGGATGGACCGGGAGATCCTGCGCGTGCTGGCGCGCAGTCTGGAAAACCATCCACCTGGATGGTTCATGGTGAGCCGCGCGTCTGGCGAGTCGGTCGTCCGCCTGGCCTCGGGAATCTTCTCGGGCGGCGTGCGCCTGGCGTTGCCGGTTGTGGCCCTGCTCACGCTGGTGGATTTGGCGCTGGCCCTCATCGGCCGGCTCAACGCGCAATTGCAGCTGGTGACGCTGGCCTTTCCGGCCAAGATGCTGGTGGCGTTGTCTACGCTCGCCGCCGTGGCGGCGCTTTATCCGCGCATCTACGCGGCCGGCATGCGCGAGGCGTTGCGTGTGGCGGCTCACCTGGCGGGGAGCTGACATCCCATGGCGGACACTTCCCAGAAAACCGAGCAAGCCACTCCCCGGCGCCTGGAAAAGGCGCGGAAGGAAGGGCAATTTCCGGTCTCGCGCGAGCTGGTGAGCGCCTTCGAGTTCCTGACGTTTGCCACGCTTCTCGCCACCGGCGGCCCGGCTTTCTTTGCTCAGCTGCGGGAAGCCATGCGCTGGCTGTTTAGCCGCGCCTTCGCGCCGGTCGAGAGCGTCAGTGAGCTGGTCGGCCTCGTCAGGGGCGCGGCCATCCGTGTTTTCGTGCCCCTGGGACTGGGCGCCGGAGTGCTGCTGGCAGTGGCCCTGGGGACGCAACTGGCTGCCACCAAAATGGGAGTGAGCCTGAAAAAGCTTGCGCCCGACTGGCAGCGCCTCAATCCCGGCCGCAAACTGCGTGAGCTGCCTCGTCAGAATCTGCCTTCCGCCATGCAGGCGGTGTTGCTCATTCCCCTGGTGGGCTACGCCGTATATGTGATCGCGCGCGACGGCTTCGTGCAGTTCTTCTGGCTGCCCCTGGGCACGGCCGAATCGGGCGTGCATCTGGTGGCCCACTCGCTCCAGCAGCTTCTTTGGAAGGCGGGGATGCTGTTTCTGGTTTTCGGCCTGGTGGATCTGATACGCCAGAAGCGGCGCTACCAAAAGGATCTGCGCATGAGCCGCCAGGAAGTCCGTGAAGAGGCAAAAGAGTCAGAGGGCAATCCCCAGACCAAGCAGCGCATCCGGCGTCTGCAGCGTGACCTCTTGCGCCGCCAGATGATGAAGGAGGTTCCCAAAGCCACCGCTGTCATCATGAATCCCACGCACTACGCCGTGGCCCTCCGCTACCACTCCGATTCGATGGCTGCTCCTGTGGTAGTGGCCAAAGGCAAGAACTATCTGGCGCTGCGCATCCGCGCCAAAGCCGTGGAGCACCAGGTGCCGGTGATCGAGAATCCGCTACTGGCACAGGCCTTATACCGCTCGGCCGCGGTGGGCCAAGAGATCCCCGCGCATCTTTACCGTGCGGTGGCCGAGATCCTGGCCTATCTCTACCGGCTGATGCACGGCCGCCTGCCGGGGGTGCGATAGAAAGCGCATGGCGGAGGCGAAAGCACTAGCGATTCCTCTGGCGCCCGCGGCATCCGCGCGCGTGGGCTGGAGCGAGATGGCCGTGCCCATCGCCGTGCTGGCCATTATCCTGGCCCTGATCGCACCCCTCCCGGGTTTCATGCTGGACCTCCTGATCGTCGCCGACATCATGCTGTCGGTGGTGGTCCTGATGGTCTCGATGTACATCCTGCGCCCGGTCGAGTTCAATGTTTTCCCGACGACCCTGTTGCTGCTGACGCTGTTCCGCCTCTCGCTGAACATCTCCTCCTCGCGCCTCATCCTGCTCGACGGCAATACCGGGACCAGCGCCGCCGGCGAAGTGATTCAGGCCTTCGGCAACTTCGTAGTGGGCGGCAACTACATCGTGGGCGCCGTGATCTTCCTGGTCCTAATCGCCATCCAGTACGTGGTCATCAACCATGGCGCGGTGCGCATCTCTGAGGTGACCGCGCGCTTCACCCTGGACGCGTTGCCGGGCAAACAGATGTCTATCGATTCCGACCTGAACGCCGGGATGATCGATGAATCCGAAGCGCGCAGGCGGCGCAAGCAGCTGGCCGCCGAAGCTGAGTTCTACGGCGCCATGGACGGCGCCTCGCGCTTCACGCAGCGCGACGCGGTGGCGAGCATCCTCATCACCGGCATCAACATCATTGCCGGCCTGCTGATCGGAGTGCTCCAGAACGGCATGGATTTCCGCCGCGCGATCGAAACTTATACCGTGCTCACCATTGGCGACGGACTGGTCACTGTGATCCCGGCGCTCATGATCTCGATTTCAGGTGCCCTGATCATCACCCGCGCCAGCGCCGATGCGCGGGTGGGGGTCGAGTTCCGCCGCCAGGTATTCGGCTCGGCGCAACCCCTCATGCTGGCCGGTGGCGTGCTGATCGCCATGGCCGCTTTTCCCGGGATGCCGAAAATTCCTTTCCTTCTCCTGGGTGCGGGCCTGGGTTCGGCCGGCTGGCGGATGCGCCGGAGGAGCGCCGTGGAAGCCAAGAGCGCGGCCATCGAGCGCGAGCCGGCCCGCGAGAACCTGGAAGCGCTGCTGAAGGTGGAGCCGCTGGCGGTCGAAGTGGGGTTGGGATTGGTGAGCATGGCGGAGGGCGGTCTCAACTCGCCGCTGCTGCGTCGCATCGCGGGCATTCGCCGCCAACTGGCCACTGACCTGGGCTACATGCTGCCTCCTGTGCGCGTCACCGACAACCTCGCTTTGCGCGCACGCGAATACGTGATCCTGCTCAAGGGCGCGGAGATCGCGCGCTATGAGCTGCCGCAAGGCGCCGAACTGGCCATCGCCGCCGGGCGCACCGAGAAACCGCTCGACGGACAGGCCACGCGCGACCCGGCTTTTGGGATGCCCGCCTACTGGGTCCCGTCCGGCGCCGCCGAAAACGCGCGCGCGGCCGGCTACACCGTGGTCGACGGCGTGAGCGTACTGGGCACGCATCTGTCGGAGATTTCGCGGCGCTTCGCGCACGAGCTGTTCTCGCGCCAGGATGCCAAGAAGCTGCTGGACCGCGTGGCAGTCGAGAGCCCACGCCTGGTGGAAGACCTGGTGCCCAAACTGCTGCCCCTCGCCACCGTACAACGCGTGCTGCAGAACCTGCTGCGCGAGCGCGTCTCCATTCGCGACGCCGCCACCATTCTGGAAGCGCTGGGCGAAGCCGCGCCCACCAGCCGCAACGCCGTGCTGCTGACCGAGTATACGCGGCAGGCCATCCGCCGCTCCATCGTGAAACCTTACCTGAACGCGGCCGGCGAATTGGCGGCCTACTTCCTCGAGAGCGTGGCCGAGCAGGCCATCGAGAAAACCACCGAGCACGGCGAGCAGGCGAGCTCCTTCTCGCTCGATCCGCAAGTCATGCGGGACCTGCTGCAACGCCTGTCTCAGAAGCTGGTGCAGCCGGAAACCCCAGTGGTCGTCATCGCTAGCGCCGGGGCGCGCTATTTCCTGCGGCAGATGGTGGAAGCCTCGTTACCCAATCTGTTCGTGCTGTCGCACAACGAAGTGCCCCCGGGTGTGCGGGTGGTTTCCCTCGGGGTGCTGCCGTGACGGGGAGCGGTGGCACGAGGCGGGGCCATGGCGGGGTTAGAACAAGGAGGATGCGCCGATGTTCGTAAAATCGTTTTTCGCAGCTACCGTGGAGGACGCGCTGGCCGAGGGCGGCCGGGAACTGGGCCCGGAAGCGCTGCTGGTGCAATCGAGAAAGGCGCCCATGGAGGCGCGGCATCTGGGAGAGTACGAAGTGGTACTGGCGCTCGCCGTACCCCCGGGCGCCTCGGCCCATGCCGCGCTCCCGCCAGCAGCCGTGGATCCGCTGGCGCGGGAACTGGCCGAACTCCGCCGCCAGATAGATGGCATGCGGCGCTCCATGGCGCACTCGGCTTGGGCTGCTCCGCGCTGGCTCGCGCCGTCGACTCAGACGGCCCGCATTTACACCATGCTGGTCGAGGCCGAGGTAGCTCCACCCCTCGCCGAACAGATCGCCGAAGCCGTGGCCGAACATCTGGGCCCTGCCGCGGATTTCCGTCAGGCGGTCGCCCGCGCGCGCGTCGAGATCGAAAGCCGGCTTACCGTGGATGCCACGCTCGGCCGCGAGGGCGCGGCGGAGCGCGTTGTGGCGCTCGCCGGCCCGCCGGGATCCGGCAAGACCAGCGTCTTGGCCAAGCTGGCAGTCACCTACGGCCTGGCGGCGCGCCGGCCCATGGCTTTGATTTCGGCGGATCACTATCGCATCGCCGCCGCCGACCAGTTGCGCACGTATGCCGCCATCCTGGGAGTGTCGTTCGAGTTCGCCGAAACGCCGCGCGCGCTCGCGCAGGCCCTGGCGCTGCATCGCGGCAAGGAGCTGATCCTGATCGATACTCCGGGGCTCGCGGCCGACGACATGGATCAGGGCGCGGATCTCGCGGCGTTCCTCCAGTCGCGCCCGGACATCGACACCCACCTGGTCCTATCGGCCTCCATGAAATCCGCCGATATTACTCGTGCGGTGGAACGATTTGAAATTTTCGGGCCCGCCAAGCTGCTGTTCACCAGACTGGACGAGACCGCGACGCTGGGTCCGGTGCTGAACGAAGCGTCGCGCACGCGAAAACCGGTTTCCTTTTTGACGGCGGGACAGCAGGTACCCGAGCACCTCGAGCCCGCCACCAAGGGCCGCATCGCGGATCTGTTGCTTTCTTCTGCGGATCTGTTGCTTTCTTCTGAGGCTGCGGAGTCGCGTGCCGCCGCATGACGCCGCCCATCTTCATATGACCGGCTATCCCACCACACCCGAAACCACCCCGGAGGAGCGCGAGAGGTTAATTCTCGAGCACCTGCCGCAGGTGCGGCTGATCGCCCGGCGTATCCATGAGCGCCTGCCGGACAACGTAGCCCTGGACGATCTGATCTCGGCCGGCGTGGTGGGGTTGATCGCGGCCATCGATCATTTCGATCCCCAGCACAACGTCAAGCTCAAGACTTACGCGGAATACAAAATCCGCGGCGCCATTCTTGACAGCCTGCGCGGCCTCGACTGGGCGCCGCGGCAGAAGCGCAAGATGGCCCGGCAGGTCGAGGCCGCCATTCAAGCCGCGGGCCAGCGCCTCCACCGCGAGCCTACCGAAGAGGAGATTGCCGGCGAGCTGGAGATGGATCTCGAGCAATACCACGCCTGGCTGGCGGATCTGCAAGGCCTGTCTATCGCCGCGCTGGAATCGGCGGGTGAAGCCGGCCGGGATCTGCTTGAGTACATCGCCGATGACGCCGAGCACCTGCCTTCGCGCCTGGTGGAGCGCGCCGAACTGGAACGGGTGCTGGCGGAAGGCATCGAACAGATGCCGGCCATGGACCGCACCGTGATCAGCCTGTACTACCAGGAGGAGCTGACCTTGCGGGAGATCGCCGAAGTGGTCCATCTGCACCAGTCGCGCATCTCGCAACTGAAATCGCAGGCCATTCTGCGGTTGCGCACCTATCTGGCCCGGCGCTGGCCGACTGAGCGGGGGATATGACCATGCCCAACGGCGACTCCATGGATGAACACGCTCGCTGGCTGATGGAGCAATGGACGGCCGCTCTGGCTGCGGCCATCGACTCCATGACCGAAGAGCGGCCCGAGGCGCAGTTTGCCCCGGATCCCGCACCCGCCGGGGAAAGCTCCGCCGTCCAGGGAGAGTTGTGCTGGGAACAGGGCTTCCAGGATATTCCGCAACCGGCCATGTGGGTGACAGCCCCGGAGAAAAGCTGGCTCGCACTAGGTGAGCGGACGCTGCGCGCCGCGGGCATCGACGCCGCCGAGCCGGCCGACGCGCGCAACACGTACCTGGAAATCCTCAGCCAGTCGCTGGCCGCGACGGCTCAGAGTATGGGCGCCGTGCTAGGCAAAGAGGTTGCCTGCGAGCGCGGCGCAGAACGCCCGGTCGCCGGCCTGGCGGCGCAACGGTTCGGGGTCACGCTACGCTTTCCCGACGGCGAGCTGAGCCTGGCAGTGGGCCTGAGTGCCGGTCTGCTCGCGGCCTTAGCCAGTCCGCCCGCGTCCTCCGGCACGCCGGCACCGGATCCCGTCGCCGGCGTGATCGCGTCCGCGCTGGCGCCGGCCACGCCCGCAGCCACCAAAACCATGGATGTGCTACTGGATGTGGAGCTGCCCGTTAGTGTTTCCTTCGGCCGAACCCAGCTTCCCATCAAGGAGGTCCTCAAACTCACCACCGGGTCCATTGTCGAGTTAAACCGTTCGCTCAACGAGCCCGTCGATGTAGTAGTGAACAACTGTGTGGTGGCGCGCGGGGAGGTCGTGGTGATCGAGGGCAACTACGGGGTGCGGATTCACCAGATTGTCAGCCGTCAGGACCGGCTGCGGAGCCTGCGGTAATGGCTGCACTGGAGCGCATGAAATGCCGGCGGCCGCTATGTTGAATCTCACAATCCCGGCCGTTGTGATGGTGGCGGGGCTGGGACTGGCGCTGCTTCTGGCACTCTATCTGTTCTGCACGTTAAAAGCCGAAATTCGCGCGGCCGAGCGACGGCTGGGGCTGCCCGCGCCCGCGCACGCGGGCGAGCGGACGCCGGAAAACATCGAAGCGCGCTCCCAAGAACCCGCGCCGATCGAAACCGCACCCCCCGGCGCGCCAGTCGAGGCCTCGGCCGTTCCCGTCCGGCCCGGCATGAACCTGAGCCGGCGGAGCCAGGCGCTGCGTCTGGCGCGCCGGGGGGAGTCGCCGGAGCAGATCGCCTCCCGGCTGGGCCTGGCCACCGGCGAGGTGCGCCTGCTGCTCAAGATCCACGGGAAGTTCATGCAGCAAGCCATCGCCGGGCCGCGCCGTTCCGGGCCACTAAACCCCGGTCCCGAATCTGCCGATATCTCCAGTAGCGCGCCCCAAGCTTCCGCGCGCGCGGTGCAACCAAAATGAAGGTGCTAGATACCAATCTCACGGGAACCCCAGCCGCGGCGGCTCCTCCGGCCGGGTCCGTTACGCGGCAAGCCGGTCTGACCGGCGCAGAGCCCGGAAAACCAGCCAGTGGCGACCGCGTCGAATTCTCGGGTTTTGCCGGCAAGCTGGGTGCGACGCTCACCGCGCAGTCCGCGGACCGCGCCACACGGGTGGCGGCGCTCTCGCGCGATTATCAGGCCGGCCGCTACCAGCCCAGCTCGCTCGCCACCAGCCGCGCGCTGGTCTCGGAAACACTGGCCGGGAGCGAAAAGGGGGCGTGATGGACGGCGCTCCGCAAGAGCTGGTGAATTTGGCGCGCGAGGACTTGCATTCTACCCGGGATCGCACGGCTCGTACCGGCCTCGGAGCACTCGAAGCCTGCCACGGATCGCTGGCGCGATCGCTGGCACACATCGAGGCCGCGGTCGCCCGCTGGTCCGCTGATCCCACGTCGCGCGGGCAGGAGGCCCATCGCGCCATCGAGCGTTTCCAGGCGGAATTGCGCATCCACGCCGCGCTTCATGTGAGCGCCGGAACGTTCTGTGCGGATTGGGGACGCGCTCTCGGAGGCCCGGGGGGCCAAGCATACTCGCCTACGGGCGGAGGGGTGCCGCCGTTGGTTTCCGGGGGCCGGCGTGTTTCGGTGGAAGCCTAGAGGTCACTATGTCGCTGCTTTCGTCTATTTACACTACCGCAAGCGCTCTGAGGGCTTTCAACCAGGCGCTCACCGTCACGTCGAACAACGTCAGCAACTCCCAGACTCCGGGCTACGCCAAGCAGGTTCAGAATCTGGATGCGCAACCCTTCGATCCGGCCAGCGGGCTGGATGGTGGCGTGACGCTGGGCAGTGTGCAAAGCACGCGTAACGAGTTCGCCGAACAGGCCGTGGAACGCGCGCAGACCTCGCTCGGCATGGCCAGCCAGCAATCCTCGAGCTTGACTGACGTCCAAAGCGCCCTGAATCTTTCGGCGGCCAACGGCATTCCTGCCGCCCTGGGAAATCTGTTTTCGAGCTTCTCCGCCTGGAGCCAGGATCCCGCGAGCGAGCCCTCCCGCCAGGCGGTCATGACCAGCGCCCAACAGGTGGTCGTGAGCTTCCAGACCACGGTGACCAGCCTGCAGCAGGTGCAACAGAACACCGAAAACCAGATCGGCCAAACTGTAAATCAGATCAACGCGGACGCCCAGCAATTGCAGAACTACAACAGCCAGATCTCCGGTGGTGATCACAACGACGCCTCGCTCGACGCCAAGATCCACAACACTCTCGAGAGCCTCTCGAGCCTGGTGAATTTCACTTATACGGTCGGCCAGGACGGCGAGGTGACGGTGCTCGCCGGGGGGCAGACGCCGCTGGTCGTCAATCAGCAGCAGTACAACATCTCCGATGTGATCGCCGCACCCGCCCAGGCGCTCGGCAGCCCCGGAGTTCCGCCCACCGCGACCATCTTCGATTCCGCGGGCCGGGACGTCACCCAGCAGATCACCGGCGGCCAGCTGGGCGCGCAGATCGACACGCACAACAACGTTCTGGCGTCATTGTTGGGGGATGCGAACCAACCCGGCAGCTTGAATCAACTCGCGCAGGGCTTCGCCGATCGGGTGAACCAGTTGCTGGCTGACGGCAACGTCTCGGATGGGCCCCCTCCGGTGGCTGGTTCGGCTTTGTTTTCTTACGACACCACCAACGCCACCAATGTGGCTGCCACGCTCGCCATTGACCCCTCGGCGACTCCGGATACGCTCGCGGCCATAGATCCCGGCCCGCCCTACGTGAGTAACGGCGCCGCGCTCAATCTGGCCGCGCTCGCCAATCCGCAGCAGCCCGCCGACGAGATCAACAACATGAGTTATGTGCAGTTCTTCGGCAATCTGGCGGCGGGCGTGGGCCAGCAACTCTCGGACGCCAACGACCAGCAGAGCATCCAGCAGCAAGTTGTGGCGCAGGCGCAAAGCACGCGCCAGCAGATCTCCGGTGTCGACCTGAATGAACAGGCGGCCTTGCTGGTCCAGTACCAGAACGCCTACCAGGCGAACGCCCAACTGTTCACCATTTTGAACAGCCTGACACAAACCGCCGTGAACCTGCTCCAGCCCACGGGCTGATCGGGCGCGGTAAAGACCATGGAATAGGGGAAACCATATGATCTCAGGTATTGATCCTTCCGGAGCCATGTTCCTGGCCGATCTGGCGCAGATTCAGAACAACATGCAGCAGGCCGAAAGCCAGCTCTCGAGCGGGCTCAAGTTTCAGAATGCTTCCGATGCGCCCGACCAGGTCAGCGATATCCTGAGCCTGCGCGCCGACATCAGCCGCAACAATCAGGTGCAATCCAATTTGAGCGATGTCACCACGCAAGTGAATACCGCCCAGCAGGCCGTTTCCACCGCGGAGCAACTGGTCGAGAATGCGCGCACCCTGGCCGCGCAGGGTGTAACCGGCACCCAGACCGCGCAAACCCGGACCGAGCTGGCGCAACAGGTGGGTGCCATCCAAAGCGAGCTGATCTCGATCGCTAATACACAGGTGGGCAATCGCTATGTGTTCGGCGGCGACGCCTACACGTCGGAGCCGTACCAGGCCGATACCGTAAACCCCGACACGGGCGGCGGCGTCGTACAGTTGACCGTCACACAGGCCACCCGGCAGGTCCAGGATCCTCTGGGCAACACGTTCAGCGTCGATCTGACCGCGCAACAGATCTTCGATGACCAGAATCCCGACGGTACGCCCGCTGTCGATAATGTTTTCACGGCCGTGAACCAGTTGCGCGTGGCGCTCCAGAACAACGATGTCACCGGCATTCAGACCCAGCTGACTGCGCTGGCCACCGCGGACGACTACCTCAACCAGCAGATCGGCTTTTACGGCGCGGCCCAGAATCGCATTCAGGCGGCGAGCGACCTCTCGCAACAGATGAATCTGAGCTACCAGACGGCCCTCAGCGGCAAACAGGACGCCGACATGGCCCAGGCCTCCACCCAGCTCACCGAGAGCCAGACACAAGAGCAGGCTGCGCTCCAGGCCCGCGGCATGGTGCCGAGAACCAGCCTCTTCAATTTTCTGGGCTGAGGATGCTGAGGCCTAAAGAATCTGCCTGGGGCGTGCGATGAATAACCAGGAGGTCTGCGCCGTCCCGTGAACCGTCAACTCTCGCAACAGGAAATCGACGCGGTCTTTGAAAACCTCGAAGATCGCAAGGCGGGCCCCACGCCGGCGAAGCAAGGAATCCGCTTCGATTTCCGGCGCCTCGACCGCATTGCCAAGTCCCAACTTCGCGCCATTCACCTGCTGCACGATAATTTCGTGCGCAATCTCGGGTCCAGCCTGTCAGCCTACCTGCGCTCTTACCTGACCGTCAACCTGGTGAGCGTCGAGCAGCTTTCGTACGGAGAATTTCTGGAAGGCCTGCCCTCACCCACGTGCATCACGTCGCTGAGTCTGAAGCCGTACGAAGGCAATGCCGTACTAGAATTAAATCCCTCCATTATTTTTCCCGTCCTCGAGATGCTGTTGGGGGGCAACGGTAAGAATCCAGCCGTGGTACAGCGCGAAATCACCGAGATCGAGCAGAGCCTGCTCGACGCTCTGTTCCGGATCATCCTGCACGATCTCACCGAGGCCTGGAAGGGCGTCACCAGCATCGACTTCAAGATCGAGAGCATGGAGAAGGAGCCCCAGCTTCTGCAGGTGCTCGCGCCCAATGAAGCCGTGGTCGCCGTGGGCATCGAGGTCCGCACCGGCGATTCCACCGGCATGATGAACATGGCCATGCCCGCTATCATCATCAAGATGATGCGCCAGAAATTCGAGCAGCAATGGTCCGTGCGCAAGGCTGAATCCAGTGAAGCCGAGCAGGAGCGCATGTTGCGGTTCCTGTGCGACGCCGTGGTGGAATTCGACAGCCGGCTCGAGGGCGCCCGCTTCAGCGTGGAAGACTTTCTGGGCCTCGAAGAGGGAGATCTCGTGATGTTTGACCACCCTCTGCACCGGTCGTTGGACGGAATCGTCAACGGCAAACTGAAATTCAAGGGTCAGCTGGTGCGCGTTGGGAACAACAAAGCGCTCCGCATCGAGTAGCCCGCCCTTTCGAAAACCCGCTACATTGAAGTCTTGCCCACTCTGCTTTCATCCGGAGCCATGGGGGTCGCGCTACTTGCGACCGCGGCCGCCCTATTGGGCGCGGTCCTCGGCGTCGCCCTCGAAGGCACCGGCCGCTCCACGCGCGTGATCGTGCCCTTCGCCGGGGGTGTGCTCATGGGCATCTCGCTTTTCGGCGTGCTGCCGGAAGTGGTGGCCGCTACGGGCTGGGCAGCGGGACCGCTGTTGTTCGCCGCCGGGTACGGGATGCTGCGCGTGACCAACCGCTACCTGTTTCCCGTGTGCCCGTCCTGCGCTGGCGATCATGACCACGCAAGCTGCGCCACTGCCCTGCACGGCTTCGCCACACCCATGGTGCTGGCCGCCGCCATTCACAGCACGCTCGACGGCTGGAGCATTGTGACCGCCCAGTGGGCCTCACTGCCGGGTGTGCGCCTGGCGCTGCCCGTCGCCTTCGTACTGCACAAAATTCCCGAGGGCATCGCACTGGGCACGCTTCTGCGCGCAGCTGTCCGGTCGCGGTGGTCGGCTCTCGCGTGGTGCCTGTTGTCGGAAGGAGTGACGCTCGTGGGCGGGGCCGCGGCTCTCGGACTTGCCCCCATTCTAGGGGAGGGCTGGACCGCTTACCCGCTCGCCATTGCCGGCGGCACCTTCTTCTATCTCGGATTTCACGCTGTGCATGGCGAATGGAAACGGCGTGGCGCGATTCCGGCGTTCGTTCCTGCCCTCACCGGCGCCGCCGGCGCGGCCGCTTTGCAGTGCGGAGCCGCGATCTTTCTTCGCTGACGCCGCCTGCCGGTCACAGCCTGGTGAAGAATTTTTAGCAACTGTTCCCCAATACTTGGGCAACTTCGGCCTGCTGGGACTTCCCGCCGCCTCACTAGCATGGGATCAGCAACGCCTTCCGGCCTCTCCCATGCCTGCCCCCTTCGAAATCCAGGACCTTGACATAGATCCTCAAAACTGGACGCCCATCGTGGCGCCGTTCGGCTGCAACAATGTCGCCGTGCGCAACACCCTCGCGGTGGATATCAATATCCGCACCGATCTTTCGCGTCCCGATCAAGACATCATCTCCACTTCCGTGCAGGAGGCCATTGTCGCCCCGCTCTCCGGCGCCCCATTTTGGCGCGACGCCACTCCCAACCCCTACCGTTTCATGCCGGGCAGCACAATCGCTTACCTGCAAAGCACCTCTGGAACGGGAACCGTGAAAGTGCGTTTCGTGAGGTAACATGCGTGTGCTGATTGCAGGCGACGGCCCGACCGCCAAGGCGCTGCGCGGCCAGCTCGCGCGGCATGATTTTCATCTCACCAGCCACCATCCTCATTTGACCATCCGGATCGAGGAACCGCCTGACGCGATCAGGCCGCTGCTCGATGGCGTCGGCGGCGAACTGGAGCGGGCCCTCTTGCGGCATCTGCGCCGGCAGACCAGCACACCCATCGAAATTCATACCGCCGGTGACGTTCAGAGCAGCGAGGAAGTACGCATCGTCGTGCCGCCTATGGAAGAGGAGCGGCGCGCAGTGGAAGTTGCGGCGTTCCGGGCGCTGCTGGAACTGTCCGGGCAGAGCCAGATGGTTCGGAAGCCGTGGTGGAAGTTTCTGCTTTCGAGGAAAACAAAATGAAGAAGCGTTCGACTTGGTTCTACATGCTGGCCTCGTTGTTTCTGTTGCTGGTGGCGGCGGGGATCTTCGGGCCCGTTTATGCTCAGTTGCAACAATCCGGCGGTCCGGGCAGCGCCGTGACGGCGACCCAATCTGGCACCTGGAATATCAACAACATCGCAGGAACCGTATCTCTCCCCACTGGGGCGGCGACCGCGGCCAAGCAGCCGGCTTTAGGAACGGCCGGGACGCCATCGGCGGACGTCATCACCGTGCAGGGAGCGGCGTCCATGACCCCGCTCACCATCTCCGGGTCGATTTCGAACGCTGGATTCAACGTCACCGGCTCGCTTCCCACTGGTGCGAATGTCATCGGGCAGGTGCAAACGGTGCCCAAGACGGCGTGCGGCACGACGGCGTTCACGCCGGCCTGGCAGTCGGTGCCGACGAGCACGGCTTCTTTGACTTCGACCACGTCCTGCGTCATCGCCGTGATCGTCACGAATACGAACGGCGCCGCGCAGACGGTTACGATCACGGACGGGCAGGGAACTCCGGTCACAGTGGTCAGCGCCTTCTCGATTCCCGCGAGTTCGCAAGTGACGTTTCCTTTGTACGGCTCGCAGATGACCAGCGGGATCAAGTGGTCGGCGGGCGGCACGGGCATGACCGGCACGGTCGTGGCGTACCAGTAAGCCGTGGGAAAAAGTCTCGCGCTTACGTGCGCGCTGGCGTGCGCGCCTGTGGCGCTGGCGCAACTCAACGTATCCGGGAACGCTCCGGTAGCGACTCCGGACGCGGCTCCAGCGTCGCAAAGTATTACAGCGCTCAACGGGACGGCGCAAGTGGCGCTGACCGGGCAGCGCGGGGCTGGTGTCACCCTTTCGGGAACCTGGACTGCGACGGTCGTGCCGGAACTGTCGTTCGACGGTGGCACGACGTGGGTGGCCACCTTTTTCGAAATTCCCAACACGGCGCAATATGTGACCAGCGTGGCGGCAAACGGCCCCTACGTGATGGTGTGCGCGGCGGGAGCGTCGCACGCGCGCGTACGCGCCAGCGCATTCACCAGCGGAACAATTGCGGCACTGCTGCGCGGAAGCCAGGTGAACAGTTTGCCCACGCTGTACGCCGGTCCGGCGGGCAGCGCTGCTCCGACGGTGAGCGCGCTGGTGGGCGGATCGGACGGGGCGAACCTGCGCGCGCTGTCCACCGATACTTCGGGCCGGCCCGTGCTTGCAGGCTCCTCCGGCAGCAACATTACCTCTGCGGCGACCACGACGGTGAAAGGAACGCCAGGTATTCTGCGGCGCATCGTGGTGGGCACCGGCGTGGTGAGCGCGACGGTGAAGCTGTATAACGTAGCGGCGGCCTCGTGCAGCGGAACGCCGGGGTCCGGCGCGGCGGGCGTGATCACGCTGCCTTCCACTTTGGCGAACCCCTTCAGCCTGGAATTCAATCAGACGTTCAGCGCCGGCATTTGTGTCGTGACCTCGGGTGCGACCAATATCACGGTGATCTTCGACTAGCCATGCAGCCGACTTTTCTGGGCAAAGTCACGGTGGCTTCCGCGGGCACGCCAGTGCCACTCTCGACAGACCTAACAGTGCGCGCCTGCGCCATCCTGGTGGCCACGATTCCGGGATTGACCGGCAACGTTTTCCTTGGCGGCGCGGGCCTGAATCAGACCACGCTGCACGGTGTGATGGTCCAATTCAACGCACCTGCGGCGCAGGGTCCGGCTGACCAATTCCTGCTGGCATCGGAAGACGCCACTAACTCGCTGCGCGTAGCGGACTATTTCCTCGACGCCTCGGTGAGCGGCGAAGGCGCGCTGGTCACGTACTTCCAGACCTAGTACCCACCCTCATTACAATTCCTATTGACAGCGGCGTGAGGCCGGCCTACACTGTCCCATAGATAAACTATGGGAACACGCGACAACCGTCGAACCGAAATTCCGCCGGGTACGCTGGACATGCTGATCCTCAAATCGCTGGCGCGAGGGCCGATGCACGGCTACGGGATCGCTGAACACATCCATCAGATGTCCGAGGACGTGCTGGAGGTGGAAGAAGGCTCGCTCTATCCGGCGCTGCAACGATTGTTAATTCAGGGATGGGTGTCGGCGGAGTGGGGGCAATCGGAAAACAACCGGCGGGCGCGCTTTTATCGCATGACAGCGTCGGGCCGCAAACAACTGGAGCGCGAGCTTTCCGAGTTCCAGCGTGTGATGCGCGCGATCACGCGGGTGATCCAGACGGCGTAGGAGAGCGATATGACGCGGCTGTGGCGCAAGCTGGTGTTTCTGATTCGCCGCGAAAGATTTAACCGCGATCTGGAAGACGAGATGCGTTTTCATCTGGAGATGAAAGCGCGCGCGGGCGGCGGAACCACCGATGCGGGTTACGCGGCACAGCGGCAGTTCGGTAACGCCACGTTGTTGCGCGAACAGAGCCGCGAGATGTGGGGATGGGGCCCACTCGACCGCTTGGCGCAAGATCTGCGCTACGGCGTGCGCATGCTCGTGAACAATCCGAGTTTCACGCTGATTGCGGTGCTGACGCTGGCAGTGGGAATCGGTGTGAACACGGCGATCTTCACGGCTTTCAACGCCGTGGCGTTGCGGCCGTTGGATGTGCCGGAGCCGGAGCGGGTGGTGCAAGTAGATGTCGGCCCAGGCAATTCGCGCTTCGCCTACCCCGACTATATTTACTTGCGCGACAACAGCCGCGTGTTCTCTGGCTTGACTGCCCTGAGCTCCTTCAATTTCTCCATGCGTGGCGTGCCTACCTTCAACTTGAAGAAGCGAGGTGGAATCGCCGGCGCCGTGGGCATGAGTCTTCCGGAACCCATTTTAGGCAAGAATGCCGAGCAGGTATTCGGTTGGCTGGTGACGGGGAACTATTTTCGCGTTCTAGGTGTTGCCCCGGTCATGGGCCGGGACTTCATTCTTGGTGAGGATGACAAGCCGGGCGCTCACCCGGTCCTGCTGCTCAGTGAAAACTTCTGGGAGCGGCGGTTCGATCGTGATCCCGACATGATCGGCAGAACGCTCATCATGAACGATGTGGCGTTCACCGTGATCGGGATTACGCCCCGCGATTTCGCGGGTACCGGGCCTATTGTTCCCTCTGTCTGGGCTCCGCTCACGGTGTTAGACCGGCTGGAGCCTGCCGCAGATGTGTTGCACGACCGGCGCGGCGAGTGCTGCGCGTTGGTTGGGAGGCTGGCAGGCGGCGTGACGCAACAGCAAGCGCAAGCCCAGACCGACGGGCTCTTCCAACGGCTGAAGAAGCTGTATCCCGATGCGGACGCGCGCAGAAAACAGAGCACGGATCATATCGACCTCATGGTGGCTTCCCCATTTGGCCGAACGGATGGGCTGGGAACGCCGACGGCGTTTGTTTTGGCAGCCGTGAGCCTGGTGCTGCTGATCGCCTGTGCCAACGTGGCGAGTCTGCTGCTGGCGCGGTCAGCGGCAAGGCAGAAAGAGATTGCCATTCGGCTGGCGATCGGCGCGAGCCGCGGGCGGCTCATCCGTCAACTCATGACCGAGAGCGCACTCATCAGCATTCTGGCAGGTGGTACAGGCCTGGTGCTCGCGTGGTGGGTGCTGCATCTGCTCATGCTGCAGATTTCAGAGGCATTCTCGACGGTGTGGGTGACGATCGCTTTGCGCCTGGCGCCCGACCATCGGGTCTTTGCATACATGCTGCTGGTCTCCATGGTCGCGGCCATCGGTTTCGGTCTTGCGCCGGCGTTGCAGGCGTCGAAGCCAAACCTCACGTCGGCGCTGAAAGAAGAAGGCGGGGCGTTTGGAGGTTTGCGCAAATCCGGGTTGCGCGACCTTTTGGTAGGGGTTCAGGTGGCGGTGAGCCTGGTTCTGCTGATTGGTGCAGGGCTGCTCGCCAGAGGGTCGCAGCGCGCGTTTGGCATCGACCTGGGGTTCGATTACAGAAAACTAATTGAGTTTCACTTCGTGAATTCCCACGGGGATCCGGCGAAGGCTCGGGCGCTCCAACAGCAGGTCATCAAACGTATAGAAGGAATTGCGGGAGTGACGACGGTGAGCGTGGCTTCCCGCGCGCCGCTGATAGGTGAGGTTCGGAACGTCTCAGTTGGCCTCGACGGACGGCCCATCGACCCGCAGCACGCGCTGGAGTCGCATTACAACTTGGTTGCGCCCAATTACTTCGACACAGTGGGCGTTCCGATTCTGCGGGGCCGCAAATTCAATGAGCAGGAGGCCAGGGGCGGCGACGATTTCAACGGAGCTCCCGTGATCGTGAGCGAGAATACGACGCGGAAATTCTGGCCCGGCCAGGATCCCATCGGCAAGCGGATCAGTTTCGAGATTCCCGCTGACAGCCTGGTCCCCAATGATCTGAATCCGCGGTCCACTTCCAGCGTGGTAATCGGGGTTGCGAAGGATATCAGGAGCGTGCAACCGGAGGAGATTGATGACACCTGCCTGTATGTTCCCGTTACGCGCGACTTTCCGGGGAGGATACTGGTGCGGACGGCCGGCGACCCGCGCCCCGTGGTGGCCGCGCTCCACAGGGAGCTGCCGGCGGTAGATCCGGACCTACAGGCGTTTGTCTTTGATTTCCGGTCGGGGCTCTCGATGCAACCGTCGTTCTTTCTTTCCCGTGTAGCCGCGATTCTTGCAACGATCGTCGGCATTCTCGGACTGGTACTGGCGTCGGTTGGGATTTACGGCATGGTCAGTTTCGCCGTGAGTCAGCGCACGCATGAGGTTGGTATACGCATCGCCCTGGGCGCGCGGCGGGAGGACGTGCTGAAGCTGGTGCTCGGCCAGAGCATGCGGCCGGTGCTGATCGGAATCGGAGTGGGGCTCGTGGCTGCAGCCGGCTCGGCGCGGGTGCTGGTGTCACTGCTGTTCGGCTTGAGTACGTTTGATCCTCTGACTTTCCTCGGCGTCTCGGCGATTCTGGCGGCGGTGGCGCTGGTGGCCGGCTACATTCCGGCGCGGCGCGCGATGAAGGTCGATCCGATGGTGGCTCTGCGTTATGAGTAAACTCTGGCGCAGACTCGCATTCCTGCTGTTTCGGCGGAGATTTAACCGCGATCTGGAAGACGAGATGCGCTTCCATCTCGAGATGAAAACGCGCGCGGGCGGGGAAACCACCGAAGCGGGTTACTCCGCACGGCGGCAATTCGGCAACGTAACTCTGTTCCGCGAGGAGAGCCGCGAGCAGTGGGGATGGGTGTGGCTGGAAACGCTGCTGCAAGATCTGCGCTACGGCGTGCGCATGCTTGTGAACAATCCAAGTTTCACCCTCATCGCGGTGCTGACGCTGGCAGTCGGCATCGGCGTGAACACGGCGATCTTCACGGCTTTCAATGCGGTGGCGCTACGCCCGCTTGACGTGCCGGAGCCGGAGCGCGTGGTGCAAGTGACTCGCAGCACGAGCCCTCACCAGCACTTCTCTTATCCCGATTACGTTTACTACAGGGACAACAACCAGGTCTTCTCCGATCTGGCCACCATCAACTTCGAAGGAGTCTCTCTGACCGGAGTATCCACGCCGCCTCCAGCCAGGGGCGGAGGCATCGCCGGTGCGGCGGGCTTTCGATTTGCGCAGGTTACTGGCGGGGGTGGAGAAGTCGCGCAAAGCGCGCTGGTTTCCGGCGACTATTTCAAGATGCTCGGAGTGGATGCGGCCGTCGGGCGCACATTCGGTCCTCAGGAAGACAACCTGAGCGCACCGGCGGTTGCACTCATGAGTTACAACTTCTGGGAGCGGCGGTTCGGGAAAGATCCGGGACTTCTGGGGCACAACCTGAACCTGAATGGCATTGCTTTCACGGTCGTTGGGATTACAAGGCGCGATTTTCTGGGCACAGCACCAACCGTGCCGGATTTCTGGCTGCCGATGACATCTTTGGTTCGCCTTGATCCGGACGCTAAAGATTTGAGTGATCGGGCCGGCGTGTGCTGTCGCGTCTATGGGCGCCTGCGGCCAGGCGTTGAAGCGGGGCAGGCCGAAGCCCAGATGAATACGCTGGCATCACAGCTACGCCGGGAATTCCCCGAGTCCGAAAATCAGACTGGCGCTCCCCCAAATCGCATTGAACTGGAGCGAGGCTCGCCGTTCGGCGCGCCAAATGCCGGGTTTATGGCGATCGCTGCACTGGTGCTTGCCGCAGTCAGTTCTGTGCTGCTGATCGCATGCTCCAATGTGGCCAGCCTGCTGCTGGCCCGTTCCGCCGCACGGCAAAAGGAGATTGCCGTCCGCCTGGCCATTGGCGCGACTCGCGGACGCTTGATCCGGCAACTGCTCACGGAGTGCGCTTTGATCAGTTTGTTGGCGGGTGGCATGGGCCTGCTGTTCGCCTGGTGGTCGCTGCGCTTCCTGGTGGTTCAAGTGGTGGCCTCAATGCCTACTTACTGGGGAACCATGGCGTTTCATTTGACGCCGGATCATCGGGTTTTCGCTTACCTGCTGCTGCTTTCGGTCGTCGCTATCGTCGCATTCGGCCTGGCCCCCGCGCTCGCGGCATCCAGGGCCGATGTGACGCCGGCGCTCAAAAAGGAAGGCACTGTTCTCGGTCACCGCATGCGCGGATCACGTTTGCGTGACGTTCTCGTCATCGGTCAAGTGGGCGTGTGCTTGGCTCTGCTGGTTACCGCGGGATTATTGGCCAGGGGATCGCAGCGGGCTTTCTCGGTCGATCTTGGATTCGACTATCACAACATCGTTTCAATTGACGTGGGCGCACCGGAGGGAATGAAACTTACCCCGGCGAGCCGGGTGGCCATTCACCGGCGGCTATTGGAGCGCCTGGAAGCAATGCCCGGTGTTGAATCAGTGACCGCCGGGCGGATGCCCCTGGCTGGCGGTGTCAGGACCATCTCAGTCAGCCCGGCTGGCCATCTGGTGACGGGAAGGGATGCCCAGGACGCAGTCTATAACCGGATCGCCTCTAATTATTTCAACACGATGAAGATTCCCATTGTGCGCGGCCACGGTTTCGCCGCGCAGGAAGCGCGCGATGATCTGAACTTCGATGCGAGTCCGGTGATCGTCAGCGAAGCCACAGCGAGGCGATTCTGGCCGGGCCAGGATCCTATCGGAAAGCGCATTAGCTTTGGTTTCGGCCCGGATTCCAGCCACTGGGCTGGAGAAGAATATCCGCATTCCAGTTCGAGCACGGTCATCGGTGTCGCCGGGGATGTGCGGAGTGTGTCGCTTGAAGAGTTCGACGAGACCTGCCTCTATCTTCCAATGAGCCGTACGTCGGGAGGCTTTGTGATTCGCACGCGCGGGAACGAAAATGCGGTCAGTACCGCGGTGATTCGCGAAGTGCGGGCGATCGACAACAGCCTGAGAGTTGTGATTCAAAATTCCCAGACGGCGTTCACGAATCAATCGGCATTCGTGGTGTCGCGCGTGGGCGCTATCGGGTCGGCGATCATCGGCATCCTGGGATTGCTCATGGCGTCGGTCGGGATTTATGGCATGGTCAGTTTCGCCGTGAGCCAGCGCACGCATGAGATCGGAGTGCGCATAGCGTTGGGCGCGGGCCGGGAAGATGTGTTGAAGCTGGTGCTTGGCGAGAGCATGCGGCCGGTGCTGATCGGGATCGTCATCGGGATCTTGGCGGCAGCCGGTGCGGCACGGGTGCTGGTGTCATTGCTATTTGGCTTGAGTTCGTTTGACCCTCCGACATTCCTCGGCGTCTCGGCGATTCTGGCGGCCGTGGCACTGCTGGCCGGCTACATTCCAGCGCGGCGTGCGATGAAAGTCGATCCGATGGTGGCGTTGAGATATGAGTAAGCTCTGGCGCAGAGTCGCATTTCTGCTGTTTCGGAGGAGATTTGATCGCGATCTGGAAGACGAGATGCGCTTTCACCTGGAGATGAAGGCGCGGGCGAGCGGGGAAACCACCGAAGCGGATTATGTGGCGCGGCGGCAGTTCGGCAACACCCTGGTGCTGCGCGAACAGAGCCGCGAGCAGTGGGGATGGGTATGGCTGGAGAGGCTTCTGCAAGATCTGCGCTACGCCGTGCGCATGCTCCGGCGCAGCCCGGGCTTCGCGATGGTTGCCGTACTGACGCTGGCTCTGGGGACTGGCGCGACTACGGCGGTCTTCAGCGTCGTGAACGCCGTCCTGCTTCGGCCTCTGCCCTACCCGCAATCGGAAAGCCTGGTGCAGCTCTGGTCCACCAATGCGAACGCGAACCGCTGGGGCATGTGGACAGCGTATCCGCGGTTTGTGGACTGGCGCCGCGAGAGTAACTCGTTCGAAGAGATGGCCACGGCGCGAACCTGGGTGATCAACCTCGGCGGAGGCGATCATCCGGAGTCGCTGTTTGGTGTAGTGGCTTCATCGCGACTGTTTCAGGTGTTGCGAGTCGAGCCGACGCTAGGCCGTGCATTTCTGCCAGAAGAAGATCAGCCCGGCCACGATCACGTGATTATTCTGAGCTACGGGCTGTGGCAACGGCGCTTTGGCTCTGACCGCACAGTGGTCGGGCGCGCGGTGGATATCGACCGGCAGAGTTACACCGTGATCGGCGTGATGCCTCCAAACTTTCGATTTCCGCCGGAGCTTCCTGCATCCTACAGCATTGATGCCTGGCTGCCGCCGGCTCCCGATCCAAGCCGGGACGAGCGCGTCAGCAACAACTATTACACCTTTGCGCGCTTAAAGCCTGGGGTCACGCTTGGGCAAGCTCAATCTGAAATGGAAGCCGTCAATCATGGATTAGCAGAGAGGCATTGGGAGGATCGCAGCCTGGGCGTGAAGGTCGCGCCATGGCGCCAGCAGGTGGGGAGCGAGATTCGCCCGGCGCTGTTGTTGCTTCTTGGTGCGATCAGCCTGGTGCTGTTGATTGCTTGTGCCAATGTGGCGAATCTGCTGCTCGCTCGTGCCGCCACGCGGCAACGGGAAACCGCTTTGCGGCAGGCGTTGGGAGCGGGACGCGCGCGCTTGATCCGGCAGTTGCTCACGGAGAGCGTGCTGCTGGCCGTCTGCGGTGGCGTTGCCGGGCTGGTGCTCGCGTATCAGGGCCTGGAACTTTTGATCCGGCTGGCTCCGGATATTCCGCGACTGAACGAAACGACCATTGATGCGCACGTACTGATGTTCAGCCTGGCGCTGACGATGGGAACCGGACTGATCTTCGGCATCGGACCGGCGCTCAGTGGCTCCAAGGCGGAGTTGCACGATGCGCTCAAGGAATCTGGCAGCCGGCTGACTGCCGGTTTCACGCGCACTCGCCTGCGCAGCGTTCTGGTGGTTACGGAGATGGCGCTGGCATTGATGCTGCTGACCGGCGCCGGTTTGCTGATTCGCAGCTTCATGCGCGTGCAAGAGATCGACCCCGGGTTCAACACGAAGAATCTTCTGACAGCATTCATCAGCTTGCCGCCTGAGAAGTATCCGGAACCTCGGCGGCAGGCGGCATTTTTCCGCGAGGCCATGGACCGCATCGCATCGATTCCAGGAGTGGAATGTGTGGGCGGAGCGGACTCAGCGCCGATGCTCAGCAACGACGCCGGCAACGTTTCTATTGAAGGCCACCCGGTCCAGCCTGGCGAGATGGACATTGAAGCGGAGAGGCCAAAAATCACGCCGGATTATTTCCGGGCGATGGGAATGCGATTGCTTCGCGGCCGGGCCTTCACTTGGTCGGACAACGAAACTTCGCTGCCGGTGGCCATGATCAACGAGGCGGCTGCGCGGCAATACTGGCCGAATGAAGACGCCATGGGCAAGCGGGTCAGGCTCGACGACGGCAGCGATCCCGTCTGGAGGCAGGTGATCGGCGTTGTCGCGGATGTGCGGCAGGACGGACTGGTGGAAGCGGGGCGCCCGGAAGTTTATGCACCTCTCGCGCAGTCGCCCGTCCCGTATCTGGTGCTGGCGGTACGGACTCGAGTCGACCCCGCGGCGCTGACGGCGGACCTGCGGCACGCGGTAATGGCAGTGGACAAAGACCAGCTGCTCTTCCAGATTCGAACCATGCAGCAGGTGGTGGACGATTCAGTGGCCAGGCGGCGATTTCAGACGTCGCTCGTGGTCCTTTTTTCCGCGATTGCGTTGGGGCTGGCGGCGATCGGCATCTATGGGCTGATGTCCTATTCCGTCAACCAGCGCACGCATGAGATCGGGATTCGAATGGCTTTGGGCGCAAAGCGCGCCGAAGTCCTCGGGTTGGTGGTGCGGCAAGGAATGGCGCTGGCGACGACTGGGGTAGTTTTGGGAACGGGCGGGGCATTACTGTTGACGCGGTTTCTTTCGAGCATGCTGTACGGAGTTGGCGTGAATGATCCCCTCACATTTCTTAGCGTGGCGGCTTTGTTGAGCGGTGTAGCCGCGCTGGCCAGTTTCATTCCGGCGTGGCGCGCTGCGAGGATCGACCCGATGGAGGCTCTGCGATATGAGTAAGCTCTGGCGCAAGCTGTTGTTTCTGATTCGCGGTGAGCGGTTCGACCGCGATCTCGATGATGAGATGCGCTTTCATCTGGAGATGAAGGCGCGGGCGGTCGGTGGAACGGCCCACGCGGGTTACGTGGCGCGGCGCCGATTCGGCAACCCGCTGCTGCTGCGCGAGGAGAGCCGCGAGCAGTGGGGATGGATGTGGCTGGAGACGCTTCTGCAAGATGTGCGCTATGGCGCGCGGGTGCTGCGGAAGAATCCGGGATTCACATTCGCGGCTGTGTGCACGCTGGCTTTGGGGATCGGCGCGAGCACGGCCATCTTCAGCGTGGTGAACGCGGTGCTATTGCGCCCGTTGCCTTATCGCGACGCAAACCAACTCGTGGCCCTTTGGGAATGGAGCACCCACGAACACCACATCAACACGGTGGCCGGCGCCAACTACGCCGATTGGAAAGCGCGCAATCACGCATTTGCAGACATCGGCTACTCGTGGGACGACGTTTACACGTTCACGGGGACGGCCAATCCGGAAGCCGTGTTTGGTTACGACTTCTCGTGCAATTTCTTTCCGCTACTGGGCACGAAGCCGCTCGTGGGGCGAACGTTTCTTCCCGAGGAATGCCAAGCCGGAAAAGATCACGTAGTCGTACTGAGCCAGGCGGTCTGGCAGCGACGGTTTGGAAGCGATCGAGGGATCATCGGACGGTCGATCCAGCTCAATCATCAAGCCTACACAGTGGTGGGAGTCATGCCGGCCGAGTTTGGGCATCCCTCCAGCGCGACGGCGCTGTGGGTTCCGCTGACGCTCGGGGATCTCATTACAGATCGCAAGACGCATGTGCTGCGGCTTGTGGCGCGTCTGAAAAACGGCGTCACGCTGGAGCGGGCGCAGGCGGAGATGGATGCGTTGGCCAGGCAATTGGCCGCCGAGCATCCCGATAGCAATGCCGGCATGGGCGTCCAGTTGTGGCCTATTCGCGATTTTTATATAGGCCAAGTAAAGAAGTCTTTGTGGGTTTTGCAAGGCGCGGTGCTGGTGATGCTGCTGATCGCGTGCGCCAACGTCGCGAATCTTCTCGTAGCGCGCGCCAGCGCCCGGGGGCGCGAAATGGCGGTGCGGCTGGCGCTGGGAGCCGGGAGAGTGCGCCTCGTTCGGCAGCTCCTCACCGAGGGCATGTTGCTGGCTCTGCTCGGAGGCGCGGCAGGTGTAGGGCTTGCCTTCTGGGGCGCGGGAGCTTTAGTTACGCTTCTGCCATCGAGCGTTGCGTCCGTGCTGGACCCGGCACACGCGGCCGCCTGGATCAACATGCCCGTACTGATGGTTGCGCTTCTGCTCTCGATGGTTTCGGGTGCAGTGTTTGGCGTGGTGCCGGCGCTTTCGGCGTCTGCTTCGCCCGACACGACGCTGCGATCGTCGGGAAGAAGTCTTACCGAGAGCCGGGGAAAGATGCGCGTCGGCAGTGGACTGGTGGTTTCCCAGATCGCGTTGTCGCTCGTGCTGCTGGCGGGCGCGGGGCTGCTGATCCGCAGCTTCCTACGCCTGGAGATGCGCGATTACGGATTCCGCACCGATCACGTGCTCACTCTGCAATTGATGGGATCGAGCGGCACTGAAGATTCCGCCGGAATGGCGGCGTTCGTCAAGCCGGTAATCGAGCGGATCGAGGCGCTGCCGGGTGTGGTCGCGGCGGGGGCCATCAATGCGCCGCCGCTCACGGGAATGTCGGCGCACCGAAGCTTCACGATCCCGGGGCAGCCGCCGTTGCCTTACGGCCAGCAACCCGTCGCCGGATTTCACGTGGTGACGCCACATTATTTCGCAGCCATGGGCATCCGCCTGTTGCAGGGCCGGTATTTCGATGACCACGATCGGAAGAATTCCGCGGGTGCGGCCATCATTAACGAGACCGTAGCCCGGCGATTCTTTGCGAACCAGAATCCGATCGGCCGGACAATCAGCGTTGCCGACCTCGGTACTCCGGCGGTGCGCGAAATCGTGGGCGTTGTGGGAGACACCAGGCACGAGGAACTCGCCGACGCGCCGTATCCCGAGATCTACCGCCCGTTCAGCCAGGCCGACTGGTCATTTGCCGGCATTGCGGTGCGGACTGTGCGAGATCCGCTGGCACTGGCGCCGGCCGTACGCGCGGCGATTTGGGCGCTCAACAAGGAGCAGCCCATCGACGGGATGATGACGCTCGAGCAGAGGGCCGAGACTACGCTCGCACCGCGCCGCGCCAACCTGATGCTTCTTTCATTGTTCGCCGCTATCGCGCTCGTGCTGGCGGCCATTGGAATCTACGGCGTCAGCGCGTATGCCGTGAGCCGGCGGACGCACGAGATCGGAATTCGCATGGCGCTTGGAGCCGAGAGCCGGCAGGTGACCGGCATGGTGATGGGTAAGGCGCTGCTGCTGGCGCTAGGTGGCGTGGGGATCGGTCTGGTCGCTGCCGCCGCGCTGACGCGTTACATGGAGAGTTTGCTGACAGACATCAGTGCACTGGATGCGGTCACGTTTGTCGTGACACCGGCGGTGTTGGGCGCAGTGGCTGGTTTGGCTGCGTACTTGCCCGCCCGGCATGCCAGCAAGGTCGATCCCATGGAGGCGCTGCGATATGAGTAAGATTTGGCGTCGATTGACGTTCTTGCTATTTCGGCGGAGGTTTGACAGCCAACTCGATGAAGAGATGCGCTTCCACCTGGAGATGAAGGCGCGCGCCGGCGGCGGAACGAAAGACGCTGGTTACGCAGCCCAGCGGCAGTTCGGCAACACAACGTTGCTGCGCGAAGAGAGTCGAGACATGTGGGGATGGGTCTGGCTGGAGACGCTGATGCAGGATCTGCGGTACGGCGCGCGCATGCTGCGCAAGAATCCGGGATTCACTGTCGTTACGACGGTGACCTTAGCACTCGGCATCGCGGTCAATGCGAGCATTTTTAGCATCATCAGCGGCTGGCTGCTGAAGAAACCTCCGGTGGCTGATCCTGATCGCGTGGTCGTCGTAGTCTCCACAAACCCGGCGAGAGCACTGGAGCGTGGCTGGGCCTCAGAGGTTGATTTTCTGGCGTGGCGGAACGCAAATCACGTGTTCGCGGATCTGGCGGCGGCGGACCCGTATCACGATTTCAGCCTTACGGGCACGGGTGAGCCGGAGCGGCTGTCGGGAATGCGGGTGACCGCGAACTACTTCGGTACGCTCGGGGTGGCACCATTTCTGGGGCGGACATTTCTAGCGAGCGAAGAACAGCCAGGCAACGATCGCGTGGTGGTACTGGCTCATGACCTCTGGCAGCGGCGCTGTGCATCGGATCCGAATATCGTTGGGAAAACCGTCGCACTTGATGGAGAGAAGTACGTTGTGTTGGGCGTAATGCCTGCCGCGTTTCGCCAGCCGGAGTTTCTTCCAAGGTTGTGGGTTCCCCTGGTGGTCTCCTCCGAGCAGCCGCAGCCACAGGCCCGCGACCGGCGCAACCTCATGCTCTTCGGCCGTTTGAAACACGGCGTCAAACTTGAGCAGGCGCGTGCGGAAATGGCCACACTGGCGCATCGCGCGGAGCAGATCTATCCGGCATCCGAAAAAGGCTGGGGCGCAAACGTCATGACGCTTCAGGAGTATGCCATCGAGGAAGAACACATTCGAGCGGGCCTTACGCTGCTCATGGCTGCAGTAGCGCTGGTTCTTCTGATTGCCTGCGCGAATATCGCCAATCTTCTGCTGGCACGAGCCGCCAAGCGACAGCAGGAGATCGCAATTCGAACCGCGTTGGGCGCTGGACGGATGCGAGTGATCCGGCAGTTACTGGTGGAGAGCGTCCTGATTGCGTTGATTGGCGGGTGCGCCGGCTTGCTGGGAGCGTATTGGGCCATTCCTGTTCTGCGCGGCACGCTCGACTTCAATGAATACGTCATTGCGACAGCGGGCGACATGGTGCTCGACCAACGCGTGCTGGCCTTTACATGCTTGATTTCGATGGGCGCGGCGCTGGTGTTCGGATTGGCGCCGGCCATCCGCGTTTCGGCCACTGACCCCCAGAGGACGCTGCGGTTGGGGGGCCGGGCAGGCGATCTCCGGCGCGGTTGGGGGCGCAACCTGCTGGTCGGCAGCGAAATCGCGCTGGCCATGGTGCTGGTGACGGGTGCGGGTTTGATCATCAAAGCCACAGCGGAGGAACTCAGCCGCGATTATGGCTTTGATCCGAAGCGTGTCCTGACGGCCGGCGTCGCGCTCACGAATGCCCGCTATCGGGAACCCGCGCGCGTCCTCGCATTCGCGCAAAGCGTGGTGGAGAAGCTTGGAGCGTCGCCCGGCGTCGAGGCCGCCGCAGTGGCGGACGCCACCCCATTCAATGCCGGCAAGGATACCTTCAGCATCCAGGGTCAAGCGGTTTTGCCCGCGGCGGAACGGCCGAAGGCGCGATATTTCGGCGTCAGTCCGGGCTACTTCCGAGTGCTCAGTATCCCGCTGGTTCAAGGCCGCATATTCCGTGAATCGGATACGGCGAGCGCCTCGCGAGTGGCTGTCATCAACCGCGTGTTCGCCGAACGCTTCTTTCCCGGGCAGAACCCGCTGGGGCGCTACATCCGCATCGACCACGATGCCCCGGCTAAGCCGGCATGGAGCGAGATAGTCGGAATTGTCGGCAACATTAGAACATCATACGGACCGAAAGAAGAAGACGAGCAGATCTATGAGCCATTCCTGCAGGCTCCCTCGGTGACCAACCCGCAAATCGTGGCGCTCGCGGCCAGTGATGGGAGCTCGCTAGCGACGGAGCTGAGGAGCGCGGTCTGGTCCGTCGATCCGGATCAGCCCATCGCGAGCGTGCGCACGATCGCCGGCATCATTGATGAAAACGACGGCGGAGATTATGTGTTTGACACCTTGCTGGCGATCTTTGGCGCCATGGCGCTGCTGCTGGCGGCGGTCGGAATCTACGGCGTCATTTCTTACGCCGTCGCCCAGCGGACCAACGAGATCGGCATCCGCATGGCTTTGGGGGCGCAACGCGGTGACGTTCTGCGATCGGTGATCGGCAAGGGCATGCTGCTTGCGCTGGTAAGCGCGGCGGTGGGCCTGGCGCTTGCGGCGCCTCTGCCCACACTTTTCGCAGCCACCCTCCAGGGCTACCGCGTGCACAGTATGCCGATTTTTGTTTGTGTACCGTTACTGTTGTTGCTGGTGGTGCTGGCCGCGATCTACATTCCGGCGCGTCGCGCGTCGCGCGTCGATCCCATGGTGGCCTTGCGATATGAGTAAACTTTTGCGCAGACTCGCGTTCGTGCTGTTCCGGCGAAAATTTGACCGCGATCTCGAAGACGAGATGCGCTTCCACCTGGAGATGAAGGCGCGCGCGAGCGGAGGAACGAAAGACGCTGGGTACCGGGCACAGCGGCAGTTTGGCAACACGCTGCTGCTGCGCGAGCAGAGCCACGAGATGTGGGGGTGGAGCTCTCTCGACCGCCTGGCGCAAGACCTGCGCTATGGCGTGCGCATGCTCATGCACAACCCGAGCTTCACGCTGGTCGCGGTGCTGACGCTGGCGGTAGGGATCGGCGTGAACACCGCCATCTTCACAACATTTAATGCGGTCGCGCTGCGGCCGCTGGAAGTGCCGGATGCGGAGCAGGTGTTGCAAGTTTCTCGCGCCGGACTAGGGGACCGCTTCTCATATCCCGACTACATATATTTGCGCGACAACGATCGTGCATTTTCCGGCTTGACCGCCTTAACTTCGTCCGTTTTGTCTATGACGGGTGTGCCGGCCTCCGCGGCCAGCAAACAGGGCGGAATCGCCGGTGCGGCGGGCTTCTATTTTCCGGAAGCTCTGATGGGCAGGAATGCCGAGCCTGTATTGGGAGAGCTTGTTGCTGGGAATTATCTTCGGGTCTTGGGGGTCGGCCCGGTCATGGGCCGGGATTTCATTCAAGGTGAGGATGACAAGCCGGGTGCGCACCCCGTGCTGCTGCTCAGCGAAAACTACTGGGAGAGACGATTCGCGCGAGACCCCGGCATCCTCGGACGAACGCTCATCCTGAACGACGTGGCGTTCACCGTGATCGGCATTACGCCGCGCGATTTCACGGGGACCCAGCCAATCGTTCCATCTGTCTGGGTGCCGCTCGCCATGCGCGATCGCGTGGAGCCTGGCGCGGATCTCCTGCATGATCGCAGCGCGGTGTGTTGCTCGTTATACGGGAGGTTGGCGCCCGGCCTGGCGTCGCGGCAAGTGGAAGCCGAGACGGAAGCACTCTTCCGGCGGCTGAGGAACTTGTATCCCGATGAAACACCGACCAACAGGCAAAGCAAGGATCATATTGTCCTCACGACGGCTTCCCCGTTTGGGCACTCGGAAGAAGAACTCCGGACGCCCGTCGCGTTTGTCCTGGGAGCCGTGAGCCTGGTGTTGTTGATTGCTTGCGCCAACGTCGCGAGTCTGATGCTGGCGCGGTCAGCCGCGAGACAGAAAGAGATTGCCATTCGACTGGCGATTGGCGCGAGCCGTGGACGCCTCGTCCGGCAACTCATGACCGAGAGCGCACTCATCAGCGTCCTGGCCGGCGGCGCAGGTTTAATGCTGGCGTGGTGGGTTCTGCATCTGCTCATGCTCCAGATTTCGGATTCGATCCCGATGTTCTGGGTGACGATCGCGCTCCACCTTGCGCCCGATCAGCGTGTCTTCGCCTACATGCTGCTCGTTTCCATGGTGGCGGCCATCGGGTTCGGTCTCGTGCCCGCGTTGCAGGCATCGAAGCCGAATCTCACCTCTGCCCTGAAAGAAGAGGGCGGGGTATTCGGCGGGCTGCGCAAATCCGGGTTGCGCGACCTTTTGGTAGGCGTGCAGGTGGCCGTCAGCTTGGTTTTACTGATTGGCGCGGGCCTGCTCGCTAGAGGCTCGCATCGCGCGTTCGGCATTGATTTGGGATTCGATTACAGAAGGCTGATTGGGATCGAGTTCCACACGCGCGCGTCGAACCAGGATCCGGCGCAGTCGCAGGCCGTCCGCCGGCAGATGATCAGACGGATCGAAGGGATTCCGGGAGTGAGATCAGTCAGCGTGGCTTCGCGCGCACCGCTAACTGGCGGCGTTCGTTTCGTCTCGGTCGCAGTCCAGGGGCGGACCATCGACGCGCAGCATGGCCTCGAGTCGCTCTATACATTGGTCACTCCCGATTACTTCGACACGGTGGGGATTCCGATTCTGCGAGGCCGTAACTTCAGCGAGGAGGATCTTCGGCAGGTCGACGATTTCAATGGCGCCCCCGTGATTATCAGCCAACGTACCGCCCTGAAATTCTGGCCCGGTCAGGACCCCATTGGCAAACGGATGAGTTTCGAGGTTCCCGACGGCGGCTCTCCGTTTTCCGGTGAGTTGCATCCGCACTCATCTTCCAGTGTCGTGATCGGCGTCACTAAGGACATCCGGAGTTGGCTTCTGGAGAAGTTCGACGACACCGCCATATATCTGCCGGTGAGGCGCGACTTCGTAGGCGAGATCCTGGTACGCACGAGCGGCGATCTGCGCGCTGTAACGGCGGCCCTGCACCAGGAACTGCCGGCGGTAGATCCACATCTCGAAGCCGTGGTTTTCGATTTTCGGGCTGGGTTCTCGAATCAACCAGCTTTCGTCATGTCGCGCATGGCTGCCATCGGCTCGGCGATCATCGGCATTCTGGGACTCGCTCTTGCGTCGGTCGGGATCTACGGAATGGTGGGCTACGCTGTCAGCCAGCGCACGCACGAGGTGGGTATACGGATGGCACTAGGCGCGCGCCGGGAAGATGTGCTGAAGCTGGTGCTGGGCGAGAGCATGCGGCCCGTGCTGATCGGTATCGCAGCCGGTCTTATACTGGCGGCCGGGGTGGCGCGGGTGCTTGTCTCGCTCTTATTCGGCCTGAGTACGTTTGACCCGATCACGTTCTTCGGAGTCTCGGCAATTCTGGCGGCAGTGGCGCTGCTCGCCGGCTACATTCCCGCCCGTCGCGCCACGAAGGTCGACCCCATGGTGGCGCTGAGGTATGAATAACGCGGCTTTTGTTGCGGGCCGGTCCGTGCGCTACAGCTCCAATTTCCCCGCCGCGATCAGCGCGGCCGCATCCGCCACGTCCTGTTCCAATGCACGGTCGCGCGAGAGGAAATCCGACACCTGGCGGATGGCCGTGTGCACGCGCTGGTTGCGCACGCCCAGTTTTTCCGGAGCTCCGCGCAGGTCGACGGCTTGCGCGGCGGCCAGCAACAGCATCGCCGTCTCGTTCCGTACGCATTCGAGTGCATCCATTGCGGTGACCGCTGCATGCATCCCGAGGCTCACCACATCCTGGTTGTACCCTTCAGTCGGCAGCGAGTGAATCGAGCTCGGTCCGGCGATCTGGCGTACCGCGCACGCCAGGCTCGTGACGCTCAACTGCATCCCTTTGAATCCGGAATTCACGCCCGGCTCCGGCACCAGGCTGGAGGGAAGCCCATTGCTGAATCGGTCGTCCACCAGCACGGCCATCAGCGCGTTGCCCCAATTCGCCATGACGGCGAAATCGATCTTCCACGTGTCGAGCAGGCGCGCGATGTGGCCGCCGTAAAAATTGCCGGCTCGATATAGCATGCCGGTTTCGGGATCGACCAGAGGATTATCGTTGGCGGAATTGATTTCGCGCTCGAGGAGCGGCCGCGCATCTTCCAGCGCTTCCCAAACTGGTCCCAGCCCCTGCGGCGGGCAGCGCAGCGAGTAGCAGCTTTGCCGGGCGGAGTCGCCCGCCCCCTTGCTGCCAGCCAGATGCGAGCGAATGTACTCGGCCACCGCGATCTGGCCCGGATGACCCTTGGCGTCCTGCACCCAGGCGGCGAATGGTTCCGTGCCGGCTTCGAGCGCCTCGATGGAGAGCGAGATCGCCGCCAGCAGCGCGCGCAGCACACGGCGAGCGTCCACCCAGACGAGCGTGGCCACAGCGGTCATCACGGTGGTGCCGTTGATCAGCGCCAGGCCTTCTTTGGGAGCGAAGCGGAACGTTTCGAGATCCGCCAGCTTCAGCGCCTCGAGCGCTGCCATGGGCCGGCCCAGATACTCAACTCCGCCCATTCCAACCAGAGCGCGAGCAATGTAGGCCGAGGGCATGAGATCGCCGCTTGCACCCACCGATCCATAGCGCGGCACTACCGGCGTGATCCCGCGATTCAGCAGTTCGAGAAGCGCTTCCACCAGCTCCACGCGAACTGCCGAGGCGCCGGTCGCGAACGTCACCACCCGTAGCAGCAAGGCCGCGCGGACCATGTCCCTGGGAAGCGGCTGCCCCGTAGCACAGGAAAGGTGGCGCATGAGATTGTGTTGGAGCCGCTCGGCCTGGTCCTCCGTGAGCGCGAACTTGATGTTGCCCCCGACGCCCGTATTGACGCCGTAAACGCTCGCGCCGCGAGCGAGTTGCTCTTCGAGCGCGATTCGTCCCTTGCGAATACGTGCGCGCGCCCCATCGTCCAACTCAACGGTTGCCGTGAACCGGGCGGCGTATTCCACATCTTCAATCACAAGCGGCCGGCGGCCGACGAGCAACGACTCAGACATACCGCAGTTGTAGCATTCGGCCACAGCCGCGGCAAACCTCATCTAGACCGTCTCAGCTTTATTTACGACGTGAAATCAGCAGTTTGCGCGATCAACGCGAAATAATGCGGGACCTGGCCACACTATTTGCCATCAAGGAGGCGATCCAAGTGGCCAATCGTGTATTTCTTCACCCAAAGGCAGCCGCGGAGCTTCGTGCCGCGAAACATCCACATTTCGATTATTCCGTGAAGTCCGTTGGTTCCACGGCGAACTTCAATGTGTACTCCGCCACCTCGCTGGGCGCGCAAGGGCACCAGGTGGGCAATGCCGTGCTGCAGAAGTGCGAGGCGGACGCGCAAACACTCTCGGGCTATTTCAATGTCCCGGTGCAGCACTGCAACATCATCGTGGCGCCGCTATCCCAAAATCAGGATGGCAGCGGCGGTGCCTACCATCACAACTGTATCGATGCCGATCTGTATTGTGACGTGGAGTTCCATCCGCAGGTCAATACCGATATCACCAACGCTCTGGTGATCGCCGAGGAAGTCGAGGTGTTCGAGGCGGTGCAGAACCGCGGCTGGAACTGCGGTGCGTCCAACGGTGAAGGCCTTTCGCGCGTGCTGGCGGAAGCTCTGTATCCGGGAGTGTTGGATGCGTATTCAACCGCGGCCGCCTGGCTGGACACCAACGACCGGCCGGATTGGGTCAGCAACAACAATGCCACCGATACCGATTCGGCATCGAACGGCTGCTCCGTGCTGTTTCTCAACTGGCTGAACGGACCACTGGCTAACGGATGGGACAAGATCTGCCAGGCCGCCGGCGCGACCCTCGCCGATACTTACCTGCAACTCACCGGAAAGAACACGGCTTACCAGGATTTCCGTGCGGCCATCGACCAGATGTTCCCGGTCGGCCAGCCTTCCGGCGTGACGGTGGACAATCCGTTCACGGCGGCGCACATAGCCCGCATGAAACCGCACGCCGGGAAAAAGACGGCTGGACGCTGAGACTCAACTCGATCGTGAAATCGGCCTTGGCTTCGCAGGTCTGGTTTCCGGTGTGATCGCGCGCGGCCGGGGGAAACGGAAGGGCGATTCAGATCACGACGGAGATTATCTGAGTCAGTATTCAAGGTCGCCTATGGGTGAACCATCGGGTGGATCGGCCGGCTTTGTCACGCGAATCTCCTTTGGGTTCCGGAGGAAATAGTCGATCTGGTGTGCGGCGAAGCGAAGATGAGCCAGCTGTAATGTATCCGGGACGCTTCGGGCGCTTGCCCACCGGCGGAGATCATCGACTTTCGCGAACGCGATTGCGCGCGCCTGCTCCGATGCGGCATCATTCGACGCCAAGCTGAGGAGCCGGTAAAGAACAATATTGTCAATAGACCGGCCGACCTCGGCAGTTTCGCCGTTGGTACGGACTGATTTCCAGGTGCCGGCGATCAGGCGGTCGATGACTTCGTCCAGGCCGGGATTTTTCGCGTCGCGCGCGTGGTACTCAACCAGGCGTGTGGCACGCTCCGGGAGCAGGATGAGGCTGACGGTTAAGTCGGCGGCCGACTCAACAGCCGACAGTGGATCGAAAGTTAGTCCCGTCCGGCCGTGGAAGTTTTCCCGGCCCCGGGCGTACCCGTGCGCGGGCGGCGGAATCAACCGCAGGATCCGTTCCGGGATTTGAAGAACTTGCGGATCCAGGGTTTGAAGAAGCGCGCTAAGAGCCCGCCGCTGCTCATCCGGCGAAACGATTTCCGTCACCTTCTGGCCGTCGCCCCGAAGCGCGTAGGTGTAGTCGAGTCCACCCAGCACCTTCGAGGCGGCCTCGGTCTGGTACCGATGGTAGAGATAGACCGGTACGAAGACATCTTCAAGACTGCTCATGGGCTCACCGGGCCTGATGCGCCGCTCATCGAAGCCCTTGATCGCAGCTGCGCGCACTTCCAGAATCCGTTTCAGTTCGTCGACGGCATTTGTCCCGGAGTCCCATAGATGCGTGGCAGGATGCGCGCTACCTTGCGGCCGCGCGTCTTCGTCACTGAGGAAGATCAGACCGCGGCGAGCCGCTCCCGTGATGATGGCATCGAGCTCGGCGCGTTCGTCCGCGCCCGACGAAAACTCGCGGTAGCCGAAATTGATGGCCACGTTATCCCACTCTCCGACCCCGTTCGCGTAGGCATCACGGAGATCCGGCTCGCCGTTCGCATCGAGCGTGACATAGGGCGGCGGGTAATCCATCACGGAAGCGCGGTTATGCGTGCTGGCAATATAGTTGTGGGCGAGGCCAAGCGTGTGGCCGATTTCATGCGCCGCCAGTTGGCGTAAACGCGCAAGCGCCAGTTGGACCATGCGCGGGTCCTCCGGCTTGCCATTTTCATAATCCGCGATGAGGCCCTGCGCGATCAGGTAGTCCTGCCGGTCGCGCAGCGAGCCGAGCGTTACATGACCTTTGATGATCTCTCCAGTTCGGGGATCGATTACGCTCGAGCCGTAAGACCAGCCGCGCGTCGAACGGTGCACCCACTGAACCACGTTGTAGCGAACGTCCATCGGGTCGGCATCGGCGGGAAGCATCGCCATCTTGAAGGCATTACGGAACCCGGCTGCCTCGAAGGCCTGATTCCACCAGCTTCCGCCTTCCAGAAGAGCGGAACGGATTGGCTCTGGCGTCGCAGGATCGAGGTAATAGACGATCGGCTCCACGGGTTCGCTGACGGCAGACGAAGCATCTTTCTTTTTTAGCCGGTGCCGGGCAATGAAGCGGCGGTGGATTGACTCGTTAATGGGAGTGGAGAAATCCATATACTCGATATCGAAATAGCCGCTCCGCGAGTCAAAGGTTCGCTGGCGGAACCCATCGTCGGGAAGTTCGATGAACGACTGGTGCTCGCGCACAGTAATTGAGTCTGAGTTGGGCACGACTTGCTGAACCCACGCGCCGGGAGGATCGGTGGTACCGAATGTGAGAGTGGCTTCTACCTCAGTGTTCTTGGGAAAATTGCGGGTGCGTGGAAGATAAAGGGCACTGCGGCCTGGGTCGAGCGTGTATTTGCCTTGCTTACTGGCGGCGAGCGTCGCCGCGACGTGGTGTGCGTCGCGCAGAAAGAATGCCGTGGCATCGACTAAGGCTCGGCCATCTTCTTCCGCCTCCACGGTAAAGCCGAAAATCACCGGCTGCGCGAAAGCCTGTTCCACCGAGGATCGCTCCACTGGATTCGAAGAGGACGCACGGAAATCATAGTTTGACTCAATCAGGAGAACCTTGGACCCCCGGCGATCAAAGTGAACAATCATGGTGTCGCCGAGCTGACCGCGGTCTAGGCCGATGTCATTCGAACCGACGCCTGCGGGCAGGGAAACCTGATAAAGAAACTCCCGGTTCCACTGATCTATCTCCAGGTAGAGTTTGTCCGCAGGCGAGTCATAGTAGAGAGGGAAGAAGCCAGACATAGTCTTCCACCCGGACGCGGATACTTTCTTTGTGATCGTAGGCAGCGGCCCAGGCGTGGCAGCATCAGGGCCTGACATGACGGTTATTGGGAGAGCAACGAGCGCGGCTAGTAGACGCATGCGAGCCAGTGTAGCTTACAACTGACACAGGTGGAATGAAGACTAAGTCGTCGCGGAGCTCTACTCGATCGTGAAATCGGCCTTGGCTTCGCAGGCCTGGTTTCCGGTGTGATCGCGCGCGGTGAGCACGATGGTGTACTGGCCCGGCCGAATGTTACTCTGCAAGCTCAAGTTCATGGAGCCGGGTACGTACGCCTTCGGATAAAACGAGGAGCTCTTCTCTTCCGCGGCCTTCTCCTGCGTGAAGAGCACTTTTCCGCTCGGCGCCAGGACAGAAATCCCATAATCCGCATCGATGCTGTTGTGCGGTCCGAACTTGTAGCCGACGATGTCGAATCGCGCCCACAGCGTGTCGCCGGGTTTGTACGCGGCGATGGATAGCGGATCGCGATCCTCCTCGCCGCGATAGAAATGAAAATTGCGAATGGACAGCGTATCGCTGGGCTCGACCGCGCGGCCGCGGACTTCGAACGGAATGTCCTGCGCGGTCGCGGCGCCGTTCGCCAGATCGTCCGTCACCTGCACCGTGATCTTGTAAGTGCCCGTGGGCGCAATCGGAGGGACTAGAAACTGCTGCCGTACTATCGGCTTCCAGTTCTTGTCTTCCGGCGCGAGCTGAGTATCCACTTTGTCCGCCATGGTCTCAATCAGGCGCACGCCTTTGGGATCGAACACGTCAGTCTTGTACGACAAGTGAATCTTCTGCTCTTCGGAAGCCTTGAAGCCACCAATATGAAAGCTCAAGTAAATGAACTGTCCGGGGACGAAAGTAAAGCTCGAGGCAACGGCCGGCCCGTCCTCCATGTCGCTGATCACCGGTTTGATGATGGTGAGCGGCGCGGTGGCGGCGTAAGCCGCGGTGGCAAGCATGAATAGCGGGAGGAAACCGGCTCGCATACACAACCTCCGCAAGCCTTATTCTATCTAGCCTTGGGGTTCGTTCAACAGGCGATCGAACTTGCGCTTCTGTTCGTCGTTGAGGATCTTGTAAATGCTGCGCTTGCCGGTTGCCAGAACGTCGCGATAGTAGTGGGCGAAATCGTCGAGCAACATCTTGAGTTGCTCGGTTTGCGCGGGCGTCAAGTCCAGCTCTTTTTGCAGCCTGTGGATCGAGATCTCCTTGCCGGGGTCGGTCCAGAAAGCCGCGCGATGCAATCCTCTGTGCGCGCCGTAGTTCATGACCAGGGCGCCCGCTGCCGCGCCGCACAGGAATACAGCGAGCATCGTCAGACAGAAAGCAGTCCTCGGATGCTGCATAGTCCGTACTGCGCTGTATGTCCCCATCGGATTACGGCTCGCCCTTCGGACTACGGTTCGTACGACGCGAGCGTCGCCAGCATCACATCCGGATCTTGCGCGGGTGCATGCTGCGCCATGATGATCTCGGGATCCGGCGGTCCCGCTGAATACTCGGTCTCACGAGTAATCAGGTAACTGCCCAGGACGGCCAGAGTCATCACTGACGCAAAGGCTACGCGCTTACCGAAAGCGGGATCCAGCCAAAACAAACTGGTAAACGAACGCGGACGCTCTTGTTCGACGCGCTGGGACACACGAGCGTAAAATCCGGCCGGCGGCGCAATCTCATCCGAGCCGCGCAGAGCCAGCAAAGCGCTCGACAGTTCCTGCAACTCGCTAACTTCGGTCCGGCATTCGTGGCAGGACTCCAGATGTGCCGTGAATTCTCGCGAACTCGGAGTACCGGCGAGGTGCTCTTCGAGCCGATCTAGAATCACTTGATGCATACGTTTCTTCCCTTATTCAGCAAAACATTATGACCCAACTTCCCTGAGCGGATCTCCGTCCGCTTCAGGAATCTTGTAGCCGCCCCTCAGCTTGCGACCGGGGCACGATCCAAACGCTGCGCCGCCTTCACTAGCTTCTGGCGCGCGCGAAACAATTTTACCTTAATTGTGTTCTCGTTCATCCCGGTCATGGTGGCCAATTCTTCCACTGAGCGACCCTCAACCTCTTTTAGCAGCAGGAGCGTGCGCTCCTCCTCGGAAACCCTCGTGAGCAGCTTGACCACGTAGTCCCGCCGCGCCAGATTCTGGTCTACCGGCACCTGCCGGTCCACCGCCGGCTCCGTATTTTCCACCCTCCGGACCTCGTCCTCGCTCAAATCGCTCTCGTAAACCAGCTTCCGGACCTTCTTCTTCCGCAGATAGTCAAAGCACTCGTTCACCGTAATTTTGTAGATCCAAGTGATCAGAGAGCTCCGGAAATCAAAGTTCCGAATGGAAAAGTAGACCTTCGAAAAAACCTGCTGGGCGAGGTCCTCGATGTCGTTGCGCTGGCGGATGATGCCGTGAATGATGGAAAAGACTTTAGATTGATAGCGTTCCACGATATCCCGGAACGCAGCTTCATCGCCCGCCTGCGCCCGGCGCACCAGCGCGCCTTCCTGGCTGTTCTCGTAGTCCACTCGTTTCCTGACCGCTGCGCGGCTACCGAACGCGGGAAGGGGGAGGGCGCCCGTCGCTATGCCCATACACCGATGCGTACGCACCCCGCCCGCGTCCGGTTACATCTATCGCGCTATGCTCCCATGATGGATAACCCGCTAGGCCAACAGCAAATTCCCTTGCAACCTCAGGTCCGCTATCCCATCCAAAAGGTAGCAAACACGCTACCGCAATAACGGTTGCCTGGTTGGTAACGCGTTGCTAGTGTGGTAGCTTATAATCGTAACGAATTAAAGGGGGTTCTGCACAGATGGTGCAATTGACCGAGAACGCCGTACACAAGGTAAGAGAGATCCTGGCCAGCCAGGAACCGAAACCGGCCGGGCTGCGGATCGCTGTAGTGGGCGGCGGCTGCTCCGGCTTCAGCTACTCGATGGCTTTCGAGAACCAGCCGAACATGCTCGACAAGACCTACAGTTATGACGGTTTGAAGGTTTTCGTCGACCAGGCTAGCCTTCTCTATCTCGACGGGGCCGAAGTGGACTACGTCGAGACCCTGGAAGGCGCCGGGTTCAAATTCTCGAATCCCAACGTGAAATCGACCTGCGGCTGCGGCAGCTCGTTTAGCGCGTAAACGGCTAGCTGAGCTTTCTTAGCGACAGGCCCAGAGCTGCAAAGCCGGCCACCGCCAAGCTGAGACTCCACGGGCACGCTGCTGATCGTGAAGATCATATTCCGGGCGTTATCGATCACTTCCGTGATCGGTCCAATGGACTCGTCTGTGGGCGCTGCGCCAAATATTCCCGCGAAGTTTTGGTGAGCAACTTCGGTCGAGGCACGCGGCTATACCCTGGACCAGGCCCGTTAGCAGCGGGTATCCTCCAAGAGTGCCGGTCCAAGTTCGCGAGTTGATCAAGACACTGGAGAAAGCAGGTTGGCGGCACGTGCGAACATCCGGCGATCATCGAGTATTTTGAAGTTCTGACGGCCGCATCACGGTGGTGTCGGGCCAGTTGGGAGATGATGTTCGGCCGGGTACCTATCGAGCCATTTTGCGGCAAACTGGTATTAAGGAGTCTGAGCAATGACCAGGAAGTACTCCCTCGTGATCGACGGCGATGAGGCAGGTTATAGCGCCTTCGTGCCGGAGCTGCCAACCATTCTGGTGACGGGCAAGTCTATCGACGAACTGACTGCACGAGCAAAAGAGGCTATTCGAATCTATTGGGACAGCGTGTCGGTTGAGCGGTCGCCGACATCGATGGTTCGCGAGGTCGAGGTGGAGTTGGCGGGGTGAGGGTATAAGCCGCGCCATCCAAGCGTGAGGTGAAGCCAGCACTGGCTGCTGACGTGGCGGATCGGCTTTGGGATGTGGTGAACATGGTGCCGCATTGGAAGCCAAAGAGCGAAGGGCCGAAAGAGCGGCATAAAGGCTAAGTAGATGTCGCTTAGTACAACAGTGAAGGTCCTCATGGTAGTTGGGGCTATTTACGGCTTAATCAGCACTTCCTGTTTTCTGCGCATGATTGTTCAATTGAACAGGGCACTGCCGGCAGAAAAAAGAATCCCCCTGTGGAAGTTGCGCGAGGATTTCTTCGAAATAGGCGTCTGCATGAGGACACGTTCCCGATTAGTCGCCTTCGGGCGGCGTGGTTTGTATTTATGGTGAGCCTTCAGGTAGTATGCGGAACGGCTATTGTCTTTGGGATTGCCGGAAAGTAGCCCACTACCAGCGTTCGGCCCCACTACCCAAATCTCCACAGGCTGTGGTATTCTGTCCAAAGCCCCAATTTTAGGCTCAGTGGGAGGTTCGTGCGTTTTGCGGACCGTTCGCACCAATGAGGAAATATGGCCAGGAAACCAGGGAAACATTATCAATCTGCAGCGAAACAGGTCGAGGCGCGCGAATACACGCTAGACCAGGCGGTTCCGCTCCTGCAGAAAATCAAGTACGCCAAGTTTGACGAAACCGTGGAAGTGCACTTGCGGCTTGGCGTCGACCCCAAGCACGCCGACCAGATGGTGCGTGGCACGGTTCTGATGCCGAACGGGCTCGGCAAATCCAAAAAGGTTCTCGTGATCGCCGGCGGCGATAAGCAGAAGGAAGCCGAAGAGGCGGGCGCCGATTTCGTGGGTGGCGAGGAGATGGTCACCAAGATCCAAACCGAAAACTGGACCGATTTCGATGCCGTGGTGGCCACGCCCGATATGATGCGGTCGGTCGGCAAACTCGGCAAGGTTCTCGGGCCGCGCGGATTGATGCCGAATCCCAAGACCGGCACCGTGACCGTGGATGTGGCCAAGGCTGTAAGAGAGGTCAAGGCCGGCAAAGTTGAGTTCCGCGTGGACAAGACCGGCATCATTCATGCGCCGGTGGGCAAGACCAGTTTCGCCAGCGATAAGCTCGTGGAAAATGCGGCCAGCCTGATCTCGGCGGTGGTCAAAGCCAAACCGGCGGCGGCCAAGGGCAAGTACGTCAAGAGCGCGACCCTATGCTCGACCATGAGCCCGGGCATCTCGATTGACGTGACCGAATTCACCGTCAAGGCGGCGAGCTAGGGCGCGAGGTTCCGTATGAAAAAACGAGAAGACAAAAAGAAGGACGCCGAAACGCTGCGCAAGGAGCTGGAAGCCTCGAAGAACCTCTTCGTGACCGGCTATGAGAAGCTGCGTGTCAGCCAGGACTACGAGCTGCGCAAGACGGTTCGCGCCGCTGGCGGCAAATATCGCGTGGTGAAGAACAACGTCGCGGCGAAGGCCTCGGAAGGCACGCCAGCCGAGCAGGTCTTGAAAGAACTGAAGGGCATGACCTCGCTGGCATACACGGCGGCCGACCCGGTGGCGCTGGCGAAGGCGCTCACGGCATACGCGAAGTTGAACCCGACATTCACGTTCAAGGCTGGTTTGGTCGAGGGCCGCGTGATCGATGTGAAGTCGATCCAGGATCTCGCTTCGCTGCCGTCGAAGGAAGAGATCTTTGCCAAGCTGCTGTACATGATCAACGCTCCGGCCGAGCGGCTGGCTACGGTGATCAACACGGTGGGTCGAAACCTCGCGGTGGTGATCGATCAGGGTTGCAAGGAAAACAAGTTCAAGTAAACGAGGAGTCAGTAAATGGCGGACATCAATGCAATAGCGGATCAGATTCAGGGCCTGACCCTGCTCGAAGCTTCTCAACTGGTCAAGATGCTGGAAGAGAAGCTGGGAGTTTCAGCGGCAGCAGCGGCGCCGGTGATGGTGGCCGGTGGAGGCGGGGGGGCGGCGGCTCCGGCGGCTGAAGAGAAGACCGAGTTTTCGGTCGTCCTGCAGGCGGCTGGTGCCAATAAGATAAATGTTATCAAGGTTGTACGCGAGGTCACGAGTCTCGGCCTCAAGGAAGCCAAGGACCTGGTGGATGGCGCTCCCAAACCGGTCAAAGAAGGCGTCAGCAAGGATGAAGCTGAGGCCATCAAGAAGAAATTTGTGGATGCGGGCGCAACCGTCGAAGTGAAGTAAGAAAACAGGTGCTAGGTTTTAGGTGCTAGGTGTTAGGAAGGCGGGGACGCCGGGGCTAGCACGGGAGACCGGGCACCTTGTTTGCCATTTGACGGAAGTATAAGGTTCTGATAAAGTTAAATCTTGGGATTCAGTGTCAACCGGATTAAACCCCGGATTGGTGACCGTGCATCTGGAATTCTGGCATTTTGATTGCAGTGCGAGCGAGACTGCACAGAGGATCTTTGCGTGCCTTTTCAGATCCGCAGCCAACGTGTGGGATAAGTCCGTCTCAAGTGGTTCCTTCTCTTCCGTTGCAAACTCCGGCCGCGCAGATGCCAGTCAGCGTGGCCGATTTTTTTCGGGTACAGTTTCATCCCTTCGCGTGCTTCACGAGTTCTGGCATCTTGCGGGAAACCGGCATCCCGCAGCTTGCTAGCGGTATTGGTTTTTAACTCGATTGATGAGTCAGGCTTCTTTTCGGCCCTCAGGAGCAATGAATGAATAGTCAGCGCAATGGCGCCGCCCCCGAGCGGGTAGACTTTTCCAAAATTAAGACTTCGATCCCGATTCCGAATCTGATCGAAGTTCAGAAGCAATCATATGAGCGCTTCCTGCAAATGGACCTGCTTCCCAACGAGCGGGAAGATACAGGCCTGCAGACGGTGTTCAACTCGGTTTTCCCTATCTCCGACTTTCGCGGCGTGAGCCAGCTCGAGTTTGTGGATTATTCCATCGGCAACTGGGAGTGCAAGTGCGGCAACCTGAAAGGGCTGCACCATCTGCGTTCCACCTGCCGCAACCCGCAGTGCGGCGCGACCATACGCACTGATCCTTTCCACGCGGGCGACGTGCTTTGCGACCACTGTGGCACGTTCAACAAAAACGTCGTCACGTTCTGCAATAAGTGCGGCGACCCTGTCGGCCTGCAGTTGAAGTACGACATGGTGGAGTGCCAGGAGCGCGGCATGACGTACGCCGCGCCGCTCAAGGTGACGATCCGGCTCACGGTTTACGCCAAAGATCCGGAAACCGGCGCTAAGAGCGTCCGCGATATCAAGGAGCAGGAAGTCTTCTTCGGCGAAATTCCGCTGATGACGGAAAACGGCACGTTCATCATCAACGGCACGGAGCGCGTGATCGTATCGCAGTTGCACCGCTCCCCGGGCGTGTTCTTCGAGCGCGTTCCGGCGCAGGGTTATTTCCTGGGCAAAATCATTCCCTACCGCGGAAGCTGGGTGGAGTTCGAGTACGACAACAAGAACCTGCTCTACGTGCGCATCGACCGCAAGCGCAAGTTTTACGGCTCGGTATTTCTGCGCGCGCTGGGCGTCAAGACCGATGAGCAGATTCTACGCACGTTTTACCGCATCGACAAGATCAACATCAAGGACAAGAAGCTGTACTGGGTGGTGGATGACGGCCTGATCGGGCTCAAGCTTTCGCACGCCATCAATACCAAGGGCGGGGAGACGGTCGTGGGCCAGGGCAAGAAGATCACGTCCTCGCTGATGAAGGAAATCCAGAAGGCCAAGATCCAGCAGGTCGAGGTCGCGCCTAACGATTTGGAAGGCGCCTACATCGCCGCCGATGTGGTCGACATGTCGACCGGCGAGGTGATCATCGACGCCAACCAGGAACTCACCACCACCGCTATCGCCAAGCTGATCGAAGCGGGCATCGAAAGCTTCGAATTCTTCTTCCCCGAACGCGACGATGTGGGCACGGTGATTTCGTCGACCATCAGGAAGGACGCCGTTAAAACGCAGAACGAGGCGCTGATCGAGATCTACCGCAAGTTGCGCCCCGGCGATCCGCCGACGCTCGACACCGCTACGCAGTTGTTCCAGGGGATGTTCTTCGACGCGCGCAAGTACGACTTCTCGCGCGTGGGCCGCATGAAGTTCAACATCAAGCTGTTCGATCGCGCGGACGCCACCAAGCTCGACGATCGCACGCTGACGGCGGAAGATTTCTACGCCACCATCCGGTATCTGTTGAAGTTGCGCAAAGGCATCGGCGTGGTGGACGACATCGATCACCTGGGCAACCGCCGCGTGCGCGCGGTGGGCGAGCTGCTCGAGAACCAGTTCCGCATCGGCCTGGTGCGCATGGAGCGCGCCATTAAAGAAAAGATGTCGGTGTACCAGGAAATGTCCACGGCCATGCCGCACGATCTGGTGAACGCCAAGCCGGTGATGGCGGCGATCCGCGAGTTTTTCGGATCGAGCCAGCTTTCACAGTTCATGGATCAGACCAATCCGCTGTCGGAGATCACGCACAAGCGGCGTCTCTCGGCACTGGGACCAGGCGGACTGTCGCGTGAGCGCGCCGGATTCGAAGTGCGCGACGTGCACCCCACGCACTACGGGCGCATCTGCCCCATTGAGACACCGGAAGGCCCGAACATCGGTTTGATTTCGTCGCTTTCCTGCTTCGCTCGGATCAATGAATTCGGCTTTATCGAGAGCCCGTACCGCAAGGTCATCAAGGCCGTGGTGATCGATGAAGTGAAGATCCTGAACCCGGGCGACACCGATTACAAGGTCGGCGACATCGTGAAACGCGCCGACATCGAGAAAGCCAACCGCGATCTGAGCGCCAAAAAGCAGGCCGCCGAGTACGAGGCGCACTGCGAATACCTCTCGGCGTGGGAGGAAGACAAATACACGATCGCGCAGGCCAACGTCGCGTTGGACGAGAAGGGCCGCATCGTGCCCGACTTGTGCAATGCGCGGCAGGCCGGCAACTTCGTTTTGAAGCCGAGGGATGAGATCGAATACATCGACGTCAGCCCGAAGCAGCTTGTATCCGTCGCGGCGAGTCTGATTCCGTTCCTCGAGAACGACGACGCCAACCGCGCGCTCATGGGTTCGAACATGCAACGCCAGGCAGTGCCGCTGCTCCGTGCGGATGCCCCCTACGTGGGAACCGGCATGGAGCACGTGACGGCGCGGGATTCGGGCGCGGTAGTGCTGTGCAAACGCGCCGGCGTGGTGGATTCGGTCGATTCCGAGCGCATCATCGTGCGCGTGGAGGGTGGCGCGCATGAAGGCCAGCTCTCACGCGAAGTGGGCGCCGACATCTATCAGCTCACCAAGTTCAAGCGCTCGAACCAGAACACCTGCATCAACCAGAAGCCCATCGCTTATATAGGACAGCGCGTGGCCAAGGGGCAGGTGCTGGCCGATGGGCCTTGCACCGATAAGGGCGAGCTGGCTCTTGGCCGGAACGTGCTGGTTGCGTTCATGCCGTGGCGCGGCTGCAACTTTGAGGACGCCATCCTGGTCAGCGAAAAGCTGGTCAAGGATGACTACTACACTTCGATCCACATCGAAGAATTCGAAATCGAATCGCGCGACACCAAGCTCGGACCGGAAGAGATCACGCGCGACATTCCCAACATCGCGGATTCGTTCCTGCGCAACCTGGACGAGAGCGGTGTCATCCGTATCGGCGCCACGGTAAAGCCGGGCGACATCCTGGTGGGCAAGGTTACGCCTAAAGGCGAGACACAGCTCACTCCCGAAGAGAAACTGCTCCGCGCGATTTTCGGCGAGAAGGCCGGCGACGTAAAAGACGCGTCGCTGTACTGCCCGCCGGGGATCGAAGGCACGGTGGTGGATTGCAAGATCTTCTCCCGCAAGGGGCAAGAGAAGGACGAGCGCGCCAAAGCCATCGAAGAAGAGCAGATCAAGCGGTTGCAGCGCAACCTGGAAGACGAAAAGCGCATTCTGCATGACGAGCGCGCCAAGCGTCTGGCGGCGCTGCTGGAAGGCAAAGAACTGCTGGCCGACCTGCACGACGAGAAAACCAACAAGCGGCTGCTAACCAAAGGCACGCCGATTACGCGGGACCTCATCGAAGGGGTCAAATCCCGCGATCTGAAGCGCATGCGCCTGAAGGACAAGGACGTGCGCCTGAACGAGCAGATCGACGACATCGAGGAGATGACCTCGCGGCAGATCGCGGTGCTCGAAAAAATCACCGACGAGAAAATCGGCAAGCTGCGCAAGGGCGACGAACTGCCGCCGGGCGTGATCAAGCTGGTGAAGGTCTACATCGCCATGAAGCGCAAGCTTTCAGTGGGCGATAAGATGGCCGGCCGGCACGGAAACAAGGGCGTGATCGCGCGCATTCTTCCCGATGAAGACATGCCCTACCTGCCGGATGGAACGCCGGTGGAAATCGTGCTCAACCCGCTGGGCGTGCCTTCGCGCATGAACGTGGGCCAGATTTTGGAAACCCACCTCGGCTGGGCGGCTCACGCTTTGGGCCTGCACTACGCCACGCCGGTGTTCGACGGCGCGGCCGAGCGCGAAATCAAGAAGCAACTCACCGAAGCCAAGCTGCCGACCTCGGGCAAAACGCAGTTGTTCGACGGCATGACCGGCATGGCCTTTGAGCAGCCGGTGACGGTTGGCTACATCTACATGCTGAAGCTGTCGCACCTGGTGGACGACAAGATTCACGCTCGATCCATCGGTCCGTATTCGCTGATCACGCAGCAGCCACTTGGCGGCAAGGCGCAGTTCGGCGGACAGCGTTTCGGAGAAATGGAAGTCTGGGCGCTCGAAGCTTATGGCGCCGCGTACATTCTGCAGGAATTACTTACCGCTAAATCCGACGACGTTTATGGCCGCGCCAAGATTTACGAGGCCATCGTCAAGGGTGAGGCGGCCATCGAGCCGGGCGTACCCGAATCATTCAACGTGCTCATTCGCGAGTTGCAGTCGTTGTGCCTGGACGTGGAATTGATGAAGAAGCCGCGGGAAACGCCGGTAGATACGGCGCTCGCGGCGGACTGACGCTTACAACGCCGAGACGCCGAGACGCCGAGAAAATCCTGGTGATGTTCTCTGCGGCCTCGGCGCTCTCTGCGTCTCGGCGTTAGAGATTTTGGGGCTTTTTAAAAGATCTGGAGGTTATTTTGCGATCCTCTCCGTACGACAGAACCAATATGATTGCGGACTTTGATTCGATTCGAATCAGTCTGGCGTCTCCGGAAAAAATCCGGAGCTGGTCTCATGGAGAAGTAACCAAGCCGGAAACGATCAATTACCGCACCTTCAAGCCGGAGCGGGATGGCCTGTTCTGCGCCCGCATCTTCGGCCCGGTGACGGACTGGGAGTGCTTGTGCGGCAAGTACAAGCGCATGAAGCACCGTGGCGTGATTTGCGACAAGTGCGGCGTCGAGGTGACGCTGGCGCGTGTGCGCCGCGAGCGGCTGGGGCACATCGAACTGGCCAGCCCCTGTTCGCACGTGTGGTTCTTTAAGGGACTGCCGTCGCGCATCGGGCATTTGCTGGACATCACGCTGCGTGAGCTGGAGCGCGTCCTCTACTTCGAAGCATTCGTGGTGGTCGAACCGGGTGAAGGGACGGGCCTGAGCCAAGGCGAAGTCATCAGCGACGAGCGCAAGCGCCAGCTCGACCAGGAGTTCCCGCAAAAATTCGTCGCCATGATGGGCGCCGAAGGCATCAAGGAGCTGCTGAAGAAGGTCGACGTCGAATTTCTGAGTGAAGACATTCGCGAAAAGATGAAGACCGAGGCGTCGCAGCAGAAGAAGCTGAAATTCGCCAAGCGGCTGCGCGTGGTGGAGAGCTTCCGCAAGTCGGGTAACAAGCCGGAGTGGATGATTCTCGACGTGATCCCAGTGATTCCGCCGGAACTGCGGCCCCTCGTGCCTCTGGATGGCGGCCGCTTCGCTACGTCCGACCTGAACGATCTCTATCGCCGCGTGATCAACCGCAACAACCGTTTGAAGAAGCTGATTGAGCTGCATGCGCCGGACGTGATCGTGCGCAATGAGAAGCGCATGCTGCAGGAGGCTGTCGACGCACTGTTCGATAACGGCCGCCGTGGACGCGTGCTGCGCGGCGCCAACAATCGGCCGCTCAAATCGCTCTCCGATACGCTCAAGGGCAAACAGGGCCGTTTCCGCCAGAACCTTCTCGGCAAGCGCGTGGATTACTCGGGCCGCTCGGTCATCGTGGTTGGTCCGGAGCTGAAGCTGCACCAGTGCGGTCTGCCGAAGAAGATGGCGCTCGAGTTGTTCAAGCCGTTCATCTATCACCGGCTCGAGCAGCGCGGCCATTGCACCACCATCAAGCAGGCCAAGGAGCTCGTGGAGCAGCAGGACCCCGTGGTTTGGGACATTCTCGAAGAGGTCATCAAAGACCATCCGATTCTGCTCAACCGCGCTCCCACGCTGCACCGCCTCGGTATTCAAGCGTTCGAGCCGGTGCTCGTCGAAGGCAAGGCGATCAAGATCCATCCGCTGGTTTGCACGGCGTTCAACGCGGATTTCGACGGCGACCAGATGGCCGTCCACATTCCGCTTTCGCCCGAAGCGCAGATCGAAGCATCCACGCTGATGCTGGCGTCGAACAATATTCTGTCTCCGGCGCATGGCGGACCAATCGCCGTTCCTACACAGGACATGGTGCTGGGCTGCTACTACCTGACCAAAGCCCGCCCGGGCACCAAAGGCGAAGGCCGCACATTCGCATCGGTCGAAGACGTTCTCATCGCGCTCGAAATGGGCGAGGTGGAAACGCTCACGCCGGTGAAATTGCGCTACACCGGCAAAGTCATCGAGCTGACCAAAGCGTTCGACAACCAGAACGTGCTGCACACCGAGCCGGCCGAATACGTGAAGCAATACATGAGCACCACGGTCGGCCGCGTGATCCTCAACGACCATCTGCCCGAGGACATGCCGTTCATCAACGGACTACTCAAGAAGAAAGGCCTCGGCCAGCTCGTGCAGTACTGCTACCTGAAGTTCGGTTTGCAGATCACTGTGCAGATGCTGGACGAGATCAAGAATCTCGGCTTCCTGTATGCAACACGCGCCGGTATTTCGATCGGCGTTGACGACATGGTCGTCCCCAGCGAGAAACAGGCGCTGGTGAAGGAAGCGGAGCGGGAAGTCTTCGAGGTCGAAAACCAGTATCAGGACGGCGCCATCACCCACGGTGAGCGCTACAACAAGATCATCGAGATCTGGTCGAAGGTCACCGAGCGTGTTTCCGACGAGATGTTCTCCGCCATGGAAGAGGACGACCGCACCGGCCGCTACCTCAACCCGATTTACATCATGGCCGACTCGGGCGCGCGCGGTTCGAAACAACAGATCCGCCAGCTTTCCGGTATGCGCGGCTTGATGGCCAAGCCCTCGGGCGAGATCATTGAGCAGCCCATTACCGCGAATTTCCGCGAAGGCCTCGACGTGTTGCAGTACTTCATCTCCACGCACGGTGCGCGGAAAGGTTTGGCCGATACCGCTTTGAAGACTGCGGATTCCGGTTACCTCACACGCCGCCTGGTGGACGTTTCCCAAGATGTCATCATCGCCGAGAACGATTGCGGTACAACCGAAGGCATCTTCGTCGAGTCGATCATTGAATCGGGCGAAATCATCGAGCCCTTGCGCGACCGCATTGTGGGCCGCGTGGTGCTCGAAGACCAGCGCGATTTCGAAGGCAACCTGATCATCGGTGTGAACCACGAGGTGACCGAGGATCTGGCCGGGCTGATTCAGGCGGCCGGTATCGAGCGGGTCAAGATCCGTTCGGTGCTGACCTGCGAATCGAAGCGCGGCGTGTGCGTGGCGTGCTATGGACGCAACCTGGCAACCGGGCGCCTGGTGGAGCGCGGCGAAGCGGTCGGCGTGATCGCGGCGCAATCCATTGGAGAGCCGGGAACGCAGCTCACCATGCGTACGTTCCACATCGGTGGAACGGCGACCCGTATTTCCGAGCAATCCACTCAGGATGCCAAATCCGATGGCTTTGCGCGGTTCGTGAACTACGGTGTTACCAGCGTGCGCAACAAGGCCGGCGAGCTGATCGCCATGAACCGCAACGGCAAGATCGTGGTGGTCGACGAGAAAGGCCGCGAGAAGGAGCGCTACGACGTGGTTTACGGCGCGCGCATTCTGGTGGAAGAGGGCGCTCCGGTGCGCACCAACCAGGTCCTGCTCGAGTGGGATCCGTACACGTTCTCCATCCTGACTGAAGTAAGCGGCACGGTGCATTTCAAGGATCTGCAAGAAGGCATCAGCATGCAGGAGCAGGTGGACGAGGTCACCGGTATGTCGCAGCTCGTCGTGGTGGATTCGCCCGATGAGAAACGGCAGCCGATGGTGGTGGTACGGCCGGACTCTGGCCAGGGCCGCGTCGAAGCCAAGAAGTATCTCATGCCCACGCACGCCCACTTGATGGTGCGTGACGGCGAAGAAGCGCACGCGGGCGATGTGCTGGCAAAGATCCCGCGTGAAACCACTAAGACCAAGGACATCACCGGCGGTCTGCCGCGCGTGGTCGAGTTGTTCGAAGCGCGCAAGCCGCGCGAAACCGCGGTCATCGCGGAAATCAACGGCGCCGTGAAATACGGCGAGGTGACCAAGGGGCAGCGCAAGATCTACGTGGTGGGCGACGATGGCGAGCAGCGCGAATACTCGCTGCCGCGCGGGGTGCACATCAACGTGCAGGAAGGCGAGCGGGTGAAAGCGGGTGAGCCTCTGATGGACGGCCCGCGTAATCCCCACGACATCCTGGACGTGCTCGGCGAGAAAGAACTGCAGAAGTACCTAGTGAACGAGATCCAGGAGGTCTACCGTCTGCAGGGCGTCAACATCAATGACAAACACCTGGAAGTCATCGTCCGGCAGATGATGCGCTGGGTGAAGGTGGAAGACATCGGCGATACCGAGTTCCTGCCCGAGGAAGTGGTCGATAAGTTCAAGTTCCGGGGCGAGAATCAACGGGTGGTGGATGCCGGCGGCCGTCCCGCGCAGGGCAAAGCCATTCTGCTCGGCATCACCAAGGCGTCGTTATCCACTGATTCGTTTATCTCCGCGGCGTCATTCCAGGAGACCACGCGCGTGCTCACCGAAGCCGCCATCAACGGCAAGGTGGACTACCTGCGCGGCCTCAAGGAGAATGTCATCATGGGCCGCCTGGTTCCCGCCGGCACCGGCATGGAGTATTACCGCCAAGTCAAGATCGCGGGCGAGGACGTGGTGGAAGAGCCCGTGGTGGAGCCTTCGCCGCTCGAAGCCATTCCAGGTTACGACGAGGAAACGCGCGTGCAGTATACCGGCGGTCTCTCGGAAGACCTGGGTGCGGAGGACACGCTGGCCGAGTAAGCGATTTCAAATCTCAGCAGCATTCAGGCGCCGGGGGCTCGAAAGGGTCTCCGGCGTTTTTCCTTTTCTTAACGCTAGTTGCTACCCTTACCTCGATATGGACTCTATGAGCATCTTCGGGAAAGGCCTTCTTCGGTTCGTCAGTTTTGAATACGTGGCCCTTGGCGTGGTTGGTCTCATAGGTTTATTCCTGCCGTCAAGCAAATTGCTAACTCTATGCGGTTGGGTCATGGTTTTTTTGTTGGTAGCTCCGCTCGCTGCATGTATGGAGTATGGAATGCAAGCAATTTGTTTAGGGCAACCACGCGGACCCTGGGGATGCAATTTGGACGCAGGCGCGATGCAGCATGCGCGGGCGATGTTGATGGCCTTGTGCATTGCATCTCTCGTTGGAGGCTTGTTAGGAATCTGGGGCGTCTCCACGCGAAACAACAGAGTGGGCCATGCTGTTTGGTTTATGTTGTCTGTACTCTCGGTTGCTGTTGCGTTGTGGAATTTGAAGGGGTTTTTCGTTGATTCATATACCAGCAATCCGCTAGTCGTTGCACCGTCAATACTCTGGGCAGCCGCTTATGCGACGGCATACTTCCGTTCGGCCCGTGTCCCTCGACCACCCGATCATCTCGACAGTGGCCTCTCGGAAGACCTGGGCGGCGAGGATTCGCTGGCCGAGTAAGAAGCTACAAAAGCAGCAGCATTCGGACGCCGGAGGCTCGAAAGGGTCTCCGGCGTTTTTGTTTGCCGAGGCCTCGCCCGGCCGGACTATAATGCAGGCCATGAGACGTGTCCTGTGTACGCTTCTGTTGCTCGGCTTCGGCGCCCCGGCCCATTTGGCGCCGCAAACTGCCTCATCCCACGCCTCGGGAGATCATCCTTTTCACTGGCCAAATGGCAAGCGAGTGGCGGTGACCCTTTCCTTCGATGACGCCCGCGACAGCCAGATGGATGTCGGCTTGGCGCTGTTCGACCGCTACCATGCAAAAGTGACCTTTTATGTAAACCCGCCGAACATGAAAAGGCGCCTGGACGCGTGGAAAGACGCGGCGGCGAAAGGCTATGAAATCGGTAATCACACCATGTCTCATCCCTGCACGGGCAACTACGCGTGGGTCGGGAAGAACGATCTTGAAGACTACACGATGGCCAAGATGGAGCAGGAAATCGACGAGGCCAACGCCGAAACCCAGCGTCTGCTGGGCGTAAAGCCGTCAACGTTTGCTTATCCGTGCGGCCAGAAATTCATCGGCAGGGGCACGGGGACTCAGAGTTACGTGCCGCTCGTCGCCAGGAAGTTTCGGGTCGGACGGGGGTTTCGGGATGAGGCTGCCAACGGTCCCATGTTCTGTGATTTCGCGCAGGTGCTCTCGCCGCAATGTGACGGAATGAGCTTTGATGACATGAAAAAATGGGTACTCGTCGCTGCAGAGAACGGTGGGTGGCTGGTTTTCACCGGCCACGAGATCGGCAAGCCTGGATACCAGATCACCGACGCCTCCGTTTTGGATCAGTTTCTGCAGTATGCAGGTGATCCGGCCAATGGCGTCTGGCTGGATACCGTGGACGCTATCGCCCGATACATTCAGCAGCAGCGGGACCATGCGCCATCTCCAGGCGGATTGTAACCGGCGGGTCTAGCGCCGGAGGCTCGAAATGGTCTCAACTCCTTTTGCGCTACCATGGAGTTGCGGCGATGGAGTTCGCCATAACCGCCCGCGGGCTGATGACTCCTACCCAAAATCTGTTGGTTGGAGTCAGCCTTGCAAACTATATTCTGGATCTCACTGGGCGCAATCGTAGGAGCAAACCTCCGGTATTTCGTCGCACAGTACGTCGCCAGGCTACTGTCGCCGGAATTTCCTTACGGCACCCTGGTGATCAACATCACCGGCAGTTTCGTACTGGGATTCTTCCTGGTTTGGACCACCGAACGCGTGTTGGCCGATCCGCATTGGCGGCTTCTGATCGCTGTTGGCTTCTGCGGCGGATATACTACCTATTCGAGCTACGCGTTCGAAACCTTCGCGCTGATGGAGCAGGGCCAATGGCTTGCTTCGATCCTGAACATCGCTGCGTCGAACCTGCTTGCCTTGATGGCCGTTGTTCTGGGAGCGGTCCTGGCGCGCAGCCTGTAGGAGTTTGACGGACATGAAGACCGCGGTACAGGTCACTATTTATTTGAACGAGTCCGACAAGTGGCACAAGAAGCCGCTACATTCCGAAATTCTTCAGATGCTCCGTGCCGAGTCTGTCGCCGGCGCGAGCGCCTTTCACGCGGTAGCCGGATTCAACGGCCGGAATCACGTCCATACGTCACACTTGGTGGACGCCGGCGGCAATCTGCCGGTGGTGATTATTTTCGTTGACTTCGAGGAACACGTGAATCGCGTGCTTCCCAAGCTCTGTGAGATGGCCCCGCACCGTCTGATTGTTCGTGAAAACGTCGTGATCGAGCAGGGGAGCCTGGATTAGCCCTGGGCTTACCGCATCACCCCGAGATGTACACCGCTGTCCACGGTGATGATCTCGCCGGTAACCTTATCCGCGCCTTCCAGCAGCCAGACCACCGCATCGGCGACGTCTTCCGGCACCACGGTAGCCTTCAGCGGCGTGATGGCCTCGTAGTTCTTCTTCTTGGCCTCGTACTCGGAGCCCAGTCCGGATTTCAGCCACCGTGTCTCCACGAAGCCAGGGCAGACCGCGTTGACGCGAATCGCCGGGCCCAGAGCGCGCGCGAGCGAAAGTGTCATCGTATTTAGTGCACCTTTTGACGCGGCGTACGCAACCGAAGATCCCATGCCCATGATGCCCGCGATGGATGAGACGTTGACGATCGCGCCTCCACCTTGCTTTTGCATCGCGGGAGCCACGGCGCGGACCATTTGGAAAGCGCCGATCACGTTGACGCCGAAGATGCGCTGAAAGTCGGCCGCCTGGAGCGCGTCGAGGTCGTCATGGCGCGCAAACTTGGTGGTGCCGGCGTTGTTTACCAGCGCGTCGATGCGGCCCCATTTTTCTTTCGCGGCCCCGGCGAGCCGCCGGCAGTCCTCATCGCAAGAGACATCGGCCTGCACAATAATGGTCTGTCCGCCTTTCAGCTCGCAAGCCGCCGCCACTTCGCGCGCTTCCCGCTCGCTCTTGGTGTAGTTGATCGCCACGTGCGCGCCCTTCGAAGCCAGCTGCTCCGCGCACGCCGCCCCAATGCCGGCCGCGGAACCGGTGACAATGCAGACAGCCTGAATGAGGATCATGTCAAGAGGTACTACTTGGGCCAGATCCGTGCGATCTCGATCTCCAGGCCTGGGAATGCGCGCGCGGATATGGTTCCGTCAGAGATGATTTCGGGATCGCGATACACGCCGTCCGCTAGCCGGTAGATTTCCACGGCGCGCTTGAAGGGGTCAACAATCCAATACTCGCCTATGCCGGCCAACGCGTAGTCGTCCAGCTTCTCGGTGCGCTCAACATTGCCGCGGGGAGTAGATAGGATTTCGATGACGAGGTCCGGCGGTTCGCCGGCTTCGAAATAGCGGCGCGGCCGATGGCGGGAAACAATGAGGTCCGGCGTGCGGGTCTGGATCTCGCCGAGCGGGCTCGGTTCACGCGGAATAAACACGCTCACCGCAGGAACGACAAAGCCGTAATCCAGCTTCTCGATTTTTTCATCCAGGAGCCGGTTGAGCTTGGCACTCACTATCTGATGCGGAATTTCCGGCGGTGGCACGAGTACCGCCCTCCCTTCGACCACCTCCCAACGCCCCTCATCGGGAAGGCGCTCGAAATCCGCTCGGGTCAGCACCAGCAGGTCCTGCATCGTGGCGATCACTTTCCTATTCTAGCTCCGGGTTCGCGGGCTTTCTGCCGGCTGAAGGACTGCTCCCAGAACATCCCTGGCTTCCGCTTCGCAGTCACGCGGCACTTGGATCTCGACCCACTAGTACAGAAGCGGATCGACGCCCGCCACCAGCGTGGCGATCTCGCCCAGGACGACAAACGGAATCTCCGACTCCTCCAGCAGCCCCTTCGCCATAGCGAGCTGGATCTGATCGTTAGTTACGAAAACGATGACCGGGTCAAGAGAAGGATCGAAACGGCTGGGTGGCTCTGGCGGCGGTGGCCCAGCCAGTAACGGAACGTGGCAGTCGGAGCATTCCGTGAAACCTTCGCGGAACTCGGCCCTGCATTGTGGGCAATACACGAGAGGCCTCCGGCCCAATTGTACCGCCGCCACCGTAACCAAATCGCAATCTGTGCCACGCTACAATGACCTGACCGTGACTCCAACCACTCCCGCCGCCATTGGAGCCCGCCCGCGCAGGAGCATGGCACGGTGGCAGGCCCTCACCATCACGCTGCTGATCGCGGGCTATGCGGGCTATTATTTGTGCCGCTCGAATCTATCCGTCACGCTTCCCATGATCATTGCGGATATGGCGCGCAAGGGCGGCTCACCAGACGCGCTCCGCATCCGCTTCGGAACCATTGCGTCATTCGGCGTGCTGGCTTACGCCATCGGAAAGTTTCCTAGCGGCAGCCTGGCGGATTTCCTCGGGGGCAGGCGAAATTTCCTCGCCGGTATGGGACTCGCGGTGGTCTGCACTCTGCTGTTTGCGTCCGGCAGTTCGATGTCGATTTTCGCGCTGGCGTGGTTCTGCAACCGGCTGGTGCAGTCACTGGGCTGGGCGGGGATGGTCAAGATCACATCCAAATGGTTTTCCTACCGTCGCTACGGCACCGTGATGGGACTGGTCAGCCTGAGCTACCTTTTCGGCGACGCTCTCTCGCGGCGTTTCCTCGCGGCTTTGATCGCCTGGCACCTTGGCTGGCGCGCCGTTTTCGTGGTCTCGGCGGCGGTGCTGGGCGGGATCTTCGTCATCTGCGCGTTGCTCCTGCGCGAATCGCCCGCGCAAATCGGAGCGGCGGAGCCGCAGACGAATCCGGCAAACCTTTTCGGTAAAGAAGGCGAACGCCCGGCCCCGGAAAGCCTGAAGAAACTGCTGCGCCCGCTCCTGCGCAGTCAGATTTTTTGGATTGTGTGCGTGCTGTCGCTCGGTACCACGCTCGTGCGCGAAACCTTCGGCCTGTGGACCCCGACCTATTTCACGCAAGCGGCGGGACTCAGCACCGCCGAGGCCGCCGAGAAAAGCGCTCTGTTTCCGCTGCTGGGCGGCGTCTCGGTGCTCTTGTGCGGCTGGCTGAGTGACCGGCTGGGCGCGCGCGGCCGGGCTTCAGTGACCTTTTTTGGTCTGGCGATGAGTGGCGCCGTGCTCTTGTGGCTGGGGCTGGGATCGTTCGCGGGATCGCGCACCTGGCCTGTGATCCTGGTGAGCCTGGTTGCTTTCCTGATCATTGGGCCCTACTCGTTTCTGGCGGGGGCCATCGCCCTCGACTTCGGCGGTAAGCAGGGGGCCTCCACCGCTTCCGGCGTCATTGACGGCGTTGGGTATCTCGGTGGGGTGCTGTCGGGCGATGCGGTGGCACGCGTTTCGGTTCGGTTTGGCTGGGGTGGAGTTTTCGTAGCGCTGGCGGTGGTGGCGTTTCTCACCGCCGGCGCCGCTGCCGTCTTTTGGATTCGTGAGGCGCGGCCCGAGTCCTAGCCTACTTCTGCAGCGACTCGATATATTTCGACAGGTTCGAGATACGCAGCTTCACGATGGAATCGTTGCCCGGCGAGAGCGAGTGGAAAACGGGTCCCCAAAGCGGCATTTCGGAACTGCCGTGTGCGTGAATTTCATCGGCGCCTTCAAGGACGTGTACAACTCGGCCCGTCGGAAACTTGCCACCGCTCTTCTGTGTCAGCGTGGTTAGATCAGCGGGCGGTGTCTTCAGCGCTTCCGCCGCCGGACCGGCGCCCTTGCCGTCCATCCCGTGGCAGGCGGCGCAGTAAGCTTTGAACATTTCCGCACCAGAATCCGCGCGGGTCGAGCTAACGGGGACTTTCTTGACTTCCTTTGTCGATTGCCCGACGGCGAAGAGTGCGCATCCCGTGGTCACCAGGAACAAAACAACTGGCGTCTTCATTCTGATCTCCTTTTGGCTGCGATTCGAGAAACCACGGTGCAAAGCGCGTACCGTAAAGATAAGCATTTTATATTCAACAACTTAGGATGGATAGCCAGGCTCGCACAGCGCGATGTGACGCACCGAGCCTGATGAGGATCTGGGTATATTCCCTCAGTAGCCTTACGTCGTGGAACATCTTTTGCTCAGAAAATTTGCGTAGAATCTTATCGGAGGACGTTGCGATGTTGCTCGTACCGCGCTCTTCTTCCATCGACAGGTGGTTACTCCAGAGAATTCTCAGCGCCACGGGAAACCCGCCCATACGACTCGCAATAAAAGGCGGGGCATCCATTTCACCAACTAACGCGCAGCCGGTAGGAACGCTTCTCTTCCAAGATCGGGTCGCGCTCCTAAGAACGATTCTTCAGCCTGAAATCGGATTCGGTGACGAATACGCCGATGGCAAGATGGCAGTGGAGGGCGATCTCGTCACACTGCTCGAAGCAGCGTACAATTCGTGGCCCGGCCCGGCAGCCTGGGGCTGGCTCACAAGGTTTAAGTCGAGCTGGGTCGAACGATTCAAGGCTAACAGCCCGCGGCGTTCCCGCACGAACGTGCACCATCACTACGATCTGACGACAGATTTCTACAAACGATGGCTGGACCGGCAGTTGCTGTACACATGCGCGTATTTTCCAACTCCGACGGCCACGCTTGAAGAAGCGCAAACGGCCAAGATGGATCATGTGTGCCGCAAATTGCAACTCCAGCCTGGCGAAACGGTGGCCGAAGCCGGTTGCGGGTGGGGCGCGCTGGCGCTGCACATGGCGAAGCACTACGGAGTGCGCGTGAAAGCCTTCAATCTGTCGCACGAGCAGATCGTCCACGCGCGCCAGCAAGCCCGGCAACAGGGACTGGACGACAAGGTGGAATTCATTGAGGATGACTATCGCAACATGTCCGGGCGGTTCGACGTTTTCGCGTCGATTGGCATGCTGGAACACGTGGGAATCCGGAAATACACGGAACTGGGCAGAGTCATCCACCGCACTCTGGGCAAGTCCGGGCGAGGCATTCTGCATTTCATCGGCCGCAATTTTTCCGCGCCGCTGAGTCCCTGGATCACGAAGCGAATCTTTCCGGGCGCGTACGCTCCCACTTTGCGGGAAGCCATGACGGTCCTCGAGCCGTGGGATTTCTCGGTTTGCGATGTCGAGAACCTGCGCCTGCACTATGCCAAGACGCTGGGGCACTGGCTGGAACGATTCGACCGGTCCGCACCCCAAATCTCGTCGATGTTCGATGGCAGCTTTGTGCGTGCCTGGCGGCTGTACCTCGCGGGGTCGCTGGTAGCCTTTCGAGTCGGCACACTGCAATTGTTCCAGATTGTTTTTGTGGGGCCGGAATCGACGCACATTCCCTGGACGCGCGCGCATCTATACGAAGTTCAGCAGCAACAAGGACCGACATGGATGCATGCGATGTCCTGATTGTGGGAGGTGGCCCGGCCGGCGCTTCCTGCGCCTGGAACCTCCAAGATTCCGGGTTGCGAGTCGCAATCCTGGATAAGGCGGCTTTCCCTCGCGATAAAGTCTGCGGCGGCTGGATCACGCTACCGGTGCTGGACGAACTTAAAATCCAGCCTGACGAGTATGCTCGAGGACGCGTTTTGCAACCCATCACAGGATTCCGCGTTGGTTCGATGGGCGGCCGCGAATTGGAAACACATTACCGTGCCCCGGTCAGTTACGGGATCCGCCGGTGCGAGTTTGACGACTACCTGCTCAGGCGCTCGGGCGCACGGCTACTGTTGGGGCGGACTTTCACGCGTTTGGAACGTTCGCGCGGAGAGTGGATTGTCAATGGTGAAATTCGGACACCGATGCTCGTGGGGGCGGGTGGCACGTTCTGCCCGGTAGCGCGGTTTTTGGGAGCCAAGGTCAATCGGGAAACCGTGGTGGCGGCGCGGGAGGTCGAGTTCGCCATGGATTCGCGCCAGGCCGCGGCGTGCGCTGTGCGCGCGGAGATTCCGGAGCTTTACTTCTGCCCCGATATGAAAGGGTACGGCTGGTGTTTTCGCAAAGAGAACGTGCTCAACATCGGGCTGGGCAGAATGGATGCGCACGGGCTGGCGGGGCATGTCGAGGGCTTCCTGAAGTATTTGCGGGAGCGCGAGAGACTTCGCATCGAGCCGATCCCGCCCATGCACGGCCATGCCTATCTGCTGTATGGCAGGACGCCGCGCAACCTGGTTGACGAAGGGGTGGTGCTGATCGGAGACGCCGCGGGGCTGGCATACGCGCAGAGCGGGGAAGGGATTCGCCCCGCGATTGAATCAGGCCTAATGGCGGCGCGAGCGATCGGCGCGGCGCAAGGGATCTTCAGCCCGGAACGGTTGGAACTTTACCGCGATCTGTTGTTGAAGCGATTCGGAAAGACAGAGTCACACTGGGCTACGCGCATCGGCAGTCACTTGCCCACAGCAGCGATCACATTTCTGGCGCGGCGATTGCTAACCGCGGAGTGGTTCACGCGCGGGGTGGTGCTTGACCGGTGGTTCTTGCATCGGGAGGAAGCGGCGCTGGGAGTGTGAGAGCGAGGAAGAATGGCCTTACTGACGCCACTCCTGCGGCCTCTCGCGCCTTGTTGATTTGATTCGCGAGGGCGTCCTCGTGTCCGAGCTCTTTCAGCGAGCTGAGTTGCGCCTCAACCCAGTCCCTCAGTTGGTGCTTGGCGACCGTCAGTTCGGGACGTGCCCCGGAGGTCTCGATGGTTGCCTCAGCGGCGTGCGCGTGCAGAGTTACCAACGTCGCATCTAGCGCATGCAATTGCGGGTCTTGAGCGAACGCGGCGCCTACCATCCACAGCGGCACAAGCAATGAGGTGAACCGCATGGACTCGATTTTACCGCGCGGGCGATTCCCATGAGACTTTCGAACTCAGAGTACAAGGTCCCAGGGGCTCGGAAAGCCGCGAAATATTCCATGGTGGTCAACGGCGTTGGCGAATTCAGAGAAGGCCATATTGCCGATTGATAGATTATTCTCGATGCTCTGAATCGCAGATGGGACGGCACGGAAACTGCGGCCCCGATCTGCACTCAAGTCGATGACGAGAAGCGGGAAATCCGGATGGGTCATTCCGGTACTGTCCGCGACAATAAGGAACGAGTGATTGTAGTCGCCGGGCACACGTGCCAGGAGATCTTCCTGACTACAATTCCGAAAAGCAGCGTCCTCAAGTCGCTCCACCAACGCGTGGAGCGTATCACCGGGCACAGGAACGGGCGTGCGTATCAGCCTCCAGATGGTCTTCCAGACTTGCTGATTCTCAAAATCAGTGCGGATCACGAGAGGATGCGCAGTTTTTGGAAGTAGCTCCACGTTCGCAGATGGCATCGCGGGAGACCTACCGCAGCGTCACAGTCTTTCCCGTTTGTGCCGATTCGCGGGCGGCGTCGAGGATCTCGGTCACGATCATGTTGTTTTCGAGCGAAGAGAGGCCGTAGGGCTTGAATTGGCCGCGGGTCACGCCAACCAAATACGAAATGGAATCGCGCTCCTCGGGCTTACGCTGAGCGGGCTTGCGCGTTTCCTCGGTGTCCTCTCCAGGCAGGCGGACGTGCAGGCCGTCACCGCCGGTGGCGATGGCGTATCCGTGTTCGCCATAAACTTCAAAATCCTTGCGGTTGAAGGGCCAGTTCCAGGACGCTTGAATGATGCCCTGCGCCTTTGGGTATTCCACCAGAACAGTGGCTTCGTCGTCGACGTGCGCGTAGATCGCAGGCTTGTCGGTCTGCACGATAGCGGTCACCTTGAGGGGACGCTGGTTGTCCATCATCCATGTCATCAGATTGGCGCCGTAGCATCCGAAATCGAAGAGCGCACCGGCACCGTTCTTGACCGGGTCGCTCAACCATGCGAAAAACTCGGGCTGGACGTGAATCTCCTTCGGCCCCTCGTGTCCATCCATGGCCACCATTTTGCGGATGTCGCCGGCGGCTTTGAGTTCGTGAATCAGATTCCAGATTTCGCCGTGGCTGGGGTACCAAGTCGTCTCGTAATTGACGATCACCGCAATCTGATACCGCTTGGCGGCCGCTTCGATGGCGTGCGCCTGCTTCATATCGACCGCCAGCGGCTTTTCCATCATGACGGGAATGTGGTGCGGGGCGATAGCTTCGACAATGGCGGCGTGCGAGTAGGTATCGCTGAAAATAGCAACCGCTTCGGGCTTGACCGCATCCAGCATCTTGGGCAAGTCAGTGAATAGTGCGCTATCCGGGAATTGGTTCGCCTTGCCGTATTTGGCGAGCAGCGCGGAGTCGGGATCGTAAACGCCGACGATCTGGATGTCGCTCGTGCGCTTGGCCGCGTTGCTCAGGAATCCGGAAACATGACCATGATTCAAGCCCGCGATAGCCAGGCGCACGGGAGCTTGGGCGTGCACCAAGACAGCCGTCGCAACGGCTCCTAGGAACAAAATTCGCATGATGGATCAAATGATAGCAGAGCAGGAGTGGCTGGCCCGGGCGTTGCGCTAGTTCTGGGTTGATCGATGGCGCGGAACGTCGATGGAGGGATGTAGCGCAGGGACACGCGCCGTTTGCGGGTACCTGCGGCTGTGAGGTAGGCACCTGAGAAAAGCCGCGGGTATCCCGCCAACAACGCGTTAGCCCCGCGCTACAGGAATGGGTGGTTCATTCGAAACAATTTCGCCAGTGAAAAGACCGCCGCCAAGATCAACGTACTTTTAGCGCACTACCGGCCCGGGCGTTGCGTATTGGTGGCGCGGTTCGGGTCGTCACGTTTAGAAAAAGCCGCGGGTATCCCGCCAACCCCGCGGTATCCCCGCGCTACAGCTTATACGGCGCGCGATATTCGTATTGCAGGAACTCGTTGGCCTGGGGGTTGTTGGTGAAGCGCTCGACTTCCCCGTCCCAGGTCAGGTAACTGCCGGTTTTGTGGGCGATGTTGCCGATGAGCGACGGCACAGTAGATAAGTGGCCGATCAGCACGTCAGCATTGCACTTTGCGCGGCTCTTGATGCAATCCAGAAAATTGCGGGCGTGGCCCGTGGTGTCGTAGGTGACGGGTACTTGGACGCTCTTCGGTTCGATGACGGTTTTCAGGGATTTGGACACGCGCTCGCCGCCGGCACGATTGGTTGGATTGCCGTAGCCTTTAGCCTGATCGTAACCCTCGTAGGCATCGCCGATTTTCTCGGGCACCACTTCCCAACTCTCGTAGCGGATGTACAAAGTTCCCTTGGTGCCACGCAGTTCGATCTCCGAGTTTTTCGCATTGGATGGCGCGGCGTTGGCGTTGTACTGCTCGAAGACAACTAGCGTCGGCCCGCCGAACTCCCACAGCACTTCGAGAGTGTCGGGGATCTCACGATTGTCGTGAATACCCGCGTATTTTCCGCCGATGGCCGTCACGCTGCGCGGTGAATCCTGCCCCAGGCACCAGCGAATCACGTCTACATAGTGGACGCCGAAATTCGTGAGCTGGCCGCCAGAGTAATTGTAGAACCAGCGGAAATTGTAGTAGGCGCGATTCGAGTTGTAGGGCACCTTGGGCGCGGGACCCAGCCAGTGATCCCACTCCCACTCGCTTGGCGCGGGGCCATCCGAAGCCGGACCGAGACCGTTCGGCCATTCGTTGTGAATATGGAAACAGCGGGCAACGGTGACGTGGCCGATGCCGCCGGAGCGAACGAATTCGGCGGCCTGTTGATAAGTTCTCCAGGAGCGGCGATTGGTCCCGACTTGCGTGACGCGCTTGGTGCGCTCCACCGTTTGCACCATTTTGCGGCCTTCCACCACCGTCAAGCTGAGCGGCTTCTCGACATACACGTCCTTACCGGCGTTGCAGGCATCGATGAACATCAGGGCGTGCCAGTGATCGGGCGTAGCGATGACCACGGCATCGACGTCTTTGTTTTCGAGGAGCTGCTTGTACTCTTTGTACCGCGTGGGTGTGGCGCGGGACTTTTTCACGGCGAGATCCAGATAGTCGTCGCGGAGATCGCAGACGGCTGCGGTGTGGCAGTCGCCGTGTTCGAGGAACGCATCGTGGACCTGATCGCCGCGGTTGCCCAGGCCAATGTAGCCCACACGCACGCGGTCGTTCGCGCCGAGAATTCGGGAATAGCTGAGCGCCGTGGCGAGGCTGGCGCCTCGGGCAAAATCGCGGCGGGTCAGATGGTTCATGGGGCCTCCTGTTCACTAGAAGACTATCAAACTGGGGTCGCAGGAGGATCAGGCACGTAATTCCGTCATCCTGCACATCGTCAGCGCCGAATCCGTTGAAGATGACGTGCAGCCTGCGCTGGCCGCTCGAACCAGGCTATCGCGCAGAGGCAAAACATTCGGCACAATCCGGCGAAGAGTGGGTATTCTAGAGTGATGCCTGTCGAGCAGCAGAAGACTCCCTCTAAGCAGGACGCGGTTCTCAGGCCGGCGACGCTCAGGCGGGAATTGCTGCTCCTGTTTCTAATGGTCCTTTCGGTTTTCGTGATGACCTCAGCAGGGTTCGATACCTCGGAAGCCAGATACCACTACATGGTTGCGCGGCAGATCGTGACACACGGCTCGCTTAGCTTCAGCGACCCGCCGAAGGGGATTTTTACGGTAGGTCCTAACGGTCGTACCTACGCTTCTCATGAAATCGGGAATACAATCTTTCTCATTCCGGTCGCGGTTTTCAACCTCGGGCTGGAAAAGGCACTCGCGCCTAGATTGGACAGCCGAAGGCTTGACTATGTTACTGGATTCTTTGTGGCCTTGGTACCGGCGGTTTACTGCGCAATAACAACGGTGCTGCTGTATGCGCTGCTTCGTGTAGTATTTGACAAATCGCTGACGACGGCTTTGGCCGCCTCTCTTGCCTTCACATTCTGTACTTTTGTTTGGACCTACTCACGAAACCTGTTCGACGGCGTCTTATGCATGGCTCTGCTGACAGGGGCGATGCTGGCCATGATGCAGTTTCGAAGGACGGCCAGTACCCGCCTCTTTCTGCTCGCCCTCACATTGCTTGGCTGTGGCGTGATCACCCGGCTATCCATGGTGCTAGCGCTAGTTGCCTTTTGGGTGTATGTCACGATTCTCTTCTGGCGGGATCGTACGCGGATGATCCGCCTTGTACTCCTGGGAGGGGCGGTGCTTCTCCCGTTCGCGGCTTGGCAGGCTTATTACAACCTTCTTCGGACCGGCAACTGGCTTCTATCGCCGGTACAGACGGCTCAGTATCCGGCTAATGCGTTGACGGGTAATCTCGCGCTGGGGCTGGCATATATGTTATTCAGCCCGGGTAAAAGTGTCTTCGTGTACTTTCCGCTTGCGGTGTTGTCGGTGCTTTGCTTCCGCCGATTCCGAACTGCCTACCGGCCGGAAGCGGTCTTCGTGGCCGTGCTCTCGGGATTGTGGCTGCTCCTCCACGCCAAGCTTGCCGCGTTCACGTTGGCTTGGGGGCCAAAATATCTCATAACAATTGCGCCAGTCCTTGCTTTGCCTGCGTGCGTCGTTTGGGAATCGATGACTGAAAATTTTATCCGCCGCAGTATTCTCTCATTTGCACTCGCCTGGGGCTTTGTACTTTCGGCATCGTCGATTATTGGAAACTGGTTCTTTCGCGTGCAACTTGCCTCTGTGCAGGGAAGAGATCGAGACATGGTGTGGTCGCTGAGCGGCGGGCAAGCGCTGGATATGATTACGGGCGCCGCATCGAACTTTCGGAACATTATCCTGCACCAACCGGGCCCCACCATTCCAGATCTTTCCCCGGCGAACCGATACGCTTCGAACACGGTCAACGTATGGTTCAATTCGGCCGCCTACAATGGGGCTCCGCGGGTGCTACTTGCTGGCATAGCACTAGTGCTGGTGATGGTTGCGGCATATTGTCTGGTTACTTTCCGTCAACTGATCGTCCGAAACCGTCGCACGGAACAGCACGAAGTTGCGTAGATTATAAGCGCAATCATCAGACCTGTATTACTACCGGACTTCCGTCTGTCGAAGCCGGGAAATGCTTCGTGGAGCAGGCCGCGACAAAGAATCTCCGGGGAATCTGCTATCAAACTCGGTCACAGCAGGATCAATCCGCGGCGCATCCCGGTGGCGACGGCTTCGGCGCGGCTGGAGACGTTGAGTTTGGTAAAGATCGAAGTGATATGAAATTTCACGGTGTGCTCGGAGATGCCGAGCTTCCACGCAATGTTTTTGTTTGCGAGTCCCTCGGCGAGCATGCGCAGGACCTCTATTTCGCGCGGAGTGAGGAAAGCGTCCGCGGTCGCCGGCGTTTGCGGCGCCGGCCCGGCGATGGACATTGAAGCCAGCAGATCGGGATGCAGGACGATGAGTCCTTCCACCACGGCGGCGATAGCGGCCAGGATTTCCGCAGCGGCTGCGTCGAGCGGTAGCACCGCGCGAGGTCCGGAGTGAGGGGACGCGAGGATCGTGGCGGCGTCCTCGCGGCCGGTCAGCAGGACGAAGATGGGTCCGGAGGCGAGGAGCGGCTCGATCGCGTCCTCCATTGCGCCGCGATTCTCCAATAACACGACGTCGGGTTGCAGTTCGCGGATGCGCTCCGCAAGAGCAGCCGGATCCGCGCTGCCGGCGAGCGAGAATGCCGGAGATTGCGCGATGACAGCCTCCAGACCAGCTCGTGCGACAGCCGTCTCGGCGGCGACCAGGATGCGCACTACCCCACGTCCGCTCCCGCCGGTTGCGGTTCGAAATCCACTTCGCACGTCGCGGGCCGGCCACCGCGCAAAACATCGAGAACCAAGCTTTCGTCCGCGGCATCGAGTGCCAACGCCAGATCGAACGGCGCTTCAAATGGCCGGCCGCCGGCTCCGGTCAGGACGTCGCCGATCCGTAATCCGGCGTGCTGTGCAGGGCCGTCCGCATCGATCTCTAGAATCAGTAGACCGAATTGCGGAACAGTGACCGGTTGCACAGTGACACCCAAGCGGCGAGCCGCTTTGCCACGCCGCGCCACAAAACGCGCGACGATGTTGCTCGGAATGGCGAGCGCCAGTCGGCTCACGACCATGGTGTTGATGCCGATCACACGGCCCTGCGCATCGGCCAGCGGACCGCCGGAGTTGCCGGGCGCAAGCCGCACGTCAGACTGAATCCATCGCCGCGTTTCGCCCGCGTGGACAATGCCCACGGTCACGGTTCCTGGCTGCCCGTAAGGGCTTCCCACCGCCAGCACCAGTTCGCCCACGCGCAGCGAATCGGAATCGGCGGTGGTTGCCGCGGGGAGATCTTTGGCGCCGGTATCGAGCAGGGCCAGGTCGAGTTGAGGATCGTGTGCCGCAATCGTGGCACTGAGCCGGTGCCCGCCGGCAAGTGTGATCTTGGCGCCGGATCGCCGCACGACGTGCGCATTCGTGACAATAACGCCATCCGCGCTCCAAATTACGCCGGAACCGCCGCCGCGTCCGACGCCTTCCACCTGCACCGTGAACTGCCGCACGCGCTCGGCAGTTTGCGATAAGCCTTCCGCAAGCAATGCCGGCATGTCACCTCTCTCCTTTCGGGCGCTCGCCCACGGTGATTTCGATTTCCTTGTTTTCGCCGCCACGAACAATGGATGCCTTCAATTTATTGTCGACGCTCGCCGGGCCCAGGTTGGCATGTACGTCGTCGGTGTCGGTCACCGGTGCGCCGTTCAATTGCAGCAGCACATCTCCGATGAGCAGGCCCGCGCGGCCTGCGGGACCGTCGGTCTGCACGTCGATCACTATAACGCCACTGCGCCCGTCGGGAAGCCGCACAGGATGCATGCCGAGGCCCAAATACCCACGCGCGACTCGCCCTTTTTCCAACAGATCCTGAACAACGCGATTCACGGTGGAAATGGGAATCGCCACCGGCATCACGCGGGAAAGGCCGGAGGTATTGATGCCGAGCACGCGGCCTTCGACGTCCACCAGCGGCCCGCCGGAAAAGCCGGGATAGAGGGCGACGTCGAGACGCACGAGCTGGTCCACATGGCCGGAGCGCCAGGTTCTCCAGGCGCCGCTCAGCCCGCTGATCACGCCGAGGCTGGCGTTCACGCCGCGCTCGCTCGAGCGCCCAAGGGCGATGACGACGTGGCCGGGTTTCAGACTGGCGCCGTCGCCTAGTTCAGCCGCGCCCGCATCGCCTGCTTCCAGCTTCAGAACAGCGAGATCGGTGCCGGCATCTTTTCCCGCGAGGGTTGCAGCCACGTTGCGGCCGTCGGGCAAGGTGACGGTGATTTCCTCTTCCCGCTTGAGCGCGTGTTCCGCGGTGACCACTACATTCGCCCGCCACAACACACCGCTCGAGGGCATGTGCTGGCGGCCATGGACGGCGACCACGGCGCGCCCGCCGCGCTCCACTGCCGCGGCAAGATCATTCGATAAAGCAGATAGCGTACTCATGCCTTTAGCGTGCCCCAAAACCGGCCTTGCAGGGAACTCCACAAACGGGCAGGAGCCGGCCTGGAAGATCGGCCAGGTGAGGGCTGCGCGCTTTCCGTCGGTGCTTGTATTCAACGTTAATGCTGGCTTACTATCGCTTATAGTGGATTAGATTACCCGCGGCGGTTCCACCCATCTGGCGATCTACCGCTGCCCGCAACCCCCCAGTGGCCCGGTGTCCCCAGCCGGAGCGCTGTGACGATTACAGTTTTGGAGCAAACCCGTGTCCTCTGAACTTCGAAGCCCAACCGGTCAGGATATTCGTGAATTCTACGATTCGCAGACCCGTCGAAAGTTGCGCGACTTCATTGACGGCAATGACCGCGTGGAGGCGGCGTGGCTGATGCTGACGGAATGGTTGCCCACTCCGTGCAATTCGGTTCTCGAAGTCGGATGCGGCATCGGTTTTGTCAGTTGGCGAATCGCGAGCATCATTCCTCACGCGAAGGTCCTCGGCCTTGACGTGAGTCCCAAGAGTGTTGAGATCGCCACGCGGCTGTTCAAACGGCCGAATCTAACCTTCAAGGAGCAGTTGCTGCTGCCTGGATCGCTTGGCGAACGCTTTGATTGCGTCTTGCTGATGGATGTGTACGAACACATCGAGCCCGCCGCTCGCGGCAATCTGCATGCCGCCGTCGGCGAGGTATTGTCCGACACGGGCCGCGTCGTTCTTAGTTTCCCCTCGCCATGGATGCTGGCCTGGCAACGTCTCCATCAACCTGAGGAAATTCAGCCGATCGATGAACAGATCACATGGAGGGAAATCGGCCGATTCGCCGCTGATATCGGGCGCGAGGTGCTGTGCTTGAAGAGTGTGAATGTCTGGCACGTGGGCGACTACTGCCACGCCGTACTGGGCAGGATTGAATTCCCAACCCCCTTGCCAAGAGCACGCTCCTCTTCGAGATCACTGAAAGCTCGCGTTTACAACCGCGTGCTGTCGAAGGTGACGCGAGATTCCGATCGTTCGCGGTCATCCCGCCGAGAACGACTTGCCATGGTGCGCCAAGCCTTCGGCGCGAAATATGACCCCAGTGATCCATCCCCTTTGGAATTGCCTGCGCGTCGAGACAGCTCCAATCCTGGCCAAAAATAGAGGTGTCCGGCAATAGCGTGCGAGCGCTGGCGCAGTTTCCGCTCCTGGTATAATGAACGGATTGCTGCCTACCAACGCCCCCGTGAGCACCGGTCTTACGACGGGGGCATTAGCTTGCGACTGAGCGTCCTTACCTCTGATATTCCAGAGAGCCGGCTCGACTAGATCAAATGGAAACCCCTAAGGCGGGCTTGACAGCCAAGATAGGTTCCGGAGCGTTCTGGTCAGCGCTATCCAGAGTCAGCGTCCAAGGTTTGTCCTTCATCAACACGGCTATTGTGGCTCGCAAGCTGGGCCCTGCCGCCTATGGCTTGATGAACCTAGCTCAGATCGCCATGGGCCTGATCACCCTTTTTCGGGAGATCGGCATCAGCAGCGCTGTTGTGCAGCGCCGGGATATTAACCATCAGTTCTTGAGCAGCCTGTTCTGGATGAATATGGGATTGGGTGGTGCGGCAAGTTTGGCTTGTTTTGGGTCTGCTCCTCTGTTTGCCATGTTCTTCAAGCAGCCGCAACTCATCGCCCTTCTTCAGGTTCTCTCGATTGGTTTTCTGTTGACCAACGTGACGGCGATACATGCGGGCCTGCTCACGCGAAGCATGTCTTTTCGCAAGCTGGCGATCATAGAGATCACATCGGCTGCATTGAGCCTCGGCGTGGCGATTGCGTTCGCCTACTCCGGCTTTGGAGTCTGGAGCCTGGTGGCCTCGTCGCTGGCCAACGCGGCAGTCAGTACCGTAGGTATATTCCTGATTGCGCAGTGGTGGCCGGGAATGTCCTTTGCCTGGAAGCACATTCGAAGCATCCTGTCGTTCGGCGCCGGACTTTCCGGATACAACTTAGTCAATTACTTTGCGCGAAATGCCGATAACATACTCATCGGTAAGTATCTGGGCACAACACCACTTGGCTTTTACCAGTTCGCCTACACCATCATGGTGTACCCGATTCAGAATGTCGCGCAACTTTTGGGGCGAGTACTGTTCCCAGCGTTGGCGGAGATGCAGAGTGATCACCCAAGGTTTTGCCAGGCCTATCTGCGGGCGTCCTGCGCGATTGCGTTTGTCAGCTTTCCGATGATGGCAGGAATTGCGGCCGTCGCGCAGCCGTTCGTAAGAGTCTGGCTCGGCCCGAAGTGGCTGCCCGTCGTTCTGCTCATTCAAATCCTCGCGCCGGTCGGCATGCTGCAGTCACTTGGCACTACGACCGGCCAAATTTTTATGGCTAAGGGGAGAACAGACATGATGTTCGCCTGGGGCTTGGCCGTCAGTCCTTTGATCGTGGGTGGCTTCTATATTGGGTTGCGCTGGGGGATCAACGGCGTTGCTATCTCGTACGTCCTCGTCATGGCACTGCTTGCCTATCCCTTGTTCCGCTTGCCGTTCGGATTGATCGGCCTGCCCGTGAGGACGTTCGCTAGGGCGCTGCTTCCCTATCTATTCACAACTGGAGTCATGTTTATTGTTGTTTACTTAGTGAGCCGAACCATGGAAAGCCATGCATTTCGGTCGCTCTCGATTCTCTCGGTGACGGTGCCAATCGGTATGGTGAGTTACTTGGGCGTAGCCGTCGCCCTCCGGTTATCGATTTTTGCGGAACTGGCCCCGATGCTTGGCCCACGCTTCAAAAGGTTTGCTAACATGGCTGATCGTCGCGCCTAATGGCCTGGCGTAGTGAGTTCGTTCGCATGAAGCAACCGCTCCCTTTGGTCACGGCTCAGTGTTTGACGCGCTTTGCTGAGCCGCGACCACAGGGAGCGGTACTAACGTTCTTGCCCCGACAGACCACTAGTGATCATGGCAACTCAGACGCTATCCTGTGCGGCGGACGCCGGAGCGCCAACTCTGGTTGTCAGGACTTAGTCGAAGCGTTTCTTAGTATCGTGTGCAGCCGGGAAATACTGTGCTCCATGGAGAAGTTATTTGCGATGTACGTTCTTCCGCATTCGCCGAGCTTTTGCGCGAGCGAAGGCTGACTGAACACCCGATGCAGGCAGTCAGCCATCGCTTCGACATCGAGCTCGCCGACCAGCAAGCCAGTTTCACCATCCAGCACGACGTCCTTGATACCCGCGTGCGCCGTTGCGACCACCGGTAATCCCGACGCGGATGCCTCGAGCACGGCGACAGGCGTTCCCTCGCTGTCCCCATCCAGAGCCCGTACGCTGTGTTGCACGAAAACGCGCGCAGTGCGCATGAGTGGCCCGATCTGTTCGTGCGATTGTCTCCCTACGAAACTGACGGCGTGCTGGGCGCCCATCGCCAAGGTCAGTTGTTTGCACATATTCAGCAGAGGACCCTCGCCCGCCATGACAAGCCGCGCATCAGGGATCTGACGTAGAACCTTTGCGAAGGCCAATATCGTCGCCCAGGGGGCCTTTTTCTCAATAAACCGGCCGACCGAGACGGCAATTGGCGGGTTCGCGCCCGGATCCGCCGCCGTGAAAACGGACGTGTCGACTCCGCACGGATTATAGTGAATCCGGTTGCTGGGCGCCCCCAGACGGGCCACCTGTTCGCGCATGTCTTCGGAAACCACCACGAACCCGGCGGCGAGACGGAACAACTGTTGATACGCGGCACGGTTCGCTTCCAAAATCTGATCGTGATACACGTCAAACCCATGGCAGTGGACGACGATCGGCACGCCTGCGGCGAGTGCACTCGATGCCACCATCACGCCCGTAGTCGCGTACTCCGCCAGTATGACGTCGACTTGGCACCGCTTCCACACGGCGGTTAGCCGTGCGTCAATCGTCCGATCAGCCCACCTGACCAATACTTCGGGTATTTGTGAAACACGGCGCGATGAGAGAAACGAAACCACCTTCGGGCCAATACGGCGGCCGTTGACCTCGATTCCGCCATGCACGCCGAAAACGGGTATGACGCGGCAAGGAAGACGGTTGATGTGGTCGCGAATGAACGTTTCGGAATACACTCCTTCCTGTGGAGCCACAACCGCGCATGTCAAGGTGGAACCTGAGAGATCAGACACGCGGACGGTTAGCCATCCGCCTGTATAGTCAAGTGATGGCGAAGCGTCGGCGGCCAGAAGCAGTGAGCGTACAACCGGAAAGCGCTCCGCAAAATGGGAATGCCGTGTAGCCGAAACAGAACCTTGCCCTCATGATATTGACGGCGTGAAATCAGCCCGAGTTCCAGGGCGCGCCCCCACCACCGGCTCGCGGTTGAGCGTTCCCCGTACTGAACCAATTGCTCGGCCGTCAGCAGAAACAATCGCGCCAATAGCTGTTCCCGTTTGTATGTTAACAAACCACTGTTCCGCAGCAGACCGCAAGCCTTGGCCGTCATATTCAGCCGGGCATGAACGGAGGCGGAGGACCTCAACGCCCAATTGCTCACACACTCCCGGTGGTTGCCTGTTATGCGGTGAAAGAAACGTGGTTGCGGAACGGCTGTGTGAGGCAGCTGTAGCACCAGCGCTCGCACGTGAAAATCCCAATCCTGTCCACAGGGCAGACTCTCGTCCCACGGGCCAACGGCTTTCAAGGCAGAACGGCGCCAGGTCGGTCCCGCCGTTTGCCAGGGAGGTGACCCCATCAGAAAGCGGTCGAGATGCTGGTCCTCACTAGGCACCACCCAAGGATCATCCATGTCGCCGGGTTGTACGTTGAAATGTTCGTGCGGAAAAACGATAAAAGCCAGGTCCGGCCTTTTTGCCATCTCAGCCGCCCTCGCTGCCAGGCAGCCAGGAGACAGCATGTCGTCGGAATCCAGAAAGACGATCAGGTCTGCTCGCGCATGGTCAACCCCTAGGTTCCTGCAGTGATTCGCTCCCGCAGGTGGGCTATCCCGCAGAATCAAACGCACCCGCTGATCATCGGCGATACCGGCTCGAATGCATTCCAACTCCGCGGGGGTGGAGCCGTCGTCAACGATGATTGCTTCCCAATCGGGAAGTGATTGACCCTGTAACGACTCGATCGCTGCCCGGCACAACTCCGCACGCCCCTTGTTGGGGATAACAACCGCTATAGGTGGCCGTGTCGGATCGGCTAATTTTGACGTGCTCACGACTCTTTCAGCCATGCTAACCCTAATTGTTTCAACACGACACTGGCGCGTTTGCCGTCAGCGCCGGAGGAATACAGTCCGACCCTGGAGTTCCTTCCGGTCTTAGCGAGTATACTACGCTTTTCCTTGTTCCTGCGCGACCGTGGCGGACGAAGATCTATGCAGCCTAGAACGACGCCTTTTCCATTCCACGACGTCCCAGTTTTTGGGGTTGCGCGGTAAAGTACTAGGCGTACTGGGTTTAGTGCTCAGCCGCCACGGCGGTCATGTCCATGCTAAACTTCCCATATCCTTGGAGGCGGACTAGTGGAGAGCGAGACATCGATAGACCTTGAGAATCGGATTGTCGACGTGGTACAGGCGCTGTTTCAGCTGCCACCTTCGCTTGCGACTTCGGAATTGCGATTGGGGGGCGTACGTGGCTGGGATTCGTTGGGGCACATGCTCCTGGTCAACAAACTAGAAACGGAATTTGGGATTACATTTCCGACGTACATGCTACCCGAGCTGATTGATATCAAAGGCATTGCCCTGGCTATCGACAGTGTAGGGGGGCCGCTAAAGTGATGGCGGAAAGCGCCCCGCTCCCCGTACAGATTCCGCCGGAGCTGCGCGAGGAGTTCCTGAAGAAACTCGCGTACGTTTCAGAGTCGGCGTCTTCGTACGAGCTGGATCACGAGCGGAACCAGGTTCGGTTCCGTCTCGCGACAGGACGGGAGAGTGAGGCGGCGCTGGTATCGGAGCGTATTGCCACGGTCGCCCAGAAACTATGCTCGCAGCCGACGGGAACCAGCAAGCTACTACTCAGCCGAAAAAGCGAGGTGGAGCCACGATTTACACAGGATCCACATCCACCCCTTTTGGAATCCGGAGAGCTGATTTCTTACGGGCAGGGCCGATGGGGTTTGGGTCCCCGCATGGTGACTCTGCTCGAATACTTCGACCGTAAGCTGACCGAGGCTTTGCGGCCTTTCGGGCCGGCACCGTACAGGTTTCCTTCCCTTGTTGGAGCGGGTGTAATGGATCGCTGCCGCTATATTCGCTCGTTCGCCGCGACCCTGACGCTGACCTCACACGTGCGGGAGGACCTGGATGCGATCCAGCGATTTAGCAGAGGTGCTCAGTGGGATGGAGAGCGTCTTTCCTACCCGGCGGACAGTGTGTCAGGCGTCGAATGCCTGCTTTCGTCCGCGGTATGTTTCCACTACTATGCGGCGCTGGCGGATGCCAAGTTGGCCGAGCCGCGCACCATCACAGCGGTCGGCAAGTGTTTCCGTTATGAGTCAAAAAACCTGACCGGGTTGGAGCGACTCTGGGACTTCACCATGCGAGAGGTGGTTTTTGTGGGGGCCGGGGAGTGGGTTCTGGCGCAACGTCAACACGCGGTCCCTCTGGTAACGGCGCTGCTGGACAATTGGAAACTCTCCTATGAAATCCGCACGGCAACCGACCCGTTCTTCATCGAAGATTATGCTTCGATGGCGGCTTTTCAACTTGGATTTGATCTGAAGTATGAGATTCTGGCAACCCTGCCGTATTCGGGGAAAGATCTCGCAATCGGCTCTTTTAATTACCACCAGGACTTCTTCGGCCGATCCTTCGAGATTTCCCACAACGGGGCCGCTGCACATACGGGATGCGTGGCCTTCGGACTGGAACGCGTGGTGCTGGCGTTTCTAGCGCAACACGGTCCGGATCCAAAAGCGTGGCCCGCGCTCGTCCGGGAAGAAACCGGGATCTGCTAAGGCAGAGGATCTGAGGGCACATCAAGCCGTCCGTTGACCGCGGCCTGTAGACCGGTTCGAGCGATTTCCTGAGTGTTCAGAACCACACGCCTGGAGTGAAAAACCGGCTTATGATTGCGCCAGGAGGGCGAGTTTGCTCGCCATGAAATCGGTCGAACAAACAAACACATACGTCAGTGTCGCGGAGACGATGCGAGATACTCGCTGAGGTATGCCCAGCCGCTCGCTGACTCCAGTAAGGTGTGGGTTGCTGCGCCACCAAAGATACACGGCGAAACCGAGACCATTGAGAAGTCCCCAACTGAGGTAGTGGAGATCTGATTTGTGCCAGAGGCCGATGAGCACAAAAACTACAACAACATTGAAATAGGGGTTCATTTTTTTCATGCCCCATCGATTGTAGAAGACCATGTCACGGACCAAAGCAGTAACGGTCATGTTGAAGTGCGCCCAGAACTCCGAGATATTGACTCGGCCGTATGCTTTGTTGTAACCCTCGGGCAGTTCGACTTGCCACAGGCGGCCAGTGGTCCGCAGTAAGTTGGCGGCGCCTGCGTTGAGACCGTAAAACAACCAAGGGCCTATCAGGAATGCCTTGTATAGGCTTTCCGTCAGCGACACGTGCGGTTTTGGCGCAAAGAAATCGGTTTCGTTCTGCAGCAACACAGCCCCACCGATCTGAAAACAAGCCAGCAGGCCCAAAGACCGCCACGCACTCGACAGCTTAGGGCGTTCTGCAGAAGACATAACTGGATACTGCTTCTGAAAGTCGCTGAAGCGCCACACAAGCGACTCCAGGGTACACGGGAAAAATACCCATTGGAAATAGGCCAGCCCAGGGACAGAGCTTACGCGTCCGATGCCGAACTCCCAGAGGAGGCTAGTCAGCCGGAGGAACAGGATCATCTGATGGCCATAGATGATCCAGGTAATGCCGAATAGCCGACCGCTCAGCCGCGAAGGAAAAAACAAATCCATTAGGAAGAACCAGGCCGAGATGGTGATCAATAAAGCGGACGAGTATTTCCATCGCAACGCCCGAGCCCGCGGAGCTTTGGCCGGAATTCGACCGATCAGTTGAATTGCCACCCAAATAATTACCGTCAAAAGCACCGCTGCGGGAAACTCTCTACGGAAGAAAGCCGCGGAGCTGATGAGCCCTAACGTGAGAGCTGGAAGGGGCTTCCGCAACATTGGGAAGACGGCAACTAGAGCGGAACTCACCAGTGCCGGAACTAGTCCTAGCAGAAACAGGTATGAATATGGCAACTATTGTCCTGAGTGGTGGATCGAGGTAAATCCCTCGAAGTATAACATGACTGCCGCGGCTCTAGCGAACAACGCAAGTACCAGTGCCAGGCCCGGTACGGAAAACGAGAATCGATTTAGCGGAACGTGGAAAGAATCTTTACTTATCGTAGAATGCGAGAGATGAAGCGCAGAGCTTGTTTGCAAAGCATGCTGGCTGGAGCGTTCGCTGGAGCCACTCACGCCGATGACAAAGGCCGTCCCATCCAATTGCACGTCGACTTGGCGGTGGACCCCGCGAAGGAACAGGAGATGCTGCACAACTTCCACACCATCTTCCGCCCGGCGGCGAGCAAGCAGCCAGGATTCCTCGATGTGAAGATGCTCAAGCTGCGGTCGGCCCTGGCGGGCGAAGCCCCCGCGGGCGCGAACTATCGTTTTGAGCTGACGTTCGCCAGCGAGGAACAGCGCCAAGCCTGGGTCGCGACGCCTACGCACCAGCGCGTCTGGCCCACGATCGAGAATACGCTGGTGTCCAAGACCTACACCATCCTGCTGTACGACGAAGCGTGAAGCGCGCTCCTGTTTTACTCCACTTCGAAGTCCGCGGAGCGAGTGCCGGTCTTGAGGCCAGCCGAGTCTGCCGCCTGCAACTCGACGCGGTAGGACCCCGCGGTTAGAGCGTTTACAGGCAGCTTCAGGCCGACCGGGATCATCGGGTTAGCGAGTTTCTCCGTGGGTACTTTCATCAGCCCGGTGTCCTGCTTTTTCTCACCCGTCTTGCGGTCCACCACGGTTAACTGAAGGCCGACATCCGGCGGAGTGGTCCCCAGAAGAGCCGGTTCGTAGACCTCAATGTAAAGCGCGCCGACATCAGTCGTCTTGAACCGGTACGAACCACTCGGAGTAATCTGCATGCCCTGCGCCACGAGCGGCGTGCGGCCTTCCAACAATTCGGCGTCGAGCCCGGTGTCCATTTGATTCACGCGGTGCAATTCTTTGCTGAGCGCCACCGCACTCAGAGTGAGCTGCTTGCCATCATAGGGATCGACAGTGACCGGCGCCTCCAACTTGCCGAAACTCGCCCCGCCGGAGCTGAATACGACTTTCAGTGTGTACTGGCCGGATGCAACCTCAAATTGGTCCTCATAATGCAGGAGCGGCTTCTCTTTGAACGCCTCGAGCTCCTTCTTGTTTTCCAGATCCACCTTCACGGCATCGCTAAACCTGGCACCCACAGTTCCGTCGGGCCGGTAGGCGATGCCCAAAACATTGACGGTGCCGTGGAATTTCCCCTTCACTTTGTCGAAATTGACTGCGCTTGTGGGAATCTCAATCGCGACATTCAACCGCGCCGTGTTGGGCGAGGTGTAGAAGTACGGGACCTGCATGGAGGCCGTGACATTCCCCGGCGCGGTGCCGTTCACGCGATTCTCCAGATCCTTCTCGCTGGGATTTCCCGCCAGCAGGTCGACTGGCTTGACATCGCAATAGCCGCTGCGCGACCGGATGACCGTATTCCCGCGCTCCACCTTCACGCGGATCGTGTGGCAACTTCCTTCGGGCGCGTCAGCGGGGGTGTATCCGAGAATGTAGTATTCGTTTTGCTCCTTGCCGATCTTCTCCAACCCGCCGAGCAAGTCGTTGGTATTGATGATGACGAAGCCGCCCGTGCCCGACGCCAGTGCGTACATGATTTCCTGATTGGTTGTGGCGCTCGGCGGAAATGTCATCGGGACAATCTGCCGCGATTGCGTGTATGGGTTGTTGATGTATGAGTTGGCAGTCGACGAGCCACCGCCAGAGCCGCCCTTTCCGCCGCCGGTACCGCCGCCAGTCCCCCCGCCTTTTCCTCCACCGCCGCCGCCGGTACCGCCGCCAGTTCCCCCGCCTTTTCCTCCACCGGTGCCACCACCCGTGCCGCCGCCAGTTCCGCCTCCGCCGTGACCCCCGCCGCCTCCAGCTCCACCTCCGCCGCCAGCCCCACCACCACCGCCAGCCCCACCTCCGCCGTGTTGCGGCATAAAGGACGCGCCAAAGGAGCTAAAACTGGCTGGCAGCAAGCGCAGCGAAGGGAAGTGTGCAGAGACCGTTTGATCTGGCGCCGCGGGTGTGGAGTAGGCAATTGGCGGCCCGCCTGTGACCAGCCCACGTACGTCAATCGGATAAATCGCCACGTTCCATCGGTTGCACGCGTCAATAGTCGCGGTCAGTTCCGATCTGACTTCCTCCGTCAGCGGAAAGCCGGCCGTCAGCAGTATCAGAATCTTGCGCCCCGGAACCGTGCCGAGATTCTTGGCCATGCTGCGCAAGGCGAGCATCACGCTGCGTGCGCCAAAATCAGCTTCTGCGTTGCCCAACGGCGGCATTCCGACCGAAGCCACCTGAACCGGTGCTGCATTGGGATTTACCGACGACATTTTCACTCCGCTCACTACCTGCTTCAGCCGCGCGGCGTCGGAAGTAAAGTTCTGCGCAATATGCACGCTGCCGCCGAAATTGACGATCGCAATCAGCTTGTTCGGCCCGGTGTTCGAGTCAATGAATTTCGCCGCCGCTTGCCGCGCTTGTATTTGGTCTCCGGGCGCCATCGTCGAGTTGTCGAAGAACAGCACGAGGTAATGTTTCTGGTTGCTGTTCGGGGAGCTGGGATCGGCTTCGAACGAGAAACTCTTGATCGGCTGTTCTTTGCCGTCCTCCCAAACCTTGAAGTCTTTTTGAGTGAGGTCGCGGACGTACTCGCCTTTCTTATCGGTGACTACCGTATCCACCAGAACCAGCCGGGTCTCCGTTCGGATCACGGCGCCGGAATCAGCCGGGGCCTGGGCGTTTGCCCGCGGAACATGTGTCGCGAGACCCGCCCAGCAAACTATTGCGGCAAACAACAGCAAGCGGCGAAATGTCATACATTCTCTCCCTCTACTGAATCTCGACAGCCCCATTTTGTGCGGACATCATCTGTCCTTCGGCATCCCGTACGACCAGCCGAACCAGATAAGTGCCAGGTTTTACGTCGAAGCTGGTCCTCAGCGTAAGGCCGGATCCGAGCTTCTTTTCGAGCGTTTCATCGCGAAGGCGCATTGCTAAGTGTTTTTCATTCCCCGTGACGTAGGTTCCGTTGCGATCGAACAGCGCGGAGACAACGGTTAGGTCATTCCGATTTCGCCCATCCACTTTTCGATAGTGAATGTGTCTCACGTCCACACGAATGATAACGGCCACGCGAGCGCTGTCCTCGCTGGATTTGAAAAACTGCGTGTGCAGCTCAACCGGAATGTCGTGCATTTCTTGCCGCGAGAACAGGGCTTCCTGGATTTCCTCTTTTGCCGTTTCCGCGGGGTCATCGAGGCGCTTGGGGGCGTAATAGCCGCGGCGCGCCTGCAAGGTGACCTTGTTGCCATCATTCAGCGTGACTTTCAGCTTGTGATAGGTTCCGTCCAATTTCAGGTTCTCGGGCGAGAAGCCGAGCACATAGGAGTATTCCGGGACCGCGGCCGCGCGTTTGAATCCGCCATCCAGATCATTGCTGTTGTGAAAGAAGGTACCGCCGGTGCCATCGGCCAATTCCGCCAGCACGTCCGCTTCCTGGGTCGCGCTGTCGAGGTCGTACTGCGCTTTGTATTGCACGGTTGCAGGATTCGCTACTCGTTGGCTGGCGTCGCCGCCGGGAATCACCGTGTAGAGGCCTCGAGCGTCCAAAGCGCTGATGATCACGCTGGCGCGTATGGCACGCTCCATGACGTCCGCCGTGTCTGGTATGAGATCGAACGAAGTGATGAATCCAGGCGACACCAGAACAATGGCCCGCTGCCCGGGCATGGCAGACATTCTGCGGATGACCTCCTTCAAGACCAATAGCGCAAGGCGGGTTTCGTGGTCGCCGTCCGTAACCGCGCGCTGCGCCGCTGAGCGAGCCGCCGACTGCGCTGCCGAGATCATCTGCGGAGGCAAACTCATGCAGACCATCGCGTCCTGTGTGGCGACCTGGAATGCCTGCGGATCGTTCTTATTAAAGATCAGGTCCGCCTGATAGTAACTGACATCCGGGCACTCTATGCCTCTGGGCGACCTGGACACGGGCCGCGGGCGGAGGCTGAGCAGCGTCTCATGCAGTTTCGCGCGATCATCGGTAAAATCGAGCGTGCTCTGGCCAGAGGTCGTGTAAATAGCGGCGCGGGCCATCGAGTCGAGTGCAGCCATGTGACGGTCCGCCGCATCCCGCACGCGTGCCAGGTCGCCAAATGCCAGATGGACGTCATCAAAGAGATAGGCCGTGTAACGCTCCGGCAAAACCGGCGGAGCCTGCTCTCCCGGAACGTTCTCCGCGGACTTGGTGCTTTCCGCGTCTTTGGCGGCCTGCCCGCCCGACTTCTCCATCGAGAATTTGGTAATTACCTGCGGCTTACCCTTATCGAAGAGCAGGAAATCCGCCTTCTGAAGATTTCCGATGGCGTGGCCCTGGCCATCGCGTACCACCACCGGCACCAGCACCAGATTGACTTTCGCCTTGAATGTTGCCGGTACATCGTGCGAGGTCATCTCAGACGCGTTCTTGTCGGCGGTCTCCGCCTGGGTCTGCCCATTTGCCAACGCTGGAAAACAAGCGCAAAAAACCGCCAGGTAAAACGGCGGAAAGGCGCGACTGCGGGGACACTTATGGGGCTCGCGCGTCTTGGGTGTGCGGATCACCAGGTTCTCCCGCTCAAAGAAGCTGTTCGCTCGCTCCGGAAATGATCCGATGAGCACGATGCTCGCTTACACTGTACCTGTGCCGTCTGATACGAAATCACGTCAATTCTACTCCTTTTTGCGGCCGTCGCGTGGCTATGTACAATTATTGGGATGTTAAAAAAGCGAGAGGCATGAAACTAGGCACTGAGCGGTGAACGTCCTGGATCAATTCAAGCTGGATGGCAAGATCGCCCTGGTGACGGGCTGCCGGCGCGGTATTGGCCAAGCCATGGCGGTGGCGCTGGCGGAGGCGGGAGCCGATATCGTCGGCGTCAGCCGCTCTCTGGAGCCACACGGCAGCGATGTTGAGAAGCAAGTACTCGCACTCGGCCGCAACTTCCTCGGGTACGCCGCAGACTTCGCGAACCGGCAGGCGGTCCACGCTTTCGCTCAACAAGTGACGGCCGACCTCCCGGCAATCGACATCCTGGTGAATAATGCGGGCACCATTCACCGGAAGCCCGCCGCGGAGCATCCGGACGATTACTGGGACGAGGTATTGGAAACGAACCTGTCCGCGCAATTCATCCTGAGCCGCGAAATCGGAAAGCGCATGGTGGAACGCGGCTCCGGCAAGATCATCTTCACTGCTTCGGTACTCACCTTCCAGGGCGGCGTCACGGTTCCAGGCTACGCCGCAAGCAAAGGAGCCATCGGCCAGCTTACCAAGGCGCTCGCTAACGAATGGGCGCCACGGGGAGTGCAGGTAAACGCGATCGCGCCCGGCTACGTCGCCACCGATAACACCACTGCGCTGCGCGCCGACCCGGTTCGCAATCCGGCTATCCTCTCACGGATTCCGGCCGGACGCTGGGGCGTGCCCGATGATTTCAAAGGCGCGGCGGTTTTCCTGGCCTCGTCAGCCTCCGATTACGTGAACGGCTCCATCCTCGTCGTTGACGGCGGCTGGCTGGCCCGATAGCCGGTCACTGGCTGGGAAACACATACACCGCGACTTCACCGGGGTTCAAGGTGACCTGATCGCTTGTCACGGAGCCCAGGTTCTGGGTGGCAAGTGACGAGGCGACTAAGCGGTAGCGGGTGACCGCGAAGCCGGTGACGTATGGCGTTAAGTCCGCAGCAATGGTCTGCGGATTATCCAGAGTGTTAATTGCGATTAGCAGATTCCCAGCCGCACCGCTATGGGCTCCGGTTTCAACGAATGGCCCTAAGTCGGGGGCATTTGTCATGGGAGACAACACATAGGGCTCTAGGCTCTTCACCAGATTGAAAGCAGCTGACATCGCTGCCCAACGAGGAATGCCCAGGTGCGGGCTGGTCCCAACCTGCACAAACTGAGTACCGGCAGGCCAAACTATGGCTGCGTCAGCCCAGTGTTCAAGTTGATATAGACGCACTCCGGCGGCGCCCTTGGCTATGTCCAGGAATATCTGATCCGAAACCTGCGTTGGAGTCCACGCCGGATGCAGAAGCGTATCGACAGCCGGGTCGAAGCCGGTACCGGTGACGTTTTTGTTCCATGAGGGACCGGAGAAGCCGACCAAAACCAATAGTGGCTTGTCCCGCTGAATCAACGGCAAGGACGCAACATACTTGTTTTCAAAAGAACTGGTCACTTCGTAGTTGGAATCTCCGTCCGGATACGGATCAGTCCCCCACAATCGATCCCAGTACAAGCTTGTGTAGTCGGCGAAGTTAGGATTGCCTTGCCAATTTTGCAGACAAACTGGTCCGCCAATACCGAGGGTGGGCCATGCTATGTTCGGCCTAGGCACGCCGTTCAGGATCGATTCCAAGCCGATGAACGGGCTGGTAACAAACGATGGGCTCCACTTATTCCAGTAGCCTGCTGCGGAGGCGAGCGGATCACAACCCCAATCTCCGTCTGCCTCGTCTATCATTTCGATCCCAAGTGCCTTGCCGGAATTCTTCCAATAATTCAGCAGGTATTGAATTTTTTGTGTGGAGTAAGGGTCAAAAATACTGTCGATCATTTCATTCGTTGAGCGCGCGATATCGTCGCCAGTCAACAAGATGCTCCAGTCATTTGCTGTAAGATCGCTCATGCTCTGCGCGTCCGTAGCATCCCACTGCTGTTTGAAGTTAGCGAACGTGTTCTGATTAGAATAGTTACTTGGATTCCATCCAGACTGGTCGGCTGGGTTAGAATAGATACCTACCGTCAGCACATTGATCGCGGCTGCGTTCGTCTCTGCGATCATATTCGGATCACCGGTTTTCTTGGGGTCAAGATCATAATTCGGAAGAGGTCCACCGAAGAGGGTTCTGACGAACAAAGAGTTATTCGGGTCATAGACAGTTAAAATGTCACCACTTTTTGAAAAGTGAGGCAATATGTTGGCATTGCTTACGATTACCTGGGTGGTCGTGGTTTTCCCATTGGCAGTGACGTTGACGTTTGCCACGCCGTCAGCTACGGCCGTAACAGTGCCGCTGGCAGTTACCGTCGCAACTGAAGAATTATCGATGTAAAAAGCCGGCAACACGGGCGTCCTATCGCCATTAGTGTAAACTAACTGCGCGGTGAGATTCTGGGCCTGGCCAGGGGTCATGTAAAGTATTCTGTAGTTGGCCTGTAGCTGCATCGGCGTTCTGCCATTGTCAACGTAAAAGAAGGTCGAAGACATGGCAACGGGGGTCTGATATCCATTCCCGTTGTTTACGTTGATTGATTGGGGCGGAGCGATGACACAGTGAAAGTCATGCGAGCCGTTGGGTAGCTGCGTGGTATCGTACATAAAAGGCGCGCCACCAGGGTTCGCTTGGACACCATCGACGAAACACTTAATCAGCGTGCCCGGAGGCGCATTCGTACTAACATTCCACGTGACAGCCCCCGTGATCGTCTGCCCTGGGGCGGGAGTCACCTGAGCGAGTGTGTAGGAGCCATTGGCTATCTGGATTGGCACTGGCGCGCTGGTGGACAGGACGTTGCCGGAGGAATCAAGAGCTTGAGCAGTGAGCTGCGACCAGCTATCCCAGACATTATTTGTAATCCACGAATAGCTATATGGGCTCGCGATGGGCCCCACCGGGTCCCCTGCATTGAAAATCTCTCTTTGGTTGAGGAAATACTTGACGCTGGCTACGCCGGAGAGGCCGGTAATATCGACGGTTAGGTTGATGGTCCCCGAGACGACGCTGTTGGCCGCGGGCGAAGTGATGATGACGTTAGTAGACGGTGGTAGGGGAGGCTGGTTGACTACTACAGTGGCAATCGCAGTAGTGGAAGCGCCGGCATTTGTGGCGGTCAAGGTGTAGGTCGTGGTGGCGGTTGGTGAAACAGAAACAGTGCCGCTCGTAACGGAACTCTGAGCACCTAGTCCATTGTCGATGGAGACGGCGGTCGCGCCGCTGACGGCCCATGTCAAGGTTGCTGGCTGGCCCGCATTGATTGGAGAAGGGCTGGCAGCGAAGGAGGCGATGTTCGGTGGAACGGTCTGTGTAGCCCCGACGTACGAGCCATTGGACCCCATAATCGTCTGAACCTCCGCACTAGACAACACGCGATTATACAGACGGACATCATCGATGAAGCCGCCTAAACCTACGATCAGCGGTGCGGTTGTCGCCGTAATGGTAGCCGGCACCGAAAAGGGCGTGTCGGCGACGCCATTGATGTAGATGGTCAATGTCGGCCCGGATTTGGTTACGGCGATGTGCGCCCACTGGCCGGCTGGAACGAGTTCATTGCCCAGGCAAATGGCGCTGTCCAAATACGCGATGACCTGGCTTCCGTTCCCATTGAGCCCGATTCCGTACCCTTGAAATCCTACGGTGTTGGCCTTCCAGATGAAGTTCTGCACGCCGGAAGATGCTTTGATCCAGAGCGCAACGCTAAAATCACCCGTAAAGTTGATTTGACTGTTATTCGGGATTGTAATTGGATTGGTGCCGGAATACTTATGAAAGGCGCCATTTATTTTGCCTCCAGTGGGATCCCAGGACCAGTCACCGGTGGCGTTGACCGTTGTTCCGTCGTATCCGTAACCGGAAGAGTCATGTACGACGGTCCCTGAGGATTCGTCCATTTTCCAGTAGCCCACCAAGCCGGCAGTGACTTCCTGGCCCGAGGTATTACAGGGTTGCCCCAGGGCTGCGTTGATGACACGCTGGACAGCGCCGATGTCGCAACTGCCGTCGATGTTGACAGCAGTGCAAGGGGAAAGCCCGAGGGCTTGATTTACAATCAACTGCACGTCGACAATATTGACGACCCCATCCTGATTCACATCGCAAGCCGAGTATGATGCTGCCCGCACACAGAGGCTCGGAATAACGAATATCAGCACGCCCAGTCTCCCCATGGCCGTTTTCCCTCCAGAGGTAGTTCGCGATGGTCTTGCCTTCAGCCCTTTGGCCGCACCGCGATGCTAAATTCATTTGTAAAGTTTAGGAGATAAACCTCTCTTTTTCCAGATTCTATATGGAGAACTGCCGCATACTGTTAACTAGTAGTTTGTAACTAGGTGGGGCTCGTCCTGAGAAGCCAAGGAAAGCCAGGCCGGTCCATAACAGTTCTGTGACACAACTGTAGTAGGCTGTTGGTTTGCTTCGATGACCACCCCGCTAACAGAGAAGCTGCGCGCGATGATCTCCCAGCAACATTGGGAGCAGGCTCTGGGGGTGTTGCGGCCGCTCGACCCCGCGGATGCCGCGCGCCTGCTGATGGACATCCCTTTTGAAGAGCAGCAAGAGCTGTTCCGCAGGCTCCCGTTTGATTTCGCGGCCAGGCTCGCGGCTGTCTTGCCCTATTACCACACCTACGTTCTCCTGCATTCGCGCCCTGGGCCGGAAATGAATGCGATCGTCGAACAGATGAATCCGGGCGAGCGCCTGCAGTTCTTCGACGAACTGCCCGAGGAGGCCTGGCAGCGCCTGATGGACGAGCTTTCCGGGCAGCAGCCGGCGGAGAGCGTGGCCGAGGTGATAGAGCACGCGGCTCCACCGGCTGAGCCGATCATCCAGGCACGGCAAGTGGAAAAGCGTTTCGAGCGACCCGATGGCGGCGAAGTGCAAGTCATCGCGCCGACCGATCTGTCGGTAGAACCCGGCGCCATCATCGCGTTGCTCGGCCCTTCCGGTTCGGGAAAGTCCACGCTCTTACGCATGCTAACCGGACTTGCTGCGCCCTCGAGCGGCGAGGTTCTGTGGCACGGCAAGCCACTGAGCGAATCCAGCCCCAACGTTGCCATTGTCTTCCAAAGTTTCGCTTTGTTTCCGTGGCTCACCGTCCTCAATAACGTGGAAGTCCCGCTGCTCGCGCGCGGCGTTGGCCGTGAGGAACGGCGCGAGCGCGCCATCCGGACGCTGGCAGCGGTGGGCCTTGAAGGTTTTGAAACCGCCTATCCCAAAGACCTTTCCGGCGGCATGAAGCAGCGCGTGGGATTCGCGCGCGCTCTGGCCGTCGAACCCGAGATTCTCTTCATGGATGAGCCCTTCTCGGCTCTCGATGTGTTGACCGCCGAGAACCTGCGCAGCGAGCTGATGGAGCTTTGGCTGGGCAAGAAAATCCCTACCAAGAGCATTTTTATCGTCACGCACAATATCGAGGAAGCCGTCCTGCTCGCCGATCGTGTGATCGTCCTGGGCCGCAATCCGGCGCGGATCCGCGCGGATTTTCACGTTCCGTTGAAACAATACCGGGACCGGCACTCCGCCGAATTCCTTCTGTACGTCGACTACATCTACAAACTCATGACGCAGCCGGATCTCGCGGCCGCACCGCTCGCTGTCGGCCCCGCCAAGCCGGCGTATCAGATGCTTCCACACGCGCGCCTGGGCGGCATTGCCGGATTCCTCGAGCTGCTTCACGATCACGGCGGCAGCGAGGACCTTTACCGCATCGCCGAAGAGCTGCGCATGGAAGTGGACGACCTGCTGCCGATCCTGGAAGCGACGACGCTGCTCGGTTTTGCCAAGTCGGATAAAGGCGAGGCCGAAATCACGCCGGAAGGCGAGGCCTTCGCCGAAGCCGATATGGCCACGCAGCGCCAGTTGTTCCGCGCAGCCGTGTTGGCCCATATCCCGCTGCTCCAGCAGATTCATCATGCACTGGTGAACAAGTCCGATCACAGCATGCCGCTCGAATTCTTCCGCGACATTCTGGACGAGCACTTCGCCGGCGAAGAGGTGGAGCGCCAGATGGAGACGGTCTTGAATTGGGGCCGCTCCAGCGACATCTTCACCTACGATTCCGGAACCGGCCGTCTGACGCTCGACCAGCCCGCAGCTCCTGTCGCAGCAGGAGAGGGCGGATCCGAAAGTTGATGGCGGCGCAGCCTGCAAGAGCGGCGTGGGGCGCGCTGCCCTGGGGCACCCTCCCAACCAGGTTCACGTCGTTCGTGCGCGATTTGCCCATTCTCGCCGCAATCCTGGGCCTCTTTTACGGCCTTCTGTCGCTGGCGCACTACTGGTCGGGTCCGGTGGGCACGCATGCTGATATTCAGCTCGACCCGGCCGTGTTGCCGAAATATGCTCTGTTCTCAGTTGCCCGCATCGCCATCGCCTACTGCTTCAGCTTGGCCTTCACATTGGTCTACGCATCCATTGCCGCGCACAATGCGAAAGCGGAGCGGGTGCTGATCCCTCTTCTCGATATCTTGCAGTCCATCCCCGTCTTAAGCTTCCTTCCGCCGGTGATGATGGCGATGGTGGCGCTGTTTCCCACGAAGCAGTTGGGAATCGAGCTCGGTTCCATTCTGTTGATCTTGACAGGACAGGTTTGGAACATGACCTTCAGCGTTTACTCGTCGCTCAAGAGCATCCCGCGCGAGATGCTGGAGGCCGCACGCATCTACCGCCTGAGCTGGTGGCAACGCTTCATTCAACTCGAGCTGCCGTATTCCGCCATCGGGTTGGTCTGGAATTCCATGATGTCAGTGGCGGGCGCATGGTACTTTCTGACGGCTTGCGAGATGTTCGTTCTGGGGAAACGCGACCTCCGCCTTCCCGGTCTCGGTTCCTATTTGCAGGCCGCTTCCGATTCCGATGACAAACGCGCGACTCTCTGCGGTCTTGCCGTCATGATCACAGTGATCGTGCTGATCGACCAACTCGTCTGGCGGCCGGTTATCGCCTGGAGTGAAAAGTTCAAATTCGAACAGGTGGAAGCCGCCCAGACGCCGCGCTCGCCGATTCTCGATCTACTCCGGCGGTCGCAAGTGGTGTCGCATGTGACTCGTGCCACCTGGATGCCTGTGCGCGAAGCTTTGACGCTGCATTTTGCCAGGGCGCGAGCTTCCGGCAGGCACACAAGCCAGACAAGCGAATTGAGAAGGGGACTCGCCTTTGCGGCTTCGGCTGCCGCTTTGTTGGGTATCCTCTTTGCCGTTACGCGAATGATCGTCACGCTGGTCGCTCTGTCTCATCAAGAAATACGCAACATTCTCTGGGGTACGGGAGCAACGTTCCTTCGCGTGGAGTTTACACTGCTGGTCGCCGGACTTTGGACCGTCCCCGCCGGCGTTTTCATCGGCCTGCGCCCAAGGCTCGCGGCCTTCGTGCAGCCGGTGGCCCAAATCGCTGCGTCGGTTCCCGCCATAGCGTTGTTCCCCATCTTAGTGCTGGTGTTAATTCGTGCTGGTGGAGGGCTAGGTGTCGCCTCTATCCTGCTCCTGCTGTTGGGCACGCAATGGTACATCCTGTTCAATGTCATAGCCGGTGCCAGCGCCATACCCACCGATCTCAAGGAAGTCTGTGACATCTACCACCTAGGCTTAGTCGAGCGGTGGCGCCGGTTGATTCTACCCGGAATCTTTCCCTACCTGATCACCGGTTTCGTCACCGCCTCGGGCGGAGCCTGGAATGCAAGTGTGGTGGCGGAGTATGTGCACTTTAAAAACCAGACGCTTTCGACCACAGGATTAGGCGCGCTGATCAGCCAGGCCACCGACAGCGGTAACATGGGCCTGTTGCTCGGAGCTACCGTGGTCATGTCGTTTGTGGTCGTCACGGTCAATCGACTGCTCTGGCGGCCGCTGTACGGGCTGGCGTCTACCAAGTACAAGCTGGAGAGCTAAGTCGCCGGATCGGTGTGTTCGCTCCGGCCCGCATAGTTACTTTCGTAGTAGTTCCGATACTCTTCTGATTTGACGCGCGCCACCCACGCCGAATTCCGCCGGTACCAATCGATGGTGTGTGCCAGCCCCTCCTCGAAGACCATTTGCGGCGACCAGCCTGTCTCCTTCGTGATTTTGGCACTGGAAAGCGCATAGCGGCGGTCGTGGCCAGGCCGGTCCTCAACATACTGGATCAACGATTCGGAAGCGCCCGTGGCTGCCAGAATTTTGCGCACGACCTCGATATTCGGCAAAGAGCGATTGCCGCCGATGTTATAGATTTCGCCTTCTCGTCCTTTCCGGAGAACGGCATGAACGCCGCGGCAATGGTCATCCACATAAAGCCAGTCGCGTACCTGCTGTCCATCGCCGTATACCGGCAAAGGTTTCCCTTCAAAAGCATTCGAGATCATCAAAGGCAGCAGCTTTTCTGGAAACTGATAAGGTCCATAATTATTGGATGCGCGCGTGATAATGACTGGCACCCTATAAGTGGTGAAATAAGATCGTGCCAGCAAATCTGACCCGGCCTTCGAAGCCGAGTAAGGGCTGCTCGGATTCAGCGGGAAGTTTTCATCAGCTTCAAGGGGTGAGTGCAGGCTGCCGTAAACCTCATCCGTCGACACATGTACGAATCGCGGTACCCGAAGCTGGCGTGCCGCTTCTAACAAAGTGAACGTTCCCCGCAGATTGGTGTCGAAAACCGGATCGGGCGCTAAGATACTGCGATCTACGTGTGACTCGGCGGCAAAGTGGACAATGGCATCGGGCCGCTCTTCCGCGATGAGAGAGTGCACCAGCGGCCCATCACAGATATCGCCGCGCACGAAGCGGTAGCGGCTGTGTCCCGCGACAGATCCGAGGTTTTCCAGGTTGCCGGCGTAGGTCAGCTTGTCGAGGTTCACGATCCGCGGCGCGTCCTCGCGGTCCAGCATCAGCCGGACAAATGCTGACCCGATAAATCCTGCTCCGCCGGTGACAAGAAGTTTCACGCGCGAACCAGGTTCAGCACGGATTTACTTGTGCTGCATCTCCCAATCGTAGTGAATATGGGAATCGTTGTAGGGAATGCGGCCTTCGTCTTTGGCATCGTAGAACCGGTCGGTGAGATATACCAACATCGCTTGGTCTGGTCCGATCACCTTATAGCCGTGAGCCACTCCGGGTGGGATGAGAATCCGCCACGGCCTGAGAACGCCAACGTAAAGGGTATTGCGCGCGCCATAAGTCGGTGAACCCATGCGGAGGTCCACTAGTGCTACTTGGAGCGAGCCCGTGATGGGTGCCCAACAGTCGGTCTGGTGCATGTGGTAATGAAACGCTTTGATGGTGCCGGGGTAACTGAGAGCCGCTGAAATCTGCGTGGACTCTGGCGGAAAGCGAGCCGCCAGTCCGCGTCCCATGCGCTGGACTTCCAGGAAGTACCCACGATCATCCGGCCACAAAGTGACCGGCTCTACCCGCACTGCGTCAATTAATTGAGGCGAATCGGCTTTCAAAATCACCGATCCGATCCCTTTTTCACACTCCGGCAGCACCAGGTCCAATCCGGCCGTTCGCGCGACCTTACGATCCTCCGGGATAGTTACGGTTTCGGTCGCCATATTACTCGCCCACCTTCGGCGTGATCGTCCAAACTGCCTAAAGAGTCACTTCGCATGCTGTGGCCCTAGTGCAGGAACCTTTCGAAAGCTGGATTCCACACTGCAAAACAGATTGTATCTGATAATGTACCAGAAGGCCGCAATCCCGTCCCACGGCCCGATCTTCTTACCTTCTTCATACGTTCTACCGTAGTAGCTGATCGGAGCCTCATAAATGGAACATTTCAATTTTGCGACTTTAGCCGTGACTTCGATCTCAAAACCGAACCGTTCCGACGTTATGATCATGTTTCTGATGATGTCGCCTCGCAATGCCTTATAGCCGGTCTCGACATCAGTCAAATTGATGTTGGTGAACAGGTTCGAAACAAAGGTCAGCGTCCGGTTCGCGAGGTAGTGATAGAAATACAACACACGCGACGTCTTCCGAACCAAAAATCGCGAACCGTAAACGACGTCCGCATGGCCGTCAATGATCGGTTGAATCAATGCAGGAATTTCCGTCGGATCGTATTCGAGGTCGGCGTCCTGCACGATCACAATTTCGCCGGTGGTGTGCTGGAATCCTGTTTTGAGGGCTTCGGTTTTCCCCGAGTTCACCGCATGCCGGACAACTTTGACTTGTTGATACTCGGCGGACAACTGGCGCGCGATTTCCGGCGTCTGGTCTTTCGAGCAGTCGTCTACGATGACCACTTCGAGGAGTTCCGGCAGCTGAATTAGCTTCCGGACTACGGTCGCCAGAGTGTTTTCCTCATTGTAGGCCGGAACAACGACGGAAAGATAAGGCGCTGGTTCGATGACACTCATAGGTCGCACCCCTAAAAGTTGGCTTGCACCGAATTCGAAGTCCCGGTCGAATTGGCGATCGTTGCGGTTACACCGGCGAGACTGCCAATCAGAGTCTGGCCCGTAGCCACGGTCCCGTTTAAGGTAAAGGGAACTGTCACTTGAAACTGTCCGCCAAAAGCGACCGACGCGGTGCTGACAAACCAGGCCGTGGCGACATGGCTGAGGTCGATGTTCACTGGCGTCGCCGATATCTTGAAGCCGGCCGCGGCCGTGAACTGCACTGCTATCGTGGTCAGCGAACGTGTCGTCGTGAAGCCCACCAACGTGAGCACAAAGCTGTTGCTGGTAGTGCTGCCCACCTGCACGGAAATGAGAGTCGGCGCCGCTCCAGCCACCGAGAATTGCAGCGTGGCCGGTGAGGCGGGCGTCAGGTTGATGCCGCCGGCTTGGGTCGCGAAAGTGGGCGTCAGCGTGATCGTACTCTCTACGGTCCCCGTTTGCAGTTGAATTTGTGGCCCTTGACCGGCGAAGATGGCCTCCGTCGTGTTGGCTGGTATGACAAATGTTATGGTGCGCCCGCCGGTGGAAAACTGCACGGCGGGATCGACCGTTAGATCACTCGAAATCGTAATCGTAAGCGTTCCCGAGACTGCGGCCGGGTACGGTTTGGAGAGCTTCAACCCGACGCTTGGTTGAGACATGGCTGCAACATCGCCCGTGGGACCGCTGAAGGTGTAAGCCGGCAGCGCCGGAGGCGCCGTGCCTGAGCCGATCAGCCCGATGGTCGTGTTCCCCACCTGGAGAGTGCCGGTCGTAAAGCCTACCGTCGTGGGGGCGAATGTGATCGTGAAGCTGGCCTGCGCGTTGGGCGCAATGTTCACCGGCAAAGGAGGCAGTCCGGACACTGAAAAAGGACTGCTCGCCTGAACAATTCCTATGTTGAATATGTTGGCGGCAACCGTGCCCGTGTTGCTGATGGTGAACTGAGCGCTCTCTGACTGCGTCACCATCGCCGGTGTAAAGACGACCGAATCGCCCGTCCCCAGTGTCGCCGTGGTCCCCGCCATCGTGTATGCGAACGCCAGGTTGGCCCCCAGGCCGCGCCCGGTCAAAGTAAATGAATCGCTGCCAATCGCCAGACTGGCCTGCACGACAGCGGCCTGCGTGGGTGTGAACGTGATCTTGAAAGTAAAGCTCGCGTTCGGCCCAAGAGTATCTGGAAGCACCGGGGTGCCGCTGAGCGCAAAATTTTGCCCGTTCAGGATGATCGAGCCAATCGTGGTGCTCGAATTTCCGGTATTCTCAACCGTCAAGTTTGCGCTGCTCGACTGGCCGACATTAGTGTCGGGGAGAGTGATGGCGCTGCCCGGAGTCACGGTAGCTGTCTGGCCATTTTCAGTGAGTTGATAGACCAGCTTTGCGGCGCTCAGTGTGCCCTGCAGACCGAATGTTATCTGCGCGCCCTGCTGGCCGAGACTGACTTGAATCTGGCCCGTGTCCGTGCTGGCTCCGCTGGGTTGATAGCGGATCAACACTTGAAGCGTTTGCTGCGTGTTGACCAGGAACGGAAAAGCCGGCAGGCCTTGCAGCGAGAAAGCGCTGCCACTACTGATCGAAACGTTCTGGACTTCCGCCGGGCCGCCGGTGTTTGTGATGTTCAGCGCGGCCTGCGACACCGAGTTCAGCGGCGTGGCCGGAAATGCGATGATCCCCCCCGGCTGCACAGGCACCGTGTTCTGGTTCACGGCCAGCACATAACTGAATGTGAAGTTACTCTGCTGTGCGAAAGACGGTACGGCCAGCGCCGCAAGCAAAACCGCGCCTCGACCGATCCGGCGGCGTATCCAACTCCATGACGGACGCATGTTCTACGGAGGGCCCCCCACGCTAGGAGAGCCTGGAGACACGGTGATGGTGGGCGTGCTGGTGCTTCCGCCGCCGCCCCGAGTGGCCAGGACAATGCCCGCGGCCAGCCCGGCCCCGCCGGCAATGAGCCCAATCTTGAACCACTTGGAAGACCACAGGGTCTTTCGCTTCCCGGTCCTGTTCAGCACCGCGTCAGGCACCCGCTCCGCGTTGGACATGGAAATGGTGGTCTCACCCATTTGATTGCCATAGGTTGCGGTCACGTGCACCTGGAAGCTTCCCACTTCGTTGTTGGCCGTCCACCCCGTCGCGGCGGCTTCGCCCTGCCCGTTCGTCCGCACCGTCTTCGCGCTCTTTTGGTCGGCAAATACCGCGCTCGGGCCTCGCAAGGGAAAACGAAACACCACCTCCGCACCTTCGATGGGCCTGTCTTGCAGATCGACAACCTCAACCACCAGCGGAGCCATCACTCTCCGCTCGAGATCGTTCATCTCTCCGTTTCCGGCGAGCGCAACCACCTTGAGGTTTTGCACCATCGGCAATGGTGTAACCGGCTTGGTCTCAGCGGGTGCCGGGACCGCGGGCTGCTGCGCCGTGATACTCGAAGGCGCAGCCAGCAGAACTGCGATCAGCGGCGACAAGCACTGCTTGACTCGCAGCCTCGTACTAGGGGCTCTCATGTTGAAGAGACAGTATAGCGTAACAGCCCGACCCAGTCTTCATTTTCCCTGTATTGCCAGATAGATGAACGGATTGAGCACGGAAAGCCCGATGGGTACCAATCCGGTCAGAATGGTCCTGGTATTTGACCGGGGAACGTACAGAAGGTCATTGGGTAACAATGGAAAGTCGTTCACCCTCCCCTCGTAGATACCATTCAAATTTATGGAGATCTCCGCGCGCCGGTTGGTGTCTAAGATGGGACGCAGAACGCGCACATCCGCTCGCTTGGCATCGCGGGTAAAGCCCCCGGACATCGTCAACGCCTGAGTCACGGTGAGATAGTCGCGCTCTCCCAGATCGAGGACTCCAGGGCGAAGCACCTCGCCGGCGACATATACCGGTTCTGCGCGGTCCACCGTGACGACATCGTAGGGTTGAAGGACGATGTCCTCTGCGGGATTTACGTTCTCCCGCAGGCTGGCGAAACTGATTTCGACCGTGCTGGTTTTCCTGTCGGGGTCTTCAACCGCGTTGGGGAGCGGAATAGGGCCGGATTCCAAATGCCGCCTGATCTTGATCCGCCGGCTGGCGTTTGGTTGCAGGCCGCCCACAACCGCCAGCATTTCCAACAAGGTACGGCGGCCCCGCAGAGTCAGGATGCCCGGACGCAAAAACATGCCTTGAAAGAATACCGGCGGCTGCTGAAATTGGGTGACGGAGATGAACACCTGGGGATTGACGAAAAACTCGTGAAGGCGATTCGTGATTTCCGTTTCGAGTCCATGCACGGTCAGCCCGGCTGCCCGGATGCGGCCGACTACCGGCAGGCTTAGGAACCCCTCCGCATCGATCCGGAACGGCCGCTCGTTGATCTCGTCGACCCCAGGCGCCCGGATGAGAATCTGGTCATTGGCCCCTAGTGTGTAAGTGGGGCTGATATCGGCGGGCAGTTCCCCCGCCGGCTGCGCTTGGCCTGCACTCACAGCCCCTCCAGTTTGCGGGGTAGTTTGACCCGCACCCGTGCCCGGCTGCTGTGCTGATACGGAAAAACTGAGGGCCACAAAAAGCAGAGAAACGCCAGATCGGCTGCGGTTCACCATAGCAAGCATGTTAGCTGTTCTCGCGCTCCCGTTCAAACTGGACACGGACGATCAATAAGCACCGGTTTCGATCGGGAAGGTTTTATGGGCCGCACCCAGGTGCGGTCGACCTCCGCCGATACCGACCTGTGCAACAGGGAGATCGACACGACCAGGCGAAACTTGCCTTTGACGTCTTGCAGTATCCCCTCTACTCCCGACAAGGGGCCTCGCTCAATCAGTACCCTCTGGCCGACCTCCAGGAACGGCCACGGCTTCATGAGTAGACCCGAACGGACCATCGTGCGAATGCTCTCGATCTCCTGATCGGGTATCGGTGTTGGTGACTTGCCGAAACCAACCAATCCAACAACCCCTGGAGCCGTGAGAACCAGCAACCGGTTATGGGGGTTTAGGCGCGTGAATACGTATCCGGGAAACAGGAATTGCTCAATCGTCTTGGTCCGGTCTGACCATTGCCGCTGAACTTGATAAGACGGGGAGAATTCCTCGTAGCCTCGCTCCCGCAGGTGGGCGGCAGCCACCCGCTCATGGTTGGACCGGACGCGAACCGCGTACCAAAGATGCGTCCTCTCGCCCTGATTGCGCTCTTCTTGTTGTTCCATCGTCTTGATAATCTGCGCGTTGCGCCGGAAACACGACCAGGCGAAACCGGTTCTTTCTAATTTCTTCGCCAATTGTACAAAACTTTGGCATTGAATGATACACCTATGACGGCTGGTACCAGTACTAACAAAGCCGGGCCTTTGAGGCAAGAAGTTGCCCTCTAAGTAAAATTATTTCAATGTGATGCGGTCAATGGGCTGTAAAAGAGGGCCTAACGCCCTTGGAGCGGTTGGCCGGTCACAGTCGCCGGCGCCCGGCTGAAAATCACCAGGTCCCCAAACGTGCGAGCTATGGGGAAACGCGGTAGATATTCCTCCGACTTTTCCTGGTGGCCGCGGCAACTCGGACAAATAACCAGGCAGGGTTGGAGAAAATCGGAACGATCAGCGTATTTGGAAGAAAGGTTATGTACATCCAGATATCGAAACTTGGATTCGAGCCCCGGACTCCTACCAAGTTCCATAAGAGGATATTCGTGCGAATAGGGCACTATTGAAGTGTCGATTCCGATATCGTCACATCTTTCGTTCCTTATCGCTTGCGCCGCCGGTATGTATATATCTTTCAGCTCTGCCTGCTGGGTGAAGTAGAGTTCGGCACGGCTTCGAAAAAAGATGCTGGTCCTGCTTTTCCAGTTGTGGAGTCCTCCAGAGTACAGAAGAGGACGCAAACCGTTGCAAAAGGCCGGTGGGAGTGCCAATACAAACGCCGCCACCGCGACTGGGAGCACAAGCTTGGGAAAGCGCGAGTGAATAACCAGGGCGACCACGGCGGATGCGGTCACAAAAAGAGGGAGATGCAAGCGTGCGCACCAGATCTCCCATTTAAAAAGGCTGCAATACAGGAGAAATGCACCGGCGATGCCCAAGGCAAGGACGGCCGGTGCGACCGGGGCGCGTCGCCATGAGATGAGCAAAGCGGCGAACGCGAAAACTACCAGCGCCAAATGTAAGGGATTACCTGCATAAAACTCATCGCGGTGGAAATATTGATGCGGGATCTGGAATTTAGTGTAGTTTGTGAATGCGCGGTCGTCGGGATCGACTCCCAGAATTGTGATCACCGCACGTACGGCCCTGGTCTCACGGTCGTTCAGGCCATCAATCGGTGTTTGCAGGTGCATGGCCAACTCGCGAAGTACATTGGAAACAATGCCAGGTAGGCTGAACCGATCCACAGTGTACTTTTCTTTGCCGGCGACATCAGGTGCAGACAGGCCGATGATCGACCCTCCCAGGCTATAGTTTCTCGCCCACTGCATTCCATTCATCAGAACGATCACAGCCACAACCAGAGGCGATTGCTTGAGAAGAATCCGCCACTTAGTACGCAAGACACCGACTGAGATGGCAGCTATAATCGGAGGCAAGAAGACATAAACTGTCCCTTTCGCGAGAAGAGCCGCCCCTACCGAGATGCCGACATTACAACTGCTCAGCCAATCCGGTTCACGATGCCAACGAAAAAGAAAGAAAACCACCGCGGTAAGCCAAAAGGACAAAACCCAGTCATTTTTGGCGCTGGATGCCGCTAGTATTCCTTGTGGCAGTGTTATGCAGAGGAAAGCTGCCAGGATCTGGCCCCGGACCTTGGCCCCGAGTTCCTTTGCGATCAAGCTGACCCCAATTCCGCTACCCACAAACGCGAGCCACTGGACCAAGTTGACGAAGCGATCGCTTCCGGCCAACACGTAGGAGTGCAACATCGTCCATTCCGCGAGCGGCGGAGCAAACAGCTGCACATAGTAGTGCGTCGGAAAAAAGGCAACGGAATGACGGCTGGCCCACTCGACGACACGTGGAAGATGATACTGAAGTTGATCGGAGCCGTTTGGCGGGGACACGATCGCTGTGATTCCCACTAAACCGCCGATCAGCAACATTGCGGCGATCATAAGGCGGTCCAAGCGCGTCGACGCGGACAACGATGGAACGACACCTTCCCGGCCTGTACCGGCAGGATTTTGCAGTGGCCTTCTTCTCGTGACAACGAGCAGGACCGTCAAAAGGAGCGTTGTGCATAACCACGCAACAGCCAACGGGACCTGCGCGAGCGCGCTAGCAAAGGAAAGTGTCTCCGTCAGCACAACCAGTTGCAATGTCCACCAGGCGGCGGCCGTTAGTGCCGCTTCCCTTCGGCTGACGTAGAGGCGTTCAAATATGAGAAGCCATGTCGCGTAGGCAGCTAGTGGAAGGACAAGCAACATTGAACTTCTGCTCCTATTGCCTGTATGCAGAGTTGGATTGCTCTTGCGATCGTGGCCCAGTTTTCTCTGTCAGGTTAAGGAATGGCATATTCCGATCCGTGGTCGGCGCCGATCGGCGGTGATTGCCGGCGTAAAACCGCCCCCGGGAAGTCACGGAGTGTTGCTTCCACGGAAACACTGCTGTCGTTGAGCAGTTCCCGGCGTAAAAACGCGAGCGTAATCCGATTGGTTATTTCGTGAGCCCTTCTAATGTCGATCTTGCCGGCCCCGGACCACGGTTTCCATTGAGAATATAGCGGATAGTCGGTGTAGTTCATATGTTCGAGGCCGGGGGCCTGGAAGAAATAGCCGCCGTATCGGCTCATGCTCCGATCGATGTCATCGAAGTCTCCGAGCAGTTCGCGCGCCTCTCTGCGAGCCCTGCTGTCTGGAGATTCCAACTCTGCCTTCGTTGGGCGCGCTGACGCGTCGAACATGAAGAAGAACGGCTTCGGCACACCGTTGATCTTGGATGTTCCAAACATCGATCCATCCATATTCACTCCAGCCCGCACTCGGGGGTCGATTCGGCAAACCTCCGCCGTAACGGCGCCCCCGAAACTGTGTCCCAACATGCCAATATGGTTCAGGTCGATGCGTCCGAAAAATCGGCTGGTCCGGTCAGATCCGTTCCATCGTTCCAGTTGATCTAACACGAAGCGGGTGTCGGCGACGCGCACCGCGAGGCGGCGTTCCACCTTCGGCCGCGAAATTGCCAGTGCCTCGTCGGACGCAAAATCGAGAAGACAAGCTTCCTTGCTCGCTGTGACTCGCCGTCCATCCGGAAAGACGACCAGATCCGAATCGTAGGGATGATCGATCGCTACGACGATGAAACCATGACTGGCCATTTCTTCCGTTTCAAAAGTGTTCTGGAAACGATTAGAGGGACCGGTGAAGAGGAGCAGGGGGTAAGTGGGCTTCGCGTTAGCAATCGGGGCGTCCACGAAGGAGCGAGTCTCAACAAGCGCCAGGGACGAATCTTGATAGTCGCTTCGTGTCCCATCCCGATACCGCTCCCGGCGGAACCCGCCGGTTGTCTCAGCCGGATACCACACCTGGATCATCACCTCCCGGTCAGCCATTTTGTCCGGTGAGTAGGGATCCCGACGACTGTGGTCTATGAAATGCGCGCTGGTTGATCCCACTGGATAGGGTCCCGTAAGAGGTACGAATTCAAAAACCGGCCACAGGACCCCGCCCGCCACAGTCGCCGATCCTAACAGAAGAAGTACGGCGGCCCATCCCATAACCATGAATGTGAGTCGTATCCGAAAGTTGTGAGAATGACACCATGGATAAGATATCAATACGAGGATAACGAGCAGATACACAGGACCCATTTGCCATCGAGCTCTCTCCACGAACAGATGGATAATGACAAGACCGGCTGCCACAAATGGCAGCCAACGGAACATGCTTGTAGGCAACCCATTTCCGAATGACAGCCACAACAAATACGGCAAGATGGCACAGATGACTAGCAGCTCGACAACACGCATGGCTGATGGGTCATTATGGCATTCAAAGAAAGTGCGGGCAACGGTTTGGCATCAAACGCCAAAACATCGCGGGATACAGGCTCGCCGTTTCTGCCGGACGATCAAGCCGATGCAGGGGCCGCGGGGGCCGAGCATGTGCCCGCCCGATCTGCCCCAACGGACCGCATGAAATCGATTTATTTACACCTTCCTGGTGTGCGGTTAACGCGCAGCTCCGGCGGGTGCGCCTGCTTCGGCGATGGCGGCTGCAAGATCCTTGCTTGTGACGAGACCGATGAGCAGCCGGCCACTCACTTCCACCACGGGTACGGAGCGGATTCCTTTGCTGGCCAGCAGGTCAGGGCGCAACGTTACATCGATTTTGTGCAGTTCGAAATCGAGGCCCTTTTGCAGATCATGGAGACGCTGCTCCATCAGGGGGCAGAACGGACAGCCGAGTGCGGTGTAGAGCGTTACTTTTGCGGGAGCACGTCCGGTCAGCAGGCTGGGCTCATCGGTGATGCGGCCGTAGCCCATAAAGGGTGAGAGCGCCGGGAATTTCACGATGTATAACCACAATGCGAGCGGCGCGGCCACCAGCCAGGCGAGGGCGAACCCCCACTGCGCGCGCCACGCCAGATTGGCCAGCCCGCCGGCGTAGATGCCCCAGGAGAGATAGATCATCAACATCAAGCAGCGTTTTTGCATGGCGTTCCTTTCATGGGTGGCTGAATTCGTTCGCGCGCGGCACCAGTTCCATGTAGACACGATCCGGCAGGTTGGTCTGCCAGTGTCCGGTCCACGAGGCCCATCCGTATAGTCCGAAGAACATCACTGCAATTCCACCGGCTATCGCCCACGCGGGGATGGCGCGGTTTGTTGGAGCGGCGAGTATGAGCGCTTGGTCGACCGGACACGAGGCCACGCATTCGAGACAGCCGGTGCATTCCGCCGACTTGATCGAGAGGAGTTTGTCGACCGGCAGGCGCGAGGGACATCGGCGCGCGCACTTACCGCAATCGATGCACAGGGCTGCATTGCGGCGGATGCGCAGTGGGCTGGCCATGGAGAACAGGCCGAGCAGCGCGCCGTAGGGGCACAGATAGCGGCACCAGAGATTCTGCACAAAGACCGAGAGCGCTACGAGCACCAGCAGCGTGATGGCTCCGCCGATGCCGAGATAGCGGAAGAAATTGAGCAGCTTCACCTCGGCGATCAAGCCGTAGGGGCCTTCGAGAAAGGCGCGGATCGCGGAAACCGGCATTCCGGCGATGGCGTAGACGAACAGGCCGAGCAAAACGTATTTGAGCGCGCGCAGAGGGATGTCCAGGACGCGCGGGATGCGCCAATTTTTCTTGAACGTGTCGCGCCCGATGCGCCAGAGGTACTCGGAAAGCGTGCCCACAGGACAGAGCCAGCTACAAAATGATTTGCGGAACAGCCAGGAGATCAAGAGGAAAGCGATGAGCAGGATCACTCCAGCCGGGTGCACGCGCGGAAGGCGGCCAGTCTCGACCAGTACCTTCAGATTCATGAGCGATGCGATGGGCAGCCAGCCTTCGACGCCAGCGGGCCTTGCTGCCCATGCCGTACTTCCTCCCGTTTCGTAATGATGGACGAAGCGCACGAACTGGACGCCGATCCAGACATTGAGCGCGAAAAACGAAAGCTGGAATGCACGGCGCAGGCGCTGTGAGTAGTCGCGAGGCGCGCGGAGGAAGCCTGTGTTTTTGGGCGGTGCGGCTCGGCGCTCAGCGAGTTGCACGGGCATGTGGCTTTTCCCCCGACGGAGACTGTCTGCATGCATCCCAAGGGCCAGCGCTGGGTAGAGGCAACGCAACGGGTTAGAGACCGCCCTATGGCGGGTGGGGGAAATGACCCAGGGCCAAAAGTTAACAGAATTGTAGATCTTTTTATACTGGTAAGGTGTACAATCATCCGCAAAGGGGGGCGCATATGATGCCAAGTGTCAGTGCAACCTGGAAACAAGATCACGTGAGCGCACGGCAGCTCCTGGAAACCGTACTGGCGTGGGCGGCAGTGTTGGCGGTAGCCGGCGTGGTGTTTGCGGGTCTCTACTTGGGGATTGCGTCGCTGGAATAA